>DIAM01000015.1:0-30304 GCA_002416505.1 Gammaproteobacteria bacterium UBA5078
CTAGTAAACTCTGGGAAGTCCAAAGCTTATTTCACAAGCAGCCCGACAGAAGATTAGTTTTTGCTTGTGAAATTGGATATGCCGCTGAAAGCGACATAAGCATCTTTGTTACATGCAAACGTATCTTGTGGTTGTAGAATTAGACTGTTAAAGAGCGTGTTGAGCGTACTGAGTCGCATGCAAGGCAGGCGATAGTAATTGCCGTCAACGAGGGAAAGTCTACGGTAGGCAGGCAGGAGTTATCGCGACAAAAAAAGTGCCGAAATCGGGGAAAAAGTGTCTTAAGCACTAGAAGGGTCTAGCTAAGGCCGGAAATGTGAACTCATCATTGAGTATGCTATTGGAGATAATTTCGCCTTGAACGCGGAGTCTGTCAATATCTCTTACAATGGTCTGGAGGTCATCAAGGTCAAGGGCTTTGAGGGTCTTCTTGTTGCTAAGTTTGAGGTACTTATCAACTTTTGTCCTGAACTTGTCCCATGCGACAGTCTTCCACTTATATGCTTTGAAAATGATTTCTTTTGAGCTGAGGTCCAAGTAATTTCGCCAGTAGAGTACAGTTATAGCTCGTTCGTATTGATGAGTTTTTAGAGGTGTGTAGCTTTTATTGTCTTTATTGAGAGAAAGCACATAATCCCCGCCCTCTTTGTTTGCTGCTGATTTTATCTGCTCTGCTGTTCTCCTAAATAAATGCGATATCATTTTTGCATCAATCCCTTTAGGTATAGTGCAATAGATGACCCCTCTTTTTGCCCCCTCTCTAATTACTGACCCTTCTCTGATCAATTTTACCTTGCTAAAAGTGACGTCCCAGAACTGATGCTGATTCTGATCGAACCACTGTGTAAAGTATTTCACCTCATTGGGGGTTTTCTCAAAATTATATATATCCCCCCAAAACAACCATATCTTTTCTAGGTTGGGGTGTTGATCTAAAAGTTCTTTCTCGGCGAATTCATCATTGGCAATTTTTGCCTGACAATATCTATTATAGGCAGGAGTGGCTAATAGGATTTTAAAATAGAGGAGTGAAATATAGAGTAGGTATCTGTTTTTGCTCATGCCGAATAACTCTGTATCTAAAAGCTAGATAAATGTGCTGTCTGACATCATGCTATCAGAGAAGATAATGATACTGAATAGCCTGAGGCGAGCGCCTATGCATGACAGGTTAGAGCATTGCCTTTCGTTGGAATGTCGTTTCGAAACGACATTCCAGCAGCAGTATGGACGATGGGGCCCTAACTAGGGCAGTGTCAGAATACCTAGTCAATATCTTTCCACCCACTTAATCTGTCTGCTTTCTGATAAGCTTCCATATGCCCATAATGGTGCTCAATCATTTTTACGCTAGTTCCCATCTGCTTGGCAAGCAAATAAATCGTAATTGGTGGTTCGCGCAGTAGCTCTTGGCTAGCGTAGAAGTGGCGGAAGCTGTAAAGCGTTCTGTCTTTAGATTCAGCGCCCACGAGCAATTCAGCATCTATAAGGAATTTCTTAAACGTACCATCAAGTCTTTTGGGTTGTGTCTCATCACTCAATACAAACAGTGGCTCATCTAAACGTAGCTTGATAATGTCCTCAAGCAATTTATCCTTAAGCTTTGCGTTTCTGTCCTTGATGCGCGTGAGTATTTTTTTGAAGTCACTAATGTCATTGTGACGCACAACCACTGTTCGTCTTTCTTCCGTTCCCTTCCTTCCTTTTCGCTTAACGACATTGATGGTGACAATATCGTTTCCTTTTGCGCTTTTATCGAAGCTGACATTTCTCCAAGTGATTTCCATTGCCTCGCGCCCATGTCTTATCCCACTGTTGGCAAGTATAAGTACATAGTCGTAGAGCAGTAGTTTTATCTCTGCGTCTTTTTTACGGTGCGTTGGTTTTGTCTTCCAGTGCAGTAGCTTCTTAGTAAGCGAACGGTACTCGCTCATCTCAAAGGTAGGGCGACGTTGGCTTTGTCCACCAACAGCTTTAATAACAGGAAGCGTGCTGCTGTTTGTCCACCCACGCTCAACTGCCTCATTTAGTATGAGTCTGAGAGCTGCGTGGTGGTTGCTTAAGGTGCTTTGTTTTGGGTTTCTGCCAATCTGCTCTGCGACATACGCAACGTAGCCTTCGTATTTGTCTTTTAGCTTGTCTAGTTTGCAGTGAGCGAAGTAAGGGATTTGATATTTGTTGATAGCGTAGATATACGCTTGGTAGGTTTGTTTCCACTGAGAGGTGTCGCGCGAGTCTTCAAGCTTTTTGACGATGCTTTTCGCGACACTGGAGAAGCTGCGAGTATTTTGGGGGAGGTTGTTTTGACCTTTGATTGTTATCTCGTAGTACAGCTCAATTGCACGTTTTGTCGCTGCTTCAATACCCTCTTCCTTTGTTGCGACTCTATACCACGTACCATCATCCATCTTGATTCGTGCATACCAACGCGCACTGCGTGCTTGCTTATATAAGGAGCAGCGCTTGGGTATGACTTGGTGAGTAGCTTTGTGCATAGCAGATTACTCGTGACGCATTTTATTTCGCATGAGCGAAAGTATGCTACAAGTATGCTATAGAATTGAGGGGGTGTAAACCGGAGGTAAGTCGTTGATTTAGAAGGGAATTATGGTGCCCAGAGGCGGAATCGAACCACCGACACGAGGATTTTCAATCCTCTGCTCTACCGACTGAGCTATCTGGGCATATCTGTGTTGCTACTTGCTCTGAGCGACCTGCAAGATGGCAAAGCGTTGCTTTGCACCTCTGCTCATTCCAGCCAACGATCGCAGATCGTTGTCGTTCCGGCTGCGCTCGAAGCGGTGCTTCGAATTCGCTTGCCTCCACCCAACTGAGCTATCTGGGCAAATCTCTGTTTCTACGTACCTTTGAGCGACCTGCAAGATGGCAAAGCGTTGCTTTGCACCTCTGCTCATTCCAGCCAACGATCACAGATCGTTGTCGTTCCGGCTGCGCTCGAAGCGGTGCTTCGAAATCGCTTGCCTCCACCCAACTGAGCTATCTGGGCATATCTGTGTTGCTACTTACAAATGTCGACTTTTCGACAAGGCGCGTATTAAACCCGCAGTGGCTATGTCGAGTCAAGAGTAAGGTGTCACTCTTGGGGTACAAATCCCTCTGCCTTGTCGTGATCTTGGTTAGAGAGGAATTTATCCATCTCTGCCTGGAGATACTTTCTGTGCTCGGGATTCATCATGCTCAGCTGTTTCTCGTTGATCAGCATGGTCTGCTGCTTCTGCCATTCCTGCCAGGCCTTTTGGGAGACATTTTCGAAGATATCCTGTCCCTTTGCGCCGGGGTAGGGCGGGTTGGGCAGGCCCGGTAGCTGTTCTTGGTATTTGCGGCAAAACACGGTGCGGGACATGCTGTTTCCTTTATGTGGGGCTGGCAGGGGTGTTGGCGAGCCTGCGCTGCAGTTGTGCTAGCAGCGCCTTAACTGGGGCGGCTAAGCCGACGGCATGCTCGCTGTCGCTGTGCATAGAGTGCAGAGGGTAGCAGAGCTGGGGCTTTGGCTCCATGACCGCCACGGGGCTTGGATGGGCCATGATGAATACTGGGGTGATGTCGAGGTGGAAGTGGCTGAAGGTGTGCTTCACAACGGGCCAAATCTCCATCTGGGGTATGTCAGCTCCGAAGGCGTTGCGAGTATAGGTGTCCAAGTCTTCTTGTGCTTCGAACTCCTTGAAGCCCCACAGTCCTCCCCAGATCCCGGCGGCGGGGCGTTGTTCTAACAATACCTCGCCCTTGGCGTTGCAGCACATGAGCATATAGGTGCTGCGCCTTGGCAGTTTCTTCTTGGGTTTGCGGTGGGGCAACTCCTCCACACGGCCGCTCACAAGGGCCTGGCAGCTGCGGCTTAGCGGGCAGCGCTCGCAGGCGGGCTTGCTGCGGGTGCACAGGGTGGCGCCAAGATCCATCATGGCCTGGGTGTAGTCGGCGAAGTGGATCTTGGGTGTGGCGGCCTCGGCGATGGGCCACAGCAGCTTCTGTACACTGGGTTGGTCTGGCCAGCCTTCTATGGCGTGGTAGCGGCACAGCACGCGTTTGACGTTGCCATCGAGGATGGGGGCGCGGATGCCCATGCCCAGGGACAGGATGGCGCCGGCGGTGGAGCGGCCGATGCCAGGCAGTGCCACAAGTCCTTCTACAGTGACTGGGAACTCGCCGTGGTGCTGCTCCTGCACGATCTGCGCGCAGCGATGCAGGTTGCGGGCGCGGGCGTAGTAGCCGAGCCCGGTCCATAGGTGTAGCACTTCGTCTTGGGGGGCTTTGGCTAGGGCGGCGACATTGGGGTATTGCGCCATGAAGGTCTGAAAATAGGGGATGACCGTGTTCACCTGCGTCTGCTGCAGCATGATCTCCGATATCCAGACGCGATAGGCGTCTGGACTATCTTGCCAGGGCAGGTGGTGGCGCCCGCTATGGGCGAACCACTCCAGCACCGGTTGCGCGAATGTCTGTTTAGCCATGGAGCTTAGCGGCGGAAGCGGTCGAGCAGGCCGCGTGCCGCGTCTTGCAACTCCTCCGGCACGCGCTCGGTAACGGCGTCTTGCACGCGGCGCTGCACCTCATTGCGCGAGATATCGACAAACAACTCGCGCACGCGGCCGAAATCGGGGCCGCAGTATTCGCTGAAGGGGGCGTCGAAGCGGGCGTTACAGACCACGGGCCAGCCAACGCCCTGGTAGAGGGGAGCCACGGGAATGGTCTGGGTCGCCGGTGGGCCAAACACGGTCAGCGTGGCGTCGTAGTTGAAGCTCTGTTCGCTGAGGTCTAGGCCGCCTGTGGCCGCGATCTCGAAGTTATCCATGGTCACATTGAGTTGCTGATTCTCGTCGAGGCCATCGGTGAGCGTCAGGTTGCCGGCGAAGCTGCTAAAACGCACGATGTCGGGCCAGCTCTGGGCGAGGTCGCCGGTACCGGCGGGGCTGAGCACGGATATCGAGGAGAACAGCTGCTTGATGATGCCGATGTCGATCGCGTTCTCACTCAGGCTGAAGCTGGTGCTGCCACCGACGCTATCGAGCAGTTGATTGACGGTGCGGCCGTGCAGCGTGTACACAGACTCCACACTGAGCCGTCCCCGGGCAAACTCGGCGAAGGGCAGCGCTTCGGCGAGCTGCCCAACATTCACGTTGCGTACCGAGCTAATCGAGCTCAGCGTGGCGGGGTTGTTTTGGGTGTTGTAGTTGATGGTGGTGTTGAGCAGGCCCGAGTAGAAGGGCACGGGACGCAGCTCGAAATTGAGCACGCCACCCTGCACAGTCAGGCCCGCGTCTAGGGCGCCGAACTGCAGCCCGCCGATAGCCAGAGACTGCACGACATGGCTGGCCTGGATATTCATGCTCTGCAGTAGCTCGATCGGCAGCTCGATGTCCGGTGCTGCTGCGCTCGGGGGCGTTGGTGCAGCGGGAGTCCCAGGAGCCTCGGGGTCCTCCTCGACCACTTCTGGCTCCGCGCTGTTGGAATAGCGGTTCAGGTCCAGCGCATTGGTGTTGAGGTTATAGCGCAGATTAGCGAGGGTGTTGGCCGTCGCGAAGGTATAGCCCGCGTCGATGCGCACGCGCATAGCGTCTAGTGCGATCGCAAGGGTGGGGATATTGATCTGGCGGTCGTTGCCGTTGAATTCCACGTTCATGCTGAACTGGTCGTCCGCGGTGCTGTACTCGCCGAGGGCGGCTTGACTGGCTTGCTCCTCGGTGCGCACGTACAGGTCTAGGAAATCACTGAGCGCGAAGGTGTTGCTGGCGAGCTCGCCGCGCCAGGCTAGCGCATCGTTGAAATCATCGATGGCGATGTTGCCCGTCAGTTGCAGGGGGTTGAGCTTGATCTGCAGGTCATCTAGGCGGGCATTGCCGCGGTTTAGGTCCACGGTTGCGGTGCTGGCGATGCTGACGTTGGAATTACGCTCTGCGATATTGTCGGTTAGCTCAAAGCTTAGCTCGAATGGGAATGGACGGTTGTCCACATTGCTGTTCTGGCTGCTGAAGTTGAGTTTCTCGAAGTTGCTGTTCACGCCCATCTGCGCATCTTGAATGGCGATGCTGGCGTTGCTAACGGTGATCTGGGCGATCGCGGCAGAGATGTCATAACTCTCGCTCTCGCTCTCGCTCTCGCTTGCGCTAGGGGTACTTTGCGGCGCCTCGTCTGTGCCTGAGGGCCAATTGCCATTGCCCTGTGCATCGACGATCCAATTGATGTGCAGGTCCCGCGCGATGAACTCCTGCATCTGTAGGCGGCCGTCGAACAGGGCTCTTGGCTCGATCTTGATGGCGATGTTGGACAGCGAGGCGAGCTCGGCGGGGGAGTCCGGGTTGGTCAGGCGCAGATCGCTGATGCTAAGGCCAAACACAGGGTTGAATGCCCACTCGATCTGGCCGGCGATGTTCAGCTCAAGCCCCGTCTGCTCCTTAAAAACGGACTCTATGGCGGGGCGGTAGCGCGACGGGTCGATCAGGTAAAACGCAAGTGCCACGGCGATCACGGCCATTAGGGCTAGGCTGATTACAGACAGGAATAGAATTTTGATCAATTTCATCATGTTGTTGTAGGTCTCGGGCTAAGGCGGAGTGTCGTGGCTTGGCGCGACGAAAGCTGAGGAGATTTCCAGAGCGTTCTATGGCAATCAGTGTACCTGAAAGTGCAGCAGTGGCACATTGGAAAACAAGCAAAAATGCTGGGGAAATCACGCTATTAGTGATTGCCCGACTAGGGCGAAAGCGGTCATCTTTGCTTTCAAAGCCTCTGCGCTGCCCGTATAATGCGCAGCACCTGATATTGGCGGCGTTGGCCGCGAAACAGGACTATGCGGGGAATTTCGATGTCATCACGTGCAGCAACAGTAGAACGAAACACCAAGGAAACCCAGATCAAGGTCTCTGTGAATCTCGACGGTAGCGGCGAGCTCCAGGTGGATACAGGGCTGCCTTTCCTCGACCATATGCTAGACCAGGTAGCGCGTCATGGCCTGATCGACATCAGCGTCAAGGCGGTGGGCGATTTGCATATTGACGCACACCACACGGTGGAAGACCTTGGTATTACCCTCGGCATGGCCTTTAATAAGGCGCTAGACCGCACGGGTATTCGCCGCTATGGACACGCCTATGTGCCCTTGGACGAGGCGCTGTCTCGTGTCGTCATCGATTTCTCTGGTCGCCCCGGTCTCGAATATCACATCCCGTTCACCCGTGGCGCTGTAGGTGGCTTCGACGTGGACCTGTTTCATGAGTTCTTCCAGGGTTTCGTGAATCACGCACTCGTCACGCTGCATATCGATAATCTGCGCGGCGTGAACTCGCATCATCAGATCGAAACCGTATTCAAAGCATTCGGGCGCGCGCTGCGCATGGCGATCGAGATCGATCCCCGCGCCAGCAACGTCATTCCTTCGACCAAGGGCGCTCTTTAGCGGCGCCTTCGTTAGCGTATTCTCAGGTTAGTACTATGAATAAAGTGGCCGTCATCGATTATGGGATGGGCAATCTGCATTCCGTGGCGAAAGCCTTAGAGCACTGCGGCAAGAACGTGTCTGTCACCGTGAGCAGCGATGCCAAGACGATCCTCGCGGCTGACCGCGTGATCTTCCCAGGCGTCGGCGCCATACGCGATTGCATGGCGGAGATTCGCCGCCTCGGCATCGATGAGATCGTCGCCGAAGTCATTCAGACGAAACCTCTGCTTGGCATCTGCGTAGGCATGCAGGCCTTGATGGAGAGTAGCCAAGAGAATGGCGGCGTGGATTGTCTAGGCCTCGTAAAGGGGCAGGTCAAACTGTTTGCGAATGGGCAGGTGGATGGCAAACCCGTGCTGCGCGAGAGCGATGGCGAGGCGCTGAAGGTGCCGCATATGGGTTGGAATATCGTGCAACAGACCAGCGCTCATCCACTGTGGGCTGGCATCGCGGACGGCACGCGTTTCTACTTCGTGCATAGCTATTATATTACGCTCGACCCTAGCGAGACTGCGGCGGGCATGACCCACTACGGCGTCGACTTCGCCGCGGCCCTGAGCAAGGGTAATGTGTTCGCCGTGCAGTTCCACCCTGAGAAGAGCCAGCACGGTGGCCTGCAATTATTGAGTAACTTCCTCGCCTGGAATGGCGAGAGTTAAAATTCTTAGTTTTAGACGATAAGGTTTAGTTTCATGTTGGTAATCCCCGCAATCGACTTAAAAGACGGACAATGCGTACGCCTCAAGCAAGGCCGCATGGAAGACTCGACGGTGTTCTCCGACGACCCAGTTAAGACGGCCGGTCACTGGTTGGAGCAGGGCGCTCGCAGATTGCATCTGGTCGACTTGAATGGCGCCTTCGCGGGCACGCCGGTCAACGGCGAGGTGGTGCAGGCGATTGCGAAAGCCTATCCGCATTTGCCACTACAGATCGGCGGTGGCATACGCGATCTGGCGACCATCGAGCGCTACCTAAACGTGGGCGTGAGTTTCGTCATCATCGGCACGCAAGCGGTGAAGGACCCGGCGTTCGTCGCCCAGGCCTGCAAGGCATTCCCCGGCAAGATTATCGTAGGGCTGGATGCGGCAGAGGGCATGGTGGCCACCGAAGGCTGGGCCAAGGTGTCCGATGTGCATGTGATCGATCTGGCCAAGCGTTTCGCCGACGATGGTGTCGAGGCAATTATTTATACCGACATCGCCCGCGATGGCATGATGCAGGGCGTCAACGTGCCCGCCACTGTCGCGCTGGCCGAGGCGACGCGCATCCCGGTGATCGCCTCCGGTGGCGTTAGCCGCATCGAAGACATTCATGCCTTGATGGCGGTCGCCAAGACCGCCACTGGCGGTGGGATAATGGGCGCCATTACTGGCCGCGCTATCTATGAGGGCGCGCTGGATTTGGCGCAGGCGCAACGTTACTGCGACGAGAGCGGGAGCTAAACAATGGCATTGGCCAAACGCATCATTCCCTGTCTGGATTGCGACAAGGGGCGAGTAGTGAAGGGCGTAAAATTCCTCGACATTCGTGACGCGGGAGACCCCGTGGAGATCTCGAAGCGCTACAGCGATGCCGGTGCCGACGAGATTACCTTTCTCGATATCACCGCCAGCCACGAGGGCCGCGAGACCACCGTGCACACGGTAGAGTCCATCGCAGGGCAGGTATTCATTCCGCTCACCGTTGGGGGTGGCATCCGCACGCTCGAGGATATTCGCACCATGCTCAACGCGGGCGCGGACAAGGTCGCCATCAACACGGCGGCGGTTTTCAACCCGGAATTCGTGCGTGAGGCTGCGGCGCGTTTCGGCTCGCAGTGTATCGTCTTGGCGATGGATGCGAAGAGGGTGAGTGCGCAGGGTCAGAGCGATCGCTGGGAGATATTCACCCACGGCGGCCGCAAGGCCACGGGCATCGATGCCATCGAGTGGGCCAAGCGCATGGTGGCGTTCGGCGCCGGCGAATTGCTGTTAACCAGCATGGACCGCGACGGCACCAAGAGTGGTTTCGATCTCGCGCTCAACCGCGCGGTAAGCGATAGCGTCAGTGTGCCCATTATCGCCTCGGGCGGCGTGGGCTCCCTGCAGCATCTGGTCGATGGTGTGGTCGAGGGGCATGCGGATGCGGTGCTAGCGGCGAGTATCTTTCACTTCGGGGAATTTACAATAGAGCAGGCCAAGCAGTATATGGCCGAGCAAGGCATCACCATGCGGCTGTAGCACTGCGCTGCAACTCGATCATCTGCGATGCCGTAATCAACTCTATGCCCTGTTCCTCTAATAGAGGCAGGGCCTGCTCTAAATAGGCCAGTGTCTCTTTATAGGGGTGGCCGATACCCACGGCGACGCCTTTCTCTCGGGCCATCTTCAGTAATTTTTTGAACTCACGATCTATATCTTCATGGGCTTGCACATTGTCGAGGAAGACGTTGCGCGTCATGGTGGGAATCTGTTGATCTCTAGCCATCTTGCCGGCCACGCTCTTGGCAGTGGTGTAGCTGTCCACAAAATATAACTCGCGGGCTTTGAGCACTTCCATCACCCACTGCATCGGCATGGTCATCTCGGTGAGCGCGCTGCCCATGTGATTATTGACACCTTGAAGATGCGGGACGGCGTCGATGTCGTCGTTGAGCGTCGCAACAAACACTTCCTTGCTCAGCTCTGGGGTGAGTGCGCCTGGCCCTAGGGGCATGTTGGCGAGGTTGCTCATCGGCGCATGCAGCATGATCTCTTTGCCCTGTTTATGGGCAAGCTCGGCCAACTCTTTGCCATGGGGCGTATGCGGGAGCACTGCGAAAGTGACGGCACCGTGCAGGGCGATCGCCTGCTCGCCAAGCGCGGCGCTGTAGCCGATATCGTCGATGATTAGACTGATGCTCGGCCGTCGTGGCATGACGAAGGCAGTCTCAAGGGCTGGGCTTGGAATGAGGACGACTGCGTCCTCGTGGAACGGCAAGGGGCCGGGCGCGTCCGTCGGCGCACCGCCCGGCTGGGGTTCTGGGGCGCTGCCGACTTCGCTAGCGCTAGCGGGCGTGGCCTCGACTTCTAACTCTAGCGGGGCAGGGGGCACTCTTTCTATGGCGTTCTCGATAACGGGCGTCTGCTCGGGCGTTTGCGCGCGATCCGGTCCGCTCAGCAATAGTATGAGTGGCATGCCAATCATGCCGATCACGACCATGCTGAGAGGGCGCGGATTCTTCTTGATAGCCTCTAAGAAAGGGTCCTGGTATTTAGGTTCTTTCTTAAAGGGTAGAGGCCCTGTTTCGTTCTGGTTCACTGTTCGATCTGCTTTCTCGTTATTGGGCTCTAGCATCGGTAATACGCGTGCTTAGATTGCGCTTCTTATTGCGCGCAGAGTCGAGGATGTTCAAGCCGCGCAATAGCGTGAGTGCCTCTTGCAACTGATAGTCGTTGAGCACTACACGCTCGGCCGTCACGGTCGGTTCGCGCACGATGTCATCGAGGTCGTTGCCATTGCGTAGGTGCCCCTCGAGATCCGCCTCGGTATAACCGGAGCGGCCTGTCGCGCGGGTCACCAATGCCTCTTCCACTTCGATATCGGGCTTAATGCCCTGCGCTTGAATGGAGCGGCCATCGGGGGTGAAATACAGGGAGGTAGTGAGTTTGATGGCGCGGTTCTCCGCGATCGGCATCACGCTCTGCACGGAGCCCTTGCCGAAGCTGCGCGTGCCCATGATGACGGCACGGCCATGATCTTGCAGGGCGCCCGAGACGATCTCGGCCGCAGAGGCGGTGCCGGAGTTGATCAGTACCACCAGTGGCACGCCGTTGCTTGGGTCCTGGGCGTCGGCGAAGAATTCCATCTGCACCTCGTTATCGCGGCCCTGGGTATAGACGATCTTGCCCTCGGTTATGAAGGCGTCCACGACCTGCACGGAAGCCTGCAGAATGCCGCCGGGATTATTGCGTAGGTCTAATACTAGGCCTTTTAGGTCGGGTGTCGCCTCGCGAATCTCCGCTAAGGCCTCTTCAACCTCGGTACCGGTGTTCACTTTGAACTGAGAGATGCGCAGGTATTCATAGCCTGGCTCCAGCTCGCGGTGGCGCACGCTGGCCACGGCAATGACATCGCGGGTGAGGGTGAACTCTAGGGGTTCCGGTACGCCCTCGCGCATGATGCCGATATCGATCGTGGTGCCAATCTCGCCGCGCATCATATTGATCGCGTCGTTAATGGGCATCTCGCGCAGGGGCTTGCCGTCGAGCTCGATGATCAAATCGCCAGGCAGGATGCCAGCGCGCGAGGCCGGCGAGTCGTCGATGGGGGAGATGATCTTGATGTAGCCGTCTTGTTCGCCGATCTCGATGCCGAGGCCGCCGAACTGACCCTGGGTGTTCTCTTGCAGGGAGTCGTACTCCTCGCCCGCCAGATAGGCCGAGTGTGGGTCAAGTCCCGAGAGCATCCCCTTGATGGCGTACTCGATGAGCGTCTTGTCATCGATGTCGCGGACATAGGAGTTACGGATATTGTCGAACGCCTCGGCGAAGATGCGCACTTCCTCGAAGGGCAGGGGTAGCGGCTCTTCTGGGCTGGGGGTTTGTGCATAGCTAGTGGCGCTTAGAGCGCTGCAGAGCAGGCCAACACAAAAACGCTTCGTTGGGATCTTCTGCAAAAACATATTCATGACAAACCTCCGAACTCAACCAACCCTTAAGGGGCAATAATCTCAATGCACCGAGCATAGCATGCAACTGTCCTGCGCCTACAATGGCCCAGTGATTTTCCTGCTAGAGAGCCTCGCACCACAGCGCAGGGTCTTGGGCCTGGCCGTTGTGGCGAATTTCGAAATAAATGCCGGGGTTCCCCGTGCCGCCGTTCTCGCCCGACCTAGCCAAGGCCTCGCCGCGGTTCACCCAGTCGCCCTTGCGTTTCACTAGGCTCTGATTGTTCGCGTAGAGGCTCAAATAGCCTTCGCCGTGATCGACCACCACGAGCAGGCCCGAGCCGCGCAGCCAGTCGGCGAACACGACCCGGCCAGGGTGTACTGCGCGCACCGGCGAGCCGGTCTCTGCGCCCATGACGATGCCGGCCCGATGCAAGTTGCCGTCGCTATAGGCAGCGCCGAAGCGATTGAGCGCCGTGCCGGCCACGGGCCAAGGCAGCTTGCCGCGCGCCTGTGCGAAAGGGGTCAGTTGTTCTGGTGGTGGAATACTGGCGATGGCTTCCTGGATTTTCGCAATCAGGGCCTCTAAACGACCGCGATCCTCGCTAAGTTGTTGCAACTCGCCGCTGCGCGTCGCGATGTCGTCCTTGAGTGCGATCAATAGCGTATTGCGTTGCGCCTGTTCCGCATCCAGAGAATCCAATTGTGCTTGCAGCTGCGTCTGCGCCGCATCGCGCTCGCGCGAGGCGGCCTCGATCTGCGTGCGCGTGGTCAGTAGCGCGCTCAGGGTCTCACGGAACTGTTGCACCCTCTCGAGGCGTTGGCGATTAAAACGCTCGTAGTAATTGAGCATGCGTGCACTGCGCGCTGGGTCTTGTTGATTCAACAGGAGTTTGAGGTAGGGTTCTTGGCCGCTCACATAGGCGGCGCGCACGGCCTGTTCGATTAGGGCTTCCTGCGCCGACTTGTCCAGCTCCAGTGCGGCGCTGTGCTGGCTTAGGGTGCTCAGCTGTGCCTGCAGGCCGGTGATGGCGGCGCGATTCTGCGTCACCTGCGCGCTGAGCCTGTCGATCTCCTGGGTGTTCTCGCGCAGCTGAGTCTCGAGTGCGCTGCGATTGTTGGCGGCGGAGTTTAGCCAGGTCTCGATGTCGGCTATCGCGGCATTGAGCTGGGCCAGTTGCGCCTCGGGCGCGGCTTGTTGGGCCGGCGCACCCTGAGCGCTTAGCAGGAGTAAGGCGCACAGCAGCGCCGCGGGGAAAGCGCGGCGGTCTCGTCTTGCTGTGTGTGGCCCTGTCCTGCTCGCGTTCACTTAGCCTTCTTTGCGCATCAAGGGGGTGCCAGTCATCTCTGGGGGCACCGGCATCTCCATCAATTCCAATAGCGTAGGGGCGATGTCAGACAGGCTGCCGGGCCCGATAAATTGCCAGGGCTTGTTGCCGACATAGACCAGTGGCACCGGGCCGTTCGTGTGGGAGGTCAGCGCCTGACCGGAGCTTGGGTCCACCATCTGCTCAACATTGCCGTGATCGGCGGTAATGAGGCACTGCCCATCGGTCTCCAGGATGGCCTGTTCGATGCGCCCTAGACAGGCGTCCAGCGTCTCGACGGCCTTGATGGCGGCCTCGAAACTGCCGGTGTGGCCGACCATGTCGCCATTGGCGTAGTTGCATACGATGGCGTCATAGCTGCCGGAGCGAATCGCCGCCACGAGTTTGTCAGTGACCTCCGCGGCGCTCATCTCTGGCTGCAGGTCGTAGGTCGCTACCTGTGGCGAGGGGATTAGCTCGCGGGTCTCCCCTTCGAACTCTTTCTCCCTGCCGCCGCTGAAGAAGAAGGTCACGTGGGCGTATTTCTCGGTCTCGGCAATGCGCAGCTGTGTCTTGTGCTCATTGGCCAAATACTCGCCCAAGACATTGTCCATGGGCTGGGGAGGGTATGCGCAGACCACGTCGATGTCCGCGGCATACTCGGTCAGCGTCACGAAGTCGCCTAGCTCGCGTTGATGGGCGCGCGTGAAGCCGCTGAATTGCTTGTCGTTGATCGCCCGGGTTAGCTCTCTGGCGCGGTCGGAGCGGAAATTCATATAGATCAGCGTGTCGCCATCCTCGATATGCACCGGCGACTCTTGTTCGGGCGCAATCACGGTGGCTTTGACGAACTCGTCGTCTTCGTCGCGCGCATAGGCCGCTGCCAATGCCTCTTCGACACTCGCGTAGCGATACTCGGCCTGCGCCCCCATGACGAGGTTATAGGCCTGCTCTACACGGTCCCAGCGATTGTCGCGGTCCATCGCGAAGTAACGGCCCACGATGGATACGATGCGGCCACAGCCTGTGTCCTGCAGGGCTTTCTCGGCGCGCTGCAAGGAGGCCAGTGCGCTGCGCGGTGGCGTGTCGCGACCATCGAGGAACGCGTGCAAGTAGATGTGTTCGGCGCCGCGTTGCTCTGCCAATTCGATCATCGCGAGAATCTGTTCTTCACTGCTGTGTATGCCGCCTGGGGACAGGAGTCCCATGATGTGCACGGCCTTGTCTACCATGATGGCCTTGTCGACGGCGTCCACTAGTGGCTCGTTCAGGTAGAAGGTGCCGTCTTCGATGGCCTTATCGATGCGCGTTAGGTTCTGATACACCACACGCCCGGCGCCGAGATTCATGTGGCCCACTTCCGAATTACCCATCTGTCCCTTGGGCAAGCCAACCTCGACCCCTGATGTCTTAATCAGCGTATGGGGGCAGGTGCCCCAGAGTCTGTCCCAGACTGGCGTGTTTGCGGCGCTAATTGCGTTGTATTCGGTCTCTTCTCGGTATCCCCAGCCATCGAGAATGAGTAGAAGGGCGGATTTCTTGGCGGGAATATTTCCTGTGGGACTAGCAGTACTTGCGCTCATAGCGATAGGGATTCCAATTCTTGGTACGTTCAACAAGGTGCGGCGGCGATATTATCTCGGAAACGCCGCCTCATAGCGAGACTGTAGAGCAAGGCAAATCGACTAAAAGCAGGCGGGTCTATTTGCCTGAAGCGGGTTTGAAACTTTCTTATGGCGTGCATTGGCGTGTATACTGCCTCCCTTTTTTGCAATCATCCTATGTATTGGGGCGTTGCAGCATCACCATGCCGTTGCTAGCTAGCGCGGTGGAGACCGACTCGAATTATGGCGCAATTTATTGAATTTGTTGGGAATCATTGGATTCTTGCCACGCTTTGGGTCGGGCTGGTCATCGCGCTCGTTCTCCATCGCTCGAAAAGCGCTGGAGAGGCGCTCAGTTGTCAGCAGGCGGTGATGTTGATCAATCGCTCCGACGCAGTCTTGCTCGACATCCGCGAGAAAAAGGACTTCGATGCCGGCCATATCGTGGACTCTATCCATATTCCCATGAATAAATTGGGCAGCCGGATCGCGGAGTTGGATAAATTCAAGGCCAAGCCGGTGATCGTTGCCTGTCGTCTGGGACAACAGTCGACGGATGCCGTGAAGATACTGAAAAGCGCGGGATTCGAGAATGTAGTGCGCTTGAGTGGCGGGATCACCGAATGGCGATCCGATAATTTGCCGCTAGTGCAAAAATAGATATTCCCTTTGGGGGAATGGTTTACAGGCCCCTTTTCACAACAACCCAAGAGTGATGCAGGAACAAACATGGCAGACAACAAAGAAGATCAAAGCAAAAGCACCGAAACTACAGCTCCAGCGGCTGGCGCAGCGAACGGACAAGAAGCCACTGGGCCGTCTTTCGCTCTGCAGCGCATCTATGTGAAAGACTCCTCGTTCGAGTCGCCACGCAGCCCCGCGGTATTCCAGGGTCAGTGGGCTCCAAAGATTTCCTTCAATCTTGGCAGCAAGAGCGCGCGCATCTCCGAAGGCGTGTTCGAGGTCGTACTGACGATTACAGTTGAAGCTAAAGTCGAAGAGAGTGCGGCCTTCCTATCCGAAGTACACCAGGCCGGCATCTTCACTTGCACAGGCTTGGCGGATGCGGATCTAGAGCAAGTGTTGTCGGCAGTTTGCCCTAACATCCTGTTCCCCTATGCGCGCGAGGCAATCGACGCCATGATCGTGAAGGGCAGCTTTCCTCCAGTAAATCTCGCGCCAGTGAATTTCGATGCACTGTACGCGCAGAGCAAGCAGCAGCAGGCCGCACAGGCCGCAGGCGCAGCGCCTGCAGGCGACGCCGCTAAGTAAGTCCAGCAGGGATTAGCTCGCCCTAAGGGGTCGGCTAATCCCTCACTTTACACCTCATTCCTCAAAATTAAAGCCTAGTTGCCGAAGCGCTTCGTATAACACGATGGCCACCGAGTTGGAGAGATTCAGGCTCCGGCTTTGCGCTCGCATCGGTATCCGCAATACCTGCTCCTGCGGCAGGGCCTGGCGAATCTCTACGGGCAGCCCGCGCGTCTCGGGACCAAATAATAAGATATCTCCGTCCCTAAACTGTGCCTCGCAATGCGCGGTCGTGCCCTTGGTGCTGAGGGCGAAAAGCCGACCCTGCGGCCCCTGCGTTTGAAACGCCTCCCAAGATTCGTGCACGCGCACTCTCTCGACCTCGTAATAGTCTAGCCCAGCGCGGCGCACTTGCTTGTCGTCCAAGGAGAAGCCCAAGGGTTTGATCAGGTGGAGGATTGCCCCGGTATTTGCCGCCAGACGGATGATATTGCCAGTGTTAGGCGGGATTTCGGGTTGGTACAGCGCAATGTGCAACATGGCCTTCTCTGTTTGGGTGAGCTGGCGCGAGGATGGGTTTACAGAGCGCGACCAGTGTCCGGCGCGCAGGCTATCGTTTGTGCCCCGTGGCGGCAAGTGGGCCCGAAATGTGACTTGGGTACTCTTTAAGCAAGAAAGCTTCCCTAAATGTACCCGAGAATCGCCGATTCCGTATAGAATTTATGCACTTATCCTTTATAATTCAAGAACTTTAATTAATGTAGAGTTTCCGTGCTTTGCTTGTTTGTCATGAGCATTTGTACACCGGTCGCTTTATCGTTAGGCAGTTAAGAACGCAAGCGCTAAGCTCGCCCAATCTATAGGTTCATTTGTGTTGAAATTGTTCTCCAAAAATAAGCAATCCGCCGGCCTAGTAGGCTTGAGTGTGAGCGACGACCGCGTGTTAATCGCGCAGGTCTCGCGAGACAGCGCTCGTGGTGGCGATGTGCCCCTATTGGAGAAATGCAGTCGACAGAAGTTGGAGTCTGGCTCGCAGGCGCGTGAGGTCATCACGGCGCTGGTAGATTCCATGGTGCTGAACGGTGCGCGTTGCAATTTCGTTCTCTCCCCGCGTGACTACAACCTCTACATGATTGAGGCGCCGGCCGTCGAGGATACGGAGCTGCGCTCTGCGGTGCGCTGGAAGATCAAAGACTTGTTGGATATGCCGGTCGAGGACGCCGCGATAGACATCTTCCCGGTTCCAGAGGACGCATTTCGTGGTCGCGCCAAGATGCTTTACGTGGTTGCGTCGCCGAGAACGCGCATCGAGGCAATAATCGACCTCGTCGCCAGCGCGGATTTGAGGCTGCAGTCGATAGATGTGCCGGAATTGGCTATTCGCAATATTACCCAGCAGTTCTTGGATGATACTAATGGCCTCGCCTTCATCGACCTACGCAAGGCTGGTAGCACCATGAATCTGAGCAGGAACTCAGAGCTCTACCTGACTCGTAAGATAAGCACGCAATTAGACGCTGATGTGATGAGCTCGCAAGACTGGGAGACGCAGCGCGATAGACTGGTCTTAGAGGTGCAGCGCTCCTTGGACTACTACGAGAGTCAGATGGGACAAGACCCGATCTCGCAGCTGGTGATGGCGCCGCGCGCAGCAGATTCCCAGGAGATGGCAGCAAGCCTGAGCGAGGTGATGTCGATCCCGGTGACGGTATTGGATATGTCTGGGAAGATCGAATTGGCTGAAGGTATCGATCAAGACGTGAAGCGCTCCTGCATGGTGGCCATCGGTGCGGCGTTGCGCAGCGATAAGGCGGTGGCGGCATGATGCAGCAGGTCAATCTGTATTTGCCCGAGTTTAGGCCGAATCGAGAGTTCATCAACGCTGCCCGCGTTCTGCAGTTAACGGGATTCGTTGTATTAGTAATGGCGATAATGTGGGCGAACAATCTACTCAAGAGCAGCACACTGCGCTCCGATATCCAGGCGACGCAGTCGCAGTTAACGGCGCAGACGGCGATCACGAGCCAGCTGCAACAGAGCTTAGCGCGCCGCGCCAGCGACCCCGCATTGGTAGTGGAGTTGACGGAGCGCGAACAGGCCTTAGCGGAGAGCAGAGAGATGCTGGAGTTCTTACGGGGCTCGAATCTAGGCAATATCACCGGTTTCTCGGAGTACGTGAAGGATGTTTCGCGGGCCGCCTCCGACGGTCTGTGGCTAACGCAGTTCAACTTCAACAATGGTGGTCAGGACGTTTACCTGAAAGGCATCGCCCAGCAAAGCGCGATGGTGCCCGAATTTATTAACCGCTTAGCCTCCGGTAAGAGTCCATTAGTAGAGCGAGATTTCTCCCGTTTCCTGGGCAGTCTTATCAATACGACTCCGGTAGAAGGCTTGGAGCGCACTCGCCTCTATCAGTTCGAATTGGAGACGCGCCAATGAACCCGAAGACTTGGTTAAAGAAATTCACCGAGTGGTTCGACGTTAGGCCGCAGGCCGAGCGCTTCATCATCGCCATAATCGGCTTCGGCGGGCTCTTCTATCTGTTCTTGATAGTGATTAACGATCCGGCGAAGCAAGAGATTGCGAGCCTAGATCGCCAACTCACTACGGTGCAGAGGCGCTTGATCGAGCAGCAGACCAGTGCGGCGGAGTTGCAACTGACCGGAGTCGAAGACCCCGACAGTTTCGTCCGTGAGCGTTTAGCGAGCCTGATCGCCGAACAGAGCGCGGTGCAGGGCGACATCGAATTGCTGGCCGGCAACCTAGTGTCGCCCAATGGCATGACGCAGATGTTGACGGGCGTCTTGGACAGCCAAGAGGGCTTAACGCTCATAAGAGTAGAGAATATCGCGCCTAGCGCGCTGACCAATGGCCTGACAAGCGCAGGTGTGGCGGCGACCGCGAGAACAGGCACTGGAGCGAGCACTGGCTTGCGTTCGGTGGGTTTTCAAGTATTTCGCCATGGCTTGGTGTTGGAGTTTCAGGGCGATTATTTCAGCACGCTGCGTTACCTGATGTATCTGGAGGCGATGGATCAAAGCTTCTTCTGGGATAGCTTCCAGTTCGAGCAGACCCTTTGGCCCGAGGCGAGAGTCCGCCTCGAGCTACACACGCTCAGTTCGGAAGAGGGCTTTATCGGTGTTTAATACAACCATAGCAGAGCGCTGCGCGCCATCTCCCTTGCGGCGCCACTGCTGGCTGACTTGTGCGCTGCTCTTCGCACTGGCAGTGCCAAGTTTAGAAGTAAGCGCCGAGGTCTTCGGAGGCGAAGAGCTAAGAGATCCTACGCGCCCGGTCGGCGCTACCCTTAGCGCAGAGGGCGGGGAAGGTTTTCTCTCTGGTTTGTTCGGCAGCGCTACAAGCCTGCTCAATAGTGACTATAAGGTCACGTTTATTCGTGCGGGTGGTTCGAACCCTGTCGCGATGGTCAACGAAAAATTGGTGAAGACAGGCGATATGATCGGTCAGGCCGAAGTGATATCGATCGACGCGCAGAGTGTGTCCTTGCGAATCAACGGTGCCGTCCAACGCATCGCCAGCTACAACGACACAGTGAAGACTCAGGCGCAGGCCCAGTAGGGTTGCCTGATATTGAATTTTTTTGGCGCTTTACAGCTGCGCCCCTACGAAAGACTTTAGATTGATCGGAGTATGGATGTTAAATAGTTCTTCCATGACAACACAGCGAACGAGATCGATTCCCAGGCTAGCGCTGGTGAGTCTCCTTCTGCTCGTGTGTGCCTGTAATACAAGCCAGCAACGCTATGCCGATACCGAGGTGTTGCAGAGCATTCAAAGCACTCTCGAAGAGGCGGCAACGACACTAGACGCAGGGTCTACGGCACCCTCTCAGGCCGAGATCGATGCCATCCTGCCCGCGGTGTTCTTGGTGGACGAGCAGGCCGCGCCAGTCGAGGAGCGTTTCAATATCGTTGCCAATCGCGAGAACGCGCAAAACTTCTTCGCGAATGTGGTAGCGGGCACCGATTTCGGCGTGGCAGTGAGCCCCGAACTCGAGGGCGAGATTAGCCTCTCATTGCCTAACGTGACTATCGACGACGTGATGCAGGCTGTACAACAAACCTATGGGTATCAGATATCGCGCCGCGGCAATATCTATCACGTTCAACCCGGTGGCCTGCAAACGCGCCTGTTCACGGTGGACTATCTGAATGTCACGCGAACGGGTTCGTCTTCCGTGCAAGTCAGCTCCTCTGGGCAGAGCGGGAACCAGAACAATAACAATAGCAATAATAACCAGAACGGTAGTTTTAGTAACAACAATAACAACAATAATAACTTCAACAACAATCAGGACGGCAGTAATAACAATAACAACAATCAGAATTTCATTGGCGGTGGTGGTCAGGGCGGTCAAGTCTCGACTCAAACCGAATCGAATTTCTGGGAAGACTTCGAGGCAGTCATCGCCGCGCTAGTGGGCGCCGAGGTTCGCCGCGACGACAATAACGGCTCCAACAATGGTGCCGGTGGAGGCATCCTGTCGGGTCTTTCCGCGGCGCGTGGAAGCTCCGCCAGCACTAGTGGCAAGAGCGTCGTCGTGCAGCCCCAAGTCGGGCTAGTGATGGTCACAGCTTTTCCCCATGAGTTGGACCGCGTAGCGCAATACATCGAGCATGCACAGAATATTCTGAGCCGAGAGGTCACGATTCAGGTGCAGTTCTTAGAAGTGATTCTTAACAAGGGTTTCCAGTCGGCTATCGATTTCGACACCTTCGGTCCTGGCGGTGAGGTCAATGGCGATAACGTGATCACTGGCGCCTATGGTTCTGCGGGTGACTTCACGATTTCGGGTAACTCCAATCCGCTTTCGATCGTTACCAATTTTACCGACTTCGACGCGGTGTTTAGGATTCTCGAGTCGCGCGGCACTACACAGGTGCTCTCGAGTCCGAGCCTGAAAGTGCTGAACAATCAGAAGGCTGTATTCCAAGACGGCGACGAAGAGTATTTCCAGACCGGCGCAAGTTCTACCACCATTGCCGGTGGGAACAATACCACGACGAATGCCAGCGCCTCTCTGGAGTCATTCTTCTCCGGCATCTCCATGGACATCACCCCGCAGATCAGCGCGGATGGCAAGATCACCCTGCATGTGCACCCCACGATCAGCACGGTGGTTGAGCAGAGTAAGTCGATCTCCGGAGAACAGATACCCTTGGCGCGTACCTCAGTACGCGAACTGGACAGTGTGATTCGTGGCGAAGATGGCAAGATCGTGGTGCTAGGCGGCCTAGCTTATGAGCGCAGCACGGACGATCTCGCGGGCATCCCCTTTGCCAATGATATTCCAGTTGTCGGCGCGGCATTCGATCAGCGTCGCCGCGCGACGGTAAAAAGTGAGTTCATCATTCTATTGCGCCCGATGATTGCCAATCCAGACAATGAGGCGAAGTTTATCCGCGATAGCAGTGATCGGTTTAGACAAATTAATCAAGACATCAATTCATTCTAAAGGAACGAAGGTCTTCTAGCGCAACACGTAGAAGCGGTGATAATTATGTATCTCGAACATTTTGGCCTAAAGGAACTCCCGTTTTCGTTAACACCGAATACGCAGTTCTTTCTTAATATGGCGAGCTACCACAAAGCCTATAATATGCTGATGGTGTCTATCGCTAATCGGGAAGGCTTTATCAAAGTGGTCGGCGAAGTTGGTACGGGCAAGACGATGCTGTGCCGCAAAGTACTCAATACGCTTGAGGAAAACAAAGAAGTTTATGTGACCGCTTATATTGCTAACCCGGTGTTAAGCCCGAAGGGTTTGTTTCTCGCATTCGCCGAGGAATTGGGTTTGGATGCCGATGCCGACACTGGGCATCATAGCCTTCTTAAACATATTACTCGTAAGCTGATGCAGTTATCGTCAGAGGGCAAGCAAGTCATCCTGTTCATCGACGAAGCCCATGCGATGCCAGAGAAGACTCTCGAGGCATTACGCCTGCTGACGAATCTGGAGACCGAGAAGGTCAAGTTGTTCCAAGTGGTACTGTTTGCTCAGCCAGAGCTAGATGAACAATTGCAGAAACAGTCTCTGCGTCAATTGCAGCAGCGCATCACTTTTTCTTATCGGCTAGAGTCGCTCGACCGTGATGGCGTAGAGCGCTACGTCACGCACCGAATGGCAACGGCCGGTTACAATGGGCCCGCTGTCTTCTCCAAGCGCGCACTCGATTATCTGTTCGCGAGCTCCAAAGGCATTCCGCGACTCGTCAATATTCTCTGTCACAAGGCCATGATGTCGGCCTACGGCAAAGGCGATCGTTCAATCGAGCTTGAGCACCTGCGCCGCGCCGCCGAGGATACTGAAGGTATAATAGAGCCCCATGTCTCATATAAGCCAATGATGGCCGCGAGTATTGGTGTTATCGCCGGCGCCGCCCTGTTGTTTTATATCGCGAGCTACTACCTCTGAGGTCACGCAAATGAGTTTAGTCAATGACATGCTGCGCGACTTGGATCACCGCCGTCAGGAATCGACGCCGCCGAAATTCGGGGCCGAGCGCCTCGTACCGGTAGCGTCCGAGGGCGGCGCCACGAAGGTTCACCGCTCCCTGCTTAGTTTCGTGTTCAGCATCGCCATTACGCTCGGCCTTATAGTGGGTGGGCTATATTTTTGGCAATCCCTGACCTCTGTCGCGCCCCAGTCCAGCCTCGTGCAGGCAACTCCGGCGCCTGCGCCAGTAGCAAGCGTCGGGCCGAGTGTCGAGCAGAGCGAGTTCGCGGAGATCGCGCTGCGCATGCAGCAGTTAGAGGCGCAGAATCGTGTGCTCCTAGAGGCGCAATCGGCCAGCGCCGCGCAGGCGAGTGCGACACAATTACGGTTAGAGCAGGAGATGGCGCTGCCAGTTGCGCCTGAGCCCTTTCCACAGCAGATCGACGCGGCAGTATTAACGCCGGCGGCAGAAACGATGCCGGCCCTTGTGCCGCAACAAGCGACGAGCTCGCAGCCGTCCCCTAATGCCGAAGTCGCAGCAGTGCCAGCATCCGAGTCGCCCGCATCTAGTGGCCCGATTCGCAGCCCGCGCAGCCTCAGTTTTCTAGAGCGCGACCAAATGCAGGTGCAAGACGCCTTGCGACTGACCAGTAGCAACCAGAACGATATGGCGATGCAACAGTTGCGCGAATTCGTCAGCGCAAACCCAAATGCGCACAACTCTCGTGAGGCGATGATTAAGCTGGCCCTGCAGAAAGGGGATGCGGCTACGGCAGAGCGACTCTTGCAAGATGGTCTCTCTATGGATGCCAATCGCACGGCTTATCGCAAGCTACAGGCGCGCATGATGCTCAGCGCGGGTCAGACGGAGCAGGCGATGCAGTTGTTGAGCGCCAGGATTCCCACGATCCAAGAAGACATGGAATACCATGACATTTTAGCCACGGCCTATCTCTCCGTGCAGAATTACGAGAAAGCCGCACAGAGCTACGAAGCCTTGGTGCAGCAAAATCGCGGCGAGGGGCGCTGGTGGTACGGCTTGGCCTCAGCGTGGGATAGCCTAGGGCGCACTCGTGATGCGGGACTTGCCTATCAACAGGCCCTGAAGCTACCTAATCTGAGCGCAGCGTTGCGGCAACGTAGTCAGCAGCGTGTCACGGATCTAGGTCTCTGATGGGCGCATTCAAGCAGAAAATCCGCATTGGCGATCTCTTGGTTAAAAATCAAGTGATCGATGAGGCCCAATTACTCTCCGCGCTCGAGAAGCAGAAGAGCACGGGCCTGCGCTTGGGGCGTACCCTGATCTCTCTGGGTTATGTCGGGGAGGATCAATTCCTCGAATTCCTCTCGTCGCAACTGCAGATCCCTTTCGTAGATCTACGCCGTTATAAATTCGATGTCACGCTCGTGCATCGCCTGTCCGAGACGCTCGCGCGGCGCTATCGCGCAATCGTCCTGTCCGACAATAAGGGCGAATTGTTGGTCGGCATGGCAGACCCAACCGACATCTATGCGTTCGATGCGCTCGAGCGCGCACTGCAGCAACCAATTCATCAGGCGGTCGTGCGCGAGAGTGAATTGCTCAGCACCCTCGACCTCGTGTATCGCCGTACCGAAGAGATCGCCAGCTTCGCGGAGGCGCTCGACGATGAGCTGATCGAGTCGCAATTCGATCTCGCCTCCCTCACGCCCGCTGCCGACGATAGCGACGCCCCAGTAGTGAAGCTGCTGCAGTCGATTTTCCAGGATGCGGTGCAAGTACGCGCCTCGGACATCCACATCGAACCCGACGAAACCGTGTTGCGTATTCGGCAGCGTGTCGATGGCGTCTTGCAAGAGCAGGTCATGAAGGAGCGGCGTATTGCGCCCGCGTTGGTGCTACGCCTGAAACTATTGTCGGGTTTGGATATCTCGGAGCGACGCTTGCCCCAAGACGGTCGTTTCAGCCTGAAAGTGAAAGATCGCAAACTCGACGTGCGTCTCTCTACGATGCCAATCGAGTACGGCGAGTCCGTCGTTATGCGCCTGCTCGACCAGACCGACGGCGCCGCCAAGCTCGAGAATGTGGGCATGCCCGAAGAGATGTTGCACCGTTTCCGCCGTCTCATTCATATGCCCCATGGCTTGATTCTCGTCACCGGTCCTACCGGTAGTGGTAAGACCACGACGCTCTATGGTGCCCTGCAGGAACTCAACGAAGTCGGCAAGAAAATCATCACCGTAGAGGATCCGGTGGAGTATCGCCTACATCGCATCAATCAGGTGCAGGTGAACCCTAAGATCAGTCTTACCTTCGCGAAAGTGTTGCGCTCCGCTTTGCGTCAGGACCCGGACATTCTGCTGGTGGGGGAGATTCGTGATACCGAGACTGCGGAGATCGCCCTGCGCGCCGCGATGACCGGCCACTTAGTGCTCTCGACCCTGCACACCAATGACGCGGTTTCCAGCGCGATGCGCCTAGTCGATATGGGGGCGGAGAGTTTCTTGGCCGCCACTGCACTGCGCGCCGTCGTCGCGCAAAGGCTCGTGCGTCGTCTGTGTGATAACTGCTATATCGATTACACGCCAACGGCGCAGGAACTAGGCTGGCTCGCACGGCTACTAGGGCAAGAGAAGGCCAATGCATTGCGCCTGAAGCGGCACAGTGGTTGTCATCGTTGCAATAACACGGGCTATCGAGGGCGTATCGGTGTTTTCGAGTTGCTCATACTCGACGATGAGATGTCCGACGCCCTGCGCCGCGGCAGCTCCTCGGACTTCGTTCGCGCGGCGAAGAACAGTAAGGGTTATGTGCCGTTGGTGATGAGTGCCCTGAGCGATGCCGCGCGCGGCGTCACTAGTTTGGAGGAGGTGTTCCGCGTCGCGGAACAGATCGATGAGTCGGGCGACTTCGACGTCACCGCCGAAGAGGTCAGCTGAGCATGTCGAATTTTCACTATAAGGGGCGCGACACAGGCGGCGACTTAGTGACCGGCGATATCGATGCGAACTCTGCCGATGAGGTGGCGTCGGTTCTAATAGATCGCGCCATTACTCCGATCGAGATTCGACAAGTCAAGGTCAAGCCCAAGAATAGCAAGGCGGCCAACGACCGCAGCGCGAAGAAGAAGGAGCCCATTACGACAACGGAGGCCATCAATGCCTTCCTCGCGGGGCGTCGTATTGAGATCAGCGAGCTCATCATCTTCTCCAGGCAGATGTATAGCCTCACCAAGGCGGGCTTGCCGCTAGACCGCGCCATCACCGGTCTGCAGTCGTCATTGAAGAATCGCGCCTTTAAGAAAGTGTTGAGGGACGTTGTGCTCGGTCTCGAGAGCGGTATGAATCTCTCGTCCTCATTAGGCCGGCACCCCAAAGTGTTCTCGCCGCTGTACTTAGCCTTGGTAAGCGTGGGTGAGAGTACCGGTCAGCTCGACCTAGCGTTTCGGGAAGTGGGGCGCTATCTGGAATTAGAGAAGAACACGCGCAAGCAGATGAAGAGTGCTACCCGCTACCCCTCCTTCGTCATGACCGCCATCGTGATTGCGCTAGGACTTATCTCTTACTACGTGATCCCCGCTTTCGCCTCGACGTTCGAGAGGCTGGGTGCGCAACTCCCATTAGAGACGCGTATCCTGATTGCGGTCTCCGATTTCGTCGTAGCGTATTGGGCCTTTATGCTCGCCGCATTCGTGGGCGCCGTGGTCGCCTGGCGTGCCTGGATCAATAGCCCGCCGGGCCGCCTTATTTGGGACCGCATGAAGATGCGCCTGCCTATTATTGGCGCGGTGTTCGAGCGCATCGCATTGGGGCGCTTCGCGCGCACCTTTGGCATGGTGATGCGGGCGGGCGTCCCGATCGTACAGGGATTGGGAGTGGTCGCCGGCGCGGTGGGCAATAAGTTCGTCGGCAGGCGCGTGCTGAGGATGAGGGAGGGGATTTCCCGGGGCGAATCCCTCTACAACACCGCCGTGCAGAGCAATATGTTCTCCCCTCTGGTCCTGCAGATGATCTCGGTAGGCGAGGAAAGTGGTGCCATCGATGAGTTGATGGCCGAAGTCGCGGATTTCTATGACTCCGAGGTGGAGTACGACCTCAAGAAGCTCGGTGATGCGATAGAGCCTATTCTTATCATTTTTATCGCGGGCATCGTTCTCGTGTTGGCATTGGGCGTGTTCCTGCCAATTTGGGACCTGAACTCCGCCATACGCTAGTCGCTGCGGTTAGTCACATAGCCACTGCCTCATTACGCGAGCTTTATCAATCGAATTCAAATAGAAGAGATTCACGTGTTTCAAACACAGCCAGCACAGATGACAGCGAGCGCACGCAAGAGCAAGGGCTTCTCCTTGTTCGAATTGATTGTGTACATCTTGCTCGTGTCGATTGTTTTCTCTGCCTCGATGCGCCGCTTCAACGATTTCCCGGGGGAGGCGGAGCGTGCCAACTTCCTAGCGATCAGCACCCAGCTCAAAGCCGCTGTGAATTTGCAGATGATGAACGCGATCGCGCGCGGCAATTGGGATGATTTGGGTCAGTTAGAGAATTCGAATCCGATGGATCTGATGCTCGAGACTCCCTCAAACTATGCCGGCGCATTCAATTTGGTCGACGAGCAGAGTATGTCGAGGAGAACTTGGTATTTCGATGACTACAGCGGCCACCTCGTGTATCTGGTCGGAGATAGTAGCCATTTATTCTCCACGGAAGGCGACGGAGCGTCGACGCTTTCTAGCCTGCGCTTTCGTATCGCACAACGTTATGCGGGCGATGGCCCGAAGGCCGCAGAGGGTCTCGGCATCGATGCCGGGACTGTGACGGGTCTAAATGATCCTTCTTTACGCGCCTCTCGCGGCGGTGAGGGGGGTGGCGGGGGACGTAAATGGCAGGGTTTAGTCCTCGAAGATGTCACCCCCTTTAATTGGGAGAGGGGCGGCCTTTCCTTGCCGGGGGTAGAGATACCGCAATAGTGTGAACTGCGTCACCCCTGTAATTGGCGGGAAAGTGGCTGCTTGGGACAAAAACGGGACAAAAAGGCGTATTTGCCCGTGGTTTGGAGGCTTTCGCCTAGTGACGGTGCTAGCATAGCGACATATTAAATCTAATAAGTTAGATACAAAGTCTGGCCTAACTTATTGATCAAGGTGTGAAGTTCGCGAGCTGCTTCTTCAACTCTCTATAAGAAGCTCGCTTGGGTTTAACGAATTAATCGGAAAATGACTAAAGGTATTGATATGAAGAACATGACTGCGATGAACGCAAAACGCAAACAAGCTGGTTTCACGATCATTGAATTGGTTGTGGTAATCCTGCTGCTCGGTATTTTGACTGCTACGGCTCTGCCACGCTTCATGGATGTGACCGATGAGGCACACGATGCGGTTGTAGACGCGGTAACGGGTGGTTTCACCACGGGTGTTGCACTGTTCAGAGCTCAGTGGGTCGCCGAAGGCCAGCCCTTAACGACTGCGACAGACACTACAGGCTATAACCTGTTCGCCTCGACCACTGGCTATCCTCGTAGTGCCACACTGGCCAATACGGTAGTTGCCGGTCAGACAACAGCCACCACCTGTGTACCTGTATACAATGCATTGTTACAGGCCGGTGGACGTCCCTCTTTGGGTACAGCAGAAGGCGCGTTTGATGATGACGCCGCTGATATCGAAGCGCTGGTTGAAGCGCAGGCTGCGGGCAACGATTTTGTAGCCTACCTAGTAAGAGACGCCGCAACCACTACAGTTGCTACAAAGACGTGTAACTTCTACTACGTTGGCCAGCACAAGGCGGGAACCGTAGCAGTGCCTGTCAACATCCCGTTGATTACTTATGACTTCAGCTCTGGTATTACGCTAAAAGCTGCCGTTGAAACAGCGTTCAACCAAGACTAATTAGTCTGGGTGCTAGGCAGCTAGATTGAATCTTTACGAGATGCTGTCACGATAATTCGCCTCTGAACTATTCTAGTTCAGAGGCGTTTTTCTTTGCATCGGATGGTCACGATTTACAAGCGGATAATCTAGAAATGTGCCTGTTAAGGAACAAACAACAAGGGTTCTCTGTAATTGAGTTGGTGCTTGCGATTCTTATTATCGGAATCATAGCCACCGTTGCGATGAGTCGCCTTCTAGAGGGCGACACCTATAACGCCGCCGTGGTCCGTGACCAGATCATCTCTTTGGCACGCTCTGGGCATCATCGCGCGCTTGGCCGCAGCGATGTCGCGCTGATCCTGCGACCCAATGGCGATGAGCTGGAGGTAATCACGGCCGAGGCGTTCGTAGACGCGAATAATTTTGCCACCCTCCAGTCCTCCTCCATCGATGCGCGCTCGGTAACTATAGCCGGCGACGTCAATATCATCGCTAGTTGTGGGGCCAGCCCTGGCTCCCACGCGCTTAGCAACGCCGCGCCTATGGTGATTCAGTACAACGAGCTGGGGGACCTATATCGGGGCGGGGTGATAAGCGCCGTCGGCTATCCGCTTGCCGCGAGCACCGCGATGCGTCTGTGTATCAATAACGACCCCATTGTCTCGATCTGCTTCTCCCCGGCCGGATTCGCCTATGCGGGAGATTGCGAATGAGATTATGGGCTGTGCAAAAGGGCTTAACCCTCATCGAGATGGTACTGACCATATTGATATTGGCGATCGCCCTGATCGTCATCACCGGCATTCTCTCGAGCGGGGTCGGCAGCAGCGCGGACATTACACTAGAGATAAGATCGGCGGCCCTAGCGCAGAGCTATCTCGACGAGATCCTGGCCAAACGCTTCGACGAATTATCCCATCCTCGCGGCATCCCCCCATGCAGAAGCAACTGCACGGCTTTCGTCGATTTCGGCCCAGATGGCGTTGAGACTCGAGCCCGTTTCGACGATGTCGACGACTATCATGGGCTCGATGAGGGGGAGGGGCAGGCGAATCCCTTACAAGACTCCACCGGTGCGGAAAGGACAGGCTATGAGAGTTTCCGCGTGCGTGTGTCCGTGCGCTATATGGACATTGGTGTCAGCGGCACGGAAGAGAATCTCGCCGCGGCGCTGCACGACCTAGACGAAAACGAGGATGCCAAGGTAATCACGGTAACGGTAAATTACCTCAACAGTGGCACGGAGGGGATTGCGTATAGTGCGTATAAAACCAACTTCTAACCGCGGCTTCACGCTGATCGAGATGGTGACCACCATCATCATCTCCTCGATCCTAGCAATGGGGGTTGTGAACTTTATAGCGAACAGCGTCGAGGGCTTCTCTATTAGCTCGAACCGCAGTCGCCTAGCGGGCAGTGGGCGTGCAGCGCTAGACCGCATGACGTTCGAGATTCACAATGCGCTGCCCAATAGCGTGCGCGTGAATAGCGCCGCACCAAACGGCGATCAATGCCTCGAGTTTATGCCCGCGCTTCGCGCCACCACCTATATAAACCCTCCGATTAGGGGCACGGGTGCGAGCAGCTTCGATGTAATCAATTTCGACTCCTTAACGACCTATGCCTCGCCCGCCGGCATATACGCCGCCATCTACCCGATCAACACGGCAGACCTCTATGACTATAGCGATAACTTGGGGCCACTGGCCCTAATTGACTCTATTAGCGACCCTAGCGGCGTGGACGGCAGGAT
>DIAM01000015.1:30319-115782 GCA_002416505.1 Gammaproteobacteria bacterium UBA5078
GATGACGATAAATCTCGATGCCACGCACCGTTTCAGCCGGCGTTCGGCAAACAGTCGCGTTTTCCTAGTGGGCGAACCCGTGAGTTTCTGTGTGGTGGGGGAAAAATTGTATCGCTATAGCAGCTATGGGGTGGAGACGGCTCAATGCACGCCGGCGAGCTGCCTGCCTAGTACCTTGCCCGATCGCGCACTGCTGGCCGATAGCATAGACAACGCGGGCGCCACGGCATTCAGCCTCGGTGCGGCGACAACGCGGCGCAATGCGATCGTCTCTTTCGATATCTTGATGACGAGCCAGGGCGACATAGTGCGGCTGAATCACGAGGTGCTAACTCATAATGTCCCCTAAGCGCAGAGATGGCCAAACAACACTACACACGCAGCGCGGCATCGGTATACCGGCGGCGCTTTTCGTGATCACGCTGTTCGCGGTTCTCGCGGTCGCGATCAATTTGCTGCAGGAGCAGAACGCAGAGACCTATGAGGAGCAAGTGAACCTCACGCGCGCCTTCTATGCTGCGGAATCTGGTGCGGGCATCGCGATGAACTCGATATTCCCGCCGGAGGAGTTTCCGCAATACAACGTCGACGCCGAGTGCGCGGCTGGGCCACGCGAGTATGTGTTCACTATTGACGGGCTAAACGCGTGTACCGCGACGGTCACCTGCAGTGTGGATGCCACGGTCTCCAGCGTGGAGTATTACACCATCGTCAGTGAGGGCAGTTGTAACGGGGTGAGCCGCAAGGTGCAGGTCAGGAGTAGTGGACAATAGAGGCGCGCTGCGCGAGACCTCTATCGAAACACCGAGGTCGAAGTTAGAGCGCGCCTACCATATTGAAAATGGCATAGACCACGCCGAGGGTTAGAACGGTGGTGATGCCGTAGACGATGGCATTATTGATGCCGACTTGCGAGCGGTAGGGGTCGATGCTGAGGTTCTTATCGTTTGCGCGGTGGCTGATATCGCGCTGCAGGCGGAGCTTATAGTTATCGCACTTCTCGAGCAGGCGCCAACCGGCCTTCTCTTCCTCCGCCATCACCGCAGCGATGTTGGGTGATTTCGCGAAATAGGGAGTAGTTGCCTGTATGACTTTATATTCGAGTTCCATCTTATGCTCCAGAGCGTTTGCGAATTTGTAAGTGCGTTGCAGGTATTTTGTGTGTTCATTCAGGCTTTTGCAATGTTTAAGGCCCGCCGGGGTGGGCGATTTAGGGTCGAAATACCGCGCATTTCTCCCACATTGTGAGTAATCACGGTGTTTATTCGATAAAATAGCTAAGCTTTTAAAAGTATTAAGGTTTTCGCGCCTCTGCCACTACGGCTCAGGCATCTGCATTAAGCTAATCTAATTGATTTTTGGTTGCTCTACTCATGACCGGTTCTAGACAGTGCCTCGATTACTCGCCACACCTGTCGCGCCTTGCCAAGCATTGGTCTGGGGCGAGGCGTCGTATCGTTGGCGTTGTGGCGCTGGTGCTAGTCTCCCACCTCGGGGCTGCGCATGCGCAAGTGCCGGGGCCTGTCGCCTTGCAGGGCACGGGCGGCACAATCACGAGCAATGGCGCCTATCGCGTGCACACCTTCACCGTCGCAACGACCCCGAAGAGTTTCGTGCCGCCCGCAGGCATTAGCGCCGTCGATGCACTAGTCGTCGGTGGCGGTGGTGGCGGGGCGAGAACCGGCAATAATGAGGGCGGTGGCGGCGGCGGCGCCGGGGGTTTCCTCAATCTAAGCAATGTATCCATACTCAGTGCGCCAAGTGCTACCTCGATTACTGTGGGGGACGCCGGTGCGGGCGCAACAGTTAATGGCAGCGGTTCATCAGGAGGCCAATCACGCTTCATCGCGATTACGAGTCGAGACGCGACGGGCGGCGGCGGTGGCGGTGATGGCGGCGCCGTAGGCCTTGCCGGCGGCAGTGGCGGTGGCGGTGGCGCCAATGGTGCCGGCTCACCCGCAGGGGGTGCAGGAGTTGTCGGTCAGGGCAATAATGGCGGCAATAGTTTCGGCGGCAATAACAACGACCGTGCCGGTGGCGGCGGCGGTGGTGCCGGGCAGGCGGGTTTCGATGCGACTAGCCAGAATGGCGGCGCAGGTGGTACCGGCGCGTCCTCGACGATCACGGGTTCTACGGTAACCTATGCCGCTGGCGGCGGCGGCGCGGGTAGAGTCAGTGGCGGGGCCGGAGGAAGTGGTGGCTTGGGTGGCGCCGGTGCGACGAATCAAGATGTTGGGGGTAACGGCAGCGGCTTTGGCAGCGGCGGCGGAGCGGGGCGGCGTAATCTTAACGGAGGCAACGGCAGCGCAGGGGTAGTGGTGGTGAGTTACTTGGCGCCGCTACTGACTATGGACACGCAGCCCTCCACTAGCGCGGGCGCGGGGGTCGCTTTCGCACAGCAGCCGGTGATTCGCCTGACTCGGGGCGATGGTGTCACTGGCATTAATGGCATCACAATTACCGCGTCTTTAGCATCTGGAGGCGGCACTCTTGGTGGCACACTAACTGCGGTAACCGCCGGTGGCGGCTATGCCACGTTCGCGAATCTAAGCCTGTCGGGGATCGAGGGCGCCAAGACTATCGCATTCACGGCTGCAAATTCCACCGGTCAGGTGGTCTCCAATGTTGTAACACTGCAGTCGACTCTGACGGTGCAGACACAACCCCCGGCAAGTGTGCAGCGTGGGGCTACTTTCTCGACCGCGGCCCGTGCCTTCAATAATGCCTCGGTCGCGCAGAACGGCGTTGCCGTCACCGTGTCTATTCTGTCGGGGGGCGGCACGCTCAACGGCACGCTGACTCAAAACACCGCCAGTGGCATCGCGACCTTCGCAAACCTGTCGATTACGGGTACTCCCGGAGTCCGCGTCCTGCAGTTTACGGCTACTAATTGGCGTTCGGTAAGCACTGCCAATGTCAATGTAACCGCCTCCACATTGGCCATCACGCAGCAGGCTTCGACTACGGTAACCCAGGGCGTGGTATTCCCTCAGCAACCCATCGTGCGGGCTCTCGATGGCGGTGGTAATCCGATCGCTGGGGTCGATGTCACCGTAGTAGTTGCGGGGGGCTCCGGAGTTGTCAGCGGAACCACCACCAAGACTACCGATGCTAGTGGCTATGCTACATTCACGGACCTCTTGATCGGTGGCAGCACTGGCGTGCATACGCTGAATTTTTCGGCGAGCAATTGGAACCCCGTGGTGTCCAACAACATCACGGTCAGCGCGCCAACCAAATTCCTAACACTGAATACCCAGCCCTCGACGAGTGCGGGACTCGGACAAGTAATACCGATTCAACCGATTATATTGGCGAATGACGGTAGCCCAGTGGCTGGTGTGGTGGTCACCGCGGCCATCGATACTGGGCCTGGCACCCTGGGGGGCACGTTGACGGCCACGACCAATGCCAGTGGTTTGGCGAGCTTCAGCAATCTGTATGTTACCGGAGTGTCGGGAAGCCATACCCTGCGTTTTACCTCGCCCACCTGGACCCAGGCAATCTCCAATGCGATCACCATTTCGCCATCGACCCTAAGCATTACACAGCAGGCCAGTGCCACAGTAGAAAGTGCGGAGCAATTCGCGATGCAGCCCATAGTGCGAGCGCTAGATGCCTCGGGCAACCCCATCAGCGGGCTCGATATCGCCGCGACGCTTCAATCCGGAGGGGGTAGTCTAGGGGGCACTCTCACCGCGACCACGGACGGCTCGGGCTTAGCGTATTTTTCTAATCTTCGAATTACCGGGACTCCTGGTGACCGTGTGCTGCGCTTCGCAACGACCGGTTGGAATTCGGTGGACTCGAATCCTGTAAGCGTTATTCCCTCGCCACTGCTGGTGCTGCAACAGGCCTCGACGCCTGAGCAAAGCGGTGTGGTGTTCTCGCAGCAACCCATAGTCGAAGCGCGCGATGGCAATGATAGTCCGATCAGCGGTGTCATCGTGACCGCCAGTATCTTCTCGGGGGGCGGGACACTCGGTGGCACCGTCACCGCCACCACCGATGGTAGTGGGCAGGCGGCGTTCACAAACTTACAGATTAGTGGGGCCAATGGCGAGCGAGTGCTGCGTTTCACCGCGACAGATTGGCAGTCCACCGACAGTGCCGGGATAACAATATTCTCCAATCTCAGCATTACTACGCAGCCGACAGCGCTGGTGACCAGTGGCGAGGTGTTCCCACAGCAACCCGTGATAGAGGCTCTGGATGGGGCGGGCAGCCTCATCAGTGGTTTGCAAGTGAGCGCCACGCTTTTTACCGGCACAGGTGTGTTGTCTGGCACTAGTACGGCCACTACGGGTGTCGATGGTCGGGCAACCTTCTCCGACCTCGCCATCGCCGGAGCGCCTGGCGGAAGAACGCTGCAATTCAGCGCACTAGGGTGGGGAAGCGTCGAGTCGGCCACTGTCGATATCGCGGGTGGGCCAGGGAGTTGCGCCTTCGAAGGTGGCGTCATTGGCTCGCAGTTGGTCACCCTTTTGGGCTGCACCACCTCTCAGGTAAATCCTCTGGGTAGCGCGATCAGCATCGATGTGCCAGGTGGCACAGCACAAGGCGATGTCCTGGTTGCCTTTATCGCCGCGCACCAAACATCCGTGTTCAATGTGACTGGTTGGACGAAGCTCTCGGAAGACGGTTCAGGAGGCAGCCAGACACTGTCGGTGTTCACGCGTGTCGCCACCGCTAGCGAACCAGCCTCCTACACATTTACCGAAGCCAGCAGCAATACGCGTTATATCTATGGCGCCATGATGCGCTTCCTGGGCGGCGATGGCAGTGTATTGGTAGGCACCGCCAATACGGGCAATAATTCCACAGCGATAGCGCCGGCATTGACCACTAGTTTAGACGATACATTAATCGTGCGACTAGCTTCGGTGCGCAACAACCTCACACCGAACCCCGCCAGCGGCGGCATCGTAGCCGGGCATCGCAATATAACCCAGGATAGCGCCAACAACTCCGATGGCGCAGCGGCTTATTACAACGATACGGATGCCAGCGACAACGTCGCCACTGCGAACTTCACCAATACCAGCAATCGCTGGGTGGCTCAAACCATCGGACTAGAGCCCGCGCCGGTTTATCACTTTGAGATTACACATGGCGCCTCGCATGGCACCTGTTCCGCGACCACTCCGGTGACGATCACCGCCTTCGACAGCTACGGTGTTCAGGTCACCGACTTCGAAGGCACGATGACGCTAACGAGCAGTGGCGGAACTGGAAACTACGCGCTTAGCACTGGAACCGGTACTCCCGCTAATTTTGCCAACGGCACGTCTAATGACGGGATCGCTGAGTATGAATTCGATGGCACTGAGGGAGGGGCGGTAACCCTCGATTTCTCTAGCTCTAGCATTGGCACTATTACATTCGATGCGGTTGGAGAGTATGAAAGAACGGTGACTCCCGTGTCCCCTGCGCCGGGTCAAACTGCGCAAGTCATTACAGAGACTGCAGAGACCGAGAACTATGCGCTGTCGATGACTCTTGGCGCCTGTGCGTTCCGCATCAGCCACGACGGCAATGGCAGCGTCTGTTCCATCGACCCGATTACGATCAGTGTCGTCGACTCGCTAGGAAATAATGTTAACTACACGGGTAATATCAATCTAAGTACCGTGGGGGTTACCGGCGGTAACTGGACCAAGACCAGCACGCCGACCGATGCCAATGGCACTCTCGACAATGGCGCCTCTAACGACGGCGTCGCGAGTTACGCCTTCGTGTTAGCGGATGCCGGCGATATCGTGCTCAATTTCCAAGACAATATCGCCGAGACACTGAATTTCAATATTACCGCCGCCGGCGTGAGTGCGCCCGCCGGCATCTACGATCCGAATCTCGTCGTCACCGCCTGTAGTTTCCGCATCGCCCACAGTGCGAGCATGGATGTGTGTTCTCCCGAGGAAGTGACTATTAGCATAGTCAATAATCTAGGCGTCACGGTGACGGGCTACACGGGCACCATCAATCTTTCCACCACCACTGGCCGCGGCAGTTGGGCTAAGACCACGACGGCGATTGATGCCGAGGGCACCCTGACCGACCCAATCGCGGGAGATGGCGGCGCAACCTACAATTTCGTGGTCGGCGATGCCGGCACGATCACTCTAAAATTCATCCACCCTGGAGCATCGGGCGTGGTGAATATTAATGTCAGTGATGGCGCCACACTAGACCCCCGCAGTTCCGCGAGCCCCTACGATCAGAGTATCGCGGTGGGGTTGTGTAAATTCGAAATTAGCCATAGTGAGAGTGCTACGGCGTGTGAGATAGAAGCGGTCACCATCACTGTACGCGATAGCCTGGGTGTGCTTGCCGACGAATACGAAGGCACGATGACCCTAGCGACCAACACCAATCATGGCAATTGGTTGGTGAATACGGGTAGCGGTGTATTAGCAGACGTGGCTGGCGACGACAACGGCACGGCGACCTATAAGTTCAGCGCCGGCGACGATGGGCAAGTCATTCTCGATTTCAGTACGCCCCATGCCGAGATTGTGAACTTCGACGCGATCGACAATGCCATCATCGTCGATGTGACACTCGACCCGAATCTAGTAGTGAGTTCATGCCTGCCCGCTATTGTGGGGGCAGCCTCGTGTGTTGTGGGATCGAGCACGTCGCTTTCGATACCGGCACAATCCCTAGTGGAAAATCAGCGTAGCCGAATGGTGTTGATGCTGGTCTCTGGCGCGAGTGCAAGCAATGTTTCCTCGGCGAGTTTCAACTCGCAATCGATGACACTGATTCGCAGGCAACAGGATAGTAGTGGTGAGGGTAATACCACCGAGCTGTGGGGCATCAGGGATATCAACTTGCCCGTTGCCTCCGGTAGCTATAGCGGCGCTTTCACCGGCGGGCCTGTGGGCGCCGCGATGTGTCTGCTTGCAATCAATGAAGTGGAGCAGGTTTTCCCTGCCGCCCTGATCCCTGCCGATACTGGGCCAAATAATGGCAGCGCGGGCTCTGGGGCAAGGACGACTACTATTACTTCGCAGGCTAACAACTCTCTCATAGTCGTAGGGACGAGCTTCGATTCGCCGACTTACTGGAACTTTGCTACGCCGGCGCCGGACTACTTGACGCGTATTTTCGGTATGTTTGGAACGCCAATTGCGAACCCCACTGGCAACGGAGCGCGTTTCGGAGGCAGTGCCGGTCGCCTCCCTACAGCAGGCATTGCCAATATAGAGGAGAGATTGGAGTACACCACCCCGCCGGTGGGGACGCAGCTTGCCGTGGCATTCAAGCCACTCATTGCCGGAGTTCCTCTAGCGAGTGACTATGTGCCAGTATTATTAGAACAAACATTCTCTGGAAACTTAAGTTACCGCGCCATCGGCGCTACGCTGCGCACGACCTTCAACGACGATGCACCTACTCCCCTTGGGTGTAATTTTGTCAGTGGGGGGGTTAACGCCTCCACCTCAGCAACGCTGACACTGCCTCCAGGTGGGTCCAGTGTGCGGGCAGCTTATCTGTATTGGGCGGGCTCCGGTGACGCCGCTATTTCTGGGCACGTCGACGCCGATGTGAGTTTTGGCTTAAACGGGAGTGAGGTCCCAATTACTGCCGATCAAATCTTCTTGATCGACAACACTGGCGTGAGCAATGACGTCGATTATTTTACGGGTTTTAGCGATGTTACGAGTCTAGTGAGCGGTAGTGGGCTGTACACACTCAAAGACTTTTCGGTGCAGTCTGGCGCTCCTTGGAGTGCTTCCCAGTCTTGTGCCGGTGTCTGGAGTTTGATCGTCGTATACGACCATCCCGATGAACGACTGCGCGTGGTGAATCTCTTCCAAGGTTTCCAACCATTCCAGAATTCCAACTTTACTCTGGTGCCGCGTAATTTCCGCATGGCGACAAATGATGCAGCCTTGAATCTACCCAATGGGCAGGTGACGCACATTACCTTGGAGGGAGATGAAACCCTTAACTCTCCTGACAATGCGGAGGGTTTGGGGATACAGACCGCGCCTAACGCCACGAATTTTACGAATATCACATCTAGCCTCAACCCACTCGGACAGGAGTTCAACTCGACCATTACGCGCCCCGTCTATGTCTACGATGCAGGCACGGGCTACTATGAATTCGACGCGAGCGCCGGTCCCAATGGCGATGGCTTAGAGATCGATGTGCCCGGGCCTCAGGTTAGCTCCGGTGGGCCGCGCTTTGGTAACTCTTGGGGCCTCGATGTCGATACGCACTACATCCAGGGAGGTGGGCCAGGCTCACTCCTCTATAATTTTGCGATAGACGGCGCTGAGGCAGAGCAAATCACGACCCGTTATTCCGCGGAGCAAGACCTCGTGATGTTGATCTCCGAAGTCATTAGTGTCACTAATTTTCCAGTTGCGGACCTCGAGGTCACAAAAACGGAAACGAGCACGTTTAAGGTCAATGGCACAGGCAGCTATCAGTTCGTCGTACACAACAACGGCAACGGTGGCGTCAGCGGTGGCTATGCAGATGGCGAAATATTAGTAGCGGACATCTTGCCGGATGGGCTCACCTTTGCCAATGCGGGGGCTGTTAGCGGTACTGGCTGGAGTTGTAGCGTCACTTTGAATCCTGGGGCCTTCTCCTGCACCTACGATATCGCGGCGACCTGGACTGGCGGTGCTATTGCTGCGCGTCTGGCCGAAGGCGAATCCCTGCCCCCTATCAATGCCACGGTCCAGATCGGCAGTAGTAGCTTCTTCCCCCTGCGCAATAATAACGCCAAGAATAGCGTGCGCATGCTGCACTCTGGCGGTAGTTGTGCGGCGACTGCCAACGGGGTAGTGCCGGACGCGCAGGACTGCCAACGCGCCCCTCAGTTCGATAATTTCAACGACCTAGAGGGCGGCAATATCGATATCAACGACCTGGACGATAAGCAGGCCAATAATAATAACGTCGATAGCGTCACCACTGTAGTGAAGGGCGTCGAAGTCGACCTCGTGATGAACAAGTTTGTAGAGGACATATTGGAGGCTGGTAGTACCGGCATCTATACCCTGCGCATCACCAATAACGGCCCCGATGCCACCACCGCGCCCATCACCGTGAACGATATACAGCCCACTGGCGTTACCTTCGACTCGGCAGCGGGCACGGGTTGGATCTGCCCGATTCCATCGGGGAGTCTCACTTGCACCTATGCCGGTTCGCTGGCTGTGGGTCAGAGCACGGATATCCTGTTGACCGTTGATGTCACCGGCGCCGATGGCTACTTCGTGACCAACGCCGCCTCCGTCACTGCGGGGGCATTCAATTTCGATACCAACGACAGCAATAATTCCGATCAAGACATTACAGAGATTCAGGGCGCACCCGTCGCATCCCAAGAGAAATTCCTATTGTCGGTTAGCTCACTGGGCCAGCTGACTAGCATCGGCGGACTCTCGAACTTCGAGGATGATGACTACATCATCTACGACCCAGCTACAGACACGGCACAGATGTTCTTCGACAACAGTGCCCTGGGTTTCGATGTGAACGATGCCGATGCCGTACACCTTCTCAAGAATGGCCACATCGTGATCTCGGCGAAGACCGCCGGCTCGATCGGTACGGGCGCAGGGCTTATAAACTTCGGTCCGGGAGACCTCGTCGTCTATGATCCGATATTAGGCACCGCCTCACTACTATTCGATGGTGACACGATCTTTGGTGGTCCGAATCCGGGCGATAATAATATTACCGCCGTGTATGTGAATGACGACGGCACTATCGATATCGCGGTGGAAAGAAGCGACCCTAGCTCTACAATCGGCAGCAATAATTTGGCTGTGGTCAACACCAACATCATTCGTTACGACCCAGTGGCGGGGACCGCTAGCAATATTATCGACTTAGGTGCCCTGCTGGACACGGGGGATAGCGGCGCAATCATCACCGGTTTCTATAGGCGAGTCGACCCCAGTAACCCGAATGCGACTATTCAGAACTATGTGCTCACCATTCAAGACCCGAATGATGGGCTTATTACGACGGGGGTCGGTTACGATCCCTCTACTGGCACCGTGGTGACACAGGACGATGTTACGCAGATCGATAACACCGGCGCACTCACTACCTCCAATCTGTTCTTAGGGGACGTGGAGCTCGGCGTATTCGAGTCTAGTGGCAACTTAAGCAATCTCTTGATCGACGCGATACACGTTCTCGAGGACCCCTATATAGGCCACTTCCGCATCTCGGAGTATGGTGGCAGCGCTTCGGTGTGTTCACCCACAGGATTGCAGCTACGCATTAGTAAGCACGAAGGGCTTACCCATACGCGCGATACCGACTATTACGGCTCCGTGCGTCTCTCCACGGATACGGGTATTGGCGATTGGGCCATCGTCAGTGGCGGCGGCACTCTGAGTAACGGTGCGGCTAACGATGGCTTCGCTATCTATACCTATGTCCCTAGCGACGGTGGCACCGTGGTGTTGAGTCTTAACCAATCTATTGCCGGCACCGTCAACGTCGATGTCAGCAATGGCATCGCGCGCGAAGGCATTCCCGCTGGCGTGGGATCGGAGGCGCCGCTATTTACCTATAGCGCAGGGGTCACGCTCAACTACTTGGATAGTTTCAGCACCGTCTCGTACGCCAATCAAGATGGTACGAACGCATGGGGAGCCAACTGGACGGAGAATGACGCGGTACTCCCCGCCGGCGCGGCGTCGGGAGATGTGAAGGTGGCAGGTGGTAAGGCGGTGTTCACGCGAGCCGGCCTAACCACACCGCCCAGCCTCATGCGTAGTATCGATCTAAGCGGGGCTACACTGCAGTCGGATCTAATCCTTAGCTTTAGTTATAACTATGCGAATCTTGGGACGTTCGAAGAGTTTGTCGTAGAGGCGCGTCATGACACTGCCGCGTCGTGGCAACAGGTGGCCCTGTATAAGCGCGGCTCAACATTGCCGAATGTCGCCACAGGCAACGCCCTGTCGGGTAACCTCAACCTGTCTGCCGTCTTCTCGGGTACGCCGGGGGCTAATACCCAGATTCGTTTCCGAGTAGTGCAGGGTTTTTCCGCTGGGGCAACATTCTCTATCGACGATGTGAAGCTCACGGCAGAGACTAGCGACTGTAATGTCAGCCCGCTCGGTGTTGCCCACTATGAGATTGATATCCAGGGCATTACTAGTGGCACCTATAGTGGGGTGGCCTGCGTGGGCGCGGAGGTCACGATCACTGGTCACAATGCTGCCCACACCGCCATAGAACCAGGTGCCGTCACAATCTATCTGACCACCAAATTGACGAGCAACGGAAGCAGTATTAACAAAGGCAATTGGTCACGCGTTATCGACGGTACCGGGGTGCTCAACAACGGCACGGTCAACAACGGTGCTGCTACCTATACCTTCCCAGCGAATGAAGAAAGCGTAAAAATTCTCTTCAACTACACTGGCCCGTCCTCGAATCCGGAAATAATCAATTTCAATGTGACGGACAATACGAATACGGAATTTGAAGACCCGAACTACTCTGTGTCGCAGATAGGCTTACGTGTATTGAACTCAGGCACGGGTAGTTCCTCAACTCCAATTCCGGTGCAAATTGCAGGTAAACCTTCGAATGTGAATCCGATCTCGTCGGTGCTTTATGTTCAAGTGGTTAACTCGTCTGGAACTAATCCAGGCGTATGCGAACCGCTTTTCGCGGTTGGCGAAACGCTCGATCTAGAATTCGCCGCAGAGTGTGACGACCCGACCGAGTGCGTAACGGCGACCGAGTCATTTGAGGTAAACGGGACCTCCGTGCCCTTGATCGATCAGCCAGACCCAGTGAACTACACCAGTGTGCCAATCACCCTTGCCGATGTGGGCGGTGGTGTGCCCGGCGCACCGATCGTGATCAACTACTCCGACGTTGGTAAGATGCGCCTGCACTCGCGTTTCGATATTCCCTTCGGAGACAACCTCGATCCGTTGTTGGCCACGAAGTCAGGAGACGCAGTCACTTCCACTAGCAATCAGTTTATCGTACGCCCCTTCGGCTTCGATATCGATTTCAGCGATGGCCGGGCCGATAACGGCACTGGTGATGCCTCCTATGCGGCAGACTACACTGGCTCGCGCTGGCGTATTGCCGGTGAGTCCTTCGACACGACAGTCTCGGCGGTGGCATGGGAGTCTGGTGACGACAGCAATAACGACGGTGTGCCAGACAGCGGCGCGGACCTGACCGACAATCATGTCACGCCTAATTTCGATCAAGACTCTAGCGCCGGCTCCTACAGCGTGCAACTGAGCATCATCGAAACTAAGGTGCCAGGTGGCATCGATGGCGTGCTCGCCAATGATAATTTCGATGGCTTCGCCTTCGGCGTCAACACTCATAGCATTAACTACAATGAGGTCGGCATTATCGATGTGCGCGCGGACATCGTGGATGGCAGCGATGCGGTAATTCCGTATTTAGGTACCTCTAATATAGAGGGGAGGGTCCTCAATGTGGGGCGCTTCTATCCGAACTTGTTCGCAGTCACGCAGAAAGCCCTCACGGGGCGCTCTGACTTGGCCTGCACGCCCGACTCGGGTTTCACCTATATGAACGAGCCCTTCGAGGTGTCGCTGGAGTTAACCGCCAAGGGCCTAAGCGACAGTGGCAATTACACGACCGTGAACTACCGTGGCGATTTCGCGAAACTGGATAGCTTCGCAGAGCTATCCCTTGTGGCCATCAACGATGTCGAGAGTGCCAGCGATGTCGACTACAGCACGCGTCTCGCGAACAGTAGCCTAGCCACTAGTTTCGCCGGAACCTGGAGTGGTGGCGTGCTCTCGCTAGCGGGCAATATGATATTCCAGCGCAACGCGGCGGCGACGCCCGACGGTCCGTTCCCCGCTATGCAGATCGCATTCAAGCCAACGGATAACGATGGCGTGACAATCGATCCGGCACGGGTCGACGAGTTAACCCCGCTAGGCGTTCTGGATGTCGATCTCGACATCTTCCCAGCCGAGCCGGGCACCGCCGTTTACTATTTGATCGACGAGCATGAGTTCCGCTACGGCAGGCTGATCGTCAACAATGCCTATGGCCCCGAGACCGAAGATCTCGCGCTGACCTTCTTGGTGGAGTACTACAACGGCTCCGAGTTTGAACGCAATATACTCGACAACTGTTCGGTGCTCGATATCGCGGATGTGAGCTTCGTACCGGGTACCTATACGGAAGATCTGGACTCGGGAGAGACCGTATTAGTATCGCCGGATACGGTGACGTTCTTGAATGGTCAGACGCAAGGCTACGAGGACATCGCGCTGCCAAGCGATAGCCCGCTGGAGACCACCGCGCCGGGCGAGAACAATAGTGGCACCGTGAATATCACGGTTGATCTAAACGCCGCGGGCCTAGGCTACCTGAGCTTCGAGTGGGATGACGCCGACGCGGACTATAACGAAGACCCCACTGGGCAGATCGAATTCGGGCAGTACCGAATGCACGATCGTATTATCAACTGGCAGGAAATCTACAATAGTCCGAGCCCCTAAACCCACGAGGGCGCGGCCATCTATGCGCCGCGCCTCTGTGTGCCAAGCGATTGCAATGCCTGCCTAGGCCTAGGCCTCGTCTTCGCTCTCGATCTCTAACTCCTTAATCTTCCGGGTGAGCGTGTTGCGCCCCCAGCCTAGTAGCATCGCCGCATCGCGCCGGCGCCCAGCCGTGTGTTTGAGTGCCACCTCGATCATCGTGCGCTCGAACACAGGCGTCGCCTGGTTGAGAATCTCACGATGTCCCAGATTCAATTCCTGGTCGGCCCAGTTATAGAGCAGTTGCGACCAACTGCCCGCGCTACTGACCTGCGCCTGAGCCTCCAGCAGCTCGGGCGGCAGATCGTCGATATGCACCTCACGACTCGAGGCCATGACGGTGATCCAGCGACAGAAATTCTCCAATTGCCGCACGTTACCCGGCCAGCTAAGGCCTGTTAGGTATTTCTCCGTCTCGGGTCGGAACACCTTGGGCTCTGTCTCTAGCTCTTCCGCGGCCTTGGCGAGGAAGTGCTGCGCAAGGCGCGGAATGTCTTCGCGGCGATCGCGCAGTCTAGGGATGTGGATGCGGATGACGTTGAGGCGGTGGAATAAGTCTTCCCTGAACAGGTGCTTGCTCACGAGTAGTTCGAGGTTCTGGTGAGTCGCGGCGATGATGCGCACGTCCACCTTGATGGGCGTGTGCCCTCCCACTCGGTAGAACTCGCCGTCGCTTAGCACACGCAGCAAACGAGTCTGGGTGTCTGCGGGCATGTCCCCGATCTCATCGAGGAATAGCGTGCCGCCGTTGGCCTGCTCGAAGCGGCCGGTGCGCTGGGAGGTGGCGCCAGTAAACGCGCCCTTCTCGTGACCGAACAGCTCGGACTCGATCAGGTCTTTGGGAATGGCCGCGACGTTCAGGGCGATAAACTGATTCTTCTTGCGGGGGCTGTGCCGATGCAGCGCATGGGCGACGAGCTCCTTGCCGGTACCCGACTCGCCGTTGATGAGCACGGTGATGTTGGACTGGGAGAGGCGACCGATGGCGCGAAACACCTCTTGCATCGCGGGGGCTTCGCCGATGATGTCTTTCGGGCTCTCCAGGACCGGGGAGGGGATCTCGACGTTCTTCTCGCGGGCGTGCTCTAGCGCCCTTACCGTCATCGCTACGGCCTCGTCGATATCGAAAGGCTTGGGCAGATACTCGAAGGCGCCGCGGCTATAGGAGGACACCGCGCTATCCAGATCCGAGTGCGCCGTCATAATGATGACCGGCAGCAGCGGGTATTGATCGTGAACGGTGGATAGCAAGTCCAGACCATTGATGCCCGGCATGCGGATATCACTGATAATGGCGTCTGGTCTCTCTTTCTCTAAGCGGTGTAGTAGATCCTCTCCGTTTTCGAAGCACTGCGTGGACAGCCCCGAGCGTGAGAGAGACTTCTCTAGAACCCAACGGATCGACTTGTCGTCGTCGAGTACCCAGACTGAATTATGTTTGCTCATAGCCTAAGATCCTATGTTTGAAAAATATACTCGGGCAACGGTGGAAAGCCCCGAGTAGCCGATGCCAGCGCTAACTATTTAGACTCTTCTGCATTCGCAACCGGGATAAAGATGGCAAAGCGCGTTTGCCCAGGTTTGCTACTGCACTCGATCATGCCTTTGTGCTGATTAATAATGGAATGGGCAATCGAAAGCCCTAGCCCCGTGCCCTCGGCACGCCCGCTTATCATCGGGTAGAAAATGCTGCCGATGAGCTCCTCCGGTATGCCCGGGCCATCGTCGACAATCTCGACGCGTGCGGCTAAGCGATGGAACACTGCGCCGATGGTGACATTGCGCAGCACTCGCGTGGTCAGCTTGATCGTGCCACTGCTGTGGCGTACGTTCGGGCTCTCCAATGCCTGCATGGCATTGCGCACGATATTGAGCACCGCCTGAATCAACTGCTCGGAATCGGCGAAGACATTGGGGATGCTCGGGTCGTAATTGCGTTCGATGCTAATGTCCTTGTCGAGGATTTCAGCTTCGATGAGATTGCGAACGCGCTCGAGCACCTCGTGAATATTGATCGACTTGAGTTCGGGGAGCTTCTTGGAGCCCACCAGTCGGTCCACTAGTTTGTGCAGCCTGTCAGCCTCTTCGATGATGACATTGGTGTAATCGCTCAACTCGTTATCGGGTAGCTCGCGGGCTAGCAACTGCGCCGCGCCACGGATGCCCCCGAGGGGGTTCTTGATCTCGTGTGCTAATCCCCGCACCAACTCTCGCGTGGTTTCGTGGGTCGAGATTAACGCCTCTTCCTTGCTGATGCGCTCGGCATAATTAAGGGCCTGTAATTCCATCAGGATGTGCGCGTCTTCCAGATCGAGCAGTGGCGTGATGCTGTAGTCCACCACTATGGTGCGGCCCTGGCTCAGGTGCAGCTCAGCCCTGCGCTTGGTGAAGCTGCTATGGCTGTCCTTTGCGTTGCGTATCTCCGCTATATCCTGGTCGGCGTCGAAGAAGATGTCGCCTATCCACGCACTCTGTAACTGTCGACCACTCAGCGCGAGCAGGCTCTCGGCCGCTAGATTGATGTAGATAAGTTTTAGCTCCTGGTCGAAGACAATGACGCTGGTGCTCAGATTATCCAGTAGTCGTTTATGTAGATTGCTTATACTCACAGGACTGCTCTATTGAGGTGCGGAAACGAGGGGTCTCTGCTTTGTTAAGGGATGACATGCAATAAGTAAACCAACCGAATGCGTTACTGCAATAGGCCCCCTAGGGCTAGTAAACACGGGGGCTTGCGACAACAATGCACTAATATGGTGCGTCACGCAAATAGTCATCGGCACACTATGGGGTCGGACGCTTCGGCGGCGCCCGAATTTGGCGCAAAAAAAACCCGGCGCTAGGCCGGGTTTTTTATTAATGCTCAATCTTGCAACATTAACAGCTGTAGTACATATCGAACTCAACGGGGTGAGTAGAGCTGTTCAAGCGTGTGCAGTCTGCTTCTTTCAGTTCGATGTAGGCATCGATCAGGTCGTCACAGAATACGCCGCCTTCCTTGAGGAAGGCGCGATCCTTGTCCAGCGCTTCCAGTGCTTCGTCTAGGGAGTAGCACACACGTGGGATAAGGGCTTCTTCTTCTGGCTCAAGGTCGTAAAGATCTTTGGTGGCTGGATCGCCAGGGTGGATCTTGTTCTTGATACCGTCAAGGCCTGCCATCAGCATGGCCGCGAAGAACAGGTAAGGGTTCGCCGTGGGGTCACCGAAGCGTACTTCTACACGAATGGCGCGTGGGTTGCCGCCGAGCACATAAGGAATACGGATCGCAGCAGAACGGTTGCGCGATGAGTATGCCAACAGCGTTGGTGCCTCAAAGCCCTTAACTAGGCGCTTATAGGAGTTCGTAGAGGCGTTACCGAATGCGTTCAGTGCCTTCGCGTGCTTGATGATGCCGCCGATGTAGTACAGGGCTTCCTCAGACAGGCCAGCATACTGGTCGCCAGCGAACACGTTCTTGCCACCCTTGGAGATCGACATGTGCACGTGCATACCGCTGCCGTTGTCGCCGACTAGAGGCTTGGGCATGAAGGTCGCAGTCTTGCCGTAGGCATCGGCTGTATTCAGGACGCAGTACTTCAGGATCTGAACTTCGTCTGCCTTCTTGACTAGCGAGTTGAACTTAGCGCCGATCTCGAGCTGGCCCGCATTACCCACTTCGTGGTGGTGTAGCTCGATAACCAGACCCATCTCAGTCATTGTGTCGCACATTGCGCAACGCAGGTCGTGGAGGGAGTCTACTGGCGCAACTGGGAAGTAGCCGCCTTTGACCTTAGGGCGATGGCCCTTATTGCCGCCTTCGATAGCCTTGTCCGAAGACCACGCCGCTTCGTCCGAATCGATCTCGAAGAAAGAGCGGTTCATTTCCGTCTTCCACTTCACTTGATCGAATACGAAGAACTCAGGCTCTGGGCCGAAGAACGCCTCATCACCGATTCCAGTAGACTTCAGGTAGGCCTCGGCGCGGCGCGCAACAGAGCGCGGATCGCGGTTATAGCCTTGCATGGTCTTAGGTTCGATAATGTCGCAAGTCAGGTTTACCTGAGGCTCATCAACAAACGGGTCGAGCACGGCGGTAGAGTCGTCTGGACGCAAAATCATGTCTGATTCGTTGATGCCTTTCCAGCCAGCCACGGAAGAGCCGTCGAACATAACGCCTTCCATGAAGGTGTCGTCCACGACATTCGCGGGGAATGTGACGTGCTGTTCTTTGCCTTTAGTGTCTGTAAAACGGAGGTCAACCCACTTTACATCGTTGTCTTTTATAAGTTTAAGAGTCTTTTCAGACATTCTTGATCCTCCGTGCGATCGAGAATGTGACGGCTTAGGTCACGGGTTATTGGCTTGAAACATCGAGAAATTCGACATTCCTTTGTAAAACCTTGCTTGCTTTAATTCATGGGCTGCCAAGCATATAACAGCTGCTGCTCAACAAGTAGCTCTTCGAGCGCTATAATAGCGCGCAAGTGGGTCTTGTGTGCAGGGGTAGGAGCAATAAATATGCCAGCCACCGGATACGCTCTAGCCCTTTAAATATAGGCCCTGTAATTTCTTCGCCACTAATACGCTCCATTTCCGCGCACCATTATGGTGCTATAAAAGTAACAAAGCGCCATATTGGTGCGTTTGTTCACCCATTGCGCTAATTTACCTCCTAGGCAGTCGTCATGATCTATGTAGTTCGCTTCTTTCCCGAGATTATCATCAAGAGCCGCGAGGTGAGGCAGCGCTACATCGCCGTGTTGCGCCGTAGCCTGCGCACGCAATTGAAATTGCTCAACAGTCCCGCAACGATCTCGGGGGGATGGGACAGTCTTAATATCGACGTCGAGGGCTGTGCGGAGGATATGCAGGAGCGCATCGTGAATCTGCTCACGCGCACGCCAGGCATCGATCAGGTGCTAGAGGTGCGTAAGTACCCGTTGGTGGATCTCGATGGGGTGATCGCACTGTGCGTCGCCCACAACGCGCCACTGATCAGGGGCAAGAGTTTCTGTGTGCGCTGCAAGCGAGTAGGGGAGCATTCCTTCACGTCGATGGATGTGGAACGTCAAGTCGGCTCCGCACTCATGTTGGACGTGATCGATACACGGGTAGACCTCGATGATCCGCAGGTGCCGGTTAGAGTCGACATCCACCATGACGTGGTCTCCATCGTCGAGCGCATACACAAGGGTTTGGGGGGCTATCCATTAGGCACTCAGGACGCGGTGTTATCGCTGATCTCCGGCGGCTTCGACTCGACGGTGTCCAGCTATCTCTGCATCAAGAGGGGCATGCTGACTCACTACTGCTTCTTCCGCCTCGGCGGCACCGAGCATGAGTTAGCGGTGAAAGAGGTGGCACTGTATTTATGGCTTAAGTACGGCGCGAGTCATCGCGTCAAATTCATCACCATTCCCTTCGAGGAAGTGGTCGAAGACATCGTGGCCAAAGTGGACAACTCGCAGATGGGCGTCGTGTTCAAGCGTCTACTGTACCGCGCCGCATCGGCCATCGCCGATACGCTGAAGATCGAGACGCTGGTGACGGGCGAGAGCGTATCCCAGGTGGCGAGCCAGACCCTGGCGAACCTCGCCGTGATCGACCGTGCTACCGATAAGCTCGTGATTCGACCGCTGGCCACGATGGACAAGCGCGAGATCATCGACGTTGCGCGCGCGATTGGCACGGAAGACTTCGTGAAGAATGTGCCCGAGTATTGCAGCGTCATCTCGGTAAAACCGACCACGCGCGCACGCCTAGGGAGAGTCGAGGCGCAGGAGGCATTGGTCGATGAGGCATTGTTCACGAAGGCGATAGCGAACGCAGAGTTTCAGATGATCGATCGCGTGATCGAGGGCATCGATAGGCGCAACAAGGACCCGTTGTTGTACTGCGTCTCTGGCGACGATGTCACGATTATCGATATCAGGCATCCAGAGGAAGAGGAGAAAAATCCTTTAGATGTTGAGGTGCCCGGGCGGGAGATACTAAAGATTCCCTTCTACGAGTTGCGGACTCGTTTCGCCTCGCTTCCGAACACGAAGCGCTATGCCCTGTACTGTGAGCGCGGCGTCATGAGCCGTTTGCACGCCTCCCATCTACAAGAGGAGGGGCATGCAAACGTCCGCGTATTCAGGCCTGCTAAATAAACAGCCTGCGCTATAGATTGGCGGCCGGGTCTACATAGGCCTCGGTACTATGATCCTCGACATGCGCGCGGTGTGTCGTGAAATCATAGAGGATCAGATACAAGCTCGGCACTAGGAACAGCGTGATTACCGTGGCGAACAACACGCCGAAGGCCAAGGAGATCGCCATGGGCACGATGAAGAACGTTGCCGGTGTCGGTGTCGCCATGAGTGGCACGAGGCCGATGAATGTGGTCATCGAGGTTAGGAAGATCGGGCGGAAACGCGCGACACCCGCGCTGGCTACCGCATCGGGCAGGGAGTGCCCGATATGCACTTCCTTGTTGATGTAGTCGACCAGTACAAGGCTCGAGTTTACGACCACCCCGCCAAGGGCCACGATCCCGATCAAGGAGAAGAACACCAACTCCTGACCCATGATGAAGTGACCCATGATGGCGCCAATGGCCCCGAATGGAATGACACTCATGATGATCAGCGGCTGGCTGTAGGACTTCAGGGGGATCGCCAGCAGGGCATAGATGATCAGCATCGCCAACGGATAGCTTGCGAACAGCCCGCCCATCGAGCGCGCACTCTGCTCGGCCTCCCCGCCAAGGGCGAGAGATATCTGATACTCCTCTAGCCACTTCGGCGCGAACTCCGCATAGATCTCGCTCGTGACTTGTTCGGGCGCACTGACCGTCCGGTCGATGTCGGCGTTGACCGTAATCACGCGGCGACCGTCTTCGCGGTTGATGCTGGAGTAGCCATTGCCTAGCGACAGTTTCGCAACATTGGATAGTGGGACCTCGCCGCCGTTGGGCGTGCGCAGCATCATGTCCTCTAAGTTGCCCAGTGATTGGCGCTCATCCTCTGGGTAACGCACCATCACCTTGATCTGGTCGCCGCCGCGCTGAATTCGCTGCGCCTCTGCACCAAAGAAAGCTTGTCGTACTTGGCGCGATATATCATCGAGAGTGAAGCCCAGTATCTCGCCTTCACGCAGGATCTCTATCTGCACCTCTTGCTTGCCCGCGCGGAAGGAGTCGCTGATATCGAGGACCCCGGGGTAACGCCCCAGCGCCTCGCGCAGTTCCGTGGTGGCGATCTGCAGGTTCTCCTCGTTGCGTCCCTCTAGGCGGAAGCTCAGCGCCTGGCCTGCGGAGAAGGAGTCGGAGGTGTAGCTGAGTTCCAAGGCGTCGGGAATGATGCCCACCTTTTCGCGCCAGCGATCGCGGATATAGTTCGCGCTTATCTCGCCTCGCTCCGCATAGGAGTGCAGGATCATCACGACCTCGGCGATGTGGCTGCCACCTGCGGTTCCTCTGCCAGAGGGTGGCCCGCCGCGATTGACCCGCGCGCCCAGCGTGGTCAATGTTTTATCCACTACACTGCCGGGCATCGATGGCGCATTGCCCGAGGCGATCATGTCGGTGAGCTCTTCGTCGAGCTCGAGCTGCAACTCTATGGCGGCCGCTTCGATCTGTGCCAGCGCGCGCTCGGTCACCTCGACCGCGACGCCTTCGGGCATCTGGATGCTGGCATAGATGCGGTCGCCCTCGACCGCAGGGAAGAATTGGAATATCACGCGGCCGCTCATCAGCAGCGCGAAGGTCACGAGGATGACGCCGGTGGCGACCGACCAGGTGGCGTAGCGATACTTCAGGCATTTACGTAGCGCCGGCTGATAGGCATGCGTGGCGAAGTACTCGAGCCCCGAGGCGATGCGTTTCTGCAATAGTAGCCAGCGATTCGAGAGCGCGGAGCCTTCTAGCCAGTAACCCGTGGTGCGGCGGTGCGCAAGATGGCCCGGAAGAATAAGCTGTGACTCGATGACACTGGCCACCAGACAGAGCACGACGACGCCGCCGATCACGTTGAAGAATGCTCCCATCGGGCCGTCTAGAATCAACAGGGGCAGGAAGGCCGCGATCGTGGTCATCACGCCGAAGATCACCGGGATGAATACGTCGAGGGTGCCCCTCGAGGCAGCCTCACGCGGGGAGTAACCCTCTTGCTCGAACACGAATATGCGCTCACCTACGACGATCGCGTCATCGACGATGATGCCGAGGACCAAGATGAAGGCCATGATGGTGAGGGAGCTTATGGTCAGCCCGAGCGATGGGAATAGGCTCAGGGCGCCTAAGATGGCGATGGGGATGCCGGCGGCAACCCAGATCGCGATCTTGAAACGCAGGAATAGCGTTAACACGAGCAGCACCAAGAAGAAGCCCGAGTAGGCGTTACCTGCCACCGTGGCGATGCGCTCCTTCAGGCCCTCGGCGTCGTCGGTCAGGATCATGAAGTCGACGTTAGCGGGGATGCGCGAGCGGTGCGCCTCGAAATATTCCTTCACCTTCGCCGAGGAGGCGACGGTGTCTTCGTTGCCGACGCGGTAGATGTCGACGATGGCGGCGTTCTTGCCGTTGACACGCGCCGTCAGATAGCCCTCCTCGAAGCCATCCTTGACCGTGGCGATGTCGCCAAGGCGCAACTGCGAGCCATCGGGCATGGAGCGCACGATGATGTTCTCATACTCGGCACCCTCGAAGACGCGGCCCTTGCTGCGCAGCAGGATCTCGCCCCCTTCGGTGCGCAGGGTGCCCGCTGGCATGTCCATTGCGGAACGATTGATCGCGGTCGCTACCTGGTTGAGGGTGAGATTATATTGGCGCAGTGTGAACTCGGAGATCTCGATGGAGATCTCGAAGGGGCGAATATAGCTGACCTCCACCCGAGAGATGCCGTCGAGGTCGATCAGGTCGAGGCGAATACCCTCGGCCAACTCCTTGAGGCTGGCGTCGTCGGTGTCGGCCGCGAGTGCCAAGGACATCACCGTGCTGGTTGGCGAGAAGGACGCGATGATGGGCTGTTCGATGTCGGCGGGGAAGGTCACGATGGCATCGACAGCGCTCTTAACCTCGTTGAGAACGCGGTTCAGCTCGGCTCCCGAGGCGACCTCTACGGTTGCCGAGCACGCGCCCTCACGCGCTGTGGAGGTCATGCGCTCGACATTCTCCACGGTCTCTAGCGCCTCCTCTAGGGCCAAACAGATACCCTGCTCGACTTCGGCTGGCGCGGCACCTGGGTAGGGCACGTTGACCTGAATGGTGCCGGTTTCGATGCTGGGGAATTCTTCCTGGCGCGTGTTCATGAAGGACACGATGCCTCCCACGATAAACACCATCATCAGGAGGTTCGAGGCAACCGTGTTGTCGATAAACCAATTGATGATGGTTTTCATAGCTCGGCAACCTGTACCAGCATGCCATCGACCACCGCTTGGATGGGCGACATGCAGATGCGCTCACCCGGGCGCAGGCCCGAGGAGATCAACACGCGCTCGTTCTCTAGACGTAGAATCTCTACTTCCCGAAAGCGCAATTTGTTCTCCGCATCGACGATCAGGACGCGGCTGCCGCTGCGGATGACTTCGCGGGGCAGGGCATAGAGGTTGCTCACCGTCTTGCCGCGAATGCTCGCCTCGACATAGAGGCCCACCGGCAAGGGAATGGACTGAGAGCTCTCGCCCGGGATTGGGTTCTGTGTTGCCGATTGCTGTACGCGCACGATCGCCTGCACGGCGTTGTTAGAGGCATCGATGCCCGCCTCGGTACGTACTAATTTGCCACTCCAATGGTGGAGTTGACCGCCGAACATGCCGCTCAGAGTGACCTCTGGTGCCAGCTCATCGGGCAGCTCGCCGCGATAGCCTAGGGGGATGTCGAGATAGCCCAGCTGCGACAGAGCCAGGGGCAGGCGCACCTCGACATCGTCTGCGCTGAGCAGGTTCGCGAGGGATTGGCCGCGATTCACGTTCTGACCCAGCTCGATCGCCGTGTCTTCCACAATCGTGGCGAAAGGCGCGCGCACTTCGCTGCGGCGCAGATCGAGTTGGGTCTGGGATAGCTGTGCGTTGGCATCGCGAAGGCGCCCGGCGCTGATGTCGGCCTGACGCTGCAATTCCTGCACCTGTGACTCGCTGACCAGGCGCCGCTGCGCGAGTTCGCGATAGCGTTCCAATTCGCCGCTGGCGTAGTTTGCTTCCGTCTGCGCCTGCTCCACGGTGCTGCGGCTGCGCTCTAGCGCGTTCTCGAAGTCGCTGCTGTCCAAGCGCAGGATCACATCGTCGGCGTTGAAGAAGCCGCCGGAGACGAAGGAGGGGGAGACCCAAGACACTTGCCCCGATGTTGAGGCGGAGAGGTTAACGCGTCTGGCCGCCTGCACTTTGCCCTGTGATTGAACTTGAAGAGTGACCGCCTCTGGCTGCACCTGCGCCACGCGTACCGTCGCAACAGACTGCTCCGGAGTGCTCGGCTCGAGCCGTTCTGGATTGCGAATGATGACTACGAAAACAAGGATCGCGAATGCGAGGATCGCGATTGGTAGGATGACTCTCTTCAAGGGGGCAGACCTCATGTGAGCTAAATAAAGATGCAGGGCGATGAAACGCGCCGATTCTATAGTCCTATACGTAGAAAAACTCGAATAGATGCCAAGGCGAGTGAAAAATACTGCAAGTTGCAGCCTATACGCGGCAGGTTGAAGTGAGGGTAGCTAAAAAGCGCGATTTTAAGGCCAAAACAGCCCGTGCGGCGTGATAGGAGAGACTGGCTCGAGGGCGGGGTGCGGGGGGCTCGCGCAGTGCTTCTCGGCGCCCTTTTTAAGCTGCTGCCGCGTAAAAACCGCTATAAGTAGTCACTGTGTGGTCAGTAGTGTATAATCCAGCCCCTTTTTGCCGTGCGCATCTGTACCGCGCCCGGGCTTATGTTTTCCTTAAGGCTCCTCTAAACGTACATCCACTGCACACCATACAGGTATCCGCTCGTGATCGAGAAAATTCGTAACATCGCCATTATCGCCCACGTTGACCATGGTAAGACCACGCTAGTCGACAAATTGCTGCAACAATCCGGCACCTTGGAAGATCGCGGCAAAGCGGTTGAGCGTGTAATGGACTCCAACGATCAGGAGCGCGAGCGCGGTATTACCATTCTTGCGAAGAACACGGCGATCATGTGGGAGGGATACCACATCAACATCGTGGATACTCCTGGACACGCCGACTTCGGCGGCGAGGTAGAGCGCGTGATGTCGATGGTCGACTCCGTACTCCTCCTCGTGGACGCGGTAGACGGCCCGATGCCACAGACTCGCTTCGTGACGCAGAAAGCCTTCGACCAGGGCCTCAAGCCTATCGTCGTGATCAACAAGGTCGACCGCGATGGCGCGCGCCCCGATTGGGTATTGAACGAAGTATTCGACCTGTTCGACCGCCTCGGCGCGACAGACGAGCAGCTAGACTTCCCGGTTATCTATGCCTCTGCCCTTAACGGCTTCGCCGGCCTAGAGCTGGACGCAATGGCCGATGACATGACGCCACTGTTCCAGACCGTGATCGACCGTGTGCCGCCACCCCCGGTTGCAATTGATGCCCCCTTCCAGATGCAGATCAGCGCCCTGGACTACAGCAGCTATGTTGGCGTTATCGGCATCGGCCGCGTCACCGGCGGTATCGCCAAGGTGAACCAGCAGGTCGTGATCATCGATCGCCATGGCGAGACGCGCAAGGGTAAGATCCTGCAGGTGAAGAGCCACTTGGGTCTAGAGCGCGTAGACGTGACCGAAGCGCATGCCGGCGAGATCATCTGTATTACCGGTATCGACAAGCTGAACATCTCCGACACCCTGTGTGATCCCGACCACGTCGTGGCCATGAAGCCGCTGATCGTCGACGAGCCGACTATCTCCATGACCTTCCAAGTCAACGACTCGCCATTCGCCGGTCAAGACGGCAAGTTCGTGACCACGCGTAATATCAAAGACCGCCTCGACCGCGAGCTCATCTATAACGTGGCACTGCGTGTAGAGCAGGGCGAGACGCCAGACAAGTACCGCGTATCGGGCCGCGGCGAATTGCATCTGTCCGTACTGATCGAGAACATGCGCCGCGAGGGCTTCGAGCTCGCGATCTCCCGCCCCGAGGTAATCGTGCAAGAGATCGACGGCGTGATGCAGGAGCCCCACGAAGCACTGGTTATTGACTGCGACGAGCAGCACCAGGGTAGCGTGATGGAAGAGCTCGGTCAGCGTAAGGCAGACCTGCAGGACATGACTATGGATGGCAAGGGCCGCGTGCGCCTCAAGTTCGTCGTCCCCACACGTGGCCTGATCGGTTTCCGCTCTATGTTCCTGAGTATGACCTCCGGCTCTGGCATGATGAACCACGTATTCGACCATTACGGCCCCGTGAAGATGGGCAACATCGGCGCGCGCAAGAATGGCGTTCTAGTCTCTATGGTCAAGGGCAAGGCACTGGCTTACTCACTGTGGATGCTACAAGAGCGCGGCCGTTTGTTTATCGACCCGAACGTAGAAGTATACGAAGGCATGGTCATCGGCCTACACAGCCGTGACAACGACCTAGTTGTGAATCCTATCAAGGGCAAGCAGCTGACCAACGTGCGTGCATCGGGCACCGACGAGAACATCGTGCTGACCCCCGCCGTGAAGCACACGCTAGAGCAGGCCATGGAGTTCATCGAAGAGGACGAGCTGGTCGAGATTACGCCTAACCACCTGCGTCTGCGTAAGAAACTACTCACCGAGAGCGAGCGTAAGCGCGCGGCTCGTGGTGGCGCCGCACGAGGCAATTGATATTGAGTCCGGAGCTCCGTCGGCGGTGTTTGCCGCTGGCGGGGTGCCAAGACCGAACTAGTTGGCGGCCATCAGTGCCGCCATTTTTTTGCCTGCCCCTGCGCTCATCCCGTTTATTCCCGCACTCTACTTCGCATAATTTTTCGCGATAAGAAATCAGCGGGCAGTTCCCGATTACTGAAAAATTAAACCGCGGAGATGTTAAAAATCTCGCGCAAAAAATAGGCCGTGAAATAGGCCAGCCCCGCCGCGGCGCCTCCTGTCAGGAGAGTCCGTATACCCGATAGGAAAACTGGCTTTGCTAGCGCAAGGCTCTTTAGCATTCCTATCAAAAAGAACATGGTGCCAGCCAGCACCGCGCTCGTTAAGAATTTTTGACTCATATCCAATGAAGTCATGAGGTAGGGCAGCAAGGGTATTGCCCCAACGGCCACGAATGCTAGGAAGGTGACGCCGCCAGATAGCGCGGGATTCTTCTGTGTGGACTTACTAAGGCCGTGCTCTTCCATGAGCATTATTTCAAGCCACACCCTCTTATCGGCGGTTATCGTCTCGACAATGGATTCGAGGATCGTTCCCTCGAAGCCCTTACCTATAAATATCTGGCGTATCTCCTCTCGCTCGCCTTCTGGAATTTGCTCGATGTGTCGCTCTTCGGATTGCTTGATACTATCGAAATACTCCTGGTCTGCCTTGCTGGATTCGTAGTTACTAATCGCCATGCTAAAGCCATCGGCGAAGAGGTTTGCGAAGCCCAGTATCACCGCCACGGAGGAGGGGAAGCCAGCGCCGACAGAGCCAGACACGACGGCGAATGTGGTGATGCAGCCATCGATGCCGCCCAATACGGCGTCAGAAATATTCTGCCGCTTAGGACCCAGCGCTAAACGCCTCCGAATCATCTCCGGACGATGATCTTTAATAAGTTCTTCTCTATTCGAGCTTTTCACGCGGGACTCTCCATCGTTACGAAACCTAGCAGATTGATACAAACAGTGTACTTAAGTGAGTCGAGCTTGAGCAAACAGTGACCGAGCCACATAGAGCGCCAATAAAATTTCGAATGGATGCATCGCTGACCTCGCGCTCTAGTGAGCTGCTTACAAAGATTCCTGCAAATTACTCTGACCCCTTTGATGGATCCGTCAGCTCGGAGAACTTGCTGGCCATCGTCGGGTTGCCCTTGGTCAGCTTCTTGATCGTCACGTCTTGGGCCTTGTCGTTGGCAAGGCGCAGGTTGCGGTCGGTGCCCAGCAGCGCCTCTCGGGTCTTCTGCAGATGATCGATGGACTTGTCGATCTCGTCTATCGCGGTCTTGAACTTACGCGATGCGAGCTCGTAGTTGCGCCCGAATCCGGACTTGAATGTCTCCAGCTCGTTCTCGAAATTGGTGATGTCGATGTTCTGCGATTTGACGAGGGCGAGTTCCGACTTGTATTGCAGTGAGTTGATCGCGGCGTTGCGCAGCAGCGTGATGATCGGCACGAAGAACTGCGGGCGCACCACATACATCTTAGGGTAGCGATGGGAGACGTCCACGATTCCCGAGTTATACAGCTCGCTGTCCGGCTCGAGCAGGGAGACCAGTATCGCGTATTCGCACTGTTTCTCGTTGCGATCCTTGTCCAGCTCCTTCAGGAAATCCTCGTTCTTCTTCTTGGTCGCCGTGGTGTCGTTCTCGTTCTTCATCTCGAACATGATCGAGACGATCTCGGTGTCCGCCTCGTCCCGATCGCGGAAGATGTAGTCGCCCTTGCTCCCGCCTCGCGCATCGTTGTCCTTCTCGAAATAGGCCCTAGGAAAGGCCATCGAGCGGATGCGGTTGAACTCGACCTCGCAGTGTTGCTCGAGCGTTTCTCCCACCATCTTGGTAGACAGGCGTGCCTTCATGTCGCGGAGCCGCTCGATCTCGTCCTCGCGATCCTTGATGCGCGTCTCGTACTTATCCTTGAGAGACTTCTCCTCGAGTTTCTTCTCCAGCTCCGCGCGCGCGAGGCTGTTCTTGAGCTCGTCGCGCTCCTTCTCGACTGAGCCGAGCGCCTCGCTGATCGCGAGCCTTCGCGCCACCTCATTCGCGTCGAGCATGGCCTTCAGGTGTTGAATCTCCGCGTCCTTCTTGGCGGCGGCCTCCTGCAGTTCCTTGGAGAGTTTCAGCTCCGCGAGCGCGGAGGCAGAATGCTTATCGTGCTTGGCCTGTTTGAGTTCGTTGGCCAGCGCGTCGCGCTCCTTCTCCACGGCGCTCAGTGCCTCGGCCACCGCCATCTTGCGCGCCGCCTCGCCTGCTTCGAGCCTAGCCTTCAACTCCTGAATCTCGGCCTCCTGTTTCGCGGCGGCCCTGTGCATCTCGTCGCTGGCCTTGCTCGTGGCAAGCTCCACGGCATTTTGCTTATCTTTCTCGGCCAGCTCGAGCCGCTCGTGCAGCTGTTGATCGAAATCGCTGTCGCGAACCTGTTTCAGAATGTTCGCGTACCCGGCCTCGTCGATCTTGAAGGCTTTCCCGCAGTGCGGGCAGATGATTTCGTGCACTAATTATTCTCCTGGTTTCGCAAGCGAAGAGCGTTGTGGTGCTTGAGCTTGAATCTGTTTGCGGAAATCGACGGCCGTGAACCGTCGCCATTAAGGCGCGTCGCCGATCGCGATCACGACGGCGCCATTGCGCTGCTCCGTCTCGACTCGGCTATGGGCCTGCGCCGCCTGCTCCATTGTATAGACCCGATCGACGATGGAGCGAACTTTTCCTGCCTCGATCATCTGTTTGAGAGTCGTTAGCTCCTCTCTTGTCTCCCCCGCGAACGCGAATATGGCCGTCTTGTCGCTGAAGCGGCTCGTCAGCACCGAGCGCAGCATAACCGCTAGGCGCGGGTTGCCGTTTAGATAGCGCCCGTGGGGGTTGAGCGCCGCGATGGCGGCCGAATAGGATGTATGAGGCACCATATTGAATATCACGTCGTACTTGCGGCCAGTGGCGAGGCAATCTTGCTTGGCGTAGTCGATGAAGTGGTCGGCGCCGATGCTGTACAAGAACTGTTCCTTGATGGCGCTATCGACCGCGGTCACCTGCGCTCCCATCGCCTTGGCGATCTGCACCGCATGCGCGCCAATGCTTGCGCCGGCGCCGTTGATCAACACCTTCTGGCCTGGCTGGATGTTCGCACGACTGAGGAAATGCAAGGCGTTAAGCCCCCCCAGGGGCACCGCCGCGGCCTGCGCAAAGCTCATGTTGCGTGGTTTAGCGACCATGGTGTAACTCTGCGGTAACGCCACATACTCGCCGTAGGCACCGAAGCGGATCCCGGCGCTGCCGAAGACCTGCTCGCCTACTGAGAACTGGGTAACGTCTTTGCCTAGCGCCACGACTTCCCCCGCGAAGTAGCCGCCGAGCACCTGCCGTCGTGGCCTAGTGATGCCGATCGCGATGCGCAGCGGCAGCCAGAACCATTTGACCGCATAGGAGAAGCTGCGCAGTTCACAGTCCGACTTGGTCGCCTCCGCGGCCTGCACCTTGATGAGGACCTCATCGTCCCGTGGCGTAGGCTTCGGGATGTCTCTAAGCTGCAGGACCTCGGGCGGGCCGTAGTGTGAGTAGGTGATCGCTTTCATGGCCAAAAAACCTGTGCGTCGAATTAAACTCGGGAAACAGGGGCAAAGAAAGATTGGAACTGATTTTGCCCCGCCTTATCAGTGAGTCACTCTATCGCCCCAGATCTGTTCTAGGCGCTGGTCACGACCACAGCCCCAGCGATAGGCCTGATAGCGTAGCGGGCTGTTCTTGTAGTAGTCCTGATGATAACTTTCCAGGCCCTTGATGGGGTAGAAAACCGTTGCGTTCAAAATAGGCGTGACGACCTTGCTGTTTGGGAATTGCGCCTCGACATCGTCTTTGGTCTGCTGCGCAATCAAGCGCTCCTCTTCGTTCGCCACGAAGATTGCGCTTAGGTAACTCGGCCCCTTGTCGCAGAACTGCCCGCTGCCGTCGAAGGGGTCGATGTTGACCCAGAAATGATCTAGCAACTCCCTATAACTCACCCTGTCGGGGTCATAGGTGATCTCGACGGCCTCGTAGTGACCCTCATGATTGCCATTATAGGTCGGGTTGGCTGCGGTTCCGCCCGTGAACCCCGAGATCACGTCGATGACTCCCTCGAGCTTCTCGAAGTCCGCCTCCATGCACCAGAAGCAGCCTCCGGCCAGGATTGTCTTCTCCTCTGCTGCATGAGAGACAAACGAGCTTAAGCTCGCTGCTAAAAGTATGAGTGCTAATATATTTTTCATAGATTCCTCTCCATCGTAAAATTGCTTAAAGCTATGCCGCGAATTAGAACACAGTTCTCTTTCACAACCTTGAAGCCATGTTTCTCAAAGAACGGCCTCGCAGTAATGCTGACGTTTGAATAGGCTTTCTCAGCATCTATTCTCCGTGTCAAAAGCCTGCTCATCAGAGCCTTGCCAACACCCTTGGATTGAAAGTTTCCACTTACAAAAAAGTGGTCGATGTAGCCGTCTTTCTGGATATCGGCATAGCCGACGACTTCTCCGTCTAATACAGCCACAAAAGGCTCGATAGCATCGATTCTCTGCTTCCACTTCGCATGGTCATACTGCGCAGGCGCCCAAGCCTTGATCTGCTCTTCGGAGTAATCCTTGCTGCATATCTGAGTAATAGCGCTTCGAAATATGTCGAAGAGCTCTTTCTCTATTCCTTGATAGTACGGGTTTATAGTCAGCATAGAAATATTTGGGGTAAGTGTAAAATTTTTAGTTTTGTACTGGGATTCTTTTTTCCTGCCGTAGGCAGCATCGCGTTCGTAGACTAGCGATAGACATGAATTTGGCATTCGCTACCGTGCGACCATAGACCCAGCCCTGGGGGCTCGACGCCAGCATCCGAGCGCCATGGATGGCGGGAGTGTCGAGAATGCAGGAGCAATTCACCGGCCATGCTGTCGACGCTACACAGTAGCGAACACCAAACTCATGTCCTCAGATTAAGTGGGACAGCAATGACTCTGAGCCTATTTATTCCGTTGTTGGGCTGTTTGTATTCCTAATATCGAGCATGAACTTGAGCGCGCCGAAAATACCCACAAGTTCCGCCAAGGCGATCACGGGGCCTAGCCAGTACTCGATAGAGTCACTCGAACTTTCACCGAAACTGATTGCAGCGGCGAAGAAGCTATAAGAGCCGAATACGAGGCCTAATGCGAAGACTACGAACAGGGAGGTTATTATCCAAACTTGTGATTTCGACAGCTTCGAGCCCACCATATAGGCGCCAATCAAGTACCCACTTACAACCGTGAAGTATAGAGCCATCGCGGTCATGCCATAGCCTACGAGGCTAAAAGTTAAATCTGCAGCTTCATACTCTGTCATCTCGTTCTCCGTCGCTTTTTATTATTGTTGAGCTAAGCCCCCGGCTACCGGATAGCCAATGCTAACTGGTCGCCCACATGCTATCCGTGCCTGTGGTTATTCTTATACATCGTCTTCTTGCCTGCATGGCGATTAAACAAGGCCTCGTGTGAAGATTTAGAGAATGCGTCGTCTCTGTGCGCATATTGCCGTAGCCACTCTATCAGCATGTCTAGATTGGCGTCTTGAGCGTCCTTAGAGTCGTATTTATGGGGCTCCTACCGGCGAATCTTGGTGTTGGAGACGCATGCCTCGATCGTCAGATTCAAGAATATGATCTCGCTAGACTCGGGCAGGACCATTTCTAGTAGATCCGAGTAACAGCCCTCTATCACCCAGGCTCGATTGGCCTGAATGAATGCCCGAATCTCTTCTCTGGACTCATCTAGGGGTTATCTCATGGGCGGTGACACCGGCTGCCATGCAACCGTATCCAGGTCGAAATGCGGCAGGCCCTCTGCTGCAGACAATTGTCTGGTGAGAGTGGACTTCCCTGCGCCGGAGTTTCCAAATATTACTATTCTCTTCAAATCTATCTCCTTGCGAATAATTGGAGTCAGAGTCATTACTATCTGGGGCAGCTATGACACTGACCCCATTTATCGTTTCACTTAAGAGGCAGAATTAACCAGGCTGTGCGCGGCGACCGCCACCGTAAATGCGCCTTCCTGAAACACTTTTAGGCCCGTATCAGAGAATTTTAAGGGCAAAGGATTCTCCTTGAGAGCGGATTTGATCGTCGCCGGAGAAAGTACGAGCACATCCAGAGTCGAGATAAGTTGAATGGCAGCTTCCAGCTTAAAGCTAACTGCCCCGCCGGCGAACTTACCCTTCGTCTGACGCTCGCGTATAGCGACTGTAGAAACCTTGTAATCCGCCATCAGCTTGGCAAATGAGAATTGAAATTGCTGAAGATCTTCTCGGCTATGCTCTTTAGGCAACTCCAGCTTGCGCGCTCGGCAATCTGGCAAGGTAAATTGTTGTCCTTCCTGTTCAAGCAAGCAGATAACAGCATCATTGCCCACCAAATCTACGCCACAAACTCTCATCTTTATCCTCTGGTCGAGACTAAGCGACCATAATTAGTACTTATAAACAATTTCGCTATTTTACGGCAGGAATAGGCGCTAAGGCTACTAGTTCAAAAGGCCAGAGCTGTGAACGAGTAGGGCGGGGCAGTGGTGAGTGGCCTTACTATTGATCGCACAACAGTGTCATTATCGAAGCGACGAGAACGTTCAAAGCTCTAACATAGTCGTTGCTAACGCCCAGCTCACCGAATAAATTTTTGATGGCGGGTTTTTTTTGTGAAAAAAGGAGCAAGGAAATTCTGTCCGGTGGAGCTAATTGTCAGGCATTTAAGCACCTGCCTTAGGAGGTAAAATTTCAAACTTAGGCACTCCTTCAGGGAACACCGCCCAACTTGGAGCTGAAGCCGTATAAATTGCCATTGCCGGTGCAAAGTCATTCGAATCATTAAGAGTGGACACGGCGACTGAATAAAAATTTCCTACCGTAACTTCTGCGCATATTGTAACCCCGCATTTTTCGCAGGATAGATAATTCATGTCTTTTCCTGAATCCCCCTTGCGAGTAAAGATAACGGGACTGCCACTAACGATTTTAAAATTATCTCTTGGAACCCATATCCCAAACCATTTATCCGAACCGGTTAGAATTTGGCATTCCTTGCAATAACAAAACAGCGAATTTATTGGTTCACCTGCGACAGAGTATTTTAAATTTCCACACCCGCAGCTACCATTTCTTACTGACATCTTGGCTCCTTGATAGATTCGATTGATGCTTGACGCTCGCTGCAAGTACGCGCTTGCGCTTCACGTTACGAGCGCTTTTTATGCACTGACTTTCTTAACATACCACCGTATCGATTCAAGTATAGTGCTGAGATCACTCATAGGTATTCTTGCCTGACGTGAACTATCAACTGAACCATGAGGAGAAAGCTCTTGCGAATTCGGGAAATCGGACAGCGCCTCTTCGGTATTTTTCGTCTTTGACCAAATTGTCATCGTGTATCGTTCGCCCGTACGTAAACCAATAGACAACTTGTACGGGCCAAGATTAAAGCGAATGCCTTTCTTATTCTTTGTGAGCGTGTACTTTAAAGACAGCTTATCAAGTTCAGGTAAGACCTCCGTGAAAATTCTCTGGGAGCTCTTCTTTTCCACCGCTTCAGTAGCGGCTTTTACATCGGGATCATCTTCCCCTCTCGGTACTCCTTTCTCCATCGGGAAAGCATAAACGGATGGATGTCCAATGTCTTGGCAACATCCTGCACTTTGACATCCTCCAACTGGCTAAGCTCTACTGCTTTCACCTTAAATTCTTTGGTGTATTGCCACGTCCTTCTGGGTTGTGTGTATCTTGGCATCGATAGACTCCTCGTTAGGTTGAGGTGTCCGTTCTATCGGGTGAAGTTCAGGGCTGTATTGACTGCGCTTGTTATGCGCGATCAACAATTAACCGCTCTAATTGAATAAAGAAATAATTAAGTTTGTCACTGTCACTTTGACCCTGAAAGGTTGGGTACTTAGGTTCATCAGCCTTGCCGTTAGTGCTTGCGGTATGTGTAATCTGAGTGTTTGAAAACACGCTAGCAATCAAACTCTCGATATCTATATTAAGGCCGCATCTTTGTCCCTGAATAGTTGAGCCGATAGTGACTTGCACGCAACCTGAGCCATCAAATTTCCCTAAACGGCTTGTCTTGAACCCGAGGGAACTAAGGTCAGAATTCGCTAAAACAGTAGTCCAACCCTCATTTTTCTTCAACTTAAAATCAGCTAGCTTAATCACTGCGCGAACACCTCATTGAGTTCATAACGCCCTTGTTCTGGCGCCAAGGTGGCTTGGCGCGGTGGTTGCGCAAGCGAGCGCCGTGACAATTTACCTTGGTCGCTCAGCAACAGTTTGTTATCGTGGCTTGCCACCGACGTATATGTTGGTAATATACACATATGATTGAACTTGCGCAGATTACAGGCTTTGAATGGGATGTCGGAAATTCCAGAAAAAGCACAGAAAAACATAGTGTTATCCAATCTGAAGCCGAGCAGATCTTCTTCAATCAGCCTTTGCTTCTTCTGGACGACGTCGCGCATAGCCAAATGGAAGCGAGATACCACGCTTTGGGCAAAACTGATGATGATCGGAAACTCCATGTAACTTTCACCTTGCGTGCTAAGGGCACATTGATTCGGGTTATCTCTGCCCGGGACATGAACCGAAAAGAGAGGACTGTATATGAGCAAAGCTAAATCTAAAGTACCAACCTTCAAAACTGAAGCCGAGGAACGTGCTTTCTGGGAACAACATGATTCGACTGACTATGTTGATTGGAGCAAAGCCAATAAGGCTGTACTACCCAAGTTGAAGCCATCTACTACAACCATCTCCTTGCGACTGCCCGAAGCCTTACTCGACCGTATCAAAGTAGAAGCCAACAAGCGGGACATGCCTTATCAGTCGCTTATCAAAGTCTGGCTTGCCCAAGATATAGACGAGCATCGCAGAGCCTGACTGCCCGATAACGCCCTTGTTCTGGCGCCAAAGGATGTTGGCGTGGCTTTTGCGAGAGCAAAAGGCATGACAATATGCTTTGGTCGCGCAGAAACAGTTTGTTATGTGACATTACTCGTAAGCCTCCAGCGTGTTAAATATTTCCTGTGACAACGATCCGAATGTATTTTGAATAGACTCAGTAAGCTTTTTACTATCGTCAAAGTCTGGATTAGTAAGCAGCGAAATTTTGAAAATTGAATACTTTGGCATTGCTTTCGAGTTTACCCATCTCACGCCTTTTAGCTTTTCCCAATAGCAAATTTGCACATTTTTCGTTTGTCCGAGAAGCCACAGTTCGAAATGCGCATGCTGATGGACAAACACAATTGCGAACTTAAGCTTCTTCTCTTTTAGGAAATCATTTTGCAAATAGAAGTAAGTGAAATCTATGTAACCATGCAGAACGTTTGCGACTGTGAACTCACCTTCATATGTCTTTGCGAACTCAGTTCTAAGGTTCTGAACAATACCCACCAGACTTTGGTAAGTCTTCTGAATCTCTCCACTTGCGAATGCCTTTTTGTAAGCGGAAATCCGAGAGTTTATACCTTTACCTGACATTGTCCGTGTCCTCGGGCTTGAACTCACACATAACATTTGTATAGTGTGCACGCACACTCGAATTGGTGATTGACGGGAGTCTAAGCCGATTACCCCCGAAAATACAGCATCTTAAAGTCACTCTTCGCGACACCAACCCGGACAAACCGCGCACGCTCGCATAGTCGAGATACTGCGTTTCTCACTATCTCCAGTAACCCAAACATAAGCATCTGAAATATCAACGCTTTGCCTTCTCCCCGTTTTGTTTTCGTGCCGTACCGGCAAGTCATACCGTGCATCGAAACCTTCCTCTTTACAAAACAACGTTGAGCATTCGCCTCCATCCCCAATCTCGCCTAATATTAGCCCTATGCCTAACAGCCAGTTTGCTGCAGCAATCCACAAGGAGCCTCTATGCACGTCCTCTACCCCGAAATAAAACCCTATGCCACGCATCGCCTGCGCGTCAGTGATATCCACGACCTGTACCTCGAGGAGTCCGGTAACCCTGATGGCATCCCGGTGCTATTCGTTCATGGGGGGCCGGGAGGGGGCACTAGTGGGCAGAGCCGGCGCTTCTTCGACCCGGAGCGCTACCGCATCATCGTGTTCGATCAGCGCGGGGCGGGGCAGAGCACGCCCCATGCGGAGCTGGAGGATAACCACACAGCGGCGCTGGTGGAGGATATGGAGAAGATCCGCGTGTTCCTCAAGCTGGAGCGCTGGGTGCTGTTCGGCGGGTCCTGGGGCTCTACGCTCAGCCTGGTCTATGCGCAGACTCATCCGCAGCGCGTGATGGGCCTGGTGCTGCGGGGCATCTTCCTGTGTCGCCCTCAGGACCTGCAGTGGTTCTATCAGGAGGGGGCGGGGCGCATATTCCCGGATTACTGGAAGACCTATCTGGAGCATATTCCAGAGCCGGAGCGTAAGAATATGATCGCGGCCTACTACCAGCGCTTGGTGGGGGACGACGAGATCGCGCGCATGTCGGCGGCGAAGGTGTGGTCGGTGTGGGAGGGGCTGTGTTCTACGCTGCGGCCCAATCAGGCGCTGGCGGAGCACTTCGAGGATCCCCATGTGGCCTTGGCGATGGCGCGCATCGAGGCGCATTATTTTATGAACGATGCGTTCCTGCAGGATAATCAGATTCTGAACAATGCGGATCGCCTGAAGGGCATCCCGGGCTATATCGTGCATGGGCGCTACGACATCGTGTGCCCGCTAGACAACGCCACGGCGCTGCACGAGCGCTGGCCCGAGTCGGAGCTCTATATCATCCGCGAGGCGGGGCACTCGGCCTTCGAGCCGGGCAATACCGATGCCTTGATCCTCGCGACGATTGAGATGGCGAGCCTGATCGAGTCCGAGAAGGCGCGATGATTGGTCTGCTGCAGCGGGTGAGCTGGGCGCGGGTAAGCATAGCGGGCGAGACCCGCGCGCAGATCGATAAGGGCCTGCTGGTGCTGGTGGGCCTGGAGAAGGACGATGACGAGGGCAAGGCGGACAGGCTGCTGCACAAGCTGCTGAACTATCGGGTGTTCGGGGATGAGCAGGGGCGCATGAATCTGTCGCTGCTGGATATCAAGGCCGACCTGTTGCTGGTGTCGCAGTTCACGCTGGCGGCCACTACGGACAAGGGGCTGCGGCCTGGCTTCTCGAGTGCGATGCCGCCGGAGCAGGCGCAGCCACTGTATGACTATCTGGTGGCGCAGGCGGGCAAGCATGGCCTGCGTCTGGGTACTGGGGAGTTTGGCGCCGACATGAAGGTGGCGCTAGAGAACGATGGGCCGGTCACGTTCTCGCTACGAGTATAAGACCCTGCCTTACTGGGCTTCGTCCGCTTTCTCTTCCTCGGCCTCTTTCGCCTTCTGCTTACGCTTCACGAAACGGCCGAACAAGATGCCGACCTCGAATAGCATCCACATGGGCAGGGCGAGCATCGACTGGGTGAAGGGGTCGGGCGGCGTTAACAACATGCCGACGACGAAGCAGCCCACCACCACATAGGGGCGTTTCGCGCTGAGGTCATCGGGCTCGACGATGCCAACCCAGATGAGCAGGAACACGGCGATAGGAATCTCGAAGGCCAGGCCGAAGGCGAAGAAGATGGCCAGGGCGAAGCTCAAGAAGCTATTGATGTCGGGCATCACCATGATGCCCTCGGGGGCTACGGAGACGAAGAAGGCGAATACAAATCCGAACAGTACGTAATAGGCGAAGGCGATGCCGGCGTAGAACAGTATTACGCTAGAGACGAAGAGCGGTATCGCGAGGGCCTTCTCGTTCTGATACAGGCCGGGTGCGATGAAGGACCATAGCTGATACAAGATATAGGGCGCGGCCAGGAACAGCGCAACATAGAAGGTGAGCTTGAACGGGGCGAAGAAGGGCGAGGTGGGGTCGATCGCGATCATGCCCATGTTCTCGGGCAGCACCGACATCAGTGGCGTGGCCACGAAGGTGTAGATGTCGTTGGAGAAATAGAACAGCGATAAGAACAGCAGCAGAATCGCGGCGAGGGATTTCATGATGCGGTCGCGCAGCTCGATCAGGTGGTCGACGATGGTCAGCTCGCCGCCGGTGCCGTACTTGGGCTTCTTGCTCATGAGCGGCGTCCGGAGTCTGTCTCGTCATCTAGTGAGGAGGTCGGGCGCAGGCTGCCGCCGGTGACTTTCACTGTCTCCGAAGAAGGGTTGTTATAGAAGTCTTCGACCGGGCCCTGTTTTACTGCCGGCTCCTGCTCGCTCGCCTCGGCAGGCTCTGCCTCTTCACCTGTTTCGTCGCCGGGCTCTTCTGGCTCGTCGATGCTGGAGGGGTCGTCAACGGGGGCTGCGGCTGGTTCTTTGACCTTGGCTACCTTCGCCTCGGATTTTTCAGGCTTATCGGCCACGGCGTCTTTGAGCTGGGTCTCTTCTGCCTTGAGGGTCTCGTTCACTTCCGTGTTGATAGTGTCGATATTCTTGCGCGTGCTCGCAACGAGCTCGTCGGCCTTGCCCTTGGCCTTCTTCAGGTCAGAGAGGATGGACTCGTTGTGCAGCTGGCGCTTGATCTCGTCGGCGTTGATCTCTTTCTCGATCTCGCCCTTTACTTGATTGAAGCTGCGCTTGGCGCGGCCAATCCACAGCGTCGCCGTTCTGATTGCGCCGGGTAGTCGTTCTGGCCCGATGACAATCAGCGCCACAACGCTGATCAACAACAGCTCCATGAAACCAATATCAAACATCCGTTACATCCGGCGTGAGGTGATTAAATAAGACAGGATAAATCCAATGACTCAGACCATTGGGTCGAATCAATCTTTTTTGTCGGACTTCTCAGAGTTCATCGTGGTAGCGTCGCTGGCCTTCTTAACGCTATCGTCTTCCTCTTCGTCCGTGTCTTTGGCGTTGTCGTCCTTCATGGCACTCTTGAAGCCCTTCAGGGCGCCGCCCAAGTCGGAGCCGAGATTGCGCAGTTTCTTCGTGCCAAACAACATCACGACGATTACCAAGATGATGACTAGTTGCCAAATACCGATTCCACCTAAACCCATTTCTGCCTCCAAATTGCTGTGCTACGTTCGCGTAAGATACGCCTCGTAGGGTCTGTTCTATTACTTTGTTGGTGTTCGCGCCGCTTTTTCCACATGTCCGGAAATATCGAAGCGCTTACGTAATTCTTCCAATACGTCCTCTGGGCCAAGCTCCAGATGACTGAGCATCACCAGTGTGTGAAACCATAAGTCGGCGGTCTCTTTGACTACGGAATCGTCTGGCTCGGCACTATTGTAATCCTTGGCCGCGATGATCGTCTCGGTGGCCTCTTCGCCTACCTTCTCGAGAATCTTGTTCAGGCCCTTGTGGTGCAGGCTGGCAACGTAAGACTGCGCCGCGTCGGCCTGCTTGCGCTGTTCCAGTATGCGCCCAAGTTCGATCAATATATCACTCATTTATGACTCGCTAGCTGTGCTGCTTGGGTTCGGCACGCCTTCAGTGTGCCGCGCCGGAGTAAATCTCGTCGGGGTCTTTGAGCACCGGGTCGATCGTGCGCCAGTCATCGCCCTCGAGCTTGCGGTAGAAGCAGCTCTCGCGGCCAGTGTGGCAGGCGATGCCGCCCACTTGTTCGACCTGGTAGCACACGGTGTCGCCGTCGCAATCCAAGTATACGCCGTGCAGCTTCTGGATATGCCCGGATTCCTCGCCCTTGCGCCACAGTTTACTGCGCGAGCGCGACCAATAGATGGCGCGGCCCTCACTCACCGCCAAGGCCAAGGCCTCGCGATTCAACCATGCATGGGTCAGCACCCGGCCGCTACGGAAGTCCTGTGTGATGACGGGCACTAGGCCTTCGTCGCTCCACTTTACCTGATCTAACCAAGGGCCCTGAGAGCCTGTATCTGTCGCCACTTTCATGCGCGCTAGTATGCTATGTCAGCGTCTAAAACACAAAAGGTAAACAGCGCCGCTCAGGCTCACAATGCCCCATAGTGGCAGCATGCTGAGGCTTTCGTTCAGTGGCGTGAGCAGACCCACCACGCTCAGCGCTAACAGGCCAAGCCCGGCGGTTCGATTCGAGCGCTTGCGCGCCGCTTCGTGCTGCCGTTCTTGCTCGAGGCGCTCGCGCAGGCTCTCGTTGATCGTGCTCAGCTGCTGGGCTTGGGTCAGGGTGTCGATCATCAGTTGGGGTAGATGGGGCAGCTGCTCTATCCAGTCCGGCACGTTCTCGCGCAGCGCCTTGAATAGGGTCTTGGGCTCCATGCGGCGGCGCTGCCAGTCCTCGAGGAAGGGCAGGGCGGTGGTCCAAAGGTCTAGCTCCGGGTACAACTGGCGCCCTAGGCCTTCCACATTGAGTAGCGTCTTCTGCAGCAACACCAGGGAGGGCTGCACTTCCATATTGAAGCGCCCGGCGGTGCGGAATAGCTGCACCAGTAGGTAGCCGAAGGAGATGTCCTTCAGCGGCCTCTCGAACACGGGCTCGCACACGGCGCGCATGGCAGACTCGAACTCGTGCACCTTGGTGTCTCTGGGCACCCAGCCGCACTCCACGTGCAGTTCGGCCACCTTGCGATAGTCGCGCTTGAAGATCGCTAGGAGGTTGCGCGCCAGGTACTGCTGATCGTCGCGGCTCAGGGAGCCGATGATGGCGCAGTCGATGGCGATATATTGGGGGTTCTCGGGGCTGTGCAGGGCTACGAAGATATTGCCGGGGTGCATGTCGGCATGGAAGAAGCTGTGGTTGAACACCTGGGTGAAGAAGATCTCCACGCCGGTCTCGGCCAGCTTCTTCAGGTTCACCTTGCGCTCGCTCAGCGCGGCGATATCGGCCACGGGGGTGCCGTAGATGCGCTCCATCACCAGCATATTGTCGCGGCTGAACTCCCAGTAGACCTTGGGCACATACAGCTGCAGGGAGTGCTCGAAGTTGCGGCGCAGCTGCGTGGCGTTGGCGCCTTCGGCCAAGAGGTTCAGCTCGTCGTGGATGATCTTCTCGTAGTCATCTACCACTTCGCGCGGGCGCAGGCGCTTGCCGTCGGGGAGGTAGCGCTCCACCATCCCCGCGATCCACTTCAAGACCTTGATGTCCTCGACGATGGTCTTCTCGATGCCCGGTCGAATGACCTTCACCACCACCTCGTCGCCATTGCGCAGCTGGGCGCTATGCACCTGTGCCACCGAGGCCGAGGCGAGGGCTTGGGTATCCAGACGTGCGAAGACCTGCTGCCAGGGCAGGCCGAGGGCTGCCTCCACTAGGCTCTGAATGCTGGGGGTGGCGAAGCCGGGCACCTTGTCTTGCAGGCCCGCCAACTCGTCGGCCAGCTCCGGCGGCAGAAAGTCGCGGCGCGTGGATAGCAGCTGCCCGAACTTAATATAGATCGGCCCCAGCTCCTCGAGTGCCTGGCGCAGCCTTAGCTCGGGCGGCAATCTGCGCACGGCGTGTAGGCTCCAGGGTAGGCACCACAGGCTGAACATCAGGCCGGCGAGGCCCTTTGCCCGCACATGGGGGGAGACCTTGTCGAGCCTGTAGCGCGCGGCGGTGTTAAGGAGTTTTAGGAGTCTAGGAATGTGGGACACAGGTTCGGCCTTCAATACGCCATAGGGCTAAGGAGAGTTTGGCTATTGAGTAATGAGTAATTGTTTAAATATCAGGAGTTTACATTTGAGGCTGCAAGGGCTGGCAAAGATAGCACTTAGAGGCAGCGCCGACAAGGCTTGCGAGGCCCTCTAGGCCTGCGGCAGGCACAGCAATTCCAGCTCTAGCGCGCGCAGCAATAGCCTCAGGCTAAGGGAGGGGATCTCCTGCTCGGGGAATGCCTCGGCCAGCGCCACGCAGAGGCCGGCGAAATCCAGTTGCGCCTGGATGCCCTCTAGGAACACGGCCATCTCGGGCCGAATGATCTGGAACTGCATGCGCTGTTGTTGGCGCAGCACGAGGTAATTGGGCAGGCCGGGCGCGGGGGTGGGCTCTAGCGCGGTGATGGCGAAGCCCGTGGCACCCGGCTCGCCGCCCTGGGCGATGTAGTCCTGCATCAGGCGCCAGTATTGCTCCAGATCGAAGCGGCTATAGAACAGGGCCCAGTCTTGCTTGGCCTGCCAGCGCATGGCGGGCCAGTCGTCCTGAGGCAGGGCCTGCAGCTGCGCGAGGCTATAGGGCGTCTCGTCAACCTTGTCGAACAGCAGGGTGAGTAGGCTCTCTAGCTTCACGATGTCGGCAACCGCGGGCAGGCCTGCGAAGCTGGGGTGCTCGCTAACATAGGCATGTAAGCGCTCGCCAACTCTGTGTATAGGGCCATTGCGGGGCGGGTAGGCGCCCATATAGCCGATCCAGAGGCGGGTATAGAGATCGCGGCCGAGGGTGTGAAACAGCACCGGGAACAGCGCGCTGGAGACCTCTACGAGACGCTGATGATAGGCATTGTTATAGATGCCTAGGGCTTCGGCCTGGCTGATCTGGCTATGGGGGGCGAGTAGGGCGGCGATCGCGTCGGCGTTCTGCTCGAGGTCCTGTGGCTTGCTTATCCAGGCCCAGAATTGCGCCTGCTCCTGTTCCCAGTTCACGAGGCGCCTCGCTGCTCGAGATAGGCAGCCCTGTTTGCCAGTACCTTCTCTTGCAGGGCACGGGCCTGCTGCAACTCTTGCAGCAGCTCGGGGAACTCGGGGATGTGATCGTCGCGCTCCAGCAAGGTGGCGACCGGGCCGAAGCGAGCGCAGGCGTATTCGTAGAGTCTCCACACGTCGTCGCAGACCGGGTGGTCATGGGTGTCGATGATATGGGTCGTGTTATTGGTGTGGCCGGCCAGATGAAACTGGCGGATGGCGCTGGGCTCGAGCGCATCGACATAGGCGTAGGGGTCTTGGCCCATATTGAAGGCGGAGACATAGACGTTGTTCACGTCGAGCAGAATCTCGCAGCCGCTGCGCTCCACAAGGGCGTTGAGGAACTCGGGCTCGCTCATGGTGGCGGAGCGAAAACCAATATAGAGCGAGGGGTTCTCCAGCACGATCTTGCGGCCTAAATAGTCTTGAATCTGCCCGACCTTGTCGGCGACGCGCTGTAGGCTGTGCTCGTTATAGGAGATGGGCAGGAGGTCGTGGGAGCTGAGGCCGTCGATGCCGGTCCAACACAGGTGGTCGGACACCCACTCGGGCTGGGTCTCGGCGATGAGGGCCTTGAGCTGGGCGAGATAGTCCCAGTCCGGCGCCTCGTCGGTGCCGATATTGAAGGACAGGCCATGCAAGACCACGGGGTAATGGGCGCGCACCTCGCGCAGGATGCTGCGCGGTCTGCCGCCGGGGGCTAGGTAATTCTCGGTGATGAGCTCGAACCAGTCGACGCCGGCCGGGCGATTGCGCAGCACATAGTCGTAGTGAACACTGCGCAGACCTATGCCATAGCCGAGCATACGAACTCCTAGGGCGTTCTTAGAGCTCGGAGATCAGGTTGCCACCGAGCTTGCCGCACAGCTGCTCGGACAGGCTCATGTCGCCCGAGGCGATGGCCACGAAGCCAATGCCGTGGCAGGTGTTCAGTCCGGCACAGGAGTCGTTGCCGTTGCCCTTACAGGCGCTGAAGGTGTTGCAGCTGAACAGGTCGTTGCAATAGGCCACTTGCACGCCGGCCGCTACTGGGGCCTGCGCTGCGGCGGAGATCGCGCCGATCTGAGTGCCGCCTAGCTTATCGCAGAAGCTCTTGGAGACCATGGCGTGCCCGCTGGAGAAGGACACGATGCTGCCGTCTGGGCTGATGCCCTCGCACTGGCTGATCTTCACCGGCTCTGCGGCCTCGTCTGCATGGGTGCTAGCGCTCAACGCGGCAGTGGCCAGTAATAGCGCGGCGGCGGAGGAAGCGAGTTTCAAGCCATCGGTAGTTTTCATCGATAATTCTCCTAATACAATTTCTGCAAAGCACGCAGCTTACACAGAGTAGAGCGTTGATTATCCTACTATGGGGCTGCAATACAAGCGTCTGCGACACTATGTCACAAGCGTGGGGGCGACGGTCAGGCGTCGTTCACCCTGGCCCCGAGGCGCTGGGTACGGGCATTAATACGATCCAAACGCAGCTTGAGTTCATCGATACGGGCACTAAAGTGCGCCACTTCGCTCTTGCTCGGCAGTAAGCGGGCCTCCTCGTGCAGATATTCTTCGACATTATCGAGCACCGTCTCGCGGCTGCTTTTGCCCCAGCGCTTGGCGCGGCTCACGAGCTCGGAGAACTGGTGCGTCGCGACATCGCCGAACACCGAGGCGAAATGGTCTTGCCAATCGATCTCTAGGCCCGCAATAACGCGATGCAGTCCCTGGACCACATGGGTGTCGCCACTGATGGCCACGGCGGGGGAGAACAGCGCGCCGGTCTGCGAATCGCTACTCAGCAGCTTGGCATAGGAGCTAGCGCTGGCGCTGATCCCGGCATCGGCCTCGCCCTCGAAGACGCTGCGTAGCGAGACGCCTTGCTCCTCTACAACTAGATGGACTATGAGCTTGATGGGAGAGGTGCACTCGACGCGCAGCACCTTGCCTCGGAAGGCCTGTAGCTGCAGCGCGCTGCCCGGGTCCTGCTTGAGCACGGCATTGATGATGGCCTCGACGGGGGCGCAAAGGCTGGAGGTGAACATCTCATTCATCGCTGCGGGCCTGTTCAGTCTGCCGTGAGGGGCTTGAAGCCCACGTGTATGGCGCATACTCCGCCCATCACATCGTGAAAACGGCAGTCGCTAAAACCGGCGTTCTCCATCATCGACTTCAGGGTCTCTTGATCGGGGTGCATGCGAATGGACTCGACGAGGTAGCGATAGCTGTCGGCGTCTCCTGTTACCAGCTTGCCGACGATCGGCCATAGCGCCGAGTAGCCATCGTAGACCTTGCTGACCAAGTCGTTGCGCGGCTTGGAGAACTCTAAAACGAGCGCACGGCCGCCGGGCTTGAGCACGGAGAACATGGAGCGCAGCGCGGCGTCTTTGTCCGTGACATTGCGCAGCCCATAGGCGATGCAGATGCAGTCGAAGGTGTCCGGCGCGAAGGGCAGTTGCTCGGCGTTGAGCTGGGTGTACATCACGTTCTGCGAGATGCCTTTGTCGATCAGGCGATCGCGGCCAACGCGCAACATGGAGGCGTTGATGTCGGCTAGCACTACCTCGCCAGTCGGCCCCACGAGGGACGAGAAGCGGATCGTGAAGTCGCCGGTGCCACCGGCCAGGTCGAGTACGCGTTGCCCGGCGCGCACGCCGCTCAGTTCGACGGTGAAGCGCTTGACTAGGCGATGCGTGCCTAGCGACATCAGGTCGTTCATTACATCGTATTTGCTGGCGACGGAATGGAATACCTGACCGACGCGCTGCGCCTTCTCTGCCACCGGCACGGTCTCGTAGCCGAAGTGAGTGGTCTGCGCGTCGTTCGATGAGTTGGGCTTTTTATCCCCGGACATAGACGGTTCCTGCTGGCCTGGCATGCCAGGGCTGATAAATTGCCGCAGGTGTCTAGAACACTTGCAAGGCGCTGTGAGGGCTTAAGATTTAGACAGGGGGGCTATGTTAATCACTTGCACGGGGTCTGACAATGCAGCCTTTGCCGGCGCCGCATCGCGGCTCACCCCTGCGCTGGCCAGATCCTGCAGGTATTGGCTCCATCGGGCCTCCTGCTCACTGCCCAGCTGTGCGAGATAATCCCAGCTGAAGATGCCCGAGTTGTGGCCGTCGTCGAAGTTGATCTTGATGGCGTAGTGGCCCACCGCCTCCACCGAGTCGATACCGACTAGACGCTTGCCGGTCTGCAGCACCGCCTGGCCCTTGCCGTGCCCGCGCACCTCGGCCGAGGGGGAGCACACGCGCAGGAACTCGGCCGGCAGTTGCCACTGGCGGCCGTCGGCATAGCGCAGCTCTAGGCATTTGGACTTGCGGTGCAAGGCGACGGCAGTGGGCGTATTGGTCGTCATCTACATTGGGCCTTATTTAGAGTATGAAGCGGCTGAGGTCTTCGTCCAGTGCGAGATCACGCAGTTGGCTCTCGACATAGGCGGCATCGATCTGCAGCGCCTTGCCCTCGCCAACGCCGTAATCGGAAGCCGAATAAGACACCTCCTCGAGGAGGCGTTCCATCACCGTATGGAGTCGGCGCGCGCCGATATTCTCCGTGCGCTCGTTCACCTGATAGGCGATCTCCGCGATCTTGGCGATGCCATCCTGGGTAAACTCTATACGCAGATTCTCGGTGCCCAGCAGCGCCTGATACTGCTCGGTTAGCGAGCAGCTAGGCTCGGACAGGATGCGCTCGAAATCCTTGGCGCTAAGCGCGTCGAGCTCGACACGGATCGGCAGGCGACCCTGCAGCTCGGGTATCAGATCCGAGGGCTTGGATAGATGAAACGCGCCCGAGGCGATGAAGAGGATGTGGTCGGTCTTGATGCTGCCGTACTTAGTGGTGATGGTAGAGCCTTCGATAAGAGGCAGCAGATCGCGCTGCACGCCTTCGCGAGACACGCCGCTGCTGCCGCTGTCATTGCGCACGGTTACCTTGTCGATCTCGTCTAGGAACACGATGCCGGTCTGCTCCGTCACCGCGATGGCACGGCTGCGAATCTCGTCCTCGTTCACCAGCTTCGCCGCCTCCTCCTCGCGCATCATCTTGAATGCCTGTTTCACGGGAAGGCGTCGGGTCTTCTTCTTTCCGGTGTTCATATTCGAGAACATGCTCTTGAGCTGGCTCGTCATCTCTTCCAGGCCCGGTGGCGCCATGATCTCGATCCCGGCGGGGTTGTCGGAGAGGCTGACTTCGATCTCTTTATCGTCTAGGTCGCCCTCGCGCAGCTTCTTGCGGAATATCTGCCGCGTGCTGTTGTCCGTCTTCTCCTTGAGCTCTTCGCCTTCCATGCCGCGGGCGGGCGGCAGCAGCGCGTCGAGGATGCGGTCTTCCGCGGCATTCTCGGCGACGTGCTCGACCTTGCGCATCTGTTCGTCGCGCAGCATCTTCACGGCCACGTCGACGAGGTCGCGAATGATGGAGTCCACATCGCGGCCGACATAGCCGACTTCCGTAAACTTAGTCGCCTCCACCTTGATGAAGGGGGCATTGGCGAGCTTGGCGAGGCGCCTGGCGATCTCGGTCTTGCCCACGCCAGTGGGTCCGATCATGAGGATGTTCTTAGGCGTGATCTCCTGGCGAATGTCCTCGGGCAATTGCATGCGGCGCCAGCGGTTGCGCAGGGCAATCGCGACGGCGCGTTTCGCTGCGCTCTGACCGACGATGAAGCGGTCTAGTTCGGAGGCGATCTCTCGTGGTGTCATACTGCTCATGTTTGCTTACCTTGTGGCGGCGCGTCGTTGAACGCAGTAGCCGCGCGAAAGAATTTGTGTGTGCTCTCTTGCGAAGAGGAGCGTTCTAAAACTCTAGCTCTTCGATAGTGTGATTCTGGTTAGTGTACACGCAGATGTCTGCGGCGATGCCGAGCGAATGCTGCACGATGGTCTTGGCGTCCAGCTCCGTGTGGCGGTACAAAGCCCGCGCCGCGGAGAGTGCGAACGAGCCACCGGAGCCGATCGCCATTAGCGAGTCTTCGGGCTCGATCACATCGCCGTTGCCGGTGATGATCAATGACGCCTCTTTGTCTGCCACGATCAGCAGTGCCTCGAGGCGACGCAGCATCCGGTCCGTGCGCCATAGCTTGGCCAGCTCTACGGCGGAGCGCACCAGTTTGCCGTGGTGCTTCTCTAGTTGCTCCTCGAAGCGCTCGAATAGCGTGAACGCATCGGCGGTGCCGCCGGCAAAACCCGCGATGACTTGATCCTTGTACAGGCGGCGCACCTTGCGGGCGTTGCCCTTCATGACGGTGTTGCCCTGCGAGACCTGCCCGTCGCCGCCGACGACTACCTTATTGCCACGCCTAACGGAGACGATGGTCGTGCCGCGATATTGTTCCAAGCTAGTACTCCTGCGACACAGCCCTGGGCCGTGTCTTTCATTAATAAGTTATGGGCGGTGCTTATCTATAGAGCGATGAGCAATTGGATATGGGGAAAGCCGGGCGCTAATTCAAGGTTAGCGGGGCCAGAAGCAGGATTTATTGGCTCAGGCCGATGCGGATGCTGTCGATGCCATTGCTGCGCAGTACGCGTTCGGCCTGATTGATCTGCTCGCGATTCGAGTAGGGGCCGGCCTGCACGAGGAATAGGGTCTTGCCAAGAAGGGCCTCCTTCCTAACTCTGGCGGTCAGGCCTAGGGCGACAAGCCGCTCGCTCTGGGCTAGCGCCGAGGTCTCCTGCCCGAATGCGCCGGCCTGAATCATGAAGCTTGGCTCGCCAGCCCTTGCGCTCTCTTGGCTGACAGGTGCCGTGCTTGCTACGACGGTATTGGTGGCTGCGGTTGCAGGCGCCGCTGCGCTGCTAGCGGTGGCCTGTCGAGGCGAGGGCATATTGTCGACGATGACCTCGTAATTAGGCAGCTCCTTGTAGAACTCCAGTTGCAGCCTGGCGGCGGCCTGCTCTAGCTCCTCGTTGCGGCGCACCTGTGCGGCGGCGATCTCGGCGGCATTATCCTCAACCGCCTGGGCGGTCATGTTGCCAACCGGGGGCAGGACGCCGGAGAGGTAGATGAGGAAGGAGGCGAAGAAGCCCAACACTAAGCCGGTGACCAAGCCTGTCAACAGCATGCCCTTGCTGGGCTGTGGAGGGGGCGGTGGCGGCGGTGTGTGCTGCGCACTTCTTCGGTCTCTAATTTTTGCGAAATCGTGGGCCATGCTGACTCTTTTGCTGTGTGTTCGTGCGGGGGCTTGGTGCTTACGGGCATTATCCTTAAAAACTCGCGCGTCAACCACTGTTATCGCGCCAGTGTGCGATGGGCGCGTTAGATCATGTCCTGGGGGTCCACATCGAGGGACCAGCGCACGCTGCGCGACTCCTTCATGCTTTCTAGTTCCGGGCATAGGGTACAGAGGAGGTTCTGCAAGGACGAGCGCTGCGGGCATTGCAGGAGCAGCTGGGCCCTGAATTTGCCGTTGCGCCGCTCCATCGGGGCGGGCAGCGGGCCGAGTAGGGCGAGGTCTTGGATGCCTTGGGAGGCAAGCATCTTCGCGGCGCGTTCGCGCACTAGGCTCAGGAATGTCTCCGGCGCGCGGATGTCGATGGCTTCGGCGCGAAACAGGGCCAGATAACTGAAGGGGGGCATATGGGCATTCCTGCGCTCGACCAGCAGGGCGCGGGCGAAGTGCCCATAGTCCTCACTCACAAGCGTGCGCAGGGTCTCGTGGGTCGCATGCCGTGTCTGGATCAGCACCTCGCCCGCTAAGCCTGCGCGCCCCGAGCGTCCGGCTACCTGCATTAGCAGCTGCGCGGTGTGTTCCTGGCCGCGGAAATCGGCGCTGAACAGGCCAGCATCGGCATCCAGCACCGCGACGAGGGTGACGCAGGGGAAGTGATGCCCCTTGGCCAGCATCTGCGTGCCGATGAGAATGCAGGGCTTGCCCTGATGCACCTCGTTGAGCAGTGCGTCCAGCTCGTTCTTGCGCCGCGTGGTGTCGCGGTCAACGCGCAAGACGCGGGTGTCGGGGAACTGGCCCTGCAGGAATGCCTCGCTGCGCTCGGTGCCAAGGCCCAAGGCCTGCAGGTTCTTCGACTTGCAGAAGGGGCAGGAGTAGTCGACCGGCCGCCGGGTGTCGCAGTGGTGGCAGCGCAGATGAGGCTGCTTCTTATGCAGTGTCATGCGGGCATCGCAGCGCGTGCACTCGGCCACCCAACCGCAGTCAGCGCATTGCAGGGTGGGTGCGAAGCCGCGTCGATTGATGAACACAAGGACCTGATTACCGCGCTGCAGGTGACTGCGCATCTGCTCCAATAGGGGGGCGGAGAAGCCCTCGGTCAATTGCTCGTGGGTGGTGTCGAGCAGCTTCAGGGTCGGCGAGGCGGCATCGCCCGCGCGCTCCTTGAGCGTGAGATGGGTATACCGTCCGCTCAGGGCATTGTGCAGGGATTCTAGGCTAGGCGTGGCCGAGCCCAGCACGATGCTCACCTGCTCCTGTCGGGCGCGCACGATGGCTAGATCCCGCGCGGAGTAGCGAAAGCCTTCCTGCTGTTTGAAGGAGCTGTCGTGCTCCTCGTCGATGATGATGACCCCGGGTTGCGCCATCGGCGTGAACAGGGCGGAGCGCGTGCCGATGATGATCTTGGCGACGCCATCGCGCGCCTCCAGCCAGGCATTCAGGCGCTCCGAATCCGTAAGCCCGGAGTGCAGCACGGCGATCTGGCAGGCGAAGCGCTGGCGGAAGCGCGCGATAGTCTGCGGCGTGAGGCTGATCTCCGGCACCAGCACCAACGCTTGGCGGGACTGCTCCAACACCTTGGCGATGATCTGCAGATACACCTCGGTCTTGCCGCTGCCGGTGACGCCGTCCAGAAGATGGCATTGGAAGCTGCCAAGGCCCTGGCCGATTCTCTCAACCGCGAGGGTCTGCTCGGCGTTCAGCGCCAGCGCCTGTTGCGTAGAATGCTGTGCATCGAAGGCGCGGGGGCTGGATGCGGTGCGCTCCTCCATGACGATGAAGCCGTTGGCCTGCAGAGCGATCAGTGCGCTGGCCGAGATGCCCATCTCGCTCACCGCGGACTTGTCCAAGGCCTCGTGTTCCCGCAAGAACTCGACGATCTCGCGCTGGCGCGGGGCGCGGCGCAGGTCTTGGTCGGTGAGCTCCCGGCCTGTCTCGCTGAGCTGCCACACCTTCTTGCCGGGGCGCTCCGCGGGGCGGCCTTGCCGCAGCAAGGCGGGCAGCATGCTCTGGAAGACATCGCCGGGTGGATGCTGGTAATACTGGGCAGCCCACAAATACAGATTGGTCAGGCTCTCTGGCAATAGGGCCTGAGAGTCGAGAATCTCCAGCGCTGGGCGCAGTCGCGAGGCGGGCACCTCGCTATGAGTCTCCAGGGAGATCAAGACGGCAATGAGTGCGCGCGAGCCGAATGGCACCCGCACGCGCATCCCCGGCACCAAGGCCGCGATCTGCTCATCGTCCAAGTCCACGGGGGGCAGGTAATCGAATAAGCGTCGCAGGGGCGAGGGCACGGCAAGCCGCAGTATCACCTTAGGTGCGGGAAGCAGGCTGGCGTCTTTTGGCGTTGGCATAGAGGTGGAGGGTCAGGGTGTCGATACACCCGCTCGGGCTTAGTGGGAAGTCATGTTAATGGCATCCCCCTGTACTCGCAACAGCTCTGCGCCGGCGCATCGGCTTTGTGCTCTGTGTCAGTGCCGAGGAATGGTTTATACTCGCCGCCACACAAGCACGCAGCAAGATGATGGAGTACAGACGATGGCCAAGCAACCCGTTCCCGAGGAGCTTCTCAAGGTTCGCGCGCAGATAGATCGCATCGATCACGGTCTGGTGCTGTTACTCGCCAATCGATTCGCGCTGACGCATCGGGTTGGTGAGTTGAAGGCCGAGTTTGGGCTAGAGGCATTAGACCCCGAGCGCGAGAGTCGTAAGCTCGCCGATATTCGGGCGGTATGTGCGAGCCATGGCGTGAATCCCGACCTCGTGGCGGAGATTCTCGAGCGCGTCATGCGCGAGGTAGTGAAGAATCATAAGGTCATCAAGGCCAGTCAGGCTGGCGCTTAGGCACTTGAAAACCCCCGTTATTGGCCGCATATACTCCATGTAAACTAAATATCTGCATGCCGCGCTTGCGAATCTAGCCTTGTTTGGTAGAATGCTGGCCCGTTTCGCTGGCGGCGCAGGTCTTTTCATATGCAGACCCGATGCAGCGATCCCAGTGAAAACTTATTGATGAGGCAGAGTCATGAAACCCGATATTCACCCAAATTACGTAGAAATGACGGCAACGTGTAGTTGCGGCAACGTGCTCAAAACACGCTCTACGCTGGGCAAAGACATTCTTCTGGACGTGTGTTCAGATTGCCACCCGTTCTATACTGGTAAGCAGAAGGTTCTAGACGCGGGCGGTCGAGTAGATCGATTCAAGAAGCGTTTCGCGAATCGTACAGTTAAGTAAACGGCTCGAAAGATTCTTTGAAAAGGCGTTAGGGTTCTCCCTAGCGCCTTTTTGTCATGCCTGAGATTTAGTCTTAGAAGATTATTTCGATGGAGGGCATTTCGTCCGTGGTTTGGCTTGGCGTTGTGTTGCGCGTCGATGAAGCCGCCTCGCTCGGGGCGTTCTCCTGCATGAATAGCTCGAACATCGTGTTTGCCTGCCCAGGGCGCGCTAGCTTGCCGGTGGTCTTGTCGACCAGGCGATCGACGATGCCATCGGGACGCTCCAACATACTCTCCGGCTTATCCTTGAGCACCGCCGACATATAGTCGATCCATATTGGCACGGGCACGGTGGCGCCTTGCTCGCTCTCGCCCATCGGTTCGGGCTGGTCGAAGCCGATGAATACACTCGTCGATACATCGCGGTTGAAGCCCGAGAACCACAGCTCTGCGGGGCCGTTGGTGGTGCCCGTCTTACCCATCAGATCCTTGCGGTTCATCTCGCGGTTGACGCGGCGCCCGCTGCCCTCTTCGATTACCGAGCGCATCATGCTGGCCAGTATATAGGTGATGCGTGGGTCGACGATCTGGGGCGCCGGCATCTCGCTGAAACCGAGGTCATCGCAGGCATCGCCGCAGGCGACCGCTTGCACGGGAAGAGGCACGAGGCCATCCACGGTTCTGATCTGCTTGATAAGCGTAGGCTCTACCTTCTGCCCGCCATTGGCGATGGTGGCGAAGGCGGTGGCCATCTCGATGGGCTGCACGTCTTGGCTGCCGAGTGCGATGGTCAGATCGTTGCGGGGGAAGTTCTCTGTCTTAAAGCCGAAGCGTTTGGCGAAGGGCAATACCTTCTCCGAGCCTAGCTGATCGTAGAGGCGCACCGCGGGAATATTGCGCGAGGTCGCTAAGGCGTTGCGCAGGGTGACCGGGCCTATGAAGTTGTTCTCGAAATTACGCGGGCGATACTCGCCGCGCGCGAAGGGCGCGTCGTTGATGGTGGTGGCGGGGGTGTAGCCATTCTCCAGCGCGGTGCCATAGAGGAAGGGCTTGAAGCCGGAGCCTGGCGGGCGCGGCGAGGTGGCGCGGTTGACTTGGCTCAGGTCGAAGTCGTATCCGCCGGTCAGGGCAAGAATATCGCCGTTATAGGGCGAGACCGATACGATGGCGCCCTGCAGCTCGGGGACCTGCCCCAATGACCAGCGCTCCTCGCCCTCGTCCTTGATGCGGATCAGGTCGCCGATTGCCACGATATCACTGGCACGCTGTGGTCTAGGCCAGGCGTTGCCTCTGTCCACGAAGGGCGCCGCCCAGCTCAGGCCGTCCCAGCCGATGGACACGATAGTGCCGTCGCGCTGCAGGGCCTTAATCTCGCGATCGCCCACCTCTGTGACCACGGCAGGGACTTGGTTGCCGTGAGTCGAATAGGCCTCTAACTCTTCGCGCCAGTACATCAAGGGCTCTTGATCTTCGGGCACCTCGATATGCCCGTCTATGCCGCGATAGCCATGGCGCTTGTCATAGAACTCTTCCAGTCCATTGGTCAGTGCGCTGGTGGCCGCGCGCTGATTCTCGCTCAGTATCGACGTGGTGACCTCGAAGCCTTTGCGATAGATGTCTTCGCCATACTCGCGGTAGAGCTCTAGGCGCACCATCTCGGCGACATAGGGAGCGCTGACCTCGATGCGGCGGCTATGGCGGCGCGCATCATCGGGAGTGGCAACGGCGGCCTGATACTCCGCTCGGGTAATCATGTCCTGTTCGTACATCTTCGTGAGCACTACATTGCGTCGGGTCTGTGCGCGCTGTGGGTCGGCGATTGGGTTGCAGGGCGAGGGGCAGGGCAGAAGCGACACCAGCATGGCGAAGTGATGCACCTCTAACTCATTGATTGGTTTGCCATAATAGGCGTAGGCCGCGGCATTGATGCCGTCTGCGCCCGAGCCGAAATAGATCAGGTTGAGGTAGAGTGTGATGATCTCTTCTTTGGTCAGCTCGCGCTGAATGCGCAGGGCGAAAGGAATCTCTTTGAGCTTGCGCGCGTAGACGCTTTCCTCATCGAAGGAGATATTGTTCGCCAACTGCATCGTGATGGTGCTGCCGCCGCCGAGGTTGATGCCGCGCACGAAGCCATAGAAACCGCGCATTAGCCCGCGGATATCGACCCCGGAATGGGAATAGAAGCGCGGGTCTTCGCTGGCGATGACCGCGTTGATCATCATCGGCGGGATGGCTTCGAACGGAATAGGGTCGCGGCGGATGCCGATCTCATCGATCAGGCGATTGTCCGCGGTGAGGATGCGCAGCGGGGTCTCGAGCTGCACATAGCGATAGGATTCGGCCGAAGGCAGTTGCGGTGATAGGTAGAGAAACGCTGCGGCGGTCACCATAACGGCGCCGCTGGCGCAGAAGACTCCGAACCAGAACGCGAATCTGAATAGTTTTTTAACGCCTTTATTCACTAATTTTTGCCACGCTCTGTTGATCAGCCCAAGCCGAAGTGCTCGTAATAAGACCTTTGGCGAGGAGATTCTGTTTCGAGCAAAAGTTCTCAGCCCGCCGCTAGAACGAGCATTATATACGCAAGTACCCGATTAATCTTGAGTGAAATCGTCGGGTTTATCTGTCCAGTTGGGCGCCATTTTTGCCCCGGGAATAATCTGCTCGAAATTGCGCCTAAAAATCATAATACCTATTTATAACAATCGGTTAGCAAGATATCCCCCGCCTCCTTCCTAGGGGGTGTGGGGGCTGTGCGGGCGCTTTTAGGAAAATTCGAAAATTGTGAGCTACATCAACAACTCCCCCGAGTTCTTGATGGAGTTTGCAACATAAAGTTATTTATTGAAGTACTATATAATCTATTGAAAATTATATATAAACTTGCTTTGATGGGATGGGAGTGGAAAATGGCCATAAAAGGGTCGTGTTCACATTTCGATTCTATACTCGAGAACACCGCTAGATTCTCGAATTTGCCAAGGCCAGTTCTCAGCGCAAAAAGCGCTTCGAAGGCAAAGAGTTCTAGTTTGGAGTGGTGCTTCTTGATCTTGTGCCGATATAACAATGACTGACTGAAGGCGGATGGCAAAAAGTGTTGGAATTTCTGAGTCGTAGATCGAAGACCTTGCTCGGCGTGGACATAAGCTCCACCGCCGTGAAGCTGCTCGAGCTCAGTTTGACCAATGGCAAGTACCGCATCGAGAACTATGTGATTCGCCAGCTGCCCGCCAACGCAGTGGTCGAGAAGAATATTAGCGACATCGATGCCGTGGGCGATTGCATCAGCCAGGCGGTCTCGATGCTCAAGCCGGGCACAAAAGAGGCCGCGGTTGCGGTCGCAGGTTCCGCGGTCATCACCAAGATTATCGAGATGAGCGCCGCCATGTCCGATGACGAGATGGAAAACCAGATCATCGTCGAGGCAGACCAATATATTCCTTACCCCTTAAGTGAGGTCGCAATCGATTTCGAGCGTCAGGAGTCTACCGACCCGAACTCCGATTTCGTCGACGTATTGCTTGCGGCTTGCCGCAAAGAGAACGTGGAGTCCCGAGTAGGGGCGATGCAGTCCGGCGGGCTCACCGCACTGGTGGTCGATATCGAGGCCTATGCGATGGAGCGCGCCTTCGCTCTTTTGAGGGATCAGTTGCAGGGCGCCGACCCGCAAACCGTGGCCGTTGTCGACATCGGTGCCACCGTGACCACGCTGCACGTGCTGCTAAACGGCAAGACCATTTATACTCGCGAACAATTATTCGGCGGCCGCCAACTCGTCGAGGACGTGCAGCGCCGCTTCGGCCTCTCCGCGGTTGAGGCCGAGACCGGGATTCGGCGAGGCACTCTCCCCGAAGAGTTCGAGCAAGAGATTCTCTCGCCGTTCAAAGACGCGGTGGTGCAACAGGTCAGCAGGTCGCTGCAGTTTTTCTTCTCCTCTAGCCAATACAATGACGTCGATCAAATCATCCTCGCTGGTGGGGTAGCGGCCATCGATGGCTTGAGTGAGCTGGTCCGCGAACAATTGGCAACGCCCGCGTTGGTGGCGAACCCGTTCTTGAATTTGGCAACCGGTAGTAAAGTGAATAAGACGCTTCTGCACAATGATGCGCCGGCGTTGATGATCGCCTGCGGCCTCGCGATGAGGAGCAAATACTAATGGCACGTATTAATCTTCTGCCCTGGCGCGAACAGCTGCGCGAAGAGCGCAAACGTGAATTCTTCGTCCTATTGATGGGCGTTGTGATTATCGCCGCCGGCATCATCTTCCTAGTGGATCGTAATTACCGTGGCGACATTCGTTATCAGCAGGCACGCAACGATTTCTTGCGCCGTGAGATTCTCGTGCTCGATGCCCGCATCGTGGAGATTAATCAGCTCAAGGAGCAGAAAGAACAGATCAGCTCGCGCATGGAAGTGATTCAGGATCTACAGGGCTCGCGTCCCGTAATCGTGCGTATTTTCGACGAGCTCGTGAAGGCGCTGCCCGCGGGAGTGTATTTCAATAATCTCGAGCGCACCGGCGAGCGATTGGAGATCGAAGGCATTGCCGAGTCGAACAACAAGGTCTCTGAGCTGATGCGGCGTATCGATGACTCGCAGTGGTTTGTGAACCCTAGCCTGCAACAGATCTCGGCAGCTAGCGCGGACGCGAACTCGGATCAGCGCGCGGCCAACGCCTTCTCCTTAACACTGTTCTTGCAAGAACCGGCACGCGGGGAGGATGAGTGACATGGCGCTTACCGACCTGAAAAAAGAGTTACAAAGTTTCGATTGGAATAATCTTAGCGACATCGAATCGATCGGCATATGGCCGGGCATTGTAAAGGTCATCATTGCGGTGGCGTTATTCGTGCTCTGTCTCGCGGCGGGCTTCTGGTTCGATATACGCAATCTACAGGCGGAACTGACCCGTTGGCAGGTCGAGGAATCGACGTTGCGGGTGGAATTCGAAGGCAAGGCCGTGATGGCATCGAACCTCGAAGAGTACAAGGAACAGACCGTGGCGATGGAGGAGGCGTTCTCCGAGCTACTCCGACAGCTGCCGAGCCAGACCGAGGTGCCGGACCTGGTAGACGATATTACCGAGACAGGTTTGGGCAGCAGCCTAGCGTTCTCGCGCATCGAGCTCGATGCGGAGCTGGCCCAGGAGTTCTATATCGAGCAACCTATTCAGGTGGAGGTGTTGGGCAACTACCACGACTTCGGCACCTTCGTCAGTGGCGTCGCTAGCCTGCCTCGCATCGTGACCCTGCACGACTTCTCGATTATCCCCGTGAACAATCGCAACGCGCTGCAGATGACGATTACCGCGAAGACCTATCGTTACCGCACGGAGGGCGAGCTCAATGCCACTACTCCGTAATCGTTCGCCACATAGGGCTAAGACTTGGGCACTCATGGCGCTGTGCCTGCTGCTCTCGGCGTGTAGCGATAATTTAAGCATGGACGACTTGCAGCAGTATATCGTCGAGGTGTCTCTGCGCCCCGGTGGGCCCGTCGAACCAATGCCGCAGTTCCTACCCTATGAGGCGTTCACCTATAGTGCCGCGTCGCTGCGCAGCCCATTCGATGTGCCGATCATGGCGGGGACATCGACGGCGGCGGAACCCGTTAACGAGGTTCGGCCAGATTTTGATCGGACGCCCGAAGCGCTGGAATCTTTCGCCCTCAGTAATTTGAATATGGTGGGAACGATCACCCGTGGCAACGCCACCATTGCCTTGATTCAAGATGAGAATGGCATGATTCATCGTGTTGGTCGTGGCAGTTATCTGGGGCGCAACCATGGTCGCGTCATGAAGGTGGGCCCAGCCGAGATAGAGCTCACCGAGATCGTGCCGTCGGGTGATGGCGCTTGGGTAGAGCGTCCTCGCACGCTGGCAATACAAAGATAAATAGCTGCCGACGCGTCGGCACAAACTATGAATACAGTTTTCAGCAGCAGGTACAGCGCTGCCAATACAGGTGAAACAATGATGTCTATAGCTTGGATGACTTCTAGAACCAGGATAGCTGCACCGCGCGTACTGCGGGAAAGCTGCCTGTCGTTTCTGCTGGTGTTGCTAGCGCTGCAGTCTGCATCTGCACAAGAAACTGTTAATCTCAACAGCATCGGTTTCGCGAATATGCCCGGCGATAGCATAGAGATCCGCCTGGAATTCGATAGCCGCCCGCCAGAGCCGACGGGCTTCTCACAAGATGATCCTGCGCGCATCTCCATCGACCTTAGCAATGTGCAGAGTAGTCTGGCCGAGCGCCGTTTCGATATCGACTCGAACAATGCGCAGAGTGTGATGGTGTTGGAGACCGGCGACCGCACGCGTCTGGTATTCAACCTCACTAGCCCTGCCGATTATCAGACCCGCATCGAGGGCAACACCCTGATCGTACACTTGGGTAACGACACGCGAGTTGCGAGCGCCGCAGCGCCATCCGCCACTCCAGCGGCGCCAGCGACTAGCGCCCAGGGGCCTGGGCTGATGGACGTCACTTTCCGGCGCGGCAGCGCGCCCAACGAGGGGCAGATCGTGATCAGCCTCAGTGACGATCGCGTGCTCGGTAATGTGGAACAGATCGGCAGTCGCGTGTATCTGGAATTCACCGGTGCGGATGTGCCGGAGCGCTTGAACCGACGCTTCGATGTGACCGACTTTGCGACTCCCGTGAACACGGTAGATGTGTATCCTCAACGCGGCAATGCCACCGTGGCGATCGACCTGAATGGCGAGTACGAGTATGTCGCCTATCAACAGGGCCGTCAGTACACCATTAGCGTTACCCCTCCGGGTGCAGCCTCTGCGAATGCCGACCCCGCGTCGGCGTTCTCCGGCAACTTGGTGTCACTGAGTTTTCAGAACATCGATGTGCGTTCGGTGCTGCAGCTGCTCGCCGATGAAAATAATTTCAACCTAGTGGCCAGCGATGCCATCTCCGGCAACATTACATTGCAGCTCCAAGATGTGCCTTGGGATCAGGCTTTGAGCTTAGTATTGCAGTCTCGCAATCTCGATAAGAGACTAGTTGGAAATGTGTTGTATGTGGCACCTGCGGACGAGATCGCCGCGCAGGAGCAACAGGCCCTCGATGCTAGTCGGCAGGCGCAAGCGCTTGCGCCATTGCACACCGAGTACGTGCAGGTGAACTATGCCGATGCCGCCAATATCTTATTGTTACTGACCGGTTCCTCTACCGGCAATGCGACGCCGGGCGCGGCGCCGGGCGCGGCGCCTGATGCGGCCCCGCCCACTGGCGTAGTTCCCGAGAATGGTAGCAGCGGTGTGCTCTCGATTCGTGGCACCGCTACGGTGGATTCGCGCACCAATATCATCATCATTCGCGACGTCGCCGAAAAATTGGAAGAGGTGCGTGAGCTGCTGAGCAAGCTCGACGTGCCGGTGCGCCAAGTCCTCATCGAGGCGCGCATCGTCAATGTCTCTACCGACTTCGGCCGTGACCTCGGCATTCGTTGGGGTGGCGCCGGCAGATCGGATTCGGGCGATGGCTTCCGTTACGGTGGCAGCCTTGCCGCGACCGGGCAGCAGCAGAACAATAGCGTTGCGCAGAATCAAGCGATGCGAGAGGCGTTAGCGGCGGGAGAGGATGCGCGGGTGCAGGCCCTTCAGGATGGCACCGACCCGAGTTTAATCGGCGCCCTCGTGGCGCAGGCGATCAACGCGGTGGCTATTCCGGTCGGTTCGGTCTCCTTCCCCGATGCCCTAGCAGTGGACCTCGGTGTCGAGAGCGAGAATGCCTCCTCTTTCGCGGTCGGTTTCACTAGCAATAGCGGCCTGATTGAATTGGAACTCTCGGCCCTAGAGAGCAGCGGCAATGGTGAGGTGATCGCGCGTCCGAAGGTCACGACGCAGGATAAGGTGACGGCCACTATTCGATCCGGTGTGCGCATTCCCTACCAGGCGCAGGCAGGCGGCACCGCTGGCGGCTCTACGACCGAATTCGTCGATGCCGTGCTGTCACTAGAGGTGACGCCGCAGATTACGCCCGATGGCCGCATCATCATGCAGCTCGAGATTCACCAGGACTCCGTAGCCCCTGGCACCGGTAACGTGCCTGCGATCAATACCAATGCCATCGATACCAGCGTGCTGGTGGAGAACGGCGACACCATCGTCTTGGGTGGGGTGTTCCGCGAGGAGACGACTACTACCGAGACGAAGACGCCGTTATTGGGTGATATACCCTACCTAGGCAGGCTGTTTAAGCGCACCAACAACGCCAATCGCAGGACGGAACTGCTGATTTTCATCACGCCTAGGATCGTCGCGGAGATCAATACTCGCTAATCCTTGCGGCTCACTAACTCGCTCGCTTCAAACGACAGTGATTTTGCAGGCCCGGCAAGGGTACAATGTCGATCTTTTTACTAGCGACAGGGTAGCCGGCGTGCGCCGCACCGCGTGTTGCGGAGAGTCAAAGCTTCATGAGCGAGCCAGTCAATGTATACCTTATAGGGCCAATGGGTGTTGGTAAGAGCACCATCGGTCGACTGTTGGCTAGCCAACTCGACTTGCCCTTCTACGACTCCGACCGCGAGATCGAGTTTGTCACTGGTGCCGATATCCCCTGGATCTTCGATGTAGAGGGCGAGAAGGGCTTTCGCATTCGCGAGGCGCGCATGATCGACACCCTGACCCAGCGCAAGGGCATAATCCTAGCCACCGGTGGCGGGGCAATCCTCGACCCTAATAGCCGCCATTTCCTCCATTCGCGCGGCACCGTAGTGTACTTGCGCGCCTCAGTGGCACAGCAGTTGGAGCGTACAGGCAAGGATAAGAACCGGCCCCTATTACAGACCGAAAACCCCCTAGCGAAGATTAAAGAACTCATCAGGATTCGCGAACCTTTGTACCGCGAAACGGCCCATCTGATTATCGACACCAGCCGCAAGAGTCCGCGCTCCGTAAGCACGGATATCATGCGCCAGCTGGAGACATTATGGGGTGGCGAGGCGCAACTGAGCGCCGATGACCCCACGGAGCCAGACACTACTCAAATTTAATAAGCAGGCGCGTGGCTACCAAGCGGCGCCACGTGCCCGCACTCTAGACGGATTAGCAATATGATTACATTGGAATTGGATCTCGGGGAGCGCTCTTACCCCATCTTCATCGGCCCAGGTCTATTGGGTCAGGCAGACTTGCTGCGCCCCTATATAAAGGGCAGGCGGGTATTGATCGTGAGCAATGAGGTGGTTGCGCCACTGTATTTGTCTAAAGTGCAGGCCGCATTGGGCGACCTGCAATGCGACGTGATCGTGCTGCCCGACGGCGAACACACGAAGACGCTACAGACGCTATCGCTGATCTACGACAAGCTCCTAGAGGGGCGTCACGAGCGCAGTAGTACTCTGATTGCCCTTGGTGGCGGGGTGGTCGGCGACATCACCGGTTTTGCTGCCGCCACCTACCAGCGCGGCGTCAATTTCATTCAGATACCCACGACGCTATTGTCACAAGTCGACTCCTCTGTGGGTGGCAAGACCGGCGTAAACCACCCGCTTGGCAAGAACATGATTGGGGCGTTCTACCAGCCGCAATGCGTCGTGGCCGATACGGACGTGTTGGCGAGTTTGCCGCCAAGGGAGTTGCGGGCTGGCATCGCGGAGGTCATCAAATATGGGCTCATCGACAATCTTGTCTTCCTGCAATGGCTGGAAAGCAATATCGAAGGCTTGCTGGCCGGCGATAAAGATTTGCTCGCCGAGGCGGTCAGAGTAAGCTGTGCAGATAAAGCGCGTATCGTTGCCGCAGATGAGAAGGAGGGGGGCGTGCGCGCCCTGCTCAATCTCGGCCACACCTTCGGCCATGCTATCGAAAATGGCATGGGCTATGGGGTCTGGCTGCACGGCGAGGCCGTAGCGACGGGCATGGTAATGGCTGCGGATCTGTCCGCTCGGCTCGGCTACATGACTTGGGCTGAGGCCGCGAGGGCGAAGGCGTTGATCGAGCGCGCCGGGCTACCGGTGGTTCCGCCAACGCAGATGAATGCGCAGGACTTCCTTGAGTTGATGTCCTTTGATAAAAAGGTTCAAGGTGGCAAGATTCGCTTTATCCTAATGCAGGGTCTTGGTAAAAGTAGGATTGAAAGTAATATTGAGGCTGGTTTGCTGGAGCAAACATTGGAGGCGAAAGAACATCTGTGCCAAAACTGAGTGAGAAACTAGCGGAGCTTGGTCTTTCAGCGAACCCCTTTGCGGCGGACACGCCCTTGGAGAGCCTTTTCCCCGGCGCCATGCGTCGCGCCAGCCTCGATCAGCTGCAATTATTGACTCGCGAGAGCGGCGATATCGTCGCTCTCATTGGCCCAGACGGGGCCGGCAAGACGACGCTCGCAGACTTTTTCACCCGCCGTGCGGAGCGCGACCAAGTCGTCGCCCGGACACGTGCGAGCATGCTCACTAGCCCCTCGCAACTTCTCGAAGAAATGTTCAAAGCCTTCGTCTTGGACTTCCCTGCTCAGGCGAGTATCGCCCAGCTCAAACAGGTGTTGGCGCTGTATTTCCAAGCCGTTCAGAATCAATCGCGCACAGTCGTGTTGATCGTAGACGACGCTCATGAGCTCGGGGACGATGCCTTCAATCTGCTGACTAAATTGGCGCTAGTGGATAACCCCGGTGGCACCTTCCACCTGATTCTGGTCGGGCAGACCTCATTGATCGACATGCTTGAATACACCTGCCCGCAGAAAGAAGGGCAGAATCAATTTACCTCTATCCGCCTGCCCGAATTCAATCTGGACGAGACGCGAAATTACATTCGCTACCGGCTCAATGCGGTGGGTTTTAATGACGCCGACCCAGGCCGCACCCTGCCGTTCAGCAATCGCCAGATAGAGAAAATCCACAAACTTTCCTCCGGCGTTCCCGCGGGGATCAACCAGGTCGCGGGGGATATGCTGTTCTCGAGTGGTCAGGGTCTTGCCTGGCTGGCGCCCGTGCTGCAGATTAAGCTGCCACGCAACTACGCCTATGCCGCTGGCGCTCTAGTATTCATCCTCTTAGTGGCCTTCCTCGTGGGCGGTGGCGATGAGCCGGTGCAGACCGCGCAGCGGCAGATATCCGTGCCAGTACCCCAAGCGCGAGAAGTCGCCACCGAACCGACCGCGGATGTGCAGGCCCAGGAGGCGCTCACATCGCCCTTCGCACAGACCGATCCCGAACCAGTGCCCGTGGCAGATGCGACCTCCGCGGTAAGCGCTAGCGTTCCGGCGCCGCTTAGCGAGCCAGCACAATCTAACGCGACTAGCTCTGCGAGCAGTTCGGTTCCAGCACCAGTTGTGACGCCCCCGCCGGCTCCGGTCGTGACTAGCCAGCCGAGTACTGTGGCGGCAACTCCCGCGTCTGCACCGGCCAGTCAGGCGGTCGCCGCGGCGCCAACCCGGCCTGCGCCGACAGCCGCGCCGGCCACAAATTCTCTGAGTGCGCAGCGTGAGCGCATCATGAGCCTGCCAGCCTCGCAATTCACCGTGCAACTGCTTGGGGCTTCATCACGCAGCAATGTCGAGGCCTTCGTGCAGCGCAATAGTGCGAGCCCCCTCTACTGGTTCGAATCGCAAAACCAGGGGCGCCCCTGGTACGTGGTGATACATGGTAGTTATCCCAGTCGAGCCGCCGCGACCAGTGCCGCCTCTGGCTTGAGTGGAGAGCTCGGTCGCCTGCAGCCTTGGGTGCGGAGCATCGGGGCTGTGCAAAACGACATCCAACCGAGTAACTAGTGAGGGCGGAGTTTGTTCTGCCCCTGCACGCTGTGTAGAATGTCCCGCCGTTTGATCCGCTATCGCCACTGCGCTCGTATGCCCTTAGCATGTGTAGAGCATCTGAGGCGACCGGTGTTTAGAACCGAATCCAATCTGCAGTACAGCATGAGGAGTTTGCATTGACAGCTTTGAAGAATGACAGATTTTTGCGCGCCCTAGCCGGCGAACCAGTCGACATGACGCCAGTGTGGATGATGCGACAGGCGGGGCGTTACTTGCCCGAGTACCGCGCGACGCGCAAATTGGCTGGTGATTTCATGAGTCTATGTCGCAACGCGGAATTGGCCTGCGAGGTCACGATGCAGCCTCTGCGCCGCTATGCGATGGATGCCGCGATCCTGTTCTCCGATATTCTGACCATTCCCGATGCGATGGGGCAGGGCCTGTACTTCACCGAGGGCGAGGGGCCGCGTTTTCGTAAGGTGGTGCGCAGTGCGAAAGACGTTGAGCTACTGCCCGAGCTCGATACTGCCAAGGACCTGTCCTATGTCACCGATGCAGTCTCCGTCATTCGCCGCGAACTGAACGGCTCCGTGCCGCTGATCGGCTTCTCCGGCAGCCCCTGGACCTTGGCGACCTATATGATCGAGGGCAGTGGCAGCAAAGACTTCCGCAATGCCAAGGCCTTTATGTTCAACGAGCCCGAGGCCATGCACCAGTTACTAGACAAGCTCGCGCGCGCGGTCATCAACTATCTCAATGCGCAAATCGCCGCCGGTGCACAAGCCGTGCAGATCTTCGACACGTGGGGCGGTGTGCTCTCCACACCGGCTTACCGAGAGTTCTCGTTGGCCTATATGCAGAAGATCGTGGCTGGGCTGACCAAGGAGTCAGAGGGTCGCAAGGTGCCAGTAATTCTGTTCACGAAGAACGGTGGCCTGTGGCTAGAGGAGATCGCCGCAAGTGGCTGCGATTGTGTGGGCTTGGATTGGACCGTCGAGATCGGCCGGGCGCGAGCGCTCATCGGCTCGAAGACCTCGTTGCAAGGCAATATGGACCCGACCATTCTGTACTCCACGCCGAAGAGCATTCGAGCAGAGGTGGCGCGCATTCTGAAGGACTACGGTCCGGGCGAAGGCCATGTGTTCAACCTCGGTCACGGCATTACCCCGGATGTGGACCCAGCCAATGTCGCCGTATTCGTCGAGTCGGTTCATGAGTTCTCCCAGCAATATCATCAGAGCTAAGCTTGACGATGTGCCGATCCTGGCCAGCGCAGAGCTGGCCTTTGTCGGCATAGGCTCGAACCTCGCCACAGACCAAGACGAGCCCATAGTCTTGCTGCAGCGCGCCTTTGCGGCGCTCGCCCTGCTGAGCGACTATCCAATACTAGTGTCCTCGCTCTGGGAGAGCATGCCGCTCGACTGCCCCGCCGGCTCGCCGCGTTTCGTCAACGCAGTGGCGGCGCTGCGGCCTCGCCACAATGATCCGCGACAATTGCTTAGCAGCCTGCAAAAGATAGAGGACGACTTCGGGCGTAGGCGCGGCGCCGTGCGCAACGCGCCGCGCACGCTCGATCTGGATATCTTGAGCTTCGGCGCAGCCCTCATGCACGAGGCGGCATTAACGCTGCCGCACCCGCGCATGCATGAGCGCGCATTCGTCTTAAAACCCTTGCTGGAGATAGCGCCAAACTACCGGGTACCCGGTATGAAACGCCCAGCCAGCGCGCTTTTGCGGGAAATTGTGGGGCAGGGCACATTAACTCCAATAAATTTGCCTAAGTCTCTGTAAGTTTCTTTTCCCGTGTGTATACTAAGCGTTCTTGCATTGCGCCAAAAGAGTGCGGCTATGGGTTTTTCGTCTGTTTAAGCGAGGATCCAAGTCTAAAAAAGCGAGAAAACTGGCTTCAAGGGGCTATAAAGTGAAAAATTTACGATTCAAGAAAGGTTTGATGACGGTGGCTCTATGCTGCTGCGCGCACGCCATTCCTGTATCGGCCCAAGATATTCCAAGCGTAGATGACAAGAACTTGTCACTGTTTGGTCGTTTCTACAGTAACTTCAATAATGCTCAGGGCGCGCAGCCAGCGCCTTTCTCGGGCGAATCGAATAATAACGTCAACCTCGGCATGTTTTACTCCCCGGCCAAGGGCTTCGATTTGCGCGCCGATGCATGGCGTGTCGAGCTCGATAAACCGTTTGCCACAGCTCAAGCGGTGCCCGAGGTAAGCTTGAGCGCTCCGGTAGCCGGACCTGGCACCGGTCTGTATATAGATGACTCTAATCTGTATGCGGGTCTACTCGAGGCGCCCTCTGTAAAGAATACCGTCAATCCCGGTGAATTAGCGAAAGGCGTCGACCTAAGCGCCTCCTATGTGTGGGAGTCGCCTCGCTTCGGTCAGTTCATCGTCAGCACTAAGGCCACCTACCTATACGATACCGCGAAGACCAATAATCTTCTCGATAGCAGCTTGACGCCCATTAGCGATAGTACTCTATTGCCGAAGGGCACCGATCTGCAGAGTAGCCTAATGTTGACCTGGCAGGTTGGGCAGCATACGGCGAGTGCCGTGACTCATTATTTCGATTCCTTCGAAGATATCGGCAAGTTAAATCTCGAGCAACTCAACGAGTTGGTTGGCGACTTAACTACACTCGACCTGCAATACGGTTATAACCTGAAGACCGGCAAGCAAGGGCAGGCCCAGTTCTCTGTTGGTGTTCGCAATCTGTTCGATGCGCGCCCAGATCAAATTCTGCCCACGCCAAGCAGCGCGATCGAGCGGCAAGGCCGGGTGGCCTACGGCTCGATCAAGTATCAGTTCTAAGCTCAACTCACTCGCGCAAGACAGGCTACATCCACTCGCTCGACCCCCTCTTTCTTAAGTAAGTAAGCGATCGCTTGCACCGTTGCCATCGTAGTCACTACGTCGTCAACGATGACGATATGGCGAGGAGTGTTCTTCATCGCCTCCGTCACCAGTCGAAAAGCCCCCTGGACATTCTTCTTGCGTGCGGCAGCGCTGAGCCCGCGTTGTGGCACGCTCGCGCGCACGCGTTCGCAATAGCCGCGCACGACGGGGATGTGCAAATGGTGGGAGAGCTGCCGGGCGATCTCGAGACTTTGGTTGAAACCCCGCATTCGCAGCCGCGCCGTATGGAGAGGGACCGGGAGTAGGGCGTCTGGCGGCGTAGCGCCGTACCTAGGCGCTAGGCGCTGCGCTAACAAATGGCCCAGTGCGCGCCCGATGCTGAAGCGGCCGTGAAACTTGAGGTGCGCAACCAACTCTCGCAATGGGAACACATAGTCGCCCAGCGGGTAGCAGCGATCGAAAGGGGGTGGGGCGACGCTGCACTGGCCACACAGGCGCTGGTTTGGTGGGCTTGGCCCGAGTGACAGGGCGCAGCGCAGACAGGAAGATTCGATGCGAGGTAGGTTGGCCTGACAGGGCGCGCACAGCGCGAATTCGCCCGTCGCGCTAGCCCCGCAGAGTACACAGCTGTTTGCGCCGCTGAGGATTGAGGGTAGGGGCATGGCATCTCCTCGCTTACGCGAGCGCACTAGGAGGTTAATTTCAGTATAGGCTATACAGCGGAATTGACCTGCGCCGCTGTGCTGGGTAACGTAAAGTCGCCCTAGGCAATAGGGTCTAAATAATCATTGGGGAAAGACATGACAGGCTACAGCGCGCCAATTCGAGATATGCAATTTGTCCTGCACGAGGTGCAAGGTGCAGAGGCCTTGTTCGCCTCCATGGCAGGCACTGCCGAGATTACTAGTGACCTCATTGACGCGGTGTTGGAAAGTGCGGCGCAGATCGCACAGGAGGTGTTGGCTCCGATCAATCGCGCGGGAGACGAAGAAGGCTGTCGTCTCAACGATGGCAAGGTGACTACCCCGAAGGGTTTCAAAGAGGCCTATACGGCCTTCGCCGAGGGGGGCTGGATTGGGCTCTCTGGCGACCCGCAATACGGTGGTCAGGGCATGCCGAAAGTGCTCGCCGTGCTGTTCGAGGAGATGATCATGGCGGCCAATTCATCCTTCGCGCTCTACCCGATCCTCAGTGCCGGGGCGAGCCTAGCCCTGGCGCGTCATGGCAGCGAAGAGCTCAAGCAGCGCTATCTCCCTAAGCTCTATAGTGGTGAGTGGTCGGGCACGATGTGCCTGACCGAGGCGCACGCCGGCACCGACCTCGGCATCATCAAGACCCGTGCAATCCCCAATGCCGATGGCAGCTATCAGCTCAGCGGTACGAAGATATTTATCACCGGTGGCGACCACGATCTCAACGCCAATATTATTCATTTAGTCTTGGCCAAGTTGCCCGATGCGCCTGAGGGGCCTAAGGGTATTTCTTTGTTCGTGGTGCCGCGTCATCTCGACGATGAGGCGGGCAATCCGACCACGCCTAATAATGTGTCTTGTGGCGCCATTGAGCACAAGATGGGCATCAAGGGGTCTGCCACCTGTGTGCTCAACTTCGATGATGCGCAGGGCTTTCTCGTGGGTGAGCTCAATAAGGGCCTGAACTATATGTTCACCATGATGAACTATGAGCGGCTCTCGATAGGCTTGCAGGGCCTCGGGCTCGCCGATAGCTCCTACCGCATCGCGGCGCAGTATGCCCGCGATCGCGTGCAGGGACGCAGTGCGCAGGGTGTGCAAGAGGCGCACAGCCCCGCCGATCCCATCATTGTGCATGCCGACGTGCGGCGCATGCTGCTGACGGTGCGCGCCGACACCGAGGCGGGTAGAGCTCTCGCGGTCTATGTCGCCAGTCAATTAGATGTTGCGCACTTCCACGGCGATGAGCAGCGCCGCGCACGTGCCGCAAAGCTAGTCGCCTTACTGACCCCGATCGCGAAGGCGGCATTCTCGGACCGCGGCTTCGAGGGCTGTGTGATGGCGCAGCAGGTACTCGGTGGCCATGGCTATGTGCGGGAGTGGGGCCTGGAGCAAAATGTTCGCGACGCGCGCATCGCGCAGATCTATGAGGGCACCAATGGCATTCAGGCGCTCGATCTGGCCGGGCGCAAACTGGTGCGCGATCGTGATGGCCTCCTCGAGGTGCTTGTCGAAGAGATCGAAACATTCATTGCCGAACACGGCGAGCTGGCACCCCTAGCGCCGAGTATTGCGGCACTCAAGGTGGCACTTGGCTGTGTGGTCGACGTCAGCACTTGGCTTAAGGAGGCTGCGCAGTTGGATGCGGATGAGATCGGGGCGGCTTCGGTGCCCTATCTAAGATTGATGACCATGCTGCTCTACGCCTTCATGTGGGCGCGAATGGAACGGGCCGCTCGCGACGGGCTCGCCAAGAATGCCGCGAACGAGAACTTCTATGCGGCCAAATTAAAGACGGCCGAATTTTTTCGCGCGCGAATGATGCCCGGTGTTCAGGCGCTCGTCGAGGAAATAAAAGGGGGTTGTGCGGTGCTAATGGCAATGGACGCAGATCAGTTCTGATCTGCGTCCGCGCTCATGTAGGAGTCGACTAGATTGACCACTCGAAGGCGTCGGAGATCATCGCCTGGTATTTGTCCAAGGGCTCGTCTTTCTCGCCGACGATGATGAGGTTGCCTTCGCCGAAGGGGATGATCTTGCCGGCGAAGCGCGAATCGTTGACATCGAAAGTGGTCGTGACGGGTGAGTTGTGAACCACCATGACGGACACTGAACCCTTCTCGCCGTCCAGCACGATGTGGGCACCCTTGCTGTTCGACGCGATATTGCAGCCGTTGGCAAATTTGATGTGCATCTGTTTGATGCGTTCCTCATTGCGCAGGTGTCCGCCTGCCTCTTTCAGTACAGAGTTTATCTGCGCGAGGCTAGCGTCCTCACGCTTGGTATCATAGCGTGCCACTTCGCGGTAGACGTGGCCGATGACCTCGTCGTGGAATTTTAGGTCTGAGGCGCTCGGGCGCGCGGTGATCAGGCCCGGCGACAGGATCAGGCCAAGAGCGACTACTAGGCTTGCCGCCACTGCGATATAGCGCGTCGTTTTGGGCTTGCTCGCCACTATCGCATCGTTGGCCGCTAACTCTTCGCGGGCCATCAGCCTCGCTTTGAGCTCGCTAGGGACCGCGATGGACTGTGCAGCTGCGCTCACGCGGGCATCGAGTGCCTGTAGCTGCTGGAGCAACGCCGTACGTTCGGGGCTAGATCGCGCCGCGGCCAGAAACTCTGGGTCTTGGTTCTGTGGGTCGGCGAACGCGTTTCTTCTAAACTCTAAGTCATCCATTTGGTTTGGACTCTTATAAGGGGGTTGATGCCCTTTGTTTTGTGGATATCAAATGGACCGACTTTTGGTCGATCCTATTCATCTTGTGGTTCGTCGAGGCTCTCATCTGGATTGCCGTCAGGAAAGAAAACATGTTTGAGCTTTCCACGCGCCCGAAATAGGCGCGTCATGACGGTGTTATTGTTCAGATCGAGAATCGCGGCGATTTCCTTTCCACTGAAACCCCCAACTACCTGTAATAGAAGGGGCTCTCTATAATCCTTTTCCAAGGAAGCAATCGCTTCGTGCAGAAGGCGCCGGTCCAAACGCTGGTCGGGCTCGCTCTCGAAAGAGTCTGCGATTGATTGGTCTTCGATGTCGACTAACTCTGGCCTGTAGCGCTCATAGAGTCTGGCATTCTCACGTCTCAGAATGGTAAATAGCCACGCCTTTGCGGCTTTATCGTTCTGTAAGCTGTCCAAAGACCGCCATGCACGCAAAAAAGTTTCCTGCACGAGATCTTCGGCCAGGGCGCCATTTTTGCAGAGCCAATAGGCATAGCGATATACGTCTTGGTATAACGCATCGACAAGCGCTTCATAGCGCACTCTCTTTCGTCTATCGTCCAAGACCGGGGTTTCGCTCATTTCTTTTCGTCGTACCAGATTGCATTGCTGATGAATTTATCATTGGCAAATCAAAGACAAGTAATAATTGTCACGTCGCTTGGCCATTCGTGTGGGGAGTTTGCCCAATATCGCCATGTGCAGCAAGTTATTTGCAAATACACACCCTGTTCGTTAGGCGCGGAGAATGGGCGTTTAGGCTCAAAAAAAAGCTTCCTCGCGTATTTGCGGCAAATCAGTGACCGCTGCCAGTGAGTGGGGTTTGCTCCTGAGGTATTGAGGCTGGAGTGTGCTGCACTGTAGGGGAATGGAATTCTCTATGCAGTCATGCTTCAAACGGACCCTTCGCTTGCAAGGCAAGCTCCCACAGTCAGTGGTTTCTATCAGGGTTTAGCAAAATCGAACCTGCCCAACAAATGGGCGCTGATCTAAGTCGTAACCACTGAACAAGAGGGGCAATGTGGGGTGCTTCGATGCAGGACCTTCGACGGCAAGGATGCCGGCGTAGAGCCTACATGGACGTACTTGCGGCGTGTCCAGCAGCGAAGTGCGCCGCAGTGCCACTCGTACTACGGAGCACAGGAGATCCCAGAGCAAATCCAGCAGTGCGACGAAGGATCCGGCCCCTTTTTATCGGCGTCGCGCTCCCGCGTAAGGGCGTAGAACCATAAAAAGCTACAGGATAGTTTTGGCCCTAGTCTGCATGGGGGCTATAATCCGCATCCCGTATCCCGAATAGAGTAAGACAATGAGAAGAGTGGCAATTGCTGGTGCAGCCGGCCGAATGGGTAAGACCCTGATCGAAGCGGTAACCCTGAGTGAAGCGAATCTGACCGTGGGCCTTGGTACCGTCTTGGCTGACGATCCTGCCGCGGGCGTGGATCTCGGGCTATTGTCGGGCATCTCCGCCCTCGGTATCGGGGCCGTAACAGACCTGGATTCCCATTGCGATGAATTCGATGTGCTCATCGATTTCACCTCGCGCCCAGCCACGCTTGCGCATCTGGCCCTTTGCCGCGCGCAAGGCAAGGCTATGGTGATCGGCACCACCGGGTTTAGTGACGCCGAGAAACAGATCATCGCGGAGGCCGCCAAGGATATTCCCGTCGTATTCGCACCCAATATGAGCGTGGGCGTGAATCTGTGCCTGAAACTACTCGATATGGCCGCGCGCGTGCTCGGCGATGAGATGGACATAGAGATTGTTGAGGCCCATCACCGCTTTAAGAAAGACGCGCCTTCGGGCACCGCCCTGCGTATGGGTGAGGTAGTCGCCGAGGCACTGGGGCGCGATCTAAACGAGGTTGCTGTCTATGGTCGTGAGGGCATGAGCGAGGAGCGCGACAGTAAAACCATTGGCTTCGCGACCATCAGGGCGGGGGATATCGTAGGGGAGCACACGGTGATTTTCGCGGGCTTGGGCGAGCGCGTGGAGATTACGCACAAGGCGAGCAGCCGCATGACGTTTGCGAAGGGGGCGGTGCGTGCCGCCGCATGGTTGGAGGGCAAGCCGGCCGGGCTTTACTCGATAGATGATGTCTTGTTTGGCTAGTGTGTGCTGTCAAACTCGCTCGCGAGGCAAACGCTTCGTAGACACGGTAGGCAGGATTCCCGTACAATACGGCCTCAGTATGATTACATCTGAGCACATAACGGGATTCACAAAAAGGCGGAATGAAGCGGTCGTTTCATTCCGCTTTTTTTCACCCGGATTTTGCGTTTTATCGGGAGATTGAATTGATTATTCCAGCTGTACTGGCATTAGAAGATGGCAGTATATTCCGTGGTAGGGCGATAGGCGCCCATGGTGTTTCCAGTGGTGAGGTCGTCTTTAATACCTCGATGACGGGTTATCAGGAAATTCTTACCGACCCCTCATATGCTCGCCAAATCGTGACACTGACCTATCCGCATATCGGCAACACCGGCACCAATTCCGAAGATAATGAATCCGCGAATGTGTGGGCCTCAGGCCTCGTGATTCGTGATCTTTCGCGGATGGCCAGTAATTGGCGCAATGAAGCCAGCCTCGAAGACTTCCTGAAAGAGCGCAATGTTGTCGCCATCGCAGAGATCGACACGCGTCGCCTAACGCGCCTGCTTAGAGATAAGGGGCCGCTCAATGGCTGCCTACTCTCCGGTGATGCCCTCGCCGAGAAAGGCGAAGCCTATGCGCTAGAGCAGGCTAAGGCATTCCCAGGCCTCAAGGGCATGGATCTGGCCAAAGAAGTGAGCACGAAGGCCTCGTTCGAGTGGACCGAAGGCCTGTGGGTCTGGAGTGAGGGGCATAGCGACGTAGCGCTGAGCAAGCCCTTCCATGTGGTCGCTTACGATTTCGGCGCAAAACACAATATCCTGCGCATGATCGCGCAGCGCAATTGCAAGGTGACTGTCGTGCCAGCCCAAACCAGCGCAGAGGATGTCATGGCCTTGCAGCCTGACGGCGTATTCCTCTCCAACGGCCCTGGCGACCCGGAGCCTTGCGACTACGCGATTGCGGCCACCAAGCGTTTCCTTGAGCTCGACATCCCCGTGTTCGGCATCTGTCTCGGCTGCCAGATTCTGGCACTAGCCTGTGGGGCGAAGACCGTGAAGATGCGTCTAGGTCATCACGGCGCCAACCACCCGGTGCAGAGCATCGACGATGGCACCGTGTTCATCACCAGTCAGAACCACGGTTTTGCGGTCGATGAGGCCAGCCTCCCAGCGAATTTGCGCGCGACACACCGCTCCTTGTTCGATGGCAGTCTGCAGGGTATCGAGCGCACCGATAAGCCGGCGTTTGCCTTCCAAGGCCACCCGGAAGCAGGCCCAGGGCCGCACGATATCACCTCACTCTTCGATCACTTCATCGAGCTGATGAAGGCGAGAGTCAGTCGTTAGTGAAAGCCACCGCCGAGGGCCCTGCGCCCTCGGATTGCCAATATTAAACAAGCCGCCTTAGCGACAATGCCTCGGCGGCCTCAAGACCTACGGTTTGAATATGCCAAAACGATCCGACATAAACAGTATCCTCATCCTCGGTGCGGGCCCTATTGTGATAGGTCAGGCCTGCGAGTTCGATTACTCCGGTGCACAGGCTTGCCAGGCACTGCGCGAGGAAGGCTATCGCGTCATTCTCGTGAACTCGAACCCCGCCACTATTATGACCGACCCCGCGATGGCGGATGCCACCTACATCGAGCCGGTGACGTGGGAGATCGTTGAGAAGATCATCGAGAAAGAGCGTCCCGATGCGATTCTTCCTACGATGGGAGGGCAGACCGCTCTGAACTGCGCGCTGGATCTCAACAAGCACGGCGTGCTGGACAAATACAATGTCGAGCTCATCGGCGCGAGCTGCGAGGCGATCGACAAGGCAGAGAACCGCGAGTTATTCGACCGCGCCATGAAGCGCATCGGCTTAGAGACGCCTGCCCACGGCATGGCTCACAATATGGAAGAGGCCTACGCGGCTCTGGACAAGGTGGGTTTTCCTTGCATCGTGCGCCCCTCGTTCACACTGGGCGGCAGTGGCGGCGGCATCGCCTATAACAAAGAAGAATTCATCGAGATCTGTACGCGCGGTCTCGAGCTCTCGCCGAACAATGAGCTGTTGATCGATGAGTCGCTCATCGGCTGGAAAGAGTACGAGCTCGAAGTCGTGCGTGACCGTAAAGACAACTGCATCATCGTCTGTACCATCGAGAACTTCGACGCGATGGGCGTACACACCGGTGACTCGATCACCGTTGCGCCGTCCCAGACTCTGACCGATAAGGAATACCAGATCCTGCGTAATGCCGCGATCGCGGTGCTACGCGAGATCGGCGTCGAGACTGGCGGTTCGAACGTGCAGTTCGGCATGTGTCCGAAGACCGGCCGCCTTGTCATCATCGAGATGAACCCGCGTGTCTCGCGCTCCTCGGCCTTGGCGTCGAAGGCGACCGGCTTCCCGATCGCACGTGTCGCTGCGAAGCTGGCGATTGGTTACACGCTCGATGAGCTGCGTAACGAGATCACCGGTGGTGCCACGCCGGCCTCTTTCGAGCCGACGATCGACTATGTCGTCACGAAGATTCCGCGCTTCACCTTCGAGAAATTCCCCGAGACTAACGACCGTATCACGACGCAGATGAAATCTGTGGGTGAGGTCATGGCGATCGGCCGTACCTTCCAGGAATCTATCCAGAAGGCGTTGCGTGGGCTGGAAGTCGGCGTGTCGGGATTCGATCCGATACTGGAGACAGGCCTGAGCGACTCACTCGATATTCTTAAGCGTGAGCTTAAGGACGCGGGCGGCGAGCGCGTATGGTATGTCGCCGATGCCTTCCGTCAGGGCTGGAGCGTCGAGACGGTGAGTGAGCTGACAGGCATCGACCCTTGGTTCTTGGTGCAGATAGAAGACTTGATGTTCGAAGAGGCACGCATCGCGCAGATGAGCCTGGAACAGATGGACAAGGACACGCTCTTCCGCCTCAAGCAGAAGGGTTTCTCCGACTCGCGCATGGCCGCGCTACTGAATATTCCTGAACAGAAGATGCTGGACTACCGTCATAAGCTTGGCGTGCGTCCCGTGTATAAGCGTGTCGATACTTGTGCGGCCGAGTTCGCCTCGACTACCGCCTATATGTATTCTACCTATGAGGAAGAGTGCGAGGCGCTGCCGAGCGATCGCAAGAAGATTATGGTGTTGGGCGGCGGACCAAACCGCATCGGGCAGGGCATCGAATTCGATTACTGCTGTGTGCACGCGGCACTGGCGATGCGCGAAGATGGCTTTGAAACCATCATGGTGAACTGCAACCCCGAGACCGTTTCGACCGACTACAATATCTCCGATCGCCTCTATTTCGAGCCGGTAACTTTCGAGGACGTGATCGAGATCGTGCACCTCGAGAAGCCCCATGGCGTGATCGTGCAGTTCGGCGGGCAGACGCCACTGAACCTAGCGAAACGACTTGAAGAGGCAGGCGTGCCGATTATCGGGACCTCCGCGGACGCAATCGACTTGGCAGAGGATCGCGAGCGCTTCCAGCGCATGATTCAGAAGCTGGGCCTGAAACAACCGCCTAACTGTATCGTGCGCAGCGTCGAGGAAAGTATCGCCGCCGCGGAGAGGATTTCCTATCCGCTCGTGGTGCGTCCCTCCTATGTATTGGGCGGTCGCTCCATGGAGATCGTGTACAACGAAGAGGAGCTGCGTCGCTATATGCGCACCTCCGTGAAAGTCGGCAACGAAAGCCCCGTGTTGCTCGATTACTTCTTGAACGCCGCGATTGAGATCGATGTCGATCTGGTCAGCGATGGCAAGCAGGTAGTGGTCGGCGCGATCATGCAGCACATCGAACAAGCGGGCGTGCACTCTGGCGACTCGGCCTGTTCATTGCCTCCTTACAATCTCTCCGAGGAGGTGCAGAACCGCATCCGCGAGCAGGTCAGTATGCTGGCGATGGAGCTCAAGGTAGTGGGCCTGATGAACACGCAGCTGGCTTACCAAGATGACGAGATCTACGTGATCGAAGTGAATCCACGCGCCTCGCGAACCGTGCCATTTGTCTCTAAATGCATCGGCGTGTCGCTGGCCAAGGTCGCGGCGCGTTGCATGGCAGGTACCAGCCTGGCAGAGCAGGGTTTTGTAAAGGAGATCGTGCCGAAAAACTTCGCCGTAAAGGAGGCCGTGTTCCCCTTCAATAAGTTCCCAGGGGTAGACCCGATTCTTGGCCCAGAAATGAAGTCTACGGGGGAGGTCATGGGCGTTGGTCGCACCTTCGCAGAAGCCTTCGCGAAGGCACAGCTTGGCGCTGGGGAAGAGGTCAAGGCTGGCGGGGCCGTCTTTATCAGTGTGCGCGACGCCGATAAATGGCAGCTCACGGATGTGGCTGGCAAGCTGCACGCTCTGGGCTTTAAGTTGCTTGCGACGCAGGGCACTGCGGCGGTAATCGCCGAGGCAGGTTTGCCTGTGACCTCGGTCAACAAGGTTAACGAAGGCCGTCCCCATATCGTCGACATGATCAAGAATGACGAAGTGCAGTTGATCGTCAACACTACCGAGGGCAAGCAGGCCATCGCAGATTCCTCGATAATTCGCCGCACGGCTCTTCGCCATGACGTGTCCTGTACCACGACTATCGCCGGAGCTCTGGCTGTTTGTGAAGCGCTCGAATTCGGTGATAAGCTGTCCGTGTACACGATTCAGGAGTTGCACGCAGAATTATGAGAAAAGTCCCCATGACTGTCGCTGGCGCCGAGCGACTGCGAGTAGAGCTTGCCGAGCTTAAATCCGAGCGTCGTCCGAAAATTATTCAGGCGATAGCGGAGGCCCGCGCGCACGGCGATCTAAAAGAGAATGCCGAGTATCACGCTGCGCGTGAGCAGCAGAGTTTTTGTGAGGGTCGCATTAACGAGATCGAAGGCAAGCTTGCCGATGCCGAGGTTATTGACGTGTGCGCTATTGCGCCGTCTGGGCGCGTCATCTTTGGTACTACAGTCACATTGCTCAATGTGAGCACCGACGCGCAAGTGGTCTATCAGATCGTCGGCGAGGATGAGGCGGACGTGAAAGCTGGCCGCATCTCCGTCGGCTCCCCTATTGCCCGCGCGATTATGGGCAAAGAGGTTGGCGAGGAGATCGTCGTGAAGGCTCCTGCCGGTGATATCGAATACGAGATCGAGGCGGTAGAGCATCTGTAGAGATGCTCGGCAGGTCTGTCCTACTTCTGAAAACGCAGCAGATTAGACAGCTTCGGATTGGGTTTATCTGCCTTGCGGTACAGCACCGCAACATTGCCAATGCTCTGGATCAACTCGGCATTAGCCGCCGTGCAAATCTCTAATGTGAGTGCCTTGCGAGAATCGCGATCTGCCGCGAAGATCTTGATTTTGATGAGTTCGTGCTGTTTCAGCGCTCGCTCGATCTCTTCACTGACACTCTCTGTCAAACCCTTCTGGGCAATGGTCACTACCGGTGAGAGGGAGTGGGCGATGGTACGGAATTGTTTCTTCTCTTGCGGAGCGAGTTTCATATTTGTGGTATCACAAAGCAGGTAAATGGGCGTTTCTAAACGAGGCGACATTGTAGCCTAGCGTGAGAAATACACAACCGGGCTATTTTATCCGGTGGCGCAATCCTTGGACATTTTGCGTTCTGATCTTGTAATATCGATGGCAACTCCCAATATCTAAGGCGTGAGTATAAAGTATGCCGCCTTGCTTAGATGTCCTATATGCGCAATTCGGCCGCGTCGGTACCGCTCTTAAGGCGGTGCAGTGCAATTATAGCCAGCTAAATCAGGTCTTTTCGCTGTAAGTGTGATGTTCCTGTACGTCAGTCAGTTTGTGGAGTCCACGCGCGCCTTTTGGGCGTAAATAGTACTGACGAGAGTGTGTCATAAGCACCAAGTTCTAGAATTAATGCCGGAGCCTCGCTGGGGGTCCGGATCATGTGCCCCACGATTTACGTTCGGCGCCACCGCATAATGTTTACAATAGATGGGGGATAATCCCTTGAATGATATGGCAAAAAATTTACTTCTTTGGATGGTAATAGCGGCAGTCCTGCTGACGGTGTTTAATAACATCAATCAGGAGACTAGCAGCGTCTCTGTCACCTATTCGGACTTCGTCAAAGAGGTACGAGCAGGTCAGGTGCGCACGGTTACCATTTCGGGGATCTCCGTCTCTGGTCGCCGCATGGACAATACGCAGTTCGCGACGACAATCCCGATGATCGGCGACGACCAATTGCTAAATGATCTATTTAACAATGGGGTAGAGGTAATCGCGACAGAGCCCGAGCGGCAGAGCATATGGTCGCAGTTACTCGTGGCGAGTTTCCCGATCCTCATCATTATCGGCCTATTCTTCTTCTTTATGCGCCAGATGCAAGGCGGTGGCGGTGCCGGCGGTAAAGGCGGTCCGATGTCCTTCGGCAAGAGTAAGGCAAAATTATTGGGCGAGGACCAGATCAAGGTCACTTTCGCCGATGTTGCCGGTGTCGATGAAGCCAAGGAAGACGTCAAAGAGCTAGTGGACTTCCTGCGCGAGCCGGACAAATTCCAGCGCCTAGGCGGTCGAATTCCGCGCGGCATCTTGATGGTTGGCCAGCCCGGTACCGGTAAGACACTGCTGGCCAAGGCCATTGCCGGCGAAGCGAAAGTGCCATTCTTCTCAATCTCAGGCTCAGACTTCGTGGAGATGTTCGTAGGCGTGGGCGCCTCGCGTGTTCGCGATATGTTCGAGCAGGCTAAGAAGCAGTCGCCTTGCATCATCTTCATCGATGAGATCGATGCCGTGGGCCGTCACCGTGGTGCCGGCATGGGCGGCGGACACGACGAGCGCGAGCAGACGCTGAACCAGTTACTAGTAGAGATGGACGGCTTCGAGGCTAACGACGGCATCATCGTCATTGCGGCAACTAACCGTCCCGACGTACTCGACCCAGCCTTGCTGCGTCCAGGTCGTTTCGATCGTCAAGTGGTGGTGGGGCTGCCCGATATCCGCGGTCGTGAACAGATTCTTAAGGTCCATATGCGTAAGGTGCCGATCGATGAGCGCGTCAATGCCTCAGTGATCGCACGCGGTACGCCTGGCTTCTCCGGTGCGGATCTCGCCAACTTGGTTAACGAGGCGGCGCTGTTTGCCGCTCGCGGCGGCCGTAAGCTGGTGACCATGGAGGAGTTCGAGAAGGCCAAAGACAAGATCATGATGGGCGCAGAGCGCAAGTCGATGGTGATGTCAGACAAAGAGAAGCTCAATACTGCCTATCACGAGTCTGGTCACGCCATTGTGGGTCGCCTAGTCCCAGATCACGATCCCGTCTATAAGGTCAGCATCATTCCACGTGGCCGCGCTCTGGGTGTGACCATGTTCCTGCCCGAGGAGGATCGCTACAGCCTCAGCAAGCAGGGTATTCTGAGCCAGATTTGCAGCCTCTATGGCGGTCGTATTGCCGAGGAAATGACCCTTGGCACAGAGGGCGTGACCACTGGTGCCTCTAACGACATTCAGCGTGCCACCGATATGGCGCGTAATATGGTGACCAAGTGGGGCTTGTCCGAAAAGCTGGGTCCTCTGACCTATGCCGAGGAAGATGGCGAAGTGTTCCTAGGGCGCTCTACCTCCTCTAACTCGAAGGCGCATTCGGGCGAGACTGCGAGAATCATCGACGAGGAGATTAAGCGCATCATCGACGAGTGCTATTCACGGGCCAAGGCCTTGCTCGAAGAGAATCGCAGCAAATTGGAGCTCATGAAGGATGCGCTAATCGAGTACGAGACGATCGATGCTGACCAGATCGGCGACATCATGGCGGGTAAGAAGCCGCGTGCCCCGGCCGATTGGCATAACGATGATTCGGGTTCTGGCAATGTAAAGCGCAGTGCAAAGGCCCCGGAAGATAAATCTAGTGATAGCCCGATCGGTGGTCCGGCCAGCGAGCTCTAAGCGCGATACTGCCAATTCTTAGGCAGTTTTTTGGGGACCTGATGTGAGCGACTCCACTATCAAGGTCGGTGATCGCATCATCGACCTTAGCGTTCCCGCAGTGATGGGAATACTCAATGTAACGCCAGACTCATTTTCCGATGGTGGTCAATTCCACGCGGGCAGTGAGCCTGGCGTTTTTCGTATAGCGCTGGACAAGACTCTCGCCCATGCCCAGGCGATGCTCGCCTGCGGGGCTAGCATTATCGATGTCGGGGGCGAATCGACTCGGCCCGGTGCCCAGGCGATAAGCGAACAGGAAGAGGCTGACCGCGTGCTCCCGGTGGTGCAGGCCATCGCCGAGAGGCTCGATGTCGCGATATCGGTCGATACCAGCACCCCTAGCGTCATGAGTGCGGCCATCGGCTTAGGTGCGGGGCTCGTTAACGACGTCCGCGCCCTCGGCCGCGAGGGTGCATTGGCGGTGTTGGCCCAGCAAGAGGCGGCAATCTGCCTGATGCATATGCGCGGCCAGCCAGAGACCATGCAGGAGGGGGTCATTTACTCCGACGTCGTGGAAGAGGTCATCGCCTTCCTGAGCGCGCGCATCGACGCCTGTGTGCAGGGGGGTATCGCCCGGGAGCGCTTGATTCTCGATCCGGGCTTTGGCTTTGGTAAAACGGCAGCGCATAATTACCAATTGCTGCGCGAGTTGAATAGGTTTCAATCACTCGGCCTGCCCATACTCGTCGGCGTATCACGCAAGTCGATGCTCGGGGCAGCCACTGGCCGCGACGTCGATTCGCGACTAGCCGCCGGCATAGCCGCGGCAATGTTTGCCTTGCAGCAGGGTGCCGCAATCATCCGCACCCACGATGTCGGGCCAACCATCGATGCGATAAATATACACCGCGCGATTGCGGGTACACAGACCACAAAGGATTGAGTGCTAATGAATAAGAAAAAACAAAAGCAGTATTTCGGCACCGACGGCATTCGCGGCAGGGTTGGCACTTATCCCATAACCCCAGACTTCATGTTGAAGCTAGGTTGGGCTGCGGGCAAGGTCTTCGCGCGCAACGCCAAGGGCCGTAGCAAGATTCTCATAGGCAAAGATACCCGTATCTCTGGCTATATGTTTGAGGCGGCCCTCGAGGCGGGGTTGACCTCCGCCGGGGTCGATATCAACCTTTTAGGCCCTATGCCTACGCCCGCGGTGGCCTATCTGACCCGTACCTTCCGAGCCCAGGCTGGAATCGTCATCAGCGCCTCCCATAACGCCTTTGAGGATAACGGCATCAAGTTCTTCGCGCACGATGGCACTAAATTGCCCGACGAGATCGAGTTTGAGATCGAGGAGTATCTGGGCAAAGACATCACCACGGTGGACTCCCAACTCATCGGCAAGGCCTCGCGGATCAGTGATGCGAGTGGCCGCTATATCGAGTACTGCAAGAGCACGATTCCCTCCGGCATTAAGCTGAACAGCTTGAAGATCGTGGTGGATTGCGCGCACGGCTCTACCTATAACATCGCCAGCAATGTGCTGCGCGAGCTCGGGGCAACGGTGAAGACCATTGGCGCCTCGCCAAATGGACTCAATATCAATGCCGATTACGGCTCTACCAGTCCGGAGAATTTAGCCAAAGAGGTGCTCGCCGAGGGTGCGGACATCGGGATCGCCTTCGACGGTGACGGCGATCGCGTCATCATGGTGGATCACCTAGGTAATGTGGTCGACGGCGACGAGATAATCTATGTTATTGCTCGGGATCGCCGTCGTCGCAATGTCGAGTTCGGCGGCGTCGCCGGTACTCTGATGAGCAATTTAGGCTTGCAGCTAGGCTTAGAGGCGCTCGATATTCCCTTCGCGCGCGCCAATGTGGGCGACCGCTATGTGATGTCGGAACTGCAATCCCGCGACTGGCAATTAGGCGGCGAATCGTCTGGCCACATCATTTGTCTAGACGTGGCGAGCACGGGGGACGGCGTAGTGGCCGCCCTGCAGATCCTGTTTGCTATGGTTAGCTGTGAGACGAGTCTGTACGAACTGCGCACCAAGATGAGCAAATTCCCGCAGACGATGATCAATGTGCGCTTGGCGCAGAAGTGCGACCCGTCGGCTAACCCTAAGGTGCAAGAGGCCGTGCGCGCGGTCGAGTCTGCATTAGGTAAGAGGGGGCGGGTCCTGTTGCGGCCCTCGGGTACGGAGCCGGTTGTACGGGTCATGGTCGAGGGCGAGGATGCCGCGCTCGTCGAGCGTCTCGCACAAGAACTCGCCGCTAGCGTCGAGCAGGCGATAGCCTAAGGCAAGAACACGCGTGCTGGGAGTTGCAAGCACAGGGCAACTTGGTTATATTGGCGCCCCGTTTTCCCGATGTCAGACACCATCCTCTGCATAAGGTGATGTGAATGCGCAGAAGCTTAGTCGCTGCAAACTGGAAAATGAATGGCTCCAGAGATTTTATAACGGAACTGCTCGGCGCGATGTTGAAGCGCTTGGATGTAGTCGCAACGCAAACCGATATTCTCGTTTGTCCGCCGGCGCCGTATTATGATCTGTGTGCCGGAATATTGAAGAGAAGCCCCGTTCAGCTTGGCGCTCAGAACGCCCACGAGGCACAGTCCGGGGCGTTTACCGGTGAGGTAGCCGCTAGTATGCTGACCGATTTCGATGTCGCCATGGTCATTCTGGGGCATTCGGAGCGACGCGGTGACGGCGAGACCGACGAGCAAGTAGCGCACAAGTGTGCGGCAGTGCTCGCACAAGGCATGTTGCCAATAGTGTGTGTAGGGGAGACTCTACAAGAGCGCGAGGCCGGCCAGGCAGAGAGTGTTGTACAAAGACAGCTCGGAGCGGTTCTGGATCATTGCGGAATCGAGGCCCTGTCGGCGGCCGTGATCGCATACGAACCGGTCTGGGCGATAGGGACGGGCGAGACAGCGACGCCTGAGCAGGCGCAGCAAATGCACGCGTTTATCCGCGCCTTTGTCGCGCAACGCAGTGAATCTAGCGCTGCTGCGATGAGAATTTTATATGGCGGCAGCGTCAATGCCCAGAATGCCGCACAGCTGTTCGCGCAAGAAGACATAGATGGTGGGCTGGTTGGCGGAGCGTCGCTAAAGCCAGACGAATTCATAACGATTTGTGAGAGTGTGAGTAAATAATGGAAAGCATAATTGTCATAGTGCATGTAATCGTCGCTATTGCCATTGTCGGGCTGGTGTTATTGCAGCAGGGCAAGGGCGCAGACGCAGGGGCAGCATTCGGCAGTGGCTCCTCCAATACCGTATTCGGCAGTGCCGGCTCGGGTAACTTCCTGACGCGCTCGACCTCTATCGCGGCGACCATATTCTTTATCACCAGCCTCTCTCTCGCGATCTTCGCTCGCCAGAATACGGGACTAGGTGCGGTAGAAGGCATGCCGATCGTGAATCCGACGCTGCTAGAACAGACAGCCGCGCCAGTGACAGACATTCCTCAGGTAGAGGCAAGTCAGGCGCCAGCAAGCGATGCATCTGACCTCCCCGTGATAGCGGACGAAGTACCGGTTGCGCCTGCTACAAACTAAGGATAGTGAAGGAAGTTCCTCGGTAGAAAGAAGTAAGCATTAAACGCCGAAGTGGTGGAATTGGTAGACACGCTATCTTGAGGGGGTAGTGACCTTATGGTCGTGGGGGTTCAAGTCCCCCCTTCGGCACCATCTTGTTAGATCGATTGGCAGTCTGGACGCAACTCTGCCACCTTGGAAAGACGTCATTCCTTGACCTCCTTTTTCGGTGACATTACCATCGTCCGACTATTGTTGCGGGGTGGAGCAGTCTGGTAGCTCGTCGGGCTCATAACCCGAAGGTCATCGGTTCAAATCCGGTCCCCGCAACCAGCTTCCCAGTAAAGGATTTAGATCCTATACTGTTACAGGTTCTGGATATATCAACCTCGTCATTACGGGGTTTTTTGTTATCTGGGACTTACAAAACTGTCATGAAAATGACTTTTTACTGGGGCTATTAGGCCCTTTTTTGTTTTTCTGGGGGTAACCTTGGCTACATTAGAACGCAAACTGGTAGAGATGCTCAATGCACCAGTTGAAGCATTAGGCCACGAGCTTTGGGGTTTGGAATATATTCAAGCAGGTAAGCACTCTATCTTGCGTCTATATATAGACAACGAAAAAGGCATTTTTATTGAGGACTGTGCAGAGACCAGTCGTCAAGTTAGTGCTGTTATGGATGTTGAAGACCCAATCTCAACTGAATACACACTCGAAGTTTCTTCACCTGGTGTAGATAGACCACTGTTCACAGCTGAGCAGTATCAACTCTACGTCGGTGAGACTGTAAAAGTACAAGTAACGATGCCTGTTGCAGGTAGTCGTAATTTAAAAGGAACCGTTATTGGCGTAGAGGGGCAAATGCTTACTCTGTCGGTAGACGGCAACGAACTGATAATTGCCTTGGATAATATCCGCAAAGGCAATTTAATCGCTAAGTTTTGATGAATTCAAGGTGAACGAGGCAAGAGAATGAATAAAGAGATCCTGCTAGTCGCTGAGGCGGTTTCAAATGAGAAAGGTGTACCTCGCGAAAAGATTTTTGAAGCGTTGGAAATTGCACTAGCCACAGAAACCAAGAAAAAATATGAAGGTGACATTGAAGTACGTGTTGCTATTGATCGCAAAACTGGTGGTTACGAAACATTCCGTCGTTGGGGGGTTGTTGAGGACACTGGCGAGCCGTTAGAGAACCCGTTCCGCGAAATTACGCTCGAAGCAGCTGTATACGATGATCCTGAGATTGAGCTTGGTGGCTTTATCGAAGATGAAATCGATTCAGTGGCATTTGACCGTATTACCACGCAAACTGCGAAACAAGTCATCGTACAGAAAGTACGTGAAGCTGAACGCGCACAGATTGTTGACCAATTTCGTGATCGCGAAGGTGAGCTAATCGTTGGTGTGGTTAAGAAAAGTAACCGTGAAAGCGTGGTCGTTGATTTGGGTAGTAATGCTGATGGCGTACTGTTCAAAGAAGACCTCATCTCACGTGAGTCTTTCCGCCCAGGTGACCGTGTTAGAGCATTGCTTTACTCGGTACGTCCAGAAGCGCGTGGCGCTCAGTTGTTCTTGACTCGTACTAAGTCAGAGATGCTGATTGAGCTTTTCCGTGTTGAAGTACCAGAAATTGGTGAAGAAATGCT
>DIAM01000001.1 GCA_002416505.1 Gammaproteobacteria bacterium UBA5078
GTACTAAAGCGGGGGAAAGGTCACTCAATCCAGTGATCGCTGGCGCAGCGATGGCCTTCTCGTCTTTGACAGTCGTCAGCAACGCCAATCGACTAAGACTATTTAAAGCGAACACTCATTAAAAGGAACTGGATTATGCTGATTATCAATATTGCCGGCTTGGCCCTAATAGCACTCATCGTGTGGTGGTTCTGGCTCTATAAGCCTAAGGAAGCTGTTCTCACAGACTCCGATATAGTGATCAAAGTGGAAAACGGTGTGTACCAACCCTCGCGCCTGAAAATAGCGGCAGATACACCAATGACGCTCTACTTTCAACGAATGGACCCTTCACCCTGCGCCGAAACTGTACAGTTTCCCGATCTCGAGATCAGCGCAACATTGGCCTTGAATGAGAAGGTCCCCATCGCAATCCCTGCCCTTGCCCCTGGCAAGTACGCCTTTCATTGCCAGATGCAAATGTATAAAGGGGAGTTACATGTCGAGTAACTGAAAAAAAATTGAATAGCACAGACACTCTATATAAAAACCTTGATAGGTATTCACCAAAACAATGGTTAGTTTCTAATTACCGGAGAATTCTCATTGATACTGGCACTACGCGTGCTGCCCACTCAATGAAGTGAATCTCTCACCTAGGAAACGGCTCTAAAGCGAGCGAATGGACAAATTTTTTAAAACTAGAACCTTACCCTTGATTATTATTTACGTTAGTCCGCTATTTTTTACAAGGTGTCCAAATGATCAGCCCATATCTGTAACCATGTACGGCATTCTCGATCATAACTGTGCAAATCGTAAGTTCCTTCTATCCCTTTTCTAGCATGCCCAAGTACAGCCTCTGCGACTTCGCTCGGGCACTGCAATCTAGAAAGCCCCGTCCTTACGGACCGTCTTAAATCATGAGGCGTCCACGAATCGATATTTAACATTTGTCCTGACTTTCGTAGCACCCAGGAATGCTCCGACAAAGATTTCTGAGTCAGATGAAAATTTGAAGACCCGGACCTAAACAGATATTCCCCGTTTTCTGGTTTAATAGAGACTAAATACGCTATCGCTTGGCGCGGCAGTTGAATATAGCGCTCCACATCAGTCTTGGACTCACTAATTCGTAAAGTTGAGTTCTTGAAATCTATATCTTTAATCTTGATCGCACATATTTCCCCAGTTCTACATCCTGTCCACAGCGTCAATCTTAGAATCGATTTATGTTTTGGCCGAAAAGCAGAATTGGGTAACCAAGCTAAAAACTGTGAGAGCTCATTATCGGAAAGCACTCTCCTTCCTTTATTACTAGTTAATTTAACCTTTGTTTGCCTTAAGCTGGCCTTGGCAAGTAGGGCTGGGTTCGCAAATGAATCGGAAAACTTTCCATTGCCAATTGCAAATTCATACGCGGACGAAAATTCACGAAGTACGTTTCCGGCTTGGACTTTCGCTCCTCGCTCAATGATTCCACTCACTAAATCAACCACATCTTGTCTAGTAATTTCCATTGCTAGCTTGTCGCCCAACTTCACGACTACATCAGCATAAAGAGTCCGCCTAGTTTCATTTTGACCTTTCTTCTTTCGAGCTCCTGCGATGACTTTCCCGTTTGGAGCCCTCCTATCTTCGATATAATTTTGAAGATAAAACTCTATAAGGCTAGTTACCGTAAATTGATCGACGTTATTGAATTCTCGACTAGCGCTCTCTTTCTTTTTTCGTTTCAGATCTTTCAACTCTGTAGCTGGACAAATCCCGTCACTTCTTTTGGATTTCAGATCAAGCAAGGCGGCTCTAGCCTCGACTAATGAAATCGAAGGGAAATTCCCTATTTTCACTTGAGTTAGCTTGTTATTTATTGGACTTCGATACCTATAGAAGAAAGTCTTCGTACCAGACTTACCTGAGCGAAGATGAAGCCCCCTATACTCTCCTATATCTCTAGTTAAACTGTCATCGGGTTTCAGATTTTGAATTGTTCTAGTTGTTAGTGGTTTGCTATTCTGCTGAGTTGGCATTGTAATGCTCCGATGAATGAGCAGGCTGAATCTTGGTGAGTTCAATTAATATCACCATAACAAATACTACACTTTTTGCTACACTTATTTGTAAGATTTAGCGACATCTAATGACACGCGGTGAAATCCAATGAGACTCAATAGATTTATAATACCTATAAATATCAACTATATAAATGACACAACCCAATGAATTCTGAAACTAATTTTTCTCAACACACACCAATGATGCAGCAGTTTCTGCGCCTCAAGGCACAGCATCCGGACGACCTGCTGTTCTATCGCATGGGAGATTTCTACGAGCTATTCTTCGACGATGCCCGCAAGGCCTCGAAGATCCTCGACATCACCCTGACCTCACGCGGCAAGACCGATGGCAAAGACATTCCCATGTGCGGCATCCCCTTCCACGCGGCAGATCGCTACCTGGCCAAGCTCGTAGAGGCAGGCGTATCGGTGGCTGTGTGCGAGCAGATCGGCGACCCCGCTACTAGCAAGGGACCGGTCGAGCGCGCCGTGATGAGGGTGATTACACCCGGCACCCTAAGCGATGAGGCGCTGCTCAACGAGCGCCGCGACAGTATTCTCATGGCCATTACGGGCATCCACACTGGTGAGCGCGAGAAGGGGCATTACGGGCTGGCTTGGCTCGACATCAGCAGCGGTCGCTTCGTCTTGAGTGAGGTGCACTCGTTCGAGGGCATGCTGGCCGAGATCGAGCGGGTACGCCCGGCGGAGATACTGCTCAACGAGAGCGTACAGGCGCTAGAGACATTAGAGACTCGGCAGGGCGCGAGGCGCCGCCCGCTCTGGGAGTTCGATCTGGAGAGTAGCCGCCGCAGCCTCACTCAGCATTTCGGCACCAAGGACCTGCAAGGCTTCGGCTGCGACACCCTAACGGTGGCATTAGAGGCGGCCGGCTGCCTGTTCGCCTATGCCTGCGAGACCCAGCGCTCGAAACTGCCACACGTGCAGACCCTGCAACTGGAGCAACCCAAGGACGCGTTGCTGTTAGATGCCGCCAGCCGCCGCAATCTAGAGTTGGACCGAAATCTGTCCGGCGGCACCGAAAACACCCTAATGTCGGTGTTAGACAATACCGCCACTGCGATGGGGGGACGCCTCCTTAGCCGTTGGCTGCATCGCCCCCTGCGCGATAAGCTCACACTCGAGTTGCGCCAACATGTCGTGGCCACCCTAATAGCACAATACCGCTTCGAGCAATTGCATCCCCTCCTCCATGAGATTGGCGACATCGAGCGCATATTGGCGCGCGTCGGCCTACGGTCCGCGCGCCCGCGGGACTTGGCGCGGCTGCGCGATGCCCTGCAAATACTGCCGCAGTTGCACAGCCTCCTGACGCAAATCATAGGCGAGAGTGAATCGCCGCGCTTGGCCGCATTGCAGACCCAGATCGCTGCCTACCCCGAGCTGGCTCAGCTCTTAGCCGGCGCGATCATCGACAATCCTCCCGTGGTGATTCGCGAGGGCGGCGTGATCGCCGAGGGCTATGACGAGGAGCTGGACGAGCTGCGTAACCTCAGCAGCAATGCGGGGCAATACCTAGTCGACCTAGAGATACAGGAGAAGGCGCGCACCGGCCTGAGCACGCTCAAGGTCGGCTATAACCGCGTACACGGCTATTACATCGAGGTGAGCAAGGGTCAGGCGGGCGACATGCCGGCCGACTACATCCGCCGCCAGACACTCAAGAACGCGGAACGCTTCATTACGCCAGAGCTCAAGCAGTTCGAAGACAAGGTGCTCAGCGCCAACAGCAAGGCCCTGACCCGTGAGAAGGCCCTCTACGAGCAATTGCTAGAGACCATCGCCGAGGACCTCAACCCACTGCTCCTCAGTGCGGCAGCCTTAGCCGAATTGGACGTCCTCAATAATTTCGCCGAACGCGCGCGCAGCTTAGACTTCTGTCAGCCGCTGATCAGCACCGAGCCGGGCATCCTCATCGAACAGGGTCGTCACCCGGTGGTGGAACAGGTCAGCGACGCCAGTTTCGTAGCCAACGATGTGCAGTTCGATCCGACTCGGCAGATGTTGATCATCACCGGTCCGAATATGGGCGGTAAGTCGACCTATATGCGGCAGACGGCGTTGATCGTCTTGCTCGCGTTTACCGGCAGTTTCGTCCCGGCGCGCAGTGCGCAGATCGGGCCGATCGACCGCATCTTCACGCGCATCGGTTCCTCGGACGACCTCGCCGGCGGCCGCTCGACCTTCATGGTGGAGATGACGGAGACCGCCAACATCCTGCATAACGCAACAAAGCAGAGCCTCGTGCTCATGGATGAGGTAGGGCGCGGCACGAGCACCTTCGATGGCCTCTCTTTGGCCTGGGCCAGTGCCGTCTACATCGCCGAGCGCCTGCAGGCCTATACCCTGTTCGCCACCCATTATTTCGAATTGACTGCCCTGCCCGAGCAGTTTGGCAGCATCGTGAATGTGCACCTGGATGCCTCCGAGCATCAAGACGGCATCGTCTTCCTGCATAGCGTCAAGGAGGGACCGGCAAATCAGAGCTATGGCCTGCAGGTAGCGCAATTGGCCGGTGTGCCCCTGCCGGTGATCAAGCAGGCCCGCAGCAAGCTACAGCAACTAGAGCGCGACAGTCTGGCGCAGACTCATGTCCCTGTGGCCGCCGCGAAACAACTTCCAAGACAGAACGAGCTTTTCGTCGAGCCCGAGCACCCGGTACTGACTGAGCTCAAACGCGTCAACCCAGACGATTTATCGGCCAGGCAGGCCCTCGAATTGCTCTATAAGCTCAAACTTGACCTCTGAGAGGCGAATTAACTAAGCGATATCGGAAAAAGAATTTTCCATGTTCGGGGCAACCTATTTATAATTGCCCCCTTTGAATGACCCCCGACTACTCGGGCCTAGTGAGATGGAGAGATCATGACATTTGTTGTTGGCGAAAATTGCATACTTTGTAAGCACACAGATTGTGTGGAAGTATGCCCCGTGGACTGTTTCTATGAAGGCCCAAATTTCCTAGTCATCCACCCAGACGAGTGTATCGACTGCGCGCTATGCGAGCCCGAGTGCCCGGTGGACGCGATCTACGCCGAGGACGAGTTGCCCGACGATCAGCAACAGTTCCTAGCGCTCAATGCGGAACTCGCCGAAAAATGGCCCAATATCACCGAGATGAAACCCGCCCTAGAGGATGCCGAGAAGTGGAAGGGTGTGCCCGGCAAGCTTGAACATCTAATCAAAGAAGCCGAATAGTCGCCGCCTCGGCCTCTCCTTGGAGCCTTCTACCCTAGAAGGCTCCTCTTTAGGCTCTTACCAACTCTTGGCATCGAAGCCAGACTCCGACGCTAGCTCCCGCAACCTCTGCAATGCCTCTAGCTGAATCTGCCGCACGCGCTCCCGCGTGAGTCCGATCTCTCTCCCGACTTGCTCTAGTGTGCCCGCATCGTGACCATGAAATCCGAAACGCCGCACAATCACGTCGCACTGTTTGGTATTGAGCATATGCAGCCAGCTCAAAACGGCCTCGCGCACCTCGTGATTCTGTAGCATGGTGCTAGGCGCGTGCAGCTCCGACGCCTGCATCGTTTCGACGATGGTCTGCTCCTGCCCTGGCACCAATGCGCCGTCGGCCGAAATGACGCGTTCGTTGTAAGCCAGTATTCTTTGCACCTCGGCCAGTGGTTTGTTCAAGGCCTTCGCGATTTGTTCTGGCAGGCTCTCATGATCGCCCTCATTGAGACACTCGCGCGAGATGCGCAAGTAGCTATTGAGTTCCTTCACGATATGGATGGGAAGACGGATGGTGCGAGTCTGATTCATCAAGGCGCGCTCGATGGTCTGGCGTATCCACCAAGTGGAATAAGTGGAGAAACGAAACCCGCGTTCGGGATCGAACTTCTCCACCGCTCGCAGAAGACCGAGATTGCCCTCCTGAACTAGATCTAAGAGGCTTAGGCCTCGATTGATATAGCGCCGCGCGATGCGCACCACTAGACGTAGATTACTCACTATCATGCGCTTGCGACCCGCCGCATCGCCACTGCGCGCGAGTCTTGCGAAATAGACCTCGTCGTCCGCGCTGAGTAGGCCCGCAGCTCCAATCTCGTTGAGATAGAGTCGCGTCACATCGGCCTCGCGCCTATTGCCTGCCGCTTTTTCTGCTTTCAAATCGAAGTTCTTGATCAGCTCCTTGATCGCGACTCGACTGTCTTCCCCTGCTTCGGCTTGCTGCGACCCCACAAGGTCTGCGCCCCCTTCCTTCGCTAATTGCTCCATGATGCGCTCCCTGTCATCTTGAGAATTATCGTCCATGAGCACCCTCCCACACGGCCATTTGGTGGACATTCGGAGAAGCCGAAAGGAGAGATGAGTGAAATATCGGTTGTGACAACGCTCGTTCCGAATCTCCAATGACAAAAATACTAGCACCGTCAATTCAGAGGGACAACCGGAAATAGTAAGAATCTCACCTAGGATAAAGATCGAACAGTCTATAAATGGATGGCCCGCCTGCGCGCTAAGCGGCGCAGGTGCCGTGCTGCAGGATTAGCGCGGGGGAAGGTATTGAATCGGGTCAGCGGGTTTACCATCGACGCGTACTTCAAAATGCAGCAGCTGCGAACCGCGCGGGTCGGTGCCCACTTCCGCAATCTTATCGCCGGCGCGAATGCGCGCGCCCTCGGTCACTATCATATTGCTATTGTGAGAATATGCGGACAGGAAGCGTGCACTATGCCGGATGATAATTAGATCACCCTGACCTTGAATGCCACGACCAGAATACACCACATCGCCATCCGCGGCGGCGTAGACGGGTTCTCCAAGACGCCCACCAATGTCGATGCCCTTACTCGTACTCTCGGCACTCGCGCTATACCCGCGCAGCACACGCCCCTCGACTGGCCACTGCCAGAGCACCCCTTCCACGACGCGGGTAGGCACGCTGCCCACACGACGATTCTCGACAGAGGCGGCAGGACGCGCGCCGACATTCACCGCGGGGTCGCCGGCGGGCGCTGCTGGGATTGTGGGCACATTGCTAATCGCGTTGTTGCTGACATTGCTGATGTTCACATTCAGCTCTTGATTAGGATAGATCGTATAGGGTGGCGCGAGATTATTCGCGACGGCCAGTGCGCGATAGTCTACGGAGTAGCGCCAAGCTATTGAGTAAAGAGTGTCTCCTCGTACCACCCTATGCATCTGCATTCCCGCTGCCGAGGGTGTTGGGCTCGCGATCGGGGCAGCTACTGAGCCACCCTGGCTCGAGGCCGCGGGGTTCGCCGGAATTGGGCTTGTCGAGGTGTCACCGCCAATAGGAGCACGTCCGATCGAGCTGCGCCCAATCGCACCAGAATCATTCGTCACATTGACGCTCACGCCTGGGGCAGGTTGCACGCGTACCCCGGCTGCCACCGCCGGCGAGTTGCTGCTGCGCGCCGTTGCGGCTTGCACAGGCGCCGTATTATTCGTGGTGCCGGTGGTGGAGTAGATGGGGGGCGGCTCCCTCTCTAGCACACGGCTCTGATCATCGAGCGGTGCCTGATAGCGTCCACCGCATGCCTGTAGCAGCAACAAGGCCAACAACAAGCCACCGCGCCCGAGTACGACGCGGTAAGGCAGGCATAGAGATAATTTTGCTAGCAACATAGGGTTTCCATTGATTCGTATAGTGAGCGCGCCTGATTTAGATACGGCTGCGGCTGATTCTTTCAAAAATAGTCACTAAAGCAAAGCCCAGTATGAAAAAGCCGAAGGCAGTTAACACATTCACCGAACTGCCTGTCGCCGCGGCATAGGCACTGGGCGACAGGTAGCTAGCCCCTACCGCGCCGTGTTCTGGCAGCAATTTCCATGGCCATAACACCACGATGGAGGACAGCAGCATACCGGTAAGAAAGGCATAGGTCTGTTCGCGGTAATACCGAAAGGTCCACGATAACAGATGGGAGAAGCTCAAAAGCCCCGTGGCACAACCCGCCGCGAAGACTAGGATAACCCCAACGTCCAGTGCACGTAACGCCTCCAGGACATAGTCGTAGACTCCCAATAACAGCAGGATAAACGCACCGGAGATACCCGGCAGGATCATTGCGCTAATGGCGATCGCACCGCAGAGGAATAGATACAGATAACCGGTCTGCCCAGCTAGGGGATTAATGAATGCGATAAACACAGTGATGGCGACGCCTAAGACTAGGAACGCTCCCTCCAACCCGCCCCAGCGCAGCACTTGGCGGCGCAGGAAAAACGTCGAGCCGAGCACGAGGCCACAGAAAAACGCCATCAGCTGCGGGTAATGGGTTTCCAACAAATACAATACGGTGTTGGCACTCAGATATAGGGCGCAGACGATACCGAGTAATAAGACCAGGAGGAAGCTGCCATTGATGCTGCGCCAGAAGCCTGCGAGCCCTAGCTTGCGGTATTCCCATAGCGCCAGCGGATTCAGGTTCTTGAGGGAGTGAATCAATTCCTCATAAATACCAGCCATCACGGCGATGGTACCTCCGGAGACACCCGGCACAGAGTCTGCGACGCCCATCGCCATGCCCTTGAAGAACACGAGCAATCGGCCTGACAAGGTCTTGGCTGAGGAAACTTCCATAGTACTCCGCTGCACTCTTTAGCTTTGAATCGCGCCGATAAACAGGGGCACGAAACGCACCGTGGCCACGACCTCGGTGTGGTACTGATCGCCCTGTCGGGTGATCAGACGCAGCTCCTGCACGTCCTCGCCACCTATGGGAATAATCAGGCGGCCGCCCTCGGCCAACTGGGCTAACAGCTCCTCCGGCACTCGGCGCGGTGCGGCTGCGGCGATGATCGCATCGAAGGGCCCCTTCTCTTTCCAGCCCATACTGCCGTCATCATGCTTGAACTGCACATTGTTCAGGCCGAGAACGCGAATATTCTTGCGCGCCTTCTCTAGCAGCGGCTTGATACGCTCGACCGAATACACCTTGCGGGCCAGTGGCGCGATGATCGCCGTCTGATAGCCGCAGCCCGTGCCGATCTCCAGCACATTGTTGAGTTTGCCCGTGTCCAGCGAGGGATGGTTGTTCAGCACCGCCTCGGTCATCTTGGCGACGATATAGGGCTGGGATATCGTCTGGTTATAACCGATGGGCAGCGCGACATCCTCATAGGCGCGATGGGCTAGGGCTTCATCGAGGAAGATGTGGCGCGGCGTGCTGCGCACGACATCCAATACTCCCCAATGCTTTATGCCCTGCTCCAATAAACGCCCTACCAGACGCTCTCGCGTGCGCTGCGATGTCATACCAATGCCAGCCAAATTCATAGTCGTCACTCGTTCTTTGCCTCTTTGAGCACACACAGTTCACGCAGTACCGCTGTGGCATAGGTGCCTGGGGGTAGCGAGAAACTTATCTCTAAACTATCGTCATCCAACCACGTCCAATTCAGGTCTGCCGCGATGAGCCGCAGGCTGCGTCGGGCTTGTTCGAGGCCCGCAGCTTCCAAGCCCTTGCATAGATCGGCTTGCGCAGTGGCCACTGCCATCTCCAGCACCTGGGCATCGGCGCCGCTGCGCAACGCCCCCTTGCCCCATAAGGGACCTGTTGGATGAATATCCTTTGCATCTAGACGCGCGGCGAGCGTCTCATCCCATTCGGGTGCATCGAAGACACTGCCTGTTCCCGCAAGATTCATCACGTCGCCGGACAGGTGCTGATCCCAATTTCGTTGCACTACTCGCTCGCTGAGTACGGCATTGAAGACGAAAGAGCGCGCGGCCGAGAGCAGCATGCCGCGCTTGAAGCCTTTCTTGAGGCGTAACTCAGCGCTGAACAAACGCCGCGCCATCAGGATGTTGCTATGGGCATGCCCGAAGCGCTGTTCGCCGAAATAATTCGGCACGCCTAGCGCCCGTATCTGGCTCAGCCGGGCCTCTATTTCTTCCCGGACTTCCGCGAACGCTAGCGGCGTCTTCGCTGTGCTCGCGAAATCGCGCAGGACTATACTAAAGCCGTTGCTACGATGACTGCCGCGGCGAATCTTACGACTATTGCGCACGCTACTTAACACCTCTACCCCGATCTGCGCGAGGCTACTGAGGTCCACCTCCTGCGCCTGAGCTTGGTAGATGCTCAGCCATTGCTCGCACACGCCCATATGGTCTTTCAAGCCCGCATAGCCGATATCGCGTTCGCGCACATTCGCAAGGCGGGCCAGTTGTCTTACTACATGCTGTGTATTCACTTCCGTCTTGCGAATATGCAGGCATAAATGCTCGCCCTCGCCACTTAACTCGAAACCCAAGTCTTCGTTGACCCGAAAGTCTTGTGCCGATCGCTTAAATACCGCCGCCACCTGCGGCGCTCCGAGAGCGAATCCTAAACGCCCGAACGCTTCCTGCGCTTCACTCATCTTGCCGTCCTACTTTTGGTGCGCCAGATGCGCCCTCATGAGTCTTGTTTGTCGCGATAGATCAGCACCACGGCATATGTTTCGATCCCTTCTTTGCGTCCAACGAACCCCATGCCTTCGGTTGTGGAAGCCTTCACATTGACTTGTTGCGCATTAATATTCATGAGACTCGCTAGGCGTTGGCACATCGCATCGATATGGGGTGCCATGCGCGGGGCTTGGGCGAGAATAGTGATATCGACATTGCCGACCAGCCACTGGCCTTCGCGTAAAAATTCACACACCCGTCGCAGCAATAGGCCGCTATCGATGTTGCTAAACTCGGCGTCGGTGTCGGGGAAATGCCGCCCGATATCGCCCCTGCCGATCGCGCCCAATAGGGCATCACAGAGCGCATGGATGACTGCGTCACCATCGGAGTGAGCGAGCAGGCTCTTATCGTGAGCGATAGTAACGCCACCCAACACCAGAGGCTTATTGGGCAATAGCCCTTCGGCGAAGCGGTGTGCGTCGTAGCCATGCCCTGTCCTAATTCGGTCCCACATAAACCGCCTATGCCTCGTTGTTCAGGCCTGCGTGGCGCCATGCGCCTGTGCCTGCAATATCACGCCGGCCATATGGAGGTCGTCGGGATAGGTGATCTTGATATTATCTGCCCCGCCGCGCACTAAGCGCGGCGTATATCCTGCCTTCTCCATCGCGGCGGCCTCGTCGGTGACGAAATCCCCGTGGGCGACGGATTGTTCCAATACTTCGCGCAGCATGCCGTAGCGAAACGCTTGCGGGGTACTGGCTTGCCACATGTCGTCCCGCGGCATAGTGGCCACGATGTCGCCTTTATCATTCGCCAGCTTCAAGGTGCTACTCACCGGCACGCCCAATAATCCGCCGACCGGATGATTGTCGACCTCACGCAAAAGTGTCTCGATATCCATCAGCCGTACACAGGGCCGTACCGCATCGTGCACCAGCACCCAGTCGTCGTCATTCGCTAAACCCGCGAGCGCGTACAGACCATTGAGCACCGACTGACAGCGCTGTTCGCCGCCGCTACAGGTCATGAGCCCTTCATGCAACTCCACACCGTGCTGTGCCCACAGGGAGTCTTGAGGGTGCAATGCGACGACTATCGCCTGCAAGTCTGACAGGCCTGCGAGGCGTTGCAGGGTATGCGCGATCACCGACTGACCATTGAGGGTGAGGTATTGCTTGGGCATCTCGCTATTCATACGCGTCCCGATGCCTGCCGCCGGTACTATTGCCCAAATCGCCATAAGCTGTCTCTATTGCTGCTCGCGTAGATTAGAATTGCAAAACCCTATATGCGCCGATGCCGGTTTACACCGGCATCCACACAAACGCAGTAGTAATCTTTACTCGTCCACGATGATGTAAAGAGTCTCGCCCTCTTTCACCATACCAAACTCGCTACGCGCACGCTCTTCGATGGCATCTTGCCCTTCCTTGAGATCGACTACCTCGCCCTCGAGCTCTTGATTGCGCTCGACGAGCGTGAGGTTCTCCACCTCCTGCCCCTCAACTTGGGCGTCGAGCTCGCGCAGTTGCGAAAAACTGCCCTCTCCAACCCACAGGTTGAACTGCAGAATCAGAAACAACAGCACTAATACGCTCACAAGAACTTTCATAGTGATCCCGCCTAGCCGACGCGCTCGCAGCGGCATTGCGTTAACCGTTGATGTGATTGAATTCCTCTATACCACGATAGATCGCCTTGCTGCCCAGCTCTTCTTCGATGCGCAGCAGGCGATTGTATTTAGCAACGCGGTCGGATCGACACAGCGAACCGGTCTTGATCTGCCCTGCCCCCGTGGCTACCGCCAGATCCGCAATCGTGGTGTCTTCTGTCTCACCCGAACGGTGCGAAATGACCGCGGTGTAACCCGCATTTTTCGCCATGCGGATCGCGTTAAGCGTCTCCGTTAGCGTGCCGATCTGATTGAACTTGATCAGGATAGAGTTGGCGATGCTCTGCTCGATGCCACGGCTCAAGATCTCCGTGTTGGTCACGAACAGGTCGTCACCTACCAACTGCACGCGATCACCTATCTTGCGCGTCAATTTCGCCCAACCGTCCCAGTCACTCTCGTCCATGCCATCTTCGATAGACAGGATCTTATAATCGGCAGAGAGCTTGGCGAGATAGTCGACGAAGCCTGCGGAATCATAGACAGAGTTCTCGCCCTTCAGGTGATACTTGCCGTCGCGGTAGAACTCGGAGGCTGCACAGTCCAGCGCGAGGCGGATATCGCTGCCCATCTTGAGCCCGGCCTTCTCGACTGCCTCTAGAATCGCGTCCAGTGCCGCGGCATTAGAGGGGAGGTTAGGCGCGAAACCGCCCTCGTCCCCTACCGCCGTGCTCAGCCCTTGCTTGCTCAACACCGCCTTCAGGCTGTGGAATATCTCGGCGCCATAGCGCAGCGCCTCTGAGAAGCTGCCGGCGCCTACTGGCTGCACCATGAACTCTTGGATATCGACGTTATTGTCCGCGTGCTCGCCGCCATTGATGATGTTCATCATCGGCACAGGCAGGGAGAAGTTGCCGGCCCCTCCGTTGAGTTTGGCGATGTGCGCGTACAGAGGCATCTTGCTCTCGATTGCCGCCGCCTTGGCCGCCGCGAGTGACACGGCGAGGATTGCGTTAGCACCGAGGCTGGCTTTGTTTGGCGTGCCATCTAGATCGATCATGACCTTGTCCAAGGCTTCCTGATCGGCGGCGTCGTGCCCTAACAGAGCGTCACGAATCGACGTATTCACATTATTGACGGCAATGAGCACGCCCTTGCCGAGATAACGCTGCGGATCTTTATCGCGCAGCTCCAAGGCCTCGCGGGAACCGGTCGATGCACCGGAGGGCGCACACGCTGTGCCGATGACACCGGAGGCTAATGTGACATCTGCCTCGATGGTAGGATTGCCACGAGAATCGAGAATCTCCCGCGCCTTTATGTACTTAATCTCTGCCATGATAGTTTCCTATTCTCTCCAATTACTAAGTCTAATTTTCTTTATCAGGCCGTATCGATCTCTGGGAAACTCTTAACCAGATCATCGACCGCCTTCATCTGTAGCAAAAATTCCTCGAGTTTATCCAATGGCAGTGCACAGGGACCATCGCATTTGGCCTTTGCTGGCTCCGGATGCGCCTCGATAAATAAGCCTGCGATCCCTTGGCTCATGCCTGCACGGGCTAATGTGGTGACATCGGCCCTGCGCCCATCCGCACTCGCCGCTAGCCCCCCCGGTTTCTGCAGGGAATGGGTCACATCGAAAACGAGTGGGTAGCTCAACTTCTTCATCACCGAGAAACCCAGCATATCCACCACGAGATTGTTATAACCGAAACTAGAGCCGCGCTCGCACAGCATTAAGCGCTCGTTGCCAGCCTCTCGGAATTTGCTGAGGATATGTTGCATCTCTTGCGGGGCTAAGAATTGTGCCTTCTTGATATTGATCGCCGCCTTAGTCTTCGCCATGGCGACCACTAGGTCGGTTTGGCGCGAGAGAAACGCGGGCAACTGAATGATGTCGGCCACTTCACTGACCGGCGCGGCCTGCCAAGGTTCGTGGACGTCGGTGATAATCGGCACAGCGAAGCGGGACTTAATCGATTCCAGAATGGCGAGCCCCTTGTCCAGACCCGGTCCGCGATAAGAATGCACGGAAGAGCGATTGGCCTTGTCGAAGGATGCCTTGAAGACATAGGGAATGCCGAGCTTGCGCGTCAGACTCACGAAGTGCTCGGCGACCTCCAGAGCCAGCGCCTCGGACTCCAGCACATTCATGCCCCCCATCAGAACGAAGGGACGTGAGTTGGAGAGCGCCACACTGCCTACCGTGATGGTCTTGTCTTGAGTTGTCGTCACTGTTTGCTCTCTTTACCCGGCCACAGGCTCTGCATGAGGGTGCGTCGCTTGATGCTCCAGCGCCGCCTTAATAAACCCAGTAAACAATGGATGTCCATCTCTTGGAGTCGAGGTAAATTCTGGGTGGAACTGGCAGCTGACGAACCATGGGTGATCTGGCACCTCTATGACTTCCACCAGCATGCCATCCATCGAACGACCGGCCACTTTAAGGCCGGCTTTCTGCAAAGCCTCGACATAGGTGTTGTTGACCTCATACCGGTGTCTGTGGCGCTCGACGATCACCTCTTTGCCATAACAGGCAAAGGTCTTAGAGCTCGGATCGAGTCGGCACTCCTGCCCGCCTAGGCGCATGGTGCCCCCTAGGTCGGAATTCGCATCGCGCAACTCTTTGCTGCCATCAGCCGCGACCCATTCGCTGATCAACGCGATCACGGGGTCCTTACAATCGGCCTTGAACTCTGTGCTGTGGGCATCGGGCAGGCCGGCCACATTGCGGGCATACTCGATGACGGCGACCTGCATGCCAAGGCATATGCCGAGATAGGGAATCTTGTTCTCGCGGGCGAACTGCACGGTGCGAATCTTGCCCTCTACGCCGCGGATACCGAAGCCACCAGGGACTAGGATGGCATGCACGCCTTCCAATAGGCCGGTGCCCTGAGTCTTCACATCGGACGAGTCGATATACTTGATGTTCACGCGCGTACGGGTCTGGATTCCCGCATGGCTAATCGCCTCGATCAACGACTTATAGGCCTCCAGCAATTCCATGTACTTGCCCACGATAGCGATCGTCACTTCCTGATCGGGGTTGAGCTTGGCGTCGACCACGCGATCCCACTCGCTCAAATCCGCGGGCGGGCACTCAAGATGGAACTTGCGCACGATGATGTCATCGAGCCCACTTGCGCGCAGCAGAGCCGGCACACGGTAGATGGTGTTGGAGTCTGGCAAGGAGACTACCGCCGGGAGTTCGACGTTGGTGAACAGGGCGATCTTACGCAGTGAAGACTCGGGGATCTCGTGATCGGAGCGGCAAATCAACACATCCGGCTGAATACCGATGGAGCGCAGTTCCTTGACCGAGTGCTGGGTCGGCTTGGTCTTGGTTTCCCCAGCCGTTTCGATATAGGGCACGAGCGTCAGGTGCATGAACAGGGCGCGTTCGGCACCGAGCTCTACACGCATCTGGCGAACCGCCTCGAGGAATGGCTGGGACTCGATGTCGCCCACTGTGCCGCCGATCTCAACTAGCGCCACATCAGCGCCGTTGGCGCCATCGACGATGCGACGCTTAATCTCATCGGTAATATGGGGGATCACTTGGATGGTCGCGCCGAGGTAGTCGCCACGGCGCTCCTTCTTGAGCACCTCCTCGTAGACGCGCCCGGTGGTGAAGTTATTCTTCTTCGTCATCGTCGTGCGGATATAGCGCTCGTAGTGACCAAGGTCCAGATCTGTCTCTGCGCCATCTTCTGTGACGAATACTTCGCCGTGCTGGAACGGGCTCATAGTTCCGGGATCTACATTGATGTAGGGATCCAGTTTGAGCATAGTGACATTGAGACCGCGGGCTTCGAGAATTGCCGCAAGAGATGCAGAGGTGATGCCTTTACCGAGGGACGAAACGACACCACCGGTAATAAAAATATATCGCGTCATTAACGCCCCATCCAGAGTATAAAAGTTAGATCAAGTAGAAAGTGTGCGCTTGTTTTCTAAGACGTATGGCGGCTCCGCGAGGGAGTGATACGAGAAAACTTATCAAATGAAACAAGCACCTACAGATGGGATTACAGACTACCAGAAGCACCGCCTGACCACAACGCAAAATTGCCTGAGGATGCCTCGATCAACGCTCGGGCGCGGCATCGGGTGGCACCCAAATGACCTGCCAACCAGACTCATCTGTTCCGGCCTGCCAGCCCTCGCAGACACCAACCCCGGGAACACAGACGAGCTCCTCATCGCAATACACTAGGGGGACTCGGTCTCGCAGCCATGGGGCGATATTGGCATCCTGCAGAATCTTCTTGAGCGTACGCGTGCGCCGCCCCTGTAGCTTGCAGGTCTCACCGCCTTGGCGGTAGCGCAGCCTAAGCAGCGTATCCCCTTCCACGCGCAGGCCATCCCCCTCGCTGGCAAGGCCGTAGATCAGGCCATTGTCTTTGAGGTGCCGCATGCTATTGGGCTGCCAATCCACCGGGGTAAGGCTGGCGATATTATCAATGACACGCTGTAGGTATAGATTCTGCCGGTAGCGGCGCAGCACCACACTAGCGCCGTTCGCATTCCAGCGAATCTCGGGCTGCGTGCCGAGCGCGGCGGGAATCAACTCCTCGACGATGTGGGTGAGCACGTTCCAACCCGGGTCGGGAGCCCCTGCCAGATGCAGCCAATAGCGTAGCGTGTTGCGCTGCCGTGCAGAACTAAGCGATTGCAGCTTCTTCGCGTCGATAACGGTAGGAACCGGACACTTGGCCTGTTCATAATCGATGACTGCCAAGTCATCCAACAAGATGTCGGCCTCCGCGCACAGCTGCGCGCTGCGCTGCCATGACTCTCGAAAAGCGGGCCAGCGCTGCTCTATCCTCGGCAGCAATTCGTGTCGACAGTAGTTGCGGTCGAAGATCCTGCTTGCATTGCTCTCGTCATCGACCCAGGCCAGCAGTTCGCGCTCAGCATAGGCCCGCAGGTCGGCCTGCGGCACCTCTAGTAGAGGCCGATAGAGCATCGCCCTTCCCAAGGGCCTGCGCTTAGGGATTGCCGCTAGGCCGCGAGGACCGGCGCCGCGCAAACTACGCAGCAAGAAGGTCTCCGCCTGATCGTCGAGGTGGTGGGCCATCAAGATGCACTCGTCGGCTTCCAACTGGCGCTCGAACACCCCATAGCGCAGATCTCTGGCCTGGCTCTCTAGATTCGCTAATGCGTCCGGATCGAGTTTGACTCGCTCGACATGCAGGGGAATGCCCAGATGGGCACATTGCTGCTCGCACAGACGCTGCCATTGGTTAGCATTCGGGCTAAGGCCATGATTGACGTGAATAGCGCGCAGTGAGAAGACAGGAACATCGCCTAAGGCATGGCCGGCGAGGGTTAATACGTGATGCATCGCATGCAGGAGCACTGTGGAGTCTAGGCCGCCGCTATAGGCGATCGTGAAGCGACTGCCGGGGGGGAACCCGGTCAGTTGCTCCAGCAAAGATTCGGCGGTGAAGGCCATGGTGTCAGTGCGAGATACCGTAGCCCATCAAACGCTGGTAGCGGCGCTCGATAAGCTGATCGACGTCCATGCCGCTAAGGCGGTCGACCTGCTCGATCAGGGCCTCTTTGATATTGGCCGACACCGCGGGGACGTTGCGATGCGCGCCGCCACGAGGCTCTGCGATGGTACTGTCGACAATGCCAAGCTCTTCGAGGCGCTTAGAGGTCACCCCCATCGCCTCTGCCGCTGCGGAGGCATACTCGGACGACTTCCACAGGATAGTCGCGCAACCCTCGGGTGTAATCACCGTATAGGTGGAATACTCGAGCATATTCAGATGATCGGCAATGCCGATGGCGATCGCACCACCGGAGTTAGCCTCACCGGTAACTGTCGCAATTAGGGGCGTGCGCACCATCGACATCATGGCCATATTCTCGGCGATTGCCTCGTTGATGCCGCGCTCTTCAGCATCGATGCCTGGGTATGCGCCGGGAGTGTCGATAAAGGTGAGAACGGGCAGCTTAAAGCGCTCGGCCATAGCGATCAGGCGACGCGCCTTACGATAGCCTTCAGGGCGCGGCATGCCGAAATTATGGCGCACCTTCTCCTTCGTTCCACGCCCCTTCTGATGACCAATCACCATCACAGGACGGCCATCTAGGCGTGCAACGCCGCCAATCAGGGCGAGATCGTCGGCAAACAGGCGGTCTCCGTGGAGCTCGTCGAAATCCGTGAAGATATGGGAAATATAGTCTAGCGTGTACGGGCGCAGCGGATGGCGCGCCACTTGGGATATTTGCCAAGGGCTCAAAGAAGAGTAGATCTTCTCGGTCAGCTTAGTGTTTTTTTCCTGTAACTTCAGAATCTCATCGGTGATATTGAGCTTGTTATCAGTACCGACCAAGCGCAATTCGTTGATCTTCACTTCCAAATCGGCGATGGGCTGTTCGAAGTCTAGGTAATTCGGATTCATAGTTTCTCTTATCCCGGTAATGTCTTTGCTTACCCGCATGATAGCAAATGCCAGTCACTTTAGGCGACAGGCATCGCGCCGTCATAAAACGGCCATGCGGCCTGGCTATTGCTGATAATTGAGCCGCACTCGCGCGCGACCGAACTCTTCCTGTAGGCGCTGCAATAGTCCCTGCGAGGGCAGCACCGACCACTGTTCTCCCAATTGCACACAGCCCTTGCTGCCGGGGCGCTCGTAGTAAATCCGCACCGGGCAGGCGCTCTGGGTCTGTGCAAGACTCGAAGGGGTACGTGCCTTGCCCTCACGCTCAGGCGCGCTGGGCGCCGATGCCGCCTCCGCTGCCACGGTGATTGGCCTGTGTGCCTCCAAGATGCGGGTCAGGGTCTGGGTGAAATCAGGCATGAGATAGTCGCTGTGTAGATGCAGCTCTAGGCCCTTGGCAAACAGGGCGCGCGCCTGATCGAGGCCGACTATATGCTTGGTACGCCCACGCATGGCCCCGCTGTAGTCGTCGACACTGACGAAACAGTCGATAACGAGGATGCTGTCTTTCTGAAGCAGATCGCGGAACTGCTCATATTCGCGCCCGAACACCGACACCTCTAGGCGAGCGCTGCGATCGTCGAGGACGACGAAGGCGATGGTGTCGCCGCGTTTGCTCTTCATGGTGCGGGTGGATACGACTAAGCCAGCAACTAACTGACTCTCACGCTCGGGCTTAAGATTAGCTAGACGGTCTCGGGTCATGCGCCCGATCTCCGGCAGGAACTCGTCGATCGGGTGACCGCTCAGATAAAGACCCAAGGTCTCGCGCTCGTTTGCCAAGCGCTGCTGCTCGCTCCATGGTCGCGCCCTCGTGTGCATGCTGCTGCCCGCATTCGTGGGCGTGTTGGCCGGCGATATTTCGCCGAACATATCCTGCACGCCAATCGCCTCATTGCGGCTGCTTTGCTCCGCCGCCTTGGTGGTCTCGGCGATAGAGGCGAAAAGGCTTGCCCGCGCCTGGTCTTTGCTCCCGGACTGCAGGCTATCCAGCGCGCCTGCCTTTATTAAGGCCTCTAGCGTGCGTTTGTTGACGCTCCTTGCATCCACACGCTGACAGAAATCTAGAAGGGAGACGAATCTTCCGCCGGACTTGCGTGCGGCGATAATGCTCGCGACGGGCCCCTCGCCTAGCCCCTTGATCGCGCCTAAACCATAGACGATCTCGCGATTCACATTGACGGTAAAATTAAACTCCCCCAAATTCACATCGGGCACGACGAGGGGCAGCTTCATCTGCCGGCACTCCTCGATCAGCGTGACGACCTTATCGGTATTCTGCATATCGGCAGAGAGGACCGCGGCCATGAAATAGGCCGGGTAGTGCTCCTTCAGCCACGCGGTCTGATAAGAGACCAGCGCATAGGCCGCCGAGTGAGACTTGTTAAAGCCGTAACCCGCAAACTTCTCCATCAGGTCGAAGATAGAGCCGGCTTGTTTAGGATCGATGCCACGCTTCTGCGCGCCCTCCATGAACAAGTCGCGCTGCTTCGCCATCTCCTCGGCTTTCTTCTTACCCATCGCACGACGCAACATGTCGGCGCCACCGAGGCTATAGCTGGCCAAGACCTGAGCGATCTGCATCACCTGTTCTTGATAAAGAATCACGCCATAGGTATTGGACAGCACTGGCTCCAGCTCTGGGTGGGGATAGTCCACCGCTGCGCGGCCGTGCTTACGATTGATAAAGTCATCGACCATGCCCGACTGCAACGGGCCCGGCCGGAACAGGGCCACGAGGGCGATGATGTCTTCGAAACGGCTTGGCAATAGGCGTTTGATGAGGTCCTTCATGCCCCGAGATTCGAGCTGGAAGACGGCGGTGGTCTCGCCCCTCTGCAACAGGTCGTAGACCTTCTTGTCGTCTAGGGGAATCTCGGTGATATCGAGCTTCGACGAGCCATCGGCGAACTCTTGGGCATTAATCATCTTAATCGCCCAGTCAATAATGGTGAGCGTGCGCAGGCCGAGGAAGTCGAATTTCACCAAGCCGGCGGTTTCCACATCGTTCTTATCGAACTGGGTGACCAGCCCTTCCCCATTCTCATCGCAGTACAACGGCGAGAAGTCGGTAAGCTTAGTGGGGGCGATAACCACGCCACCGGCATGCTTGCCGACGTTACGCGTGATACCCTCTAGCTTAAAGGCCATCTCCATGATTTCCTGGGCATCCTCATCGCCATCGATGAACTCTTGCAGGGCGGGCTCTTGCTCGAGGGCCTTGGTCAGGGTCATGCCCGGCTCGAAGGGAATCAACTTTGAGAGCTTGTCTGCGAGGCCATACGACTTGCCCTGCACACGTGCCACGTCGCGCACTACCGCTTTCGCCGCCATGGTGCCAAATGTAATGATTTGCGAGACGGCCTCTTTTCCATAGAGGTCGGCCACGTGCGCGATCACCCTATCGCGGCCATCCATGCAGAAGTCGACGTCGAAATCGGGCATCGATACCCGCTCCGGATTCAGGAAGCGTTCGAACAGCAGGTCATAGCGCAGCGGGTCCAGATCCGTGATGCCCAACGCATAGGCCACGATGGAGCCAGCACCCGAACCACGGCCAGGTCCTACCGGAATATCGTTGTCTCGCGCCCATTGAATGAACTCCATCACGATCAAGAAATAACCTGGAAAGCCCATCTGATTGATGACATTCAGCTCGAAATCGAGGCGCTCGTAATAGGGCTTCACCTTCAGCGCCCTCTCGTCCGAGTCGGGCGGAACCTGAGCGAATATTCTCGTCAGCCGCTTGTTCAAACCCTCTTTGCTGATCTCGAGGAAGTACTCCTCGACGGTGTAATTCTCAGGTATCGGGTAATTAGGCAGATAGGGTTTGCCCAACTCGAGGTCGAGGTTACAGCACAGCGCTATCGCACGCGTATTCGCGATAGCCTCGGGCAGATCGCTAAACAACTCCTCCATCTCGGCCGCGGAACGCAGGTACTGTTGCTCCGTGTAGTTATGAGAGCGACGCGGGTCATCAAGGGTACGGCGCTCGTTAATGCAGACGCGGGCCTCGTGTGCCTCGAAGTCTTCGCGATCGATGAAGCGAACATCGTTAGTGGCAACCACTGGACAGCGCATCCTCGACGCCAGAGTGACCGCGGCGTCGATATAGCGCTCTTCGCCCTCGCGCCCGCAACGATGCAATTCCATGTAGAAATTTCCCGGAAACCAGCCCATCCACTGCGCGAGCGCAGCGGCGGCCTTGTCTTCGCCATCCTCTAGAAGGTAGCGGCCGATCTCGCCATCCCGGCCTGCGGACAGGGCAATCAAGCCCTCGGAGTGCTTGGCAACCCATTCGCGGCGCACCGTGAGGAGGCTACTCGTGGACTTCTCAGTATAGGCACGCGAGATCAGCTCGGTAAGATTGCGATAACCCTCTCTATTGCGCACCAGTAACACCAGCGAGCTGGGGCGCTGCGGATTCTCTTCGTTCTCCACCAAGACATCGCAGCCACAGATGGGTTTGATGCCGGCGCGCATCGCGGCGCTATAGAATTTTATCAAACCGAATAGGTTTGAGTGGTCCGTAAGAGCAACGGCAGGCATCGCCATCGCGGCGGTTTTCTTAACGAGTTCATCAATACGCACCAAGCCATCGACGATGGAATACTCGGTGTGCAATCTCAGATGTACGAATTGTTCAGGCATGCTCTCTCGCGTTCTATTTAGGTATTTACTGCGGTTGGCGCATGGCCAACTGCACGGGCTTGTAGGAGCGACGATGAACGGCACAGGGGCCGAGTGTCACGAGGGCCTGCCGGTGTTGCGCAGTTGGATAGCCTTTGTGTTGTGCGAAACCGTAGCCTGGATAGGCGGCGTCCATCGCCTCCATCTCTCGATCGCGTGTCACCTTAGCCAGTATGGACGCCGCGGCGATACAATCCACCTTGGAGTCCCCCTTGACTACCGCCTTACTCGGATAGTCCCAGCGCGGGCAATACAGGCCATCGACGTAGATAAAACCGGGCTGTACAGTCAGCGCGCTCGCCGCACGGGACATGGCCAAGAGGCTTGCCTGTAAGATATTGATCGTGTCGATCTCGGCGGCGCTCGCTCGTCCCAGAGCATAGCATAAGGCCGAATCCATGATCAGTTCAAAAAGGCGTTCGCGCTGCACAGTAGTGAGTTTCTTGGAGTCGTTCAGCCTGGCGATCGGGCGTTCAGGATCGAGTATCACCGCCGCGGCCACCACGTCCCCGGCCAGCGGGCCTCTGCCCACCTCGTCGACGCCGGCCACGAGTGCGTGTTGCGCATCGGGATAGGGAAAGCGCAGCTGCATCGCCTAGGCTCCTTCGGAGGCTGCCGTAGCGGCAACTTCCAGCACCGCCTTGGCGGCTTGGGAGTTTGCATCGCAGCGGATCTGTGCGTGAATATCGCGAAAACCGGCTAACAACGCATCGTGCGCCTGTGTGTCGTGCAACAGGCGCTCTATCTCGCCACAGAGATTATCGACGGTGACATCGTATTGCAGAAACTCCGCCACGAGACGCTCGCCCGCCAAGAGGTTGGGCAGCGACACATAGGGCACCTTCAGCATTCTGGAGGCGAGCATATAAGTCAGTGGCGACAGGCTATACGCAACCAGCATTGGACGCTTCAATAGCATCGCCTCGAGAGTGGCCGTACCCGAGGCAAGCAGCACGATATCGGCAGCGCGCATAGCCTGATGGGACTGTCCGTCGAAGACATGGAAGCCCTCTGCTGCGCCGGCCTGCGCGAGCAGACCAGTGACCTGTGTAAACCGCTCTTGGTTGGCGCATGGGATAAGAAACTGCAACGCTGGATTGCGCTGCCTTACGCGCAGTGCCGCCTCGATAAACACAGGCCCGAGGCGCGCAATCTCGTTGCGGCGACTGCCCGGCATCAGCGCGAGGAATTGGCCTAACTCCGGCACACCCAATGCAATACGCGCCGCGTGCTGTTCATCGACGCCGCCACCATCCATGGGGATCGCGTCGGCTAAGGGGTGGCCCACAAAGCGTACCGGCACCTTGTGCTGGTCGTAGAACGGGGTTTCGAATGGGAACAGCGCAAGAACGAGATCGGTCGCCTTGGCGATCTTGTGAATTCGCTTCTGATCGTAGGCCCACACGCTGGGGCTCACATAGTGCACAGTGGGAATATTGGCATCGTGCAGGACTTGCTCGACACGCAGATTAAATGCGGGCGAATCGATCCCAACGAACACATCGGGTGGGGATGCGAGAAAACGAGTCTCGAGATCCTTCTTGATGCGCAGTAATTCGGGCAGGCGTGCGAGAGGCTCGACAAAGCCCATCACAGATAATCTTTCCATCGGCGCGAAGGATGTGAAACCCTCTGCCAGCATTTTCGGGCCGCCGATGCCTTCGAAGGTGGCCTGTGGACACAGGCGCCGGATCGCCCGAATTAAGCCCTCGCCGAGCGTGTCGCCCGAGGCCTCCCCTGCAATCATGCCAATTCGCACGCCACTCTCCGGTGAAATGCCAAGACGCAGTCGGAGCGGCATAACCTACCCCGAATCGCCTTAGCGTTGAATGCCTCTTGTGGAGGATACGATGGAATCTACGAAGACTTGAATCTCTGGGTGTTGCTGCGCTAGGGGTTGTAACTCTTCAAGCGCCTCCTTCACAGTTAGGCCTTTCTTATAGAGCGTTTTAAAGGCCCTACGGATCACCAGGATCATGTCTTTGTCGAAACCGCGTCGTTCGAGGCCTATAGCGTTGATGCTACGCGCGACGGGAGGCGTGCCACTCACGATCAGGTAAGCAGGCACATCGTTACTGACATGGGTCATGCCCCCTATCATCGCGTGCGCCCCAATCTTAAGGAATTGATTGACGCCAGCGTAACCGCCTAGAATGGCCCAATCGCCTACCTCGACATGGCCAGAGATGCCGACATTATTCGCGAAAATACTGTGGTCACCCACTATGCAATCGTGGGCAACATGCACGTAGGGCATCAGCAGATTGTGACTGCCGATGCGGGTAACGCCGCCGCCGAAGCCAGTGCCTCTATGCAGCGTCGCGCCCTCGCGAATCACATTATCTGAACCGATTTCCAGCCAAGTCTGCTCACCCTCGAACTTCTTATCCGCAGGGTCTTCGCCCACCGACGCAAACTGGAATATCTTATTGTTCTTGCCTATCTTGGTATTCGAACGCACGACTACATGCGAGCCAATCTCTGTGCCCTCGTCGATCTCAACTCCAGGCCCGATGATGGTCCATGGCCCAACACTGACGTTATCGGCCAGCTTCGCGCTTGGATCAATGATGGCTTGTGGATCAATCAATTTCATTTTTCCTTTCCGCACACATAATGATGGCCGAGCAGACCAGTTGCTCATCGACACTGGCTGTACACAGGAATTTATAGATGCCACGCTTGCTCGTGATAATAGACGCATGCAGCATGAGCCTGTCACCAGGCACTACAGGTCTTTTCAGTCGCACCTCATCGGCACCCACGAAATAGTATAAATAGCCGTCTTTCGGCTTCTTCTCTTGGCTCTTGAAGCCCAGCACACCGGCGGCTTGGGCCAATGCCTCGATAATCAATACGCCCGGCATGATGGGGCGCCCAGGAAAATGCCCTTCGAAGAAATGCTCATTCACGGAGACATTCTTATAGGCAAGGATAGACTTCCCCAGGTCGATTTCCACCACCCTGTCCACTAGAAGGAAGGGGTAGCGTTGAGGTAAGTATTCCTTAATATCTTCGATGTTCATCATCATTGAGTTCCTGAATCGGGCGTCCGTACTTTTCAATCGTTTCGAGCCAACAAATTAGGCGAGGACTATTTTCCTAAAGTGAGTTTTTCTAATTCTCTAAGTCGTTTGGCCATGTCGTCGAGCTGTCGGAAACGCACGATGTTGCGCTTCCATTCTTTCGACTCCAGAAGGCCCGTGCCGGAGGAGTACACACCAGCATCGCTGATCGATTGACTCACCAATGACATGGCACTGATCATCACCTTGTCGGCGATATGTAAGTGCCCAATGACACCGACGCCGCCGCCAATAGTGCAGTAACGCCCTATCGTCGTACTACCTGCAATCGCACTACAGCCACAAATGATTGTATGTTCACCAATCACGCAATTATGCGCAATCTGCACGTGATTATCTATCTTAACCCCGTGTTCAATAATCGTATCGTCGAGCGCACCACGATCGATTGTCGAACCCGCACCAATCTCTACATCGTTGCCTATCTTCACACCGCCGAGTTGGGCGATCTTGATGGACTGCCTGCCATCGAATGCAAAACCGAAGCCGTCGGCACCAATCACAACGGACGAATGCAATACCGCTCGATCACCAATAGCGACGTCGTGATAGACGCTGGTATTTGCGAACAGTGTGCAGTCCTCGCCGATACTGCTGCGCGCGCCGATACTGCAACCCGGCCCAATCGTTGTGCGCGCCCCGATCTTCACGCCGGCGGCGATTACTGCGTGAGCCCCAATGCTGACATCCGCTGCGAGAACGGCGCTGGAGTGAACAGTAGCCGTAACATGCACACCTGGCTCCTCTGCACGCTCCAGCGCAAAGAGCTGTGATGCTTTCGCATAGCTAACATAGGGGTTCGAAGAAAGCAGTTGCGCGCAGTTACAATTTTCGGAGAACGCGGGATCGATGATCACGGCGCTCGCCTGAGTATTTGCGAGTTGATGGACGTATCGAGGATTACTAAGGAAACTTAGCTTGCCGATAGTGGCATTCTTGAGCGTCGCAAGCCCATCGATCTGCAGTGCAGGATCTCCACGCAACTCAACCTCGAGCAGCGCGGACAACTCACCTAGTGTGTAGACAGTTTGCTTGCTCACTTGGTGAGACCCTGTCACTGCGGATTTACTGGTTAAGTTCGTTGAGCTTAGCGGTCACCTTGCCGGAAATGTCATAGACATTATCGAAAAACGCCACACTATCTGCATTCAACACAAGCGTATAACCGCCTTCCTGTACGACCGACTGAATTGCCGCGCCGAGGTTTTGACGCATGCTATCGACGAAGGCTTGCTGACGCTCTTGCAAAGCGGCTTGAACGCGCTCTGAAATCAGCTGCAGCTGAACCTGCTTCTCCTGTGCGTCGGAATTGATTTTACGCTTCTCCGAATCGCTCATGATGGACTCGTCGCGTTGCGCGCGGGTAACGAGCTCGCGCAGCTCCGTGTTCAAGCGCTCTGCTCGGGCCTGATCGTCGCTAAACTCTTCTGAAATTGCCGCCTGCATCTCCTGTGCTGCCTGGGAGTTAAACAGGGCCTGCTCAAGATTAACAACGCCCACTACGGGCTGCTGCGCAAACGCAACACCAGTTGTCAGCAACAGACCTGCAAATGCCAGTACTTTCGATATCGTTTTCACTTTCCAATCTCCGAATGAGCCGTTGAACAGTATTTTCACACTGTGATGTTCATGTTGCAATTAGCATGCACCATCTGTTTTAGACAGCCACGCTGTGATTGTTCCTGCCTTAGAATCCTGCCCCGATGGTGAAGTCAAAGGTCTTCTCGTCATCGTTAGCGTCCTTCGAGAACGGCTTAGCTACGTAGAATGTCAATGGCCCGAAGGGGGACAGATACGTAACACTAATACCCACCGAGTATCTAAATTCGCCTAAGTCGAAGTCACTACAATTTTTCTGCAGGCTTTGCAGCGAAGTGCAATTAGATGAGAACACATTGCCAGCATCTACGAATAACGACGAACGCACCCTGCTTCTGTCGGTAACAAACGGCAGCGGGAAGAGCAATTCTACACTACCGGTAGTTAAGATATTACCCCCAAAAGCGTCTAAATTCTGATTTAGCGCGATGCTCTCAACGGCCAGTTGGACGCGGGGATTTCCATTGGCATCAAGGACTTGATTGCCATTAACATCCAGAACTGGGGTAGTCAAATAACCAAACTGTGTAGGATCGATCTGGGCGAAACCGGCCGCGTCGCGAATGATATTGCCGTTCTCATCGCGCAGCAATGCCGTCGAGCCCGTGGAATAACGTGCCGGATCGGTGCTGCGCGGACCTAGGCTGTTCTCGTCGAAACCGCGCACCACGCCGTTGGAGGACAAGCCTCCAGCGAAGAAGTTCTGGAAGAACGGCAGGCCGTCAGTGTTGCCATAACCCCCGCCGTAACCAAGGTTCGCGCGCATAGCTAGGATGAAATCACCCACGATCGGCCTGTAGTACTGGGCCGCATAGTTAAACTTGTAATACTCCAAGTCACTACCCGGCGTCGTCACCTCGAAGGAGAGTTGCTGGAAGGTACCCGCCGTAGGCAACTGCCCGCGGTTTAAGGTGCTACGCAACCAGTTGGTCGAGAAGGTGAAGTTGTCGAAGGTGGTGCCTTGCTTATCGATAAAGCCCTTGTCTGGATTCTGATTCAGGTACTCGAGTGGCAGGTCGACAATAAAGCCACCCGTCGAATCCATAACAGGACCGCTGAAGGGATTCTCGTTCGCCTCTTCGATAATGTATCGATCGACACCGTCGAACAGCTGCGGGCTAGACTCGATCTCCTGCACGGTAAAACCACCCGAGCTCAGCTCAGTGTGGGAATAACCGATATTGAAACCGATCTGCTGAATCTCGCTAATCGGATAGGCAAAGTTGAACGAGCCCCCGTAAGACTTAGTCGAGAAACTAGCGATATTAAACGGCGAGTCTTGTTCCTGCAGAAATATGTTAAAGCCACGACTCACGCCATCGGCGGTAAAGTAAGGATCCAGATAGCTGAAGTTCAAACTTTTCTGGAACGTACTTTTATTAATGCCGATGCCGACCGTGCGACCAGTACCTAGGAAGTTTTGCGCCTCTAGTGATGAGCTGATAAAGAAATCGCCGCCGCCGCCAGAGCCAACGCTGAAGGAGATATTGCTGAAGTTCTGCTCCTCAACCGTGTATTGCACATCGATCTGATCCGTAGTGCCCGGCACCTCGATAGTCTCGACCTCGACGGTGGAGAAATAACCAAGGCGCTCCAGCCTAACCTTAGACAGCTCGATCAACTGGCTCGACGCTGGCGCGCTTTCTAATTGACGCATTTCGCGGCGCAAAACCTCGTCCGCTGTCGCGACGTTGCCGATGAAATTTACGCGATTCACATAGGTACGATTGCCCGCATCGACGAAGAATGTCACGTCGACAGTCTGATCCTCTTCATTGATCTCGGGTACGCCGTTGACCTCGGCGAATGCATAGCCGAAATTACCGAGGATCTGCGTCATATACTCTTCGGATGCCGTCACCAGCGCCTGCGAAAAAGTTTGACCTGCTGCCACTACCGTATATGCACGTAGGATGGCCTCGGTGTTCACTAGATCACCGGCAAGATTCACCTCATTGACGACATATTTATCGCCTTCGGAGACATTGATGGTGATATAAATTTCTTCGTTATCGGGGGTAATGGAGATTGGCGTGGAGTCGATATTGAAACGCACATAGCCGTTGTCCATATAGTGAGACGTTAGCTTCTCCAAGTCACCGGTTAACTGCTCTCGTGAGTATTTATTGCGACCGCTAAAGGGGTTGTACCAAGGCTTAAGGCCGAGATCGAATAGATCCAACAACTCATCGTCGTCGAAGGCATTATTGCCCACGATATTGATGTATTGAATGCGGCTCTCTTTGCCCTCGTTGATCGTCATATTGATCGCGACGCGATTACGCGGCTGCTCTTCGATATCGATCTCGACCGTGGTGCCATAACGACCACGCCCGGAATATACTTCCTGAATACCCTGCCGAATCGCCTCGAGTGTGGCGCGCGTAAAGATGCCGCCCTCGGTGATATCCGCAGTCGCCATATTCTCTAGGATATCTTCGGACTTGAGCACCTTGTTGCCGGTGATATTGATCTCACTGACCGAAGGACGCTCCAATACAGTAATGAAGAGCACATTGCCTTCGCGAGCTACCTCTACATCTTCGAAGTATTCCGAAGCGGTGATAGCGCGAATAATATCGGCGGGCACTGTATCGCTGACGACGTCACCGATGCCCACGGGCAACAGACCAAACACGACGCCAGAGGATATCCTCTGTAGTCCGTCGATTTGAATGTCTTCAATTACGAAATTCTGAGCATAAGCAGCAGTTGATGCCACTGATGACAATATTAATGTACTTAAAAAGGATCTAGTCATGAATGTGGTTCAAGCCTGAGTCTAGTAGCTTTTATCGAATGGAATGTGAGAGTTGCGCAGAAGATCCTTGGGTATCATAGGAGCCGACTGACATCGTTATATACCGCCAATACCATGACCCCTGAGATAAGAAGTAAACCCAACTGAAGGCCCATCGCCTGGATGCGCTCCGGGACTGGTCGCCGGATAATCGCTTCAATGCTGTAATAGAGCAAATGCCCTCCGTCCAGCACCGGAATTGGAAGTAAATTGAGCACGCCCAGACTTATGCTGAGGATTGCCAGGAAGCCAAGATACACTTCCAAGCCGTAGCTCGCCGTTTCTCCCGCAACTTGCGCGATCGTGATCGGCCCATTGATATTCTTTACAGAGATCAGGCCTATCACCATCTTTTTAATCGAATCGAGCACGAAGACTGATTTCTCCCAAGTCTCCTGCACCGCTGGCACGAAGCCGCTCAGCGGATTGTAATGCACTTCTCGCAACCGCTCAGGGGGCAGGCTCGCCATTAGGTCGAATTCCTGCACATAGGCGCCGATAACGCCAATCTGACTGCCGTCTTCGGCCTCTGTGAGTTGTGGCACGATCGTCAGAGGCACTGTGTTCGAATCTCGTTGGACAACAATGTTCAGTGGCAGTTCCGGGCTAGCGCGAACCCGTTGCACCCATTGCAACCAACCAGTGAGGGGGGCCCCATTTACAGACACAATGCGATCACCCGCGAGCATGCCAGACTGCTCGGCGGCACCGCCTGCCACCAGCCCTTCAATCACGGGGGGAATCTCGTATTGCACGAAGCCTAGCGAGCCGAGCGGATTAGGCTCGGCGGTGTCTGACTGCCAGCTCTCCAGCGCGATGCGGAACTCCTGTGGGGCGCTCTGCCCAGCGGGAATGGCGCTTATTAACAGGTCACCGGTCTCACCAAGACGGGCTAGGAGCAGCATGGTCACTTGCTGCCAAACCGCTGCGCTCTCTCCATCCACGGCCACGATTTCGTCGCCGGCGCGTAGCCCTGCCGTGTAGGCGGGTGATTCTTCTAAGACATTGGCTAGTACTGGGGATGTGCCACTGAGCCCATAGGCCACATTGATAATCCAGAACACGGTAATCGCGAGAAGGAAGTTCGCTGCGGGGCCGGCGGCCACAATCGCCATACGCTGCCACAGCGGTTTGCTTGCAAAGGAGAGGTGCTTTTCGCTGGAAGAAACGCTGCTCTCACTCTGGACACTGGTGTCCTCTTGGCCGAGCATTTTTACGTAACCACCCAAGGGAATAGGGGCTATCACGTATTCGGTGCCATCTTTACCAACCCAGGTCTTGACGGCCTTGCCAAACCCTATGGAAAAACGCAACACCTTGACGCCACAGCGCCGCGCGACCCAGAAATGCCCGAACTCATGCACAGTTACGAGGATTCCGAGCGTCACAACTAGTGCGAGTATATTAATTATCAGTTGTAGAGCCATAATAATCTGTACTTCACCCGGGGGGCAGACTATGCAGCACCCAGCTCTGTCACGTGAATTGCGCAGCGTTTGTCTGCGTATACGTCAAATATCTTAAACCCTGTCGCTTATCTGTTGCGCTAACTCGCGCGCCGAACGATCTGCCTGCCGAATAATATCGAGTGTGTCCGCTTTGCGACAAGTCATTTGTTCCAACACTCCGGCAATGATAGCAGGTATGGCCGTGAAACGACTCTTACCCTGTAAAAAAGACTCCACCGCCACTTCGTTGGCAGCATTAAGGATAGTAGGCGCGGTGCCGCCCATCTTGGCGGCCTCTATACCTAGACGCAAACACGGAAAACGCTCCAAGTCTGGGGTAAAGAACTCCAGAGCGCTCTGCTTGGTAAGGTCCAGATAGGCCGCGCCCGAGGCGATGCGATTCGGCCACGCTAGACTATAGGCAATCGGGACGCGCATGTCGGGACTACCCATCTGGGCTAGGACCGAACCGTCCGCATACTCCACCATGGAATGAACGATGCTCTGCGGGTGGATAAGCACGTCGACGAGCTGGGGCCCTACACCAAACAAATAGCAAGCCTCAATGACCTCCAGCCCTTTATTCATCATAGTCGCGGAGTCCACAGAGATCTTGCGACCCATGCTCCAATTAGGATGTTTACAGGCCTGCTCGGGGGTAACCTGCTCCAAGGCGCTGCGTGGCGACTCTCGAAATGGCCCGCCAGAGGCCGTGAGAACCACGCGGCGCACGCCTTGACTGCAGATATCGCCGCCGGCGAATCGAGACTCGGGAGGCAGGCACTGAAACACGGCGTTGTGCTCGCTATCGATGGGCAATAACACGGCATCGCTTGCAGCCAGGGCGTCTATGAACAAGTCCCCCGCCATTACCAATGCTTCTTTGTTGGCCAATAGCACTTTCTTGGAATGTGCGACGGCAGCGAGTGTAGAGGGCAAGCCCGCACTCCCCACGATGGCCGCCATGACCGTATCGGTATCGGGATGCGAGGCGATTTCGATCAAAGCCTGCGCTCCGGCAAGGACTTCGGTCTCCGAACCTGCAGCCCGCAAAGACTTGCGCAGCGTCTCGGCAGCCTGTTCATCAACCATCACCGCATAGCGCGGGCTGAAGCGACGGCATTGTTCGAGCATCATGGCCGCGTTCTGGTGCGCCGTGAGGGCGAAGACCCGATACTGCGGGTGCAGGGCTATAACCTCAAGCGTGCTTTTACCGATGGAACCGGTAGAGCCTAGGATGCTGATCTGAGCGCTAGGGCCGCAGGCGCGGCGCGTTGGCGTGGCGTTTATGCCCATGTGATGTCCGCGAAAACAATAAGAAGACTAAATACAAATACCGGGGCCGCAGAGGTTAGGCTGTCGATGCGATCGAGTACTCCGCCATGACCGGGGAGTGATTTACCGCTGTCTTTGAGTCCCTGGCTGCGCTTGAGCATACTCTCGAACAAATCGCCCAACACGCTAAATACCGCCACTATCAGCGCTATCACCAAGAACGCGAGCATCCTGAACAAATCTAGGCTCACCATCGTCATCTGCAAGGGATAGAGCAGCAACAATGCTAGCGCAAAGCTCGCCGCTAAACCGCCCCAAAAGCCTGCCCACGACTTGCCTGGACTGAGCTTTGGCGCCAGTTTAGCGCGGCCCCAAGCGCGGCCGGTGAAATAGGCCCCAATATCGGCGATGCTCACCAAGGCCACGAGAGTAAGAACGAGATAGCCCTGCGGCTCGAGGTATTTGAGTTGAATCAGGGCAATCCAAGTGGGCAATAGAGTACAAAAACCCATGAGCGCAGTCTTAGGCACCCCTTCCCAACGCGATTGCTGCTCGGGGAAATGCCTAATCAAATAGAATGCTAGTAACCAGAATATGACACCGGCACCGGTAACGGCAAGGACTACCCGGCGCTGCAAGGCGGCTGCAGCAGGCGTGACATCCGCCAGATAGGCGACCAGGAGCATCGCGGCGCCGAAAACCAATAGATAGAGCAACTTTGAGGGCCAGCCGTGCAGGCCCATCAGGCCTGTCCACTCTAAAACCCCCACCAAGAGCACTGCACTGATGAATAACGCGAATTGAAACGGCGTACTCATTGCGGTCGCAACACACAGGACTAGCAGCATTATTAGGGCCGTGATAACGCGAGTTCTAAGCACTACGCGTGCTCCCTGGCACCGACAACTCATCGCTGTGCTCAGGATTATCTAAGTGTCCGTAACGACGCTGACGCTTGCTGTAATCCTGCATAGCTAACTCGAATTCCCGATCGTCGAATTTTGGCCAATAGCAATCGGTAAAATACAGTTCGGTATAGGCAAACTGCCAGAGGAGGAAATTACTGATGCGGCTCTCCCCTCCCGTGCGGATGCACAGGTCTGGGGCTGGGTCGTTCGCTAGGGAAATAAAACGCTGCATTTGGCCTATATCGACCTGTTCCGCGCGCAGCCTGCCCTGCTCGACTTCCATCGCTATCTGCTTCGCTGCGTTTGCAATATCCCATTGACCGCCGTAATCGGCCGCAACAGTGACCACCGTGCCGGAATTGTTCGCCGTTAAAGACTCGACATCTTGCATATGGCGCTGCAGTGTCGGCGAAAAACTCTCGCGATTGCCGATAAAGCGCAGCTGCACATTGTTGTTATGCAGTTGAGTGATCTCTTTACGCTTCAATACTGCGAGAAACAGGGCCATCAAACCCTTCACTTCCTTATTAGGGCGCAGCCAATTCTCACTGCTAAACGCGAACAAGGTGAGGTATTTGATGCCGCGATCGATACAGGAGTAAACCACTTTGCGCGCAGCCTCGGCGCCGGCTCGATGCCCAGCAGATCCAGACAGGCCATTAGTCTTTGCCCAGCGGTTGTTGCCATCCATGATGATAGCGACATGCCTAGGGAGTTGGCTATCTTCAGATTGGCAGGGGGTTTCTTTGTGCATCCGACATCTATGTCTCTTATTAGTTGAAGCTCACGCGGCATTCACGACAAATACCACGCGCTGGCCCACTTATAGCGGACTTCACAACTATCATCCAGTCAATATTCGCGAGAAGAAAACTATATGGACAATAGGTCAGTTTCTTTAGTGGCGAAATGCGAGTCTACCGAGGCGATAAACTTATCGGTAATCTTCTGGATACGCTCCTCGGCGCGACGCTGATCGTCTTCGCTGATCTCTTTGTCTTTGAGCAAGTCTTTGACGCTGCCATTGGCGTCGCGACGTATATTGCGTATCGCAACACGGGCGTTCTCGGCCTCGGCTTTTGCCTGCTTGGTGTATTCCTTACGAGTCTCCTCGGTCAGTGCGGGCATCGGTACGCGAATCGATTCGCCATTGTTGGAAGGATTCAAGCCGAGATCAGACTTCATGATGCCTTTCTCGACTTCCACAATCATGGGGCGCTCCCAAGGCACTACGACGAGACAGCGGCCATCCTCAACGGTGATGTTGGCAAGCTGGTTCAGGGGCGTATCGGCGCCGTAATAGGACACCATGACAGTGTCCAATAAGCTCGGGTGCGCACGGCCCGTGCGAATCTTATTGAAGGCGAGTTCAAGGGAACTCAAGCTCTTCTCCATGCGTTGCTCAGCATCTTTAATTATGGCTTCAATCATCTTCTATCCCCATAGGCTCGGGTGGTTATAGTTCTATTCGGAAGGGTTCTCGATGATCGTGCCATCTGCAGACCCCATGACGTTGTTCAACAACGCGCCGGGCTTGTTCATATTGAATACACGCACGGGTATATCGTGCTCGCGAATCAACGCTATCGCGGTGAGATCCATGACGCCGAGTTTCTTCTCCAACACTTCGTCGAAGGTCAGTCGGTCATATTTCACAGCATCGGGTACGAGATTTGGATCGGCAGAATAGACGCCGTCTACCTTGGTCGCTTTTAGGACCAGTTCGGCGTCGATTTCGATACCACGCAGACAGGCGGCCGAATCGGTAGTGAAGAAAGGATTGCCGGTACCGGCGGCGAAGATCACGACATCACCAGCGCGTAGGTGACGTATGGCGGTGCGACGATCGTAGTGTTCCACAACCCCGCTCATGGGGATTGCCGACATCACGCGCGTGGCAATATTGGCGCGCTCTAGCGCATCGCGCATCGCCAAGGCATTCATGACCGTGGCCAGCATGCCCATGTGGTCGCCGGTAACCCGCTCCATACCTGCGGCGTTCAAGGCCGCGCCACGGAATAGATTGCCGCCGCCAATGACCATGCCGATCTGCACGCCAAGGCCGACCAATTGGCCGACCTCGACTGCCATGCGATCCAGTACTTTAGGGTCAATACCAAAATCCGCGTCCCCCATCAGGGCCTCGCCGCTGAGTTTCAGGAGTATGCGTTTGTATTTCTTATCTGGCTTGACCATGAGCACTTCGCCTCGGTGAGTTGTGCGGACCCTAACTTAACCCTTTGATACTGCGGCAACCTCTGCAGCGAAATCGACCTCTTCCTTCTCGATGCCTTCGCCAACTTCGTAACGCTTGAAGCTAACAACATCCGCGCCAGCCTTTTTCAGCAAGGCAGCGACAGTGATTTCACCGTCTTTCACGAATGCTTGGTCGAGTAGACTAACTTCCGCTACGTATTTGCGCAAACGTCCCTGAATCATCTTCTCGATGATCTCCTCAGGCTTACCGCTCTCACGGGCCTGTGCGGAGTAAATCTCGGACTCTTTGGCCAACAACTCTGGAGGCACGTCCTCTGCGCGGACCACGATCGGATTCACCGCCGCTACGTGCATGGCGATGTCTTTGGCAAGCGTATCGTCGCCGCCAGTGATCGCAACCAAGACGGCAATACGATTGTTGCTGTGGATATAGGTGTCCACAATCCCGTCGTTCACGTTCTTGAATTCGATGATCTCAACACGGCGTACATTGATGTTCTCGCCGATCTTCTGCACCAATTTCTCACGGGCATCTTCTAGGCCTGTGGACATCAGTTTCGCGACATCGGTTTCACGGCTTGCGAAGGCATGCTCAAGGACTGAATTCGCGAAATTGAGGAAGTTGTCGTCGCGGGCAACGAAGTCTGTCTCACTGTTAACCTCAAGAATGACACCGAAATTGCCGTCCTCGGAGATCTTCGTTAGCACTATGCCCTCTGCTGCAATACGGCCGGCTTTCTTAGCGGCTTTCATGCCACTAGCTTTGCGCATCTCGTCGATCGCTTTTTCCATGTCGCCATCGGCCTCTACGAGCGCTTTCTTGCAATCCATCATGCCTAGACCAGTGCGCTCACGCAGTTCCTTGACCATTCCCGCTGTAATATTCGCCATTTTATTGCCCCTATCGATATCTTAAAAATTCAGTGATTTAAATCAGACTTAAAAAAAAAGGGCTAAGCCCCTCTCTTTTCATGCGTTTCCGACCATTTTAGTCGTTAGTTTCGCACTCTCTCAAGCTAAGAGGCCGCGGACAGAGCCGGGCCTCTCGCGGAGGATGCTCAGCTTATTCAGCGGCAGGTGCGCTAGCTGGCTTTTCTGCCGTCACTTCGGCTTTAGGTGCTTCTTTAACTGCTTCTTCATTGACTTCGATGAACTCGCTGTCACCGGAGACAACATTCAAGTCACCACGACCAGCGATGCAGGCATCAGCGACAGCTGTTGCGTAAAGCTCGATTGCGCGAATCGCGTCGTCATTGCCAGGGATTGGGAAGTCGATGCCATCAGGGTTGCTGTTGGTGTCAACGATGCCAATTACTGGGATGCTCAGATTGTTCGCCTCTGTGATCGAGATGCGTTCGTGATCGACGTCGATTACGAACAAGGCGTCAGGCAATCCGCCCATTTCCTTGATTCCGCCGATGCTGCGTTCCAGCTTCTCTTTCTGACGACGACGCACAAGTGCTTCTTTCTTCGTTAGACGATCGAAAGTACCGTCAGTTTCCTGAGCCTCAAGATCGCGAAGCTTCTTGATCGAACCACGGATAGTCTTGTAGTTAGTTAGCATGCCGCCCAACCAGCGGTGATCCACATAAGGCATGCCAGCGCGTTCGGCCTGCTCTTTGATGATCTTGCCCGCAGCGCGCTTAGTGCCAACGAAGAGTACTTTCTTCTTCTTAGCAGCGAGGCTGTGGACTTGCTCGAGGGCTGCGTTGAGCGCTGGAACAGTGTGTTCGAGGTTAATGATGTGAATCTTGTTGCGAGCACCGAAGATGAATTTTTTCATCTTAGGGTTCCAGTAGCGGCACTGGTGGCCGAAGTGTACGCCCGCTTTGAGCATTTCTTTCATTGAAACAGTAGTCATGACTTTTCCTTTTTATCGGGTTAGGCCTCCATACACCCCATGGTTAAACCCTTAAGCCTCACGGCTTTCGGGCACCCAAAACACATGTGACGGTGTATGTGCGACGTTAATTTACATTTAGTTACTTTAGCGATCATGGGCTGTGACCCACGAAGCGCGCAGCTTTATACCACAAAGCCGTGCGGACTTAAAGCTTTAGCTTGTACGATAGGCTTGGCGGGGCTCACTCAAAAGGCACCAAAGTGCCGGCCCGGTGATGCCTGTCAATCCCTGCCGCGCTGCATTACAATAGACCATCGAGAAATTTGCCACCCAACACAGTAAAGAGAAGACCTTCCACACTATGGCCATCAGCATAAAAACGCCTGAAGACATCGCCAAAATGCGCGTTGCCGGACGCCTCGCCGCCGAAGTCCTTGAGATGATCGGCCCCTTCGTTAAAGCGGGTGTAAGCACCGGCGAGTTAGACAGAATCTGTCACGAGCACATCGTCAACGTACAGCAAGCCATACCAGCCCCCTTGAATTATAACGGTTTTCCGAAGTCTATCTGCACTTCGATCAATCACGTCATCTGCCATGGCATCCCTAGCGACACCAAGATCCTCAAGAAAGGCGACATCATCAATATCGATGTCACCGTCATCAAAGACGGTTTTCACGGAGACACTAGCAAGATGTTCGTAATCGACGAGGCGCCTGCCCACGTGACACGCCTCATCGAGGTCACGCAGCAGAGCCTATACAAGGCGATCGAGATAGTAAAACCAGGCACACGGCTCGGCGATATCGGCCACATCATTCAAGTCCATGCGGAATCCAACCACTACTCCGTGGTGAGGGAGTATTGCGGCCATGGCATAGGCAGAGTGTTCCACGAAGACCCCCAGGTATTGCACTATGGCAAGCCTGGAACCGGACTCGTCCTGACCGAAGGAATGACCTTCACAATAGAGCCCATGCTCAACGCCGGCACCCATCACACGAAGCTGAACAAGGCTGATGGCTGGACCGTCACCACGCGCGATCGTCGCCTCTCTGCTCAGTGGGAGCACACCCTCGCGGTGACGGCCGACGGCTGTGAAGTCCTGACCAAACGCACCGAAGAATCCTTCTAATTCTCTCTCAGCATCCCTGCGCGCTACTACTGGCACCTAGTTATGAATGACATTCACAATGCTCTGGACGCTCATTTCAAAGATGAACTGTTCAATATTGAGCAGTTCCGCACCCAACTGGCGAACTCGAACGACGCCGTCGCCGTGTTTCGCGAAGCGCTCACCAAGTCCCGACAAATACTCGACGAACACTATCGTACAAACGATGACATAGAGAAATTGGTGTGGGGCCGGGCCTGGTTCATGGACGAACTCCTGCGCTGCGCGTGGGAGCGATATGACTGGGGCAAACCCAATGATATCAGCCTGCTGGCCGTTGGCGGCTATGGACGTGGGGAGTTGCATCCGCACTCGGATATCGACCTGCTGATCGTCACACGCGATGACGATCATGCGCAGTTCAAACAGAGTATTAGCGCCTTCTTTACCTTCCTCTGGGATATTAATCTCGAGATCGGCCAGGCAGTGCGCTCAATAGCGCAATGTCGACAGGAAGCCCTCAAAGACATCACCGTGACCACCAGTCTCATGGAATCACGCACCATCATTGGGCCCGACGAGCTGCGCGACGAGATGATCGAACAGACCCAGAATAACGACGTCTGGCCGGCCAAGTCCTTCTTCGACGCCAAGCGCGACGAGCAACAGGCGCGCCACGACAAATACTATGACATCGACTACGCCCTAGAGCCGAACGTCAAAACCTCCCCCGGGGGCCTGCGCGACATCCAAACCATCGCGTGGATTGCGAAGCGTTATTACAAAGCCAATCAACTGGCCGACCTAGTAAATCTTGGCTTCCTTAATAGCAACGAATACGAGCAACTCGCCGAGGGCGAACGCCTCCTGTGGAAGCTGCGCTATGGATTGCACCTTCTGGCGGGACGCAAGGAAGATCGCCTGCTGTTCGACAAGCAGCGCGACCTTGCGCAGATGTTTGGCTATGTAGACGACGAAAAGAGCCTCGCCGTTGAGAAATTGATGCAGGAATATTATCGTGCCGTCGCCACCTTGCGCGCGCTCAACGATGCGCTGTTACAGCATTTCGACGAGGCGATTCTGCGTGCCAATGAACAGGAAGTGATCGAGGTCATTAACAACCGCTTCCAACTGCGCAATGACTATATCGAGATCCGCTACGGCGACGTCTTCAAACGCTTTCCCTTCGCATTACTCGAGATCTTCGTGCTCATGGCGCAGAACCCGAGAATCAAGGGCGTGCGGGCGATCACCATTCGCTCTATTCGCGATCACCGCTATCTAATCAACGACGTTTTTCGCAAGGACCTACGCAACGTCACGCTTTTTATGGAATTGCTGCGCTCGCCCCACGAGTTGACATCGCAGTTGCGCCGCATGGCCCGTTATGGGGTGCTTGGTTTATACCTCCCAGAGTTCGGCGCGATCTCCGGCAAAATGCAACACGACCTCTTCCATATTTACACGGTCGATGCCCACACCCTGCAAGTGATCGAGAATACGCGTCGCTTTTTACTGCCCGAGGCCGAGGAGAAGTTCCCGATCGCCTTCCATATTGTGCGTCGCCTGCCCAAGCTCGAACTGCTCTATATAGCCGGCCTCTATCACGACATCGCCAAGGGCCGTGGCGGCGATCACTCCACCCTCGGCATGGTCGACGGTGCGGAGTTCTGTCGCCTGCATCACCTAAGCGCGTGGGACACCAAGCTCGTTGCCTGGCTGATCGGCAAACACCTACTGATGTCGATGACAGCGCAGCGGATGGACATCGCGGACCCAGAAGTCATCCAACAATTCGCGCTAGAAGTGGGCGACAAATTACATTTGGATTATCTTTATGCGCTGACGGTGGCGGACATCAACGCGACCAACCCAACACTGTGGAACACGTGGCGTGCCGCGCTATTGCGTCAACTCTATCTGAGCACCAAGCGCGCCCTGCGCCGCGGGCTTGAGAACCCGATCGACCGAGCCGATCGCATCAAGGACAAACAGGAGAGTGCCCGCCTCAAACTCACCGAGCGCGGCATTAGTGAAGAACAGATCGAGAAAATTTGGGACAACATCGACGACGAATACTTCGTGCGCGAGTCCACGGCGAACATCGCCTGGCATACCGAGGCGATTGCCAAGAGCAACGGTGTCGACACGCTCATCCTCATCGAAGATCCCACGGACAACTTCACCGCGGGCGCAACCCAAATATTTATCTACACGCTCAATCGCAGCCATCTTTTCGCCAGCAGTGCAGCGGCGATCGGCAAGTTGGGCCTGAACATTCAAGACGCGCGTATTTTTACCTCAAGTAAGAATTACTGCATGAACACCTATACGGTACTCGAGAACGATGGCAACCCTGTGCAGGCTAGCGCCGCACGGCGCAGCCAAATAGTCACGATGCTGCGCGAGTATCTTGCGGAGCCGACGCGTTATCTGCGCGGCTCGGAAACGCGAATCGCGCGTAAACTCAAGCATTTCAGCCAGCACGTGGAAACCGAACTCATTAATTCGGACGACAAGGCCTACACCACTATCGAGATCAACTGCCCGGACAAACCCGGCGTGTTAGCCTCTATCGGCAAGGTATTCGCGCAGCATAATATTCAATTGCAGAATGCACGCATCGCGACACTGGGCGAGCGCGTGGAAGACTTATTCTTCGTGCTGGATAGTAACTTCCAAAAAATCACCGACCCGGAAGAGATCGAGCGACTGCAGAACGATATCAAGCAAGAGCTCGGCAGCTAGCGCGGAGAACAGCAAAGTGACTGAAAAGACAGCAACCCTATACGGCATCGCCAATTGCGACACCGTGAAAAAAACGCGCAAATATTTAGACGGCATAGGCATGGACTACAGCTTTCATGACTATAAAAAAGCAGGCCTCGATGCCGATCTTGCCGCGACGCTGATTGCGGCAATTCCCCTAGAGGCACTAATCAATAAACGCGGCACCACCTGGCGCAAGCTCACTGCCGCGCAGCAGGCTAGTCTTTCCCAGCACGGTGCTCTGGCACTGATCATGGCAAACCCAGCGCTCGTTCGCCGCCCCATTATTCGCCATCGTAATGGCTGGATAGTCGGCTACGACGAGACCCAATTGCAGGCACTGAGCAGCTGAGCAAGACAGCTCTCTCTCATTTTAGTTTTAAGGATGACATCATGAAGCAATCTCCCACACTCCATAGCCTAGGAATAGGCATCGCCACCCGTAACAGCCGCGACGAGATCATCGAGGTCTACTACCCGCTGGTGCTACGCGAACCGGACTCGAAATTAGTCGAGGCCCTGCGCTCCTGCTGTGCATACCAGGGAGGCAATGTGCTGAGCATCGTTAGCGAGGCGCAGCTTACAGAATTATTGAGCTCGCCTAGCGTGGCCGCAGATAAAAGCCTTAGCGCGCTGCTACGCCAATTGAACGAGAGCACGCAGGATGTCTGCGCAATGTTCATCAGTGAAGACACCGCTCCTACTTGCGTAGCGGAGGTGTATCTGAAGCTGCATCTTCTCTCACACCGCCTCTGCAAGCCCCACTCTCTTAACCTAAGCGGAGCCTTCGGGGTGTTGCAGAATGTGGCGTGGACGAATCAGGGCGCTATCGATCTCGCAGACCTTCCTGCGCGCCAGTTACAGGCGCGCTTGAAGGGCGAGTTACTCGAAGTGATGTCCGTTGATAAATTCCCGAAGATGAGCAATTACGTAGTGCCCAAGGGCGTGCGAATTGCCCATACGGCAAGAGTGAGACTCGGGGCCTATCTCGGCGAAGGCACTACGATCATGCACGAAGGCTTCGTGAATTTTAATGCAGGTACCGAAGGCCCCGCGATGATCGAAGGCCGCATCTCCGCCGGCGTCATGGTCGGCGCCGGCAGCGATCTCGGCGGCGGCTGTAGCACCATGGGTACACTCTCGGGAGGCGGCACCGAAATAATTTCCGTCGGTAAAGACTGTCTGATTGGCGCAAACTCCGGCATCGGCTTCCCACTGGGGGACCGCTGCATCGTGGAGGCAGGCCTTTATGTAACCGCCGGCACCAAGGTATTAGTGCTAGACAATGCGAACCAAGTTATCGGCACCATGAAGGCGCGCGAGCTGTCGAACAAGTCCGACCTATTGTTCCGCCGCAACTCGGTCACCGGTGCGGTCGAGTGCAAGGCCAATAAGACGGCGATCGCACTCAACGAAGAACTCCACACTCACAATTGATATAGCCTAGCGCTAGAGACTATCCCTATGACCTCAACCCTTTCGCTGTGCATGGCATTGATCGAGAAAGCCTCTGTCACCCCCGACGATGCAGGCTGCAATCAACTGCTTATGGATCGTCTACAGGGCTTAGGCTTCAAGATCGAGACCCTGCCCTTCGGCGAGGTCAATAATTTCTGGGCCCGCTTAGGCGAGAAGGGGCCGCTGTTCGCATTCGCGGGCCACACCGACGTCGTGCCGACCGGACCCGTCGAGGATTGGATGTTCGACCCCTTTACCCCTACGGTGCGTGACGGCGTCTTGTACGGGCGTGGAACGGCGGATATGAAGGGCAGCATCGCCGCCATGGTAATCGCTTGCGAACGCTTCCTGGCCGAAGACAAGCCCTTCGACGGATCGATAGCCTTCTTGATCACCAGTGACGAGGAAGGCAGCGCGATAAACGGCACACGCAAAGTCATCGAAGTGCTAGAGGCGCGAGACGAGAAGATCGATTATTGCATCGTGGGCGAACCCTCCAGCAGCAAGGAGCTTGGCGATGTCATTAAGATCGGCCGGCGTGGCTCCCTGCATGGCAAGCTCAAGGTACACGGCGTCCAAGGACATGTGGCCTACCCACAACTGGCCAGCAATCCGATACACAAGGCGATGCTTCCACTGCACGACCTCGTTAAAGAGACTTGGGATGAGGGCAATGCGGACTTTCCGCCCACAAGCCTCCAGATCTCGAATATTCACTCGGGCACGGGCACCGACAATGTCATTCCCGGCACTCTGGATGCGCAGTTCAATTTCCGCTTCTCAACCGCGCTGACCGAGGCGCAGATTCGTAGCCGCACAGAGGCGATTCTCGATGCGCACGAATTAGAATACACCCTCGACTGGCAACTCTCTGGCAACCCGTTCCTGACCTCCAGAGGGACCTTAATCGACATCGTGTCGGCGAGCATAAAGCACATCAATGGTGTCGAGACACAGTGCTCGACTACCGGGGGCACATCCGACGGGCGCTTCATTGCACCGACTGGCGCTCAGCTTCTGGAATTGGGGCCATGTAACGCCACCATTCACAAGGTGAACGAGAACGTCAAAATCAGCGAATTGGACGAACTCACGCGGATCTATGAAGAGGTGTTAATACGCCTACTACGCAACTCCTAGTCACTAAGTCGCAGACTTGACGATTGGATAGACATCGAAGCGGCTCGACTTGCCTTCGAGCGTAAAGCCCGGCGCGCGATCATCTAGAAATGGTGCGTGCCTTGGCCGCTTCACTACCACCCTTCGCTCAGCCAATGCCAACGCTTGTGCCAGCAAACCCGGCACATCCTGCTCACCGTGCAGGAGTTGTTGAAGGAGAAACATATTCTTCTTCACCTTCGCACTCTTCTTCTTGCGCTCGGGGAACATCGGGTCGAGATAGACGATCTCGGGGCGCTCCTGTTCCTGACACTGTGCCTGCATAAGGGTAAGACTATCTCCGGAATGCAGATGCATACGCTCAACGGTCTGCCGGACTCGCTCGTCGGGGCTATGCAACGCGCGCCGAATGCCGTCGCTTAACATGGCGTGAAGTATCGCCGAGCGTTCGCACAGAGTCACGACACAGCCCGCCGCTGCGAACAAATAAGCATCCAAACCAAAACCCGCCGTCGCGTCCAAAACACGAGTCCTATGGCCCTGCTTCACGGCAGCGGCCTTTAGAAGCGCCTCAGGTTGCACGGGATGTCGCTGGCGATACTGCAGGCTATTATTGTCGAAATCGACACAGACAGCGCCTGAGGCGTCCTCGGCGGTACTGCGCAAGCACAGCCGGGCGTCTTCAAAGAACAAGAGGAATTGGCAGAAATCCTGTGGCGAGTGTTGGGCAGCTAGCACAGGGATAGACAACTGTGCGGCAAGAGCATCGATGTCGTGCACTGCGCTTGCGTCGCAGTCGGCTAAGGCAATTAGGCACTGCTCAGGCATTGAATTCATCCCTTGGAAGACACTCGAATGGGTGTCGATCTAACGCAAAAAGTAAATTGCGAATAACACCAAGCCCATTATTACGCGATAGATAATAAATGGCATAAAGCCAACGCGATCGATCAGGCGTAGGAAATAATGGATACACAACCAAGACACCACGGCCGACACGGCTATCGCATAGAGCAGCATCCCCCAGTGGTTCGACAGACCAGAGGAGATCAATTCATAGCCCTCCAACAACCCGCCCGCCGCGATGATCGGGATGGCCAAGAGGAATGAGAATTTCGCGGCGGCTCTGCGATCAAGACCGCAAAGCAGTGCCGCAGTCATCGTCGCGCCCGAACGCGAGGTTCCCGGCATTAGGGCGAGCACCTGGAAAAAACCAATCGTAAGGCTCGACTTCAATGTCAGTTTCTCGATCGAGAGAGTCTGTTTGCCGACTCGATCCGCGACAAAAAGCAAAAATGCAAAAAATATCGAGGTAGAGGCGATCAGCAACATGGAGCGTGAATACTGCTCGACCACATCGCTCAGCGCGAAACCTATCAAACCAGCGGGAATGGTGGCAGCTATCACATACCAGGCCAAACGCGAGTCCGCGTTCTGCGCCTTGCCGGTACAAGAGCCTAACCATGCCTTAAACAGAACGACGATATCGCGCCGAAAATACAACAACACCGCAACTAGGCTGCCAACATGCACCGCGACATCGAAAATGAGTCCTTGATCTGGCCAACCCAACAACTCTTTAGGCAATATGATGTGGGCAGAACTAGAGATAGGAAGAAATTCTGTGAAGCCCTGCAAAATCGCCAAAAACGTCGTTCTGAACCAGTCCAGTTCCATATTATTCCTGATAGTCCATTTGTTCTTTGAGATAAACCGGTAGCGCTAAGGCTGGCTCTACGCCTTCGCCTCGCGCGAAGCGCGTGCTGGCAAGCACACTTAGGGTCGGCGCATCGCTTACGCATGCCTCGCGGTATGCCTGAATCGCCACGGCCCCTTCCTCGGCCAGTGCATGCAGCGCTAAATCCAGCGCGTCTCCCACTAGATAGGCATCCTCAGGAGCGGTCAGTGCAGCAAAATCGATCGATTCGATGCCGCCGACATGCTCCCGACCGAGCAACTTTACGTCATCACCCTGCGGTCGATACGCGGCACTATAGAGTTCGTTCTCTCTGGCCTGCATGCAGATCAGCAGCTCTTTGTCTTGCGTATAACGCGACGCCTTGAGCGCCATCACCGCCATCGAGGACAGACCCAGAACCGGAATCTGTGCGCCGAGAGCTAAACCCTGTGCGACCCCCGCCCCTATACGCAGGCCTGTAAATGAGCCGGGCCCGCTTACGAATGCAATGGCATCCAGATCCACTAGCTGCATCGCGTTGCGCGCCATTAGCTCTTCAATCATAGGCAATAGCCTGCGCGCGTGTTGGCGCGGTTCGGTGGTAATCAGGAAATCGATCTTGCCGCCTGTATTGACGGCAACAGAGCAATGGGAATGAGAGGTATCGATGGCGAGAATTTTAGACATGCCGGGATTATACGGAAAGCAAATAAAAAATCCCTCAGAGTTTAGAACCCTGAGGGATTTTTTTCATGCAGCTATTGCGAACAATGGCTGTTAAACGCAAGCCGAATTAGCTGGCTGCTGGTGCAGGAGCTGCGGCCTTTGCAGGAGCCTTACGCTTAGAGGCAGACTTTTTGGCTGCTTTCTTCGCGGCTGGCTTCTTAGCTGCTGCTTTCTTAGCGGCCGGCTTCTTGGCTGCCGCTTTCTTTGCTGCTGGCTTCTTAGCCGCCGCTTTCTTGGCCGCTGGCTTCTTAGCCGCTGCTTTCTTGGCTGCAGGCTTCTTGGCTGCTGCTTTCTTAGCCGCGGGCTTCTTAGCTGCAGGCTTAATCGCCGTTTTAACTTTCTTCACTGCTTTCTTTACAGTTTTAACGGCTTTCTTAGCGGCGGCCTTCTCACGTACAGCTAGACGCTTAGCGGCTGCTTTCGCTTTGGCAGCTGCACGACGTGCTGCTACTTTCTCGCGAGCCAAACGCTTCTTGGCGGCTGCTTTAGCACGGGCTGCGGCTTTCTGGGCTGCTGCTTTCGCTTTAACGGCTGCTTTCTTAGCCGCTATCTTACGCTTAAGGTCATCTTTCTTCTTACGGGCTGCTTCTTTAGCAGAGTCTGCCTTAGCACGCTTCTTCTTCCACTGTTCAGCATATGCTTTAACGGCTTTTGCAAGATCAGCTTCAGCTTTAGCGGCGATTGCCGCGCGTCGAGCTTCAGCAGCTTTCTGTCTTGCTGCAACCGCAGCTTTTGCTTTCGCAGCAGCTAGTTCAGCTTTCATACTAGTTTCTGCAGATTTGAGTTTAGCGTTAGTTTGGCGGACTTTAGTTGCCAGCTTTGCTGCAGCAGCTTTCGCGCTTGCAGCTGCTTTCTTGCTAGTAGCAGTGGCAGATTGCGCAGCTTTTTTCTTCGCTGCCTCGGCTTTGCTTTGAGCAGTAGCGAGTTGCTTATTAGCTGTAGCTGCTTCTTTCTGCAGTTTTGCTAAAGCTGTCTTTGCTTTCGCAAGAGCAGCATCACCGGTTTTTTTAACCGCCGATTTAGCAGGCGCCTTCTTTGTCGCTTTAACTTTGGCCATACTGTTATCTCTCCTAAAATGTGGAACAAAACCACGTTAATTTCTTCAACATGAGTGACCCCACGTTTGAGCGGCACCTTAGCACAAAAAATATCGGCTATACAGCAGTGCAATCTCAAAATAATGAAATAAATCAACATAAATCCGCAAATAATTCACGAAAAAGGCAAGTAGGGGTCAAACAGAGGGAAAGCGGAGAAAATTTGCGAGGGAATTGCTAGAAAAGAAACGAAAACGCTAGATCACTTTTTACAAAACTCTAACGCTTAATCGAGGGCATTGCATGCAATCACAACGCCCTCCTTTAAAGCGTTCTTATAACGCCGTCATCAATGATGCGATCTGTTGACGAACGACATCGACATCGTCTTGGCCATTCAAACGTACCACTTTTACGCCATGCCCTTGCCCTTCTAATTGCTGATAGAAGTTCACTAGCGGCTCGGTCTGTTCGTGATACACCTTCAACCTTTTGCGCACCGTCTCTTCTTGGTCGTCGTCGCGCTGGATCAATGGCTCGCCGGTTAGGTCGTCAATACCAGCAACCTTGGGTGGATTATTGATAACGTGATAGATGCGGCCCGAATCGGCGTGTACGCGTCGACCACTGAGGCGTTTCACGATCTCTTCGTCGGCAACACCGATCTCTACGACTACATCGATAGCGATACCGGCCTCTTCCATTGCCTCGGCCTGTGGAATGGTGCGAGGAAAACCGTCCAATAAAAATCCCTTGGCGCAGTCCTCTTGTTCAATTCGCTCTTTTACTAAGGCAATGATGATATCGTCAGTGACCAAACCGCCAGTTGCCATGACCTCTTTTACCAAGGCTCCTAGTGGAGAACCCGCTTTGACTGCGGCGCGTAACATATCTCCAGTCGAAATCTGAGGTATTGCGTACTTTGACGTTATGAACTGAGCCTGAGTCCCCTTTCCTGCACCCGGCGCCCCTAACAAAATCACTCGCATATCTTGCTCCTTAGTGTGCCCAAAACCTGTTTAGGCTAGCTATCATTGTAGTCTCAAATTCTTATAGTGTTCGCGAATTTCGCTTTGCGCTGCCGCGCTAGCGAGTCGTTCCGGGCCTAGGGCAATGCGCCAGGTCATTTAGCTTCCTGCGAAGGCAACGACCATACACTAAAGCCCTGCGCGGAAACAAGAACACCGTTTCTATACGTCGTAATATCGCCTATTTGACGGAATCGTTTTCCATAGCTTTGACTTGATTCCAAAGGCCGTCCAGCTGGGCCGCATCTAGCGTCTCTAGGGCTTCTGCGCCGCCTCTGGCGAGGCCCTCTAGCGCACGAAAGCGGGCTTCGAATTTGCGATTACTCCCCCGCAGTGACGATTCGGGATCGATCTGCAAATGCCTAGCGAGATTGACGCAACTAAACATCAGGTCGCCGAACTCCTGCTCTATGCGCTGCTGATCGCCTTGTGGCAGTTCCGCCTCTAACTCCGCCAGCTCTTCTTTTACCTTATCGATCACTCCTCGTACCGCAGGCCAATCAAATCCGACCGAGGCCGCTCGTTTTTGCAGCTTCCTGGCGCGATCTAACGCAGGCAGCGACGCAGGGATATCGTCCAAGACACTGAGTGCCGCGCCGGCGTTCTCGCTTCCCGCTTTTTGCGCGCGCTCTTCGTTCTTTATAAGCTCCCAGCGCTCGGCTACCTGCTCCGCGTTTAGCGCCAGAGCGCTGTTACCGAAACTCGCTAGGCTTGCATCGGGAAACACATGGGGGTGGCGACGTAGGAGCTTCTGCGTGATAGAGCCAATCACCTCACTAAACTCGAAACGGCCCTCCTCTTTGGCGATCTGCGCGTAGAACACCACCTGAAACAAAAGATCGCCCAACTCATCCTGCAATTGTGCGTCGTTTCCGGTTTCCACCGCGTCGATCACCTCATAGACTTCCTCTAAGGTATAGCCAGTCAGTGTGCGTAGGCTTTGCTTCCTATCCCAGCTACAACCAAACTCGGGATCGCGCAGTTTCTCCATCAGACTCAGTAGGTCTTCTATTCGATAGTCCTTCGTCATTCTATCCCCCCTGCGCGCATTGCTCCGGAGCAAGCGCGGATCGTTACTGCTTGCTGGTCGCGTCGACGCGGCGCGCTTCGATGACATTGTTCAATCGGCTAATTTTCTCCAAAACTCGTGAGAGTGCGTGGAACGAATCGACCTCTACCTCGAGCTGCATTGAGGCGGTGCCAGCTTGCTTATCGGACCGAGTATTGACTTGCATCACCTCGATCTTAGCGTCGGCTAAAATAGTGGTGACGTCGCGCAGCAAGCCAGCGCGATCGTACGCCCGCACGAATAACTCGGCGAGCATGCTGATACGCCGCCCCTCGCTCCACTGTACTTCGATAAAATTCTCATTACTGGACTGCTGATAACGCAGCGCAACGGGACAATCCGCCTTGTGAATAATGACTTCATTGTGCGCCGTGAGACAGCCAACGATGGCATCGCCTTGTTGCGGAGAACAGCACTGCGCCAGTGCCGTGGCCAGACGCCCCGCCCCATACACTTTCGCTGCGGCTACCGCCTCGGCATGCAGGCTATTGTTCTCGTGCAGAACAGGCAAGATTTGCGATAATTCTTGAGCTGCCGCGATTACTTCTTCGGCACCGATAGCACTCACGCCTACCGCCGCGAATAGTGTATCGGCATTCTTACAACCCAAACGTCTAGCCAGCTCCTTGTAGTTAGGGCTATGCACGGCCAGTCGAGCAAACTCTTCTTCTAAAAGCTCCTTACCGTGGGCAATGTTCTGCTCCTTGCCCTGAGTCTTGAACCACTGGATGAGCTTTGCCTGCGCGCGAGGGGTGTTCGCGAATCCTAGCGAGGGCTTTAGCCAGTCGCGACTCGGGCTGCTGTGATCATCGGCCAGGACCTCGACACGATCGCCGGTCTGTAGGCGATAGTTCAAAGGCACCGTCTTGCCATTGACGCGCGCGCCACAGCACTTATTACCAACCTCAGTATGCACGTAATAGGCGAAATCCAGCGGCGTAGCTCCCTTCATCATATCCACCACATGCCCTTCGGGGGTAAAGACGTAGATACGATCGGGAGTACTCGCATCGCTGCGCAACTGTTCGGCGAGTCCGCCCACCATGCCCATCTCGTCGTGCCATGCCAATAGCTGACGCAGCCAGGCGATCTTGTCCTCAAAACTATCCTTATAGCTAGGGTCGGCAATGCCCTCTTTATATCGCCAATGGGCACACACTCCCAGCTCGGCATCCTCATCCATGGCGAAGGTCCGAATCTGAATTTCGAATACCTTGCTGTCGGGGCCAATTACCGCAGTATGCAGAGACTGGTAGCCATTCGCCTTAGGCGTCGCGATGTAGTCATCGAATTCATTGGGAATGACGCGCCAAAGATTGTGCACGATACCCAGGGTGGCATAACAGTCCCGAACCTCTGGCACTAGAATGCGCACGGCACGGATGTCGAAAATCTGCGAGAAATCTAGCTTCTTATTCTGCATCTTGCGCCAAATGCTATAGATGTTCTTAGCACGACCCGTGACTTCGGCATCGATATTGGCGCGCTCGAGTTGGCGACGTAACTGCTCGATCACCTCTTCGACAAAGCGCTCACGATCTACGCGGCGCTCATCCAATAGCTTGGCGATGCGCTTATAGTTGTCCTCTTGGAGGTAGCGAAACGATAGATCCTCTAGCTCCCACTTCAACTGTCCGATACCTAAGCGATGCGCTAGCGGCACATAGATCTCAAAGACCTCGCGGGCAACCCTTAGGCGCTTCTCTTCCGGGGAATTTTTGACGGCACGCAGGGCACATGTACGCTCGGCCAGCTTGATAAGCGCCACGCGCACATCATCGATAAGGGCCAAGAGCATTTTGCGCACATTCTCAACTTGGTCATCACTCTGCCCCAGCACGCGCTTGCGGCTAGTGTCCGTCTCATTGATCGCGGCCATGCGCAGGACGCCCTCAACTAGCTTGGCGACACTGGCGCCAAACGTTGCCTCCAACTGCGCAAGGCTCAAGCGTGATTCGCGCACACTGCGGTACAGAATTGCGGCGATCACCGCCTCGCTGTCCAAGTGTAATTCCACGAGTATCTCGGCCATATCCAAGCCGGTTATATAGCTGCTACTTTTCTCAAACCACGCATGCTCGGGGGCATCTGTCTTTTGATGCGCTTGCCAGCTGACATCACAGGCCTGTTTAATGGCCTCGGTGTTCAGTACCACGCCATTGCTCTGCAGACTCTCGATCCATTGCTCGAATTGGACGCTGCCGTCTGCATTGAATGCGTGTTTCTCTCTGATATGAACCATGTTCTAAGCCTGTTGGCGTTGTGTTTGCGCTAGCGCAATACGAACTCAGCAATCGATTCCACATGCCCTGTATGGGGAAACATGTCCATCACCCCAGCCTGGGTCATGACATAGCCATGCTTGGCCAACTCACCCGCATCGCGAGCCAATGTGGCGGGGTTACAAGAGATATAGATAATTTTTTTGGCTTTGAACGCCGCCAAGCGAGGAATTATTTCTAGGGCACCCGAACGCGGTGGGTCCAATAGAATCTTGTCATAGACAGGCTGTGCCCAGGTTTTCTCATCGAACTCGGTGGTCAGATCGGCAGAGAAGAAGCTTGCGTTCTCTATGCCGTTGGCGCGCGCATTCTCGAACCCCCGTTGCACCATCTCATCACTGCCTTCTACACCGACAACGCGCTTACACCGAGTCGCGATGGGCAGAGTAAAATTGCCAAGTCCGCAAAAAAGATCCAATACAGTCTCATGCGCTTGCGGGTCGAGCAGCTCCAATGCGAAGGCAATCATCTTGCGATTCAGCTCACCATTGACCTGTGTGAAGTCGACGGGGTGAAAGGCCATGCGCAGCTTAAAATCCGGCAAGTAATAATAGAGGCGCTCTTCGTCATCGGCAGGCCACACCTTGTGAATGGAGTCTGCTCCCTTGGGCTGCAGATACAGATGCAGGCCGTGTTGTTGAGCGAAACCGAGCAAGGCTGCCGCATCGTGCTCACTCAATGCCTCTAAATGGCGCACCACGAGTGCCACCTGGTCGGCGACGTGCTCTCCGGCCGCGTTAGCCTGCGCATTCTCCCCAACCGCTACTTCGATCTGCGGCAACGCCATGCGGCCATCGAAAGTCACGATCAATTCACGCAGCGGCATTATCAATGCCGAAACCGCCGGGTTTAACACCGCACAACAGCCCATCTCGGCAATGAAGGAGCTATTCTTCTCGCGGAAGCCGATCACCATGGCCTCTTTCTTACTAACGTAACGCGCCCCTAGTCGAGCCTTGCGACGATAGCCCTCGGTCTGGCTAAGCATCGGGGCAATGGTGTCGAACTTGTTCAGCCCCCCTATATGAGCTAGATGATCGTGCAATACCTTCTCCTTGAGTGCGATTTGCACCTCGGAGGCGATGTGTTGCATCGCACAGCCACCGCAAACATCGGCGTGCACGCAGGGTGGAGTCACGCGATCGGGTGAGGCCTCGAGCACTTCCAGCGTAATCAATTCGTCAAATTGCTTACGCTGCCCTGTGTACTGCGCGACAACGCGCTCGCCGTCGATGGCGCCCTGTACGAAGGCGATCTTTCCCGCAATATTGCCCACTCCGCGCCCATCATGACTGAGACGCTGAATGTCGATTTCGATGGACTCTGTGGGTAATTTTTGGCGTCTGCGCTTATTGTGTCTCATAGTGCAATGAATCGTCTTATTTGGATAATTTGAATGGTGACTGCGCGTGGGTAAGCCTAGATCTCTAGCACCTAGACGAATACTCCGGTAGATAAGTAGCGGTCGCCGCGATCGCAAACGATCGCCACAATCACCGCATTCTCGATACGCTTACTTAGCGCAAGCGCGGCATGCACGGAACCTCCTGAGGAGACTCCACAAAAAATTCCTTCCTCTTTCGCCAGCGCTCGCATGGTGTTCTCCGCATCGTTCTGCTCGACATCGATGATGAGATCGACACGAGAAGCATCGAAAATTTTCGGCAGATACTCTTTAGGCCAACGTCGGATGCCAGGAATACGCGAACCCTCCTGCGGTTGCAGCCCTACGATTTGAATGGCGGGATTCTGCTCTTTGAGATAACGCGACACACCCATGATCGTCCCGGTAGTGCCCATCGAGCTCACAAAATGGGTGACGGTGCCTTGTGTATCACGCCAAATCTCGGGGCCGGTATGTAAATAGTGCGCACTGGGGTTATCTTGATTAGAGAACTGGTCCAACACCTTGCCCTTGCCCTCTTTGGACATCCGTTCGGCAAGATCGCGTGCGCCTTCCATGCCTTGGGACTCCGTCACTAGAATCAACTGCGCGCCATAGGCACTCATCGAGGCGCGACGCTCCGCGGACATATTCTCGGGCATGATCAGGATCAAACGATAGCCCTTCACCGCGCAGACCATCGCCAGCGCGATACCGGTATTGCCGCTGGTAGCCTCTATCAGCGTGTCGCCTGGGGTGATATCGCCGCGCTGCTCGGCCTGAAGGATCATATTGTAGGCAGGACGGTCTTTCACAGACCCCGCAGGGTTATTACCTTCGAGTTTGACCAGGACGATATTGCTCGTCTGTCCAGGCAGCCGCGCCAGGCGCACCAACGGCGTGTTGCCTATCTGGTCTTCAAGCAAAGGAAATGAGATGGACATCGCGTAATCCTGCGTTAAAAAGTTGCGCGATTTTACCCTGTATTGAGCGGCGCGCAAAGCGATGGGGGGAATAGCCTGCCTCAATCGGATGTAGCGGCCCGTGCGAACAACTCACGACTCGCTAGGGGCTTATCGCCCAGATGCACCTGTAGCGCTATTCTGGTAAGGCGCCGAGCGGCCTGACTATGGGTTTTACTCGCCATTTCCTCGTCGCGCAGAGCGAGCAATTCGGCGCCGCTAAATACCGCAGCATTACTACGGCTGCCCGGGGCTAAGCTCAGGAGCTTTTCAAAACCAATGTCGGGATGAAAAAGATAGTGTCCCTGCTCCGTGATCGGCTCGCCGCTAAAGCAGTCACACTCTAGATTGATGCCATAGCCGAGTGAATCGAGCAGGCTCAGTTCGAATTTACGCAGAATGCTGTGCAGGTCGCGCTCTCCTGACAGGGCCACGATGGCCTCCTGATAGCTGCGATAGAGTTCGGGGATGCTTTCCTGGAACATCACTAGGCGTACCAGCAGTTCGTTGATATACAGGCCGCTGAACAGACGAGGGCCCTGTAGATGCAAGGCATTGACGCTGCCCTCTATCGAGTTCAGGCTCTTTAGATCGGTCTTGCCACTTAGTGACACTAGCACTGGCTGGAAAGGCTGGAGAAAGGCTCGCGTGCGCGATCCTGCACGTCTGGCGCCCTTCGCTACGGCGCGCACGCGACCATAGTCGACGCAGAATAAATCCACGAGTAGGCTCGTGTTTTGAAACGCCTGTGTATGCAACACATACGCGGGCTGCAAATCGACTTTGCTGCGCATGCTGTTCACTCCCGAATGTGCTTACATCGAAGGGTTAACGCTTAGTCTTGATGATAGCCCAAACTTTGCAGAGCCCGCTCATCATCAGCCCAACCGGATTTCACCTTGACCCAGAGATTGAGCATGACCTTGGACTCGAAGGCTTTCTCCATATCTACGCGCGCTGCGCTACCGATAGTCTTGAGTCGATCGCCCTTCGCGCCGATGATGATCTGCTTCTGGCTCTCCTTGTCCACTAGAATGAGCGCATGGATATGCACCACAGCATCTTGAATAGTGTATTTCTCGATCTCGACGGTAACCTCGTAGGGCAGCTCATCGCCGAGCTGACGCGTAATCTTCTCACGAATAATCTCCGCCGCCATGAAGCGTGAACTGCGATCGGTAATCTGATCCTCGGGGTACATGAAAGGCCCGGTTGGCAGATATTTCTGTACACAATTCTCAACCGTGTCGATATTGTGCCCGCCAAGCACCGACAGGGGGATAATCTCGGCGAAATCGCGCAGCTTGGACAGGCGCTCGATATGGGGCAGAAGACGTTCGCGCGTCTCTAACAAATCGCATTTATTAATGAGGAGCAACACTGGCACCTTCACTTTGCGAAGGGCCTCTAATACGATCTGGTCCTCCTCATTAAATACTAGTCGTTCCACCACGAATAACACCACATCTACGCCATCCAGAGCGCTAGTGGCCGTCTGGTTCATCATGCGATTAATCGCTTTTTTCTGGCTCTTGTGCATGCCGGGGGTATCGACATAGACAAACTGATTGGCACCGATCGTCTTGATACCCAAGATTCGGTGACGCGTGGTCTGCGGCTTGCGCGAGGTGATGCTAATCTTCTGGTGCAACACATGGTTTAGGAGCGTGGACTTGCCTACATTGGGGCGGCCGACAATGGCGATAAAACCGCAGCGCTGCTCTTCTTGTGTTTGCTGTTCGTCTTGCATAATTGTTCCGTTATACGCCTGCGACTACGCTATAGCCCGAGGGCCAGCAGCGCCTTCTGGGCAGCTTGTTGTTCCGCTAATTTGCGATTGCTGCCACTGCCCTGTGTGGCCTGTTTTAATAAGTCGATCTGGCAACGCACCACAAAGGTCTGACAGTGGTCTTCGCCCTCTATTGAGAGTACCTCATACACTGGCAATGCGAGGCTCTTACTCTGCAAGAATTCCTGCAGGCGAGTCTTCGCATCTTTACGCCGCTCCTCCTGACCGGTGCTTTGGAGCATAGTGCCATAGATTTGTAGAATCGTCTGTCGTGCGGCCTCGAGGCCACCGTCGAGATAGATCGCCCCCAATACCGCTTCAACCGCGTCGGAGAGGATCGAGGTGCGCGAGCGACCGCCACTCTTCAATTCCCCCGGACCGAGGATCAAGAGTTCACCAAGCTGCACGGAGGCGGCGATATCGGCGAGACTCTGCTGGTTCACTAGGCTGGCACGCATGCGGCTTAACTCCCCCTCTGGCGCCTCTGGATAACGTTCATAGAGCTGCGCGGCAATCACAAAGCCCAGGATAGCATCACCGAGAAATTCGAGCCTCTCATTGCTATTCGCACCAGCACTGCTATGGGTCAAAGCCAATTGGGCGAGGCTTTGATCCGTAAACGAGTAGGAGAATGCTCTCTCGAGCTTTTGCACAGACACGGACATCTATTGAATCTGATCGTCGAAGCTGAGGATGATATCGATATTAGCGACTAGGGGAATGCGCCGCTCGTAGGCGATGCTGATGACATTCGCACCGTTGACGCGACTAGTGCTGATGCTATCGAGATCGAAATCACGCACATTGTTGACTCGCATGCTGGAGGCGATCTCGGAACGCAACTCTGCTTGAGTCATGGCGCTAGCCCGACCGCTCTCGAGTAGCGATTCGGCCACCCCGCGTACGAAATTGTGATCGATGTACACGGGCAACACCTTTAACCCAAAGGTCAGGCCGCTGACGAGGACGACCAACATGAGAACGAGACCAAGTTTCGAGAAACCGCGCTGTTGGCGGGGCATAACGTTCAGCATTGTGTTCATGACATCACCTGCACTGTCCGGGGTTAAAAACATCTCTCGATGCTCAATGTAGCCATATCATTATAGCGCTGGCACGCGGACACAACGCGACGCAGTACTCGTTTCTAATAAATCAGCCCATTACGGCCGAAGCTCGGCAGACTAAAGCCCGCCTCTTTGTGCATCCACACCGCGAAGGCCCGACCGACGATGTTCTCCTCGGGCACGGCACCCCACACTCGGCTATCGGCGCTGTTGTCGCGATTATCGCCCATCATGAAGTAGTGACCCTCTGGGACGACCCAGACAGTGCGACCATTGCCACGTGATGGGGTGCTAATGATCTGCGTCAGGTGGTCCACCTCGCCAAGGGTTTCATTCAATAAGATCCCGGACTGCATCATACCATTGGGCATCTCGATCTGCGCCTCGTCCACGACCTCGGCCATCACCTGCTCGCCGTTCACGTAGAGAGTCTTGTCCTCATAGCGAATAGTATCGCCAGGCAGGCCCACTACACGCTTAATGAAGTAACGCTTGTCATGAGGCGGAATGAAGACCATTACCTCACCCCGTTTGGGTTCGTTGATCGACACTATCTTGGTACCGACGACGGGCAGTCTTAAGCCATAGGTATATTTATTGACTAGGATGAAATCGCCAACCTCGAGAGTTGGGATCATCGAGCCGGAGGGTATCTGAAAAGGCTCTACCAGGAAGGAGCGCAGCACCAATACGATCAGGAGCACGGGAAAGAAAGACTTCGCATATTCCACTATGACGGGCTCACGCTCGGCCTCTTCGATAGCCGCCTGCAGCGCTTCGGAATGGGGTTGCTGTGCACCACGGAGTCTATCGGCGGCTGCTTTGCGGTCCTTCTCGCGCAGCTGACGGTCCAGCAAGGCGATCACACCGGAGATGAGCACGAGCACCAGCAGAACCAATGAAAAATCAATATCCATTAACCATCTACCTTTAGAACTGCAAGGAATGCCTCTTGCGGAATCTCGATATTACCGACTTGCTTCATGCGTTTCTTGCCGGCCTTCTGTTTCTCCAAGAGCTTCTTCTTGCGACTTATATCGCCGCCATAACATTTTGCGGTCACATTCTTACGCAAGGCTTTGACCGTCTGACGCGCGATAATTTGGCCACCAATGGCGGCTTGAATGGCGACATCATACATCTGCCTAGGAATCAGCTCCTTCATCTTCTCCACCAGCAGACGTCCCTTGCTGTGAGACTGATCGCGATGCACGATCAAGGCTAATGCATCGACTCGTTCGCCATTTATCAAGACATCCAGACGCACCAAGTTAGCCTGCTGAAAGCGGATGAAATGATAGTCGAGTGAGGCATAGCCACGACTCGCGGATTTCAGTTTGTCGAAGAAATCTAGCACCACCTCGTTCATCGGCAATTCGTAGCGCAAGGACACCTGTCGGCCAATGAATTGCATATCGCGCTGTACGCCGCGTCGACTCTCACAAAGAGTGATGATACTGCCGACGTACTCATGGGGGACGAGCATGCTCGCCAACACGATTGGCTCGCGCATCTCATCGATAGAGGTAATGGCCGGTAGCGCTGAGGGACTGTCTACACGAACGGTATTGCCATTGGTCAGCAAGACTTCATACACCACGGTCGGCGCGGTCGTGATCAACGATATGTCGTATTCGCGCTCTAAGCGTTCCTGGATGATCTCCATGTGTAGCATACCAAGGAAACCGCAGCGGAAACCGAAACCGAGCGCATCGGAACTCTCGGGCTCGTAATACAAGGAGGCGTCGTTGAGCGTGAGCTTTTCCAGCGCTTCACGGAAGTCTTCGAAATCATCGGAAGATATCGGAAACAAGCCCGCATATACCTGTGGTTGAATCTTCTTAAATCCCGCCAGCGCGGGAACGGTGGGAGTGGCCGCGTGCGTAATCGTGTCGCCTACTGGGGCGCCTTTGATTACCTTGATACCCGCAACCATCCAGCCTACTTCGCCCGCTCTCAGCACACCGGTCTCTAAGCGCTTGGGCGAGAACACGCCAACGCCATCGACGAGCTGAGACTTGCCCAGAGTCTTGACAATAATCTTGTCGCCCTTACGCAAAGTGCCTTGTTTAACTCTTACTAACGACACGACCCCAAGGTAATTGTCGAACCATGAGTCGATAATCAGCGCCTGCAAGGGGGCATCCACATCGCCAACGGGCGGCGGGACGAGTCGTACTAATTCTTCGAGAATCTCGATGATGCCTAGGCCGGTCTTCGCACTCGCACACACCGCCTGGGAGGCGTCGATGCCGATGATCTCTTCGATCTCTTGGCGCACTTTCTCTGGCTCGGCCTGGGGCAGATCCATCTTGTTAAGAACCGGGATTACCTCCAGCCCTTGCTCGATCGCGGTATAACAGGTCGCAACCGATTGCGCCTCCACGCCCTGCCCCGCATCGACGACCAAGAGCGCCCCTTCACAGGCCGCCAAAGAGCGCGAGACCTCGTAGGTGAAGTCAACGTGTCCGGGGGTATCGATGAAGTTCAGCTGATAACGCTTACCTGCGAGGCTTGTGTAGTAAAGCGTTACGCTTTGCGCCTTGATGGTAATGCCGCGCTCGCGCTCGATATCGAGGGAGTCCAGTACTTGGGCATCCATTTCGCGATCGGCTAGGCCGCCGCAAGTTTGAATGAATCGGTCCGCCAGGGTGGATTTACCATGGTCGATGTGGGCAATAATCGAGAAATTGCGGATATGGCTAAGGTCGCTCACAGGATAGGATCACAAATCAATAATTAATGGGGATGAGTTTCTGCTCTTCGGCCGCAGATGCAGGGCTTTGCGTGTTTTGCTGAGCTTAAACAGGGTGCCCAAAGCGCACTGAAAATCAAGCCCGCAAGTCTACAGCATTCGCTAAGCAGTGTCAGTGGAATATTGTGCTGTGTCAGCGGGCCTGCCCGCGCAGAGATTGCGGTGGCGCCGGCCTGTTCGCGGGCAAGCCCGCCCCCACTGGAGGCAAGCTTCAGCAAACCGGGCTCTATTCCAGCTCTAGCACGAGTGTCGTGCCACGCCCTTCGCGCCAGATACGGATGGGAACGAATCCTTCACTAGGTAATGTCTCCACGGCGAGCCCAAACGCCTCTATCGAGGGCACGGCGAGACGATTTAGCTCGACAATCACATCGCCACTGAGCAGACCGGCATTTGTCGCAGGGCCCTCGTCCAATTCATCGACTCGCACGCCCGCAATGCCCGCCACTCGTTGTGCCTCTTGGCTAAGCGGGCTGACCGTTAGCCCAAGCGTGTTCGCGCGCGGTGGCTCTACCGGGGGGTTTGCCGAGGCAATTCCGCTACCGGGTAGGCTGCCCACCACTACATTGAGCTGGATAACCGCACCGTCGCGCATGATGGTGAGACGGGCCGTACTGCCCGGGCGCACCTGCCCTACATAGAAAGGCAACTGCGAGGAGGATTCGATCTCGCTATCGTTGAAACCGATGATGATGTCATCGTTCTGCACGCCAGCCTCCTGCGCAGGACTCCCAGACTGCACCTCGTCTACAAAGGCACCGCGTGGACGGGGCATGCGGAAAGCCTCTGCCAATGCGAAGTCCACGTCCTTGATGAGCACACCCAATAAGCCGCGACTCACCGTTCCGCTCTCGCGAAGTTGTTCCACGACATTCAGGGCAACGCTGCTTGGAATGGCGAAGGAGACGCCATTGGAGCCGCCGGAGCTGCTGAGTATCTGGGAGTTGATGCCAATCACTTCGCCGTCTAGGTTGAACAAGGGGCCGCCGGAGTTGCCCTGATTTATCGCCACATCGGTCTGAATAAAGGACACATAATTGGTCTGATTGCCAGGCACAGCACGCCCTTTGGCACTCACGATGCCAGCCGCGGCGGAGAACTCAAGGCCGAAAGGAGAGCCAATGGCGAGCACCCACTCCCCGACTCGAATCTTCTCGGAATCCCCGAAGGAGACCGCAGGTAGGCCAGCGGCCTCGATCTTGAGTAAGGCGACATCGGACAGCTCGTCAGTTCCTATGACGGTTGCCTCGAACACGCGGCGATCGTTCAGAGTGACAGTAATTTGATCGGCGCCGGTGACAACGTGGTGATTGGTAATCAGATAGCCGTCATCGGAGATAATGAAGCCTGAGCCCACACCACCGCGCGGCCGCGAGGGGAGATCGTCAAAATCCGGTGGCAGTTGATCCTCGGGAGAAAGTCGGCGCAGGAGATCTTCGATTTCATTGCCGCGGCCCGACGCGCGTGCGCTGACCGACTGCAGTGTCGCGATATTCACGATAGCAGGGGCATTTTTCTCCACAATATCCGCGAAATTCGGCAAAGATGAGGCGCCGTAAGACTGCGCAGCGCATAGCGTGAATAGCAGCGCGAGAATCGAGGCATATAGGTTTGAGTGCGCCATCCGGCTTAGTAATTTCATACTTTGACTCCCAAAAAGGCGGAACACGGAGGCACGGCAAAGGAAGCCGAGCTAGTGTCAGAGTCGTAAAGTACAGCGCGAGCGATTGGCGGGCAAGCTTTGTATTAAAAGATTACAAAGTGTGAAGCGGCGGGATTCGACGGCAGGCAAGGCTGCAAGACAGCCCCGCACAACCGTAATAATTAAGGTTCGATCTGGTTAACTTGGCGTATCAACTGCGAGTCTTCGAAGATATTGAACTGCGGCCGATCACTGTTGTTATCGATGTACTGAATAGACGCACTATCGATGTAGTCATTGAGTCGCTGCTGTGCCGCCTCATCGAACTCGACCGTCCTGCTCGTATCGGCGACCTGCATAGCCTCGGACGCCGGGGCGTTCTGAGCGGCGACAGGCACAGAGCTAGCGGGTGCGTCTATGAAGGTTTGGAAAGAGATGAATGCGGCAAGTGCAACAGACGCGGCAATGGCCATGCGACCGACGCCATTCCACAGCGTGCCTACCGACTTAATAACAGGCATGGGCGCGCTGACGCTATAGGCCTCTTCGGCTGCAATGGCGTCGAAGATGCGTTGCGAAGTGGCCGCCGATACGGGGGCTACCTCTTCATGGTGCAGTACGGAACTGACCAGATTAAATCGTCTCCAAGTCTGCTCTAACTCTTTATTTTGTTGAGTATTTTTGAGCAACCTACGGATTTCCAGATCGTCAGCCTCATTATCTAACAGGGCAGACAAGGATTCTTCCAAAGGGCGACCATGACTATTTTCCAAACTCATGCAATACCTCTGTTTACTGCAACTGCCCAATGGCGGTTGGGGATAGGGGTAAATCGTTTAGACTAGATTTTTCATATTACGCGTACTGAGTGAAACTTAAAATATGGCATAAATCTGACATCGATACGGGTATGACAACATTCCGGATACTTGGTTCCGCGATTCTACATAAACTCGCGAATTTTTTTATCGATCGCCTCTCGAGCCCTGAAGATACGTGAGCGCACGGTCCCTACGGGGCAATCCATGATCTGCGTAATGTCCTCATAACTCAGTCCCGAGAACTCACGCAGGCGAAACGCCGTGCGCAGATCCTCTGGTAGATCCTCGATCGCCTGATCGATCAATGCCTCCAACTTGTCGCGTTGCAGCTGCCCCTCCGGGGTCTCACTCTCGCGCAGCGCCGGAGTATCCTCAACGAGCTCTGCATCGTCGATATCGAAGTCGGTAGACGGTGGTCGCCTGCCGCGCGATACCAGATAATTCTTCGCCGTATTCACCGCTATTCGATACAGCCAGGTATAAAAAGCGCTGTCGCCGCGGAATAACTTTAGGGCGCGGTAGGCCTTGATAAAGGCCTCCTGAGTTACATCCTCGACCTCATGGGAGTCTTTCACGAAGCGTGAGATCAGCGCGGCCACCTTGTGTTGATAACGCAGCACAAGGAAATCGAATGCCGACTTGTCCCCCGCAAGGACTCGGTCCACCAGTTGCTGGTCAGTGTCGTGCTTCATAGCGCACGTCTCCTAACCGTATGCAACTGAACAATAAAAGGGCTAAATAAGCGTAATTTCGTCAAGGAATAGACCACGAGGATTAACTTTAGTTCTGCTAGCGTCGCAAATTTGTAACAAGCCACAGTCTCGATTAGCACTTTCTGCCCACCTGACTGTAATATAGGCCGCTTCGTGAGTCCGCTGCCTGTTGCGGGGCGTACACACTTCATTCATCAATGACCGAACGCCACGATAATGAGCGCCAACAATACCACAACTGTTTACGACTACGACATATTGATCATTGGCAGCGGCGCTGCAGGACTGACACTGGCGTTGAAATCTGCGGATTTCGCCAAAGTGGCCGTCATCAGTAAGGGCGAGTTGAGTCAGGGCGCGACCTTCTGGGCGCAGGGCGGAATAGCCGCAGTCTTAGACGATGAAGACAGTATAGAGGACCATATCGCCGACACGCTCGACTCAGGCGCAGGCCTGTGTCATCGCGATATGGTAAGCCACGTGGTGGAGAACAGCGGCGCCTGCGTGAAATGGCTAGTAGAGCAAGGCGTTCCATTCACTACGGTGTCACCGGATGAGGCGAAGGAAGGCGCTGCTCGTGCGCCACTAAAACCAGACAACCTGGCGCCCTTACACCTTACTCAAGAGGGCGGACACAGCCACCGTCGGATTATTCATGCCACCGACGCCACGGGTCGCGCGGTGTTTGAGACACTCGCCCATCGTGCGCGACTCAGCCCCAATATCGACCTATTCGAAAACCGTGTCGCGATCGACCTCATCACCCGCAAAAAACTGGGCCTAGAGGGCGAGCAATGCGTTGGCGCTTATATCTTCTGCCCTAGCACGGGCAACATTGATTTGTTCAGGGCGCGATTCGTGATTCTCGCCACCGGCGGTGCCAGCAAAGCCTATTTGTTCACCACCAACCCCGATGGCGCAACCGGCGATGGCATTGCCATGGCGTGGCGCGCGGGTTGTAGAGTCGCCAATATGGAGTTCAACCAATTCCATCCCACTTGCCTATACCACCCCCATGCAAAGTCCTTCCTCATCTCCGAGGCACTGCGCGGAGAGGGGGCATGGCTAGAGCTCGAAGATGGCACCCGTTTCATGCCGCAATTCGACTCGCGTGGCGAGTTGGCGCCACGCGATATCGTTGCGAGGGCGATCGATCACGAGATGAAACGCCTGGGCTGCGATTGCGTCTATCTCAACATCACCCACAAGCCAGCGGCCTTCATCAAAGAGCATTTCCCGAATATCTATTCGCGCTGCTTGAAGTTTGGCATCGACATTACCAAGGACCGCATCCCGGTAGTGCCGGCCGCCCATTATACCTGCGGCGGCGTGATGGTAGATAAAATGGGACACACGGACCTGCCCAATCTGTACGCGATCGGCGAGACTACCTTCACCGGTTTACATGGCGCGAATCGCATGGCCAGCAATTCGCTGCTGGAATGTTTCGTCCTAGCCTTCAGCGCCAGCGACGACATCCGCGCCAAGCTCGCCACGACGCAGCTGACCGAGGACATTCCTGACTGGGACGAGAGCCTCGTAACGCGCTCCAACGAAGAGGTAGTCGTCTCGCACAACTGGGACGAGTTGCGGCGCTTCATGTGGGCCTATGTGGGCATTGTGCGCAAGGATGAGCGCCTGCAACGGGCCAAGCGACGCATCAGCTTACTGGCCCAAGAGACCGACGAGTACTACAAGCATTATATTGTGAGTAAAGACCTATTGGAGCTGCGTAACTTGGTGCTCGTCGCCAGCCTCATTGTCGAGTGCGCTATCGCCCGCAAGGAGAGTCGCGGTCTGCACTTCACTCTCGACCATCCTGCCCTGCTCGACAAGGCCGAAGACACCATCCTAGTCCCCCGCAATAGCCTCTTAGCGAAGCCTTAAGAGTCAGCCCGGGTCTATCTGCGCATGCCAGCGTAGATAGACCCGCAGCTTGCGCAGCGCATCTGCGTCGCTAGAGTCCGGCAACAATAGCAGCCAACGCTTCCTGCCCGCCTCCCCGCCCCGCAACTCCCCCTCGAGCGCCTCTTGCTCGAACTCCAGAGGCAGTAGCACCAAGAATTCGTTGCAATGGCATTGCGCGCCCAGACGCACCGGCACACGTTGGCCGGCGAAGAAGAGTTGCACACCATATTGGTCGAACAGGAGGGCCTCGGGCTGTGGCGCCACCCTGCGGGCATGCAGGGCGATCAACAGCAACACGGCTATGCGCACGGCGACGGGCCAATCGATATGCCCAACAGCGAGCACGGCGCAGCCGTATTGCAAGCTACGCAGTGCATACAGCCATCGCGAGTGGCGAAGTGGAAGCCAGATCAGCATGCACGCGTCCTTGTGCTCTGTGACCAGTGGATTTAGCGGGAGGCGCGAATCACGCCGACGATCTTCGTAAGCCCCTCATTCGGTGCGGCGGCACGCAGTACCAGCCAGTTGTATAAGTCTTGATCTTCCTCGTCCAATAGTAGCTTGTACAAGGTTTGATCTTCCGTACTTAGTTCACGAAGCACGCCTTCGACAAAAGGCAGTAGCAGCAAGTCCAGCTCGCGCATTCCGCGGCGGCTATGCCAAGCCAGTTTCTTATACTCAATTTCTGATAACATGTGGCAACCTGAATAGGGATAAATGCCTATTCATAATAACCCAAATTCCTGTTTTTATCCGGACGCGATCCATGGCATGTACGCTGGCAGACCTCAATAATTTCGACTTGATTGCCGTCAGCGGCGATGAGGCGAATACCTTCCTGCAGGGACAGCTGAGTTGCAATCTTAGCAAACTCAGCGCGCAGCAAACCCTGCTAGGCACTTACTGTGACCTAAAGGGCCGGGTGATCAGCGACATGCGGGTGCTTTTGCTCGGGCAAGAGATCTTGCTGCTGTGCCAGTCAGGCATGGGCAACGCGCTGCGCAAGACACTCGACAAGTACATCGTCTTCTCGAAGGCTAAAACGGCACACAAGACCGCACAGTTCGAGCGTTACGGCCTCTATGGGCCCGATGCGACAAAGACAGTGATCGAGCTTTTCGGCGCAGCGCCTCAGAGTGCCGGCGAGGCGCTGTGTGTGGAGCAGGCGTGTGTCTACCGACTCCCCGATGCCCAGGCGCGCTACGAGGTCTTGGTCGGGATTGACAACGAAGCCCTCATCGAGCGCATACAAGACCTTGGGGTTACCGATGACTTGGAGGAATGGGACCTCGCCGATATTCGCCAGGGGATCGTTCACATCCACCCGGACATTCAGGAAAGCTACACCCCGCAACTGCTCAATTATGACCTGACCGGACACATCGATTTCAAGAAAGGCTGCTATACCGGGCAGGAAATTGTGGCACGGATGCATTACCGCGGCACAGCCAAGAAGCGCCTTTTCCGCGCCTGCGTAGAGGGCATCGCCGCGAGCACAGATTCCTTGCTACTGCATAAGGGAGAGAGTGTAGGTGAGATTGTCAGTGTCGCACTGTCAGACTCTGGAAAATTCGAGATGCTGGCGATACTGCCCTGTGAACTGGTAGAGGCAAAAGCGGTCGTGGAATTGCGTAATGGCAGCCTCGAAGGGGGAGAAAAGCTAAGCGCTACCACGATAACGCTGCTTACTCTCCCCGATCTTGAGCAAAGCTCTTAAACCCGCAAGCCATCAACCGGTGCGGCAACCTGCCCTTCGTCTTGCTTGCTTTGCATTTTCTTAAGCAGATTCGCCACGGCTTCGGGTGAACTGGTGTTCTTGGCGATCAATTTATAGACCACTGGCACTACAAATAGTGTCATGAGCGTGGTCATCAATACGCCGGAGAAGATCACGACGCCCAGAAGTATACGACTCTCTGAGCCCGCTCCTGTCGACATGATCAAAGGGATCGCCCCCATAATAGTCGACAAGGCAGTCATCAGCACCGGGCACAGGCGCAGGTCACAGGCCTCGATTAAGGCCTCGCCAAACTCCATCCCCTCATCACGCAACTGATTGGCGAACTCTACGATGAGGATGCCATTCTTACTCGCGATACCCACCAGAACGATGAGACCAATATTGCTATAGAGGTTCAGGCTCCCATCGGTAAGAAATAGTCCCAGTAGCGCACCGAAGATGGCCAGTGGTACGGTCGTCATGATCACCATGGGGTGCACAAAACTCTCGAACTGGGCGGCTAAAACTAGGAACACCATCAACAGCGCCAGACCGAAAATCAACGCGAGCCCTCCACCGGATTCCTTCAGGTCCAAGGACTCACCCTTGTAGTCCACTTGCGCGTAATCAGGCAACTCCTCGCGCACTATGTTCTCTAGAAACGCCAAGGCTTCTTCCAGCGATGTGCCTGCGCTCAAGCCGGCACTGATGGTGATAGCGCGAACGCGATTGTAGCGGCTAAGCGTGCTTGGCCCCGAGGTGTTGTCTACGGTGATGACATTACCCAGAGGTATGAGCCTGCCACTAGTGTCGGATCTGACGTAGATATTGGTCAGGTCGTCTGGAGTGGCGCGCTGAGAATCTTCGGCCTGCAGAATGACGTCATATTCTTCGCCACGGTCTGTGAAGGTAGTGACCCGACTCTCGTTCATCATGGCTTGCAATGTTCGCCCTATGGACTGGATCGATACCCCTAGGTCTGCAGCGCGCAATTTGTCCACTTTGATAGTCAATGTGGGCTGGGTTTCTTCGTAGTCCGACTGCACGCGAGTGAACATTCCACTCTCATTCGCGCGCTGCATCAACATGTCGCGCCACTGCGCTAACTCACTATATTCGCGTCCTCCCAATACGAACTGCACCGGCTGACCGCCACCGCCGCGCACCAAACCCGAGCGCATGAAAGTGGAAACTTGCAAGGCGGGATACTGCGCCCACTTCTGATTGAGCTCGCGCATAATCTGATCGGTCGACATGGTGCGGTCTTGCCACTGCGGCAACGACACAATCGCCATGCCACTGCTCACTCCACCTCCGCCGCCGAAACCTGGCACCATCGTGACTACGTTCTCCACGGCACCCGAATCAAGATAAGGCAGCATCTCATCCTGTAAGAGTGCGACCTGCTCCTTCATATACTCAAGGCTCGCGCCCTCGGGACCTGCGAAACGAGCGAAGAATACCCCTTGGTCCTCGGAAGGCGCGAAGGCGGAGGGTAGTTGCTGAAGCAGCAAGTAAATCGCTACACCCACCAAGCCCAATACTGCGAAAACCCAACGTGCGTGGCGCAAACATTGCGCCAGCGAATTGTGATAGCCGCGTTGCAACCAGCGGAAAAAACGATCGACATAACGCGTCAACCAGCTCTCATGAGCGTTGGCAGTCAGCAACTTGGAAGACATCATCGGCGTCAGAGACAGGGCCAGTATCGTCGAGAAAATAACCGCCGCCCCTATGGTCACCGCCAATTGATAGAAAATGATCCCCGAACTACCCTCCATGAAAAGCACCGGCACGAATACCGCAATCAACACCGCAGTGGTGGCGATGACGGCAAACCCGACCTGTCGTGTCCCGTTGAAAGCCGCAAGCAGGGGAGGCTCCCCCGCCTCTACTCGGCGTTGAATGTTTTCGAGCACTACGATCGAGTCATCGACAATCAATCCTACACAGAGCACCAGCCCTAATAGAGTTATCAGATTGATCGACATTCCCAAGGCGCCAAGCACCGAGAATGCTGCAACTAGGCAAACCGGAATCGTCACCACTGGGATTAGCATGACGCGGAATGACCCTAGAAACATGTAGATAACGAGGCTGACCAGAAGCATCGTCATAAAGATAGTTTCGTATACCGCAGCAATCGAGCTCTCGATGAACGCCGCATCGCTCGATGACGAGATCAGCTGCATATGGGTCGGCAGCGTCGCGCTAATGCGTTCGGACATCGCAGTGGTGGCCCGCAACACACTTAAACTATTCGCCGTCGACTGTTTAACGATCCCTATACCGACAGACTCAACCCCATTGCCCTGATTAGTGCTACGACTATTAGCCGAACCGATCTCGACTCGCGCCACCTCGCCCAAGGTGACCAGATGCCCATCGGCCCCACGAGTTATGACGAGGCGCTGAAAATCCTCCGCAGTTTGGTACACGCGCTCCACCCGCACCGTGAACTCGCGCTCGCTCGAATCGATGCGCCCTGCTGGCAGTTCGAGGTTCTGTCGACGCAGCGCGTTCTCTACATCGATAACCGTGAGGCCACGCGCGGTAAGGGCGATGCGATCGAGCCAAACGCGCATCGCAAAGCCGCCATTGCCGCGCAGCTGTACGCTCGCCACGCCATCGATCACGGCAAACTGGTCAACGATAAACCGGTTTGCATAGTCGTTGAGTGACAGGAAATCCATCTCAGAACTAGTTAGGCTGAAATTTTGTATGGGGCGAGCTTCGCTGTCCGCCTTGGCTATTTGCGGTGGCTCGACCTCCTCGGGCAGGGCGCGGGTGACGCGCGAGATCTTATCGCGAATGTCATTGGCCGCTTGGTCGATGTCTCTGCCTACGGCGAACTCTACAGACACGCGTGAGCTTCCGTCGCTACTGGACGAGTTGATCGACTCGACCCCTTCTATACCATTGATCTGATCTTCGATTAGTTGCGTGATCTGCGTTTCCACCACGTCCGCAGAGGCTCCGGGATAGCTTGTGCTAACGGTGACTATCGGCGGGCTAGTATCGGGATACTCGCGCAAGGGTAATTGCATGAAAGAGAGCACACCGAAACATATCAACACGAGGCTGATAACGGTGGCAAATACGGGACGCTTTACAGAGACATCGGAAAGAATCATAGGGCCGCCTAGAATGAAGTTAGGTTCAAGTAGTGGGAACTGACGCGTCACTGCCGACACGGCGCTCATCCGGACTCGTGCGCTGCGAGCTGGCAGCGTTTAATACCCGCACGCTCTGCCCGGGGCGCAATTGCGCTAGTCCTTCGGTTACCACCTGATCGCCGACGCTGACGCCATTGATAATCTCGACCACCCCTGGACGGCGTCGGCCTATTACAACTTCTACTTGTTTCGCCACATTCGCTTCATCCACGACGAATACGTATTGCTTCCCCGCCCTCGGCACCAGAGCTTGCTCGGGCAATACGTTTGCCTGAACCGCATTCAAGGCCAGCGTCACCGTCATTAACATGCCGGGGCGCAACACACCCTCGCTATTGTCGATCACTGCGCGAACTTGAACCGAGCGTGTGACCGGATCTATGCGCGAGCCGATGACCTGCACGACGCCATCGAACTGCCGACCACGGTACACGATGCTCTCGGCGCGAATTGTCTGACCGCTCGCTATCTGCGCCAAATAGGCCTCGGCAATACTGAAGTCGAGCTTGATGACGGAGATATCATCGAGGGTCGTAATGATCGTATTGGGAGAAACGAGGGACCCCTCGCTGACATTGCGAAAGCCGAGCACCCCTGAAAAAGGCGCGCGGATAAGGCGATCGTCCATCGCCACGATCACACCCTCTAGGCGGGCCTGTGCAGTCTCCGCACGAGTCCTGGCCGCATCCAGATCGGTTGCTGAGATCAGATTATCGCCATTGAGAGTCCGTAGTCGCTCGAATTGGCGCACGGCCTCGTCGGCCGTTGACTGAGCCTCGGACAGCCGCGCTGTCTCCGAGGCATTGGTCAGCTCTACTAGTATGTCACCGGCGCGCACTAGATCGCCGTCTTGGAAACCCACACGACTGATGGTGTCGGAGACTTTTGGCGTCAGATTGACTGACTCGTTCGCCACCGCGGTGCCAACGGACTCGACCTGATCGAACATCAGTTGCTGCGAGACTTGCGTAACATTGACCGATGCACCGCCGCCGGCACCCCCGCGGGCGAAGGGGGAGCTAGCGCCACCTAGTTCCTTTTCCTGTACTTTGCTTACAACAGCAGCACTTAGACCAATTAATGCAAGCACAAAGACACAAACGAGGGGATGCCGTAAAAGAAATTTCAAAATGACGTTCTCCGTGCCCACAGGGCAGTGACAAAAGGATCGGAACTATCCGCCCAGGGTAAAGTGGCATTAAAAGCGACGATAGAGCGCAAGCGAGTAAGCGACTCAGGAGCAAAGACCGCCCCGCTAGGATGTATTCTCACAAAGGAATATTACGCCGCAGTCTTCTACGTGGATTACTTCGATTTCCGTCGCGAAATTTTAAGAACTACAGGAAAGCATGGAGGCCCCTGCCCGATGCCGCGCCCATTCGGGGCGTTTGGCGAAAAACTGGGCGAACCGTTCTTGCTCTACATAGGGGTTTAGGAGGACCTCATCGAGGGCGTGGAGCATAGCATAGTCGCCCTCGTGGGCATGCTCGATCGCTTCTTGAGCGAGGTAGTTTCGCAGTACAAACCACGGGTTTACCGCGTTCATGGCCGCCTTACGCGTTTCATGTTCGAGGGCTTGCCCACGAATTCGAATGGCATAACTTTGCGCCCATGCCCGATAGCGTTCTCGCAGCTCCTGAGACATCGCCTCTGGGGCGTAGAACGCCTCACCGACAAGCCCCAACAGATCCGCTGCGGGGAGATCTGGATTAAAGTCAGCTAGCCTGCGATAGAAGATCGTCATATCGGTCTCCTGCTCTGCCAGTAGTGCCAGCAATTCAGTCAACAACGCGTCGTCACCCTCCCCCTGATAAGAAACCAGGCCCAGCTTACTGAGCATCATCTGCGTCCATGCGCTATCGTAATCACGCTGGTAGTCCTGCAAGATTTGCTGCACGGGTTCAGGATCCTCCAGAACGACTAGAAGTGCGTTGGCCAGTTGATAAAGATTCCAGAGCGCGATATCGGCCTGTTGCCCGAAACGGTAGCGCCGTCCTTGGGCATCGGTAGTGTTAGGGGTCCACTCCGGATTGTAGTCATCGATCCAACCATAGGGCCCGTAGTCGATGGTGAGGCCGAGTATCGACATATTGTCGGTGTTCATCACCCCATGTACGAAACCAACGCGCATCCACCCGAGCACCATATCGCCGGTGCGCTTGCACACCTGCTCAAACCAGCGCAGATAAATTTGACGCTTCTCAGCGCCAGCACACAGCCCTGGATTGGGTAGATGAGGATAATCGGCGACGATCGTGTGCTCGATCAGCCGCTCTAGCAATTGCGTTTCACCACGGTAGGCACATAGCTGAAAGTGCCCGAAGCGAATGAAACTAGGCGCCACACGACACACTATCGCACCGGGCTCATCCGCTGCATTGCCATCGTAGAACATGTCCCGCAACACCTCGTCTCCGGTCAGGACGAGACTCAATGCCCGCGTGGTAGGCACCCCTAGATGAAACATCGCCTCGCTACACAGATATTCGCGCACCGAGGAGCGCAACACGGCGCGTCCATCGGCGCCTCTAGAATAAGGAGTAGGCCCGGCGCCTTTTAGTTGCAGATTGAGGACACGTCCGTCGCTTGCCGGCAACTCGCCTAGGTTTATCGCGCGGCCATCGCCCAACTGCCCCGCCCACTGTCCGAACTGATGACCCCCATAGCGCATCGCGAAAGGCGCGCTTCCGGGAAAAGTCTTATTGCCCGACATCAACGCGGCGAATTCTTCACTTGCGCAGAACTGCCTATCGAAACCTAGGTCCGCGCAAACGGACTTGGAGCAAAGTAGAGTAGTGGGTGAAGAGACCGGGGTGGGGGCGACAATCGAGAATAGCGCCGAGTTCACTTGCCGAGCATAATTATCACGCTGCTCATCCCCTGGCAATACATCCATATAGCGTGAGCTTACCGTGGGGGCATCCGGAATCTTACTAGGACGAGAGGTATCTGCTGTAGTCGCCATGTTAGCGCTTCCAAAAGGGACGAAGTGTAAGCTTAGCACAGACGCAGCCGAGCTAGACGATATGCCCTATCCACCGGCCGGCCAGCGTTACTCCGATCCATAGAATCAACGAAGCGGCCGCGACCACTCTTGCGGCAAGTGGCGCACGCGACTGCTGGTCCCACGCGCCGATTGTGCGCAGCACGCGGAAGTGGAAGAAGGCAATATTGACCCCCGCAAGGACTAACAAGATCATCTTTATCTGAAACGCCGGATTCTCAACATGATGCGAGGCCCGCGTTATGAACATCGCCAGGCCCGTGATATTGGCGACTAGAAACGCGGCGGCAGACCAGGGGACTAACTCCCGATTCAGACTCGAGACGGAATAACGCCGCGCCGCCCAACCGAGCACGCGCAGGTCGAGCATTAGAATGGCCCCCAACATTATTGCTAGGCTCAGGACGTGCAACGACTCCATGAACGGAAACCACCACGTTGCCCCTATCTCCGACGCGATAGGCAGCATTTCGAGCCACAGCCAAAAATCATTCAATAGCATCTCTCCCGTGCTGCGCATCGACGAAGACTCTGTTTACCGAACTGAGCCTCACTAGGCTGGCCAAAATAGATACTCCGCATAGGCTATCCAGCGTCCGGCTAGTACCACAGCAATCCAGAGCAGGAGCGAAGTCATTGCCAACAGTTTAGCGCGCCAGAAATGGATCAGATAAAAATTCGGCTTGCGCAAGGCAGTGCGAAAAATCCAATAACTACACAGCAGCGCGGGGAGAAGCAGCGCGAACTTGATCTGAAAGACGGGATTAGTGAAATAACGGTTAGGCCTGGCCAATACAAACCATATGCCCGAGGAGAAGACGCCCAATACACCCGCAACGGCCCAGAAGCGTAAACGCTGTGCCATCTCATGAATCTCTTGAGAGGGGAGCGCAAGACCGAGTATGCGCAGGTCGATCATCAGCGCAGAGGCCATGATGGCGACGATGCTCAATAGATGAAGCGTTTGCAAGATTGGAGGGGAACCAGGCACATTGCCCAGGAGTGCCAACGCGAGATCATTGGCAGCACTGTTTGCGATCCAAGAGCTAAGGCTTTCCAATTGAATTCCTACACTTTCGCTATTATTTTTGTTGTTCTAGCGCTAGCCCTTGACAGTGCGAGGCCACCGCGCAGCACACCGCTCAACGGCGGGGTGGATTCGATTTTTCAAGCAAACCGAACAATGCAGTCTCGGGCAGAGGACGCGAGAAATAATAGCCTTGGGCGGCATCGCAGTTGAGTTGCGTGAGGAGCTGCGCCTCTTCTAACTCCTCTACTCCTTCCGCGACGATATCGATGTTCATGTTCTCGCGCAGAGTTAGGATCGATTTAACTAGCCCTAGTACCGACTTGTCGCTGCGCATATTGTGGATGAAGCTACGGTCTATCTTGAGCGTATCGATCGGATATTGATGTAGATAACTCAAGGACGAATAGCCGGTGCCGAAGTCATCGATCACGACCCTCATGCCGAGTTTACGGCAGTTATCGAGCGTCTCTTTGACGTTCTTGGGCTTCTTCAACAATAAACGCTCGGTAATCTCGATGTGGATGCGATTAGGCGGCGTATTGCCGCGATCAAGAATCTCGCTGAACGCTTCAAGAAAATTGCTTTCCTCGAAATCGGTGGCAGAGAAGTTGACACTGACGTAGAGATCTTTAAGGTCTGGACGCACTGCGTCGAGCCTCTGCAACATCTGGCAGACTTCCCCAATGGCCCAGCGGCAAGCCTCGACGATAAGACCACTATCTTCGGCCATCGGGATGAACTCATCCGGTGGCACTAGACCACGCACAGGATGCTCCCAGCGCATGAGCGCTTCGAAACCAAGTACCTGTCCTGAGGAGATGGAGTAGATCGGTTGGTAGTGCAGAATAAGTTGTTTGCCCGCAATCGCGACTTTGAATTCATTGGCAAGTTTGATCGACTCGACGACATTAGTCTGCTCGGCGTACGCGCGTTCCGAATCCTCTGGCGAGGTACACCCGGGGCTGTCATCAATTAGTGTCTGTGAGCGCCTCAAGATATCGCGATAGCGCATCAAGATCACTTGCGAGATCAGCCGCACGATAGGGTTAGCCCCTTTAACGCTGCGAGCGAAATCTTCTTTGGTGATCTCTAGCAGAGTGCAGTTCTCGAGAGTCTGGATAGTGGCGCTACGCGGCTGGCTGTCGACAATCGCCATCTCGCCGATGATACTGCCGGGACCACGCGTCCCCATGTCGAGTAAACTGCCATCGGCTTTCTCGACGACGATCTTTACACGCCCTTCCTGAATAAAATAAGCGCATGTTCCCAACTCGCCCTGAGACATGATGACTTCACCGGCTTTAAAAAACTTTTCAGCCTTGGGCGTTTCCATACGTTGGTATACCTAACTCGCAGCGGCAAATCGTGCGGGCTCTAAGTACCGCTTGCCATAAAAAGAGGGTTTATCATAAAGGAAAGGTCTAGTGAATGAAACCGGCTTAACGACGGGTTTTTCAGCCGCTGATTTGGCGGAAAACCGCCGTAACTTTCGCTATGTCGGCATCATCGATATCGAGATGGGTCACTAGGCGAAGGCGCGACGCAACGGAGACTTTGATGCCCTGCTCGAGCAGTTTTTTACAGAGCTGCTTAGGGTCGTGAGCCCCGCTTTGCACAAACAACATATTGGTCTGTACCGGTTCAACATCGAAGCCCAAATCCCGCAGATTGGCGGCGAGCAACTTGGCGCGTTCATGGTCAGCAGCGAGGCGCTCGACATTGTGACTAAGTGCATATAGGCCGCCAGCGGCTAATATCCCAGCCTGTCGCAGCCCTCCTCCAGTTATCTTACGCCATCTGTGCGCAGATTCGATGAAGTCTTTGCTTCCTAGCAATACCGAACCAACTGGCGCCCCTAAGCCTTTGGAGAGGCAGATAGAGACGCTGTCGAAACCCGCCACGAGCTGGTCGATACTCACGCCGCTTGCTACGGCGGCATTGAAGGCGCGCGCGCCATCGAGATGCAAGCCCAGGCGCTGACGCTTCGTAAACTGAACGGCCTCATTTAAGTAGGCAAGTGGGAGTACCTTACCCTGCATGGTGTTCTCGAGGCAGAGCAAGCGCGTCCTCGCGAAATGATGATCAAGAGGCTTAATAGCCGCCTGCACGGCGTCCAGATCTAAGCCTCCTTGTTCATTGAATTCGAGGGGCTGTGGCTGGATGCCACCTAGTACGGCGGCGCCGCCTCCTTCGTATTTATAGGTATGGGCCTGTTGCCCCACTATATATTCGTCTCCGCGCGCGCAGTGGCTAATAAGCGCGACTAAGTTGGACTGCGTGCCCGAGGGCATGAATAGGCCCCGCTCCATTCCCGTCATCTCGGCCAGCAGCGCCTGCAATTTATTGACGGTTGGGTCTTCGCCATAGACATCGTCGCCCACAGCTGCGGCCGACATAGCGGATCGCATCGCCTTCGATGGCTCCGTGACTGTGTCGCTACGCAGGTCGATAAAGCCTTCACTATTCACGCGTGATCCTCACTTACTTTACTTGCAGGGCGATGAGCCTGTGGATGCCACGCGCCACTGCGAATACAAGGCCTATTAGAGAGTTCCCCTTGATAGAGGTACACCCATGCGAGCCCAAAACTGGTTTCTAAGAGCTCACGAGTATAGAGACTGTTGGCAGGGTCCGCCGGGTCATGCTCCTCAAGGAGGTCCAATTGCGCTAACTCCCCGTCACTGATGGCATACACTTCCACCTCGATCCCAAGCGAGCTTTCTAGCCGCGCGCCCGGATAGGGACCGATATCGTATAGACTAATCTGACTAAGCGCATCGCGCCCGATGTATTGTGCCTGTGCAAGTAAGGCATGGTTGCCAAGGCCTCTCTTGAGCGTGCCATACACCGCTACGAGCGCTGCAGCGCCGCTAGCTTGATCTGCAGCCCAGCAGCTCCTAGTAGGCATTGTATTTCTTAGCGCTACCGCGCACCTTATCGGCCGGGTACTTCTGTGCGTTCTTTTCCATCTTAGCTGCCACGGCCGCTAGAATATCGACCCCTAGTGAATCGGCGATCCGCACTAGGTAGACCTGCACGTCAGCGATCTCATCAGCCACGGCAGCGCGCGTTGCCTTGTCGAGCTCTCGTGACTGCGCCTCACTCAACCACTGGAAATGCTCCAGGAGCTCGGCGACTTCCACGCTCAGCGCCATCGCCAGATTCTTAGGCGAATGAAACTGCTCCCAATCCCGCTCCTGGGCGAACTTGGCAACGCATTGTCGTATTGCTTCTAAGTCTTTCATCGACTCTCCTTCGCGGTTCGTGGCGAGTAAACCCGCACAGGCCAAGCGAGAGCTCCTCAAACAGGCCTGCAAACCGTCTTAAAATAGCGACAATTTAGCACGTTCGTGAAATAAAAAGTGTCAGTTGCCGCCCTTATTGTTAGCATCCTGCGTACAGATTGAATTACGAAAAAAGGTGCTTTATTCTGTTCGTCCATTTCAGCAATCCATGGGAGAGTTCTCCGTCGTGTCAAAATATAATAAAACGATCAAAAATGCCTTTATAGGCCTCACAGTAGCAGTTGCGGCATTCCCGCTAATGAGCTTTGCCCAATCCGATATGAATATGGATCCGGTGAACTCCTTACCCAATCCCTATACTACTATCGAAGGCTATCTAAAGATGCCTGCGGGCCGTGCTTGGGGCTCATCTAGTACCGTCGACGTTGATCCAGATGGCGTTTCGATCTGGGCTGCAGAGCGTTGTGGCGGAAACATCGGCGCTTGCGTAACCAGCAACGTTGATCCCGTTATGAAGTTCGACGCGAATGGCAATATGCTTACTAGTTTCGGTGCCGGGCTCGTTATGTGGCCCCACGGTATTCACGTCGATTTCGAAGGTAACGTCTGGATCGCAGACGGCCGTGACAATTTAGACCGTGATGGCAATCCTGTTGGTGGCGAGCTAAAGGGCCACCAAGTACTCAAGTTCAGCCCAGAGGGCGAATTGCTGATGACCCTTGGCGAGCCTGGTGGCGCGCGCGAGCCTGGCTATCTGTTCCAACCAAACGATGTCTTTGTAGCCCCTAATGGCGACATCTTCGTTGGTGAAGGACACGCGAACAATGAGGGCTCGACTGCCCGCATGCTGAAATTTAACAAAGATGGCGAGTTCATTAAGGCATGGGGACAGCTAGGCACCGGTCCTGATGACTTCATGCAGCCACATTCTTTGGCGATGGATTCTCGTGGCCGCCTATTCGTAGCAGACCGCAGCAACAACCGCATCGTGATCTTCGATCAAGATGGCAACCGTCTGGACACGTGGTACCAGTTCAGCCGTAACAGCGGCATCTACATCGATGCAAACGACATCCTGTACGCAGCTGACTCAGAGTCTGGCTCTGTGAACCCAGACCATGGCGATTGGCTCCGTGGTATCCGTGTTGGCAGCGCCGTTACAGGTGAAGTTACTGCGTTCATCCCAGATCCAAATCCTGATTGCACAGGCACGTGCACAGCGGAAGGCGTAGTTGCTGACCGCAATGGCGTGATCTACGGCGCAGAAGTCGGCCCAGTAGGCGGCATCAAGCGCTACGTAAGAAACTAAACACTGCGGTGTTTGCGAAAAAGGCGCCCTCGAGGCGCCTTTTTTTTGCCTTCTATTCTGGCATCACGTCCCTTTATTACTCCGTAGCACGCCCTCGGGGAGGAGGTGGTGTACCAGACACGCTCCAAGCACATCCCTGTGGGCTCGGCGTCCGCCATCCCTGGCTCCCGACGGTCTGGCACACCACCTCCTCCCCAAGGGCTGCATTAGCGTTATCGATTGGAGGACCAACTTGCTCTAGCCGATCCATCTACTGCTCTCTAGGTCGCATCGTGAACGTGTCCTGAAACCCTATGCCTTACCCCAAACGCGCACTACGAAGTACTAAAAAAACGCAGGAGCAACCTGCCAGCTTGGCAATGCGTCAGCGTTCGGGGTGAGGCGTAGGGGTTCAGGACCGTCGGGAGCCAGGGCCGATAAATTGCTCCTGCATTTTCGGCACTCCCGCCATCCATGGCGGTCGGACACGGACGCCGAGCCCACAAGGACGTGCTTGGAGCGTGTCCTGAAACCCTATGCCTTGCCGCGAACGCGAACTACGAAGCACTTAGCACTTAGCACTTACCACGATCTAGCAAATACCTAGCTCACAGAGTTCGCAGGCGAAAAAAAAGAGCATCCTTGTGGATACTCTTTCTTTAATTGGTCGGGACAGCAGGATTTGAACCTACGACCCCCACACCCCCAGTGTGGTGCGCTACCAGGCTGCGCTATGCCCCGAATGTGTTGATATATGCAGAGTTCTTCTGAAGTGAAACCGAAGGAGTCCTAAATATCTAAACTTTGGCGAGTAATAACATAAGGCGTGAATCGAGGACCTTTTGTCGTACTGTTTTGCCTGTGCTCTAAAGCGGCCGCAATTCTACCGCATTTTTATAATAGTGCTATGACTTCTTCTAGATCTTTTATCATCTCTTTAAAGATCTTGTCATCGATACCTGTCTTCACCGGCTCTTCCGCCCCACTCATACGCTGTCTCGCCCCACCAATGGTGAAGCCCTGATCGTAGAGGAGCGACTTGATTTGACGAATCAGAATGACATCTTGGCGCTGATAATAGCGACGATTGCCACGACGCTTTACCGGCTTGAGCTGTGGGAACTCCTGTTCCCAATAGCGCAATACGTGCGGCTTAACCGTGCAAAGTTCCCCCACCTCGCCAATAGTGAAATAGCGTTTCGGTGGAATCGGGGGTAACTCGTCGTTATTGCTTGGTTCCAGCATAGCTTTCCACTCTTGCCTTCAGCTTTTGACCCGGTCGAAATGTCACCACGCGTCGTGCCTTGATTGGAATCTCTTCGCCAGTCTTCGGATTACGGCCTGGTCGTTGCTTTTTATCGCGCAGATCGAAGTTGCCAAACCCGGAAATTTTGACCTGCTCGTTAGATTCTAAAGACAAACGGACTTCCTCAAAGAACTGTTCAACCAGCTCCTTGGCTTCTCTCTTATTCAGGCCAAGCTCTTCAAATAAGCGCTCAGCCATTTCCGCTTTGGTCAGTGCCCCGTCTGCCATAGTTAATTCCTTAACTTTGCATTAAATTGCGTCTGTAGCTCTTTGACACAACTGTTAATTATTCCATTTATGTCTTCGTCGCCTAGAGTGCGCGAAGGATGCTGTAAGGTCAAGCCCAAAGCGATGCTTTTTTTACTTTTTTCTACCGCATCACCTTGATATACATCGAATATTCTAAGGTCGACTAGGCAATCACCGGCGCAATCACGTACTGCACTGAGAATTTGCTGCGCGGACACCTCTTTGTCGATCACAATCGCGAGATCGCGGTTCACTTCTGGGAACTTCGACAACTCGCTGACCTTTGGAATTCTTGCATGCTGCAAGGAATTCAGATCAATTTCAAACAGATAGACTCGATTGCTAATATCAAGTTTACGCTGGATCGCCGGATTGAGAGCACCCACTAGACCGATCTGCTGGCCGTTTAACAGCAGTGCGGCACTCTGCCCACCGTGTAATGCCGGATGACTCGCCTTCTCGAAGGAGTAGTCGATCTCATTGCGGGTGAGACCCAACAAAGACTCAATATCTCCTTTAATATCAAAGAAGTCCACGCTTTTCTTAACGTTACTCCAAGATTCTTGATGAAGTGGTCCGTAGACCAAGCCACCGAGGCAAGGAGGCTGCATTAGTGCCCCATCGCGCTTGAGAAACACCTGCCCTGTCTCGAAGATGCGCACGCGCTCCTGTTGACGGTTGGCGTTGTAGCGCAGCGTCGTCAATAGGCCTGGCCACAGGCTGGTCCGCATCACGGACATCTCGGCAGAGATCGGGTTCTGTAGGGGCGTCGCCTCTACTCCGGGATTGAGCAATTCCAGCAAACTCGGCTCGACGAAACTATAGGTGATGACCTCCTGATAGCCTAGCGCAACCAGTCGGTCCTTCAGGCGCGGCAACTCGGCGCGCGTTTCCGTGCGCGTACCTAGGCTGTTACGGCTCAAGGACTTGGTCTTCGGCAGGCGGTTGTAACCATAAACGCGCGCGACCTCTTCGATCAGGTCGACGTCGAGGCTCAGATCGAAGCGGAAACTAGGCGCGCGCACGGTGATGCCGGCATAGTCGACGTTCAGCACGCGTGCGCCGAGACGCGTGAGGATCGCCTCGACCTCTTCGGCGGGAATCTCCAGGCCGAGGAATTTACTCAGCTTCGCAAAACTCAGGGTGATCTCTGCGCATTCGGGGAGCTTACCGAGCGTCTCGACGACTGGGCCGGCGCTGCCACCGGCAATCTCGATGAGAAGGCTGGTCGCGCGCTCCATGGCCAGCGCCTGTATCTCGAAATCGACACCGCGCTCGTAGCGATGCGAGGCATCCGTATGCAGCCCATAGCGCCGCGCACGCCCCGCGATGGCTAGGGGGGCGAAGAATGCACACTCGAGGAACACGTCCTTGGTACGCGTGCTAACGCCCGAATTCTCACCACCCATGACGCCGGCCATCGCTAGCGGGCCACTGCCGTCGGCAATAATCAATACATCGGGGGTCAGGCTCACTTGCTTGCCGTCCAGCAGGGTCAGTTCCTCGCCCTGCTTGGCCAGACGCACATCGATGCCACCCTGCAACTCGTTTAGGTCGAAGGCATGCATCGGTTGGCCGAGTTCGAGTAGGACGTAATTAGTAATATCGACGATTGGGTCGATGCATCGCAGGCCACTGCGACGCAGACGCTCCGCCATCCACATCGGGGTTGGCGCGAGGACATCGACCTCGTGCACTACCCTGCCGAGGTAGCGCGGACACGCATCTGGAGCGGAGATAGTCACCGGGAAGGTCGAATCGATACTCGCGGGCACCGCGTCTATGCGCGGCGCAACGGGAGTCAGCGCATTGAGCAGACCGATCTCTCTTGCAACGCCGATCAGGCCTAAGCAATCGCCACGATTCGGCGTGAGATCAAGCTCTAGGCTGTGATCGTTAAGGCTGAGGAACTCGCGTACGTCCTTGCCGATAGGGGCGTCTTCGGCGAGCTCCAGCAGTCCATCGGAACTCTCGGCCAGCCCGAGTTCTGCGGCCGAGCACAGCATGCCATTGGATTCGATGCCGCGCAGCTTAGCCTGACGGATCTTGAAGGCCTTGCCATCGTCCGCGCTCAACTGCGCCCCGACCTGGGCGTAGGCCACACGCATGCCGGCACGCACATTAGGCGCGCCGCAGACTACCTGTAGGTGCTGCTTGCCATCGTTCACCTCACAGACTCGGAGCTTGTCCGCGTCGGGGTGTTCTTCCACCTTCACGACTTGGGCAACGATAACACCAGAGAACTCAGTGGCCACGGGGTTCACCGCGTCCACCTCGAGGCCGGCCATCGTCAATTGATCCACTAGCGCCTGAGTGCTCAGGGATGGGTTGACCCATTCACGAATCCACTGTTCGCTGAATATCATGCTGTTTTCTCTGTCTGTTGACTGGTTTTGCAGGAAGTTAGGCTGGCCTTAAGCGGCCACGCCCACTAATTAAACTGTTTCAGGAAACGCAGGTCGTTCTCGAAGAACAGGCGCAGATCATTGACGCCATAGCGCAGCATAGCCAAACGCTCTACGCCCATGCCGAAGGCGAAGCCTGTGTACTTCTCAGGGTCGATACCCGAGCTGGTCAAGACATTGGGATGCACCATGCCGCAACCCATGATCTCCAACCAACCGGTGTGACTACATACTCTGCAGCCCTTCCCCTCGCACATGACACAGGCCATATCCACTTCGGCGGAGGGTTCTGTGAAGGGGAAATAAGAGGGGCGGAAGCGTACCGCGAGGTCTTTCTCGAAGAACGCCTGGAGGAACTCCTCCACCGTGCCACGCAGGTCTGCAAAGCTGACGTCGGTATCGATCAACAAGCCTTCTACCTGATGGAACATCGGGGTATGAGTGATGTCGGAATCGCAGCGATACACGCGGCCCGGACAAATCATGCGAAAAGGAGGCTTGTCGCCTTCCATGACGCGCACTTGCACGGGCGAGGTATGGGTTCGCAAGACGGTGGCGGGATCGATATAGAATGTGTCGTGCATGGCACGCGCGGGGTGATGCTCGGGAATATTGAGAGCCCCGAAATTATGATAGTCGTCCTCGATTTCGGGACCGACGGCGACGGTATAACCTGCCGCTTCGAATATGCTCTGGATGCGCTCGATGGTGCGTGAGACGGGGTGTATGCCGCCACCGCCCTGTCGGCGCCCCGGCAGTGTGACATCGACTGCCTCACTGCTCAATTGGCGGTTGAGAGTCTCCTCAACCAGGTCTCTCTTACGTAACTCTAAGGCGTCCTGCACCTGCCGCTTGGCAATATTGATGCGTTCACCCGCCTGCGGGCGCTCCTCGGGGCTTAGTTTACCCAAGCCCTTGAGGAGATCCGTAAGGCTGCCTTTTTTTCCTAGATAGTCGACGCGCAACTGCTCCAGCGATCTTTCATCGCTGGAGTCTTCGATAGCACGTAATGCCGACTCGACTAGGGAAACGGTGTCTAGCATGGTTCGCACTCTTGCCTTAGGCAGCCAGACTCGCTTTTGCCTGGTTGACCAACGCAGCGAACGCTGCCTTGTCATGCACAGCCAGATCGGCCATTACACGACGATCCACTAGAATGTTGGCTTTCTTCAGGCCAGCAATCAATTGGCTGTAAGTCATGCCATTGGCGCGTGATTGTGCATTGATTCGGGTAATCCACAGACCACGGAATACGCGCTTCTTAACCTTACGGTCGCGATAAGCGTACTGACCTGCTTTGATTACTGCTTGTTTGGCAACGCGATACACACGCGAGCGTGCACCATAGTAGCCTTTAGCAAGCTTGAGAACTTTCTTGTGACGACGTCGCGCTGTGACGCCTCGTTTAACTCGGGCCATGGGTAAATCCTCGCAAAATTAAGATATTAGAAACGTTTTCCAAGCATACGGTCGATAAGAACTTTGTCAGAGGGATGAACCAGTGACGTGCCTCTTAACTGACGCTTACGCTTAGTCGTCATTTTGGTGAGGATGTGGCTTTTGTTAGCGCTTTTTCGCTTCCAACCACCAGCAGTCAACTTGAACCGCTTGGCTGCGCCGCGATGGGTCTTGATCTTGTTGCTCATTGCATACTCCGCATTTGTCGTCTTCTACAATCCACTACATAAAAGACAGTTGAGGGTTAATGTATAAAGCTGTAGCTGCAACTGCAGGTACAAAAAATCCATTGCGCTGCCTAAATCTACGTTCACACCGCACGCGGTGCTTCGGCATTACAATGGACTTAATCTCTACGGCTTCTTCTTTTTCACAGGCGACAACACCATTACGATTTGTCGGCCTTCCATCTTGGGTTCTTGCTCCACTGTGCCGTACTCCTCGAGATCCTTCCCGATTCGCTGTACTAGCTCCAGCCCAAGATGCTGATGGGCGAGTTCGCGGCCGCGGAATCTTAATGACACCTTGGCTTTGTCCCCATCAGTCAGGAAACGCATCAGGTTGCGTAGTTTTACCTGATAGTCTCCCTCTTCCGTCCCTGGTCTAAACTTAATCTCTTTAACAGTCGTTTTACGCTGCTTCTTCTTGTTGGCAACTTTCTGCTTTTTCAAGTCAAAAATATGTTTGCCGAAATCCATGATCTTGCAAACCGGTGGCTCTGCCTCCGGTGCGATCAGTACCAAGTCCAGCTTGGCCTCACTCGCAGCAGCTCTCGCTTCGTCAATAGATACGACGCCGGCTTGATCTCCATTGGCTAATACCAGGCGGACCTCACTGGCATCTATGTGCTCGTTAATGACGGGCTTCTTTGAACTACTCCTCATAGGCGACTGTATATTCTCTCCGGACTCTATTAATGGTGTGACTTCGCTGCGTCACCCAAGTTGTATTAAATGTTTGTGCCTCAGTGTGCGACAGTACGACCCTTACGGGCGACCTCGGCACTCAGATGCTGTGTAAATTCTTCTATCGTCATGCTGCCGAGGTCTTCCCCAGCGCGTGTACGAACCGATACTGTGCCAGTTTCGACCTCGCGGTCTCCTGCCACTAACATGAAAGGCGTCTTCGCCATCGTGTGCTCGCGGATTTTAAAGCCTACCTTTTCGTTTCTCAAGTCCGCAGTGCTTCTAAACCCCTTGTCTGCCAAGGTTTTTTGCACAGATTGGCAATATTCGGCCTGTTTATCGGTAATATTCATCACCACCGCTTGCTCAGGCGCCAACCAGGCCGGCAATGCCCCAGCGTAATGTTCGATCAAGACGCCGATGAAGCGCTCGAAGGAACCAAGCACGGCGCGATGCAACATCACAGGGATCTGACGAGACCCGTCTTCGGCGACATATTGCGCGCCCAAACGATCTGGCATCGAAAAATCGACCTGAATAGTACCACATTGCTGTATGCGGCCCATGCAGTCCTTCAGAGAGAACTCGATCTTAGGACCGTAGAACGCGCCCTCGCCTGGCAATAACTCCCAAGGCAGGCCACTGCTGTTGAGGGCTTGCTTGAGCGCCAGCTCAGACTTATCCCATAGCTCGTCGCTGCCGACGCGCTTCTCTGGTCGCGTGGACAGACGCAGGATGATGTCGTCGAAGCCGAAGTCCTTATATACGCCGAATAGTAGCTTCATGAAGACTGCGACTTCGTCTTGAATGCTGCCTTCGGGACAGAATATGTGGCCATCGTCCTGGACGAAGCTGCGCACGCGCATGAGACCGTGCATGCTGCCCGAGGGCTCGTAGCGGTGACAGGAGCCAAATTCCGCGAGGCGAATTGGCAGGTCGCGGTAGCTCTTCAAGCCCTGGTTGAATACCTGAATGTGGCAGGGGCAGTTCATCGGCTTCAAGGCGTAAGTGCGATTGTCAGACTCGACGCTGAACATCTGCTCTGCGAACTTATCGGCGTGGCCGGAGCGCTCCCACAGTGAATAGTCCACCAACTGCGGAGTACGAATCTCTAAATAGCCATTGTCTTGCTGCACGCGCTGCATATAGTCCTGGATGACCTTATAGATCGCCCAGCCCTTAGGATGCCAGAACACCATGCCAGGGGCTTCTTCCTGGAAATGGAATAATGACAACTTCTTGCCAATCTTGCGGTGATCGCGTTTCTCAGCTTCTTCTAGGCGCTGCAGATACTGCTCGAGGGCCTTCTTGTCACCCCAAGCCGTGCCATGTACGCGCTGTAGCATCTCGTTGCTGGCATCGCCGCGCCAATAGGCACCGGCAACACTGGTCAACTTAAACGCCTTAAACTTGCCAGTCTCGGGCACGTGGGGGCCGCGACACAGGTCGATGAACTCGCCCTGCCGGTAGAAAGACAGTGCCTCCTCGCCAGGAATACTCTTGATGATCTCGACCTTATACTTCTCGCCCATTCCCTCAAACATCGCGATGGCCTCATCGCGGGACATGACGGAACGCTCTACCGGCAGATTCTCGGAGACGATCTCGCGCATCTTCGCTTCGATCTTCTCGAGGTCTTCGGGAGTAAATGGACGCTCGTAGGCGAAGTCATAGAAGAAACCGTCCTCTACCACCGGGCCGACGGTGACCTGTGCTTCGGGGAACAGGCGCTGCACTGCCTGTGCCATCAAGTGGGCGCAGGAATGGCGCAACACTTCTAAGCCATCTGTATCGCGCTCGGTGATGATCGCCAGCTCGCAGTCTTTAGCGATGACGAAAGAGGTATCGACTAACTCTCCGTCCACACGCCCTGCCAATGCAGCACGCGCAAGCCCAGCCCCGATCGACGCTGCTACTTCCGCAACGCTGATAGATCCGTCAAATGCACGCGAACTTCCATCTGGCAAAACTACTGTTGGCATAACCTTCCTGATCGCAATAACAAAAGCAGCCGGAATGGGTTCTTCCGACTTAAAATTGGGGTATTCGTGATTTGCTTGCCGCGATTCGTGCCAGGCTTTAAGGCCTAAATCGAGTGCGCGTCGGAGGCAAATTCTGGTAGGCACGACCAGATTCGAACTGGTGACCTCTACCATGTCAAGGTAGCGCTCTAACCAACTGAGCTACGCGCCTGAATGTGCTTCCGCAAAAGAGTGGCGATTATAGGGGCATGAATTGAAAACTACAATACAATCACACTGTTGCCCGAAGAAAATAAAGCCTTTGTGCAACTTTAGGCGGCGCGGCATAGGATCATGCTTGCAACAAGGCCAACTTCAACTCGCTAATTCGATCTCGAGTCGCCGCCGCCGCCTCGAAGTCGAGGTTTCGCGCCAAGTCATACATGCGCGCCTCGAGCGTGCTTATCTCCTTCGCAAGCGACTTGGGATCCATATGCGCAGGCGAGACCTGGCCAGCCCCTTTCCTATCAGCACCGCCCTTGCCGCGCTTGCCACTGCGCGCCTCGCTTGCCGCACCATAGGCGCCTTCCATCACATCGCTGACACGCTTGCTGACCCCGACAGGGGTAATATTGTGGGTGATATTATATTCGAGCTGAATCTGCCGGCGCTTCTCTGACTCGGCGATGGCGCGCTCCATAGAACCGGTCATGCGATCGGCATACAGGATCGCCCGGCCGCGCAGATTTCGCGCCGCTCGCCCGATGGTCTGAATCAGGGAACGCTCCGAGCGCAGAAAGCCTTCCTTGTCCGCATCCAGAATAGCCACCAGCGACACCTCGGGAATATCCAAACCCTCGCGCAGCAAGTTGATGCCAACCAAGACATCGAAATTGCCAAGGCGCAGATCGCGGATGATCTCGGAGCGCTCTACTGTGTCGATATCCGAATGCAGATAGCGCACCCGCACGTCGTGCTCGGCGAGGTAGTCCGTCAGGTCCTCGGCCATACGCTTGGTCAGCACCGTGACCAAGACCCGCTCCTCGCGCGCCGCCACCTGGCGTATCTCGGAGAGTAGGTCGTCCACCTGTGTAGTCGCCGGGCGCACCTCTAGTACCGGGTCCACTAGACCCGTAGGGCGCACCAACTGCCTCACCAATTGCCCAGCATGCTCGGCCTCATAGGGCCCAGGGGTCGCGGAGACATAGATAATCTGCGGCGTTAAATCCTCCCACTCCTCGAAGCGCAGGGGCCTATTGTCCAGCGCGGAGGGCAGACGGAAGCCGTACTGCACTAGCGTCTCCTTGCGGGACCGGTCTCCCTTGTACATCGCCCCTAGCTGGGGGATAGACACGTGAGACTCATCGGCAATCACGAGGGCATTGGCCGGCAGATAATCGTACAGAGTGGGCGGCGGCTGCCCTGCCCCGCGCCCGGAGAGGTAGCGCGAGTAGTTCTCGATGCCCGTGCAATAGCCCAGCTCCGCGATCATCTCCAGATCGAACTTGGTGCGCTGCGAGAGGCGCTGCGCCTCCACTAACTGATGATTGCCTTCCAGCTGTTCGAGGCGCTCGTTTAGCTCCTGCTTAATAAAGTCCATCGCATCGATCATGGTCTGGCGCGGCGTCACATAATGGGACTTGGGGAAAACTGTAAGCCGCGGCACCTTCTTGATGAGCGCGCCGGTCAAGGGGTCGAAGTAGGATAGCGACTCAATCTCATCGTCGAATAGCTCGATGCGGATCGCATGCTTCTCAGATTCGGCGGGGTAGACATCGATCACATCGCCGCGAACCCGATAGGTGGCGCGCTGCAGCTCCATGTCGTTGCGGGTGTACTGCAGCTCCGCGAGGCGTCGCAAGATGCTGCGCTGATCGATCTTATCGCCCCGATCTAAATGCAGCACCATCTGCAGATAGGACTTAGGATCGCCAAGGCCGTAGATCGCCGACACCGTCGCGACCACGATGACATCGGAGCGCTCGAGCAAGGCCTTAGTCGCCGAGAGCCGCATCTGTTCGATATGCTCATTGATCGAGGAGTCTTTCTCTATAAACAGATCGGACGAGGGGACATAGGCCTCGGGCTGATAATAGTCGTAATAGGAGACAAAATACTCCACCGCGTTATCGGGGAAAAACTCCTTAAACTCGCCATAGAGCTGCGCCGCGAGCGTCTTATTCGGCGCCATGACCAAGGCAGGACGTTGCGTGCGTTCGATGACATTGGCGATCGTAAAGGTCTTGCCCGAGCCGGTCACCCCCAATAGAGTTTGCGCGGCAAGACCACTCTCCAAGCCTTCGACTAATTCCTCGATCGCTTGCGGCTGATCGCCGGCGGGTTTAAAGCGAGAGTGGATCTTAAAGGGTATGTCCATCTGAGTTTCCGGGTTACAACACTGCGGGTGACTAAAGAGCGGGATTATAGCGTAAACAAATGTAGCTGACTTAGGTCGATATTAAGGGTTGACCGCTTCGGCGATTGTAATTAGTATACGCACGCTTTGAAGACATCCCGATGTCGACAAGTAACTGCCCAATAGCTCAATGGTAGAGTAGGTGACTGTTAATCACTTGGTTCCTGGTTCGAGCCCAGGTTGGGCAGCCAATTTTATAGAGTATTCAAGAAGTTATACTCTTGTCATATCTCCCCCCGCCACACCAAATTCAACTATATAGCACGTAAATTTGCCGGCGGGCCGGAATAAACATTTCTGCCCCCTAATGGCAATGGCCATCCCGGCGCCTTTTACCAAACCCTAGCCCCATGGACCTGCCCCTACCCTGAATTCGACACCCTAGGGGAGTCCGATGGCGTACATTTGGAAAGTTACTGCACTTATTACACTCGCCAATGATCGGCGTGGATCTCGCTCGCTGTAAAAAATGCAGATAATTCACTACAAGAAACTCTCTTTAGCCAAGCTATCCAGCCCTGCGCGTCGCGCGAGTTCAAACCCGTCACTAATATTAAAAAAAGCATACTGGTAAGGCCCCAGTTTTCTAG
>DIAM01000012.1:0-185182 GCA_002416505.1 Gammaproteobacteria bacterium UBA5078
GACGACACGCCGATCATCATCGGTTCTGCTCTCAAGGCGCTAGAGGGCGATACCTCTGAGCTGGGCATGCCTGCTGTTGCGAAGCTGATCGAGACATTGGATTCATACATTCCCGATCCAGTACGTGATATCGAGAAAGCCTTCCTATTGCCAATCGAGGACGTGTTCTCGATCTCTGGTCGCGGCACGGTAGTAACCGGTCGTGTAGAGCGCGGCATTGTGAAAGTAGGCGACGAGATCGAGATTGTGGGTCTGAAGGACACTACTAAGACGATTTGTACGGGTGTTGAGATGTTCCGTAAGCTGCTCGACGAAGGTCGTGCGGGCGAGAACGTTGGTGTACTGCTGCGCGGTACTAAGCGTGAGGACGTAGAGCGTGGTCAGGTATTGGCCAAGCCTGGTTCGATCACTCCGCACACCAAGTTTGAGGCAGAAGTGTACATCCTGAGCAAGGACGAAGGTGGTCGTCACACGCCATTCTTCAAGGGTTACCGCCCACAGTTCTACTTCCGCACGACAGACGTGACAGGGGCTTGTGAGCTTCCTGAGGGCGTTGAGATGGTTATGCCAGGCGATAACGTCAAGATGGTTGTAACGCTGATCAACCCAATTGCGATGGACGATGGTCTACGTTTTGCGATCCGTGAGGGTGGCCGAACTGTTGGTGCTGGCGTCGTAGCAAAGATTTTCGAGTAATCTAATGAAGGGCGGGGCCTCTGGGCGCCGCCCTTTTCATTGGGCGCAGGAAAAGCAAGTGTAAAGAGTATGATTGTTAAAAATTCTTTCGCTTGACATGTGGGGGGCGCGAACTTAGAATCTCGCTTCCATTTTTTCGGTATTGAAGCCCGATTAAATAACATCATTCAGTAACTGTTTCATTTAAAAAGTTTTTTGGAGATTTGAGTAGATGCAAAGTCAGCGTATCAGAATTCGGCTAAAAGCCTTTGATCATCGGCTGATTGATCAGTCTACCCAAGAGATAGTCGATACGGCGAAGCGAACTGGTGCGCAAGTGCGAGGGCCTATTCCGCTGCCGACGGGTATTGAGCGATACACCATCCTGATTTCACCACACGTGAATAAGGATGCGCGTGATCAATACGAAATCCGCACGCATAAGCGCTTGCTGGATATCGTAGAGCCCACGGAAAAGACAGTAGATGCATTAATGAAATTGGATTTAGCGGCTGGTGTAGAAGTGCAGATCAGCCTGGGCTGATACCTTCGGGTGTCAAACCAGAGTTGAGCCTAGTTTGCGGCAGCGCAGCGAACGGACCGGGTCTCCCGGTCATTAACATGCTCAAGGGCACGTTGAATTGCCCTGTAGCGGACATGGTGTAATGCGAAAGCAGCCATAGCGGGTTTCAGCCCCGTACACGATGAGGTTTATATAATGTCGATTGGATTAGTCGGTCGAAAAAGCGGTATGACCCGCGTTTTCACTGAGGCAGGTTTGTCTATCCCGGTAACGGTCGTAGAGGTTAGCCCTAACAGGGTTACCCAGATCAAAACCGCAGAGGTTGATGGTTACAGCGCTGTGCAAGTAACCACTGGCGCACGCAAAGCATCACGCGTTTCCAAGTCTATGGCCGGGCACTTTGCCAAGGCGGGTACCGAAGCTGGTACAGGGCTATGGGAGTTCCGTGCGGATGTCGAAGAGTTGGGCGGCATAACTGCTGGCAACGAAATCACCGTGGAGCGTTTCACTCCAGGTCAAATGGTCGATGTTACCGGTACCTCTAAAGGTAAAGGTTTTCAGGGCACCATCAAACGTCATAACTTCTCCATGCAAGATGCCACGCACGGCAACTCGCTATCGCACCGAGCACCTGGCTCTATCGGCCAGTGTCAAACTCCAGGTCGCGTATGGAAGGGCAAGAAGATGGCTGGTCACATGGGTGACGCACGCTGCACCACGCAGAGCCTCCAGATTGTTCAAGTTGATGTAGAGAACAATTTGCTTCTCGTCAAAGGCGCTGTGCCTGGAGCTACTGGCTCCGATGTCATCATTCGTCCCTCCGTCAAATCAAAAGCGTCCAAGGGGTAAGCAATGGAATTAAGTATTGCAAAGCCCGGCAACAAAACGGGTAAAGAAAAAGTTTCGATCTCTGATGAGGCGTTCGCTCGTGAATTCAACGAGACGCTGGTTCACCAGAGCGTAACAACGTATTTAGCTGGAGCGCGTCAGGGCTCTGTGCAGCAGAAGACACGCTCTGAAGTGAGCGGCGGTGGCCGTAAGCCTTGGCGCCAGAAGGGTACAGGCCGCGCGCGTGCCGGTACCATTCGCAGCCCAATCTGGCGTTCCGGTGGTGTGACTTTCGCTGCGCGTCCACAGGACCACAGCAAGAAGTTGAACAAGAAGATGTACCGTGGCGCTATGGCCTGCATCTTCTCCGAGCTGATTCGTCAGGGCCGTCTGCTAATCGTAGACGAGTTCGTAGTTAGCTCACACAAGACAAAAGATTTGATTAGTAAGCTGAACGAGTTCTCTTTGGACAACGTGCTAATCGTAGCGGAAGACATTGGCGAAGAGCTGTTTCTAGCAGCGCGCAACCTACACAAGGTCGACGTCATGGACGCCGCTGGTTTGGATCCTGTCAGCCTGATTGGTTTCGAAAAGGTACTTATGACAGTGCCTGCGTTGAAGAAAGTTGAGGAGATGCTGTCGTGAATCAAGCCAGACTATATTCCATCATTTTAGGACCGCACATTTCAGAGAAAGCGACCATTATGGCTGAAACCCATAATCAGGTTGTATTCAAAGTCTGTAATGACGCGAACAAGACTGAGATCAAGCAAGCTATCGAGACTATCTTTAAGGTCTCCGTTACTGGTCTGCAGGTTTTGAATGTGAAGGGTAAGACCAAGCGCACTGCGCGTGGCGGTATCCGTCAAAAATCAAACTGGAAAAAAGCTTACGTTCAGCTAGCGCAAGGTCAAGAAATTGATTTTGCCGAAATGAGCTAAGAAGGGGTTAACGGTCATGGCAGTTGTAAAGTGTAAACCCACCTCTCCAGGTCGCAGATTTGTAATCAAGGTTGTAAACCATGATCTGCACAAAGGCGAGCCCTATGCCCCTCTGGTGGCGAGCAAGTCTAAGTCAGGTGGACGTAATAATTTAGGTCGTATCACTACTCGCCACGTAGGCGGTGGTCATAAGCAGAAGTATCGTATTATCGATTTCCTGCGTAACAAAGATGGCATTCCTGCGAAGGTTGAGCGTCTTGAGTACGATCCAAACCGTACAGCCCACATCGCCCTGCTTTTGTACGCAGACGGTGAGCGTCGCTACATCATCGCGCCAGGTAAAGTGGCCGCTGGTGATCAGCTAGTGTCAGGTGTAGAAGCGCCAATCAAAGCGGGTAACTGCTTGCCATTGCGCAACATCCCACTGGGTAGCACGGTACATTGCATTGAGATGAAGCCAGGTAAGGGTGCGCAGATCGCACGTAGTGCCGGCGGATCAGCACAATTGGTCGCTCGTGAAGGCAACTACGCAACACTGCGTCTGCGCTCTGGCGAGATGAGAAAGATTCTGTCCGAATGTCGTGCGACATTGGGCGAAGTGTCCAACTCAGAGCATAGCCTGCGCTCACTTGGTAAGGCCGGTGCCGTTCGTTGGCGCGGTGTTAGACCAACTGTTCGTGGTGTAGCGATGAACCCGGTTGACCACCCACACGGTGGTGGTGAGGGTCGTTCTTCTGGTGGTCGTCACCCAGTTTCTCCATGGGGACAGCCAACTAAGGGCTACAAAACTAGAACTAACAAGCGTACGACCAAGATGATCGTCCGCCGCAGAAATGCTAGCCGATAACGGCTCATACTAGAGGAAATAAAACGTGCCACGTTCACTGAAAAAAGGTCCCTTCATAGACCTTCACTTGATGAAGAAAGTGCAGACAGCGATGGAGAACAACGACAAGCGTCCTATTAAAACTTGGTCGCGTCGTTCAATGGTTTCTCCTGACATGATTGGTTTGACAATTGCGGTACATAACGGTCGCCAGCATGTGCCTGTATTTGTTTCCGAAGATATGGTCGGCCACAAACTAGGTGAATTCTCGCTGACGCGTACTTATCGCGGTCATGTGGCTGACAAGAAAGCCAAGCGCTAATTAACGGGGATATAGAGATGGAAGTGGTAGCTAAATTAAAAGGCGCTAAGCTCTCCGCACAAAAAGCGAGATTGGTAGCTGATCAGATTCGCGGCAAGGGCGTAGAAGAAGCCCTGCTGATTCTGACTTACAGCCCTAAGAAAGGCGCAGAGATTATTAAGAAAGTGCTCGATTCGGCAATTGCCAATGCCGAGCACAACGAAGGTGCCGACGTAGATGAGTTGAAAGTTACAACAATCTTCGTCGACGAAGGCGTTACCATGAAACGGATTAGTCCACGTGCAAAAGGAAGAGCGGATCGAATCTTTAAGCGCTCGTGTCACATCACCGTTAAAGTAGCCGATCAGTAGGAGATTAGGATGGGTCAGAAAGTACATCCAACCGGAATTCGGCTTGGAATCGTCAAAAAACATACCTCAGTGTGGTTTGCAGAGGGTAAAAATTACGCCGAGAATTTGTTGGTCGATCTGTCAGTGCGCACACTACTTCGTAAGAAGTTGGCGGCAGCTTCAGTATCGCGTATCGACATCGAGCGACCAGCACAGACTGCACGCATTACTATCCACACGGCCCGTCCAGGCATCGTGATTGGTAAGAAAGGCGAGGACGTTGAAAAGCTGAGAACGCTTCTGGCAGCGAAGATGGGTGTGCCCGTGCACATCAACATCGAAGAAATTCGCAAGCCCGATCTAGATGCACAATTGGTTGCCGACAGTGTCGCGCAGCAATTAGAGCGTCGAGTGATGTTCCGCCGTGCGATGAAGCGTGTAGTACAGAACGCTATGCGCCAGGGTGCGGAAGGGATCAAGGTTCAAGTAGGTGGACGTTTGGGCGGTGCAGAGATTGCACGTTCCGAGTGGTACCGCGAGGGTCGAGTGCCATTGCACACCCTACGAGCGGACATCGATTACGCCACGGCTGAGGCAAGCACGACTTATGGCTTGATCGGCGTCAAGGTGTGGATATTCAAAGGTGAAGTATTAAATCTTCACGAAGCGGCTCCGGCGCCACAGAAAGCGACTAAGTAGAGGTAGGCTCGATGTTACAACCTAAGCGTACAAAATTTCGCAAGATGATGAAGGGTCGCAACCGCGGTCTATCTCATCGCGGTAGCAATGTGGATTTTGGTGATTTTGGTCTTAAGGCTGTCTCTCGTGGCCGATTGACTGCGCGCCAGATCGAATCCGCTCGACGTGCGATGACTCGTCACGTAAAACGTGGCGGCAAAATTTGGATTCGTGTGTTTCCGGACAAGCCAATTACTCAGAAGCCTCTCGAAGTGCGTCAGGGTAAAGGTAAGGGTAATGTTGAATATTGGGTAGCCCAGATTCAGCCAGGCCGGATCATGTTTGAAATTGAAGGTGTTGACGAAGTGCTGGCAAGAGAAGCTTTTGCCCTGGCCTCTGCAAAGCTGCCGTTTGATACCATATTCGTAAAACGGACGGTGATGTAATGAAAGCCATTGAATTGCGTGAGAAAACCGTTGCAGAGCTGAACGAGCAATTGAACACGCTGTATCGTGATCAGTTCAACCTCAGAATGCAGAAGAGTACCGGACAGCTGGCTCAGACACATCTGACTGGCAACATCAAAAGAGATATCGCCCGGGTAAAGACTATCATTACCGAAAAACAGAAAGTTGGGTCTTGAATATGACGCTTAGTGAAACTGCAGTAGAAAAGACGGGACGTACCGTGACCGGCAGAGTCGTTAGCAACAAGATGGATAAGTCTATCGTTGTGCTGATCGAGCGCCGTGTAAAGCATCCTGTGTACGGCAAGTACATCACTCGTTCTTCTAAAGTGCATGCGCACGATGCGAACAACGAGTGCAGTGAAGGTGATGCGGTCACCATTAAGGAAGTGCGTCCCATTTCCAAGACTAAAACTTGGGCACTCGTTTCAGTAGACGAGAAAGCGCTCCAGGTTTAAGTAGTTCTAAACAGAGTTTATTGGGTCCATAGGATCCAGAATCGCTAATGCGATAACCAGATAAGGGTTCGGAGAGAATCGATGATTCAAGTACAGTCATACCTTGACGTTGCAGATAACAGTGGTGCGAAGCGAGTCATGTGCATCAAGGTTTTGGGCGGTTCTCACCGTCGTTACGCTCGCATTGGTGATGTCATTAAAGTGACAGTAAAAGAAGCGATTCCACGCGGCAAGGTCAAGAAAGGCCAAGTGCTGACTGCGCTGGTAGTGCGCACTAAGAAAGGGGTTCGCCGAGGCGATGGTTCACTCATCAAGTTTGATGACAATGCAGCCATTCTTCTGAACAACCAACAGGCTCCAATCGGCACTCGTGTGTTTGGACCGGTTACGCGTGAACTGCGTTCAGAAAAGTTTATGCGAATTATTTCTCTGGCACCCGAAGTGCTATAAGACATTAGATTGAGGCCGCGGATTATGCGTAAGATTAAGTGCAATGACGAAGTGATTGTGATCGCCGGGAAAGACAAGGGAAAGCGCGGAACCGTTTCTCGTCTGGTGGGAGCAAGCAAAGTAGTAGTGGGTGGCGTCAACATTGTAAAGCGCCACACCAAGCCAAACCCTAATGCGGGCCAGGCTGGCGGGATTGTCGAAAAAGAAGCAGCGATTGATATTTCGAACATCGCCATTTTCAACCCTGAAAGCAACAAAGCTGACCGAGTTGGGATTCAGGTAGAAGACGGAAAGAAGACGCGGATTTTCAAGTCCACTAACAAAGCAATAGATTAACGTATATTCAGGTTGCCCAAATGGCTCAGTTGAGAGAATTTTACAAGAAAGAAGTGATCCCTACCCTGACTAAACAGTTCGGGTATGACAATCCAATGCGCGTCCCAAAGATCACGAAAGTGGTTTTGAATATGGGCGTCGGCGAAGCAGTAGGCGACAAGAAGATTCTTGAAAACGCCGTGAGCGAATTGGAATTGATCTCTGGTCAGAAAGTTGTGATCACGAAGGCGCGCAAGTCGATCGCTGGCTTCAAGATTCGTGCTGGCTGGCCAATCGGTTGCAAGGTCACTTTGCGCGGCGAGCGCATGTACGAATTCCTGGAACGTCTCGTTGGCGTGGCAATCCCGCGCATCCGTGACTTCCGCGGATTGAGCCCTAAGGCATTCGATGGCCGTGGCAACTATGCCATGGGTGTCACAGAACAGATTATTTTCCCCGAAATCGACTACGACAAGATCGATAGTCTGCGCGGGATGGATATCACGATCACGACTACTGCTAAAAATGACGACGAAGGCCGCGCGCTCTTAACCGCGATGCGCTTTCCCTTCAAAGGCGTAGTGGCGAAACCAGAGACCAAGGAGTCTTAGTATGGCGAAGCGATCAATTTTGGCTCGTGAGAAGAAACGCGCTGATACAGTGGCCAAGTTTGCGGTAAAGCGCGCGGCCATCAAAGCAATATTGAATGACGAAAATGCGTCTGACGATGAGAAGTGGGAAGCACAAGTTAAGCTGCAGAAAATGCCGCGCGACGCGAGCCCAGTACGTCAACAAAATCGTTGCAGAATCACTGGTCGCCCCCATGGCGTATACCGCAAGTTCGGTATGTGCCGACACAAGCTGCGTGAAGCGGCGATGCGCGGTGACGTGCCAGGATTGACTAAGGCAAGCTGGTAAGCTGGAGTATAAATTATGAGTATGTCCGACCCTATTGCAGATCTGTTGACTCGTATCAGAAATGCTCAGATGGCAAAGCTGCCAAAGATCGTGTGTCCTTCATCTACGAAGAAGACGGCAATTTGCCAGGTACTTCAGGACGAGGGTTACATCAGCGGTTTCTCTGTAGCAGAAGTTGATAACAAGCCAACTTTGACAGTAGATCTGAAGTACTTCGACGGCCGTGCGGTTATCGAAGAGATTAAACGCGAGAGCAAGCCTGGTCTGCGTATTTATCGCGGCAAGACAGAGATACCCGTTAATCGTGGTGGTCTAGGTATCGCGATCGTATCGACGCACAAAGGTTTGATGACCGACAAGCAGGCGCGTGCCGAAGGCTTGGGTGGCGAAGTTTTGTGTACGGTATTCTAAATAGTCTGTAATTCAGTTAAATAGAGCACGAATATGTCCAGAGTAGCAAATAACCCGGTTCAATTGCCGAAGGGAGTAGAGGCCAAGTTTTCGGCAACTCAGATCTCCGTTAAAGGCAGCAAAGGCAATCTCGAGATGGCGTTGCATGATGCCATTGAGGTTAGCAAAGAGGGTGATACCTTGCGCGTTACTGCTAAGAATGCATCCCGACAAGCGATTGCGCTTTCGGGTACATTCCGCGCACTCATCAACAATATGGTGACAGGTGTCAGCGAAGGTTTTCAGAAGAAATTGCAACTCCAAGGCGTTGGTTATCGCGCTAAGGCACAGGGCAATATACTGAATATATTGGTTGGGTATTCTCACCCGATCGATTTCGATGTACCTAAAGGCGTTACTGCGGAAACCCCAACTCCTACCGAGATTGTGATTTCCGGTGCAGACAAGCAGTTAGTAGGCGAAGTTGCAGCCAAAATACGCGAGTTCCGACCACCAGAGCCCTATAAAGGCAAAGGCATTCGTTATCTCGATGAGCATGTTTACAGGAAAGAAGCTAAGAAGAAATAAGGCTTGAGACTATGAACGTAAAGAAGCAAGCACGACTCCGTCGTGCGCGAAGGACTAGAGCAAAGATCAGTCAGCTGAATGTGAACCGTCTGTGTGTTTACCGCACTCCGCGTCACATCTACGCGCAAATTATTTCTGCAGAAGGTGCGCTAATTTTGGCAAGCGCTTCTACCCTGGATAAGTCCCTACGTGGGACTGCCACAGGCAATGTTGAGGCCGCTACTAAGATTGGCGCCATGATTGCAGAGCGTGCGAAGGCTGCGGGTGTCAGCAAGGTTGCTTTTGACCGCGCTGGATATAATTACCATGGCCGAGTTAAGGCACTGGCCGATGCCGCACGTGAAGGCGGTTTGGAATTTTAAGGGTTGAATGAGATATGGCATATAAAGATGACGCTAAAAAGAACGAAGAAGGTTTGCAGGAGAAGTTGATCCAAGTAAACCGCGTTGCCAAGGTAGTGAAGGGTGGACGCATCTTCAGTTTTACAGCGCTGACAGCTGTAGGCGATGGCAATGGCCGCGTTGGTTTCGGTCGTGGCAAGGCTCGCGAAGTGCCTCTGGCTATCCAGAAGGCTATGGAAGCGGCGCGTCGCAATATGATCTCTGTGTCTCTTGATGGCCATACTCTCGAGTACCCAATCAAGGCGCGTCACGGGGCGTCAAAGATTTACATGCAGCCTGCATCTGAAGGTACTGGCGTAATTGCCGGTGGTGCGATGCGCGCCATCATGGAGCTCGCCGGCGTTCAGAACGTATTGGCGAAGTGCTATGGCTCTACCAACCCGGTCAACGTTGTACATGCAACGTTCAAAGGGCTGAAAAATATGCGCGCGCCGGAAAGCATTGCTGCGAAGCGCGGTAAAACTCTCGAAGAAATATTGGGTTAGCAGATATGGCTACAAAAACTGTAAAGATCACTCTGGTTCGCAGCCAAATCGGCACGATGGAAAGACATCGTCAGTGCCTTATAGGTCTAGGTCTGCGTCGTATGCATCAGAGCGTCGAAGTGCTTGATACGCCGTCTAATCGCGGCCTCATCACTAAGATTCGCTATATGTTGTCTGTGGAAGGCGAGGAGTAAGTCATGCATTTGAATACATTGAGCCCAGCACCAGGTAGCACTAAGCCGCGTCGTCGCGTTGGCCGCGGTATCGGCAGCGGTCTAGGTAAGACTTGTGGTACTGGTCACAAAGGTCAGAAGTCACGCAGTGGCGGCACAGTACGTCCCGGTTTCGAAGGCGGTCAGATGCCTTTGCAGCGTCGTCTACCTAAGTTTGGTTTCTCCTCACGCGTTGGCCGCATCACTGCGGAAGTACGTACGAGCGAACTGACTGGAATGACTGCAGAGATCATCGATCTCGCCGCGTTGCGCGATGCCGGCCTGATCACCAGCGTGATTCGTCGCGTGAAGGTGATGCTATCTGGTGACGTGAGCAAGCCAATAACAGTTAAGGGCCTGCGCGTAAGTGCTGGTGCTCGAACTGCGATTGAAGCGGCTGGCGGCAAGGTCATCGAGGAAGTGGTTGTCCATAACGTCGGTAAGAATGGCAAGAAACTTAAGAAAGCTGAAAAAAAGGACTAGGTAAACCGCGATGGCGACAAAACCTAATATAAATCCCGAGAAGATCGGTGCCGGTCTGGGCGAGCTCAAGGCTCGCCTGTTGTTTTTGCTAGTGGCACTCATCGTCTATCGTATAGGGACGCATATTCCGGTTCCCGGCATCGATCCGAACCAATTGACGAACCTGTTCCAACAGAACGAAGGCACGTTTTTGGGTCTGTTTAATATGTTCTCCGGTGGTGCGCTAGAGCGCATGAGTATCGTGGCGCTGGGCATTATGCCTTATATCTCGTCCTCGATTATCATGCAGCTACTCACGGCAGTGAGCCCCCAGCTAGAGCAGCTAAAGAAAGAAGGCGAGTCCGGCCGTCGCAAGATCACTCAGTACACGCGTTATGGCGCACTGGTGTTGGCAACGGTTCAGGGCACTGGTATGACGGTCGGTCTGCTTGCACCGATGGCCTATAACCCAGGCATCGCCTTTACTCTGACCGCGGTGATCTCTTTGGTCACTGGCGCGATGTTTATGATGTGGTTGGGTGAGCAGATTACGGAGCGTGGCGTAGGTAATGGCATCTCGATGCTGATCTTCGCGGGTATCGTTGCCGGCTTACCAGGCGCGATCGGTAATTCGCTGACACAGGCTTATGAAGGCCAGATCAGCGGCCTGTTACTGTTCGTGGTGGCGATTATCGCCGTAGTCGTTATCGCGGCCATCGTGTTCATAGAGCGCGGTCAGAGGCGTATCACGGTGAACTACGCGAAACGTCAACAAGGGCGCAAGATGTTTGCGGCACAGTCTAGCCACCTACCTCTTAAGGTGAACATGGCCGGTGTTATTCCCGCTATCTTCGCCAGTAGTATCCTGCTGTTCCCTGCCTCTTTAGGGCAGTGGTTCGGCCAGTCCGAAGGGGCTGAGTGGTTGCAAGATCTGGCTCTGATGATCGGACCGGGCCAACCGCTATATATCATTATTTTTAGTGCCATGATCGTGTTCTTCTGTTTCTTCTACACGGCCCTGGTGTTTAACCCGAAAGATGTTGCTGAGAATTTGAAGCGCTCGGGTGCGTTTATTCCAGGGATCCGTCCCGGTGAACAAACGGCAAAGTATATTGATCTCGTGCTAACGCGATTGACGATGTTCGGTGCGGTCTACATCACGTTGGTGTGTCTGCTTCCTAACTTCTTCCAGATGATGGCGAACGTGCCTTTCAACCTGGGTGGAACAGCGCTTTTGATTGTCGTTGTTGTCAGCATGGATTTTATGTCTCAGGTGCAATCTCATTTGATGTCTCATCAGTATGACTCGCTGATGAAAAAATCAAACCTGGGTAGTTTCGGCCGCGGAGGCTTGTAAATTCGGACTGCCCACGGGGGAAGTTTCCCTGGGAGAATCTAGACCTTACGAATGTTGGGAGAGTGAACGTGAAAGTTAGAGCATCAGTTAAGAAAGTCTGTCGTAAATGCAAAGTGATTAAGCGCAATGGCGTAGTTAGAGTGATCTGCTCCGCCGAGCCACGTCATAAGCAACGCCAAGGCTAATCAGTCTGGTTGATTTTTTCGAGGTCAGAGTATATCCTTTGCCCCCCGTAATTTTGGCCCGGAATACTCTGGGCATGTACGTAATATTTAAAGTGGAGTAAAAATATGGCACGTATTGCAGGTGTCAACATACCGGATAATAAGCATATTGTGATTTCCCTTGGCTACGTCTTCGGAATCGGTGCAACCAGGGCAAAGGCGATATGCGTGAGTACTGGTATTGCTCCGCATACTAAGACAAGTGAGCTTAGCAATGAGCAGCTGGACGCCGTGCGTACAGAAGTCGCCAAGTTCACCGTTGAGGGTGATCTTCGCCGCGAATTATCTATGGCAATCAAGCGTTTGATGGACTTGGGCTGTTTCCGAGGCATTCGTCACCGTCGTTCGCTGCCAGTGCGTGGCCAGCGTACTAAGACTAATGCGCGAACGCGCAAAGGTCCGCGTAAGCCAATTCGCAAATAGTCGTTTGTAAACCTTAGGCGGCAAGCCTTCGGGCGGGATCAATAAAGCGGTCCGGTGTCTGATAGAGCTTAAGACGCAGTCAATTTGAATCAGGAATAATTTATGGCAAAGCCAGCAGCAGCGAAGACAACGAAGAAGAAGGCCCGCAAGGCCGTCGTGGACGGTATTGCGTTCATTCACGCTTCGTTTAACAACACCATCGTTACGATTACCGATCGTCAGGGCAATGCGCTGAGTTGGGCGACTTCTGGTGGCTCGGGCTTCCGTGGCTCACGTAAGAGTACGCCATTCGCCGCACAGGTTGCTGCAGAGCGTGCCGGTAAAGCTGCCATCGAGTTATATGGCCTGAAGAATTTGGATGTAAAAGTAAACGGTCCAGGACCTGGCCGCGAGTCTGCTGTACGCGCCTTGAACGGCTGCGGTTTGAAAGTAAGCAATATAACTGACGTAACGCCTATGCCCCATAACGGCTGTCGTCCACCCAAGAAGCGACGAGTGTAATCCTGCAAGTCCGTTTCGCATCACTTTGTTAGGACTCATGAATTTTAGTGGCTTATCTCCAATAGATAAGAACATAGGAGACAGTATATGGCCCGTTATTTAGGCCCGAAATGTAAACTGGCACGACGCGAAGGAACAGATCTGTTCTTGAAGAGCGGCGTTCGTCCTTTAGACAGTAAGTGTAAAGTTGAGAACGCTCCAGGCCAGCACGGTCTGCGTCGCGGTCGTTTGTCCGACTACGGTGTTCAGCTGCGTGAAAAGCAGAAAGTACGCAGAATGTACGGCGTTCTTGAGAAGCAATTCGCAGGTTACTACAAAGAAGCAGCGCGTCTTAAAGGCGCCACTGGTGAGAACCTTCTCCAGTTGCTCGAATCACGTTTGGACAACGTGGTTTACCGTATAGGTTTCGGGTCTACCCGTGCTGAATCACGTCAATTAGTAGCTCACAAGTCGATTCTTGTGAACGGCGAAGTTATTAACGTTCCTTCGTATAAAGTATCACCCGGTGATGTCGTCTCTGTTCGCTCTAAGGCGAAAGAACAACTACGTATCAAGGCTGCATTGGATTTGGCCGGACAGCGTAGTCCAATAGATTGGATCAGCGTCAACAGCGAGAAACTTGAAGGCCAGTTTAGTCGCAAGCCTGACCGTGCTGACTTGTCTCCTGACATTAACGAAAACTTGATAGTTGAGCTTTACTCCAAGTAGTAAACTGACTAAGTGTGAAGGGTGATTCCATGCAGATTTCATTGTCGGATTTTTTGACACCGCAACTGATAAAGGTTGAAGAGTATGACAAGTGCCACTCAAAGGTGGTTCTGGAGCCTTTAGAAAGGGGTTTCGGTCATACGTTAGGAAATGCGCTTAGAAGAATTTTACTTTCGTCCATGCCAGGCGCGGCAATCGAAGAAGTTGAAATCGACGGCGTTGTGCATGAGTACAGCACCATCGAAGGTGTTCAGGAAGACGTAATCGAAATTCTGTTGAATCTGAAGGGCGTTGCGATCATTCTAAACGGCCAGGAAGAAGCGGTAATTACGTTGAGCGCGAAAGGTTCTGGTGTCGTAACCGCAGGGAATATCACTGCCGGCCACGATATCGAAATCGTTAACCCAGACCACGTGATCGCGAACTTGAACGACACTGGCGAGCTGAATATGCGCATGACTGTGCGTAAAGGCCGCGGTTATTCACCAGCAGATACACGCGTCTCTAACGATGACGAAACACGTGCTGTTGGCCGTCTGTTCCTCGACGCATCCTACACGCCTGTCACAACTGTTGCTTACTCAGTAGAGAGCACACGTGTTGAGCAGCGTACGGACTTGGATAAATTGATAATCGATCTGCGCACTAATGGCACTATCGATCCTGAAGAGGCGATTCGTCGCGCAGCCACAATCCTGCAGCATCAGCTGGCAGTGTTTGTAGATCTGCAGAGCCAAGTGGCTAGCGAGCCGGAAGAGCCAGAGGACGAGATCGATCCAATTCTGTTGCGTCCAGTGGACGACTTAGAATTGACCGTTCGCTCTGCCAATTGCTTGAAGGCAGAGGACATTTACTACATCGGCGACCTGATTCAGCGTACCGAAGTAGAACTGCTCAAGACACCAAATCTGGGCAAGAAATCACTGACCGAAATCAAAGACGTGCTCGCGACTCGCGGCTTGTCTCTGGGGCTGCGTCTAGAGAATTGGCCACCCTCAAGCCTGCGCTCGGACGACCGAGGCTAGGCAAAGGGCGGATTGGTTTGAGGCTCTACCCTGGGCCCGGTAGATTTTTAACATAGCGTGACCGAGTGCCATTGGGTGCTAAGGTAAGTATAGGAATTAGAAGATATGCGTCATCGTAAAAGTGGACGTCAACTCAGCCGTAACAGCTCACACCGCAAAGCTATGCTGCGCAGCATGACTGTTTCTCTGGTTGAGCACGAAATCATCAAAACTACTCTGATCAAAGCGAAAGAGCTGCGCATGGTTGCGGAGCCCTTGATCACTCTGGCGAAGAATGACAGCGTGGCAAACCGCCGTCTGGCATTCAACCGCACACGTGATAAGGCGACCGTCGGCAAGCTCTTCACCGATCTTGGCCCACGCTACACAGAGCGTCCAGGCGGCTATATTCGCATCCTGAAGTGCGGCATGCGTGCTGGCGACAATGCGCCAATGGCCTATGTCGAGTTGGTAGATCGTCCTAACTCAGGTCTCGATGCTGCTGACGAGTAATTGCTTAGAGATATTCAATAGTGAAAAAGCCGGGTTCTACTCGGCTTTTTCGTTTCTGGGAGAACGCCATGCCTAGCTCTTTCCACCCCCCCGTTAGAACGCTCATGGGTCCAGGCCCATCCGATGTGAATCCTCGTATTCTAGAAGCCCTATCGCGCCCTACCATCGGACATCTCGATCCCGAATTCATCCGCCTGATGGATGAGATCAAGTCACTGCTGCAATACGCCTTCAAGACCGAGAACGAATTGACACTGCCAGTCTCAGCGCCAGGTTCGGCTGGAATGGAGGCGGTGTTTGTGAATCTGCTTGAGCGCGGTGACAAGGCTATAGTCTGCCAAAATGGCGCGTTCGGCGGCCGGATGAAGGAGAATGTCGAGCGCTGTGGGGCCATGCCCGTCATGGTGATGGACGAGTGGGGCACGGCGGTGGATTTGGGCAAGGTCGAAGAGGCGCTCAAAGCCAACCCAGACGCCAAGCTACTCGCCTTTGTGCACGCGGAGACGTCCACCGGAGTACTTAGTGACGCCGAGCGCCTCGCGGCGCTTGGGCATCGGTATGGGGTATTGGTGGTGGTCGACGCAGTGACCTCTCTAGGTGGCGTGCCGCTCGAAGTAGATGCCTGGGGTATCGATGCGATCTACTCCGGCTCGCAGAAATGCCTGTCTTGTATCCCGGGGCTCTCTCCCGTGAGTTTTAGCCCCCGTGCGGTGGAAGTCATTCGCTCACGCAAGAGCAAGGTGCAGAGCTGGTTTCTAGACATGAACCTCATCATGGATTATTGGGGTGGCAGTACGCGGCGTAGCTATCACCATACGGCGCCCATCAACCCTCTCTACGGCCTTCACGAGGCCTTGGTGTGCTTGCAGGAAGAAGGGCTGTCCGAGGCTTGGCAGCGTCACGCGATGCAACACAGGGCCTTTGCGGCGGGCATAGAGGCAATGGGACTCAGTCTGATCGTTGCTCCACTCGCGCGACTCCCGCAGCTCAATGCGGTCGGCGTGCCCGAGGGCATCGATGAGGCTGCCGTGCGCACGGCTTTGCTGGACCAGTACGGTCTAGAGATTGGGTCAGGGCTCGGTAGCTTGGCGGGCAAAATCTGGCGCGTGGGACTAATGGGTTTTGGGGCCAGCCAGAGGAATGTATTGCTTTGCCTAGGGGCGCTGGAGGCGGTATTAGTGGAACAGGGCTTCGCTGTCGAGCGTGGCCTAGCGTTGCAAGCGGCGAATGCAGTCTATCGCGGCGCCTAGCTTGGGCTGGGCGCAGTGTTCGACCTGAAGAGGCTGAAGTACAGCATCGGCCAAAGGCCTACGTGCACCATGACGTCGGCAGTGTTGAAAATATAATGCCAGTAGGGAATGCCTTGAACGTTGATGAAGTCCACTACGCTGCCGTAAATTAGGCGATCCAAAATATTACTAAGCCCGCCACCCGCAATGAAACCGAAGCAATAAAATTCGTAGGCTTGTACGTCTTTGCCTTTGAGCAGATACACAATGAGTCCGCTAATCAGTGCGACACTGAAAAGGCCGAATATCCAACCGTGTCCCTGTAACATGCCAAATACGCCGCCCAGATTGCGAATGTGGGTGAAGTAGATGAATGAATTCCACTGCACGGTATCGCCTAGGGGTATGCTCGAGTTGACCACGAAGCTGCCTAGCTGGGAGAGCAGTAAAACCGTTAGCGCTATAGCGCAAAAGGCGATTAGGTGTTTGCTTCTTTGCACGTTCTTGTCTCTTGCTGCGAATTATCGGCCGCAAGCATAACACAGGCAAATCGGGGCGCGCAGCGCGAGAATACTGCTCAGTGTAAATTTGGCTAACAACTTCGCATGGTATCGAATTAGCTAGAACACTCCGTTTTCGAGCCGAACGGCGGGACGGAAATTGCTGGAGACGCCAAAAGACTCACGTCCTTGTGCAGGCTCGACGTGCGCATTTTGGCGTGTCCGGAAATTCTCTTCCGGACAGCCAATGCGACCTACGAAGCTTCGTCGAATAGGATCAGCGCAGTTGTGCGAAGAACTCGCGTAGGCGTGCCGCGTTCTTGCCTACGTCGCTGGTGCCTACTCGGGACAGGGAGCGAGCGTTGAGGACAGAGCCTTGGGCTGTAGGTGTGACCACGATCACGACGTCGTCTTTGAAGCGGAACCAAAAGGTTGTGTCCGTCGCCTCGATGCGGCCAGTGGCTAGGTTCTGGTCGACGATTTCCCAGCCCATAGCATTGGCTGCCGCGAGGGCGCGTGCGAAGACTACGTCTTTAGATTCTGAGAACTCCTGTGGGACGATGTCTGGGTAGGCCTCTTGTTGCGCCGCGCTCATGCGCGCCTTATCCCAATTAGCTTGTTCACCGTAGACCATATTGTTCGGAGCATCCGCGCGCAGTGGCGCAATCGCGATGTACTCGGGTGGGTTGACCGTGTCTGTAGTGATGTCGTGTATTGCGGGCGTTCCTGCAGCGGGGCTATAGGTTTGCGGTACAAAATACACCAATGCCGCAACGATAGTGCCTGCTGCCGCGAAGGCGGTGAGGCGCTGGGTGTTAGGCATAGCAAGGCGTCTAGCACCAAAAAATACCCCAATGGTAACAATCAAACCGACCCATGCAGCCCAATCCGCGTTGTTGTTGACAGCGCGCAGCATATTAAAACCGGTACGAAAGTCCCACATTCCCATCCAAACGCCAATGGCAGCGAATAAACCGTAGGCCCCCAGTCCGAGTCCTACTACAAGGGAGATGATTGCGAGAGCGGTCACGACTTTGCGCGCCATTGGGCTAGCGCTGTCTTGCGATTCGGGTACAGTATTCATGATGGTTTTCCTTGTTATTAAGTGTCGGTGCAGTAAATGGACCCGCTGCTAGGTGGCGCTCGCTAGGCCCGCGAACTGAATGATGCGAGGTGTGGCCCCGGGGGATTCGCAAGTCACGATACTGTGTGCACAGTTGTGCATGATCGGCGGCTCCCATAGTTTGGCCATGGGGCGCCCCTCTAGCGCGCATAGTATCGACTTGATGAGTACGCCGTGGCTAACAATCGCTACGTCCTCTGTCGCATGCGCTGATAATATCCGCTTCAGCTGCATAAGGCCACGTTGCTGCACGGCGTCGAACAGCTCTGCACCCTCTTGTTCGAAGCGCTCCGGGGCATCCCAGAAGTGCGCGAAATTCTCGGGATAGAGTTCGCGTATCTCGCTTTGCAGTAGGCCCTCCCAAGGGCCGAGGAAGATCTCCCGCAGTTCATCACAATACTCGATGCTAGGGCCGGGCTCTGGAAAAACAATGGCGGCGGTTTCCCGTGTGCGGATGCTAGTGCTGCAATAGACCTTGGCGATGTTATAAGGCTTTAACGCAGGAGCGAGTGCCGCTGCTTGCTGTTTGCCTTCGAGAGTAAGAGTTGACTCGGCGTGGCCTTGTACGCGTTTCTCTTTATTCCAATTAGTCTGTCCGTGACGAATGAGGTGAACTCGCATAGGGCTGGGGTGCTCGTATAGGGTCGGGTTAAGTTTGGGTTGCGACTGCTTAAGAGTGAGTGCTGCGCGTGCGGCTCACCGCATCCTGCCAGAGCAGATAGCGTTCGTCGCGCCAGGCCTTGTCTTTCTGTGGTGAGAAGGATTTCTCGAGTTGCCAATGCTCCGCGATGCGTTCCAGTGAATCGTAGAGACCACACTGCAACCCAGCGAGCCACGCAACGCCGAGTGCTGTCGTCTCGGTGACGCGCGGCCGATCGACGCGACAGCCCAAGAGATCGGCGAGGTTCTGTAATACGAAATCGTTGCGAGCCATGCCGCCGTCAACGCGCAGAGTATCAGGACGTTCGCCATCCGCCTCCATGGCCTTTTGCAGGTCACGAGTCTGGTAGCAGACCGATAAAAGTGCCGCCGTTACTAATTCTTTAATGCCCGTGTCGCGGGTTAGGCCAAAGATTGCGCCGCGAGCGTCGGCGTCCCAATAGGGCGCGCCTAGGCCGGTGAATGCGGGCACCATGAGTACATGCATATTCTTGTCGGCCTGCCGTGCTAGCGCTTCTGTCTCTGCGGCGTCCTTGAATAGCTTCAAACCATCGCGGAGCCACTGCATCGTAGCGCCGGCCATGAAGATGCTGCCCTCTAGCGCATAGGTGACCTTGCCGTTAAGGCGGTAGGCGACGGTGGTAAGAAGGCGATTCTCCGACTGCAGCGCCTTGTCGCCCGTGTTGAGGAGGAGGAAGCAGCCTGTTCCATAAGTACTCTTGGCCATGCCTGGCTCGAAACAACACTGTCCGAACGCGGCCGCCTGCTGGTCGCCAGCGATGCCCGTAATGGGGATCGATGCGCCGAGTATGCTCGCATCGCTTGCGCCGAATTCTGCTGCGCTATCGAGTACCTCGGGTAACAGGGCGGGTGGCACATTAAACAGTTTCAACAGCTCGTCATCCCAACGCTGGGTGTGAATATTGAACAGGAGAGTGCGTGAGGCATTGGTTGCATCGGTAAAATGGCTTCGACCGCCAGTGAGTCGCCACAGTAGATAGGTATCGACGGTGCCGAACGCCAACTCACCGCGCTCGGCGGCCTCTTGCGCGCCATCAACGTGATCGAGGATCCAGCGGATCTTACTCGCAGAGAAATACGGGTCGAGCAGCAATCCGGTGCGCTCTTGTATCAAACTGGTTGCGTCCTGCCGTTGCAGTTTCTGGCTCAGGGCTTGGCAATAGGCACTGGTGCGACGATCCTGCCAGACGATCGCCCGATACAAGGGTTTGCCACTCTTGCGGTTCCAGATCAGGGTGGTTTCGCGTTGGTTGCTAATGCCTATTGCGCGTATTTGCTTGGCCTGCAAGCCGGACTCAGCGAGGGCATGCTGGGCGCTGCGCAGAGTGCTTCCCCATAAGTCTTCGGGGTCGTGTTCCACCCAGCCGTCTTGTGGGAAATGCTGTGGGAACTCTTCTTGACCAGCGCTGATGCGCTGCCCATCGGCAGCGAAGATAATGGCACGACTGCTGGTAGTACCTTGATCGAGTGCGAGAATATAGTCAGTCATCTAAGCTGTCCGGATCTTTGTGGGCTAACGCGTCAATCACAGCGTACTATAGGACTGTTTCATGATCCACACGCATGCTGATAGCATGCGATCTCAGGTGCAGCAGGGCTAAGATGTCTATGACCGAAAACTCTAAAATTTATGACCTGCTCGTCATTGGCGGCGGGATCAACGGCGTCGGAATCGCGGCGGACGCGGCAGGACGGGGTTTAGACGTAGTGCTTTGCGAGAGCAACGACTTAGCCTCGGCCACCTCTTCGGCGAGCACCAAGTTGATTCATGGTGGGTTACGCTACCTAGAGCAATACGAATTTAGCTTGGTGCGTAAAGCCCTTGCCGAGCGCGAAGTCTTGCTGCGCAATGCGCCTCATATCATTACGCCACTGCGTTTTCAGCTACCGCATCGCCCACATCTGCGCCCCCGCTGGATGATCCGCGCCGGGCTCTATCTGTATGATTTCCTAAGTAAACGTATAACATTGCCTGCCTCACGAAGCCTGCGCTTTGGGCCCGATAGCCCACTGGTTGCCAGCCTGCGCAATGGCTTCGAGTATTCAGATGCCTGGGTCGACGATGCGCGCCTAGTAGTCATGGTGGCAAAGCAGGCCGAGCAACACGGCGCGCAGATACTCGTGCGCAAGAAATGCGTTGAGGCAAGCGAAGAGCAGGGGGGCTGGCGAGTAAGCCTAATGGACACTCGGACAGGGCTAGTCGAGACGCTCCGCGCTAGGGCACTGGTCAATGCAGCCGGACCCTGGGTCGAGATATTCTCCAACGCGGTTTTGCCGCAGAAGAAACACGAGCATATTCGTCTGGTGAAGGGCTGTCATATCGTGGTGCCGCGCATGTTCGCCTCGCCAGAGGCCTTCCTACTGCAGAACAGCGATGGCCGCGTGGTATTCGTAATCCCTTATGAACAAGACTTTACGCTGATAGGGACTACAGAGGAGGACCTGCTTGGCGACCCCGCTAGTGCCAAGATCTCCGCCTGGGAGATCGACTATCTCGTCGAGGTCACGAATGAATATTTTAAGACGAAGATTACGAAAGACGACGTGCTACACGTCTTCGCAGGTGTTCGCCCATTGATGTCGGATGAGGAGGAAAGCGCGTCGGAGGTATCCAGAGACTACACGATAGCGCTCGATACGACAGGTGCTCCATTGCTCACAATCTATGGAGGTAAGATCACGACTTATAGACGCCTAGCAGAGAGTGCCTCAGAGAAGTTGCGTGAGATATTTAGCCATATGAAGGGTGATTGGACGGAGCACGCCACACTGCCAGGTGGAGACTTCGAGTCCCAGGCTAAGTTGTCCGCGGCGATCGCATTGGCGGCGCCGTGGTTACCCGCTTCGATTCGACAGCGTTGGGTCGGGAGTTATGGCACGCTGAGTTATCAGATCTTGGCCGCAACCAAGGGGCTAGGGGACCTAGGACAAGACTTCGGGCACGGCTTAAGTGCGCGGGAAGTCGACTATCTCTGCTCGAGTGAATGGGCCGAGGAGGCCGATGATATTCTGTGGCGTCGCACTAAGCTCGGCCTGCTCTTTAGTGCGGATCAGAAGGCGCAGTTGGAAGACTACTTGGCGCGCCGACATCCGACCTAGCCGGCGGTGCGCTTGCTCTGATACATCGCATCGTCGGCGAAATGCAGCAGTGCTTCTGCGCTTTCGCCATTCTCGGGATAAACGGCGATGCCGATACTGGGGGCAATAAGGAGGTTTCTATCGCCCAGCTTGAATGCCTTATTGAGCACCTGTCGAATCTTCGCTGCAACATTCTTCGCGTCGTGAGGATTGACGATATTAGTCAGTAGAAGGACGAATTCATCGCCCCCGATGCGGGCCACGGTATCGGATTCACGAATACAGCCCTGCAGGCGTTTGGCAACCTCGACGAGTAGCTTGTCGCCTACGGTGTGTCCATATAGGTCATTGATTCCTTTGAATTTATCGAGATCCAAATACAAAAGAGCGAAGCGGCCTGGGTTGCGTCGCACCCGAGCAATGACTCTCTGCAAGCGGTCTTGGAACAGGCCTCGATTGGCGAGGCCTGTAAGGGAGTCATGACCTGCGGCATGGATTAAACGCTCGTGCAGCTGGGTGCGAATGATCGCCGAGGCTACCTGATCGGAAACGAACTGGAGCAACTCTTGATCTTGATCCGTAAAGCGAGCATTTCCGCCATAAGACTGGACCACCAAAGCACCAAAAGTCCTCTTGCCCGAGTGCAATGGCACGCCTAGCCAGTCCAAGGACTCTGTCCCAACGACCTGAGCGTGTTTCAAGTGCATCGACTTGTTCGAATTCGGCGTGAGAAGAAGCGCCTGCCCCGTACGAATCACCTCCGCACTGAGCGTGCCACTGTCTAGGGGCCGCGGTGAGGGGGAGGTATCGAATTCGTCGACGTAATAGGGAAAGCTCAGCTCGTCTTTATGCCTGTCATAAAGTGCTACGAAGAAATTCTTGGCGGGGAGTAATTCTCCGATGATGCGATGGATCAAGGGGAAGAGGCTGTCGAGGTCGTCTGCTTGGTGTGATGTTTCCGAGATCGCGTATAGCGCTCTCTGCAAGGACTCCGCCCGGATGCGCTCACTGATATCGTGTGCGACTGCCACGCGAATTTGTTGCTCTTCCGACCACCGAGCTGTCCAGCGCACGTGTATGGTACGCCCGTCCTTGTGCAGGTAGCGATTCTCGAAGCCCACTATCTCTTCGCCGGCATTCACGCGTTTCGACACGGCGATAGAGCGATCTCGGTCGTCGGGATGGACGAGGTCAAATATGGGCTTGCCTACCAATTCTTCGGGGGTGTAGCCAAACATTTGTTCGCTGGCCGCGCTGATGAATAAAAGACGGCCTTCGGGATTGACGACACAGATGGCATCAAGGAGTAAGTCCATGAAATCGATTAGATTATTGTAATTTTTTTTCATTAAAGTTGTCGGCCTAGGCAACTGATGACCCCACCGTTTCGCTGTGTGTGTGCCCAATGCGCAGCGTGGTTGAGTCAATGGTAGGATTGAACGCGTCCATGGTTCAATACATCCTTCGGCGCGATGTCCGGACGAAGGTTTATCAGAGTAGCGGAACTACCCTAGCAAGTCTAACGCAGGTTATGATTTGTCGCTCTGGCGAGGAGCGTCGTGACATAGGCCGTACAGAGGCGATCTCGACGCAAGGGTCTGCATTTGAGTAATTTAGGCACAAGAGGAAACAAGGCATGAGAGATCATCTAAAAGGACGAGTTCGCTCGTTAGCACTATTGCTTGCAGTACTAGCGTTGCCGGCGAGCGCACAGAGCCCGGAAGCTGGCTTGGTGGGTACATGGAAGTATCTGCGTAACTTCACCTACGTCAACGTCGATGATCGAGGCAGAGTTTTTCAGTGTCGCATTCTTCCAGACCTCAATCTTTTTATAAGCACAGGCCAGATAACATCTAACTCCGAAGTGCTTTGGCAGCCCGTACGCTTCTTTAGTTTATACGGACAAGAGGTGTCACCTTCAGGGCAAGACTGGGGGCTAGACACTATCGAGTTGCGACGCCTGGTGATGTTTCTCAACCCGGTCGATCCTGGCCCGCGTGGACAGCCCATGGAGTTTGACAAGGTGCCACAACTCCCCACTCTCTGTGCGCACTACTTAGCCCTGTCTTCAAAGTGATAAAAAAAGCCGGGAGCAAGAACACTTGCTCCCGGAAAAAGACCTGCTGGAGTTGATATGAGAATTACGCAGCGGGTCGTCTAATCGAGCTGAAGATGTCAACGAAGGTAGGCACTCGCTCGATGCGGATTGGGATGCGCAGGCGCCGTGCTACATCGCTCGCCGAAATTAAACCGCGAATCTGTGTGCTGCTTTGATCCACCACGAGGCAGTGTTGCTGACCCTTCTGCTGCAATGTTTTGATCACATCGTTGATAGTGGCCGATTCCAGATCGGTGAGGCTCAGGGCCATGATCTCGGCCTTGGGTCGCATCAAGTCTTTGACCAGTATTTCGCCGTGTGCAAAGCCCAGCGCCACCCTCGCCATGAAGTGTTGTTCATCGAGATCATCGAGGCTTATTGTCCCGATGAATTCGCCCTCACTATCGACAACGAGCTTGAGCTTTACATGGGCTTGGCACATCAGAGTCTCAACGGACTCGGCGAGAGTGGACCCGTCTATAGTAAGGGGCACGTGTTTCTTGAAATCAGTAAAGAACTCTAGGGCCGATGATAGCGGGCTAAGCTCATGAAACTCGTCGGGGCGCACAAGGTGGGCGATACTGCTTACTGGGAATAAATTAATTTGACGCATGATGAATCCTCTAAATCGAATATAGACGCTAAGTAAGAAAACGCGACACGCGCTTATAGAAGTCGACAGCGCCGCGATGCGCATCACAAGATGCAGGCAGCGTCTGATTTCTAAAGTGCGTGTTAGAGCTTAGGCGTGGATAGAGGGAGGGCCGCGAATATTGTGATCGCTAGCGACTGCGCCGCGGGGGGGTGTAAACAGGGGCACCGCCAAGTAGTCGGCGCGAGCGAGCGTGAGCCGCAATTCATCGACTGGGAGGAAGTGTTTCTCGGTTTGCTGTTGGGCGGTATAAAAGGTTTCAACTAAGAGCTGGGAATGGGACAGGGAGTTGGATTTTACAACATGCGATGCCGGCACTTCACTCGCGGTAAAGGTGAAGCTAAGTAGTAAGGCGGTTAAAGCAAGCAGTGATCTTGTCACGGTTCAGCTCTGTTGTAGAAGACGTTGAGTGTGGTCTGCTCCGCACATCTTGATGTCTCGTCGTTTTCTATATTAGGCCTAGTTGATCTGTTTTCAAAGGCGGAGCCACAAATATTTCGCAATTGGGGGTAGTCCTGCTATAAACCTTATTAAATGCGCCACATCGGCGCGTCACGCAAATTGTAATCAATAGGGAGGTGGTTTATTCTCCCTGTCCAAATTTTCTTCACTAGCAAGGGATTATTCCCAACGATCGCGTATCCGCGAACTACGGCAAATAAGCATGAGCAAGAAATACAGCCCCTCGGCCATCGAGCCGAAATGGCAGCAATTCTGGGATGAGCACAATACCTTCAGTGTCTCCAACGCAGACTTCACAAAGCCGAAGTACTATGTCCTGGACATGTTCCCTTACCCTTCGGGTTCGGGGCTGCACGTGGGGCATCCAGAGGGTTATACCGCGACGGACATCATTGCGCGCTACAAGCGCATGAATGGCTTCAACGTGCTCCATCCGATGGGCTGGGATGCCTTTGGTCTGCCCGCCGAGCGCGCCGCCATTCGCGAGGGCCGCCACCCTGCCTTGATTACCCAAGAGAATATTAAGAATTTCCGCGGCCAGATTAAGCGTTTAGGCCTCTCCTATGATTGGCAGCGCGAGATCGACACCAGCAAGGTCGATTACTATCGCTGGACGCAATGGATCTTCCTGAAATTGTACGAGCAAGACTTAGCCTATTTGGCGGAGGTGCCGGTGAATTGGTGTCCAGCCCAGGGCACGGTGCTGGCCAATGAGGAGGTGCAAGACGGCCGTTACGTAGAGACCGGCGACCTCGTTGAGCGACGCATGATGCGGCAATGGATGCTGAAGATTACCGCCTATGCCGAACGCCTGCTGAGCGACTTAGACGGACTAGACTGGCCAGCGGGCATTATTGAGATGCAGCGGCAATGGATCGGCAAGTCGGTTGGGGCGCAGGTCACCTTCAGATTGCAGGATTTCGATGGCACCTTCGAGGTGTTCACAACCCGCCCGGATACCTTGTTCGGCGCCACGTTCTGCGTGCTGGCCCCCGAGCACCCTCTAGTCGAAAAAATCACCAGTGCAGAACAAGCTGCGACGGTGCGGGCCTATATTGAAAAAGTGAAGAATATCAGCGATCTCGACCGTGAGACCGCTGCCGCCAAGGAGAAGACCGGGGTCTTTACCGGAGCCTATGCGCTCAACCCTGCGAGTGGTCTGCCGGTCCCCGTATGGATCGCCGACTATGTGAAGGCCGACTATGGCTCGGGTGCGATTATGGCCGTGCCGGGGCACGATGAGCGCGATTACGAGTTCGCCAAGACCTTCGGTCTGCCAATCACTCAAGTTGTCGCGGGTGGAGATATCGACACAGCTGCCTATGCTGAGCACGGCATCGCGATGAACTCCGGGTTCCTCGACGGCTTGCCGACCGTCCAGGCCAAAGTGAAGATGATCACTTGGCTTGAAGAAAAAGGCGTCGGCAAGGGCGAGACCACTTATAAATTGCGCGACTGGTTGTTTTCGCGCCAGCGCTATTGGGGCGAGCCCTTCCCGATAATGCACAACCCTAAGACTGGCGAGATTCACGCTGTGCCAGTACAGGATCTCCCGATCACCCTGCCCGAGTTGTCAGAATATAAGCCGACCGCGGATGGTCAGCCGCCATTGGCGCGCGCCGAGCAATGGATGCAAGTCGAGCTGGACGGCGAGTCCTTGCTGCGCGAGACCAATACGATGCCGCAATGGGCGGGTTCGTGCTGGTACTACCTGCGCTATATGGACCCTAGCAACGACAAGATGCCCTTCGACCCCGCTGCCGAGCAGTATTGGGGGCCGGTGGATCTCTACGTAGGGGGCGTGGAGCACGCCGTTTTGCATCTGCTGTATGCGCGCTTCTGGCACAAGGTCCTGTTCGACTGTGGACTCGTGCATACGCGCGAGCCCTTTAAGAAGCTCTTCAATCAGGGCATGATTCTCGGCATAAGTCATCGCGACGAGGCCGGCCGCTTCTATGGCCCAACAGAGGTGGAGTATCGCGACGGCAAGCCTTTCGTCAAGGGTGGCGACACGCCCCTGACCGCGCGCGAAGAGAAGATGTCCAAATCACGCCTCAATGTCGTGAACCCCGATGACGTCATCGAGGAATACGGCGCCGATTCGCTGCGCTTGTATGAGATGTTCATGGGGCCACTGGAGGCCGTGAAGCCTTGGCAGACCAATGGGGTTAAAGGGGTGTATGGCTTCTTGGATCGGGCATGGTCGCTGTTGATCGATGCCGATACCGATGCCATCGCGAGCATTATCGTCGACGAGCCTGAGGCTGCGGCCACCGACGAGCTGCGTCGCGAGATCAATATCACGGTGCATAAGGTTACTCACGATATCGAGAACTTACGCTTCAATACCTCGATCTCGAAGATGATGGAGTTTGTCAATCTCGCCAAGAAGCAGACGCATATTCCGAAGCCTATCGCGGAGAAGTTCGTGCTGGTATTAGCGCCCTTCGCGCCGCACATAGCGGAGGAGCTGTGGCAGCGCCTCGGCCACACCGACACATTGGCCTACCAGGCTTGGCCGCAAGTCGATGAGAACTGGCTAGAGGCCGATACTGTCACGATGACGGTGCATATCAACGGCAAGCGTCGCGCGGAGATCCAGATCGATCGGACTCTCGACAAGGCGAGCATCGAGAACATCGCTCGTGAGGAGCCCAGTGTTGCCGAGAAACTAGCGGACCTGAAAATCAAGAAAGTGATCTTTGTGCCCGGTAAATTGGTGAATTTCATCGTTTAGCAAGGGGATTGGCAGTAATCGGGGATTGGATTCAGAATTCGTCAGCGAAAGTGCGATTCGAGGCAGCGGCCTCGATAGCGCTATGCTTAAATGCGAGCTCTAAGTCGCAATGAGTTGTAGCCGTTTATGAAGATTTCTATCCGCAAACCGGGCCTGTTCGGATTAATTTTTCTATTAGTATGCGCCGCATTGCCGAGTCTCGCGGCTGCGCAGCGCAGTACCGACTTTGCGCTGCTCGATCAGCATGGCGTCTTTCATCAGCTTAGCCGTTATGGCGAGTCCGATGCTGTAGTGCTATTCGTGCAAGGCAATGGGGAGGAGAGCTCGCGCCAGGCGCTGCCGCTGCTACAAGCGCTGCAAGAGCGTTATCGTGAGCAGGGCGTCGTCGTCTTATTATTAAACCCGCATCCTACGCAGACACGCGCGTCAGTGATTCAAGAGCTGGCGAGTGTTGGCGTGGAGTTGCCGGTCCTACTCGATAGTGCCCAAGTGGTCGCACGATCGCTCAAGGTGGAGACGAGTGCCGAGGCCTTCATTCTCGACCCGGAGTCCCACGATGTGCTGTACAGGGGCCCGCTCGACAGTCAGGTATCGACCGCAGATGCCGACTCAGCCCAGCCTACCCCCTATCTCGAGAATGCCCTGATCGCGATCTTGGCGGGCGACGAGTTCGAGCTTGCCTCCGACTTGCCCGCACCTAGCGGAACGGCAATCGATTACCTATACCGCAGCCGCTTCGCCGACCGACAGATATCCTATCAAGACGAGATCGTGCCCATTCTCAAGCGCCGCTGTACTACCTGCCATATAGAGAATGGGCTAGCGCCTTGGGCGATGGTTAGCCACCGCATGGTGCAGGGTTGGAGTCCCATGATCCGCGAGGTGTTGGTGACTCACCGCATGCCACCTGGGCAGATCGATATGCTCGAGGGGGAGTGGGACAATGTGCATCAGATTAGCGATGACGAGCTCATTACCTTGGTGCATTGGATCGATAGCGGCGCGCGTCGCGAGGGCGATGCAGACCCTCTGACCGAACAGCTCGCTGTCGACGATAGTTGGAAACTCGGCGAGCCGGACCTGATCATCGATGTTCCCGCTGAAACCATTCCCGCGACGGGTATGGTGGATTTCAAAATCAAGCGAGCCGATCTCGCCTTGGATAAGGATCAGTGGATCAGTGCCGTAGCCTATAATGTGGGCGATAAATCGGTGCTGCATAGCCTGCTGGTTTTTGCCGTCGATCCCAGTATCGATCAGAAAGACCTGGTGGGCCTGGTCGATCCGGATAACGCAGAGTTTATCAGCCTCTATGTGCCGCCGCGCACGGAGGAGGCGTTCGCCGCCGATTCTGGTTTCCTGCTGCGCCAAGACCGCGACCTGAGTTTCAAGCTGCGCTATGTAACCGGTGGCAGAGATACCGTGGACGCAACGCGCATTGGTCTGTACTTCCGGGATTCCGCGCCAGAGTATGCGGTGCGCAATGTGATCACCCTGAATACCGGGTTTAGCATTGCACCAGGCGAGGACAATCACGTGGAGCGTGCGCAGACAGAGCCTTTCGAGCACGAGGTGCTGGTGGAGAGTTTCGCGCCGCAGACGCACACCCGTGGCAAGAGCATGAGTATCTCAGCGCGCTATCCAGACGGTAGCGAGAAACGCCTGATCAACGTGGCGAACTACAACTTCAATTGGCAAATGAACTACAAGCTTCGCGAGCGCATGCGCTTGCCAGCTGGTTCTAGCCTAGTCTCTGAGACGGTGTACGACAATTCGGCCTCGAACCCACAGAATGTGGATGCAGAGGCGCAGGTCAAGGTGGGCATTACCACCTATGACGAGATCTTCAGCCATTTCGTCAGAGTTCTGGAGCCAGTGGGGAATTGAGCGCGACTCAATAGTCGCGCAAGAGGCTGCGCATATCCCGCGTGTAGGGTAGCGCATAGTCGTGAGATGCCACGATCACGCTGTCAGAGGTGCGAATCAGTTTTGCCGTCACAAAGACATTGCTCTCGCCCACCGCATAGGTGCCAGCCAACACTAGGTGCGCATTGTGTTGCGCACTGATGTCATTGACCTCTCGCGATAGCAAGAATGCCCCCTGAGTCTCGCTGATGTAGACGCTGTTGCGCAGCAACATCTCCACAACCGAGTAACCCGCGGCAGTGAGTTGAGAGGTAAGTTGCTGTGAGGCAACTCGGCCGAAGGTGGATGACTGGCCTAGATCGTTGATGTCCGCGAAGCTAGCCACAATGATGTTGGTGCTAGGGCTGATCTGGCTTCCTGCCATGCGGATGAGATTGTTCGCGGCGGCACGATTGGTGCTAATGATCAGATCGATTCCCGTGTCATATTCCTTGCTAGCGCAGCCTGCCAGCGTGGCTAGGCCGAGTACTAGCGCACACACTCTCATGTGAATTCCCATTACTCGTCCCCTCGCGCACTGACTACGTTAAACACACGGCCTTGGCCACGGTATTGGGCGATATCGTCCGCGTCGAAGTAATACACGCGGTTACTCGAGTGCACGATCTGTTGGCTGTCGAGGACGCGGGTGCTGATGATGACTTCGGTGACACTGGCCGAACGATCCTGATTGAATTTGTTCCACAGGTCGCCCGCGAGCCCGATTGGTATGAGGATAAGGCCGCGGTCTCCCCAGTGCCGGGAATCATTGATGCCCACGCCGGTGAGGAAAAAGGCAGTGATTAGGCCAGGGCGTGCAGGCAGCCACTCGCGATCCTCGTGCTCTATCACTTGCACGTCATAGTCGAGAGTGAACAGCGCATTCTCTCGATTGAGCATAACGGCGACGTTTTGGTCGACGAGACCGGCTTCTAGCATATTGTGGTAGGCGCTGCGGAAGTCACCGGCGTTGTTTGCCGCCTTGCCCAGGTAGATCGAAGGGGTGATCACGCCCCCACCATCGCCAAGGCTGGCGCGAATCAGTTCCGACTCATGTTGTGCGAGCAACTGCCAGTGGCTAGCGGACTGCAGGCTTTGCTGCTGCGAGCCGGGAAACATCGCGGCGCGTGGGTAGGGCAGATAATCGTTGTTCCCGCAGGCGGCAAGAACCGAACATGTCATACACAGCGCGACCACTCGAGCAATATACATGGCGAAACCTCTAGTCATGGCTTAAAGCGCGGGTAAGCGCACTAATATCGCAGCAGTGTACTACGAGTTAGAGGTCAGCGGAATTCTCAGTTGAGGATGTGATAGCCGCGTCCGCGCAGGCAGTTGTGTACGACGCGGTCGCGTTCACTTAGGCCCGAAGAAGCGCCGCGCACCCCGCCACCGATAGCGCCGACGCCAGCGCCACGAGTTGCGGTATTGCGATTGCCCAGCACGGCCCCGACAGCGCCGCCAATCACTGCCCCGGTGGCCGCGCCAGCTACCGCTCTCTCCCCCACTGGGACTTGGTCCGCGATGTCTTGGCACTCGCTAAGATCGGTTTGATAACGGGCCATGTCGATACCTTGCGGATCGACGATGGGGCCAGAGTAGCCGGGCCCGCGGCCAGACTGACAGGCTATGAGAGTTAGAAGTAACAAACCTAGGATAGCGCGTTGCAACATGATGAACCTCCGTCGCTCGAGATCGGTGAAAGGCATGGGTGGCAAGCGTGAAAACGCAGTGCCACACAAGTCTTAACGCACGAGGGCGGGGCGGGTTTACAGAGATTCCTTTCTTGGGCTTAGGGTTTGACTCTAGAGCTGCGCGTTCACCCATTTCTGGAACTGGGCAGCAGGCATGGCGCCGGATACTCGTGCTACCTCCTTGCCTTGCTTGAATATCATCAAGGTAGGGATGCTACGAATGCCATAGCGCTGTGCTAGCGCCGTTTCATTCTCCGTATTGACCTTCACTAGGCGAACCTTGGGTTCCAGCGCGGCGCTGGCGGCCTCGAAAGTCGGCGCGAACTGTAAGCAGGGTCCACACCAGGGCGCCCAGAAATCGACGACTATCGGCACATCTCCCCCTAGGTGCTGAGCGAAATTGCTCTGCGTCAACGCCGTAGGTTTGCCGGTAAACAGGGCTTGTTTGCATGCGCCACAGACGCCGTTCGCAGTGAGCTTATCGGCGGGCATACGATTCTTGCGATGGCAGTGTGGACAGGTGACAAAGAGTTCATTCGACATGGTGATCAGGCTCCGACTATTTGAGAGTCCAAGGATACGCCGGGGCGACGCGCTTTTAAAATTTATAATGTAACTTATAACGATAGTGCTCTTTAGGGATGTTCATCCGCGCATTTGGCCACCGTGCATTGCATTAGCCGCTCATTTCTAAGATGCTGACTTGTATTTGTTCGTCGAAGAATTGCACATGACACAAGAATTGGAAGCAAAGCCACTCTCCGGCGCTCGTAGTCGCGCCCTATGGCTACGCAATACCCTAGGTCTTTCTCAAAAGGAGGCCGTGGCTTCCGCGACGATGACGGCAACGGGCGACAACTTCTTCAATGCCTTTGCCATTTACCTCAATGCCACAGCGGTTCAGATGGGCTGGCTGATGGCGATCCCCCAATTATTCGGTGCGCTGTTTCAAGTGCTGTCCGCATGGTTGGGGAACTACCTGCCGCGCAAACCTCTAGTCGTCATCACCGCACGCGTCCAGACGGTGGTCGTACTCGGTCTGTCACTACTTGCTCTGACTCGCAGCGCAGACTCGGTGTATTGGCTCATTGCTCTCGCCGTCCTGTATTTCTCCTGCATCAACTTCATTCAACCGCAGTGGCGGGCATGGATGGGCAGTGTCGTGCCCCAGCGTCGCCGCGGCACCTTCTTCGCGTCGCGTACCCGCTTAACGATGGTAGCCTCGCTGTTTATCTTCATGAGTGGCGGGGCTCTGCTAAGTCTTAGCGAGCGCTTCGATGTGGTGTGGCTAGGTTTCGCCATTCTTTTCGCTACGGCGGCGGTAGGGCGAGGCTTCTCGTCGCGATATCTCGCGCAGATGCACGATCCAGACGCGAATCCCCATCCGGCGGGGCGCAAGGGGTTCTTGCAGAGTGTGAAGCAATTGTATGCATCGCTCGGAGATAAGACGTTTCGAGACTACAGTTTTTTCGTGGCGGGCATGCAGGGCGTGGTGGCGATCTCCGCGCCTTTCTTCGCTGTTTATATGCTGCGCGATCTGCAATTTACCTATATTGAATATAGCCTCAATTCGATCGCGTCGATTCTCACGCAGTTCCTGATGCTCAATTTCTGGGGGCGCTTCAGCGATCGTTTCGGCAATCGACTAGTGATGCAGATCGCCAGCCTGTTGATTCCTTTTATGCCGCTGCTGTGGTTGTTCTCAACGAATCACTATTATTTGATCTGTGTGCAGATAATGTCGGGCTTCGTGTGGAGTGGATTTAGTTTGAGCACTGCCAACTACCTGTACGATATCCGGCCTCACAAGAGTGACTTTGCCGTGTATGCGGCCATGCAATCTGCGCTGGGGGCGGGGGCGGTGTTTCTTGGCGCGATCATGGGGGGGCTGATCGCCTCGGCGGCACCCAGTATCGTGGAGTTTGTACCCTTCCTGAGGGAGATTGGAAGCCCACTATTTCTCGTGTTCTTCGCGAGCTTTGCGCTGCGCATGGCCATCGCGATCTGGTTCATTCCGCGCGCCGTTGAGCCTCGAGTGCGCAGGCGTCCGAAGTTTCTGCAGGTCATCTATCGCGTGTCGCGCTTCAATGCCATCTCGGGTATATCGCTCGATTGGCTAAGTGTGACCAAGCGCAGCGACACGACGAGTGGTTCCGATGCGGAGCAGGAGCCGCCAGTGGCTAGTGATGAGAAGGAGTAAAAGGGCCTAGTCGGCGAGCCAGACATCTTTACACCACAGCCAGATGTTGTCCCAGCCCTCGTCGGATGTCCTCTCGTCCCAGAACAGAATGGCGCCATCTTGGCGAATGCAATAAAAACCCCCGTTGGCCTCGCAGATCGGCAGGTATTTGCGCGGCAGCCCGAGGCTCCATGCGACGGCTGCCATCTCAGGCAGATAGGTGTGGGAGTTCGGATCACTCACTGTGACGGGTTCCAGATGTCCGCACACGACATCGCTGACCTGCATCAGGTAGTCGCGTAGATCGTCGGGCAGTGAGACATAGAGCGCCTCTTCTATTTCAATGAGCAAGTCTTCGTCGGGTAGCTCGAGAGGCACCGGTACGGGCTCGTTTCGCTCGCGTAACATTTCGATTACATCTTCCATTCTAAGGTGCTGCTCCTTTATCTCGCTCTTCCACGCGCGCGCCCGCTAACACGCCCGGTAGGGCGTAGTTGCCTTCATGGCAGGCGTATTCATATAAGCGGTCATCGGTTGACTTCATGGGGATCTCGGCCGTCCACGGCGAGACGAAGGTCGTGGGGTCGTTCAGTGTCACACTATAGTTAATGGTGTCGGACGCGACTCGCGTAAAGCGTTCGGTCACGACTAAGCTCTCTCCTGCGCCGCGGTAACTTTGTCCAGAGTTGAAGTTGCGCGTCTCGACAACGAGAGTGTCACCCTCCCAGCGACCGATAGAGTCGCCCATCCAAGGCTCATGTGTTGCAGGCAGCGGGGCGCTGTCGATGCGTATGATACGCGCATCGTGCACCATTTCGACAAGTATCATGACATAGCCAGGAGATTGCACGATCTGGTAGTGGTTATTGTACAGAATCGGCAGCATGGGAGGGCCGGAACTCGAACCAAAGGAGAGCAGGCAGCGCTCGGCAAGCGGGCGGGATTCTGGTCCCTTGAATGGTTCTTGGCTGCGTGTTTGAGCCGCTGCAGCCAGACGTTGTTGCGCTGCCTCGGTGAAGGCTGGGATGCGACCGTTGGCCGGGTCGACTATGAGGGAGGTGCGGCGTTCTCCGTTGTAGATGGCGACCGTGGTGCCATCGTCGAACCAGAAATTATTGTAGCTGTCTTCGAGATCGATCTGGCCCTTCGTGGGGGGCGGACGATTAGGGTCGCTTGGCAGATCTGCGAGCGCACTGCGTCGGGCCACCTCCCGCTCCATCTCCCTTTGTTCCTGTTCGCTCAGGAAGGCTTTGTCGGCAAACTGTGTAGGGCGCTCTAGCGGGGTGATGGTGTTGTTGGTCCACATGCCCTGCAGGTCGGCTTTGCCATCGACGGTGCGCGGCGCGGTGTAGTTGCCGGTCTGTGCGCTGCTGGTCACTGGTAGGGACGCCGCGAGGATGAGAACGCCTGTTGCGGGAGCTAGGCGCAGGTGCTTAGTAAGGCGATCTACTGCAACAAGACACTTATTCATTATTATTCTCCGAGTCTTTAGTATGCTCGTCAGTGAGTCTTGGCAGAGTAGCAAAGTCGTTCGAATCTAAGCAACTACGGCGGGCCTCTAGGGTTTGCGTAAGCGCAGCAAGTATTGATCGCTGCTGCGGTTTAGCATCGGATCGAATATGGAACGCATATGACGATCCTGAGAGTTCGCGAGCAAGTCACTCTGGGCCTCGAGTACGAAACCCGCCTCCTCGATTACCTGTATCGCCGCCTCCTTAGGCAGTCGGTGCAGTCGTCGATTGTCTCGACCGACGTCTCCTTGGTGATCGATGATGCCTACCACGCCGCCCGGCTTAAGGACGCTATAGATATTGCGCAGCATACCAATGGCACGCTGTGGGTGGCTGTTGAAGTAGTCATGGAGGATCTGTGAGATGAGCACGAAATCCACCGACCCGTTCGCGAGGCCAAGGTCGCCGACCGGGCGTTCGAGGCGTTGCACGTTGTCCAGTTGGCCGGCAACGATTCGCGCCTCGAGCGCTGCGCTGCGGGTGCGCTCGCCTCGGTCCTCTTCCAGGTTCAATCCGCTAGGGGAGTTTTGCGCATAGACTAGTCCCTCGGGACCGACCGCCTTGGCGAGGATATAGGTGTAGTAGCCTCCCGCCGCGTACAGGTCTAAGACCACCATGCCGGGTTGCAACTGCAGGAACTCGAGGGTCTGGACCGGTTTACGTTGCGGGTCGCGAATGCGATCGCTTACGTCGCGCCCGGGTGCCCGTAGGGCGTTCTCCAATGCCTGTGCATCCAAGGCTTGCGCTGCGCAGTTAGCTGCGACACACACAGTTAGAAGCATCGTGAGTAAGTAATGGTATTTTCGCACGACTATTGTGCTCCTTATTGTGACGTGGCACTGGCATCATAGGCTGGATTTGAGACAATGCCCAAATTTCGCACTATAAGTAGGCCCACAATGACCCTATTACCCGCCGTAGAACTCGTCTGCCCCGCCGGTGCAAACCCCGATGCCAGCATTATTTGGCTGCATGGCCTCGGCTCCGATGGACACGATTTCGCTGGCATAGTCCCCGAGCTACATCTTCCGAATACATTGGCAGTGCGTTTCGTGCTTCCCCACGCCCCATCCATCCCCGTGACTATCAATAACGGTTTCGTAATGCCGGCTTGGTATGACATCGTCGAGATCGATATAGGCAGAACGGTAGACACTGATCAGTTGAGGCAATCGGCTGCGGCCGTGCACTTGCTAATCGATAGGGAGATCGCGCGTGGCATAGATAGCCGTCGCATCATCCTCGCCGGCTTCTCGCAGGGGGGGGCTGTCATCTTGGAGGCGGCCTTGAGTTGTCCGCATCCACTAGCGGGAGCGCTGTCTTTGTCGAGTTATTTTCCGACCAGTGACACGATCGTCCCACATCAAGCCAATCGTGGCTTGCCCATCTTGGTGTGCCATGGGACGCGGGATCCAGTGGTCAATGAGTCCTTAGGGAAAAAAGCAGAGGCTGATTTACGCGCGCTTGGGCATCCCACGCAATACCGTAGCTACCCTATGGAACATTCGGTCTGTCTCGAGCAGATACGCGATATCTCGGCATGGTTTCAGGAACGATTAGGCTAATAAAAGCTTCCTAAAGACCAACGCCTCTTGCCATCAGGAAGGCAAGTATTGGGATGAAGGCTAGCAGCACAAGCTCGATGCGCAGGGTTCGAATAACCCCTATCGGCACTAAGATTGGTTCGGTTTGGGTTTTGCGCTGCCGCAAGAAAAAGACGGTAGGGTAGATTGAGAGCAGGGCCACGAGTACGAACAACGTAAGCTTGGCGTGGAACACGGGGTTGGTGTTGTAGAAGGAGCTTGGCTTGCCGACCCACAGCCATAGACTGATGCCCAAGATAGCGACCAGGCCGGCGCTGAGCCCATATGCCGCGTCAACCTTAAGTAGGTTACGCAAGTCCTCACGCGAGATCTCTTTGCCTATCGCGATGTTCTCGATTATGAGCGCGCCTGCGAGCACGATGACGGCGAATAGGTGGAGGTATCGAATCAACACGTCCATTTTCATACTCCACAAACATTAGTCAGGGGATGGCAAGGTTGAGGCGATGCCGTGTTTCGACAGGATCTGTGCGAGCTTGCCACTTCTAAACGCCACGGCGGTCTCGGTGTAGCCGCCGAGACCCTCATTGCCAATAAACAGCTGTGGCAGGGTGCTGCTATGGGTGATCTGCTGCAAGCACGCACGCACTTCTCTTTGCAGGTTTGGCTCGAGGAACTGCCCTTGATCGAGCTCTATTACCCGATACTCCACGCCAATTTGGTCAAGCAATTGTTTGGCTGCTCGACAGAACGAACACCAGCTTAAGGAAAAGAGTACAACTGCCGCTTGTGGGGAAGATATGGCGTTGTCGACCAGTTCCCGCCCGTTCGGTGGGGAGGCTTGGGTGCTTGAGGCGCTTTCACTCATTTGTAATTCCATTCGATGAAAAGGAGTGTATTGTCGCATAAAAAATAGGCAGTTTCTCTGGCTCTAATGATCTGTGTCAGCGCTTTAGTCGATTTAGCTGTGATAAAGTGCTCGCGTTGCTTTTCTAGCATAAGCTATTAGGAGGATTAACAAATGATTGGTTATATAACTCTTGGCACTAATGATATTCAGCGTGCCGGTGCGTTCTACGATTCTTTATTGGCCGAGCTTGGTGCGGCGCGCACGATGGATTATCCAACTTTTATCGCATGGGGGACTAGCCCAGAGCGCACTGCGTTGTCAGTGATTAAACCTTACGATGGTAATCCTGCGTCTGTAGGAAATGGGGTGATGGTGGGATTACAGGCCGACAGTCGCGAGACCGTCGAGCGTGTCTACAATAAGGCGCTGTCATTGGGTGCAAAAGACGAAGGCCCGGCGGGACCGCGTAGCGATAGTTTCTACGCAGGCTATTTTCGCGATCCGGACGGCAATAAGATCAACATCTTCTACGCCGGAGAGTAGAGTCTAAGCTTGCAATAGAGGCGGGCCGGATAAGGCTCGCCTTCGCTTGAAAATTAACTAGGACAAGGGTTTCATGGATCAGCAGAATACTAATGAGTGCAGCGAAGTGCCAGCCGAGCCGATGTTACCCAAGCCCGGCCTGCGCGAGCGCAAGAAACGCTTGCGTCTGCAGCGCATCATCGATGTGTCGCATCAGTTATTCGTGAGCAAGGGCTTCCAAGACACGACGATTCAAGATATTGCCGACGAGGCAGGGATAGGGCTAGGAACGCTCTATCTCTATGCCAAGGGCAAGGATGATTTGTTGGTGCTAGTGTTTCGCGAACACCTGCTGCACATGACGGAGTCTGCGTTCGAAATCATTGATCCAAAACACCCAGTAATCGACCAACTGATGACCTTCTTCTCTGTCCATATCGACTATCATAAAGAAGATCATCTGCTCTCTAGGACGGTTCTTAAGGAGTTGTCTTTCCCTACCAACCCCAAGCGACGGCAAGATATCGAACTGATATTCAATACCGCCTATGAGAAGCTAGCATTGTTATTGAAGCGCGGCATAAAGGACGGCAAGCTCAACTCTAACCTCTATATTGGAACCGCCGCGAGCAGTATTTTTGGACTCTATTACCACCTCTTACAGGGCTTTCTCTGCGGCTTCTTCACGGAAAATGAGTTCAAGAAAAATCTCCGTCATGCCTTGGATATGCTCTTGGCCAGCGCCGTACTCGACGCCTAAAGCCCCCCGCCTACTCGCTAGAATCTTGCTGATTTCTACAATTGACAAAGTAATGAGGGATAAATTCTCGGTCGCGGCTGTTGCCGTTTGCATTGCACAGGCGCGGTGCTAGCATCTGGGCAATAGGTTTTTAATGAATTTGTTCATTTTTAGTTGGAAGCGCTCGTTGCGGACAAATATATCAATACGTTAGTTGTAAACTTCGGAGAAACCCATGTTCACTAAGCTCAACAACAAGAATTATCGGCAGTGGCAATTTACCTTGGCGGTGCTGCTTTTTTCCACTCTGATAGCCCCTTTGCACGCGGCGACGCGTGTTGGGGACTTCTCGCTACTCGATCAGAACGGCAAGTTTCACCACATCGCTTGGTATGACGACCACAAGGCAATCGCCTTCCTAGTTCAGGTCAATGGCAGCGCAACGACCCGCGCTGCAGCCGCTGAATATGCGCGTCTGCAAGCCCAGTTCGATGCGCAGGGCATCGAGTTCATGATGATTAACCCATTGGGTCAGGCGCGGGACTCGGTGCAGGCCGAGGTCGCGACACTGGGCAGCTCGCTCCCCGTTCTAATTGATGATACGCAGATAGTGTCGCAGGCGATGGGGATTGCGCGCAGCGGCGAGACCTTCCTGTTTGATCCGCGCAGCTTTGAGGTGATCTATCGTGGTCCCGTGTCGGGTCTGCAGGGTGCGCTAGGGGAAGTGGTGGCGGGGCAGGCGATCAGCGCTCCCATGGTGGCGATGAGCGGCGCCGATGTTAATTATCAGTCGAGCCAGCAGATCGCCGCGCAGGGTGTCTCCTATAGCGAAGACGTTGCGCCAATCATCGAGCAGAATTGTGCCAGTTGTCACCGAGTGGGTGGTATAGCGCCATTCGCGATGGATAGCCACGCGATGGTGCAGGGCTGGTCGCCCATGATTCGCGAAGTCTTAATGACGAAGCGTATGCCGCCAGGCCAACTCGATCCGCACGTTGGTAAATTCTCCAACGACTATAACTTGGCAGTAGCAGACCAGCAGAAACTCATACAATGGATAGAGGCTGGTTCAGTGAAAGATGGCAGCGTCGATCCACTGGCAGAGCTGAGTTGGCCAGAGTCGAAGTGGGCCTATGGTGAGCCCGACTTGATCGTTAAGCTGCCGCCTCAGAATATACCCGCTACCGGCATACTCGAGTATAGGACAGTCATCGTGCCATTCGAGGGTCTGGACCGAGACCGTTGGGTGCGTGCCAGTGAATATCTTGCGGGCGATAGGCAGGTGCTGCACCACACTCTCAATGCCGTCATGCAACCAGGCGAGACTCGTCCTCGTGGCTTCTTGGGCGAAGTGGATCCCAACGCTGCGTATATAACGCCTTATATTCCCGGAGCGGAGCCCCATATTGAGAAGCCTAATACCGGCGGCTTGCTCAAGGCGGGCTCTAAGCTTGCCCTGCAATTGCACTACACGACTATGGGCAAAGAGACCGTAGATGCCAGCGAAATCGGGATTTGGTTTTATCCAGATGACCAGATTCCGCAGGAACGCCTATCGAGCGAGTGCGCCTGCATATTCCCGGATACATGGACCGATATTCCTGCCTACGATCCGGATTTTGAGCAGCAACAGAGCATCACCATCAAAGCCGACGCCTATTTGCAGAGCTTCATTCCGCATATGCACTTCCGTGGCAAGAGCATGAGCTTCGCGGCTCACTACCCGAATGGCGAGGTGGAACAGCTGATTAATATCGCTAATTACAATTACAACTGGCAGATCGACTATAAGCTCGAAGAGCCCGTGTTCGTGCCTGCTGGCACCAAGATAGTCGTGACTGCAGCCTATGACAACTCTGCGCAGAACAAGGCTAACCCTGATCCCGCGCGCACAGTGCCTTGGGGCGATCAGAGTTGGGATGAGATGTTCTTCGGTCAAGTGTATTGGAAGTATGTCGACCAGAGCGCATTCGTGAGCTCGTTAGCACAATGATCTAGACCACATGGAGATAGGGGGGGAACGGACGCGAAAAAAAGGGAAAGAGGCTGGAAGCTTCTTTCCCTTTTCCTTTTCTAGCGGCAGCGTCTTAACCGCTTGAGCTTATTTTGCTTTTTCGATCGGCGTGCGCAGGATGCCAACGCCTTCTACTTCAACTTCGTAGGTATCGCCGCCAACCATTTCACGCGTGCGTCCCATAGTGCCGGACCAGATGATATCGCCTGGCTCTAAGACGAAGTAATGGGAGATATAACTCACCATATAATCGAAATTGTAGAGCATGTCAGAGGTGTTCTCGCCCTGACGCACTTCGCCGTTCAGACGGCCTTCGATCTTCAGCTCGTTCGGGTTTAAGCCTGTGACGATCTTCGGGCCCACCGCGTTAAAGGTCTTGCTGCCTTTCGCGCGTGTCCACTGTAGATCTGCACTCTGCCAGTCGCGTGCGCTGCCGTCGTTACCAGCAGTGACGCCGAAGATGTAGTCGCGCGCGTCCTCTAATGCAACGTTCTCTGCATGCTTGCCGATGACGACGATAGCCTCGGCCTCGTAATGGAAGTTGTTGGAGTCCGCTGGGATCACCATAGTCTCGCCCGGGCCAATGATGGAATTGGCGGGAACGACGAAGAGGCCTGGATACGCCGCTGGCTCGCCGGTGAGGTGGCTACGGAAGTTTAGTGCGGTCATCACGACCAGCTCGGGGTCGACTGGTGCCTTGAGCATGACCGCTGACTCTGCCACTGTCTGACCAGTGTGAGTGCCGCCAAGATAGGGAGCGTCAGTCAGTTGATGGATGGTAGTGCCTTGTAGCTCGCCCCAAGAGATCACACCATTTTGTTCATAGCGAACGAACTCAGCGGCTTGGGCCGAAGCCACCATGGCGCCTGAAACTAAAAGACCTGCGACTAATTTATTGAATGAATGCGTCACGCAATCACCTCCTCTATGTGGATTTGGGCTTCGACGTCTCGGCTCACGCAGTGTCACGCGTGCGGGGAAGCGTTGCCTTTTCTAATTATCTAGCGATTTGCGGATTGGTCCCTGAAAAGGAGGCTCAATGCAGCGCGCACTATCCTGAACCTAAACAGTGGTCGAATCAAGCGGCACAGTTTGCGCGTAGTGGCCTCGAAAGCTGCTGCCGTTGTCGTATGGGGATTGAGTTTTAGTTTGGGCGTAATGGGCATATCATTCTAGCTCACTGCACTTCCTTTCTAATTAAAATAAATCGAAGCAGGCCTCCCTCAAATGTTGAATATCTTCCGTGCTCATTCTCGTTTCGCTTGCATATGCGCTCTAGTCTGTCTGTCTTTTTTTGCGAAAAATCAAAGTCTTGGGGCGGACGCCTTGCCGCGGGCCGTGGCCGAGGACGTCGGTATTTCCACCTCTCGTCTAGCTTTAATGGACAGGGTCTTGCGACAGCATGTACAAGATGCTCATGTCGCCGGCCTTGTAGCCGGTGTCGTACGTCATGGCAAAATTGTCTACCTCGAGAGTATGGGATGGCAGGACATCGAGCAGGCCGCAGCGATGCGCGACGACTCGTTGTTTCAGATCCGCTCAATGACTAAGCCCATCACCTCCCTCGCGGTGATGCAGCTGGTAGAGGCGGGTTTACTGCGCCTTGAGGACCCAGTCTCTGCCTATATTCCTAGCTTCGCCGATGTTCGGGTCTTCGTGTCACCCGCCGATCCCGATACTAGTGCGCTACGCAACCCGTCCCGAGCCGTTACTATCGAAGACCTGCTGCTCAATATAGGGGGCATTAGCCACCGCTTCGGCGCACTCTATCGAAGTCGGGATGTCCGCTCGCGGAGCGATACCTTGGAGCAGTTCGTGGAGAAAGTCGCCGCGGTACCCCTGATGGGTGACCCTGGCAGTGTGTGGATCTATAGCGAGTCCGCCACGGTCTTAGGGCGAGTGGTTGAGCTTGTAAGTGGGCAGAAGTTCGATGCATACCTGCAGCAACATGTATTCACCCCGTTGGGTATGCCCGATACGGGCTTCTATGTCCCTGCCGATAAGCTCGACAGGCTGGCTCGGCTCTACCGAGCCCCGAGCGCTGCCCAGGGCCTGCTGCGAGCCCCAGAGATGACGGTCCCGATCACGACGAACCCAGCCCTGCTCGAGGGCTCGGCGGGACTCGTCAGCACGGTTCCCGACTATCTACGCTTCCTGCAAAGCTTTCTTAACTCAGGAGAGTTAGAGGGGCAACGCGTACTAAGCCCGAGCTCGGTGCAAGAGATGACGCGCAATCACATCGCGGCGCAGCTGCTCCCTATCGGACTAGCGCCTGGCAACCCGATGCTCGATCTCGGCTGGGGCTATGGTTTCGCGGTGGTAATCGATCCGAGTAAGAGTGACTACGCGATGAATATGGGCGAGTTTGGCTGGAATGGATCGCTGGGCACCTTCTCATGGGCGGACCCGCTAAGCGGCACAATCGCCGTTTTGATGTTGCAGATAGAGCCATCTAACGCTTACAGTCTCTCTGCGCAATTCAAGGCGCTAGTTGCGCAAGCGCTTATCGCGCCATAGCGCACAGAACTCATCAACAGGGCCAGCATTGGCAGTTAAGGACGCCCTCATGAACAGTATTAGGCTTTCCAATCGTTTGACCGTCGTAATTGTCGGCTTCGCCCTGATGTTGAGCCAGGGCGTGCGCGCCCAGCCCGGCAACCCAGTCGTGCCGCCTCTGCCCGATGGACTGCAGACTGTAGAGTTCTTCAGCCCTGCGGTGCAGCGCACGATGAAATACGACATCGTCCTTCCGCCCGACTATGAGGCGGGGGACAAGCGCTATCCGGTTATCTATCTGCTACATGGCTATATGCAGAATTACACCGTGTGGGGCCGAAACCTTGGGGCCACCTTCTACGCTCGCTCACTAAATGAATTAATTCTCGTGCTTCCCGATGCGGGCAACACTTGGTTCGTGAACTACGCCGCAAGCGATGGGGGCAAGGATCAATGGGAAGACTATTTGATCGAAGATGTCATCGGGCACGTTGATGCGAATTTTCGCAGCATAGACGACAGGGCTGGCCGGGCACTCGCGGGGCTATCGATGGGTGGCTTCGGGGCCTTCTCTCTGGGCCTGCGTCACCCGGATATGTTTGTCTCGCTAGGCAGCACCAGCGGCGCTCTTAATTTCGCCCGTGACCGCGCCGAGGCGATCGCCGCGGGCAAGGTGCTCGATCGCGATGCGCGCGGCCCAGAGCAGCAGGAGGCGATCAATCGTGCCGACGAATTCATTTCAGGCATCATCGACATTCCCGGTTTCAGCAAACAAGATGAGCGCACCCCGAAAGGCATAGACTTCGCCACGCAGGAGCAGGCACTAGCGTACGATCCGTTCCAGATTATTTTCAATGTGCAAAAGAGCAATCTCCCGCACTTCTATATCGATGCAGGTACGGAAGACAGTCTGGTGACAGTGGCGCGCGAATACATGGGCTTATTGCTAATGAACGATGTGCCATTCGACTTCATGCAGAGTCGGGGAAAACACAATTCCGAATACTGGCGCCGCTCGATTGGCCATATGATGACTGTGCAGAATGAGATCATGCAGCGCGCCTTAGGCAATAGACCCTAAGCGATGGCACATGCATTGATTCGAGTGCGAGACGCACTATGTCGATTGAGCGCCAAGCACACTCTGCGGGTATCCCATCTCGACATCGTTGCCGGGCAGCATCTGTGTTTGTTCGGTGGTAACGGTGCTGGTAAGTCGACACTTCTGCGGCTTGTACTAGGAACGCTCCCCTCGGGCCGGGCGCATGTGCAGTACTGCGCAGGCTTCGATCCCAACAGCGATTGCATCGTGGTGTCTTTCGAGCAGCAACAAGCGCTGTGGGCACTGGATAATCGTCGCGACATCAGCGAATACAGCGAGGACGCGCGCGATCAGGGCACTACTGTGGCGGCGTGGATACTCGGCAGTGTTCAGGCCGACGCGCGCTACGAGTCGATTCTCGTGAGCCTGGGTCTCGAGGAATTGGAGAACCGCGGCATGCGTTATCTCTCCTCCGGACAATGCCGTAAAGCCATGCTAGCTAGGGCGCTGTTCCAGCGTCCGCGACTCCTCATCTTGGACGATCCCCTTGGCAGCATCGATCGCGCAGCGCAGGCGCAGATTAGCGCTGCATTACGGCGATGGATGACACCCGAGAGCAGCACATTGCTACTGTGTCGACGTGCCGTCGATATTCTGCCGGGCATTAGCCATCTAGCACTGCTGGACAATATGACTTTGCTCGCCCAGGGTGAGCTCGGCGCGATGCGCGAGGATGCCCGTTTCCATGCGCTAGCACAGCGCCCCGTCGTGTTGCCCAAGACCCTGCCCGCGCCCGTAGCGTCGCGTCGCTCACCGGCGCTAGTTCCCGGCCAGTCGCTGATCGAACTGCACGAGGTATTTGCCGCCTATCATGGCAAATGTGTGCTCGAGAACCTAACGTGGACGATGCGCTATGGGCAGCACACTCTGATAGAGGGACCCAATGGCTGCGGCAAGTCGACGCTGCTGAGCCTGATCGATGGGGAGAACCACATGGCCTATGGTCAAGAGGTCTATCTGTTCGGTAGAAGGCGCGGCAGCGGCGAGACGATCTGGGATGTGAAGGCACACTTCGGCGTGGTCTCGAACGAGATGCACAATCGCTATGTGAAGGGTTGGAGGGTGTTGGAGGTGGTCATCTCCGGTTTCTTCGACTCGGTCGGACTATACGACGACAGTGGCGCGAGCGAGCATGACTGCGCGATGGCCTGGCTGAAGGCGCTGAATATCGAGGCGCTGGCCAAGGAGTATTACGACAGCATCTCATTCGGCGAGCAGCGCCTCGTCCTGCTCGCCAGAGCGATGTTGAAGCATCCCAATATACTGATTCTCGACGAACCCTGTGTGGGCCTGGACGACCCTCATCGCGAGATTATCCTCGCTATGGCAGATCTCATCGCGGCCACGACCAGCACTCATATTCTCTATGTGAGTCATACGCAAGGGGAGCGGCCGCGCTGTATCAATCAGCGCATCGGCTTTAGCGATGCGGGGATCGCGATATCCCCATTGGGCAAAGAGCTAGGAGGCCAAGTCGATTAGGCGGGCTTGCCAAGTCTGGGTAATCGCGGTAATTTGACCCCATAGCCTGACCTTTTTTGTAAGCGAGGAGCCCAATAATGATAAGAACCGCTCGAGATATCCTGCAAGAGAAAAGTGGCCACATGGTCACCGTCAGCACCGAAGCCACTGTGTATCAGGCGGTCAAAATCATGAGCCAGAATCGCATCGGCGCCATCGTCGTTGTCGATGAGGGGCATATCGTAGGGATATGGACCGAACGGGACTTAATGTACCGCGTGCTCAACGAAGACTTCGACCCCAAGACAGAGCTTGTGAGCGCGAGCATGACCACTAAGCTAATCTCCGCACACATGGACGATCAAGCCTTTCAGTTGTATGACAAATTTCTCGGACGGCGCATTCGTCATTTGCTCATCGAAGAGGACGGCGAGTATGTGGGTATACTCTCCGTAGGTGACGTGATGCGAGCGAACCTACAACAGCGTGCGGAAGAGTATAAAGACCTCAACGAGATGGTCAGCCTCGAGTATTACGAGAACTGGAAAGTTCAACACGATGGGGCGCTACGCTAAGGAGTACGCTGCTCCAGCACTGTATAAAAAGCACTTGCCATCAATTTGCGATGCGTGTAGATTCGAAAGCACTCTTTAGGCCGGCAGTCTTAATAAGAACAAGAAAGAAAAGGCCGTTATCCTCTGTCTAGCAGCCTCTCCCTGTTCTATTTCTTTCGTAGTCGAATGCCTTTGGTTTGAGTAAGCAGTACTTTTTCTTGTGCCGCGTTTTGCAATTTTCTCGTGGTGCGTATTAGGGTGTTTTTTCTGAAACTATTGTCAAACACGAAAAATTTTGGAGTGCTACATAATTCTGCATTAGGTGAGAAGTAACGCTACACACTTGTATTAGAATGGCTTGACTTCGAGTAAGGCTGTTCCAGATCTAAAATCGAAGGCGGTCAATCCAGCACTCCCTGAACGAACAAGGGAGCGAAAGGCTTGGAAAGCGCGAATCAAATGTTGGACGCTCTGCGCCCATTTCTGATTTATTTTGCCTTGGTAATGCTGGTAGTGATTACCATGCTCTGCCTGTCCTATTTTCTTGGGCAACGCAAATCCAGTCCCGCAAAAGACTATCCCTATGAGTCCGGCATCGTCTCCGTCGGCAGTGCTCATTTCCGTATTTCCGTGCATTTTTACATCACCGCAATCCTCTTCATCATCTTCGACCTCGAAGTTGTCTTCCTCTTCGCGTGGGCCGTCGCCGTGCGCGAAAACGGCTGGGCGGGCTTTATCGAAATTTCCGTGTTCATTGCCATTCTTACTGTCGCTCTAGTGTACCTATGGCGCATCGGTGCACTGGATTGGCGTACCCACACCCAGCGCCGCCAACAACGAGCGGTACATGGTCCTGGCGGGGTCACTAATATCAAAGCAGACCAAGGAGAGAGGACATGAGTTGGGAACTCGAGCGCGCAGATCAGGCTAAGTCACCCGGGCGGGGCGAGAGTTCCTTCGACGAATATATACGCCGCAATGTCATGATGGGACGGCTCGAGGACATGGTGTCTTGGGGGCGCAAGAACTCCCTGTGGCCTTTCAATTTCGGACTGTCCTGTTGCTATGTCGAGATGGCGACCGCCTTCACAAGTAGGCATGACTTGGCGCGTTTCGGTTCCGAGGTGATCCGCGGCACGCCGCGGCAGGCCGATATTATCGTAATCGCCGGCACGGTGTTTCGTAAGATGGCGCCTGTAGTGGAATTACTCTACGAGCAGCTTCTAGAGCCAAAGTGGGTGATCTCGATGGGCTCCTGTGCGAACTCCGGCGGGATGTATGACATCTACTCGGTCGTGCAGGGCGTGGACAAGTTTCTGCCGGTAGATGTCTATGTGTCGGGCTGCCCACCGCGCCCGGAAGCCTTGCTGCAGGGCTTGAATCTATTGCAAGACTCGATAGGGCGTGAGCAACGGCCGTTGAGTTGGGTGATCAATGATCAGAAGGTTTACCGCAAAGAAGCGGACCCTGTGCAGCGCGAACGTCGGCACGCCGAGCGCATTGCCGCAACGCAGCTACGCTCTCCAGACGAGTTGTAGGGCGATAGAAGGGGCCAGAATAATAATGAATGAGGCCAGGCTAGCAAAAAGGATAATAAGCAAGCAATGGACGTTGTAGACCTGACATTGGAAGCCGAAGCCGCGACCGCCACCCTAGTGGAGGAGCTATGTTTGCGGTTCGAGCAGGAGATCATCACGGTGCAGAGCTACTGTGACGGTATCCCCGTGCTGTGGCTCAATCGGGAGGGCTTGAAGTCGGTCTTGCACTACCTGCGCTCGAGTGCCTCTATACGCTTTCAGATGCTATTCGATATCACCGCTATCGATGAGCGCACGCGGGTCAATCGCCAAGGACAACCGGAGAGCGACTTCACCGTTAGCTATCATCTGATGTCCTTTACCAGCCATTGTGATGTACGCCTTAAGGTGGCCCTAAAAGAGGGCGATCTCAATATTCCCAGCATAGTCGACCTATGGCCTAACGCGAATTGGTACGAGCGCGAGTGCTGGGATATGTTTGGAGTTCGCTTCACGGGTCATCCGAACCTGAGCCGCATCATGCTGCCTCCGACTTGGGTCGGCCATCCTCTACGCAAGGACCATCCGGCGCGCGCCACAGAGATGGAGCCCTATTCTCTCTCCGAGGAGCGCCAAGTTGCCGAGCAGGATGCGCTGCGCTTCAATCCGGAAGAGTGGGGCATGACGCGGGAATCAAAGAACTCCGAATTCATGTTTCTAAATCTCGGGCCAAATCACCCGAGCGTGCATGGCGTGTTTCGCATCGCTCTGCAGTTAGACGGAGAGATTCTGATCGATGCCGTTCCCGATATTGGCTATCACCATCGCGGCGCGGAGAAGATGGGCGAGCGACAGTCCTGGCACACCTATATTCCCTATACCGATCGCATAGACTATCTCGGAGGGGTGATGAATAACCTGCCCTATGTCATGGCCGTCGAGAAGATGGCCGGCATTGTGGTGCCGGAGCGAGTGAAGGTGATTAGGGTGATGCTCTGCGAGATGTTTCGCATCGCTAGCCATCTATTGTTCTATGGTACTTTCGCACAAGATGTCGGGCAGCTCTCGCCCGTTTTCTATATGTTTGTGGATCGTGAACGCGTCTTTAATATCATCGAATCTATCTGTGGGGCGCGCATGCATCCGGGTTGGTTCCGCATTGGCGGCGTGGCGCAAGATCTCCCCATTGGCTGGGACAAGGCTATCCGCGAGTTGCTCGACTTCCTGCCTGCTCGTCTCAAAGACTACGATAGCATGGTGATGAACAATGGCATCCTCAAACGCCGCACCCAGGGAGTGGGAGCCTATAGCACCAAAGATGCATTCGACTGGGGCATTACCGGTGCGGGACTGCGTGCCACCGGCCTAGAGTATGACCTGCGTAAGAAGCGTCCCTATAGCGGCTACGAGAACTTCGATTTCGAGGTGCCGATAGCGGTCAACGGCGATAGCTATGATCGCTGCGCGGTGCGCGTGGAAGAGATACGGCAGAGTCTGCGCATCATCCGCCAGTGCGTGGACAATATGCCCCAGGGCCCTTACAAGTCCGCTCACCCCTCTACCACTCCTCCCCTGAAGGAGAAGAGCAAGCAGGACATCGAGACGCTGATCAATCATTTCCTAAGCGTGAGCTGGGGACCCGTGATCGCCCCGAACGAGGTCACCATGACCATCGAGGCCACCAAGGGTTTGAATAGTTACTACCTAGTCAGTGACGGCAATACTGGCTCCTATCGCACCCGTATACGCACGCCTTCTTTCGCGCACCTGCAGATGATTCCAGAGATTAGCCGTGGCTTCATGGTGGCCGATCTTATCGCGATCATCGCGAGTATCGACTTCGTTATGGCCGACGTGGACAGATAGATTGGATGAGAGACCTGAAACTATGACTATAAGCACCATCATCGCCAGCTCCGCGCCTAGAGTGCAGGCGCGCACGCTAAGTCCGCAGGAGACTCATGAGATCGATCACGAACTCACGCTCTACCCGGACCGCCGCGCGGTTGGTCTCGAGGCTCTGAAGATCGTGCAGAAGCATCAGGGCTGGGTGTCGGACGAGAGCCTATTAGCAGTGGCGCAGTATTTGGGCATGTCTGCACACGAGTTGGATGGAGTGGCGACTTTCTTCAATCTTATCTTCAGGCAACCGGTCGGTCGCAACGTGATGCTGTTCTGCGATAGCGTCAGTTGTTACATCATGGGTTGTGAGCGCATCAAAGACCATATCAGTGCCCGGCTCGGTATCGACTATGGCGAGACTACGGCGGATGGGCAGTACACGCTTCTGCCTGTGCCCTGTCTAGGAGACTGTGACCGCGCGCCGGTCATGCTGATGGCGGGCGAGCAACATCGAAATCTAACGAAAGAGAAGATCGACGCGCTACTGACGAGCGTGCAACAGGAACAGCCGAACAAGTAAATAATAGCCGAGAAGTCTGATATGACAGACCTACCACTGACCAAGAATATCGACATGAGTCGTGCGCCCTTCGACATCGGGCAGTATCGTCAGGCGCAAGGCTATGACGCCGTGCTGCGCATGTTCAAGGACATGGCGCCTAGCGATGTCTTGGCGATGGTCAAGGACTCGGGTCTGAAAGGACGTGGCGGGGCTGGCTTCCCGACGGGCTTGAAGTGGAGCTTCGTGCCCTCCCAAGAGGACTCGCCCAAGACCAAATACCTCGTCGTTAACGCCGACGAGATGGAGCCGGGCACCTTCAAGGATCGACTATTACTCGAGGGTGATCCGCACTTATTACTCGAAGGCATGCTCATTGCGGCCTACACGATACAGGCGAATACCGCCTATATATTCCTGCGTGGCGAGTATCTGCAGGCGGAGAAATTGCTACGGGCCGCCATAGCGCAAGCGCATGAGCAGGGTCTTCTGGGCAAGAATATTCAAGGCTCTGGCTTCGACCTCGAGATCATCTTGCATACCAGTGCCGGTCGCTATATCTGCGGGGAAGAGACTGCGCTGCTCAATGCCTTAGAGGGCAAGCGCGCCAATCCGCGTGCGAAACCACCCTTCCCACAGGTCAGTGGGCTATGGGGCAAACCCACCATCGTCAACAATGTCGAGACTCTGTGCAATCTCCCCGGCATCCTGCGCTATGGGGTGGACTGGTATAAGGGCCTCGGCAAGGGTGGCGATGCCGGTACCAAACTCTGCGGCGTGAGCGGCAGGGTGAATAACCCAGGTTGTTGGGAGTTAGCGCTTGGCACTCCCATAAGAGAACTGTTAGAGAATAAGGCTGGTGGCATGTGCGCAGGTTATGAGTTAAGAGGCTTCTTACCTGGTGGGGGTTCGACAGACTTCCTGCTTCCGGAGCATCTGGATCTGACACTGGACTATGACGTCATCGGCAAGGCCGGCAGTCGGCTCGCAACGGGCACCATGATCGTGCTCGACGACCGGACTTGTCCGGTAGGCATGGTAGGCAATCTGATGCGTTTCTTTAGTCACGAATCCTGTGGTTGGTGCACACCCTGCCGCGATGGCCTGCCCTGGGTCGACGAGATTTTCCGACGCCTAGAGAGTGGGGGTGGCCGCGCCGAAGACCTGCAGATTCTGACCGAACATCTCGAGTATCTTGGCCCGGGTCGTACCTTCTGTGCGCTGGCCCCTGGGGCCATGGCGCCACTGGGCAGCGCGCTACGGCATTTTCGTGAGGACTTCGATGCCCATATTCACTCAGGAGCTTGCCCGTGGCGAAAATAAGCGTTGATGGCATCGAGTATGAGGTCAATCCTGCGAATAACTTGCTGCAGGAGTGTCTATCGCAAGGGCTCGATCTACCCTATTTCTGCTGGCATCCGTGCATGGGCTCGGTCGGCGCGTGCCGGCAGTGTGCCGTAAAACAATATCGCAATGCCGAGGACAAGACGGGCACCGTGGTCATGGCCTGCATGACGCCCGCGAGCGATGGCAGCATCATCTCCATCAATGACAAACAGGCCACCGATTTCCGTAGCCATGTGATCGAGAGCCTGATGATCAGCCACCCACACGATTGCCCTGTGTGCGAGGAGGGTGGCGAGTGTCATCTTCAAGACATGACGCAGATGTCCGGTCACAATTATCGACGTTACGATTTCAAGAAGGTCACGCATCGCAATCAGGACCTCGGGCCATTTATCAATCACGAGATGAATCGCTGTATCGCCTGTTATCGTTGCGTGCGCTTCTACGATGATTACGCCGGAGGCACCGATCTTGCCGCACTAGGCTCTCACCATCATGTCTATTTCGGACGCCACGAAGAGGGCACACTCGAGAACGAGTTCAGCGGTAATCTAGTCGAAGTTTGCCCAACCGGCGTATTCACGGACAAGACCTTCAGTGCGCACTACACACGCAAGTGGGATCTGCAGACGGCGCCTTCGATCTGTTCCGGCTGTGGCGCGGGTTGTAATACCACACCGGGCGAGCGCTATGGCACTCTGCGCCGCATAGTCAATCGCTATCATCACGATCTTAATGGCTATTTCCTCTGCGATCGAGGGCGCTTTGGCTATGACGCCAACAATAGTCGCGATCGCGTTGGCGAGGCTTTGTACCGGCATGCCCACACGGACGGCGAGCCGCGCAAGGCCCTGAGCGCGATCGAGGGCGCCAGACAACTAGATGCGATGGCGAGCGGCGAGCTCATTGGGATTGGCTCACCTCGGGCATCTCTAGAGAGCAATATGGCATTGCGCCAACGTGTAGGCCCACAGAATTTCTTCTCAGGGATGGGTGACGCGCAACTTAGCTGTGCTACCGAAGTAATCTCGCTGCTGCAGGAGCCGGGCCTGAACTGCCCGGATATTCGGTCTCTGGAGCTTTCCGACTGCGTGCTCGTGGTGAACGAGGACATTACCAATACCTCCGCCCGCATGGCGTTGGCACTGCGACAGGCGACTCGCAATGCGGCGAGCGCTATGGCACAAGACGCACGCATCCCGCTTTGGCAGGATGCCGCGGTGCGCGAGTTGGCGCAGCACTCGCGCAGCCCTTTAATAATTTTGAGCCCTCAGGGCACACGCCTCGATGATGTGGCAAGTGATACCTTCCTGGGCACCGTCGAGCAACAGATAGTGTTCGTGCAGAGCGTCGCCCACGCCATCGACGCGAACTGTCCAGCGCCGAACTGCGCACCTGAGAACGGCGCGCAAGTGACGAGTGTCGCGAACGCGCTTTGCGCGGCTAAGCGTCCCAGTATCGTGTCCGGTCTAAGTGCCGAGAGCCTAGCGTTGATCAAAGCGACCGCTAACCTCGCACGGGCACTACGCGAGTATCGTCATCGGCACGGTGCGGCGAACCCGAGTGTCGATCTATGTTTCGCCATGCCCGAGGTTAATACCATGGGCCTCGCCCTGTTGATGAAGGAGGGCGGCGGTTCTCTCTCTAGCGCCCTCAGCATCCTGCGCACCGGCAAGGCCGATGCCGCAATCGTCTTGGAGAACGACCTCTACCGTCGTGCTAGCGCCGAGGCAGTCGACGCGGCTCTAGCCTCTAAGACACCCCTGATCGTGATCGACCACCTACACAATGCCTTCAATGCCAAGGCGCATCTGTTATTGCCCGCAGCCACCATGGCCGAGCAGGGAGGCACATGGGTCAACTATGAGGCCCGCGCGCAGCACAGTTATCAGGTCTTTCAGCCCGAGGGCTCTACTCGTGCAGCCTATGAGTGGTTAGTGCCGAACAACCCCGTGCGTGGCCCAAGTGTCCACGGCGACGCCCTGCTCCAGGAGCTTGCCGGCGAGTCGCGAAGCTTCGCGCCGCTCTTAGAGTTGCTAAGCTCGCGCAGCGGGATCGCGGCACTCATGAAGAGTCCGCGTCAGTCGCATCGTTTCAGTGGCCGCACCGCGATGCATGCCAATGTCCACGTGCACGAGACCAAGCAGGCGCAGGACCCCCATTCCCCTCTGTCCTTCTCTATGGAGGGGCTATTGCTGCAAAAAGATGCCAGCCTCATGTCCGCCGCATGGGCACCCGCGTGGAACTCTAATCAGGCGATCTCCAAGTTCCAAGAGGAGATCAACGGCGAACTGAAGCAAGGTAATAAGGGGGTGCATCTGCTCGCGCGCGATGGCGAACGGGGCTCCTACAACAAGGTGGAGCACGCGCCGGAACAGGGATTGGCCAAGTATTTCATCGAGCACCTCTTCGGCAGCGAGGAGATAAGTGCCGCGTCGCCCGCTATCCAGGCGCGTGCGGTGCCCGCCTATGCGTGCATAGGTAAAGGGCTAGCGCAGTCCCTTGGGGTGCATCAGCATGGCCTCCTGAGGCTCTGCGCCGATCGCTATAGTGTGGAGCTTCCGGTGCTAATCCGTGATCGCATCGCGGACCAGTGTGTGGGTATCTACTGCGGCGGCGAAGTGAACCGCGCTAGCCTGTGCGGCAGCGTGAGTATCGAGGCCGTCGCCAAGGACGCGAATGTGCTCGCTAGCGCTCGCGCGATGTTCAGCCACTTAGTCATTAGCGATACATTGCCGAGGGAGGGCTGAGTATGAGATTCGAAGTCGGTTCCGCCCTTAGCATCGGGGCAATCCTGTTCACCGTCATCATCGTTGCCGCCATGTTGATCTGGGTAGAGCGGCGCCTGTTGGGTTTATGGCAGGAGCGCCTAGGGCCCAATCGAGTCGGTCCCTTTGGCCTGTTGCAGGTAGTGGCCGACATGATCAAGATCTTCACGAAGGAAGATTGGGTGCCGCCGTTCGCCGACAAATTCAGTTTCATTCTTGCGCCGCCTATCATCATGGTTGTGATTCTGATGAGCTTCTCGGTCATTCCCTTCGCGCCTGGGGTAGGGGTGATTGACTCGGATATCGGCGTGCTATTCGTCCTTGCGATGGCTTCCCTGGGGGCCTATAGCGTGATGCTCGGCGGACTGGCCTCGAACAATAAATACGCCTTGCTGGGAAGTCTTCGCGCCGCGGCGCAGATGGTCAGCTACGAAGTGTTTATGGGCATATCCCTACTCGGCGTGGTGGCGCTTACCGGTTCGTTTAATCTGCGCGAGATCGTGTTGGCGCAGAGTGATGGCTGGTATGTGGTGCCGCAGTTTGTCGGCTTCGTAATCTTCTTGATCGCGGGTGTCGCCGAGAGTCATCGCCTGCCATTCGATATACCGGAGGCCGAACAAGAGATCGTCGCCGGTTACCACACCGAGTATTCCGGAATGAAGTTCGGCATGTTCTTCGTCGGCGAGTATCTGGGTGTGTTGCTGATCTCGTCCTTACTAGTAGTGCTGTTCTGTGGAGGCTGGCTAGGCCCGGCCTTCCTGCCCCCGATCGTTTGGTTTGCGCTGAAAACGGCTTTCTTCATCGCCTTCTTCATCTTGCTGCGCGCAGCAATTCCGCGGCCTCGTTACGACCAGCTGATGAACTATGGCTGGTTGTTCCTGTTGCCGCTGTCATTACTCAATCTATTGCTCACAGGCGCCTTTATCCTGTGGCAGGGCGGGATGTGATGTTACGTTTAATTAAAGACACGCTCATTAGTCAGGTCGTCACGCTGTGGCGCGTCTTCGTGCACGCCTTTGCAAAGACCGACACGGTGGAGTATCCGGATGTGCAACCGCAGATGGCGGCGCGATGGCGTGGTCGGATCATCCTCAGCCGTGATCCCGATGGCGAGGAGCGCTGCGTTGCGTGCAATCTCTGCGCCGTGGCCTGCCCCGTGGACTGCATCGCCTTGCAGAAGACCGAGGACGAGGAGGGTCGCTGGTATCCGGAGTTCTTTCGCATCAATTTCTCGCGCTGCATCATGTGTGGCTTCTGTGAAGAGGCCTGCCCGACTAATGCGATCCAACTGACCCCCGACTTCGAGATGGCCGAATATGTGCGTCAAGACATGGTGTGGGAGAAAGAAGATCTCCTGATCAACGGCACCGGCAAGTATCACGACTACAACTTCTACCGCGTCGCCGGCAAGAAGATCCGCGGCAAAGACAAGGGCGAGGCTCTGAACGAGGCGCCCCCCGTCAACGTGAGGAGCCTACTGCCATGATGATGCTCTTTTACAGCGCCGCGGCGATCGCGGTGATCGCAACCCTCGCGGTGATCAGCAGCGCGAACGTCGTGCATGCGCTGGTCTACCTGATCATCTCCCTGCTTTCGGTGGCGGTAATCTTCTTCGTGCTAGGGGCGCCGTTCGCAGCCATGCTGGAGGCGATCGTCTATGCCGGCGCCATCATGGTGTTGTTCCTGTTTGTGATGATGATGCTGAACTTGGGGCAGGCGACCGAAGACGAGGAGAAGGCTTGGATGAAGCCTAAACTGTGGATTGGACCTGGCCTGCTGACCGCTGTGCTCTTTGTCCAACTCTCTAGTGTCTTGCTGACACAGGAACATGCCCTAGCACCCGTCGAGGTTGGTGTGCTCGAGATCAGCCTTTTGTTATTTGGGCCTTGGCTGCTAGCGGTGGAGCTAGCATCTATGTTGCTCCTGGCCGGACTAATCGCAGCCTATCACTTGGCGAAGAGGTGAGGTGATGGAGACGATACCCTACGAACACGGCTTAATTCTCGCGGCGATCTTATTCGTGTGCGGTCTGTTCGGTGTGCTCACGCGGCGCAATATCGTGTTCGTCCTGATGTCTTTGGAGATCATGCTTAACGCCTGTGGCTTGGCGTTCGTCGTCGCCTCGTCGCGCTGGGGGCACGCCGAAGGCCAGATAATGTTTCTTATGATACTGACACTGGCCGCCGCCGAGGTGGCGGTGGGTCTTGGGCTGATCATTCAGATGTATCGCCGCTTCCATACGGTAGACATCAGTGTGCTCAATGAAATGAAGGGCTGACCTAATGCAACAATGGATTGGACTCTTACCCGCGTTTCCTCTAGCCGGCTTCCTCCTGCTGGCGCTCAGCCGTGGGCGCATGCCCAGAAAAGTCGCGGGGCTTATCGGTGCCGGAAGCGTTGGCCTGTCCTTCCTTCTGGCGGCTGCTATCTGCATAGAGTTTCTGAGCGCAGGCGGTGCATCATTCCAGAAGACCCTCTGGGTGTGGATGCAAGTGGGCAGCCTAGAGCCGGGATTTTCCTTCTATCTCGATGGACTTAGTGTCGTGATGATCTTGATCATTAGCGGCGTTGGTTTCTTGATTCATCTGTACTCAACGGGATTCATGGCGGACGACCCAGGGCTTGCACGTTTCTTCTCCTATATGAATCTCTTCGTGGCCTCGATGCTGGTGCTGGTGCTGGCCGATAACCTGGTTCTGCTGTACCTAGGTTGGGAAGGCGTTGGGCTGTGCAGCTACCTCTTGATCGGCTTCTGGTACGACAAACCCTCTAACGGCTATGCGGCGCGCAAGGCCTTCGTGGTGACACGGGTGGGGGATACCTCGATGGCCATCGGCCTGTTCCTGCTTTTCTCGCAGCTTGGCACTCTCGATATCCAGGAGATATTGACGCTAGCGCCACAGCAATGGAGTAGTGGTTCGGGCATCGCGGTTGCCGCCGCCGCGTTGCTGCTCGGCGGCGCCGTAGGCAAGTCCGCGCAACTACCCCTACAGACATGGCTGCCCGATGCCATGGCCGGTCCGACTCCTATCAGCGCGCTGATCCATGCCGCAACTATGGTGACCGCGGGTGTCTACCTCATAGCGCGAACCCATGTTTTGTTCGAGCTGGCCCCTAGCGTTCAACTATTGGTGGCCTTCATCGGCCTAGCTACCCTGTTGATGGCCGGGTTTACCGCGCTGACGCAGCGCGATATCAAACGAATCTTGGCTTACTCCACTATCAGCCAGATTGGCTATATGTTCCTAGCACTCGGGGTAGGGGCATGGTCCGCTGCTGTGTTCCACTTGATGACCCATGCCTTCTTCAAGGCACTGCTGTTCCTAGCCGCAGGCACGGTCATTCTGAGCCTGCATCACGAGCACGACATCTTCCGCATGGGCGCTATGCGGCGCCGCCTGCCAGTAGCTTTCCTGTCCTTCCTAGTGGGCAGTGCCGCGCTCACCGCACTGCCTTTTACCTCGGGCTTCTATAGCAAGGACGAGATACTGCTGGCGGCCCTGGCCCAGCCTCAGTACGGCATCTGGCTGTGGAGTGGTGGCGTGCTCGGTGCCTTCCTCACGGCGCTTTACAGTTTCCGCTTGGTCTTCGTCGTATTCTTCGGCGGCGATCATCATGCTCACAGCCCCCATGGGGATGAGCAAGCCCATGATGCGGTCGTCGAAAATACCAATCCCGCGATGTTTTTTCCCCTCTTGATCCTAGGGGTGCTCTCTCTTCTGGGAGGTTTAATTCATGTGCCCGTGGACGCGGTCTTTGCCCATGGCGCCGGGCATGAAGAGGCCCACGCTAGCCAATTGATTCACACGGTAATGATTCTAGTCCCCGTATTCGGAGTCGTAATCAGCTGGTTTCTCTATGGGAGTAAACCCTATGAGAAGGCCGGACAACATAGCCGTAAACGGCTGCTCGAATCGCCTATCGGGGGCTTTCTCAATCGCTTCTGGTTCGGCGGCTGGGGCATGGACACGCTCTATAACTTCGTCTTCGTACGCCCGTTCGTGGCGCTAGCGCAGGTCAATCGCAGGGATGTGATCGATCTGCTGTACAGCTGGGTTGTACTCCTCGCCCGGCTCGGCAATAGCGCGGTGGTGATGACGCAGACGGGCAATCTACGCTGGTATGCCATCAGCCTAGTCGGTGGCTTGGTACTCGTGATTAGTCTGGGGGTATGGCGATGATTCTCCTGTGGCTGATAGCCATCTTGTTTCTTGGCGGCGCGCTGGCGTGGGCGAGTGAGGGTCTCGATGCGCGACTGCCTCGGGTCGTTGCCTTGTGTAGCTTGCTACTTAGCCTAGGGCTCGTGCTCTGGCTTTGGATCTCAGGCGGTGCCCAAGTGGGGACACCAGGCGGCACTTGGTGGGTACTCGATAGCTGGGCCTGGATTCCCCGCTTCGGAATTGCTCTTAGCGTTGGCATAGATGGTCTCGGCCTTTTGATGCTTGTCCTAACAGTTTTTCTTGGGCTAATGGCCTTGGGGGCGGCGTGGAACGAGATCAGCCAGCGCACCGGCTTCTTCTATTTCAATTTGCTATGGACTCTTGCGGGGGTAGTGGGAGTCTTTACCGCCTTAGACCTATTCCTGTTCTTCTTCTTCTGGGAAGTGATGCTGATCCCGATGTACCTCATCATTGCGATCTGGGGGCATGAGAATCGTGCCTATGCCGCGATGAAATTTTTCCTTTTTACCCAAGTCTCCGGCCTATTGTTACTACTTGCGATCCTCTGTCTCGCCTATTTTCACTTCGTGCAATTTGGTGTCTTTAGTTTCGACTACTTCGCGCTGCAGAACGTGGTTCTCGAGGAGCGTTTCCAGATGTGGGTGATGCTCGGTTTCTTTATCGGATTCGCGACCAAGTTGCCGGCCTTTCCGTTGCACTCCTGGCTGCCGGATGCCCACAGTCAGGCGCCTACTGCGGGCAGCGTCTTGTTGGCCGGCGTGCTGCTCAAGACCGGCGCCTATGGCCTGATACGTTTTACCGTGCCGTTATTCCCCGAGGCCTCGGCAAGTTTCGCACCGGTGGCGATGAGCATCGCCGCCATCGGCATTTTGTATTGCGCTAAACTGGCCTTCGCGCAGAACGACATCAAGCGCTTGATCGCCTATACCAGCGTCAGTCACATGGGCTTCGTTCTCCTAGGTATCTATGCGTGGAACCTCTACGGATTGCAGGGCGCCGTCATGACGATGCTGGCTCATGGCCTGAGTTCGGCGGCCTTGTTTATGCTGGCAGGGGGGCTACAGCATCGCCTCCATACCCGCGACATGGATAAGATGAGCGGGCTCTGGGCGCAGCTGCCTATGCTCTCCGCGATGGCACTTTTCTTCTCCGTCGCCGCAGTCGGAATGCCGGGGCTGGGCAATTTCATCGGCGAATTCCTGTCCCTATTGGGCGCCTTCCAGGCGAGCCGTTCGATCACGGCCATCTCCGCACTGGGCCTGATCTTCGCGGCAGTGTATTCGTTGTGGGTCATCCAGAAAGTGTTTCATGGTCCTTATAAGATTCCGGAGGGAGTGGGGCGCAGCGCTATTCCCGAAGACCTCTCGACTGTGGAACTAGTTTGCTACGCCTTGATGGCCTTGGGCCTAGTCTGGATGGGCATGTATCCGCAAAGCTTTCTGGCGCTCTCTGGCCCCGGGCTTGAGGGCTTGTTGCAGGCGGTCGGCGCCTTTAGCGGCGAGCTTGGCCCTGCCGCTGCTCTCGGAGGTGCGCTGTAATGACTGGCGAACAATTACTCCTCCTGTTGCCCCTAATTCTCGTCACCACGACCGCGGTATTGACGATGCTAATGGTCGCCGTGAAGCGTCACCATGGCGTGAGCTGCTTGATCAGCGCCGCCGGCTTAACTCTGTCTATTCTGAGCCTAGTGATCGTGGTACCCCTGGCACCTGCCGAGGTCACGCCCCTGCTGCGAGTAGATGCCTTCTCTGTGTTCTTCACGGCGCTAATCCTATTGTCTGGACTTGCGATCACCCTATTTAGCTATCCCTATTTATCGAATCTCGAAGACCATCAAGACGAGTTCTATATGTTGCTTGTGATAGCGGTGCTGGGTGCGCTAGTCATGGTGAGTAGCACCCATTTCATTACGGCCTTCCTAGGCATGGAGACACTGAGCGTGTGTCTGTACGGCATGATCGCCTACCCATTGCATCGACGCGAGACCGCGCAATACCCAATGGAGGCGAGCATCAAGTATCTCGTTCTCTCGGCGCTCTCTTCTGGCTTTGTATTGTTCGGCATGGCCTTGCTCTACGCCCAGACCGGCACGCTGCATTTCAGCTCGATCGCCGCGCAACTGAGTGGATTAGAGGGCGCGGTGCCGCCGCTTTATTATGTGGTGGCGGCTCTGCTCATCATCACCGGCTTCGCCTTCAAGCTGTCGCTGGTGCCTTTCCATCTGTGGACGCCAGATGTCTACGAAGGCGCGCCGCTGCCCGCGACCGCCTTCCTAGCGACGGTCGGCAAACTCGCGATGGCGGCGCTGCTGATGCGCTATATGAGTGTTAGCGGCGTGCTGGGCAGCGAAGCGATCGTGTACGTACTTAGCCTGATGGCCGCGTTCTCAATAATTGCAGGCAATCTGTTGGCCTTGTTGCAGAGTAATCTCAAACGCCTGCTGTCCTACTCCTCCATAGCCCATATGGGGTATCTACTGATCGCACTGCTCACCCTCGACACCATCGAGGACAGCCTAGGTGCTGAGGCGGTGAGCTTCTATCTCGTGGCCTATGTGCTGATGTCGCTTGGGGCATTTGGCGTGATGATGGTGGTGTCCGACAGCGCCCAAGAGCGCGATCATATCGGTCATTATCAGGGCTTGTTCTGGCGCAACCCCTGGCTAGCCCTCGTATTCACCGCGATGCTGCTCTCACTAGCGGGCATTCCCCTCACGGTCGGCTTCATCGCGAAGTTTTATATTCTTGCGGCGGGCGTGGAGGGGGCGAAGTGGGGCCTACTGTTCGCCATGATCGTCGGTAGCGGTATCGGCTTGTTCTACTATTTGCGCATTGTCTATCGAATGCTGACACCGCTCGAGTACTTCGAGCCGATGCGCGAAGCGGGGCTCAAGGAGTTGCTCTCCCACTGCGTATTGTTGGTGCTGCTCTGCGCCTTGATCGTGTTCGGCGTGTACCCTAATGGCCTGATGAGCTTGCTCGAGGCGGTCGTGAGGACGCTGTAACGGCTTACAAGGCGCGCGTGATCGTGACGCCAGCTTCGCTCAATGCACTGACTAGGGATTGGGCAAACACTAGCGCCTCTGGCGTGTCCCCATGCAGACAAACGGTATCGACGCGCATGTCGATGCGTTGACCCGCTACGGTCATGACCTTCCCCTCACAGATCATCTCTAGACACTGCGCGACCGCCTGCTGCGGGTCGTGAATCAGCGCCAGGGCGTCCGAGCGTGGCAGTAGCGTGCCATCGGCGGCATAGCGACGGTCGGCGAAGCCCTCGGCGATAGCGCTCATGCCCAGCTGCCGTACACAGCGCAGTAACTGGCTCCCAGCCAAACCCACGACGGCGAGTTGGGGGTCAAATTCCTGCAGAATCAGCGCGAGTTCCTCGGCCAGCTTACTATCCGTCGCTGCCTGATTATAAAGTGCGCCATGTGGCTTGATATGGGTGAAGCGTGCGCCCTGTGCGTGCACCATGCCGCGCAGCGCGTGCAATTGATAGAGCAGGTGATTGCGCAGGCTGGGAATGGGCAACTGCATAGCCTTGCGTCCAAAATTCTCTCGATCGGGGAAAGAAGGGTGGGCGCCGATGCGCACGCCGTGCGCACGAGCTAGGCGAATGGCATTGGCGATGGTATCGGCGTCGCCAGCGTGTGCGCCACAGCTGATATTAGCGCTGCTCACGATCGCCAGTAGTTCGCGATCGTGGGCGGCGCCTTCGCCGAGGTCGGCGTTTAGGTCGATTTGCATCAGTTTTTCCCTTTGGAGTTAGCCAAGAGGATAGTCGAAAAACCATGGCGACTCCATGCAAAAGTGGCCAGTTTTTGCCCCAGAAACAATGGGATGGGGCTAGCCAGAGTGCGCGTAACGCGTTCTAATAGCGCGCATTGTCGCAGCGCTACCGATGCTCGGTAGAAAGGGCGTTCGTACATTGCTTTGCGCATGGGAGTTGGAATGTTAAAGAAGTTCTCCACACAGTGTTTTCTCGGCATGGCCACACTAATGAGCGGGCTGTCGAGCGTGAGTTTTGCGCAAGCGACTTTCGTGAGCATTCCCGAGGCATTGCAGGGTTTCTACACGCTGGAAATGGTCAATGCGACGCCCTTGTCGCCGATTCGGAATACGAGCTCCACGAACTCTGCAGACGATGTGTTGCTCTATGTCACGGGTTATGGCGAGCTATGTACTAAGAACAAGAACTCTGGTGACGTGGATCTACTCGCCAGTGCGCCATCCTTGCAGGGGGGTGCATTCGGCATCGTGCGTTGGGACGTTCCGAGCTTGGACTTGAGCTTGTCGCTCAATATTAATCAAATTCCCTTCGCCGGTTTCGACTTGCAGTCTAATTCGGGTGGAGCATATGGTCGACTAACTGGCAATGCACCCGCCTTTGACAATGGAAGTTGTGGCTCGCCACCGTTCAATACTAGCCTTTCCAACACGCTGTTCAATTTAGCCGAGTCCACTTACCCAAAAATCTTTCCAAACTCCTCTTTTAGCTTTAATCAAATTGGCAGTGGCTATGATGTGTTTCGTCACTATCCGAGCACTGATACCTATCTGGCTATACGCGATGGTGTAGCGTATGCCCGCGGTGGTGATTTTGGCGACAAATTTATCGTAATGGGCGAGGTGGACGATTTAATCGATGACATCAATACGATGCTGGTGCCGAATCGCATTCCCGCATTTTACCAAGGCACTTATCTTCTCGAGCTCACAGAGACTCAGCCATTTTCGCCTCTGGCCGATGGTACGGAGCTTAACCTTGTCGTGACGAAGACGGGACAGCTGTGTGTAGGGGAGTTGGCTCTCTCGTTTCCTATCGTAAACAGTACCAATACCACCGCGACCTGGAATAATAGCAATGGCAACTTGCGCTACACGGTTGACCTAACGCGAGACGACGACCCCGCCACGTTCGACGAAAATATCGCGACGGGCGAGTTCTCCTTCCAATCTATAGGGGGCACGACTTACGGTCTGTTTGCTGGCGACAAGACCTCGCTGGCAACCGAGTGTTCGGGCGCGCAAGGCGCCGACCCAGATCTCAGCAATATCAATACCCTGTTCAGCTCGATCGAGCAGAAGTATCCAACGGTTTTCCCGGCGGGCCCACAAACCTATAACCAGAAGCTCGATGGTTATACCTACCGCTACTATTTCGATAGTCAGGTGTTCGTTTTGGTGAAAGAAGGCATCGTCTACCTAAATGGGGGCGAGTTCGGCAACAATGAAGAACCTGTGCCATATGGCACCTTGACGAATATCCTAGCCATTCTCAATAACACTCCCCTAACCGCCACCGTGCCCGCGAGTTCCAGAGGCACCTACGCGATGAGTTTTTCATCCTCGACGCTGTTTTCGCCATTCAGCGATGGTACTGCCGCGCAAGTAGTGTTGGATGCTCTGGGTAACTTATGCCTCGACGGCGTACCACTTGGGAAACCCTTCGCTCGCCAATCTAGCCCAAATCTCGCTATCTGGGAGGATGCCAAAATAGGCCTGAGTTTCGGCCTCGACTTGAGCACTCTCTCGGCCACAGAGATGAGCCTGAGTGTGGGTTCCGCTACCGGGATCGCATTCTCGACTCTGTCGGGAGAGCGGACGAGTCTTCAGTCTACCTGTGGGGGCAATGTAGTCACTGATCTCACCTTAGCGAATCAGCTATTTGTTCTAGCCGAACAAAACTATGCCGACTTGTTCCCAGCGAGCTCTCTGTCCTTTAGCCAGTCGAATGGCATAGTGATTTTTCGACATTATCCTTCCACGGGTATGACCCTTCTTGTCGAGGGCGAGACCGTCTCAGTGATGGGCGGTGCCTATGGCGCTGCTCTTGTGCCAGTCGGCCAGTTGAGCGCTTTGATTGCACAGATCACCAAGGAGAGCACACCCGCGGCTGCGATCTACGACCTGAGTATTACCGGTACGGGGACAGTGACTACGCTGAACACCATCATCCGCCCGACAGTCGAAATTAAGCAAAATGGAGTTGAACTCCCTGACAGCGCGGACTCCTCTATATTAGAAACATTCGTGAGGACTAGTTTCGCGGGCACGCTACCTAGAATCGATTCGATTGCTGTTTCTTCGATTGTCAGTACGAGTACGCAGCTAGTGTTTAACGCTACCGTGAGCAATTCGACCACCATCGGAAGCACAACGACGACGCGTACCTATAATTTGCTTTATACGTTTAACAAACGCTAAGCGTACAGAGCCTTATTCGTTGCCCGAAAGTGACGCCTTGAGTCTGTCGAGGTAGCGCAGCTGACGCTCACGCGCCTGCGCCGCGACGGCGTGGGTCACAGGTTGGAAATAAACCGAGGTCAGTGGTGGTAAGTGCGCCAATTGCCATAGATCGGCCTTGATGACGCTGGCGATTCTCGGATACCCCCCGATAGTCTGCGCATCGTTAGATAGCACGATGGGCAGACCATCGGGAGGTACTTGCACATCCCCTGGTAATACCCCCGCGGAGAGCAGGCTAAGTGGCTGTTGGAGTGTAAGGGCTTGCCCGTTCAGGCGCAGGCCCATGCGAGAACTCTGATGACTGATGCCCCAGGGCTGCATCCAGAAGCGCTGCACCGCCTCGGCCGTGAACGCGTCATAGTCAGGCCCTGGCATGGCGCGCAAAACATGGGAGGGCGCGAGTGGCCTGATGCCAAATGGAATCTTTGCCGGTGGACTGAAGAAGCGTCCTATCGGCAATGCATCGCCTGTCTGCAGCGCGCGCCCATGAAGTCCGCCGAAACCCGTCGCTAAGTCGGTGCTACGCGAGCCGAGCACGACTGGCACGTCGATGCCACCGGAGACGGCCACATAGGCTCTGGCGCCCGGAATCGAGGAGCGTTGCAGGGTGATTTGCATGCCCGCCTTTAGCGCTATTGCTTGGCCGGGAATAATGGTCTTTAGCGCCGCCGATGCCTTGCCCGTGGAGATTGTCGTGTTGAAGTCGACTCCGGTAAGCACCACCGTACAGTCTTGATGGAAGGCTAGCTGCAAGGGGCCAACTGTCAGCTCCAGCACAGCGGCATTGAGGTCATTACCTAGGAGCAGATTGGCCTGCTGCGTTGCGACGGGATCCATGACGCCGGACTGACCGACGCCGAGATGACGAAAACCGAAGCGCCCTAAGTCTTGCACACTTGTGAACGGCCCGCAGCGTAGCACCTCGATCATAGCGCCTCCTCGAGTATCACGAAGCGCACACTATCACCCGTCAGGAGTAAGGAGGGATGCTCCGATTGCGGGTCGAACATGCGGGTCTCGGTATGACCAATGATGTGCCAACCGCCGGGGGAATTGGTGGGGTAGACCGCGGTCTGCGAGCCGGCGATTGCGACGGAGCCAGCTGGGACGCTAAGCCGTGGCGTGGATAGCCTTGGCAGCTCTAGGGCGGGGTCTAGCCCGCCTAGGTAGGCGAAACCGGGCTGAAAGCCTAAGCAGTAGACCCTATAGACTGTCCTGCTATGCAGGCTGATAAAGCGCTCTTTTGAAATGCCGCATTGGGCCGCGGCAGCCTCTAGATCGGGTCCGTTAACGCCACCATATGTTACGGGTATCTCGAGTAGCCGTCCCGGCACATCCTTCTCTGGCAATTGTGGCCAGTGCGTCAGCACTAGGTCGCGAAGCGTGTTAAGCAAGGTCTTTCGAGAGGCTCGCAGTAGCAGGTTGCCCATGCCGGGTACGATCTCGATAAGGCCCAGAGAGTCGCGTTGGGACTCTAGCCAGTAAGTAAGTTGCCAGAGCTTCTGTTGGGTTGGCAAGGCAGGCTGTTGCGCCGCGGACGGCGTGAACAGGAACAGCAGGGCGTCCTCACCCAATTGAGTAACGCGAATTTCGGCTGCTACGCTGTCGGCATCTGAGTTCATGACTGTTAATCTATAGCAGCCTCGCGCAGATTGCCAATCTTGGCCACACACGCATCTCTCATACATCGATTCAGCCGCCATTCATGCAAACTAAGCGCATAATGGCGACGACTAATCTCACAATTCGAAGCGTATTCGCTCAAACCAGAACAACCTTACAAGGAGTTTAGACATGAAGTTATTGACCAGCCCCTTATTCGCACTTTGCGTTGGATTGATTGCATTGCCTGCCAGCGCCCAAGACATCAATCTGCTGCCCGAGGGCCAAACCCTCATCACTCTGTCGGTAACCGAGCGAGTCAGCGTCGAGCAAGATACCCTCATTGCCACACTGCGCATCGAACGGCAGAACCGTAATGCTCAGACATTGCAGAGAGAGATCAACGCGGCGATGGAGGAGGCGCTCAACGAGTCCGGGCCCGTGGCGAGCGTGAAGGTCTCTACTGGTTACTATTCGGTCTACCAGAGCAATGCCGCGCCGCAAGGTGGGCGTCCTGATCAAATCTGGCAAGGCGCCCAGTCCATCACCTTGGAGGGCAAGGACGCGCAGAGCCTATTGGAGCTAGCGGGTGAGATTCAGGGCATGGGCTTCGTGATGAATAATCTGAGCTATACCCTGAGTACCGAACGCGCCGACGAGGTGCGCGATGGCCTCATGGAGAGTGCAATATCCAGGGCCCGCGCCAACGCAGAGCGTGCGGCCCATGCGATGGGCAAGACCGAGGTCGACATCGCGACCCTCGACATCGATGCGGCCCTTGGCTATTCGCAACCCGTAATGATGGCGCGGGGCATGGCCATGGACTCGATGGAGAAGGCCAGCCCTGTGGCCGAGGCTGGGGAGTCTGAGGTCTCTTTAACCGTGCGCATACAGGCAGTGGCAAAATAGAGCAGGGCGAAGCAGAATGCGTCTAAGCTGCGACGCTTATTCGTATTGTCTAGCGCTGGCTTCGATCGTTTAGTATTACGGAAATTAAGAGGACGGCGATCGAGTTCCTGCCAATAGCAGGGCGGCATTCAGTCAGGGGATCATTTAACTGGTCAAGGTTCGGTTTTGGGGTTAGTTTCTGTTCTACCTAGACACGTCTCGTAAACAGCTGCGTAGTTTATAGCGACGCAAGCACACCAGACCATTACCTGCCTATAGAAAACATCAGAGGAGAAGAGAGATGAAAGACGTTGAAGAGAATATGTTAGGGCGTCGTGCCCTGCTCACAGGAATGAGCGTGGCGGCAGTAGCCGGCATCGCAGCGAGTGCCAGCTCGGCTTCCGCACAGAGTGGCACTGGGGCTGTAGACCACGCGCCGCATCCAAAGGACGCATGGCTGGCCGAAATGCCTGGCAGGCATAAGGTCTTTGTGGATTCTTCGACCATGCAAGGGGGAGGGACGGCCTTGTGGGGGGCGGGTAATATTCTCGATGCTCACATTAGCGAGTACGATGGACAAGCATCTGACTATGCCATGGTGGTCTGCTTCCGCCACATGTCCACTGCCTATGGTTTCGATGACGCCCTCTGGGCCAAGTATGGCTCCCTTCTCATGCGCAACACCGACCCGGTGCCAACTGCCAACCCATTGAATACTGCAAGTGGCAGAAGTGGTGGACACTCCATTGGTTCCGTAGTGGAAAAAGGTGTCCATTTCGCAGTATGTGGCCGCGCGAGTAGGCGCCAGGCAGAGGCCATCGCCGGTGCCACGGGGCAGACGGCCGATGCGGTGTTCGCGGAGCTGCAGGCGGGCCTGATTCCCAATGGGCACATGGTGCCCGCTGGCGTGATCGCGGCGACGCGTGCCCAAGAGTTTGGATATAGCTTCTTATATGGGGAGTAGGTCCGGAGCTTAAGGAAGGGCAGCGGCCCGCGCTTACCAGTAGGGGTGCGGGACGCTGCTGCAACTAAAATGTGAGGGATAGACTCGGAATGTCCTCGACTTTTATTTGAATGGATCGCCGAAGCTGGGATTATTAAGAAACTCCTCATCCGTCAGAGAGTTTAGAAATTCCACAACATCTGCCAACTCCTGATCACTGATTTCGAAACCCACGATGAACTGGCTGCGCAATGGGCTCGGTGAGGCGCCATTGGCCACAGCCAAGCCTTGCAGTGCATAGTGTTGGGTTATTACCTCTTCGAGTGTCGCGATAGAGCCGTCATGCATATAGGGGGCTGTTTGTGCGACATTCAATAGCGTAGGAGTACGGAACTTGCCTTCGTCTCGCGGGTCGTCCGTCACTTCTCTGATCCCCATGTTGGACAGAGGATAAGCTCCCTTGTTATCGAGATTGAAAAGCCCCGTGTTATGAAATCCCTGTTCAGGGAACGCAAGTCTAGAATGCACCATATTGTCGGTGAAGCTGATGCCGCCATGGCAGTGATAGCATTCAAGACGCTCGCCGAAGAATAGGTCTTCCCCTCGTTTCGCCGAAGCGGAGATCGCGTCTGGCTCATCGTTATACTTGTAACGGTAATAGGGAGCGTTGAAGGAGAGCAGGCTGCGCTCAAAGGACGCAATCGCTTTGGTAATACTATCTAGAGTGATGGCGCCATCATCGCCAGGGAAGGCTGCATTGAACATGGCGACGTAGCGCTTGTCCTCGCTGAGCCGCTCAAGCAACAGATCTTCTTTGCCTTCCATGCCCAGCTCGATAGGATGAGAACCGAATATCGGGACTAAGGCCTGAGTCTCTAGCGCCGTCATTAGCGGGTTCGCCCAGGTTAGTACGGGTAAATAGGCTATGTTGACGAGTGCCATGCTGCTGCGCGCTCCAACGAGCCCATTGATACCTGGTGATAAGGCATTGCCATCGGTAAAGGATTTGTCTTGCTCGTGACAGGTGGCGCAGGACATGGATTGATCTGCGGACAGCTTCTTATCATAGAAAAGATGCCGTCCCAGCTCCACCTTCGCGGTGGACATGGGGTTGTCTTCTGGTACGCGGGGCGTGGGTACCCATGCAGGTACTTGCCATTGGTAAGTCTCCTGTGCGAATAGGTGATGCTGCGTTCCGATAGCGCACAGGAGAAAGCCTAGGCCTGTTGCTAGCAATCGCGTTTTCATTGGCGATGGAACAGCTGTTGGGAGTTCGCGGGTTGGCCGTCGAATGCGAAACCAAAAGCGGGGAGTATTTGCGCACACTCCGGATCACGAATGCCAGACATGCAGCCGGGCGCAGTTTCATCGGTGTTCACATCGACGTTCGTGTTCTTCAATAGAGCGCCGATATCCGCGACAATCTTGTGTTGATTGCTATCAAATTCGTCGAAGTTTACCTTGACCTGGTTCGGGTTCATGCACTCACTGATCGGGGCATTAGTCCGTGACTCGGCGGCGCAGCCAGTGCTGCCGATATGGACCGAGAAGCCAGCGGCTTCCTCTTCCTCACCACTACCTCTGCGCATCATGCCACCGCTAGCTGCACTAGCTGCCGGCTTCATCATGGCGCTCATAGCTTTGCCTTGTCCTGGTGCAGGTACAGGGCGCCCAGAGCTAGCCATGTCTACTTTGAAGAAGCGATGTCCCCCTTGCCAATTCCAGAACATGGCGCTGAGGTTGAGAGGTGATGGAGCAAGCAGTATGTCCTCGTGATTCAATTCGAAGGGTAAACCCATCGTGAACTCAATGCCCGTATACTGACCGTCGGCGATCACGCCGTCGATAGTGGCATTGATCGCGGAGTTGCCGTTCTGACAAGGACCAGATCCGTCTTCGAAATCGAGCAGTACAATGTCTTGATACTGCCATATGCCGTCTTGATCGAGTTCTAGCGGGGTCGCGATGCCATTTTCATCTAACAACGCTACTTTGGAGATAAAGAACCTAAAATCGGACGGCGTAATTGTTGAGCCAGTGGTTCCGATTCCAGAATACTCTTTTCCGCATGCAAACTCTTGCCCCGAAATTTGCGCACTAAACTCGATCTGAACTCGTTGGTCGGCGAAAACAGTAGAGCTGAAGCAGCAACCGGTCATAGCTAGAATGAAAGGCGTGAGAGCTTTAGTGCGATAGTTAAATTTTGACATTTTGCTAGCCCTGATCATAAGAATATGCTGATCATAGTAATCCACTTGATACCTTTGGCACATGCGACAAATCGTCTCATCACCGACAGGGCAAGCTTCGTGAACGAAGAGGGGGAGGTACTTTGAATTGTTCAGGTACAGGCGGTGGCTAAATGCGCATTAGTACAGTGCTATTGAATAAAAAAAACGGCCCGACATGGTGCTGCTATGCCGGGCCGCGACGAGGAGCCTGTAATTCTTAGTTGCGTGGATATTCCGAAAGTAGGTCGCGGAAGGTTGCCAGAAAGGCGGTGCTCGCCCCTTCCTCATGCATATATTCGCCAGGCTGCACCGTGTGAATGCGGCTGATGGTTCCCTCCCAGACTATTTTTCCCCCTGCGCGTTCGCGCATACTGATATCGATATTGGCGATATAGCGAAGCTCAACAGTCATCGATTCCACCCGCATCAGGGGGTCGATATCCTGTTGTTCCGAGTCAAGGTTTACGTGTCGGTAGTTGAGATTGACGATGATATCGCCGCTGCCATCGTTGCGCACCATGCCCAGCTCTTGGAAGGCCGTATCGAACTCCATAATGACGTAGTCCCGCATGAAGAAGGGTACGCCCGCGTCTTCGATAGCATAGCTTTGGTAGTTAGCATAATTGCCGGGACAACAGAGGGTTACGGTATTGCCGATGCGCGTGCCAGCGGTGCTGGAGCACGCGGTGAGAATCGTCAGGAACAACAGCGAACCGATCGCTTTGACAGGGTGTAGCTTAAACATTGTAAATCTCCTTGGACAAGGTGGCCGGAAGGGCCGCCTTCACCAAGGTCAGTAGCCCTTGTGGGAGGGCTCAACGCTCGGCATCACTATAATGCACGTTCAAGGAGATGTTGTTCTTGATCAAGGTCAAGGAAATGGCGGCCCTTCATCAATGGCTTAGAGCCACGCTAATCCTCCTTAATCGGTCAGCTGAATTCGCTCCATGGTCAGCATCTGCGAGTAGCTCGAGGTAATGACGCGCTCGCCCTGCTGGAGGCCGTCGACGATCTCCACGAAGCGATTATTGCGCCGTCCTACGCGAATATCGCGTCGCGTTGCAAACTCCCCATCGCTAGCCACGACAAACACCCAGTTGCCGCCGGTGTCCTGTATGAAGCTTCCTAGCGGCAGCAGGAGCGATTCCACGGCACTGCCTAACGTCAGGTCGAGTTGCAGGGTCTGTCCTCGGCGCAGGTTCTCGGGAGGGCTGCCCTCGAATACGAGGTCCACGGTGAAGGTGCCCTCGGTGACCTCCGGGTAGATCTTGATCACACGGGCCTCATACTGCCTGCCGGCCAGAGTAAAGCGGGCGGACTGATCTAGCGCGACGCGGGTGACATAGTACTCGTCGACCTGAGCCACGATTTTGTATTGCTCCACCACGTCGATCTGCCCCAAGCGTTGTCCGCGAATCTTATTCTCGCCGACCTCGACCGGTAGCGAGGTCAGCTGACCCGCGATAGGAGCCCGTACTAACAGATTCTCGAAGCTGCTTTGCGAGAGCGCTAAGTTCTCCTCCAGCTTGTTCACCTGCAAGGCAATCTGCTGCATGCGGTCCTTGCGGATGCGCTCCTCTAGGGTCTGCCGTGCCTGCGTGTTGACCAGTAGCCTGCGCTGATAGGCGAGCTCATCGACGATGGACTCGTACTGCTCTTGTGAGACTAGGCTATCGGTGGCGAGCTGCTTGAGGCGCTGCTCCTGACGCTCTAGGACGGCGATGCGATACTCGATCTCGATTAACTGCCGCTCGGTGTTGAGCGTAGTGGTCTCCATGCCATTGGAGATATTAGAAAGATTGTTCAGCTGCTCTGTGATCGACGTGTCGTTGCGTGCTACGTTCAGTCGCAGGTCGGTGTTGCTCAATTGCAACAGGGGCTGTCCCGCCTCCACGAAACTGCCTTCCTCGACGAGGACCTCCTCTACGACTCCGCCGTCCACCGCATCGAGGAACACGCTGTTGAAGGGCTGAATCGACCCACGAATCGGCGTTACATCCTCGAAGGGGCCATATTGCACACTCGCTATCGTGGTCTGTTGCTGCGGGAGGCGGAACGTGCGTATCGACGCATCGCCCAGCATGCCCCACAAGAACCATAGCAATACGCCCACAGCGATAGCGATGCCGAGCCATTGCCACAGCGGCCTAGCCTTTTTCTCTATTACTCGATCCATCGTCATTCTAGATTCCTCTATTCGTGTCGCAAGGCTAGTATCGGATTAGCCTGGGCGGTCTTGAAGGACTGCAGCGCCATCGTCACGAAGGCCACGATTATGGATAGTAAAGCCGCCAGCGCAAAGAGCAAGAGATTAGGGCCGAGCAATTCGATGCGGTAGTAGAAGCTTTCCAACCATCTTCCTACGGCCCAGAAGGAGAGTATTGAGGCGATTGCCGCGGCGCAGGCGACTAGCCCGAGTATATTGCGGAACAACAGTAGAATTATGCCGCCGCTAGATGCGCCTAGCACCTTGCGAATGCCAATCTCCTTCGTGCGCTGTGCGGTATTGAAGGCAGACAGGCCGAACAGCCCGAGACAGGAGATGAAAATGCAGAGCCCCGCGAAAAGCGAAACCAGTTTCATCAGCCTTTGTTCGGAGCCGTAGAGATCCTCCATGGTGGCACTCAGGAACGTGAAGTCGAGGGGGTGTGCAGGGTCAAACTGCGCCCAGCGTTGCTCCAGTGTCGGAATAAAGGACTGCATGCTTCCCTCCTGCACATGAATGAGCAGCTGTTCGGAGTAAGAGGGGCGTCGAGCGCTATTCGACTCATCCCACTCCGGCTCGTTGTACATCATCGCTAGGGGCGTTATCGCGTGCTGCAAGCCTGCGACATGGAAGTCCTCGACCACCCCGATGACCTCCATCGGGGGAGATTCTTCCTCCGAGTCGAATCCTTGAAAATGTTTGCCGAGTGGGTTAGTCCAGCCCATGGCGGTGACCATGCTCTCGTTGACCACAACGGTCCTGCGCTTATCGTTGCTCCGATTCACATCGAAGTCTCTGCCCTGCACGAAGTTCATACCCAGGGCTGGGATGATGCCGGGGCGCATGTTCATTGTACTCACGCTGCGCTGTTGCATCTCTCCATTCTCGCCTTCCACATTGAGGGCGTTCAAGCTGGTGGGGCGACCGGGTAGGTGTCCCGATGCCGCGACCGCCTGGACTCCGGGTTCGCGGCGCAACTCTTCCATAAACGCCGGCAAACGCTCGACCTGATCGGCACCGGCAACGCGTATGACGAGGCGATTCTCCGGGTCGAAACCGAGTGCCTTGTTCTGCACAAAACGCATCTGGGTCAGCATCAACAAGGTGCAGGCGATGACGGTGACGGAGATGACGAACTGTAAGAGCACGAGTGCCTGACGCACGCCACGCCCCCCGCGACCAGTGCCTTGCACTCCGCGGAACGCCGCCACAGGCGGTATCGCGGAGAGATAGAAGGCGGGGTAGAGGCCAGAGACAATGCCCAGTGTGACGGCGGCGACGACTAACAATATTAGAGTGCTCGGTGTCAGCAAAAGGCTCATGGGCAGGGGCGAATCGAGGAGCGAGGAGAGCGGCGTCAGGTTAATCACTAGGGCGCAGAGCAACAGTGCGAGCGCTAGCGAGGAGACGACATAGAAAACAGATTCACCTATGAATTGTGTGACGAGTTGGCTTCGCGAGGCGCCGAGGACCTTGCGCATGCCGACCTCTTTCGCGCGTCGTGTGGAGCGTGCGGTGGCCAGATTCATATAGTTGATGCAGGCGACGAGTAATACGAATAGGGCGATGGCGCCGAAGGCATAGACATAGAAGATATTGCCCCGCGGCAGGTCATAGATCGTCGTCGAGTACAGGTGCACGCGCGCTATAGGCTCCAGTTCGAAGCACAGGGCGGCGTTGATGTTCAACTCCTCCGCCATCTGCCGCATATTGTTGTCGAAGAATGTGGTCGAGATGCGCTGGAAGTCTGCCCGATCGTAGCCCTCTTGCATGAGCAAGTAGGTGTAGATGCCGATACTCCACAGCGCCTCGCGACGCTGCACCCCTTCCAATTGCGGGAGCCTGTTGTAGGAGATCAAGGCATCGTACCGCAGGTGTGTATTCTCCGGCTGGTCTGCGAAGACGAGGTCGATGCGGAAGGTATTTGAGTCATTCGAGATCGATTCGCCTAGCGGATTACGATCGCCGAAATAACGTCGGGCAAAACTCTCACTGACCGCGATGCTATTGGGGTCTATGAGGGCAGTTGCCGGATCGCCATAGATCACGTCGTGGCTGAACAGCGAGAAGATCGAGGCGTCTGCGTAATACAGCTTGTTCCAGAAGTAAGCCTGGTTGCTGTTGTCGCGCAGCAGTGCCTGTGCGAAGGGGACCTCCATCACGCGGACGTAGTCCTCTATTTCCGTGAATTGCTCGGCGAGTATTGGGCCGAGTTGCGTCGAAGTCGCCGCCGCGAAATCCGTTTTGCCGTTCATGTTCAGCTCGTTCACTATGCGGTATACGCGCTCTTGCTTGTCGTGATAGGCGTCGTAGTTCAGGGCATTGTAGAGGTAGAGTCCGAGAATTAGGCAGCAGGCGATGCCGATGCTGAGGCCAGCGATATTGATGGCGCTATAGGCGCGATCCTTGACGAGGCTGCGCACGCCGATGCGCACGTAGTTGGCGAACAAAGAATTGCCGAACATGATGAGCTCCTCGTTTAAGCCGCGGTGGGAGGGACGACTTGGCCATCCAGCATGCGGATGACCCGCGTGCCATACTCGGCATGTTCGGGTGAGTGCGTCACCATCACGATCGTGGTGCCCTCGGAATTCAATTGCTGTAACAGGCGCATCACCTCATCGCCGTGCTCGCTATCGAGGTTACCGGTTGGCTCATCCGCGAGAATGAGTTTGGGCTCGTTGACGAGAGCGCGAGCGACGGCCACGCGTTGCTGCTGCCCACCCGAGAGCTGCTGAGGGAAGTGACGTAGGCGGTGGCCCATGTTCATCTTCTCGATGACGGCCTCTACGCGACGCTTGCGCTCTGGTGCTGGGACTTTGGTATAGATTAGGGGCAACTCTACGTTCTCGTAGACACTGAGCTCGTCGATGAGATTGAAACTCTGAAAGATGAAGCCGAGATTCTCTTTGCGCAGTATGGCGCGTTCGCGCTCGCCGACTCTGGAGATGTCCTCGTCGAGGAAGTAGAACTTGCCGCCATCGGGGTTGTCGATGAGACCAATGATGTTCAGTAGGGTGGATTTGCCACAGCCCGAGGGTCCCATGATGGAGACGAACTCCTTCTCCGCCACCTGCATGTTCACGCCGCCCAGAGCAGTGGTCTCAACCTCTTCTGTGCGGAATAGTTTGCTCAGGTTTTCTGTTTTTATTATCACTTTTATAGCTCCATGAATTACTGCGCGTAATGATTGAGCGCGGACTTGCTCATCTGTGTAGGACGCAGCGATGTGCCGAATCGTTTAACAAGCCAGGTAAGCGCGGCGATTGTTATGCTGATAGCAATCGCCATGCCAATGAATAATGCCTCATTAAAACAAAGACTTATAAAGTATCTCTGGAAGAGCGTTGGGGAGATGCGCCATGTATTGGCGAAATTGCCTGCGCTATAACCGGTGGGCGAGTAACTCCGCTTATTAGATGAATTCGCGCATTATCTTGCCGCTTGCTTGCACCGTCACGGCCAGCTGTTTATGATCAGCGCTTATTCGGAGAGGGGACTCATTAATGATGAAGAAACACGCTTTATTCCATCTTGGCCTATTGTTAACACTCGCAGCTTGTTCGCCAGAGCCTTCTAGTGCCCCGCAGGATGCGGGCGCTAACCAGGCATCCGCAGAGCGAGCCCCTGCCGATGACCTCATCGATGCGCAGGACATCGCCAACGCGGCAACGAATAACGCCGAGTGGCTCAGCTATGGCCGCACCTATGCCGAAGACCGCTTTAGCCCACTGCAGCAGATCAATCGCGAGAGCGTGCAGGACCTCGGCGTGGCTTGGTCTTTCGAGTTGGACACCGACCGCGGACAGGAGGCAACGCCACTGGTCATCGATGGCACAATTTACTTCACCTCCGCGTGGAGCAAGGCCTTTGCGGTGGATGCCCGCACCGGTGAGGAGAAGTGGCGCTATGATCCACGCGTGCCCGGCCGCTATGGTGTGAATGCCTGTTGCGATGTCGTGAATCGTGGCATGGCGGCATGGGGGGACAAGGTCTTCTTCGGTACCATCGATGGCCGCTTAATCGCCCTCGATCGCGAGACGGGACAAGTTGCCTGGGATGTTGAATCGGCCGATCCCGAGTTGCGCTATACCATCACTGGTGCACCGCGCGTGATCGATGGTCGCGTGATCATCGGCAACGGCGGCGCCGAACTCGGCGTGCGCGGCTATGTGTCCGCCTATGATGCCGAGACTGGCGAGATGCTGTGGCGTTTCTATACCGTGCCCGGCAATCCCGCCGATGGCTTCGAGAGCCCCGCGATGGAGATGGCGGCGCAGACGTGGGCGGGGCAATGGTGGGATCTAGGCGGCGGCGGTACCGCATGGGATGCCATGGCCTATGACCCGGACCTCAATCTGATGTATATCGGGGTCGGCAACGGCAGCCCTTGGAATTACCAGATTCGCTCGAACGGCGAAGGCGACAATCTATTCCTGTCCTCTATCGTGGCACTGCGCCCCGACACCGGCGAGTATGTTTGGCATTTCCAGACCACACCGGCGGAGTCATGGGACTATACCGCTACGCAGCACATCATGCTGGCCGACATCGAGATCGATGGCCGCATGCGCGAAGTGTTGATGCAGGCGCCGAAGAACGGCTTCTTCTATGTGATCGACCGTCGCACTGGCGAGTTCATATCCGGCAATAATTACGTCGAGATCAACTGGGCATCGGGCCTAGATGCCGTGACGGGTCGCCCGATCGAGATGGAAGGGGTGCGTTACAAGGATCAGCCTATGGTCATCATGCCAGGCCCTCTGGGCGGTCATAATTGGTATCCGATGTCCCGCGATCCTGTGACGGGCTATGTGTTCCTGCCAACCCAGAATACCTCCTCTGTGTACTCGAACTCGGGCAGCATGGATAAGAGGCAGGTCGGTTGGAATCTAGGCCTCGGCCCCTCCCAGGGCGAATTACTCAATCCTCAGGATCGCGCACGCTCTGCGGCCCTCACGCCCTCGAGCCTGATCGCCTGGGATCCTGTCTCCCAGTCCCCAGCTTGGCGCGTGGACTATCCTGTCTATGGCAATAGCGGCACGCTCGCAACCGGTGGCGGTCTCGTGTTCCAAGGCTCTGCCGATGGCGCATTCCACGCTTACGGCACAGACGACGGCACGGAGTATTGGAGTAAGGAAGTAGGCGACGCCATCCTAGGCGGACCGGTGACCTACGAGCTGGATGGCGAGCAATACGTCTTGGCGCTAGCTGGGCAGGGGGGCGCTATTCCCTTGACCATGGGCCTGCTCTCGGGCAATGGACCACGCAATATGAATGGCCGCCTAATTGCCTTTAAACTAGGTGCTGACGAACCCTTGCCTATAGCTGAGATTGTTCCGCCAACCCCACTGGATACAAGTACTACAGTGTCAAGTGGGGACGCAGTCGCAGGTGCTGCGGCCTATGGCGGCAGTTGCGCCGTCTGCCATGGCCCCGCGGCATTGAGCGTTGGCACTATTCCAGACCTGCGTTACTCAGCAAGCATCCTCAATCAGGATACTTTCATGAGCATCGTGCTAGATGGCCTCTTCGCATCACGCGGGATGGCGAGCTTCGCGGACGACCTCGGTGCAATCGACGTAGAGAATATTCGCGCCTATCTTCTCAGGCAGGCAGAAGCAGTGCCGCAGTAAATATGCAAATTCGGCAGCCTAGAGTGCAACGCTTTAGGCTGCTTATGCGTCCATCCCTAAACAAGGCATGGTGAGTTTCGCAAACTCTTGGTGTGAATCAGTCAATCCCTCCCCATGTTTATTTCTAACTAGCTGAATAAAAAGTGTTTTTTTTATTGGCCCAAACTTTGCTAAACATAAATTGGTTAGCGAAAGTTTGGTGCTGCCATTGCTGGGCTTATGCGCGCCAGCAATGGCAGCCCGTTTTTTTGCCAATGAGCGCTTCTACGCAGCCAAATTCCTATACCAAGAAGAAGAGTAAGAAGATGCTACGAAATTATCTGCTTGTCGCCCTGCGCAATCTGGCTGGCCACAAACTATTTTCCATAATTAACGTGCTCGGTCTCACCATAGGTCTCGCCTGTGTGATGTTAATCGCCCTGTTCGTGCGTAGCGAGGTGGGCTACGACACGCAATGGGTGAATGCCGATCGCACTTATCGTGTGATGCGCAACTTCAATCCTCCCGGTGGTGGAGCGCCGCTCTATCTCGCCACCAACGCCCCGCCCGTTGGCCCCCTATTCAAGTTGGAGTTTCCGCAGTTCGAACACGTCGTGCGCCTTATGGACAACACGGTCGTATTGAGCATGAACGACAGTGCCGACTCCTACTATGAGCCCGGCCTGTATTTCGCAGACCCGGAAGTCTTTGCAGTGTTCGATATACCCTTGCTGCAGGGTAACCCCGAAGCGCTCTTCACGGGGCCCTTTCAGGCCGTCATCGATGAGTCGCTCGCACAGAAATACTTTCCAGCGGGAGGTGCATTAGGCGGCACGATTACGATGGCGGGTGAGGTGCCTGTGCGTGTGACGGGAGTTATGGCGAACCTCCCTCGCAATACCCATCTCGACGCCCATGCCTTCGTCTCGATGCAAACCGCAGAAGTCATTCTGGGAGATAGAATGCGCAGCTGGGGGTTCAATAATTTCCATACCTATGTAGTGGCCGAACCCGGCTACGACATGGCGAACTTCGAGGCGCAGAGTGACGATTTCTTTCGCCGCCACATGGGCGAGGATGCGCCGAGTTTCACCAGTTTTAGTGTGATCAAAGTCCCCGATATCCACCTCCGATCTCAGCGCGACAATGAGCTGCAGGCTAACGGCAGCGCGACGGTGGTTCTTACCTTCAGTGCTATCGCGGTGTTCATACTCCTTATAGCCTGTTTCAACTTCATGAATCTGTCGACCGCGCGCTCCCTCTCGCGTGCGCGGGAGGTTGGCATGCGCAAGGTGTGTGGGGCGAGTCGTGGACAGATTGCCCTGCAATTTTTGACCGAATCGATCGTTATCGCGGCGCTCGCCGTGTGCGTGGCCACCTTACTCGTGTTGCTGCTACTGCCCGCCTTCAATGCCCTGCTTGGCACGAGTCTTAGCCTAAACCTATTCAGTAACATATGGGTGCTGCCTGCGCTGTGCTCTCTTGCACTGTTCGTCGGCACGCTGGCGGGACTCTATCCAGCCTTGTACCTCGCCTCCTTTCCATCTGCGACTATTCTGCGCGGCGAGTTGACGAAGGGACGCTCCGGGGTTGTGCTGCGCAAGGCCTTAGTGGTGTTGCAGTTTACGATCTCCATTGCCTTAGTCATTGCCTCCGGTGTCGCCCTCTCGCAACTACGCTATGCGCAGTCGCTCGATCTCGGCTTCCAGAAGGAACAAATCTTGATCTACCGCGGCTCTGGACAAGAGGGGCTGGGCGAGGATTACGAGACGATGAAGCTGGAGTTGCTACGCCACCCACAAATAGTCTCCGTGACCGCGGCCAACTTGATGCCGGGAGACCAGAATACCAACGCCGACGGGATACGCTATGAGGGTGGCGGTCCCGACCCCATTGGCATGGGCTATCTCAATGTCGATTTCGACTTCTTCGAGACCTTTGAAATCGATTTCATTGCGGGGCGCTCCTTCTCCGCTGAGCGAGGTACGGATCTATTCATCGAGCCGAGCGAGGCTGCGCCGCGCACGAGCGCCAGCTTCATTCTCAACGAACTCGCCGCCGAGCAACTCGGGTGGAGTGCCAGTGAAGCCCAGGGGAAGTGGTTAGAGAGTGTCATGGATCGGGAGATGACCAAAGTGGTGCGCGGCAACGTCATAGGGGTCGTCGATAATATCTATTTCTCCTCGATTCGCGAGGCCGTTAAGCCGGTCTATTACCGGGTCATGACGAGTCAGAGTAATACCGGTGGTTTTCCCAATATGGGGAGCATGGCCGTGCGTGTTAGCGGCGATAGTCTGGACGAGACGCTCGCCTATATCGCCACCACTTGGAATCGTTTTGTGCCTGGTGTCCCAATTAGACAGTCTTTCCTCGACGCCGATTTCCAAGCGCTGTACGAGGGGGAGCGTCGACAGGGCGTGATCTTCACATGGTTCTCGGCGATGGCGATTCTCATCGCCGCGCTTGGCCTGTTTGGCCTAGCCTCTTATATGACTTCTCAGCGTACGCGGGAGATAGGGATTCGCAAAGTGCTCGGCAGTAGTGTGGGGCAGGTCGTAAGGCTCTTGACCAAGGACTTCCTGGTACTAGTGTTCATCGCGATGCTACTGGCTTGGCCCCTAGCGGCCTACTTCATGAACGGCTGGCTGGCCAGCTTCGCCTATCGTGTGGGCTTAAACCCCCTGATATTTCTCGTGGCGGGCGCGGTGGCTCTGATCATCGCGGCACTGACGGTTGGCCTGCTGGTCGCCCGCACCGCGGGCAACAATCCAGCCTTGTCCTTGCGCCACGAATAAGCCATTATCCGGCTCAATAAACGATCGCCTCGATGGCAGGCGATCGAGTTTTGAGGAGCCAATAATGATAAGAACTCTCTCTCGCTTAGCCTTACTTAGCTCGACTATTTGCGGGCTGATGAATGCGGCGCAGGCGCAGTCCACTGCGGATACCCAGGCCTGTGAGGCACTGGCGTCGAGCACCGACCTGACCATACTCTCTGCGCGCATAATGCCGGCCCAAGGCGGTACGCCGGCGTATTGCTATGTGCGTGGCCTCAGTGGTCCTGCGACGCATTACCATGTGCAGCTCCCGCTGCCGGGCAACTGGAACGCCCGCTTCCTACAGTGGGGCGACGGCGGCAAGGATGGTGACCTAGATTTCGCCAATCATCGCCTCGCCGAGGGTTATGCGGTGGCGAATAGCAATACCGGGCACGACAACGCCGTGGAGCCGGGTTCGCAATTCGGTTTCAATAACCGCCAAGCGGAGATCGATTTCGGTTACCGGTCGGTGCACCTCACCGTAATGGCGGGTAAGGCCTTAACGCAGGCCTATTATCGCAGCGCGCCGAGCTATTCTTACTTCGAGGGTTGCTCCACAGGGGGGCGCCAGGGGCTGATGGAAGCCCAGCGCTTCCCCAACGATTTCGATGGCATCGTGGCCGGAGCGCCGGTCAATTATTATCAGGCCATGAACGCGGCCGGCGTGTGGTGGTTGCAGCGTCTATTCAAGGACGATTTCGCGGGTAATCTGGCCGTGGATACCGATGGCAGCTTCGATAGCGTCAAGCTACTCGATATCCTCAACGATCGTGTGCTGGAAAAATGCGACGCGAACGACGGCATTCGCGACGGGCTACTAAGCGATCCCATGAGTTGCGAATTCACTGCGCAGCGGGATCTGGCGGATCTGGTGTGCGCCTCGGGGGCAACAGGAGATAGTTGCTTCACGCCGACACAGCTGCAAACCATCACGGATTTCTACAGCGGTCCCTTGGATCGAGACGGGCAGGTACTGTATCCGGGCAAGGCGCTTGGCTCGGAGCGGGAGTGGGTGAACCTCTATGTGCCCAATGTGGCCAACGGCAATGGCCCGACAATGCTAATGGGGCCAGCGGGGGACCACGTCAATTATCTGTTCTACGAGAACGATCCTGGCGTAGTCATTCCGGACATGACGAGGCCGACCCACGTGCCGGGGCGCAATGCGGCACTGCCTGAGTTCTCGTGGCTGGAGTTCGACATCAACGATCTAGCGGACGGGAAGGCGAGCCTGATGCAGTCGATCATGGATGCGACAGACCCGGACCTGACGCGCTTCCTAGAAGAGAACGATGGCAAGCTGCTGCTCTACCACGGCTGGAGCGATTCGCTATCCTCGGCGAAGGCGACGGTGCAATATTTCAATGAGATGGTGGGGACGACCTACGGTGGGGAGATGAGTGCGGCGATGAACAGTACGCGTCTGTTCCTAGCTCCGGGAATGGGGCACTGTGGGGGTGGGCCGGGGCCAAATAATTGGGATAAATTACCTGCACTCGTAGATTGGGTAGAGCAGGGGAAGGCGCCAGATAGCATCACTGCCACGCACAGCAGCAATGGCAACGTTGATAACGAGCGGCTCCTATGCCCATACCCACAACAATCGATCTTCACCGGCCCCGCCGGCGGCGCAGACAACCCAGCAAACTGGAAGGCAGAGAATTTCTCTTGTAGGTAATCGTTTGGGTATGCGTCAGTGCTCCGTAGGTCGAGTGACGCTGCAGCGTACTTCGCTGCTAACTGCAGGTGGCAAGGTTTCGTGGCTGGAGTGCGCTGCACGGTAAGGGCTGCTGAGAGACGCCGTGAACCCATCCATGGGGGCTTTGGCGCGGCATCCATGCCGCTTAAACTCTCCTCACCCCTCACCCCTCACCGCACACCACACTCCTCTAGCACAAACTCTAATTTTGAAGCGCTCTTACCTGTGGCAAGTTCGAACAGTCAGTGGTTCTGCACAAATTCTCATCAATCGACCCCATTCGCTTGCAGGGCATCCCCTTACGAGGTCAAGAGCTCCTACGGTCAGTAGTTTCTACCAGGGTTGAGTAAAAATCGAATCTGCTCTAACAATAGAACGCTGATCTAATTCGTAAGCACAGAACAAGAGGGGCGATGTGGGGTGCTTCGATGCAGGACCATGAGCCGCCTGGATGGCGGCGACTGAGCCCCCATGGATGGGTTTACGGCGTGTCCAGCAGCGAAGTACGCCGCAGTGCCACTCGCGCTACGGAGCACTGTTAATAAGTTCTAAAAGTATCTAGTGAACAGACTAAAAATACCTACGAAAGAACAATTAACTCAACAAGCGGCCCAAGTATTTACCTGTATAGGATGCCGGGTTTTTGGCTACTTGTTCTGGTGTGCCCTCGGCTATGATTTGGCCACCACCATCGCCGCCCTCTGGGCCTAGGTCTACAATCCAGTCTGCCGTCTTGATCACGTCTAGATTGTGCTCGATCACCACGATCGTGTTGCCCTGATCGCGTAGGCGGTGCAGAACCGCCAGTAGCTGCTTGATGTCCTCGAAGTGTAGCCCCGTTGTCGGCTCGTCTAGGATGTAGAGTGTCTGGCCCGTGTCTCGCTTCGATAGTTCCCGCGCTAATTTCACTCGCTGCGCCTCACCGCCCGACAGGGTTGTCGCCGCCTGACCTAGGCAGATGTAGGACAAGCCCACCTCCACTAGCATCTGCAGTTTGCGCGCGATTGCCGGTACCGCGTCGAAGAACTCCCGCGCATCCTCGATCGTCATGTCGAGTACTTCGCTGATGTTCTTGCCCTTGTAGCGCACCTCCAGAGTCTCCCGGTTATAGCGCTTGCCATGGCAGATATCGCAGGACACATAGACATCCGGCAGGAAATGCATCTCGACCTTGACCACGCCGTCGCCCTGACAGGCCTCACAGCGTCCGCCTTTGACATTGAAGCTGAAGCGGCCCGTCTTATAGCCGCGTGCGCGCGCCTCTTGTGTGCCCGCGAAGAGGTCGCGCACCGGCGTGAAGATGCCGGTGTAGGTGGCTGGGTTCGAGCGTGGCGTGCGGCCGATAGCGCTCTGATCGATGTCCACCACCTTGTCGAGTTTATCGAGTCCTTCCACCGCCTCATGAGCCGCAGCGTTTAGCGTGGTCGCACCGTTGAGGACCGTGGCCGCGAGCGGGTAAAGCGTGCCATTGATAAGCGTGGACTTGCCCGAGCCCGATACTCCGGTGATGCAAGTGAGTAGACCCAGCGGGATATTCAGGTCGACGTTTCTTAAGTTGTTACCGGTGGCACCTCTGAGGCGAAGCTGTTTCTTTGCGTCCGCTTTGATGCGCTCGCTCGGCACGTCGATCTTGAGGCGGCCGGACAGGTATTTGCCTGTCAGCGAGTCCTCTGCCGCGAGAATGTCCTCTAGGCTGCCCTGGGCCACGATCTGGCCCCCGTGCACGCCGGCGCCGGGGCCGATGTCGATGATATGGTCGGCATGGCGTATCGCATCCTCGTCGTGCTCGACCACGATCACCGTATTGCCGATGTCACGCAGGTGGAACAGCGTGCGCAACAGGCGATCGTTATCGCGCTGATGCAGGCCGATGGAGGGCTCGTCGAGGATATACATCACGCCGACTAGACCCGCACCTATCTGGCTCGCTAGGCGAATGCGCTGGGCCTCGCCGCCGGAGAGCGTATCCGCGCTACGGTTTAGAGTTAGGTAATTGAGGCCGACATCGATTAGGAATTTGAGCCGGTCTTGTAGCTCCTTGAGAATCTTCTCCGCGATCGCGGCACGATTACCCTGTAGGGTCAGGGTGTCGAAATAGTGTGCGGCCTTGGTGACGGTCATCGCCGATACGTTCGGGAGGTTGATGTCGTCGATATAGACGCTGCGAGCCTCGGGTTTCAGGCGTGTGCCTTCGCACTCGGGGCAGGACTGTGAACTCAAGAACCGCGACAAGTCCTCGCGCACCATATTGGATTCCGTTTCCCTATAGCGACGTTCCATATTCGGCAGGATGCCCTCGAAAGGGTGGCGTCGCGTCACCGTGTCGCCGCGGTCGTTGAGGAAGTGGAAATCGATGACCTCGTCGCCACTGCCGCGCAGCACCGCCTCGCGGTGGGCCGCGGCCAGTTCATTGAATGGCGTCTCCACCTCGAAACCATAGTGCTTGGCGAGGGAGGAGAGCATCTGGAAATAGTAGAAGTTGCGTCGATCCCAGCCGCGAATAGCACCCTCGGCGAGGCTAAGCGAGTCATCGGTGATGATGCGTTTCTGATCGAAGTATTGCTTCAGCCCCAGCCCGTCGCAGCCTGTGCAGGCGCCGGCGGGATTATTGAAGGAGAACATGCGTGGTTCTAATTCGCTGATGCTATGGCCGCAAGCAGGGCAAGCGAAGCGGGACGAGAACAGTAGGTCCGCCGCTGGCGGGGTGCCATCGTCATCCCCCATGAAGGCGACCACGGCGAGGCCGTCGGTCAACTGCAGGGCGCTCTCGAAACTCTCCGCAAGGCGTTGCTGCATGTCGTCGCGCACCTTGAGCCGGTCTACGACTACGTCGATGCTGTGTTTCTTGTTCTTCTCCAACTCCGGTGGGTAGTCGATCTCGGTCACGATGCCGTTGATGCGGGCCCGAATATAGCCACTGGTTTTAAGCTCGCTGAAGACATGGAGATGCTCGCCTTTGCGCCCGCGTACCAGAGGCGCGAGGATCATTACCCGAGTGCCCTCGGGCAACGCCAAGACCTGATCCACCATCTGGCTGACGGTTTGCGCCTCGAGCTTCTGATGATGTTCTGGGCAATACGGGTCGCCGACTCTGGCGAACAGCAGGCGCAGATAGTCGTAGATCTCTGTGATGGTGCCGACGGTTGAGCGCGGATTGTGCGATGTCGATTTCTGCTCGATCGAGATAGCGGGGGATAGGCCCTCGATATGATCGATGTCGGGTTTGTCCATCATGGACAGGAACTGCCGCGCATAGGTCGACAGAGATTCGACATAGCGGCGCTGCCCTTCGGCATAGAGTGTGTCGAAGGCTAGGGATGATTTGCCTGAACCGGAAAGCCCGGTAATGACCACGAGTTTGTCGCGAGGAATGGTGACATTGATATTTTTCAGATTATGGGTACGTGCCCCTCTGACGACGATCTTGTCCATGTAGTGCTCGCTCTTGCCGCAGGCGGAATAAAACAGGTGATTATCGTCAATCCGGAGGCTAAGCGCAAAGCCTGCGGCAATGATTCTATTAATTGGTGCTATGCTTGCGGTAGACTAAGCAGCTTAATGAAGCACCCCGCCTTGCGCGGTGCGAAAATAGAGAATTCTGGAGGATGATGTGGCGAGTAGAGGCGTAAACAAGGTTATTTTGGTTGGCAATTGCGGGGGCGACCCCGAGACGCGTTACCTCCCCAGCGGCGGCGCCGTGAGCAATGTCACGCTGGCCACTAGCGAGACTTGGAAAGACAAGACTACTGGTCAACCACAGGAGAAGACGGAATGGCACCGCGTGGTGTTTTTCAATCGCCTTGCGGAGATCGTCAACGAGTACGTCAAGAAGGGCTCTAAGCTCTATATCGAAGGCAGCCTGCGTACACGCTCTTGGGAGCAGGATGGCGTTAAGCGCTATGCAACCGAGATCGTTGCCAACGAGATGCAGATGCTGGACTCCCGCGGTCAAGGTGGCGGTGGTGGTCAATACGACAACCAATTCGGCCAAGACTCAGCGCCTGCGCCTGCGCCAAGCAGCAATCGTCCACGCGAAGCGACTCAATCAAAAGCCCCCGCACCATCCAATTTCGACAATTTCGACGACGACATCCCATTCTAAGCCGGGACCAAAAGGCAGGGTAAGCGGGTAAGGTGAAGCTTTTAATAGTAGGTGCCGACAGTCCAATCGGCGTAGAGGTGATCAAGCTGCTCGAGCAGCGTGGTGTGGACTATGTTGCCCCGGAAGCGGGCAAGTTGGATCCGCGCGACTCCCTAAAAGTAGCGCGGGTTCTGACCAAATGCAGCCCCGACCAAGTCATCAATCTTGCCTCCTACCATGCCGGCAGTCAGCTCGCGATCATGGCGGCCGAACAAGATCCCGACGCCTGCGAACTGATCAATCACGAGCAACCCTCGGTACTGGCGCAGGCCTGCGATCATCTCAATATTCCCCTGATACACCTTTCCACCGCCTATGTGTTCAGCGGTGAGAAGAAACTCGGCTATAACGAGCTCGACGTAGTGAAGCCTGCCGGTGTCTATGGCGCGAGCAGCCTGCGCGGCGAGGAAGCGATCACCTCGGCGCTAGAGAAGCACATCATCCTGCGCACCGGCTGGGTGTTCGGCGCAGGGCAAGATGAACTTATCAAGCGTTGGATCGGCGAGGCCAAGCAAGCCGAGGGCGCGGTCACCGTGTTGCGCCGTAAGTTCAGTCCTACGCCTGTCGAGGATGTGGCGAGAGTCTTGGTGGCCATCGCGCTGCAGGTGGACTGCCATGCCAATGTCTGGGGCACCTATCACTACTGTGGTCTGGAGACTAAACGCGAGAGCGAGTTCGTCCAACACGTGCTTAAGTTGGCGGCGCAACATGACGAGAGCGTGTATAAGCTGCTCGACCATCTTAGCCTGAACCTGTTGCGTGCAGATGCGCCAGAGATTGCCAACAGTACCATGGCGACAAAGAAGATCTTCGATACCTTTGGCATCAAACAGCGCTCTTGGCACGGCAGTCTGCAGGCCCTCGTCAAGGCAATGCACAAGTCGCAATCGCAAGAAGTCACTAGCCCGGCATAAGGGCTAAAAAGGAGTGTCATGGCGCTTTCGCCTTCCACAACGCTCACCCCAATCGAACAAGCGCTGACGCAGATACTAGCGGGACTTAGCCCCGTGGTAGGCGAGGAGAGCGTTGCCATAAGCGCGGCTCTGCATCGCGTCCTAGCGCAGGAGATCAGTGCGCCTCTGGCCGTGCCCGGCTATGACAATAGCGCTATGGATGGCTATGCCATCGATAGTCGAGACTTGAACGCCGGTATCACACAGTTCCCGATCTCTCAGCGCATCCCCGCCGGCAGCGTCGGCCATGTGCTCAGTCCCGGCACTGCTGCCCGAATCTTTACAGGGGCCCCAATGCCAGGGGGCGCCGATGCTGTCGTGATGCAGGAGAACTGCCGGCTAGAGGGCGAGACTGTCACTGTCGAGGTCCCGGTACAGGCCGGCGAGAACGTCCGCCGCGCGGGAGCAGATGTGCAATACGGGGAGCTGCTCTTTAGTGCAGGGCATCGACTGCGCGCCCCCGACATTGGGATGCTGGCCGGGGTGGGCTTGCAGGCGCTCAAGGTAAGGCGGCCATTGCGCGTTGCGGTGTTGACCACGGGCAATGAATTGGTCCGACCGGGTCAAGCTCTGCAGGCAGGGCAGATCTACAATTCGAATTTCTACACGGTAAGTAGTCTCCTGCAGGGGCTTGGTCATGAGGTGCTGGACTGCGGCATCGTCACGGATACGCTGCAGGCGACCGAGCAGGCCTTACTCGAGGCTGCGCGAGGTGCCGACTGCGTCATTAGCAGTGGTGGTGTCTCGGTCGGTGAGGAGGATCATGTGCGTATGGCGCTACAGAATATAGGCGCATTGACGTTCTGGAAGCTAGCGATCAAGCCGGGCAAGCCCTTCGCGTTTGGCACGATTGCAAATAAGGCATTCTTCGGCCTGCCTGGTAATCCCGTCTCGGCCTTCGTGAATTTCGTGTTGGTGATTCGACCCGCGCTTGCGCGCCTAAGCGGATTGATCGAACCCCCAGCGATACCTTGGCATCTGCCGGCGGATTTCGAGATGGAGGCCACTGGCGTGCGGCAGGAGTACCTGCGAGTAAGTTGCCAGCATAGTGCAGGTTCGGCCGCGGTGTTGCAGCTAACGGGTAGTCAGAGTTCGGGAGTACTATCGTCCGTGAGTCACAGCGATGGCCTGGCCATCGTGCCGCCGAACACTGCCGTAAAACGCGGGGATTTGTTGAGATTCTTGCCATTAAATGAGATAGTCGGACACGGTTAAACGCTTGTAAAATTTGGCGCTATAGCGCCGCAGTGAGAGTGTGTTGTGAACAGTTCAAGGAGACTTATGCGCTGGCCCAATAAGATGTTTTCGGCGTCTGTTTTGCTATTGTGTCTAAGTGCCTGCCAACCTGCTCAGAGCGTTCGCGTAGTGCAAGTGCCAGAGCCCGCGGTGCCGGAGCCGGTTGCACCGCTCATTGACGAGTCCGCGCTAACGACAACTTTCGAGTTGGAGTTGCGCTATCAGCGCATCATCGCCGACCTGCTCTATGAGGGCATCAAGGCGCTGAACGCCAATCGTTTATTAACGCCTCCGGATATTAGCGCTCATGCCTATTTTAGTCGCGTTTTGGCAATCGAGCCGGAGAACGCCGTGGCCCTTAGAGGGCTGCAGGACATCGTGGCGAAGTATTTGCAACTGGCAGATCAGGCCGGAAGGCAGGGACAGTTCGATAGCGCGAGGACATATCTGCGCCGCGCCGAGCAAGTCGATAGCTCTAATCAAGGCATTGCCAGTGCATGGGTTAGGCTCGAAGCGGAGATGAAATCCAACGATGTGGTGCACAGCATTAATGCCCGCGAGCTTTCCAATCAATCCGCTACGCTAATGGCAGAGCTGGGCAAGATTGGGATTCAGGCTCGTGACTCAGGCGCCTTCTTTTTGATCACCGCTCCCAGCGATGTGCAAGCACGCTGGATTTACACACAGATGCAAACGGCAGTGGCCGGGCATCGACTGCGGGGCAATATCGAATTGGGGGACAGCCCCACCGTACGTCTAATAATGCCTACCGATTCAGATGTCTGAGTAGGCATCGAGGTAGTACATGAATACCAGCAAGTTCACGCCAAAAACACTTTCCTGGGGCTCGATGGGGCTCATCGGTAGAACGATCGCGGTTCTCCTCCTAATGTATTTTTTCATCGTACTCACGCTAGGTTTCTACTGGAGTGCAGAACCAGCGCCGTTCTCCGTGCGCGAGAATCAGACAGAGAAATTGGTAGGCGCCGAGCCCGTGGTGGGCACAGCTAGCGCAGCTGCTCTCATTCGCGTCGCGGAAACCCTGCTCGACAAACGCGGCGGCTATCTAAGCAATGACATAGCCCCTCCCGGTCTGTACTTGGACAATATTCCGAACTGGGAGTTCGGCGTGCTAGTGCAGGTGCGCGACTTCGCGCGCGCATTCCGTGAGAACTTTTCGCGCTCGCAATCCCAGTCCGCGGAGGACCCGGACTTGGTGATCGTCGAGCCCAAGTTCAACTTACCCAACGACAGTTGGATGTTCCCGGCCTCAGAGACGGAATACCGCAGGGCGATTAATTCGATGACCTCCTACATGAGCCGCATCGCGGACCCACAAGTGCGGGATGCGCAATTTTATGCACGTTCGGACAACCTAGCGCGCTGGCTAGTGAACGTCGAGTCTCGGCTCGGCAGTCTGTCGCAGAGACTCAGTGCGAGCGTCGGCCAGGCACAGGAGAATACAGACACCGCGGGAGATCGTGGTGCGCAGCAGTCCACGGACGTGCCAGAGCAAAGAGTCGTGCAGACACCCTATCTGCAGATCGACGACGCCTTCTACGAGGCCCGCGGCGCCACATGGGCGTTGATGCACTTCCTGCGCTCAGTCGAGATAGACTTCGACGCGGTGCTGCGCGATAAGAACGCTCTAGTGAGTGTGCGCCAGATAATCCGCGAGTTGGAGGCGAGCCAAAGAACGGTGTTTAGCCCGTTCATCCTCAATGGCAATGGCTTTGGGCTGTTCGCGAACCACTCCCTCGTAATGGCAAATTACGTCTCTCGAGCGAATGCGGCCATTATCGATCTGCGCGAACTATTGAATCAGGGCTAAGTTCAACGCCAGCAATCCCTAGGTGAAAGCGCCAGAGTGTGCTAGAGTTCGCCCCGAGCTTTGATATTAAATCAAAGGCGTCATCGTTAATTGTCTGGTCCTCCCGGCTTCGCGCCGCGAAAACCCCCTCACAAGAGTGCCAATTACTGCATGCCGCACTGTGTGTATCGCACAAACACTGGCAACGCTGTACTGCGGACAAACTCCGAAATTCTAGCAAAGAATCTAAGCGCTTTATTCCGCTCCCGCTGTCTTATTTAACTGTCGCTATCGCCCATTAGCCAAGCATTGGACTATTGCGATCGTTTGACACAAAGGTGCCTGTTGGCACTTTCAGGAAATCATATGAATTTTTCAGACCTTGGGCTATCAGAAGCCCTATTGAAAGCCTTGCTCGACCAAGAGTACACCACACCTACCCCGATTCAAGAGCAAGCGATTCCCCCTATTCTTCAGGGCAAAGACATCATGGCCTCGGCCCAGACCGGTACGGGCAAGACCGCTGGCTTTACGCTGCCGTTATTGCAGAAGCTGGCGATGCAACCACGTGCCACGGGAAATCACACACGCGCTTTGATACTCACACCTACGCGAGAGCTGGCGGCGCAAGTGCACGCCAGTATCGAGACCTATGGTAAGTATCTTTCATTGCGCTCGACAGTTGTGTTCGGCGGCGTGAAGATCAACCCACAGATGCAGAAACTGCGCGGCGGCGTCGAGATACTCGTTGCTACCCCCGGTCGTTTGCTCGACCTATTTCAGCAGAACGCCATCAAGTTCGACGAGATCAATACCCTAATCCTCGATGAGGCGGACCGCATGTTGGACATGGGCTTTATCAATGACATCAAGAAGATCCTGTCGCGTCTGCCTAAGCAGCGCCAGAACCTGATGTTCTCCGCGACCTTCTCGCCAGAGATTCAGAAACTCGCCAAAGGCTTGTTGAATGATCCTGTGGAAGTCAGTGTCACGCCGATGAACACGGCCACGGAGCTTGTTGAGCAGTCACTGTATATCGTCGACAAGAATCGTAAGACCGAACTTCTCAAGGAATTGATCAAGAGTGAGAGCTGGTACCAGGCACTCGTGTTCAGCCGCACTAAACATGGCGCTAACAAGATCGTGAAGCAACTCGAGATCGATGGCATTCATGCCGCGGCGATTCACGGCAATAAGAGTCAGGCGCATCGCACCAAGGTGCTGGAGCGCTTCAAGGAAGGCAAACTGCAGATCCTCGTGGCCACGGATATCGCGGCACGTGGCATCGATATCGATCTGCTGCCGCAGGTAGTGAACTATGACCTGCCACAGGTACCGGAAGACTACGTGCACCGCATCGGCCGCACCGGACGCGCAGGCTCTACTGGGCGTGCAATCTCTTTTGTTTGTGCCGAGGAGAACAAGATGCTGCGCGATATCGAGCGTCTGTTGAAGCGTCCTATCGACCGCGCCGAGATGCCGGGTTTCGTGTCTACCGAAGACTTCTCCAAGGTAGCGCCAGTGCAACAGCGCACGGGGCAGAACCGCCCACAACGCTCATCACAAGGCCGTCCGCAACGCTCAGCGCAGGATCGCCCGCAACGCTCAGCGCAAGATCGCCCGCGTGAAGTGAGTGGCAATCGTGGCACCTATGGCAGTGCGCCCGATGCGCCTGCTGCGCCGGCACGCAGCGCGAAGCCACGCTCCAATAATGGTGGTGCTCGCCAGGATCAGGCACGCCGGCCGCAGCGCTCTGGGCAGCCGGCACGCGATGGGCAGTCTAAGCCTTCAAACACGACGCTGCTGTACCGCTCCTAAGCAGTTCGTATAGAGAAAGGGCGCTGCGATCCTCGTGATCGCAGCGCCCTTTTTTTTGCTTTGGTGCAGCGTCTTGGAAGGTGTATCTTTAGGGCACAGTATTGGTCACCCATCATCACAATAAGAATTAGGAACACAGCCTATGCCGCAAGCCAAGTTGATCAGTCATACCCTTCGCCTAGTGGTGTTAGTGTCCAGCGTCGTCGCCAGTGCCGCACTAATCGCACAGAGCACCGTCACCGAAATACTACCGGGGGTAATCCGCACGCCCGCAGAGCGCTTCGAGAATTTGGTCGACTATCCGTTCACTCCTCACTATGTCGAGGTGATGATCGAGCGCGGTGTTGGTGGGCAGGAACGGGTCCCGATGCGCATGCACTATGTGGACGAGGGGCAGGGCGATCCGGTGTTGATGTTGCACGGGCAGCCGACCTGGAGTTATCTGTATCGCAAGATGATCCCGGTCGTCGCCGCGCGGCACCGGGTCATCGCGCCGGACTGGATAGGCTTCGGTAAATCCGATAAGTTCATCCGCGAGGCAGACTACAGCTATAAGATGCATTTCGATGCGGCGCTAGCCTTCATCGAGGCCCTCGATCTGCACAATGTCACACTGGTCATGCAGGATTGGGGCGGCTTCCTCGGCCTGCCCATCGCCGCGCATATGTCCGATCGCATCGCACGACTAGTGGTGATGAATACGGCTCTACCTACGGGCTACGGCATGATGACCTCGAGTTGGTATGCCTATCGAGACCGCACGCGTGTGCAAACTCCTTACGGACAGGAGCGACAATTCTCTGCGGGTAATGGGGGCAGGGACGATCCCGAGAACGTGCGGGCGTATTCCGCCCCCTTTCCCGATCCAGCCTACTATGCTGGGCCTAACACCTTCCCGCAGATAGTACCGATGCGCCCGGGGGATCCGTTCAGCCCTACTATGCTGCACACGGCGGATGTCCTCGCAAACTGGGATAAGCCCGCCTTGGTGATGTTCTCGGATGGGGATCAGATTCTCGGTCCACACGAGGAGTTCCTGCGCCGCCTAATCCCGACCTCTGCAAATGAACCGCGCATCGTGATCGAAGGCGCGGGTCACTTCCTGCAGGAAGACAAGGGCGAGGAGGTGGCGCAGAGGATTCTTGAGTTCATCGCGCGCCATCCTCTCTAATCGAGGCGTTGTGATATGCGGCTAGCGCAGCTGCGTGCGACAGAAATACTGTATCGCGTTACACATCATCTGCGCGAATTGAGGCCGCGGCTGGCCGTTCAAAGCAGTGAAGCGTTCGTCCTGCGCGAATAGAGTTCCGAGCCCCGCATAGGCCTGACATTGATTGTCTCGCTCATGCGCGCTTCCCCAGAATTGCCTCGTTAGCTGGTAGTGCTGAGCGATGAGGATCTGCACCTCGCTCGAGCCCTGCGTGCCTCGAGAGAGTCTCCCAAAGCTCTGTGAAGTCGCTTAGCAATTGTTGGCGTTGATGCGGGCTTAGTTGCTTTAGAGCAGCCTCGGATTTCGCCATAGTGGGCTCGCCATACTTCGCGATGGCCTCCTCCCGATACTGTTTCACTTCCGGTGGAAAGCTCTCATATAGTTCTTTGTTTGACATTTCGATCTCTCCGCGTAGCTTCGCAATAGTTTTGTCCACTGTCGCCAGCATCGCGCCTAGTTCTTGCTGTCGCTCAAGCAATATTCGACGATGTTGTGACAGAGATGTGAGCGTGTCCGAGTCATCGGCATTGAGAAGCGTTCTGATCGCAGACAGCGGCATGCCCTGCGTCCGATACAGTAGAATCTGCTGCAAACGCAGCAGTTCGGCTTCGCCATAGAGACGATATCCCGCGGCGCTTCTCGTGCGTGGAAGCAACAGCTCGATCGCATCGTAATGATGCAATGCGCGAACGCTAACACCTGAGATTCGCGCGAGTTGACGCACCGTATAGAACATTACAAAACACCATAATGACTGACACAGAACAATCCTGAAGGCTTACGCTAGGTAAGAGTCAAATAATTAGTCACTTTCGATTTCAAGGATATCCCCAGGCGTGCACTCTAGTGCCTCGCACAGTTTCGCCAAGGTCTCGAAGCGCACGCCTTTTACCTTGCCTGTGCGCAGCAGGGACAGGTTGGCCTCGGTAATTCCGATGTGCTCGGCAAGGTCCTTCGCCTTCATTTTGCGCAGCGCGAGCATGACGTCGAGGCGGACGACGATCTGGCTCATACAAAGCCCTCGTTATCTTCTTTCAGCGTCGTTGCTGCGCTGAGAATACGGCCAACCATGGCGATGAAGAGCGCGAAGGCTAGCATGCCGTAATACTCCGGTTCGAGACGGATATCGAAACCACCCCGATGGCGTATCCATTGCGTGAGATTGGGGACGATTAGGATCAAGGCGACCATCGCTTGCAGCGCATAGTCCCCTGCCTCGGCTACACGCGAGGAGGCGACTTTGCTAAAGAAATCGCCCTCACCGTAGTGCTTCAGCGCAAAATGCAGGCGATTTACCGCCCCCAGTAATAACAACGCTGGAAGGTTTTGCACTGCTAACAAACCGATTTCCGTCACCCGAGAGCGCCATGGCATTGCATGATCCACCACTATGCGAACCGCGGGTAAAGCAGTGTTGAACAGGATGGACAAGCCGATCGTCACTAGCGCAATTATCGCAAACACTTGTGCTGTTTTCGCAAGCTCTTGCGCTTTGCTTAGATCATTGTCTAATGGAATTGCCATTTGGCGCTCCTTAATTGCTGTTTTGTGGCAATAAATTATCGTTAAACAATAATTAATGCAAGTGCTTTGCAGTACTCGCCTTTGCAAGTAATCTTATTAGTGCGCGCAAAGCAGATGTAAACCGCGATGCTCCTCGTGCGTTATAAGTCTTGGGGGAATGCTGCCCGACGCACAGCGGCGCGGAGACGGCCGCTAGAGCAAGTCTTGAAAAGATAGTGGAGCACGACAAACTGGATAATTTGCAAAAACTCGATCGCTTCCTTGCCTCTGTGCAGGGCAGGGCATATCGAATTGCTCAAATCGCGACCAAAAATCCGGACGACGCGCTGGATCTGGTGCAAGACGCGATGTTCAAGCACGTGGAGAAATACAGTGCTCGTCCGGAATCCGAATGGAGCCCGCTGTTCTATAGCATCTTGCAGAGTCGTATTAATGACTGGCATCGTCGCAATACCGTGCGCCGCCGTATTATGGGTTGGTTACGCCCCAGCGACGAGGAGGGTGAAGATCCTCTCGAGAGAATCGAGGACGAAGCCCAGCGCAGCCCGGAGCAGTTGCTGCAGATCGGTGAGAGCATGGACAAGTTGCAGCTAGCCTTGCAGGCACTTCCCCTGCGCCAGCAGCAGGTATTCCTATTGAGGGTGTGGGAAGGGCTCGATGTGCGGGAAACAGCCCTGGCAATGGCCTGTGCAGAAGGCAGTGTAAAATCCCATTATTCGAGAGCCGTGCATACGTTGCGGCAGCAATTAGGGGAGCATTGGTAATGAACTCGACATTCGACGCAGAAAAGTCAGGGGCCAACGCCGAGCAGGCCCGCTTCCTCGCGAAGGTGGTGCAGACACTGGATAGCAGTCTCACGCACTTGCCCGAAGGGGTTGAGGGGCGGCTGGTCAGTGCGCGCCAGGCGGCGCTATTGCAGGCCCAGAAGTGTGAAGATGAAGGCCGTGTTGCGACTATGGCTTTTGCCTCCGCGCTCGAATCCAGTGAACAGCAGATTCCCGAGGCGGTACAGTTACGACTCGATGGGATACGCGCAGAGGCGATGCGCAAGGCGAGCGCCGCGCTGGACCGATCCGATGCCACGCGCAAGGCGAATGGTCGATGGTGGACGCGCTGGGCACCACAGGGGTTTGCCTTGCCAGCGAGCGCATTCGCGTCAATCTGCATGCTAGTGACGACCTTGGCGATATTTCAGCTGGCAGAGCCTATTGAGACGATGCCCTTAGCCGTGGCGGATAGCTCATTAGTGCTAGCCTCCGAAGAAGAGCTCGAGCTATATGAAAATTTAGAGTTTTATCAATGGCTTGCGGATAATGGTCTGTAATCTACGGCGCTTCGGCCAAGCCGCGCTATTGGTGTTTGTTTGCCTGCCTTGCGATGCTTTCCCTATGCAGGCTGAGGCGAGTGAGATCTTAGCCCCGGAGGCCGAACCGGCAAGCGATGAAAGTGAGCTAGAAGTAGATCTCGCGTTCATCGAGTTTTTAGGGCAATGGGAGACCGATGACGGTGAATGGATTGCACCAAGTGATTTGGCGGATGAGGCGTTTGTAGAGCTGATCGAAACCATGGGTTCTGTGGAGATAGAAGAGATTGACTAAGAGTTCGATAGACAATAAGTGGCATAGCGTGCGCTTACTACTAGGCGCTAGTGTCCTGTGGGTCAGCCTAGGCCTTCAGGCACAGGAGTCGATTCAATGGGAGTCGCTGAGCAGCGCCGAGCAGCAACTCTTGGAGCAAGTTGAGCCGCAATGGGAAAACTTTAGCCCTGAGCGCCAGGAACAGTTACGCCGCGGTGCCAAGCGCTGGTTGCAAATGCCGCGTGAGGAGCGCCAGCGCGCGCGTCGGCAGCAGGACCTGTTTCAGCAGCTAAGCCCGCAGGAGCGCGAACGAATAGAGAATCGTTTTCAGCAGTTCAATAGGGCCCCACCCTCTCAACAACGACGTTTGCGCGATATCCAAGAGCAGTTTCGTGGGCTGCCTTCGGAGCGACGTGAAGCCTTGCGTCGGCGCTTCGAAAACCAAAGGCAAGAGGGCAGAGTGCAGCGCCCGGAGCTGGAGCGTCGGCGCCCAGACGATCAGATCGAGCCTGCGGAAATAGATATCGAACGTCCGGACCTACAGCAAAAACGGCCTGAGGCGATCCCGCAGCGCCCGATTGGGCAAGACATTCCGCGTATTCCGCCGCGCATAGAGCGACCAACACCGCAGGTCGTGGTGCCGCAGCGGCCCAGTCGCTAGTTTTCTATAGGCAATAAAAAAGGCCAGATTGGAATCTGGCCAAAGGGGGCGCCTGACGGCGGTTTATAGGAAGGGGTCAACCTGCTCGGCAACGCACTGTCGTGCGATTCGGCGCTGCTCGTTGCGGCCCTGCATGCTAGCGGCGAGTTCGACCCCAGTCAGTTGGCCATCGGCATCGGTATCCATGCGAGCGAATTGATCGTAGGCGCGCTGCTCTAGTTGCATGAAGAACTCCTCCTGGCTCAAGGCGCCATCGCCATCTTTGTCGGCGGCGGCAAAGCGATCCTCTTCGACCTCGGCAAGCCCCCCATTCTCGGCGATACACTCGCGTAGCGCTTCCGTATCGATATCCTCTGCGGGGCCGCGGCGGCGGGGGCGAGCCTCATCGGCACTCACGAGACCGTCGTCATCACGGTCTGCGCGGCTGAACTGGCGTGCAAAGTTAGCGGTTGCCTTGGCAGTAAACTCCTCTAGGCTGATGAGTTTGTCGCCATTGCTGTCTAGTCTGCGCAACTGGCGAACTTGGCCCTGCCTCCCTAAACCGGCCGCATCGCGCTGCTTGCCCTGAGCGCCGGTGCCTCTTTGGGCGTCCTGCGCGAAGCCACTGGCAGCGAGGGTGCAGCCAGCAAAAAGCATAGATATTACTAAAAGTCGTCGATTGAACATTAGGTAACGCTCCCGATTGAAAAACCGCTGCAGTAGGCAGGGGCCTTGGATGAATGTTGTGTTCAAGACTATTAACGCGCTAAGAGCGAGTCGGTTTACACGACGAGATACCCATGTCGAATGGCCATTGTATTTGGAGGCAAGCAGACATAGACTCGGAACTGCTAGAGGTAGGAGTTGCGGGGGAGTCGCGAAACACCCTGATTTACAAGCGTTATTCACTATTACTTGGTCTGACGCATAGTGAATAGGGTGGTTTTCAGGATTCGATAGAGAATTTTTCGCTTTAAGGAAGACGACAACCGTAGCCCTATGCTCCAATCTGACTCCATGTACGCAGGGCTTTTTATAAGTCCGATACTATTGAGCAATAGAAATAGAATAATTCGAATGACAACCTAGACGAAGGAGGTGCCTCGTGCGCGTTCAATCTGAACTGCTACGGCTTAAGACCCGCTTAGAATTAAATCTCAACACCATGTCGGCGTTCGCTAAAGGCTTATCTGTGGCGGCTTTGCTGTTACCCGCAGCTGCTGCTAGCGCACAATCTGCCGATGGCGTGACTTTCCATAAAGATATCGAGCCTATTCTGCAGCGTAGCTGCCAGAATTGTCACCGCCCAGCTGGTGTGGCACCAATGTCTCTGGTCACATACGACGAAACTGTGCCATTTGCCGGCCTAATTGAATACAAGACTGGCTTGCGCGATCGTGCAGGGGCAATGCCTCCGTACTATCTCGAGCACGATATCGGCATCCAAGACTATAAGGATGATCCCTCGTTGACCGACGCTGAGTTGGCCGCGATCTCCGCTTGGGCACGCAATGGCACGCCAAAGGGCAATCCGGCCGATGCGCCTGCGCCACGTACGTTTGCCGATGGTGCTACTTGGACTGCTGGCGAGCCCGATCTGATCGTGCGTTCAGCAGACATTACTGTAGGCGCCAAAGATCCAGATTGGTGGGGTGATATTCCCCGTATCGAAATTCCAATCGAGCAAGATCGCTATGTATCTTCCGTTGAAATCATCGAAGTGAACGATGTGGACACAAGCGGCGCCGCTGGCACCGTTGGTGGTCGTAACATTTTCCACCACATGATTTGGAGCACACAGGTTCTCGACGATAATATGCTGCAAGTAGAAGGCACACAGGCAGTTAGCTGGCCAGTGCACGAGATCGCACGTAACCCTGACATTTTCGACCCAGATAGCGGTCGTTTGCTGAAGGTTGGTTCATATGTGGTTTCTGACTCTGTGCATTTGCACTCCACTGGTAAGGATACTACGGGCCATCTCATGATCGGCTTCCGTTTCCACCCCATTGGCTACGAGCCTAAGTACCGTCCTGCGTTTATCGGCCTGGGTAACGGCGTCGATATCAGCATCACTGGTAACGAAGATAACCAAGAACTGCACGCATACGCAGTATTGGAGCAACACACTAAGATCGTGACTTTCGAGCCACACTTGCATGCTCCTGGTGAGCGTATGTGTCTAGAGGCCATCTGGGGCTACACGGTAGAAACGCTATCTTGCGTGGGCTATGACCACAACTGGGTACGTGGCTACACCTATGCTGACGATGCGGCTCCCTTGCTTCCTAAAGGCACTGTTCTCCACATCGTTGGTTATATGAACAACACACGTACTAACCCAAATGTGCCCGATTCACGTAACTGGCAGGGTTCTGGTAACCGTTCTGTAACGAATATGTTCATCGATCTCGGCATGCGAGTAACGCTATCCGAAGAGCAGTTCTTCGATGAAATGGAAAACCGTCGTGAGAAGCTGAACCTCGGACCAAACGATCACCAGATCGGTTGTCCGCTTTGTCTAGCTCCGCTTGTTGCGCCAGTTTTAGAAGAAGCAGCTAGTGCTGATGTAGCTTCAAATCAAGGGGATTGATCAGATGGGTTTGTTTAGTTTGACTGGGCGACGTCATGCAGTAGTCGCCACGCTGTTTGCTGTAATGTGTGTCTTCGCAGGTGCAGTTAGTGCCGATACTTACCTCAAGGGGCAGCATGTAGAGCCTGCCTATGAGGGCTGGCGTCAACTCGAAGATGGCAGCTATGTCATGATGTTCGGCTATCACAATGAGAACTGGGAAGAAGAGTTGGATATCCCTGCAGGGGAGAACAATTTCTTCAGCCCAGGTATGGAAGATCGTGGTCAACCGACACACTTTCTGCCGCGGCGCAATCGCTTCACTTTCGAAGTGCCTGTGCCTGCGGATTGGGGTGATAAGGAGCTGATGTGGACCATTACTGCGAATGGCGTGACTAAAGTTGCTTATGGAACTCTGGCACGTGATTACGTGGTCGATAACGTCGTAATCGCGTCCGAAACTGGTTCTTTAGGTGCTGGTACCAGTAGTCCCGAATCCCGTGCCAATGTCCCGCCAGTAGTTGAAGTGCAGGGCGACCGCGTAGGAAGCGAGATTGTTCGAACTGTTCGCGTAGGTGAGCCATTGAACTTGACTGCTAAAGTTGAGGACGATGGACTGCCAAACGTGCGTCCATTTTTGGCTTCCGGTGCTTCCGCCAAAGCAAGAATGTTGCGTCCACCAACGCGCATTACTGTAGGCAAGACCAATGGTCTATTCCTATCTTGGAATGTCTACCGTGGCGCTGGCAATGTGACGTTTGATCCTCCTCAGGTTAAGCCTTGGGAAGACACTCGTACATCTGCAAACTCTCCTTGGGGACCTTTGTGGGTACCTCCTCCTGTTCCTGAGGATGGAATGTACGAAGTTGAAGTCACTTTCGACGAGCCAGGCACCTATGTGCTATGGGCCCGCGCAGATGATGGTGGCTTGTTCCACGACGAGTATGTCACGGTCAACGTGCTGCCTTAATCGGCTAGCGCGATCGACGAAAAGCCCTGCAGACCTTGCGTCTACAGGGCTTTTTTTATGGGCGTAGGATTGGGAACAGGGACTGCACGTCGCGCCACGGCACTACCTTGAAGTTCTGCGCTTGCTCCGGTAGCACATTGCGGCCGTCTTGAACGATCAATAGGCCAGCGCTATAGGCGCCACCTAAGTTTGCACTACTAACTTCGAGGCCGTCGGTTTCGGAGGCACCGTCTATCATCAGTCCCGGATCTAGGTTCATGCCTATCCGGAATGATGCAAGTACGGGGTATGGGGCGATGCTGTCCATAACGACATAGCTATTATTGCCTTGGCTGGAGGCGATCAGGAGTGTGGAGTTTGCGCCTTCGTACAGCGCCAAGCCCTCGATATCGTCATGCAGTACTCCTCCAATTTTAGCCACGGCCTGCAAGTTTGTTGGGGCATTTGCGGCGGCGCTGAGAGTCCAGATCCCCACGTCTTCTTCCCCCAAGAAAAGTTGTCCGGTGCTATCGTTGGCAACGCAGCCCTCTGGTTGGCTTGCCACGCTAAAGCGTCGCACCACGCTCCCTGTCCACGTGCTGCTACTCATATCTAGGGCCAGTTGTAGAAAGCTGCCGTCCTCATCATTGGCGAAAGCATAGAGTCCCTTAGTGGCATCCTGATACAGGCACATGCCATAGATGTTCTGTAAGGTAGTAGGGATGTCGGCAACTAGAGTTAGCTGGCGGGTCTCCCTGTCGATGGCGAACATCGATAGAGTATTGAGGTCGCGATTGCTAGCGACTGCGACATCCACTGTGCGCCCCTGCCATGAAACACCATAGCGGATATCCACATTGTTTAGACGTCCGGTGTCGAGGCGCTGTAGCTCATTTCCCTCTAGGTCGTAGACGAATAGTCCTTGGCGCTTATTCGTGCCGACGATGAGGCTCTGGCGCGGCGTGCTGGGGTGTATCCACAGTGCTGGGTCGTCTGCCGCGTCGCCGCGTTGTGGCATTGGACTGGTCTCGACAATGGGCGCCACCTCCGCCAACGACTCTGGAGCAGCGATGCTCTCCGGCGTTGGGACTTTCAGCAGAGTGAAGCGCCTATGCTCCTCATCGTAGAGTGAGAGCGTCTGTGCCTCGCCGGTATCGCTTAGGGTAAGGCTTTGGGCCGACTGCATGTTGGCCGTGGCTAAACTATGGTGATGTTGCATTAAATAGCGGAACTGCCCGTCTCGCTTGGCGTATTGATGCACTGTGGGTCCATCAATACTCAATGCATACAGATGGCCGTGGGCTGTGGCCAAGCCTAGAGGGCCATCGCCCAAGTTTCCGAATGGTGCTGCGGCATCGATCAGCGTGCGCTCGACCTCCGCCTCCGGGTCTGTTGGGTAGGCCCAAAGGGTCTGTGAGGACTCGCTCACGAAAAGGGTGGCGCTCAGATCGTCTACGGCGCAATACTCGGAGTCCGGGCCGGTGGGGAGTGTGCGTACCGGTAGCATCTGCCATTGCTCACCGGATACAGGGCGTAGCAGATACTGATGAGCTTCAAAGAGTTCGCTCAATAAGAATAAATGTAGGCGTTGGGCGCCATCCAGATGCAGGCAGAGTCCCTCTACCGGGAAGTCGACGGGAGAGCTGACGAGGTCTTGTTGAAATTGCTGTTCTGAATCCAATGAATAGAGCAGTACACGATTCTGGCTGCTGTCGAAACTGGCGAATATCTGCTGTGTTCCGGAGCTAGTCGGTATGTAGCGGGAATCCAGAAACTCTGCATTCCGCGACCATGAGGAGGTGGAGTCGCCAGCGCTATTGATGACCCGGATGCCGGTGTTCTCCCCCACTGAGAGCCACTGTGAGGAGTCGGCATCTAGCTCAAGAGCATATTCCCCTGGTAGCGTTAAGAAGCTTGTCTGTGCAAGCAAGGATTGGCTAGCACTAAGCGTAAGGGCGAGGAGGGAGGCGTAGGCGAAAGGGCGCCTTGATGAAAACAATGGCATATGGCACTGGACTCCTAAAGTCACGGTGAGATTGAATACGCACTAGGGCGTTAAAGTCTCAGAGTTTAGGGAGTATGTATGACATCGCAATGACATAGCCGAGTCAGGCTAGGGAGTGAGTGGGCATAAAAAAAGGCAGTGCCAACCGTTAGGGGCACTGCCTTTCTTTCAAGCTATCCGCAATCGCTCAACGTGGAGCGATAAACGCAATTAGCAAGCTACAACGTTCTCAGCCTGTGGGCCTTTTTGACCTTGAGTCACTGTGAACTGTACTTGCTGGCCTTCAGCCAAAGTCTTGAAGCCGCTGTCCTGAATCGCACTGTAATGTACGAATACGTCTGGACCGTTGCTCTGAGAAATGAAGCCAAAACCTTTTGACTCGTTGAAAAATTTAACTTGGCCAGTCACTGTGTCAGACATGTTGTCATCCTGTATATCAAATAATTAAAAAAGTGTGTTGATCCCTTCAGACGCGCGCACGCAAAAGCGCAGCTCGATCGTGGGATCGGTAGCATTAGAATTCGAATATAAAATATGAGATACAGAACGAGTACTTAACGGCGGGACTTCGAAGTGCAATACATAAATATAGCCGCTATTCAGGCTGTCGAGCAGTATACGGGCTAATCAGGGCAAGTCAACGTTTATTTTAGGCACTAAGGTATTGATAACAAAGGGCTCAATGCCGCTATAGTCGCCAATGCCCTAGCTGTTCAGCGGCACCGGTCTCTTAGGAGGGACGCATTTTTCGGTACAGAGTGCGCAGGGATATGCCTAGCTCCTTTGCCACTGCCTGCTTATCTCCCTGATGTTTACCCAGCAGTTGCAGCAGGTGGGCGTGCTCGATTGAACGTAGGTCCTGAGTAGGGGTTTGTTTGCCGATGTCGCTCGCCATACTGGTACTGATGAGCTCGGCGTCTATCTCGAGAGTACTAGCGAGAAGAACGGCGCGTTCCAAAATATTGCGCAGCTCGCGGACATTGCCATCGAAGGGGTATTGCATGAGCAATTTCTCGGCCGAGACACTCAGTGTGTAGGGCTGCCGTTCATTGAGCTTGCTCAAGATAGAGCGGGCTAGAAGCGGGATGTCGTCGGCACGTTCGCGCAAGGCTGGCAGATGGATAGGAAAGACATTGATGCGGTAGTACAGGTCTTCGCGAAACTCACCTTTCTGTACCATTTCCCACAAATTTTTGTGAGTGGCACAGACGAGTCGAAAGTCTGTGCTCTTGGGTTCGATATTGCCTACGGCACGATAGGTGCCGGTTTCAATCAGGCGCAATAATTTAACTTGCTGAGCCAGCGCAATATCGCCGATTTCATCGAGGAATAAAGTGCCACCGTTGGCGGCGTCCACCAATCCCTGCTTGCTATAGCTGGCGCCGGTAAAGGCGCCTTTGCTATGGCCAAATAACTCACTCTCGAACAGGGATTCGGTAAGACCCGCGCACTCCACGGTCACGAATGGTTTGTCTTTGCGAGCGCTGGATTGATGAATAGCCTTCGCCGCAAGCTCCTTGCCTGTGCCCGACTCACCCTGCAGCAATACAGAGGCATCACTCGGCGCGACGCGATTGATCAGCTCGAGTAGATGATTGAATGCGGGGCTAGTGCCCACCATGAGTTCCTTGCTGGCCTGTGCACTGGCGTGAGAGACAGGCTTTAAGAGCTCGACGAAATACTTGAGTTCACCCGCAGAGTCGAAGATGGGTAGCATCTCGACATCGACGTGTTCGCGCCCGCGTGGGGTGTTGTGGATATGCAGGACCTTCTCACGGTGGCCCGATTTCTTACATGCTGCCAATGGGCAGGATTCGCCGGCCTGATCGCACGGGCGATCGTAGTGATGAGACACCTTATAGCAATAGGCAGAGTCGCCAGGAGTGATGTTGCCGAAGGTCTTGGTATAGAGGTCGTTGGCCGCTAATATCTCATAGCGATTACTAACTAAGATGGCTGGATAGTCGAAGCCATCTAGCATTCCTGCCGCATCGAGGAGGAAATGATCGGAGGCGATAATCTGCATATTGACACCCATGACAAGAATTTTGCCAATTATGGCTAGGCGCGTGGGGAATTGCCAGTCGGTTTCGCCCCAGGTTCGGAGACATTGTATAAAAAGCATCTAATATCAATTAGATAGAGCTTGTTTCGGGGCTCGCCTAGGGTTTGGCCTGCGTTTTGCTGCTCTATTAGTAATGCAATTAATCGGACACATAAGGAGAGAACCGTTATGCCAACAATGACACAGTCGAAAGAGATAGATACAGCGCTAAAGCCAGAGGTTTTTCACTTCTTCGACGAACCCACCAATACCTTTAGCTATGTGGTTAAGGATCCCAGTAGTGATGCCTGTGCGGTGATCGACTCCGTGATGGACATCGACTACGCGGCGGGGCGCACCAATCTGGATGGCGCCAAGCGGATCGTCGAATTCATCAAGAGCAAAGGCTGGAGATTGGAGTGGATCATCGAAACCCATGTCCACGCCGACCACTTAACTGCGGCGCCCTATATCCAATCCGAGCTGGGCGGCAAGCTTGGCATAGGGGAGCGTATAGACGTAGTGCAAGAGACCTTTGGTAATGTCTTCAATGCCGGCGCCGAGTTTAAACGCGATGGTTCGCAGTTCGACAAGCTTTTCGAGGATGGCGAGAGCTACCAGATCGGCAATATGACCGCGTTAGCACTACACACGCCCGGCCACACGCCGGCCTGTATGACACACGTGATTGGCGACGCCGCCTTCGTCGGCGACACCATCTTCATGCCCGAGGGTGGCTCTGCTCGTGCGGACTTCCCCGGTGGCGATGCGCGCACATTGTATCAATCGATTCAGCGCGTTCTGTCCCTGCCCGATGCAACCCGCTTGTTTATGTGCCACGATTATCCCGAAGGCCGTGAACTTGCTTGGGAGAGCAGTGTTGCGAAGGAGCGCAGTAAAAATATTCATGTCCACGAAGGCGTAAGTGAGGCCGAATTTGTGGCGATGCGAGAGGCAAGAGACAAGACGCTGGACATGCCACGCCTTATATTGCCCTCCTTGCAGGTCAATATGCGGGCGGGTCATACACCGCCTCCCGAGCCCGATGGCAAGATCTTTCTTAGGGTCCCACTGAACCTGTTGTAATATCGTCACATCGGCAGTCGATGCGCGCCACAAAACAAAAGAGAAAGGACTACAGGATGAACATTAAAGCGATTACAGAGGGTTTTTCCGTTACAGAGCAACTGAGTGTTGCCGATGTCGAGGCGCTCGCGGCGCAGGGAGTTAAGAGCCTCATCTGTAATCGGCCCGACGGGGAAAGCGAAGACCAGCCCAGCTATGCGCAGATCGAAGCTGCCGCGCAGGAGCAAGGCATGCTGATACGCAATATCCCCGTTGTGTCGGGACAGATCGGCGACGAGGATGTTAAACAATTCGCGGAGGCTATGGCTGGCTTGCCGCGGCCGATTCTCGCCTATTGCCGAACCGGTACACGATCGATCAACTTGTGGGCCTTGGGGCAGGGCAGTAAGGGGCGCAGCACCGCCGAGATCATGGCAATCGGCAAACAAGCCGGCTATGACCTGACGGACGCCGTAGCACGCTTATCCGCGGCGAAACCAGGCGCTGGCAAGTCCCGTCACTTCGCAGTGGTAATCGTGGGCGCAGGCGCCGGCGGGATTAGCACGGCTGCGAGTCTGCTCAAACGCAAGCCCGGCTTGCAGATTGCCCTAATCGACAGCGCCCAGAAACACTACTACCAGCCTGGCTGGACAATGGTAGGGGGGGGCATATTCAAGGCCCGCGATACTGAGCGCGAAATGGCTAGCCTAATCCCAAAGGGCGTGCAATGGCTGCAGAATGCGGTGGAGAGTTTCGCGCCGCAGAACAATAGCGTGACCCTCGATGACGGCAGTAGCGTGAGCTATGACCGCCTCGTTGTGGCCTGTGGCATCAAACTGAACTGGAAGGGTGTTGAGGGGCTAGAGGAGACCTTGGGTGAGAACGGCGTAACCTCGAACTATCGTTTCGACCTCGCTCCCTACACTTGGAAGTTAGTGCGTGGATTGCGTTCGGGAAAAGCGGTGTTCACGCAGCCACCGATGCCCATTAAATGCGCTGGGGCGCCCCAGAAAGCGCTCTATCTCTCCGCCGATCATTGGTATCGTCACGACAGGCTCAAGCACATCGATATCGAATTCTACAATGCCGGCGCGGTGCTGTTTGGTGTGAAGGAATATGTGCCAGCCCTGATGAAGTACATCGAGAAATATGCTGCGACTCTAAAGTTCAATCACCGCCTGACAAAAGTCGATGGCGAACAGAAGACCGCTTGGTTCGAGAGGAGCGACGCGCAGGGCAATAAAGACATGGTAAGCACCGAGTTCGATATGCTGCATGTCTGCCCGCCGCAGCAAGCCCCCGATATTATTCGCAATAGTGAACTCGCGGACGCTGCAGGTTGGGTGGATGTCGATCAGCTCACACTGCGCCACAAGCGTTTCGATAACATCTGGTCGCTCGGGGACGTGATGAATGCGCCCAATGCCAAAACTGCTGCTGCGGCCCGGAAGCAAGCACCAATAGTAGCCTACAATATGCTGTCGGACATGGGCTTGGTAAAAGGACTTGCGCACTACGATGGCTACGGTTCGTGTCCGTTAACGGTAGAGCGAGGCAAGATTGTGCTCGCAGAGTTTGGCTACGCAGGCAAGCTGCTGCCTAGTTTCCCATCATGGCTTCTCGAAGGCACCGAGCCCACGCGACTGGCGTGGGTTCTAAAGAAAGACCTCCTGCCTCCCATCTACTGGAACGGTATGTTGAAGGGGCGTGAATGGCTCGTGAAACCCCAAGCTAGCGAGGAATGAGTTTGCGTTATTTGCAAGCGCAGAGCTGGGATCTGCGATGACGCCTAAGCGGCAATGGTTGCCGGCCTTAGTCTGGCTAAAGGCATACAACGGAGGACATTTCTCCGGGGATTTACTCGCCGCGATTATCGTAGTGATCATGTTGATTCCACAGTCACTAGCCTATGCCATGTTGGCCGGGTTGCCGGCTGAGATGGGGCTATATGCGAGCATTACTCCTCTGGTGATTTATGCCCTGCTAGGCTCGAGTAGAGTGCTCTCGGTCGGGCCTGTCGCCATCATGTCGTTGATGACCGCTGCCGCGCTAGGCACGCTGGGTTTGGCTCCCGAGCAGTATATCGTAGCGGCGATGACCCTCGCCTTTATGTCCGGCGCCCTGCTAATCTTGTTGGGCTTCCTGCAACTCGGCTTCGTGGCAAACTTCATGTCACATCCCGTTGTCACCGGCTTCGTGACGGCCTCGGCGTTGATCATCGCCTTGAGCCAGGTGCAACATCTGTTAGGTATCTCCTCCCATGGCTATACGCTTCTCGAGCTTATGCTCTCTCTATGGGAGTCGGCGAGACAGATGAGCGGGGTGACGGTGGCGCTGGCTGCGCCTACTCTGCTGTGGTTATTCTGGTCCCGAAAGGGGGTCGCGAACATACTCAAGAAGATCGGCGTGTCCCATAGCACTGCGGTTTTGATTGGACGCTTCTGTCCCATCTTCGCAGTAATATTTACAACGCTCATTACATGGGGCTTCGAACTCGACGCGAGGGGGGTCGCCATCGTCGGAGAAGTGCCCGCGGGGCTGCCCGAGTTCACCATGCCCTCGTTCTCGCTTGAGACATGGAGAATGCTCGCTGGTTCGGCGATCCTGATCGCTACGATTGGTTTCGTCGAATCAATTTCATTGGCGCAAGGCTTAGCCGCGAAGCGTCGCGAACGGATCGACCCCGACCAGGAATTGATTGGCCTCGGCGCGGCAAATGTGGCCACCAGTTTCTTGGGCGGATTTCCCGTTGCAGGGGGCTTCTCCCGCTCAGTAGTGAACTATGAGGCGGGCGCGGCAACCCCTGCTGCCGGCCTCTATGCCGCGTTGCTGATGGTGTTTGCAACACTGCTCTTAGTGCCTTTTCTGCATTTCCTGCCCCGCGCAACGCTTGCGGCCACCATCATCGCCGCCGTCTGGTCCTTGGTGGACCTAAAGATTCTTAAGACCGCCTGGCGCTACTCTAAGGCGGATTTCCTCGCGGTATTCTTCACCATCGTGCTTACTCTCGTTGCGGGCGTTGAGATCGGTGTAGCCTCGGGGGTGCTCGTGTCCTTGATCGTGCATCTGTATAAGACCTCTCGTCCCCATGTGGCCGTAGTAGGGGAGCTGCCCGGCACGGAGCATTTTCGCAGCGTGACGAGGCACAACGTGGAGACTCATGAGACCATCTTGTCGATCCGCATCGATGAGAGTCTCTACTTCGCCAACACGCGGTATTTGGAAGACATGATCTATGGCCTCATCGCGGAGCGGCCTAAGCTTAACCATGTAATTCTGATGTGCACGGCGGTCAACGAGGTCGACATGAGCGCGCTAGAGTCGATTCTGGCGATGAATAAACGGCTCGATGAGTTGAGTATCAAGTTGCATCTGTCCGAGGTCAAGGGACCCGTCATGGATCGCCTAGAGCGGACAGATTTTCTCAGCAAGCTAAGTGGCAATGTGTATTTATCGCAACATCAGGCAGTAGAAGCCTTGAAATGATAAAAGCAGAACGGAAATGAGATGAACGATGAGGCGAAGATTCGAAGTTGTTGGCGCTTGCATGAACAGGCCGCGGGTGAGGCGCTCGCAATCACGGCAGCTGGCTTTGCGGATATCGCCCGCGCCAGCGATCTGGATGAGGTGCGCACCGAGGATAAGGCAGTCTCGGCATTCGCCCTAGCGATCGGTGCGGGTCAGCCGCTCGATCATATTGCCTATCAATGGTGCATGACCCGCTTCGAGAACTTCGTTTACTTGGATCGCGTGGTGGTCGATGTGCGCCATCGGCGCAGCGGCATCGCGAGCGCCATGCTTGCCGCTTTGCAAGTCAAGGCAGCCGCACAGGGCCGCGAGTTATTGCTATGCCAAGTTCATGACCGTCCGGCCAATAAGTCGGGGCATCTGTTTGTGCAGAGCCAAGGCTTTGCGTCGATTGAGAGCGTGATGCTGCCTTCTCGAGAGATCGTCACGATGTATCAACGCTCTATCGCTATCGCCACGCCTTGACCACCCCCAATACAAAGTGTGGCTAGACCCTTGCTTACGTCGCGCTTGATCATCTCGTGCAGGAGTGTCACAAGTACGCGGCATCCAGACGCCCCAATCGGGTGGCCCAAGGCAATGGCGCCGCCGTTCACATTGAGTTTGGCGCTGTCCCATTGCAACTGTTCTGTCACGGCCAAAGCCTGCACGGCAAACGCCTCGTTGGACTCGATCAGATCGAGCTCCTCAACGCGCCAACCGGCCTTGGCGAGGCAGTTGCGCGTCGCAGTTACCGGTGCCAAGCCCATGATGGCGGGATCGATAGCGGCATTGGCATAGGCTGAAATCTTGGCCAAAGGCGGAACTCCAAGCTTGTCGAGCATGGCCTTATTACACAGAACGACTGCGGCGGCGCCATCGTTAAGACCCGAGGCATTGCCCGCTGTCACAGTCCCATCGGCCTTGAACACAGGCTTAAGGCGCGCTAATAATTCGGAGCTTGTGTCGGGGCGTGGCCCTTGGTCTCTATCCACTATTATGGGGTCTCCTCTACGCTGCGGTATGCTGATCGGCAGGATCTCGGCGGCGAAGCGATTGGCCTTCATCGCGGCGGCGGCCTTGTGCTGGGAATCCAGTGCGAAGGCATCTTGTGCCTCGCGAGAAATATTGCATTTAGCCGCGATGTTCTCGGCAGTAATGCCCATATGATAATCGTTAAAAGCGTCCCATAAGCCATCGTGGAGCATAGAGTCTACTAGCTCCCAATTACCCATCTTCTGTCCCTGTCGAGCATGGGGTAGAACGTGTGCCGATTGACTCATGCTCTCCATGCCTCCCGCAACAACGAGTTGGGCATCGCCCAGGGCGATTGACTGCGCGCCAAGATGCACGGCCTTGAGGCCTGAGCCGCACACCTTGTTGATGGTCATAGCGGGAGTCTGATTGCCAATTCCTGCCCGTATACTCGCCTGTCGAGCGGTGTTCTGGCCGCAGCCGGCGGTCAGAACATGCCCGAGTATTACCTCGTCTATCAGACTAGGATCGATCCTATATTTCTCGAGCAATTGGAAGATCACTTGGCTGCCCAGGTCGACGGCCGAGAGCTCTGCTAGCACCCCTTGGAAATTGCCTATGGCACTGCGACCTGCGGCGATAATATAAACGTCTTGCATAAACCCCCCACGATGAATTTGTCTCTATGCGCCTCGATGTTGCTTAGGCGCGCTAGCGATTCATCCTGTTTTCGATTAATTGATCCACGACGGCCGGGTCCGCCAGCGTCGAGGTATCACCCATATTCTCTAGTTCGTTCGCCGCGATCTTACGGAGGATTCTGCGCATGATTTTGCCCGAACGGGTTTTCGGTAGGCCTGAGGCGAATTGAATGATCTCGGGGCGCGCGAACGCCCCGATCTCTTCTGCCACGAAAGCCAGTAAGTTCTTGCGAACGGCGTCGCTAGTCTCCACGCCATGCATGAGCGTTACATACGCATAGATACTCTGGCCTTTGATGTCGTGGGGGTAACCCACCACTGCGGCCTCTGCAACTTGCGGATGGAGGACTAGCGCGCTCTCGATCTCCGCCGTGCCGAGCCGGTGCCCCGACACGTTAATAACGTCGTCTACGCGCCCGGTAATCCAGTAGTAGCCGTCGTCGTCACGCCGCGCACTATCGCCGGTAAAATAATAGCCTGGGTAGGCTTTGAAATAGGTGTCGATACAGCGCTGATGATCGCCGTACACCGTGCGAATCTGGCTCGGCCAACTGGTGCACAGTACTAGGTTTCCGGTAGCGGGCCCCTTCAACTCATGCCCCTCTGCATCGAGCAATGCCGGTAGCACGCCGAAGAAGGGGAGTGTTGCGGAGCCCGGTTTTAGGTCGGTTACGCCCGGCAATGGGGTGATCATTATGGCCCCCGTCTCGGTCTGCCACCACGTGTCGACGATTGGGCAGCGCCCTTCGCCGACCACATCGTAATACCATTGCCATGCCTCGGGGTTGATGGGTTCTCCCACGGAGCCGAGCAGGCGCAGCGATGCGCGTGAGGTCTTGTGTACGGGCTCATTACCGGCTGCCATGAGAGCGCGAATGGCGGTAGGGGCGGTGTAGAGAATGTTGACTTGATGCTTGTCTACGACCTGCCACAGACGAGAGGCATCGGGGTAATTCGGAACCCCTTCAAAAATAAGTGTCGTGGCCCCATTGGCCAGTGGCCCGTAGACTATGTAGCTGTGGCCTGTGACCCAGCCGACGTCGGCGGTACACCAGTAGATGTCGCCCTCGTGGTAGTCGAAAACATAGCGGTGTGTCATCGCCGCGCCTAGCAAATAACCTGCGCTAGTGTGCAAGACACCCTTCGGCTTTCCGGTAGAGCCGGAGGTATAGAGGATGAAAAGTGGGTCTTCGGCATCCATGACTTCGGGCTCGCAGTCGGGGCTCATCGATGCGCATATTTCGTGATACCAGACATCGCGTCCTTCGTGCCATTGCACGTCGCCGCCAGTGTGCCGCACGACGAGTACTGTATGGACTGCGGGGCAATGCTCTAGCGCCTTGTCGACATTGTGCTTGAGGGCTATGCGCTTGCCTCCACGTAGGCCCTGGTCTGCCGTGATCACGATGCGGCAATCCGAATCGAGGATGCGGTCCTTTATAGCCTCTGGAGAGAAGCCGCCAAACACCACCGAGTGGACTGCGCCAATGCGAGCGCAGGCCAGCATGGCGTAAGTCGCCTCAGGAATCATGGGCATGTAGATGCTGACTCGGTCACCTTTGCCGACACCGCGCGCGCGCAGGGCGTTGGCGAGCTCACCAACGCGTTCATACATCGTCTGGTAGCTTATGTGGGCGCTGTCCTCGGGATTGTCACCCTCCCAGATCAATGCGGTCTGTGCGGCGCGGGCGGGAAGGTGCCTATCGACGCAGTTCACACACACATTTAGTTTGCCACCCTCGAACCAGCGCACCTCGGACTTGCCGAATTCGCCCGAGTGCACCTTGTCCCATGGGCTGATCCAATCGAGAAATTCTTTCGCTTGCTGCGTCCAGAATGCCTCTGGATTATGGATCGATTGCTGATACATTTTTTGATATTGCTCGCGAACGATGAGGCTTTTCGCGGCCACTTCGGCGGGAACTGGGTAAAGGCGACTATCAGACATTGTGCGTGTCCTGTGGATGAGATCTGTTCGGAATGAGTTGTTCAAGTCAGGCGCCCGCAATGAGGGCGAAATGCTTGTAGTGAGCAAGTTTTAGCAGGTTTTAGACGGTGAGTAAAATCTCCCTCCCCATCCTTGCCGGTGTCTCTTGGTTTGGCGCTAGCGGTCGAAGCGCAGATTGTCGATCAGGCGTGTCTTGCCCATCCAGGCCGCGGCGAGAATTACTAGGGCTTTAGTCTGGGGGCTTGGTGCCTCTAAGCTATCGGCATCGCAGACACTGAAATAGTCGGGTTTGAACTCGGCCACCACTAAGCGTTGCTTTGCCTGAGCCTCCACCTCGTCTATAGAGGCTCCCTGTAGGAGCGCCTCAGAGGCCCATTGTAGGGTTTGTATCAATGCCACGGCCTTGGCCTTCTGTTCGGTGCTCAAATAGCCATTGCGCGAGCTCAGCGCCAGTCCGCTAGGCTCGCGTTGCGTAGGGACCCCAATAACGTCGATGGGTTGACACAGATCCGCCACCATCTTCTGAATCACCTTAAACTGTTGATAGTCCTTGAGTCCGAATAGGGCGCTGTGTGGCTGCACCATATTGAATAATTTGCTCACCACCGTGGCGACCCCCTCGAAATGTCCAGGACGGCTCGCGCCACAATAGCCGCTAGACAGGCCCGGCACGGAGACGACCGTGTGCTGCGCGAGTCCCAGTGGATACATCTGCGCGACAGAGGGCAGAAACAGGAAGTCACATTGCGCTGCGCGCAACTTCTCTTGGTCCAGTTCGAGCGTGCGCGGGTAGGCATCGAGATCCTCGTTCGGACCGAACTGCATGGGATTGACGAAGATCGTGCAGACCACCGCGTCGGCGTAGTGGCGCGCCTGCTCGACTAGATGGATATGGCCGGCGTGCAGGTTGCCCATGGTCGGCACAAGGGCGATACGTTGCCCCGCAGTGCGCTGCTGCGCGAGTGTTTCTCGCAGGGCTTGGATGGTGGTCAGCGTTTGCATTTGTCTACGAGCCTAGTCGAAGCTGTGTTCTGGGCCGGGGAACTGTTTGCTCTTCACTTGCAGAACGAAGTCCTGCAAGGCGCCACGAATCCCGTCTTGCGAGTCTTTCAGGAAGTTCTTCACGAATTTCGGTGTGATAGGCGAGATGCCAAGCAAGTCGTGTAAGACCATGACTTGGGCGTCGGTATCCGGCCCGGCGCCAATGCCGATGACGGGGATAGTCAACATCTCACTGATCTGACGAGCTAAGGCTTGGGGAACACACTCGAGCAATAAGATACTCGCGCCAGAGGCCTCTAGTAATTGTGCCTCGGCGATCATGCTCTCGGCCTGGCGTGGGTCGCGGCCCTGCACGTGATACCCGCCGATGCGATTGATCGACTGGGGGGTCAGCCCCATATGCGCGCACACAGGAATGCCGCGCTCCGCTAGGAGATGGGTTGAGTTGGCGATCCAAGCGCCGCCCTCGATCTTGATCATCTGCGCCCCGGCGCGCATTAACGTGGCGGCATTCTCGAGGGTCTGGGTTTCAGAGGCATAGCTCATGAAGGGCATGTCACCGACTATGAAGGCCCCGCGGTTGCCCCGTTTCACGCTGCTGATGTGATAAACCATATCGTCCATGGTGACCGGAAGCGTGCTGTCGTGGCCTTGTAACACCATGCCCAGCGAGTCGCCCACCAGTATTACTTCCACACCCGCTTCGCTGACCAATTGCGCAAAGCAAGCGTCATAGGCCGTGAGGCAGGTGAATTTTTCGCCGTTCTGCTTGAGCTTAATGAGTGTGCTCAAGGTGGTGGCGCGACGATTGGCCTGGGCGACGTTAGGGGAAGACTGCGAGCTCATAATGATCCACCAGTGGGATTACAGGAGGCTAGGTTTAGGATTGAAGTAATGTGTCCCGTTGGTACATGCCAGAATCTGGGTCACGAGGAGTTGATAATCGTCCTCATTGCCGACAAGGTCAATCTCGGCACAGTTCACGATCAGGAGCGGACCCTTGTTGTAGTAGTGAAAGAAATCCGTGTAGGCGACATTAAGTCGTTCAAGGTAGTCGATGTGAATACTCTGCTCTGCGTCGATGCCACGTTTTTGTATGCGTTCCATCAAGACGTCCGCAGGCGCCTGCAGATAGACGACCAAGTCGGGTACGGGGGCGTCGATGGTGAGGTGATTGTAGACCTGCTGATAGAGCGCGAACTCGTCGGCGTCTAGATTCTGCCGCGCGAACAAAGGGTCTTTGTCGATCAGGAAGTCCGCGACGCGCACTTGTTCGAAAAGATCGTCTTGGCGCAGGTCCTGAATCTGGCGCGAGCGCTGAAACAGGAAGAATAGCTGGGTGGCCAAGGCGTTGCGTTTGGGATCGTGATAGAAACGCTCGAGAAAAGGGTTCTCTTCGGGCAACTCTAGCAGCGTATCGTAATTGAAGGTCTCGGCGAGGCGCTTGGTCAGGCTAGTTTTGCCAACCCCAATAGGACCCTCTACGGCGATAAATCGCGGCGCAGTAGTGGTAACTCGCTGTGCGGAGATAGGGCTCGCTTTCACGCCTTGTCACCTGCCTCGCTGGTGGGCTTGCGACTGGGTTTGCGGCGGCGTCGACGCTTAGTGCCACCGCCCTTTCCTAATCCTTCGAGCATCTGCTCTTGCTGATTTTTATCAGCAATTTGAAAGTCAGTCCACCATTGGCCTATACCGTCCAATTGCTCGCCAGCCTCCTCGCGTAGTAGCAAGAAGTCATAACCAGCGCGGAAGCGGGGGTGGCCGAAGACCGTCTCGGCGGCGCGGCGCGTACGCACTTGTAGGCGCAGCTGCAACTCCCATATCTCCCGGGTAGCAATGGAGAAGCGCTTCGGAATCGCAGTAACTCTAATCTGTTTCAAGATGACCTGATTCGCCGCCTCTTGCTGCTCCGGCAGGGTGGCTAATTTGCCGTCGAGGCTCTTGCCCAATTGCTGCTGCAAGGGCGCCCACAATATGGCTGCGTAAAGGAAGGCGGGGGTGACGGTTTTGCCTTGCGCGAGACGGCTATCGGTATTGCGCATCGCTAGGGTGAGGAGTTTAGCCTCGGGCGCTAGGGGGTCTTTCGTGCAAGCCATGGTGGCGGGGAATAGCACGTCACCAATCTTAAATTGACGCAGCAGATCGAAGGTCTTCTCAGCCTGGCCACCGGTCAGAAGTTTCAGTGTCTCGTCGAAGATCCGTGCTGGCGAGATCGATTCCAACAGAGGCGCCAATTCATTCATCGGGGCGCGAGTTTTCTTCTCGATGTCGAAGCCGAGCTTGGCGGCGAAACGAACGGCCCGTAGCAGCCGGACAGGGTCCTCTCGATAGCGCGTGGCAGGGTCGCCGATCATGCGCAGGAGGCGGTTATCTATGTCCTCGAGGCCATTAGCAAAATCGATAATGCGGAAGCCATCGATAGTGTAGTAAAGGGCGTTCGCCGTGAAATCGCGGCGCAGGGCGTCGTCGTTGATGTCGCCATAGACGTTGTCGCGCAGGATCATACCGGCACTGGAGTGCGCGGAGTCTAGCCCCTTGATGCTGCGATTCGTGGTGTTCTCTTTAAATTCATTCTCCGGCGCGTGGTGCGCGCGGAAGGTTGTCACCTCGATGATCTCGCGCCCGAAGCGCAAGTGAATAATCTTGAAGCGTCGACCGATAATCATGGCATTGCGGAACAGCTGCTTGATCTGCTCGGGTGTCGCATTGGTCGAGATATCGAAGTCTTTCGGTTCGTCGCCTAGGAGGAGGTCGCGCACGCCACCGCCGACGAGGAACGCGTGATAGCCGGCGTCATTGAGGCGATAGAGTACTTTTACGGCATTCGGCGAGATGCTCTTGCGTGAGATGCAATGATCTTCGCGCTCAATGATGTCCGCGTCGGAGAGATCTAGGTCACTCAAACTGGCGCGGCCAGCCGAAGGGTTTCCACGGGCCTGGTCAGGCTTGGAAGTGTGCGGCTCGTCGTTGGGCGTTTCCACCTTATTACGTTTGCCGAAGAGCGCTTTGCTTAGCTTTCTTAACATCTAAATTTAAGATCCATTGACCGCAGCTACTTCGCCAACGTTATGCCATTGCGGGGCATGCGTGCGAGAACAACGTGATTCATCATTAAAATTAATGGGAATGGTGCAGGATAATACACCGAAACAAGGGAAATTAGCAGGAGGAAATGCTTTGGGGGGCGAGTACAGCCCCCCCGCAAGGAAGGTAATTTAGTTTTATTATTATTATTAGACTAATCAGGCACCAAATACAGCACCGCAAAGCATTTTTTTATGAACCAGTACCGCCAGCTAGACAACAAATAGGTTTTCTACGCACTGACAATCTACTTCTTTATTGTTGTTTTTCATCGCACCCACATTGGAGTGCTATTTTTATTTTTATTTACAGTCGTTGTTATTATTTATTGTTATTGTGTCCTAGGTAGAGCATTAACCGTGCCAGTATAGGTGAATTCAATAAAAACAATGAGTTACGGTTTTGTTTCAAATATATGACGGTTTGAAATTGGTACTGTGTTACTTAAAATCTCTAATGCCGTGGGTAGATGGGTATCGGTAACACTTTAGGCTCTGCTTAGTTTGTCTGTCATTGCTATCACAAATATCGGCGGTTTTGCCCTCTATCGCCACGGTTCGAAACCCGAGGCGAGGGCAATGCAGGCATGGCAGGCTTGGCTTATTAGGCTTGTTTTTTCTTGCGCGGCAAACCGAAGCGTTGGCGACGCTCCCATAAGCATTTGCGGCTGATTCCCAGCTTGCGAGCGAGTTGCGTCTCGTTCATTTGGTCTTGATGTTCCAACACGAAGTGCTGGAAGTAGTCCTCGAGGGATAGTTCTTCGACCGAATCATCCTGAGAGGGGGCGCTGTGCAGTGCTGCGCGCTCGTTGAGGGGGCGTAGCTGGGCTTTAAGGCTGGTATCGATAGCGAGTAGCTCTTCACCGATGATCTCGGACTCAGCCAGCACCACCGCGCGCTCTATCGCATTCTCGAGTTCGCGCACATTGCCGGGCCATGGATAGGAGGCAATGGCCTGGGTCGCCTCTGAGCTGAACTTGAGCATCGGCGACTTGAGGCGCTTGCAGGTACGGTCCAGAATGGCATCGGCGAGTTCGAGGATGTCATTGCCGCGCTCTTTGAGTGGCGGAATAATCAATGTCATCACGTTGATACGGTAGTACAAGTCTTCGCGGAAATCGCCATCGATGACCAATTGCTTGAGATCGCGGTGTGTTGCAACCACTAGGCGTACATCCACTTTCTTGGATTGCACGGAGCCGACCTTGCGAATCTCGTTCTCCTGCAGCACTCGCAAGAGGCGGGCTTGAGCCTCGAGAGGCAATTCGCCAATCTCATCTAGGAATAGTGTGCTGCCACTGGCCGCTTCGACTAGGCCCGTGCGGTTCGCCGTGGCGCCGGTAAAGGCCCCTTTCTCATGGCCGAAGAGCTCGGATTCGATGAGGTTTTCGGGAATTGCCGCGCAGTTAACCGAGATCATCTCTGATTCGTTGCGATCACTGAGTTTATGAATCGCGCGTGCCACTAGCTCTTTGCCCGTTCCGGATTCGCCATTGATTAGCACTGTGGAGTTTGTCATCGCTACTTTGCGGATGCGGCGGAATAGCTCCATCATCTGCGGACAGCTGCCGATCATGCCATAAACCGGTGGCTCGGGCGGGGGCAGGGGTTTTTCCTTGGCGGCCTTGCGGCTAGCGCTCTCCTGCACGATGCGCCCAACTGTCTCGATCATCTCTTCATGCTCGAAAGGCTTGGAGATATAGTCCACGGCTCCCATCTTCATCGAGTCGATGGCGGAGCGCAGGCTAGAGTAGCTGGTCATGATAAGAACGGGAGTTTTGGTCGCCTTAATAAGATCGGTGCCGGGCGCTCCCGGCAGGCGTAGGTCGCTCACAACGATGTCGAAATCGTCTAAGTTGTGCTGCTCGATGGCCTCTTTGACGCTGCCTGCCTCTTCTACGGAATAGTCGTGGCGTTCCAGCAGGCGTCGTAGCGCAGTGCGTATGACTTGCTCATCTTCAACTACTAATACTTTGTTCTGCACTGTCATCATGTTACTCAAGCAGATTGATAACTAATTCAACAGGTTGTGGCATCGTCTAACTCGCTCTAGTGAGCGATGCGTCCTCGATATTCGGTCCATCATAGCAGGGAAAAGTAAGAATTACTCGTGTGCCCGGATTCTCTTTCCTGTTCGATGCGCTGATTATATCAATATGTCCATCTAGGTTTTCAACAATACTGTACACCAATGAAAGGCCAAGCCCCGTGCCCTCTCCAGGCTCTTTAGTGGTGAAGAACGGGTCGAAGATTTGGTCGCGAATATCCTCGGGAATGCCGCTGCCCTCATCGGTTACCGATATCTGCACAGAACCCGAAACGAGTTTGGACGATAGGGTGATCTTGCTGTCGACGGGGCTGGCGTCATGGGCATTATTGAGCAGGTTCACCAAGACTTGTAAAAGGCGCTGCGAGTCTCCTAATACCTGAAGTCCCGCCTTGCAGTTCACCACGTACTTAATCTCTTTGCGTTTCTTGTCTAGGGAGATCAGCGCAATGGCCTCGTTGACACACTCCTCGACCGTCACGATCTCGCTATTGTGGTCCGACTTATTGCTGCCGCTATGCGCAAAATTGACCAGCGACTGCACGATCCGCGAGGTACGGTCAGTCTGCTCGATTATCTGGCGCGCCATGCCGCGCAGCTCATCGTTATTGGTCTCGTCGCGAATATTCTGTGCTAGGCAGGCGATGCCGGTGATGGGGTTGCCGATCTCGTGGGCAACCCCTGCGGCGAGTCGCCCAATAGAGGCGAGGCGCTCGCTGTGGGTAAGTTCTTCCTCGAGAAGCTCTGTCTCGGTGAGGTCTTCCAGGAGGATGACCACGCCGTCTTGTTTGATCTTATGGGCCGCCGACTTCTCGATGATGGCTTTGTGCAAGCTGATAAAGCGGCGCTTGCTCTTTACCTGGATCACACGCTTATGGGCATGGGCGGTTTCGCCAATCGTAAAGTCATGGATGAGCGTCGCCCAAGGCTCCGCGATCTCGCTCAGCTGAGAGCCAAGCACCTCCTGACTAGGGATGCCGGTGAGCTGGGACATCGCATGGTTCCACATCACGATCTGATTCTGCTCGCCGAGGGAGCACACGCCTAGGGGCAGCTCGAGCAGCACCTGCCGATGATAGCGGCGCAGATTGTCGAGGTCCTCTGCCATGCCGGAGAGGTTGCTCCGATAGGCCTCGATGCGGCTCTCGATGACATCGACGTCCGTAGAGCCATGCTCAGACTCGATGGTAAAAGGAAGGAAGCGATCGATGAGGTCGTGGGCGATGGATGGCCCTAGGAGGCCGGAGAGGTTCGCTTCCAGCCGCCCGCGCAATAGGCGCATATTGTGTGGGCGCTTCTCTAGCCGGCTGATGTTCAGGTCGCGCAAGGCCTGCAGAACCTCCCGTGTCGCTGTGCGCTCGCCGAGGGGTTTGGTGAGCTTGGCGATGAAGTCATCGGGGGTTTTGGCCACAAGTCCCGTGCGATTGCGACGACGGATCGTATCGATAGCGCACACGTCCGCGGAGGCGCGCTCTTCCGCCGAGGTGCGTGTCCACATCGATATGGCCACGAATAAGATGATATTGCACACCAATGACATCGCGACGATCTCGCGAGTGTTGATCGACTCAAAGGCGAGGAAGTTGAACCCAGTTAACACCGGCAGCATCAAGAACAGGAACCAGATGCCGACACCGGCCAGCAGGCCTACGATAAAGCCCTTCTTATTGCCTCGAGGCCAGTACAGCAAGGCGATGATGCTGGGCAGGAATTGCAGGCTCGCGATATAGGAGACATTGCCAATGGCTCGAACGCTAAGCTTGTCGTCGGGAATGTAGTAGAACAAGAAGCCGATCCAAATCAAGGCGGTAATCAAGGCGCGTCGACGCCACAGTAGCCAGCGATAGATGTCGTTACGCGCGGTAGGCTGGTAGAGGGGCAGGATCAGGTGGTTCAGGCACATATTGGACAGGGCTAGGGTGATCACGATGATCAGTCCGCTGGCCGCCGAGAGCCCGCCGAGAAAACCCACCGCGGTCATAAAACCAGACCCATAGTCGGCGCCGAGACTGACCGGGTAATATTCGAGTGGGGCGGTCGAGCCAATCTTCAGGCCGGCCCAGAGGATCGGGAATACCGGCAGGCTAAGCAACAGGAAGTACAGAGGCAGCGTCCAACTCGCGAGGGTCAATGCCTTTGGGTCTTTGTTCTCGTTGAAGATCATGTAGAACATGTGGGGGCTGGCGACCGCCGCGGTGAAGAACAGGATTGCGGTGATATGGAAGGACCCGGGGGCGTCTGGCTCCTTGATGCCGGCGAGCAGCTCGGGTTGAGTCTGGAGCCACTGATCGAGCTCGGCGAAACCGCCGAAGCCTTGATAAACCGCGAAAAGACCAAGGCCTAGCATCGCGACTAGTTTGACGAGTGACTCGAAGGCGATGGCCATCACGAGTCCCTCGTGTTTCTCTCGGCCTGCGCCGCGCCCGGTGCCGAAGAAGATTGCGAATACCGTGATCACCACGCAGAAGGAGGCGGCGAGCGTGGTCTGCGAGACCTCGGGGGCCATGATGGCTACGCTGTTGGAGACCGCCTGTATCTGCAGTGACAGCAGCGGAGTAACGCCCAAGAGCATCACTATGGTGGTCAGAGTGCCGGCCACCGGGCTGCGGTAACGAAAGGCCAATAGGTCTGCTAGAGAGCTGAGCTGGTAACTGCGGGTGATGTCGAGAATCGGGCGCAACATCAGGGGCGAGAATAGGAAAGCCAGAGATATGCCGATGAACGGCGCGAGATACCCGTATCCATCGCGGAAGGCATTGGCGGTTGCGGAGAAATAGGACCAGACACTCGCAAAAACGCCGAGAGCCAACACGTAGACTATCGGGTGACGAGTGACCTTCTGGGGAATCCAGCCCTTATCGGTGGCCAAGGCCACGCCGAATAGGACCCCGATATAGATCATCCCGAGGACTATCAAATTACTCAGGTCAAAGATCATCTGAGTTTTGTTCCCGATGGCAGAAGGCGGCGATGGCGATTATGGCGAGGCCGAGTACGAAGGGCCGGTACCATGCCCCCGTCGGTAGAGAAATCCAATCGACACTAGAGACGAATAGCAGATAGCTGAACATCAGCAGAAGAAGTGTTGAGCGAGTCAGGTACACGTTTATTCCTATTTTCGGGCCTAGGGCCCTAGTCGATAGATGCGAGCCGGATATTAGCTAACTTAGGCACTGCCTGTATATCCCAGTGCGCGATCGCCCACTGCAGCACACTAGCGATGTCGCCCTCTGCCAGCGCTTCGCTCATTGGTTGACCGAGAAAGCTTAAGGCGCGCAGCAACGCGGGCAAGGGTGTCGTGTGATCGAGCGGTGCTGCGAAATGCTGCTTGCTCAGTTTCTGCTTGTCCTCATTTACTGCCACCGGGAAATGCGCATAGTGCGGCGTGGCGAGGCCCAAGCACTGTTGCAAAAAAATCTGCCTCGGCGTGGAGTCCAGCAGGTCTGAGCCACGCACGACCCAGGAGATGTTTTGGAAGGCATCGTCTACCACCACGGCGAGTTGATAGGCGAATAGGCCATCTTTACGCAGCAGGACGAAGTCGCCGCATTCGCGCAGCAGGTGCTGCTGCGTGCTGCCCTGTATGGCATCGACAAATTGAATCGTTCGATCAGCAACTCTCACGCGAAGGGCGCAATCCTGTGGCACGTCCTTGCGATTACGGCAGCGATTGTCGTAAACGCCCCCAAATGCCTGGATCTGTTGGCGAGTGCAATCGCAGGCGTAGATCAGGCCTTGCTGTTGGAGTTGGTGCAGGGCATCGCGATAGGCAGCCAGGCGTGAACTCTGATAGAGCACCGGGCCGTCCCAATGCAATCCGAATGCCTCTAGCGCCTCGAGTATTTGCCCAGCAGCCTGTGGCGGTTCGCGACCGGGGTCGAGGTCTTCCATGCGCAATAACCATTGACCATGGTTAGCCCGCGCATCTAAGAAGCTCGCAAGCGCCGCGATGAGTGAACCGAAGTGAAGTGGGCCGCTAGGAGAGGGGGCAAAGCGACCGATGTAGTCTGCTTTGGGTTTCATTGGATTGGCTTACAACATCGACAGGGCGCAGGCCTTATGCGCGATAGCGCGCAATAAGGCATAGCCACAATAGCGGAGCGCGCTTAGGCACCCCATTGCTTTTCTTTGATCTCGTCGAGAGTCTTGCAGTCGATGCACTTATTCGCGGTAGGACGCGCTTCAAGGCGACGGATGCCAATCTCGATGCCACAAGACTCGCAGAAGCCATAATCATCTTGTGCGATCTTCTCGAGAGTCGAGTCAATCTTCTTGATGAGTTTGCGCTCGCGGTCGCGTGTACGCAGCTCAAGCGAAAACTCTTCTTCCTGAGTGGCGCGGTCGGCCGGATCGGGATAGTTGGCGGCTTCGTCTTGCATGTGGTGAACGGTTCTATCAACCTCTTCCATGAGCTGGTTGCGCCAGCTGTATAGAATCGATTTAAAATGGTCCTTCTGAGTATCGTTCATATACTCTTCCCCTTTCTTCTCTTTATAGGGGGTAAAGTTTTTCAGAACAGGTGCAGAAGCCGGGGCTTGATTATTAGACATGGTTCGCTATGCCTCATTGCCCTATTAGGGCTTGTCCAAAGTGATCACTCGCAATCATAAACTTCGTGATGCCAGCACAGTGTTCGTATTCTCTAAGATTCTTGCTGATTTTCGCTGCCTAGTGTGGCTTCGATATAGGAAGATAGATGGCAAGCGTATTTCAGTTTTGCAAGGCTTCGAAAAAAGCAGATTACGCACTTCGAAGCTTGGGCCGAATCTTAGAAAGCCCGGTAAACTAACAGAATATTGCCTGCCGCGCTATAAGAAAGTATCAAGTCTCAAATGCGCGTGTCGGCGAGCGTGTGTTCGGCTACACCTACTATAGTCTAGGGCTATATAATGTCGCCATTGTGAATCTCAAGTTTATTGTTTCGCGGAGTTCTATTGTCATCGAAAACCTCTAAGACGCGCTTCCAAGTGGCAGCGCGTATGCAGCAGATCAACCCCTTTCGTGTCATGACGGTGTTAGAGCGCGCCAAGGCCCTCGAGGCACAGGGGCGCTCTATCGTGCATCTAGAGGTCGGAGAACCAGATTTCGTCACAGCGGCGCCCATTCTCGAGGCGGGGCGCGAGGCTCTGGCCAAGGGATATACGGCCTATACTCCCGCGGCCGGTTTGCCACAGTTGCGGGCCCGTATCGCGCAGCACTATCTGGACACACAGGGAATATTGATTGCTCCGGAGCGAATCTTTGTCACGCCAGGGGCTAGTGGTGCATTGAGTTTAGTAGCGCAGCTCCTGGTCAATCCGGGTGATGGCATACTGATGTCGGATCCCGGTTATCCCTGCAACCGCAACTATGTGCGACTTGCCGGTGGTGAGGCGCAGTTGGTGCCGGTCAACGCTAGCAGTCAGTTTCAGATCACACCGGCATTGCTGGAGCAATATGCGACTAAGACGAGCAGTGGCGTTTGGCTGGCAACACCGAGCAACCCCACCGGCACAGTACTGACACGGGCGCAGCTGCACGATATCGCGCAATGGTGTGATCGCCAGGATATGCACGTCGTGGTGGATGAGATCTACCACGGGCTCGACTATAGCGATGGGCTGGTGAGTGCGTTGGCGGTGTCCGACGATGTCATCGTTATCAATAGCTTCTCGAAGTACTTCGGTATGACCGGTTGGCGCCTCGGTTGGCTGGTGGTGCCGCAAGAGTTGGTGCCTGCCTGCAATATCCTGGCGCAGAACTTGTTCATTGCCGCCTCCACACCGGCGCAATACGCCGCCTTGCGCGCATTCGATGCGGACACTCGCATAATATTGGAAGAGCGTCGACATCAGTTCGCGCAGCGCCGCGACTACTTAAGTGCTGCGCTTAAAGAGATCGGCTTTAGCATCGACACTCCTACGCTTGGTGCCTTCTATATTTACGCAGGCATCGAGAAGTTTGCCGATGATTGCGAGACCTTCTGCAAGGTGCTGTTGGAGGAGTTTGGCGTGGCAGTGACACCTGGCACGGATTTCGGCGATTTTGAGAATAAGCGTTTCGTCCGCTTTGCCTTCACCACGGGCATGGAGCAGCTCGAGCTTGCGGTGCAGCGATTAAAAGCGGCGGTGGACTCGGGGAAACTCGGTCGATGAAGTTTGCGCCACCGCTCCAAGCAGCGACACTCATTAAGCGTTATAAACGCTTTCTCGCCGACGTCACACTACCCAATGGCTCGGTGCGCACGCTGCACTGTCCAAACACGGGTTCTATGTTGCACTGCGCAGAGCCGGGCAGCCGCGTTTGGTATTCGGACTCAGAGAATCCGGCCCGCAAGTATCCCTGTACCTGGGAGTTGGTAGAGGTCGACCATCGATACAAGGTCGGTATCAATACCGGCAGGGCGAACGCATTAGTGAAAGAAGCCCTCGCCTTAGATGCGATCGCGCAACTACGTGGCTATGGCAGCTGTCGCAGTGAAGTGCCCTATGGCAGTGAGAAGAGCCGCATCGATTTCCTGCTTAGCGACGACGGTGCCGCACCGGGGGTGGATTGCTATGTCGAGGTGAAGAGCGTAACCCTTGGCCTTGGTAAGGGGCAGGGTGCCTTCCCCGATGCGGTGACCACGCGCGGGCTTAAACACCTGCGCGAACTGATAGAGATGAAGGCTTCGGGCCATCGTGCCGTGCTCCTGTTCTGTGTGCAGCACGAAGGCATTCAAGAGGTGCGACCAGCGGACGAGATAGACCCGGCCTATGGCGCGTTGCTGCGCGAGGCACAGCGACTGGGTGTGGAAGTGATCGCCTATGGCGCACAGATCAGTGAGCAGGAAATTCGTCTAGTTGAGCAATTGCCCGTGTGCCTCTAGAGGCGGCCCAGCCTGCGCACATCGTCCTCATCGACCATCATGAAGCCGTTGCCAAGCACGAAAGGGATTGCCTTGAGACGCTTGCCTTTGCAGGGCCCCAATATGCAGGTGCCATTCTCAATCAGGAACAGGGCCCCATGGGTGGAGCACTGAATAAGCGCACCGTCGGCATCGAGGAATTGATCTTCCAACCACTCCAAGGGCGTGCCTAGGTGTGGGCAGTAATTGTAATAGAGGAAGAGCCGATCATCTTTCTTAACGGCGAACAGGTACTTATTCTCGACCTCGAAGCCCTTAGAGGCGCCTTCCTCGATGTCGTCTACGTGGCATAAATTAATCATGTTCACGGCTCCTCGCCTAGACCAGTGCCTGGCTAAAATCGGCGATGAGATCATCGATGTGTTCGATACCCACGGCGATGCGAATGAGTGAATCGGGAATGCCCATCGAGGCGCGTCGCTGCGCCCCCATTTCATAGAAAATCGTGTGGGCTACAGGAATGGCGAGGGTGCGGGTATCGCCAAGATTGCTCGATGACACGACATAGTGCAGGCGATTGAGGAAATCGAAACAGTCGACGTCTGCGTTCAATTCGATACTCATGAGCCCGCCATATTGTGTGAACAGCGTGCTGGCCAGCGCGTGTTGGGGGTGGCTGGCGAGGCCGGGATAATTGACGGTGCGCACGCGCGGGTGTTCCTCACAGAAGCGCGCTAGCGCTAATGCATTGTCACTGGCTCGCTTGACCCGCAGAGACATAGTCTCCGAACCCACCGCCAGTGTATGGGCAGCCTCCGGTGACAGGGTCGCGCCGAAATCGCGCAGCCCCTTTTTCTTGATCTGTGTGAGCCCCCATTGGCTGCTTGGCCCGGTTTTGTAATTCTCGTACAGATTAGTAAAGCCGCTCCAGTCGAACAAACCCGTTTCTGTCACGGCGCCGCCTAAGGCATCGCCGTGACCACCGAAATACTTCGACAGCGAGTTTACGATGAGCGAGGCGCCTACTGATTTCGGCGCGAACAGGCAGGGTGTGGTGATCGTATTATCGACCACATAGACCAATTTCTTGGCCGCGCAGAGCTCGCCAATCTTGGCGAGATCCGCTACCTGCGTAACAGGGTTGGCGATGGTCTCTACGAACACCAGTTTAGTATTTGGGGTGATGGCTTTCTCGACATTGCTTACATCGGTGGCATCGACGAAGCTGACCTCGATACCAAGATTGCCAAAGGTAGTGAATAGGCTATTGGTGTTGCCGAAAAGATAGGCGCTCGAGACTACGTGATCGCCCTGTTTTAACAGGGAGAAGAGTATAGAGCCGATGGCTGCCATCCCCGTGGCGAAGGCCACGCTTGCCACGCCACCCTCCATCCGCGTAATGCGGTTCTGCAGAGCGTTGACCGTGGGGTTCTGTTGCCGGCCATAATTATAACCCGCCTGTTTGCCCTGAAACACGGCGGCAAGCTCGCGCGAGTCGGCATATTCGAACGCAATTGACGTATGAACAGGCTTATGCAAAGCGCCATGCTCGGGTTTGTCACTGCGATCGGAGTGCAGGTTCACGGTGTCGAAATGGGGGGCTGGCTTGTCGGTGCTCATTCTCGCTAGATCCTAGTGCGCCCGGGCGGACGCTTGCTGTTGGGCGGCAGTATATAAGAGACGGGCTAAGCTGAACACCGCTCGCCTTGCTCACTGCATAAGGTAGATGGGCAGTGCGGCGATCTGTTCGTCGATATCTGCCATGCGTGCGACATAGGCTTCGCTATTGCGATCGGTGAATTGAGCGGAGAAGTCGTCCTGCGTCAGTCCGGCATTGTCTCGAGAGACTGGCGGCATATAGTCGGTCTCCTCACTCGCCATAGAGAGACGGTTTTGCAGTTGCACAGCCTCGCTAGGCGAGCTCGTCGCCGCATTGCCAAGCGCGACGCCGGCAATATTCGCGGTCAGATCGCTAAAGCTAAAGCCCGAGCGATAACGGGCATCGTGCACCTCCTTGCTGGTTGAGAGAATGCCGGCCACACCGGCACCGACGGTGGCACTCATCGCCGCAGAACTGGTGAAGTGCTGCGCTAGGTCTGGGCGGCGCTGGATGGTGACATTGAGACGTCGCGGGGTGATCAAGGCCGCCGCACCGGGTGGATCTATCAATTGACTAAGATCGGATTCGTTCACATAGAGGGACAGCGCCTGCAGCAAGCTACGATTCTCCAGCACCGGGTCCGCGCCCTGCGCCACGCGCTGTGAGGCGGCCTCGAAGAGGGGGAATAACAATAGGTTTAGGGAAATATTGCGCGCGTCCAGTGGCTGAACGTCGACCAATTCAACGATATTGCCGAAGTAGAACACGATGCGCTCTTTGTCCTCGGCGCTCAGGAAGAGCTGCTCGGCCTGAGTTTGTACCCTTGATATCAGGCGTGGCTCCCAATCCATCGTGATCTGCATTAGGTTGGGGGTAAAGCTAACCTCGCGTAGATTGCGTTGCAGATTCACCAATTCTTGATAATTGACATAAGTGCTGGCTAGGCGGGCCTCGAGCCGCTCGCTTAGGAAGCGTACGACGAAATCGGGAATAGGCACGTGACCCATCTTGACCGAGGACAGCTCTAAGCGCTGCGCTCCTTGGCTGAGTTTACTGTGTAAGTTGAGGTAGAGGGTCGCCAATGGGGTCGACCAAGGCACGCTCATGTCCACGCTGGCACTGCCCTCGTGTATCGCCACATTGGCAGTGACCTCGTGCATGCCGGGCACGTTCTGCAGCAAAAAGGCGGCGAGTAAATTAAGCTCCGCGGCATCCAGATGCAGCATGATCTCGCTCGGGGCGCCTATGCGCGCCGGCGCATTGTCGACGATGAGCTCTTCGATGCTGTTAATAGCCACGTTATCCAGCGTAGCGTTGAATGGCACAGAGGGGCGCCACTGCAGGAGCAGCGCGGCCACAAGAATTAGGAAGCCGAATAGGAGCCCAAACAGTAGCGCTGGTTTACTTATGTGGCTGATGTAGCGGGACTTTGTCATGAGAATTCAGCATAATTGCTGACAATTTCCTGTTTTACCGATATAAAGTGCATGCGCAGGGGCGTGACGGAGTCGTCAGGCACGGATGTTGCCCCTTAAGTTGCTTGACCCTACTATCAGTGACTGATTATGGTGTCGTCAAGCACGGAAACGATTATACCCAGACTACAATGGCCAACAAGGATTGCTCACTATGAAACGCTTTGCAAACCCAAGCAGATTTGCGCACGTCGCACAGCGCGTGTCTTTAGGCCTCGCAGTGCTAGTGCTGGTGAGCTGTGGCTCCGCTAATCAGCAGCCGGTCGTCGATCAGGCCAATACCATCGAGATGCAGCGCGCGGCAGAGCAGGCTGCGGCCACGAGGGCCGCTGAGGAGCGCGCCCGGATTGCCAGAGTCGAGGCCGAGCGTGAGCGTCAGGAACTCGCGGCGCGCGAGGAAGCCGCCCGTGTTGCGCAGCAACAGGCACAGGAAGAAGCGCAGCGAGAGACGCTGCGTCTAGAGGCAGCGCGAGTTGCCGCGGCCGAGCAAGCCCGTCGTGCCGCAGTGGCACGCGAACAGACGCAGTTGGCTCGTATCGCAGAGTTGGAGGCACAGATAGAGCAGGTTCGCACCAGCAATGCCGCGATCGCCTCCGCAAACAGTAAATTCGAAGAAGCTATCGCTGCCGCCCAGGCACTTCTGGACGCCCTAAACGCGGAGCAGCAGAAATACGCCAATACCGCTGCTGACGGCGAATTGCTCGTTCCACTGGATAAAGCCCGCATCGCAGAATTGGAGTCCCATAAGGATAGTCTTAAGCGAGAAGCGCAAGCACTTAACCAGCAGTGAGGCCCTCATGAGTGGCGAGATCATCGATATAAGTGCGGCACTTGAAGAACGACAATTCAAGGCCAAAGAGGATCGCATTGACAAAATGCGTGAGGCTTTTCGAGCTGCAAGGCTGGGCGCTAGTGGCGAGGCAAAGTCTAAAACCGCCACGTTAAAAGACGTGAAGCGAAAGAAGAAAAGCCGCAAGACAAAGCGTTAGCGGCCTAAACCCTGCACCTAATACCTAAGCGTTCTGGCCGTGTATGAGATGGCCAAAGCCCGCGCTATTACGCTAATAATCCCTCTTATTTCCCGTCGAATTACGGTCATATCGATAGGCCCGTAAGCGCCGTGTTGCCTGCTTTGTTTGTACAGATTGGTATGCTACAGTGCGCCGGGTCCGTTAACAAAAACAACATAAGGGGATACCGTAAGATGCCAGGCATGACTATAAGTATTTCGATTTTGCTTTCACTTTTCGGTTTGGGTGTGGCGTACTTTTATATGCGCCAAGTTATGAGTGTGCCGTTGGACTTAGGTCTTGAGGGCGAGCAAAAAACCCGACTACGCTTTATTCACGGTGCGATCGCCAAGGGTGCCATGGCATTCCTGAAGCAGGAGTACAAATTTCTCGCCATCTTTATGTTGGTTTTTGCCGCGATCATCGCGGTTCTGATTGACGATAATCACACTCCCGACACTCGGGAAGGTCTCTACACCGCCGTCGCGTTTCTATTTGGCGGCATAATCTCTATCGCATCCGGCTACATCGGCATGATGATCGCGACTCAGGGCAATGCCCGCACAACCGTATCCGCGCGCAACAGCATTAGCGATGCCTATAAGGTAGCCCTAAACTCGGGTGCCGTAATGGGTTTCGCGCTAGTGTCCCTTGCCGTGTTGGGGCTAGTAGTGGTGTACGTTGTGATGAAGGCATGGTTGCCAGCTGACCTGCCTAATTATGTATTGATGGAAATCATCGCCGGTTTCGGTCTTGGCGGTTCTACTATTGCCCTGTTCGCCCGTGTAGGTGGTGGCATCTTCACTAAGGCTGCCGATGTTGGTGCAGACTTGGTCGGGAAAGTAGAGAAGGGCATTCCAGAGGATGATCCCCGCAACCCAGCCGTGATCGCCGACAACGTAGGCGACAACGTAGGCGATGTGGCAGGAATGGGCGCCGACCTGTTTGGTTCCTGTGCGGAGAGTACCTGTGCGGCAATGGTGATCAGTGCGATTGTCTTTGCAGGCAATGTCGATGCACTACTGTACCCAATTCTCATAAGCGCGATGGGCATTCCAATCAGCCTACTGACGCTTATGCTGGTATCGGTCAAGAAAGAAGAAGATGTGTCACCCGCTCTTATGAAGCTGTTGATCATCTCCAGCGCGTTGATGGCCGTCACCATGTATTTTGTGACCGGTATGGTTATTCCCGCTGAGTTCGTGTTGCGCGATGTTACCTATACCAGCATGGGGATTTATTACTGCTTCTTGTCTGGCCTAATAGCCGGTCTTGCGGTGGGTCTATTAACTGGTTACTACACATCGGCCGCCTTCAAGCCGGTCCAAGAAGTGGCGAGGTCCTGCGAGACTGGTGCCGCGACTAACATCATCTATGGCTTAGCTCTCGGCTATAAAAGTACCGTGTTGCCCTATATCGCAATTGCGATCGCGATCTTCGTCTCTTGGGATTTAGGAGGCATGTACGGCGTCGCGATCGGTTCACTGGGTATGCTCGGCACACTAGCCATCGCGTTGACGATCGATGCCTACGGCCCAGTCGCAGACAACGCCGGTGGTATTGCCGAGATGGCGGGTCTAGATAAGGAAGTGCGTCGTCGCACAGATATTCTGGACTCTGCGGGTAACACGACTGCGGCGATCGGCAAAGGCTTCGCGATCGGTGCCGCCATTCTCACATCGCTGGCCCTGTTTGCGGCTTTCCTCACCAGTGCCGATGGCCTGATGAAGGAGCAGCGTGGTGATGACTACGACCTGCTAGGCTCGATCAATCTGCTCGATCCTATCGTGTTCGTGAGCCTGTTCCTCGGCGCGGTGCTGCCATTCCTGTTCACTGCCATGACTATGAAGTCGGTGGGCAAGGCTGCGTTCGATATGATCGAAGAGGTGCGTCGTCAATTCAAGACCATTCCAGGTTTGATGGAAGGCACCGGTGAGCCCGACTACGCGCAGTGCGTCGCGATCTCAACTCAGGCCGCCCTACGCGAGATGATTGCGCCGGGTATTCTGATCATGGGCTCGCCACTTGTCGTGGGCTTCCTGTTCGGTGTTCCGGCTGTGGCTGGCATGCTCGCAGGTTCATTGGTCGCTGGCGGTGTGCTCGCGATCGCCTCGTCCAATAGTGGCGGTGCTTGGGACAATGCGAAGAAGTATATTGAGGCTGGTAATCTTGGAGGCAAAGGCTCTGACGTGCACAAGGCCGCAGTCGTGGGCGATACCGTTGGTGACCCCTTGAAGGATACTTCCGGTCCATCGCTGAATATCTTGATCAAGTTGTCGGCAATTCTTTCACTCGTGTTTGCACCATTCTTCGTGCAATACGGCGGAGTGTTGATAGGCGGGTAATTTCGTCTGACATAAAAAAAGGGCTGCTTGCAGCCCTTTTTTTATGCCTATGGCGCCATAGCGCCTCTAGATGGCAGAGTTGTTCAGGGCGCTCCCTAGTATGGGCGCGGTCTTTCGAAGTGATACATGACCCATTCGGTGTAGTCACTCTTCTCGCCGGTCTCGGTGTCCATCCAGCTGACCCGAACATTGCGGACACACTGATAGATGCGGAATGAATCGGTATCTTCGATAATCAGTCCACGCACGGACGGATTGAGTGTGTAATTGGATATCTCGACGAGTTTCCAGTCTTGGTTCATTGTCAGCCCGATACACTCGTTGCCGAAGAGCAAGTCCACATAACTCAATTCTTTCTCTGCCCAGGCATTAGGGGCAATGGTCATGTCCAGTGCTAGCTGGGTCTCGATCTGTGGGTCTTCTTCGTCTTGAAAGAGGACGGATTCGAGGATGATTTCGTGGTCACTCAAATTCTGCGCGACCAAGCGTAAACCCGCATCGCTTCTAGTTCCCCAGGCGCTGGAATAGATCGCATACTTGAGAGGATAGTCGGCTTCCGGTGTCACACTAAAGGGCGCGCTCAAATCCTGCGCAAAGGCCTGTGTAGCTGCGCTTAGTGCTAATAAAATGGCTATCGACGCCTTGGGCATGCAATTCAATCCTCAGCCGTAGGAAGTTCGGCGAAACTTGCGGAAAAACCCGTGCAGGTTAGCTCAAGCGGGGTTTTTTTTCCATATTCATCTACTCTATGGACCGGATGCGCGGTGATTCTCGCTCGTGCCCGGTAGCGCTTGTCCCTCGTCATTGCTTCGATGGATAATGGGCGGGACTGTTCATAAGCCATTGCGACCTAGGCTACCAAGAGAGTGATATCGTGGAAAAACTGCAAGCCGTTAAACATATAATTTGTGTCGCTTCCGGAAAAGGGGGGGTAGGCAAGTCCACTACAGCCGTGAATCTTGCACTCGCACTGCGACGTCGAGGCATGCAGGTGGGTCTACTCGATGCCGATATTTACGGCCCAAGTCAGCCAATGATGCTGGGTGTGAAGTCCGGGACGCGCCCCAAGATCGTCGACAACAAGTATATGGAGCCGATTAGGGCGCACGGCATAGAGTCAAACTCTATGGGTTATCTGGTAGACCCGAATACGCCAATGGTCTGGCGTGCTCCCATGATTGTGGGGGCATTCAACCAAATACTGAAAGATACACTGTGGTCGGATCTGGACTATTTGATTGTGGACATGCCGCCTGGCACGGGGGATATCCAGCTAAGCCTATCGCAGGCAGTGACCATCACCGGAGCCGTCATTGTCACGACGCCTCAGGATGTGGCGCTTCTGGACGCGCGCAAGGGCATCGAGATGTTCCGCAAGGTCAAGGTTCCGCTTCTAGGGGTCGTCGAGAATATGGGGGTCCATATCTGTTCGAATTGCGGCCATGCGGAAGCGATCTTCGGCACCGGTGGAGGGCAGCAACTCTCCGATGACTACGGCATCGATGTGATCGGCTCACTACCGCTAGACTTGGCGATTCGTGAGCACACCGATGCGGGTAATCCTATCGTTGTCGCCGAACCCGATAGCGCCGTCACAAAGGCGTATCTCGAGTTGGCAGACAAGGTCATGGAGCGGGTCGCGGCATTGGCGGCGCAATCCACGGCGGGGCCGACGATTACGATGAGCGACGATTAAGCCTGTTGCAATAATAAGCCTTGGCCGCGCGCTTAGAGCGTGGGCTTAGCGGCCTCTATATGCTCCCCTGGAAGACGGATATTACGCACAATCGTCTGGACCTCTTCCGGCGGGGCCGTTGTGAATCTACACACGCTCAGGGCCACTATTAGATTCAGAATGGTACCGAGTGTCCCGATTCCTTCCGGTGAGATGCCAAACCACCAATGACTCGCGTTGCTAAGCTGTGGGCTAATGAATTTGAAGAAAATAATATACGCGGCGGTAAAGGCAAAACCGGTCACCATCCCCGCTACCGCACCCTGCCGATTCATGCGGCTATAGAAGATGCCAAGCACTATCGCGGGGAAGAAGGACGCTGCAGCTAAGCCAAAGGCAAAGGCCACCACCTCGGCCACGAAGCCAGGCGGATTGATGCCAAAGTAGCCTGCAATCAATACCGCTACGAATATCGCGATGCGCGCATAGCGCAACTCCTGTTTCTCGGTGATATGAGGTGCCAAACAGCGCTTCATTAGATCATGGGATATCGAGGTCGATATCACCAATAACAGTCCGGCTGCTGTCGAGAGGGCCGCCGCGAGCGCGCCCGCGGCCACCAATGCCACGACCCAATTAGGCAGGCGGGCAATCTCGGGGTTCGCCAATACCATAATGTCGCGATTGACGGTGAGCTCGTTCACTTGCGGGTCGCCCACGTATTGAATCCTACCATCGCCATTCTTATCGTCGAAAACGATCAGGCTCGTGCGCTCCCATGTGCTGAACCACGAGGGCATGGACACGTATTCCGCATTGTTGACCGTGTTCATGAGGTTGACCTTGGAAAAGGCCGCAATCGCAGGAGCCGTGGTGTAGAGGATCGCGATGAAGATCAATGCATAGCCCGCAGAGCGGCGTGCATCGCGCACACTAGGCACCGTGAAGAAACGAATGATGACGTGGGGTAGTCCTGCCGTTCCAAACATCAGGGCGGCGGTGATAAAGAACACGTCTTGGGTGCTCTTCTGACCTTCGGTATAGGTACCAAACCCCAATTGTTCGCTCACGCCATCGAGGCGGTCCAGGAGATAGCCACCCCCATATTCGGGAGTGAGTTCGGAGCCGAAACCAAGTTGCGGAATCGGGTTGCCCGTCATCATTAGCGAAATAAAGACGGCAGGCACCATATAGGCAAAGATGAGGACGCAATATTGCGCTACCTGAGTATAGGTAATGCCTTTCATGCCGCCGAGCACCGCGTAGAAAAACACGATGGCCATGCCGATGATCACCCCAGTGGTGATGTCTACCTCGAGGAAGCGCGAGAAGACTATTCCTGCGCCCTGCATCTGCCCACATACATAGACGAAGGACACGACGATGGCGCAGAACACGGCGGTGAGGCGTGCGCTCTGAGAGTAGTAGCGTTCACCGATGAAGGCGGGCACCGTGAACTTGCCGAACTTGCGCAGATAGGGCGCTAGTAGGAGGGCTAGTAAGACGTAGCCGCCGGTCCACCCCATCAGATAGTAGGTGCCGTCCCTTCCTAGAAAGGAGATTAATCCCGCCATGGAGATAAACGAGGCCGCAGACATCCAATCGGCTGCCGTGGCCATGCCATTGACCAAGGGCTTGACGCCGCCACCGGCGACATAGAAGTCGTGAGTGGAGCCCGCACGTGACCACACGGCGATGCCGATGTAGAGGCTGAAGGAGAGGAAAACGAAGAGGTAGGTCCATATTTGCACGCTCATGACTTCTCCTCGCTGTCGGTATCGGAGGAGTCTGCAGACTGAGTCTGATCGAGCTTGTACTGATGGTCCAGCTTGTCCATCTGTCTAATATAGACGTAGATCAGGATGACAAAGCCGTAAATAGAGCCCTGTTGTGCCATCCAGAAACCGAGTTTGAAACCACCGATGCGAAATTGATCGAGGAAATCGGCAAAAAGGATTCCGCAGCCGAAGGAGATGAAAAACCAGACGCATAATAGGCGAAGGACGATCCTGACATTGGCCTGCCAGTAAGAGCGCGCGTTTTTATCGGACATCGAAGGCCTCTTTGTTTTTAGTATGTAATTTATTGATTATTCTATTTATTATTTAAATCATAAGGCGCAAACCCCATCGATATTAGCACTAAAAAAATTGCGCGTACACCGCCTCGAGCAGCGTCATGGGGCGTATCGATGGGCGTGTTTTACGGTCATCCCGCTGTGTAGGCGTTTTGGCTTGTTGAGAGTTGATTATTCGGTTTGATAACGTACTATTCACAAGGAAAATGAAGGCGTGGCTTATCATCAAGGAATCAGCACTATGGCGTTAAAGCGTTGCGACCTCAATCTCTTCCTCGTGTTCGATACGATCTATACCGAGCGTAATCTTACCCAGGCGGCGAAATCTTTGGCGATTACCCAACCAGCGGTGAGTAATGCCTTGGCGAGGTTGCGTAAGCTATTCAACGATGAATTATTCGTGCGTTCTGCGCGAGGAATGCAGCCCACGCCCGTTGCGGATAGTATCGCCCAGAATATTTCTGAGGCGCTGGGTCTGCTCAAGAGCAGTGTGCTGGAGCGCGAAGCATTCGACCCGGCCTGCACCGAGCGTACCTTTCAATTCAGCATGACGGACCTGACCGAGGCGGTGGTCCTGCCTAAGTTGATTCCCTTCTTTGAGCAGGCTGCTCCCAATGTAGCCTTGCAGAGCTACTATGTGAAGCGTCAGGAGTTAGTGCGCAACCTCTCGCGGGGAGAGCTGGATTTTGCGGTAGATGTGCCCGTCATAGAGGACCCGCAGCTATGCCACGCGTCTCTATTCGGTGATGACTATGTGTGTGTATTGCGCCATGGACATCCGGCGCTGGCGAAGGAGTTCACGCTAGAGACGTTTTTAGACTTGCAACATATCCACGTTTCGAGCCGTCGCAAGGGCTTGGGGCAGGTGGACCTAGCGTTGTTGAAGTGTGAGCAGGAGCGGCGCATCAAACTGCGTGTGCAGCACTATCGGGTGGCCGCAGCCATCGTGAGCACGACAGATCTTGCGCTTAGCTTGCCGCGCTACTTAGCCAAAGAATATGATCTTGCCGTGTTGCCTTTGCCCTTCCATGTGGCACAGCTGGAATTCCATCTCTATTGGCATCGGCAGTCCGAGAGCGACAGTTCTCATCGTTGGTTGCGCGAGGCCTTACTTGCGCTATTCAAGACCCCGAGCTAGTGAGAGAGTTTATTCTATAAACTCTTTGATATAGTTGAGTAGTTTGCGGCGATGCACTCGCGCCACCTCTTCGTTCTCTTTAGTGTAATTGCGCATGATCTGCCGAATGGCTTGTCGCTCCGCCAAGGGCCACTTGGTGACGAAGGCGCTGATATCCTCTTCGTCGCCCTCAAGCAGTCGATCACCCCATTGTTCGATCAGTTGTGCGCGCCTTACCTGTGCATGATCGGGGGTGCGCATCTTATCTAGCTCGGCCTGTATCTCTTCGTGATTGCTGGCGCGCATCACCTTGCCAATAAACTGTAACTGGCGCCTTTTTGCGCCGTGACTGTTGGGTAGACGATTGTATTCATCCAGGGCCGCGCGCAAGGTCTCGGACAGTGGCAGCTTCTCGAGCTGTTTCTTGCCAAGGGTAGTGAGGTCCTGACCTAGGTCCTGTAGGGCGGTCATGTCACGCTTTACCTGTGACTTGCTAGGTGGCTCTAGGGACCAGTCGATCTCTTCGTGTTGCTTCATGCCGCATCCTGTCTGGAGTATTTAGGCTTAAATTGAGGCGAGGCTTAAGCGTCGCGTTATTCGCTCTCGTCGAAGCGATTGTTAACTAGTGTTGTGATAGCGTCTAAGGCATCCGCCTCATCCGGACCGTCGATATGGATGTTCAACACAGTGCCTTTACTGGCGGCTAACATCATGAGGGATAAAATGCTCTTGCCGTCTACTAGCTTGTCTTGACCGACCTGGACGTGGCTATTAAACGCCGAGCTTACCGACACCATTCTGGCAGCGGCGCGCGCGTGTAGGCCCGCCTTGTTGCAAATTGTGAGAGTGGACTTAATCATGACTCTTATGCTGTTTCCTTACGGATTAATTCGCGGTGCATCACCTGCACGTTCTTGATTTTATCAGCAAAGTGCTCCTTGAGCCTTTCGCTCAAATATACGGAACGATGCTGTCCTCCAGTACAACCTATCGCAACCGTCATATAGCTGCGGTTATTCTCTTCAAATTTTGGCAACCATTTCAACAGATACTGGCACAGGTCTTCATACATACTCTCGACGCTGGCCTGGCAGGATAGCCACTGTTGCACCGGCGCGTTGAGGCCGGAAAGAGGTCGCAGTTCTGGCTCCCAATAGGGATTGGGTAGGCAGCGGACGTCGAAGACAACATCGGCATCGATAGGGACTCCGTATTTATAGCCGAAGGACTCGAACATCAGGGCAAGCCCGCTATCATCTCGCTCCACCACACGCGCTTTGATGGTTTCGCGCAGTTGATGAAGCGACATATTGCTAGTATCGATCGACAGACTCGCGAGCAGTGCGATCTGCTCCAGCAGCTCCGTCTCCATATTGATGGCTTGGCGCAAGCCGATTTTCTCAGTGGTTAACGGGTGCTTGCGGCGACTCTCGCTAAAGCGCTTGATAAGCGTTGGGCTACTAGCATCGAGAAAGATGATTTCCGTGCGCAGGGACATTGCCTTGAGTCGTTCGATGATCGCCGGCACCTGAGTAAGGTCCGAGGGGATGTTGCGTGCATCGATGCTCACTGCGACTAATGGGAGTTCTGCGCTCTGTTCGCTGACGCGCTGCGCGAGAGCTGGCAACAGGCTAGCGGGCAGATTATCGATGCAATAATAGCCGTGGTCCTCAAGCATGTTGAGGGCAGTACTCTTTCCGGAGCCGGAGCGCCCGCTGATAATAAGCAATTTCACTTAGTCTATTCGCCTAGGGGTTGGTGCAGATTCGAATATTGTCGCGCTAGTAACCCGCATAACATTATCAGCTTTGACTTAAGCTGAATAGTTTCAGAGGCGTGTCGCAATCTCGAACAGCTGCTCTGGTGTCTGCGCTTCGCGAAGCTCGCGACAGAAGGAATCCTGATGGAAGAGCGTCGCCAGAGCACCCAAAACTTTAAGGTGTTCGTCGGTCTCTTGGGCCGGCACGATAAGCACAAATAATAGGTCTACCGAGCGCGAATCGATCGCATCGAAATCGATGCCTTCCTGCAGAGTTACCAGGGCCCCTGTAATGTGATCGCAGTCGGCGACGCGGCAATGGGGTATCGCGATACCGTTGCCTATGCCGGTGCTACCCAGTTGCTCTCGAGCGAGTAGCGCACTATAGATATGGTCTGCGGAGAGAGTGCTGGTCTCTTCTGCGATTAACTCGCTAACTGTGGTGAGGAACCGCTTCTTACTAACACCCGGTAATTTCGAAAAACAGCGTTCCGGGGTCAGAATGGTATCGAGTCGCATTATGGCTTGGTCTCATTGAACGAAAATTCGGCGTTAATTTTAGCATTGCTGTAGCGCGGATTTGAGTATTTTTTTCGACAGTGGCGGAATTCGCGACCTTAATTGCTTCCTAGGCGAGCCTCTTGCGCTCGTTCGAGGGTGGAATAGCCAGTGATTCTCGATACTTGGCGATTGTTCGGCGCGCTACGTTGATGCCTTGCTCTTCGAGCAATTTGGTGATCTTGCTGTCGCTAAGCGGCTTGCGGGTGTTCTCTGCAGCGACCAATTTCTTAATCAGGGCTCGAATCGCCGTGGAGGAGCATTCGCCACCGCCGGCGGTACTGACATGGCTGGAGAAGAAATACTTCAACTCGAAGATGCCCTTGGGGGTGTGCATATACTTCTGGGTTGTCACTCGCGAGATCGTGGATTCGTGCATGCTAACCGCCTCGGCGATGTCGTGCAGGACCAGCGGCTTCATCGCTTCCTCGCCGTATTCGAAGAAGCCTCTCTGGTGCTCTACGATACGTGTCGCGACCTTCATCAGGGTCTCGTTACGGCTCTGCAGGCTCTTAATGAACCAGCGTGCCTCCTGCAAGTTGTCACGCAGATAATTGTTGTCGGAGCTATTGTCGGCGCGCCGCACCAGCGAGGCGTATCCGGGATTGATGCGGATCTTCGGCGCGGTTTCGGGGTTTAGCTCTACTAGCCAGCGCCCGCTACTACTATCTTTGGTCACGATGACATCGGGCACGATGTAGCTGGTCGATGGTGGCGCGATATCGGAACCGGGGCGGGGATTGAGTTGCTCGATGACGGCGATGGCGTCGCGCAGCTCGGGCTCTTTAAGGCGGGTGAGGCGCATCAATTGCGCATAGTCGCGATTGCCCAGCAGTTGCAGGTGGTCTTTCACTACGATCTTGGCGTGTTTCACCGCGGTAGTGAGCAAATCGTCCTCGAACTGCTTGAGCTGGATCAGTAGGCACTCGGCAAGGTCGCGATAACCTACGCCCACGGGGTCGAACTGCTGAATGCGGTGCAATACGGCTAGTACTTCGTCGGGGTCGATATCTAGGGAGCGAATGAGGCTGGCGTGAATCGCGTCGACGCTGACCGTGAGCATGCCATTTGGGTCGATGGCGTCGATCAGGGCAAGCCCGATGAGGCGGTCTGCGTCGGACATAGGGGTGAGATTGAGCTGCCACATGAGGTGGTCTTGCAGGGTCTCGGTCACGCTATTGCGAGATTCGAAATCCATGCTGTCGCCTTCGCTGGAGCCGGATCCCGAGCCGCCGGTGGTATAGGTGCTCTGGTAGACGTCGTCCCAACTGCTATCCACGGACAGGTCTTGAGGAATACTCTCTTCCCAGCGATTGTCGTCGCCGTCTCTGTCGCTATCGGTGTTGGCGCTATACTCGGAGGTGTCTTTGCTGTCTTTGCTGGAGATCACGCGATCGGCGCTATACTCGTCGCTAGAGCTACTGCTTTCGCTATTGGTCTCGGCGGCGGCGTCTTCTTTAGCATGGTAGTCGTCGAGGCCTTCATCCAGTTCGAGCATGGGGTTAGATTCGAGCGCCGAATGGATTTCTTGTTGCAGGTCGAGAGTTGAGAGCTGAAGTAGGCGTATGGCTTGCTGCAGCTGTGGGGTCATGGTCAGTTGCTGACCCATCTTTAGCTGAAGCGATAATTTCATAGTGATGCGTACTTCATAATGTGAAAGTCTGTGGTTGCGTGCCGAAGGCTTTGCTGGGCAAAGGTATTGAGAGGCACTTTGCCTCGAACCCAACGCGATAGCAAGTATCGTGCCGTAAGTGGCCAGCAAATTTCAAGCCCAATCATCAAATTTATGCGGTAGTCGTGGTTGATCGTGGCGAATCGGGTGATTTGGCTGCGCGCTTCGATCCCGTGTCGCCACCGGGTACTCTGGGCCGGAAGCCGGCGTAGAGCCTACACGGACGTATTCACGGCGTCTTTCAGCAGAGAGTACCCGGCGGCGGCGCGGGAACAATGCCACCCATCCAGCCATTACTGCGGAAACTAAAGGGTAAGTGGGGTTGAAGAGATAGCTTAGATCTTGAAGCTCTGGCCCAGGTAGACGTCGCGGACTTTTTGGTTGCTTAGGATGGTTTCTGAGGAACCCTCGGCGATGATCTGTCCTTCGCTCACGATGTAGGCTTTCTCGCAGATATCCAGGGTCTCGCGGACGTTGTGGTCCGTAAGTAGCACGCCGATGCCCTTCTCTTTCAGGTGTGTGATGATCGCCTTGATGTCGCTCACTGAGATTGGATCCACCCCCGCGAATGGCTCGTCAAGGAGAATAAACTGAGGCTCCGCTGCGAGTGCTCGCGCAATCTCCGTGCGGCGCCGCTCCCCGCCAGAAAGACTCATCCCCTTATTGTCGCGGATGTGGGTGATGTGGAACTCCGCCAGTAGGCTCTCGAGTTTTTCCTTGCGCGAGTGGCGATCGAGCTCCTTGCGCGTTTCCAATATCGCCATGATGTTCTCCGCCACGGTTAGTGTGCGGAAGATCGAAGAGTCTTGAGGTAGGTAGCCCACGCCACGCTGCGCTCGCGCATGCATCGGCATAGATGTTAGGTCTGTGTCGGCCAGCGAGATTCTGCCGCTATCGGCCTGAATCAAGCCCACGATCATGTAGAAACACGTCGTCTTGCCCGCGCCATTGGGGCCAAGTAGCCCAACAATCTGACCGCTGCCGACACTAATGCTGACGTCGCGTACGACATGGCGCCCTTTATAGGCTTTGGCGAGGTTGCTCGCTTGCAGAATATTCATCAGTTACTTTGAGGCCGCAGTGAGCCGCTACAGGCCTGACCCGAGGTCGCGCCGGATTCAATCGTGTGTCGAATCTGCGCACAGCTCAGGGTGGTGCCGGGTTGGATGAAGTTGGCGCTGCCAATGAACTCTACTACGGACTCCAGGCCTGCATAGTAGTTGATAGTCTCGCTATTGCCCGTGATCACATCGTTCTGCTGCTCCGCCTTCTGTTCGAAGTGTGCGGGCTCGCCAGTGACCTGCACCTGTTGCAGCTGATTATTCTGATTGTATTCCAGTACCGCCACGGCGCCCGTCAGGACGATATTGTTCTGGCGCACGATTACGTTGTCTCGCAGCGTGATCACCCGCAGGCCATTCACCGTCTCGATGGTCGTTTCCCCGTCGGCGCTGTACTCGTGACTACCTGCCGCCTCTTGCGCAAAGTTGCGCTGTGCGGCGAGGGAGGCACAGAGCGCGAGAACGCCCATCAGCAAGGTACCGGTGCTGCGCTTAAGGTTGACTGCTTTGAACTTCATATCGGCCCTTGACCTGTGCTAGAAAGGTCAGTGTGTCCTGGCGCAGATCGGCATGCATGCCTGTAGCGGTCTGTCGCAGGGTGTTAGTGGTCATCAGAACTTCGCGATCCGTTTGCATGGTTTCGGAGCTAGGGAACAATGAGAGAAAACTGGTCTCGAGCGTCATGGTATTGCCGGCGCCGTCGTTCTGAAAAAGCTGAACTTCGTCACTTAAATCTAGTTGGTCGATGCGATCACTTTGTTCGGCTGCGAGGATTTTGCCCGATCTAGCGATGATATTCCAGCGAGCATCCGCACCCCGGTAGAGGCGGACATAGGGATTGGTCAGTTGTGTCGTATTGTCGAGGTAGTGGATCTGTTCCTGGGCCTCGAGGGTGTATTCGATATTGCCGTCGATGTCGTAGAGAACGGTAGTGATCCCGCTGGAGTAGGCGTCATAGGTGATGGCGGCACTCGTCTGTTCGAGCTGAACACTCTGTGAGCGTCGTTCCTGCAAAAAGCCCCGGCCAGCATACAGCGCGACCAATATCGCGAGTGAGCCGATCCAGAATCGCGGTCCAGACAATAGGCCACGGAGATCGAATATTTTGCCTTTGGGCTCGGCCAGTGCAGGCGCGCCGCTGTTAGAGGTAGGGTGCGATGGCGTCATCGTATCGTTCCTGAGCCTGCAGAATGAAGTCACATACCTCGCGCACAGCCCCTAAGCCACCGGAGAGCTGAGTCTGCAAATGGGCGATAGACTTGACGCTATTGTGAGCATTGTCGACTGCGAAGCCGAGGCGCACGGCCTTCATCACGCGGATATCGGGTAGGTCGTCGCCCACGTAGGCGATATTCTCTTTTTTGAAGCCGTGCTGCGCGCATAGCTCGGCAAGGGCCTCTAATTTATCTTCGCGCCCCTGTATCACAATCTTGATGCCAAGGTTCTCTGCGCGCTTACTCAGCAGGGCCGACTTACGACCGCTCAGAATGCCTACCTGTACGCCATTGTTCTGCAACAGCTTAATACCCTGTCCGTCCAGCGTGCTGAAGGCCTTGATCTCTTCGCCGCTATCGGACAAGAAAAGCTCTCCGGCTGTCAGCACACCGTCGACATCGAGTAATAGAAGGGTGGTATCGCGAGCCCGTTCTAGCGCGTCGCTAGGTTCGATATTAAAGAGCATAATCTTCGGTCTCCGAATTATTGCAGCAGCACTAAGGGGCGGCCCTTATACGACATTGGCCTGAAGGAGGTCATGCATGCGAATCACACCGCTAAGTGTTTGCTCCGCATCGACCACCAGAAGGGTGTAGACACTGGTCTCTTGCATCATCAATACCGCCTCCGTCGCTAAGGCATTCTCTTGAATCTTCTTGTTTTTCTCCGACATCACTGCGCGGATATAGGTCTTGTGGATGTCCTTGCCCGAATCGAGTGTACGGCGCAGATCGCCGTCGGTAAAGACGCCGCATAGCTTGCCATCCGCATCGATGACCGTGGTCATGCCCAAGCCTTTGCGGCTAATTTCCAGCAAAGCGTCGCCGAGCAGTGTGTCGGGGCTAACCTTGGGGATGGCATCGCCCGAGTGCATAATATCTTTGACCTTGAGTAGTAGGCGTCTGCCGAGTTTGCCCCCTGGATGGGAGAAGGCGAATTCCTCAGGGGTAAAGCCACGGGCCTCCATGAGAGACATCGCTAGCGCGTCGCCGAGCACCAACACTACAGTGGTGCTCGTGGTAGGCGCGAGGCCGAGAGGGCAGGCCTCCTCTTCAACACTGGCGTCGAGGTGCACATCGGCTATAGTCGCCAGCACCGAATCGCTGTCTCCTGTGAGGCTGACAATCGGTATGCCCTTGCGCTTCAGGATTGGCAGTAGCGTGAGTATCTCGCTAGCGGTGCCAGAGTAAGAGATGGCGATCACCACGTCTTTATCGGTGATCATGCCTAGGTCGCCATGGCTCGCCTCGCCTGGATGCACAAACATGGCGGGGGTGCCGGTGCTGGACAGAGTTGCGGCGATCTTCCTGCCGATCAGTCCCGATTTGCCCATGCCGATTACCACAACCCGGCCTGTGCAGCCGAGTATCAAGGCGCAGGCTTGCGCGAAACTATCATCGATACGGGCCATTAAAGCGCCAATGGCACGGTGTTCGATGTCGATCGTGCGCAATGCGCGCTGGATCAAATAATTCGTTTCAGTCATCTGCTAGTTTCTTCCATCTAGAGCGGGCAATAGCATCGCTGCTAAGGCGTCAAATTTGTTGGGTCATGATGCTAAACCATGCCGCGTACATCAGTAAGAAGACGATGCCGAAACTGCGCCCTATCATCTTTCCTGACTTTATGGTCCAAAAGCAGGTGCCGGCTAGCACCGCTGTCATGGCCAGCATTGTCGCATAATCTCGGTAAAACAACTCCTGCTCGATCGGACCTGCGGCCAATAGGCCGGGGAAGGGAAGCACCACGAGCAGGTTGAGGATGTTGGAGCCCACGATGTTGCCTAGGGCTAGGTCCGAATGCCCGCGCAATACGGACGCAACACAGGCCGCGAGCTCCGGCAGGCTAGTGCCTAGCGCGACTATGGTCAGGCCGATAATGGCGGGTGAGACGCCTAGGTGTGCGGCTATAGAGCTAGCGCCCCCCACCAGGGCCTCTGCGCCGATGACGAGCAGCACTAGCCCAATGAGCAGGCGCAGGCTGGCCCGTGTCGTGCTGATAGCGGGTATATCGGTATTTTCTTCTATTTCGGCAAGAACGGGCGTGGGCTCGCCGCGCAAACCCCTGCGAACCAAGGCAAATACACAAAGTAGCAACAGTGCGATCAAAGCGAGGCTGTCGACGATGCCGATATACAAATTAGCGAAGACGATGCCGGTGACGACTGTAACAATGAGTAGGGCCGGTAGCTCTCTTCTTGCGAGGGAGTTCGGTGGCGTAATTGGGCGAATGAGGGCGGCGATGCCTAGCGCTACGCCAATGTTGAATATATTGGAGCCCAACGCGTTGCCGATGGCGATGGGGGCTTGATTCTCAATGGCGGCGACCGCAGAGGAGAAGAATTCGGGTGCCGATGTGCCAAATGCCACTATCGTCAGGCCTATCATCAGTGGGGCAACCCCAAAGTTTAAGGCGATAGCAGACGCTCCTGCGACGAATTTGTCGGCCCCCCAGATTAGTCCGACGAAACCAAATATAACAATGACGACGTCTAACAGCATATATAGAGCCGGAAAAAGGGTGGTCTTCAATTAGACGAAGGAATATTAATGTTTGCAAGTAGTAATTTATTGCGGTGGCCGTTTGATGTAAACTGCGCGCTGCTTTGAACAAGCTATGACGCTGAGTCCGATAGCATTGCTCGACGGCCCATAGAACACTCTGAATCAAGCAGTTTCGTCGGACAATCTGTAAGCGTTTATCGATAAAACAGGAGATAGCTCACGTGATCAAATTAAAGCGTTTAGTTGCCATTGCCATACTGACTCTGACAGCCCCATTTGCCTTCGCAGCGGAACAGATGTCTGCGGTGGATTCCGCCCGCGAGTCGGTCAATGAGTTGCTCGCCAAGGTCGAGGAATTAAAGCCGTTCTTCGAGTCCGATCGCGAGCGCTATTTCGCGGGCATTCAGGACTCTCTGAACCTGTTCGTCGACTTCGATGAGGTTGCCACCGGCGTCATGGCCCGTTATGCCGAGCAAGCCACAGCGGAGCAGATCACCCGCTTCGGAGATAAGCTCAGGACAACCCTGACGCGCTTCTATGGTGCGGCCTTAGTAGGCTATGACGGCCAAGAACTCGTCTTCCTGCCTGCCGGTCGTCCCTCTCCAGAGCCCGAAGAGAACACCAATGTGCGTATGCAGATATCCGCGAACAACAGCACGGTCGAGCTGCAATACACGCTGTTCTTAAACGCTGCGGGCCAGTGGAAACTGAAGAACCTGTATTTGGGCGGCATTAATTTACGCCGTCAGTATTTCACGCAGTTCTCAGCGCTCATGAATCGCTATGGCAATGACATCGACCAGGTGATCAATAATTGGCAGTAGGCCAAGCCCACACAGGATTAGAAACTAACAGGTTGTTTTATGATGATTGACGCAGGGCAAATTCAAGACTTACTGCGCGATGCGCTTCCCGATTGTGAGATCAGCGTGAACGGTGAGGGCGGTAAATTCCAAGTCCTCGCGATTGGGGACGTATTTAGCGGCCTTAATCCGGTCAAGCGTCAGCAGCAGGTCTATCAAATACTGAACCCTCATATTGCGTCAGGCGCGATCCATGCAGTGAGCATGCGCCTGATGACCGTCCAGGAAAAGGCCGCACTGGCCTGAACCCACAGACTCTTTAAATCGAGAAATTAATGGATAAGTTATTGATTCATGGGGGTATTAGCCTCAACGGAGAAATCCGTATCGCAGGGGCGAAAAACTCCGCATTGCCGATTCTAGCCGCGACACTGCTAACCCGCGAAACGGTACAGGTGTGCAACCTCCCGCATTTGTTCGACATCACGACAATGTTGGAGCTGCTGGGCTGCATGGGTGTTGAGCCGGTGATAGACGAAAAACTCAATGTCGAGGTAAACGGCGGCACCATCAAGCACTTCAATGCGCCCTACGACCTAGTCAAGACAATGCGAGCCTCGATTCTCGTGCTCGGCCCCTTGCTGGCCCATTATGGCGAGGCGCAAGTGGCGTTGCCCGGTGGCTGTGCGATCGGCAGCCGTCCCGTGAATTTGCACATCAGTGCCCTGCAGAAGATGGGGGCGGATATCGTTGTCGAAGACGGCTATATCAAGGCGAAAGTGGACGGCCGTTTGAAGGGCGCACACATCTTCATGGACATGTGTACGGTGACAGGCACCGAGAACGTCATGATGGCGGCGACCTTGGCCGACGGACAGACGATCATCGAGAACGCAGCCCGCGAGCCCGAAGTCGTAGATTTGGCGAATTGTTTGATTGCAATGGGCGCCGACATTCACGGCCAAGGCACCGACACGATAGTGATCAATGGCAAGACTAGTCTGCACGGCTGTAGCTATTCGGTGATGCCAGACCGCATCGAGACCGGCACCTATCTTATCGCCGCCGCCGCCACCCGCGGTCGCATCAAAGTGAAAGACACGCGCCCAGACATTCTGGAGGCGGTGCTTGCCAAATTAGAAGAGGCCGGTGCAGATTTGCGCATCGGTGACAACTGGATAGAATTGGATATGCACGGTAAGCGCCCCAAGGCGGTTTCTCTGCGTACGGCGCCATACCCTGCATTCCCTACCGACATGCAGGCTCAGTTCACGGCGATGAATGCGATCGCGACGGGTACGGGTTCGATCACTGAAACCGTGTTCGAGAACCGCTTCATGCACGTACACGAGATGAACCGCATGGGGGCCTCGATGCATGTTGAAGGCAACACGGTCATCGTCACTGGCGTGTCTTCGCTAAAAGGCGCTCCAGTGATGGCCACTGACTTACGAGCCTCTGCGAGTTTGATTATCGCGGGACTCGTGTCTGAGAACGAGACCATCGTCGACCGGATCTACCATATCGATCGCGGCTACGAGTGTATCGAAGAGAAACTGCAATCGCTCGGCGCGCGTATTCGCCGAGTTCCATCATAGGGGGCGCAAGCGCCCCGGAAGTAAAGACAGGCAAGCGAGACCTATGACGGCGACGAATTATCAGAAAATTGTGATTGCTCTAACGAAAGGGCGCATCCTCGACGAAGTGCTGCCCCTATTCGAACAGGCTGGCATCGCTCCCCTCGAGGATATTCATGTCAGCCGTAAGCTGATTTTCGACACGACCGTGCCCGGCGTGCAGATCATGGTGATTCGCGGCACCGACGTTCCCACTTATGTGGAGTTCGGCAGTGCCGACATCGGCGTAGTAGGCAAGGATTTACTCCTCGAGCATGGCAGCGAAGACTTCTACGAACCCCTAGACCTGCAGCTCGCGAAGTGTCGGTTGATGACGGCGGCGCCAGTCGGTGCAGCCCCAATCCTGGGGCGCATGAAGGTCGCGACCAAATTCTCCAATATCACCAAGCGCTATTTCGCCGAACAAGGCGTGCAGATAGATGTCATAAAACTCAATGGTGCGCTGGAGTTGGCGCCCTCGATGGGGCTAGCCGATATCATCGTGGATATCGTCGATAGCGGGAACACCTTGAAGGCGAATGGCCTAGAACCGGTTGCTCTGATCGCGCCTATTAGCTCGCGCGTCATAGTGAATAAGGCCGCCATGAAGATGAAACACGCCGTTATATTGCCCTTGTTGGAACGCTTAGCTGCTGCGGTTGAGGCAGGAAAATGAGTGACACAGCGCTAAAGATTAATCGCCTAGATAGCCGCGCACCGGACTTTGAGCGCGCGATGAATCGCATGCTGAATCGATCGCTATTGGGCAAGCCCGAACTCAACGCCGTGGTGTCCGATATCCTCGAGGCGGTGCGCAGTCGTGGAGACGCCGCAGTCTTGGAATACACCAATCGTTTCGATAAGCGCGACGCCACAGACATGCAGTCTCTGACCGTTACCCGTGAACAAATGGCGATCAGCTTAGAGCGCCTCCCCACGCAACAAGCCCAAGCATTGCGCACCGCAGCACAGCGTATCCGCGACTACCATGAGATTCAGAAGACGGACTCCTGGCAATACGAGGATGCGCAGGGTTCCATCTACGGCCAGAAAGTAACGCCATTGGATCGCGTCGGCATTTACGTGCCAGGGGGCAAGGCGAACTATCCCTCCTCGATGCTCATGAACGGCATTCCTGCCCAAGTAGCAGGTGTTAGGGAGATCGTGGCAGTAGTGCCCACAGCGTGGGATGAGCGCGGCGATCTCGTCTTCGCGGCAGCTGCATTGGCCGGCGTGGATCGTATCTATACAGTAGGGGGTGCACAGGCAATCGCCGCGCTAGCCTATGGCACAGAGAGTATCGCGCGCGTGGACAAGATTACAGGGCCTGGCAATATCTATGTCGCCCTCGCCAAGAAGATGGTGTTCGGTGAAGTGGGCATCGACATGATCGCCGGGCCATCGGAACTGACCATTATTTGCGATGGCAGCACCGACCCAGACTGGGTTGCGATGGACCTATTCTCCCAAGCGGAGCATGACGAGCAGGCCCAATCGATTTTGATCAGCAACGATGCCGACTATCTCGATCGAGTAGAGCGCAGCATTGCGCGCTTACTACCGACTATGGAGCGTCGCGAGATTATTACTAAGTCGCTCGAGAGTCGCGGCATGATTATTCTGACGGAGACTCTAGAGCAGGCGGCGCAAATCAGCGATAGCATCGCGCCCGAACACTTAGAGTTGTCAGTAGCCGACCCCACCGCACTGGCACAGCACATAAATCACGCTGGGGCGTTGTTCATGGGAGCCTATAGCGCCGAGGCGCTGGGTGACTATTGTGCAGGGCCAAGCCACGTGTTGCCTACCTCGGGTACGGCACGTTTCTTCTCTGCGTTAGGGGTCTATGATTTCCAGAAGCGTAGCTCGATCATCCAGTGTTCCGCCGCTGGCGCTGCCGAGTTAGCGCAGATTGCGAGTGAGTTGGCGAGCAGAGAGTTTCTCCCGGCACACGCAGCCTCTGCGGACTATCGCCGCCGTAAATAGACAAGCGAAGACGCGGCAGAGTAATCCAGCGCTGGCCTAGTTGCTGGGAATTTCGGGAATTCGATACTGAGAGATTCCAGTGCCGAGTTGCACGGGAATGACCATCGATTCGCCCTGTCGATAGATGCTCAGGTCGACCATCTGGCCTGGTGCCTTGCGATTAATCTGATCGATCGCGCCGATGACGCTGCCGATGGTAATGCCGTCTATAGCCGTCATCACATCCCCTGCGCTAACCCCCGCTAACTCCGCTGGACTGCCATCGTTGACCTGTTCGATAAGCAAGCCAGTGACATCCTCGCGGCCGAAGAAATTTAGGCTACTCTCCTTGGTCAGCATCTCGCCAGTAATGACACCAAGATAGCCTGGCGTGACCTCGCCGAAGTTGATGAGTTGGTCCACCACTCCCATAGCCTTATTGATAGGCACCGCGAAGCCAATGCCATCGGAGCCACCGGACTGCGAATAGATGAAAGAATTGATGCCGATCAGCTCGCCACGGGTATTAACGAGTGCGCCGCCGGAATTGCCATAGTTAATCGCGGCATCGGTCTGGATATAGTCCACGATCGGCAGGCCGTCTTGGGGAATGCCGAGCGCACTTACGATGCCACGCGACACGGACTTCTGGCTAATCAGTTCCTGGCTTGGAAAGCCGATGGCGAGCACGGTGTCGCCGACGCGCACTGTGTCTGACGAGCCAATTGGAATCGCGGGTGGCAGGTTCAGAGAGTCGATCTTTAGAAGCGCGAGGTCGGTGTTGGTATCAGAACCGATCAGACGCGCAGGGCTAATAAAGGTTTGGGAAGTGTTGTCACCGAAGCGCACCTCGATGTCCTCGGCGCCCTCTATGACGTGCAAAGAGGTGAGTACATAACCATCGTTGCTGACGATCACCCCAGACCCTAGGCTACTATAGGAGCGCTCGGCGGGAATATTCTTCAACAAGTTACGGAACAGCGGCGGAATCTCTTCCTCTGGTGGCAGTTGAATCTGTTGGCGAATGGTGGAATGAATGCTAATGATCGATGGGGCGGCACGGTCCACTGCTTGGGCTAGAGAGAAGGGCACCTCTTCTGTTAGCTCGTTCTCGACAGGCAGTTGTGACAAGGCTTCGCCGAGCCGGTTGATCTGTTGGTACTGCACCAAAATTACTGCGAAGAGGATGCCAGCGACGGTTGGCCAAATGATAAATTCTAAGAACTTTTTCATGAATTCTCGCAAGGACTCAGGCCGCATTGCATGAGTCTGATACCATACGCATCAATATAAATCGCAACATATTGGTGCATATAAAGTGTGCGACCATTATGCGAGTAATTAGCAGCCATGTGAAGGTGAATTCTGATGTCTACAAGCCGCGAAGAGATTCTAAAGACCCTCAAAACACTATTACGACCGGAGCAGTTCAAAGATTATTGCCCGAATGGGCTGCAGGTACAGGGCAAGCCCGAGGTGCGGCGCTTGGTGTCGGGTGTAACGGCATGCCAGGCCTTGATCGATAGAGCGATCGCGGCAAAGGCGGATATGCTGCTAGTGCATCACGGCTATTTCTGGCGCGGGGAGGACGAGACGATCACGGGCATCAAGAAGAGGCGTGTGGAGGCGTTGCTTAAGCACAATATCAACTTAGTGGCCTACCATCTGCCTTTGGATGTGCATCCGGAGCTGGGCAATAACGCGGCGCTTGGCAAGCTATTGGGTTTCAAGACGACTGGCGACCTAGGTAAGCAGAACAACAACAGCATCGGTCTAACGGGTGAGCTGGAAACGCCTCTGTCGGGTGAAGAGTTGGGGGGCCTGCTAAATGAGCGCCTCGGCCGGCCGGCTCTGCACATTGCGGGTAGCGCTAAGCCGATCCGCACGGTCGGCTGGTGTACGGGTGCGGCGCAGAATTTCATCGAGTTGGCTTTGAACGCGGGAGTAGATGCATATATCACGGGTGAGGTGTCGGAGCAGACCGTACACATTGCGCGCGAGACGGGCATCCATTTCTTCGCGGCGGGCCACCATGCTACTGAGCGTTACGGCGTGCAAGCGGTCGCGGCACACCTAGTAGAAAAGTTCGGTCTCGATCACGAGTTCATCGATATCGATAATCCGGTTTAGTTCGGTTTGGTTGTTTGTGGCGCGAGATCAGCGCCACTGACAACACTAGATGATCTTGCGAGTCTTCATTAGCTTGATCACTTGGCTGAGGCACTGTTCTACCGAGAGGGCTTCCGTGTCTAGGGTTAGGTCCGCGTGCTCCGGCTCGTCGTATGGGAATGACACGCCCGGCAGGTCCGAGGAGCCAGAGAGTTCTGCCGCTGCGTACAGTCCGCTCGGGTCGCGGCGACGGCTCACTTCTAGCGGTGGATTCAGGTAGATCATCAGGCAGTCTTCCTTGCCGATGACGTTGCGTGCATGGTCTCGCGAGTCCTTGTTTGGCGCCACGAATGCTGCGCAGCAGATCAGGCCCGACTCGTTCAGCAGTCTGGCCACATTCGCGCTGCGACGTAGGTTCTCCGCACGGCCTTCCTGGTCGTGGGGCAGGTCCTTGCTGATGCCTAGGCGCATCGCCTTGCCGTCGAGTACGGTGCTGACGCGGCCAAGGTCGAATAGGCGGCGCTCTAGGCCGTGGGCGAGGGTAGATTTACCCGAGCCGGACAGGCCTATGAACATCACTGTCGCCGGGTGTTGGCCATAACGAGCTGCCCGCTCCTCACGCGTGACGTGGGCCTTCACATCGCTGGTTTCGCTATGGACCGTCGAGTTTGCACCCTCGGTACTGACCATGCCTGCGGCGATAGTGACATTGCTCATTCTGTCGACCACGATGAACGCGCCGGTGTTGCGGTTCTGCGTGTAGCTGTCGATGCACACGACTTGATCGATATTGATCTCGCACTCACCGATCTCGTTTAGCTCGAGGGAAGGGGCGGGACCTTTCTCCAGGGTATTGACGTCGGTGCGGTAGAGTAGCGTGGTGATCTTGCCGGTAACCGTCTTGGTGCCGAATTTGAAGTCATAGAGTGCGCCGGGCAGCATGGCTTGCTCGGTCATCCACACGAGTGTGGCCTTGAACGCGTCGGTAACAACAGGGTAGTTGTCGGCGTGCACGATCATGTCGCCACGGCTGATGTCGATCTCATCTTCCATGGTCAGAGTGATTGCCATCTCAGTGTGCGCCGATTCCAGCTCCTCGTCATAAGTCACAATAGACTTCACGCGGCTACGCTTTAAGGACGGCAGCACTACGATCTCGTCGCCCTTGCGCACTATGCCCGAGGCGAGCGTGCCACAGAAGCCGCGGAAATTGAGGTTCGGACGATTCACATACTGCACTGGGAAGCGCAGGTCTTTCATGTTGCGGTTCTTGGCAATCTCGACTGTTTCGAATAGGGACATGAGTGTCTGCCCTTCGTACCAAGGCATGTGGGCGCTGGGGTTCACAACATTGTCGCCATCCAGTGCGGACATCGGAATGAAGTGGAACTCCGCCGGCGGAAGCTTCTCGCTGAAGCTTATATAGTCAGCCTTAATTCTCTCGTAGGTCTCTTCGCTGTACCCGACCAAGTCCATCTTATTGATCGCCACAACGATGTGTTTGATGCCGAGCAGCGAGGTGATGAAGCTGTGACGCCGTGTCTGCACCTGCACGCCATGGCGCGCGTCGATAAGGATCACTGCGAGATCGCAGGTCGAGGCGCCAGTGGCCATATTGCGAGTGTATTGTTCGTGGCCGGGCGTGTCCGCGATGATGAACTTGCGGCGCGCGGTGGAGAAGTAGCGATAGGCCACATCGATGGTGATGCCTTGTTCGCGCTCTGCCTGCAGGCCATCGACTAGCAACGCAAGATCCACCGTTCCGCCAGTAGTGCCAGATTTCACACTATCCGCCTTGATGGCGTTGAGCTGGTCTTCGTAGATCATTTTCGAGTCGTGCAGTAGGCGACCGATCAGAGTGCTCTTGCCATCGTCAACACTACCGCAAGTGAGCAGACGCAGTAATTCCTTGCGCTCGTGTTGCGCTAAATAGGCATTGATATCCGTGCTAATGAGTTCTGATTGATGTGACATAGTGTAAGTGCCTGAACGTTGTGCTTGTCGTGAGTCTGATTGGGTGCAAGTGACGGTGCGGCTTAGAAATAGCCTTTGCGCTTCTTGTCTTCCATGGAGCCAGCCTTGTCGCTATCGATGAGTCGCCCTTGGCGTTCCGAGGTGGTGGCAAGCAGCATCTCTTGAATGATCTCGGGCAGCGTCGTGGCCTCGGAGTCCACCGCGCCGGTTAGCGGGTAGCAACCGAGGGTGCGAAAACGCACCATCTTGGATTCTATGGTCTGGCCTTCCGTGATCGGCATGCGCTCGTCGTCCACCATGATGTCGACGCCGTCGATATTGACCACTGGGCGCTCCTTCGCGAAATACAAAGGCACTATCTCGATATTGTTCAGATAGATGTATTGCCAGATGTCTAATTCTGTCCAGTTGGACAGCGGGAAGACTCGAATGCTCTCGCCCTTGTTGACTTTGCCGTTATAGATATTCCACAGCTCGGGGCGCTGATTCTTCGGGTCCCAGCCGTGGTTCTTGTCACGGAACGAGAATACGCGCTCCTTGGCGCGTGACTTCTCTTCGTCGCGACGAGCGCCACCGAAGGCCGCATCGAATTTATACTTATTGAGCGCCTGGCGCAGGGCCTGGGTCTTCATGATGTCGGTGTGCTTCTCGCTGCCGTGAGTGAAGGGGCCGACGCCGGCGTCGACGCCTTCCTGGTTCACATGCACTATTAGCTCTAGGCCGAGTTTCGCCGCCATCTGGTCTCGAAACGCGATCATTTCCTTGAACTTCCAAGTGGTGTCTACGTGCAGAAGAGGAAAGGGCGGCTTGCCTGGGTAGAAGGCCTTCATCGCTAGATGCAGCATCACTGCGGAATCTTTACCGATTGAATACAACATCACGGGGTTGTCGAACTCCGCCGCGACTTCACGAATGATATGAATGCTCTCGGCTTCCAGTTGCTTGAGATGGGTCATGTTGTAGTCAGTCATACTTTCTTATTCGCTTGGCTATAGATGCATGGGTAGCGGCTGCGTAGGCAGGACCGCTATTTGGGAATACATTTGGGGAATCAACGCAATTGAGTTCAATCCTGGGCGAAACGCCTAGTCATCGTCGGTCTCTTTGACTTTCTCAAGGCCGAAATCCTCAGACAGGGCACCAGTCTGGGAGGCGTTCTGCCGTGGAGCGTAGTCTTTCGGGGCTTGCATTTCGCCGTCACCATCGTCGTCATCGGACTGGATTCGGCCGAACACTGGTTCGCTGGACGCGGGTAGCAATTTTCTTGCGACCTCACCACTACAAAGGTCTTGCGCGCCACCGGCCAGATGCTGATAGACATCCTTATAGCTTTCCGTCATCTGCTGCACGAGCTCTGCGGTAGTGCTGAAATGTTCGCTGACCTCGTCGCGATAGCGCGAGTTCGAGCGTTGTAGATCCTGCAGCTGCTGTTCCAGCTCGCCGATCTTGGTAGGGTTGTTGTTAACACGCCCGGCTAAGAAATAGCCTATGGCGATGCCGATTGCGAGAAAGCCAATTCCAGTCAACCATAACATCTGTATTCAATGCCTCTTGTTCAGTGAGTGCGCCCAACATGGCGCCCTACAAATTCAATTGCGCAAGTATAGCCTGAATTGGCCGCATCGGCGCGAAGAAATTCCTACTCAATCGCGACTTCGCGCACACTGGGGCTATTAGGTCAGAGTGTTTAGGCGAGCGCCCTGCTGGTCTGCTGCTTAGTGTTTGCCGTAGAATGCGCTGCCTTGTGCGCCCCAAACTCACGGCTTGATCAAAACGACGAAACGACATGTCCACGACCGACTCGGCAGTACTGACTCCAATCCAACGCTATCAACTCGACCTTGCCAACGGCGTCCTGTTGGAGGACTCCGCGCAGGCGCTGGCGATTGAGCACTTTCAGCGCCTCTACGATGAGCTTACCGCCCCGGCACCTTCAGCTGGCGGCGCCATTTCTCGCCTGCTGTCGCGACTGCAAAAAGCCGCGCCAGCCCCAGTGACGGGCCTGTATATCTATGGCGGGGTGGGGCGAGGTAAGACTTATCTGATGGATGTGTTTTTCGAGAGCCTGCCTTTCGAGAACAAGATGCGCACCCATTTTCACCGTTTCATGCAGCGAGTGCACTCCGAGTTAACCCAGTTAAAGATGCAGAAGAATCCCCTAGAGTCGGTGGCCCGCAAGATCGCGGCCGAGGCGCGGATCATCTGTTTCGACGAGTTTTTCGTCTCCGATATCGGCGACGCCATGATTCTCGGTGGCCTGCTGACTCAGCTAATAGAGGAGGGGGTGACCTTTGTGACTACCTCGAATATCGAACCGGACTCACTCTATGCAAATGGCCTACAGCGCGAGCGCTTCCTGCCGGCAATCGCGCTGCTGAAGCGGCACACTACGGTACTGCGACTCGACGGGGGCGTGGACTACCGCCTGCGCAGCCTGCGCCAGGCCAAGATCTACTACAGCCCACTAGGGCCTGAGGCCGATGCGGAGTTATTGCGCAGCTTCTCGCGCCTTGCGGATCACGGTGAGGTGGTCAGTGATACGACGGTGGAGGTGCTCGGTCGGGAGATTCCCACGCGCATGCGCGCCGAGGATATCATCTGGTTCGACTGCCAGGCTCTATGTGGCGGGCCGCGCAGTGCCTATGACTATATAGAGCTCGCCAAGCTCTATCAGGCGATAATGCTGAGCAATGTGCCCTCGTTCGATGGCAGTAACGACGATCTCGCGAGGCGTTTCGTCAGCCTAGTGGATGAACTCTACGATCGGCATGTGAAGTTGATCCTCTCGGCGCAGGTCCCTTTATTGGAACTTTATCAGGGAACTGGGCTGGCTTTCGTGTTTGAGCGAACCGCTAGCAGATTGCTCGAAATGCAGTCAGAAGAGTATCTGGGACGAGAGCATCGGCCCTAAGCGGGGGCCGCGATGGCATGGTCTTGGCTCAAAAGCAGCTTTTTACCTTTTTTCATAGGACAATGCTTGAATATTTAAAGTCGCTTCGGTAGTATTCGCGCTCCTTGAAGACAATGCTCCTTTGGTGAAAGTTAATGAAGACCTTTATTGCGAAACCGCAGAATGTTGAACACAACTGGTTGGTACTAGATGCCGAGGGTCAGACCTTGGGTCGCATGGCTGCCGAAATCGCCACCCGACTGCGTGGTAAGCACAAGCCTGAGTACACTCCCCACGTTGATACTGGCGACTATATCGTCGTAATCAATGCTGAGAAAGTGGCTGTAACAGGTAATAAAGTGAAAGATAAGATCTATCACTCTCACTCAGCGTTCCCAGGTGGCTTGAAGTCTATCGCCTTCGGTAAGTTGGTTGATAAGGCGCCAGAGCGCGTCATCAAGCTGGCCGTTAAAGGCATGTTGCCACGCACTCCTCTCGGACGTGCGATGTTCAAGAAGCTGAAAGTATACGCTGGCACCGAGCACCCACACGCGGCACAACAACCGCAAGCGCTGACACTGTAAAGAGGTTCATAACAAACGCTATGTCTACGACACAATATTACGGCACAGGTCGACGCAAAACCGCTACAGCACGAGTGTTCCTTACTAAAGGCACTGGCGCAATTACCATCAACAAGCGCACGCTGGATGGTTTCTTTGGACGCGAAGTGGCCCGTATGATCGTTCAGCAGCCTTTAGAGCTGGTGGAGATGACTGGAAAATTCGACGTGTACGTTACCGTTAAAGGTGGTGGTGCTTTCGGCCAGGCCGGCGCGATCCGTCACGGTATTACTCGTGCGTTGATGGAGTATGACGGCGAGCTGCGTCCTACTCTGCGTAAAGCAGGTTTCGTAACGCGCGATGCGCGTGCGGTAGAGCGTAAGAAAGTGGGCCTGCGTAAAGCACGTAAGAAGCCACAGTTCTCCAAGCGTTAAGCGATTGGCTGGCCGTTTTTCGCCTCTTTCTGAGACGAAAAACGCTACGCCGGCAATACGCACGCTGCAGTATCCAAGAAAAGCGCTTCTGTCACTCCTGACGGAGCGCTTTTTTTAAGCCCGTAAAATATAAATTCCTTATAAAAATCAAGTTCTTGCCTGCCTTTCGCTGATATTTCCACTTGAAAAAATCTGCGTTCTTCGCTACCATTGCCCGCATTTTTGCAGGCACTGTAATCGGGAACGAGTCATCCCTCCCGTATTTCGATTAAATTCTCGACTTCTCTCACTTTGTGAGGGGATTTTATATTACCAAGCTCAGGAGATAACACGGTGAGTGAAGACGGTACTGATTCTGGCCGCAGACGTTTTTTATTGGGGTCTACCTCGGTGGTAGGCGTAGCCGGCGTAGTGGGCGCAGTAGTGCCCTTCGTTGGTTCCTGGAGCCCTAGCGCTAAAGCCCGCGCGGCAGGTGCAGCGGTTCGCGTGGATATCAGCCAGATAGAGCCAGGCTCTATCCTAGGCCCAATCCCCGCATGGCGTGGCAAACCGATTTTCGTTGTGCGCCGCACGCAAGAAGCGCTGGAGGCTTTGCCGACGCAAGACGCTCGCCTACAAGACCCAGCGTCTACTAAACCCGAGCAGCCCGAGTACGCTACCAACGAGTTTCGTTCACGCGAGCCTGAAATCCTGGTGCTAGTGGGTCTTTGCCCCCACCTGTTCTGTTCACCGACGCCTCACGTCGCCGTCCGCGCCGAGTCCTTCGACGAGATGTGGAAGGGCGGATTCTTCTGTCCTTGTCACGGTTCACGCTTCGACCTCGCAGGGCGTGTCTATGCGGGTTCGCCCGCATCGCGCAACATGCAGGTGCCGCCGTACTACTATGAGACGGACAGTGTGCTAGTTATTGGTGAAGACGGGGTGAATGCATAATGAGTACTGAGAACAAGAGTGGCTGGATCGTCTCCTCGCTCGCCGGTCTAAGAGACTGGACTAACGATCGTCTGCCAATAGTCGCCGCTTGGGAGCGGCACATGAGCAAGTATTACGCGCCTAAGAATTTCAACTTCTGGTATTTCTTCGGTGTCCTCTCCTTGGTCGTGCTCGTGATGCAATTGCTCACCGGCGTATGGCTGACGATGAACTACACCAATAGCGCCGACGCGGCCTTCGCCTCTGTCGAGTACATCATGCGTGATGTGGAGTGGGGTTGGTTGCTGCGTTATCTGCACTCCACCGGTGCCTCTGCCTTCTTCATCGTGGTCTATATGCACATGTTCCGTGGCCTGATGTATGGCTCCTATAAGAAACCTAGGGAATTGGTCTGGGTATTCGGCATGGCCATCTACCTAGTATTGGTGATCGAAGGCTTCATGGGCTACGTGCTGCCTTGGGGACAGATGTCCTACTGGGGCGCCAACGTAATCGTGTCACTTGTGGGCTCGATCCCCGTAATCGGGGAAGACCTGCTGGTATGGGTGCGCGGTGACTACCTGATCTCCGGTGCAACACTGAATCGCTTCTTCGCTCTGCACGTCGTGGCATTGCCTATCGTTCTGCTGGCCTTGGTGGTATTGCACCTGTTGGCATTGCATGAAGTGGGTTCTAACAACCCTGACGGTATCGAGATCAAGAAAAACAAAGGGCCGGACGGTATTCCTCTGGATGGCATTCCTTTCCACCCCTACTACACAGTGCACGACCTAGTCGGCATCACTGTCTTCCTGTTCGTGTTCTGCTTCGTGGTGTTCTTCGTCCCAGAGATGGGCGGATACTTCCTCGAGCACGCTAACTTCCAGGAAGCCGATGCGCTGAAGACTCCTGAGCACGTACCGCCAGTGTGGTACTACACGCCTTTCTACTCCATGCTACGCGCCGTAACGGTGCCTTTGTTCGGCATCGATGCGAAGTTCTGGGGCCTAATCGTGATGTTTGGTGCGATTGCGATCCTGTTCGTCGTGCCATGGCTCGACCGTAGCCCAGTGAAGTCGATGCGTTACAAAGGTTGGAGCAGCCGCATTGCGTTGCTGGCTTTCACAGTCTCGTTCTTAATCCTCGGGGTGTTGGGCACTATGTCCGTCAGTCCGTCGCGCACCTTCCTAGCGCAGATTATGACGGTGGTCTACTTCCTATTCTTCTTCTTGATGCCTTGGTATACGGCGAGAGAGAAGACCTTCCCAGAGCCGCTCCGCGTGACTGGTCGCTGGATTAGCTGGAAGCAGATGATCATTAGTCTTGCCTTGTTAGCCGCCCTCGTGATTCTGCCTTTGAAGGCGGTTGGCGCCGAGGCGAATGTGGAGCTTGATCACTTCGAGGCTAGCGGTACAGATCAGGCGTCTCTGCAGTCCGGTTACAAGAACTACATGAATTACTGTGTATCTTGTCACTCGCTGGGATACGCCCGTTACGAGCGCACGGCGAACGATCTTGGCATCCCAACAGACCTCGTTCTCGAGAACATCATCTTCAATGATCATCAGATCGGTGACCTGATGAGCAACGCGATGTCTGTCGATAATGCGAAGAACTGGTTCGGCGCAGCGCCACCCGATCTGACATTGATCGCCCGTGTTCGCAGCCCCGAGTGGTTGTACACCTACCTGCGCTCGTTCTATGCCGATGAAACGCGCCCATACGGCGTGAACAACTCGGTGTTCCCGAATGTCGGCATGCCAAACGTACTGCACGAGTTGCAGGGCGATGTGGTGTGTGCCCATGGCGATACCGAGCATTGCGAAATGGAGCATGTACAAGGCACCGGCAGCATGAGTCCTGAGCAGTTCGATGTGGCCGTTGGTGATATCGTAAACTTCCTTTATTACGTTGGTGAACCTATCCGTGAGACGCGCCAGTACATCGGTTTTTTCGTATTGGGTTTCTTAGCGATTCTGTTCGTATTCACGACGCTGTTGAATCGTGAATATTGGAAAAAAATTCACTGAAACGTTTAGATTTCGACGGGTTTCCCGCGAAACGAGGTTGATAGTATGGGTGTGGTTGCTAAACGTTCTTCAATGACGTTCTATTCCGATGGAACGAGTCAGTACAGTCACAGAGTTAGGATCGTACTGGCGGAGAAAGGCGTAACGGTAGAGACGATCGATGTAGATCCTGAGCATAAGCCCGAGGATCTGGCGTCGCTGAATCCCTACAATACCCTGCCTACGCTGGTAGATCGTGATTTGGTGCTCTATGAGGCCAATATCATGATGGAATACCTGGACGAGCGCTTTCCACACCCGCCGCTCTTCCCGGTATACCCGGTTGCACGTGCGCAGTCCCGTCTGTGGATGTATCGCATTCAGCGTGATTGGTGTGCGGCAGTCGATTTCATCATGGCTGGGAAGGGCAGCGCAGCAGAGTTGGACAAGGCGCGCAAAGAGTTGCGCGAGAGCCTGACGTCCATCGCGCCGATCTTCTCCGAGAAGCCCTATTTTATGAGTGACGAATTCACTATCGTGGATTGCTGTGTCACGCCAATACTATGGCGCTTACCAGCCATGGGCATCGAGCTTCCTGAGACTAAAGCACTTCAGCCATTGCTCGAGTATCGCGCACGACTCTTTACGCGCGACTCGGTCAGAGCGAGCCTTTCCGAGCAAGAACGGGAAATGCTCTGAGACCCGTCTTGATCCTGTCGTTCGCGGCGCCACATGGCGTCGCACAACGAGTCCAGATACAAGTACGTAAAGCAATCGCCCCTATGCGGTATCCATCATGAGTATGACATCGAGCCGTCCGTATATCTTGAGAGCACTCTATGAGTGGATTCTTGAGAACTCCTGTACTCCCTACATTCTCGTCAACGCGTACGGCCCCGGTGTGCAAGTGCCACAGGAGCATGTGAAGGATGGTCAAATCATCTTGAATATTGCACCCGCAGCGGTGCAGGGCCTGGTGATTAAGGATGAGGCGATCGAATTCAGTGGTCGCTTTGCGGGAATTCCGACGCCGGTCTATGTGCCGGTTGGGTCTGTGTTGGGGATATACGCGCGAGAGAACGGGCAGGGGATGGTGTTTGAGCAAGAGAAGCCTGAGCCACCGGCACCCAATACTCCCTCACCAAACACGCCAAAGAAGCTGGAGCCTAAGCCAGCGGGTAGTCGACCTTCGCTGCGTGTAGTGAAGTAAGCAAAGCGGGCGCCGCTTTAGTACGCGACGCCCTTCATGCCTTAGATATATTCGAACACCTTCACTACTTTCGAAACTCCGGTGACATTGCGTGCCAGCAACGCGGCGCGATCGCCCTGCGCCTGAGATACCATGCCCATCAGATAGACAGTGCCATTCTCGGTGATTACGCGAATACGGCCTGACGGTACATCCTTATTGGAGGCCATCTGTGTGCGTACCTTGGTGCTGATCCAGCTGTCGTTAGTGCGCGATAGCAGGGTGGTCTTGCCGGCAACTTCCAGCTCGTTGTGAACGCGGCGCACCTGCGCACTAGCATCCGCGGCGATCTGGCCGGCACGGTTCTTCAGTGCATCGGATTGCACTTGGCCAACGAGCAGCACTACGCCGTTATGACTGATGACATTGAAATGGGCGTCACGAAAGGCAGGCTCCATCGACTTCATGTTTACAGTGACTTTCGTCTCGATAGACTCATCCTCGACGATCGTGCCAGCGGTCCTGACCCCCGGATCTTCCTGAATGCCGTTCTCGTCGGTGGTGGCAACGAGTATCGAAGTACAACCCGTACTCATCACTAACAGTGCTATTGCAATCATACGATATATTTTCACGATTCTTCCTCTCCAAAAATTTGAATGTCGATCAAGTCACACAGGCTGTGCAGTATTAACAAATGTACCTCTTGAATTCTCGCTACGGATTGCGCCGGCACACGTAGTTCGATGTCGCCTTCACTCAAAGCCGCAGCCATATCACCGCCATCTCGGCCGGTTAGGATAATGACTCCCATGCCGCGCTCATGTGCGGCCTTTATTGCCTCGGTCGTGTTCTTCGAATTGCCATTGGCGCAAAGCGCTAAAAAAGTATCGCCTTCTTGAGCTAAGACCCGTAATTGCTTCGCATATACTTCACGGTAATTGGAATTACTGGCAATCGTGCTCAGTGCCTGGGCGTCTGCGTTCAAGGCAATCGCGGGCAAGCCTGGGCGTTCGCGCTCAAAACGATTGAGCAGAGTGGCCGCAAAATACTGTGCCAAACCGCCGGATCCCGCCGCACCACAACACATCACCTTATTGCCACGCAGAAGAGCGGAGGTGATCATTTCGCTGGCGCCGACTATGGCGGGCGCTAATAGGGCGATAGAGCCCTGATTAGTCGCGATATTGTGATTAAAGTGCTGGCTTACGCGTTGCTGCAAATCCATTAGTTCGACCGTTGTCCAATCACCGATATTCGCCATTTTACTTTAATTTGATGAACTGTACATGAATCCACAGGCAAGCGCGTCATGCAGTTTCGCTGTCGAAGGCATTCGTAATCCAATCGAAACGATACTCCCCGCTGGCGCCGCACAGGGTGATGCCTAGAATATCGAAGCGGCAGGGCCTGCGCTGTGAAAAACGCTGCAGATTGAGGTAAAGCGCAGCGGTGCGCACTAGCTTGCGTTGCTTGCGCCTGTCGACGGTTTCGGCGGCACTGCCGAAGCGCTCACTGCGGCGGTAACGCACCTCGACGAACACCAGCATCTGCGCCTGGCGCATGACGAGGTCGATCTCGCCGAGCTTGCACTGAAAATTTCTGCAGACAAGGCTAAGGCCACGGTCTTGGAGGTAGTGCAGTGCGACGGTTTCTAGCTGCTCGCCCAGCGCGCGAGTACGTCCTTGCTTGGCCATGCCTTGGCTCCCCAATGTTCGCCATGCTTGGCGGAGGGTCTGCTGCGGGCGTGCTTATTACGAGTATAGCGCGGATGTCTATTCGGGCAGGGGGCTGGCTATGCCGTTGACGATGACGGCGTTGCGCAGCTGGCGATGAATGCTGCCATCGGCTTGATAGTGCAGCATGCCTGTGGCGCCGCTGAGGCGCGTGTAGGGGTAGTCGCGCATCAGTTCCATGCGTAGATAGAGTCGATAGGCATCGACCCCCATCGCGCGCAGGCGCTGTATAGGGCCCGTTGCAGCGGCCCAGGTCGCCGTTACGCTAGCCTTGAGCGGATCGCTATCCTCTAAGACCCAGGGGGCATCATTGAACACGACCGTGTTTAAGTCGCGGTTCGCCGTCGCGTTCGTACCGCCGTCGTAAATTGAGGGCATGGCATACACGGGGACGTCATCGGCGAAATGGAAAGCGAGAGTCGGCTTAATCTGACGGCCTTCATTGGGGTTAGCGAGTAAGAAGATGAAGTCGACGTCTTGACGGCGGCGTGGCACGAACTGGACGTTCTCACGCGGGACGAGATTGCGAATCTGTGCGGCTCTGGCCTCGCTCGCATCGATGCTGAAGACGCGCTTGATGACTGGAGAGTAATCGCGCGCATCGCCGAAACTGTCGACGGAGACGATGGTGCCGCCAAGGCCAGTCCAATAATTGACGAAGCTATCCTGAATGCGTTGATAATCGCCGCCGCTTGGGGTCATGACCGCTGCGTAGCGATGCCCAGCCGCCCATGCAGTGTCGGCGGCTTGTTTGATCTCGTCCTCGGGGGCGAGGCCAAACTGGTAGAGGTCCTGGGGTGAGCCGCCGTCGGGGTCGCCGTAATTCAGCGCTAGTGTGGGCACCGGCATCGGGCGCCGTGAGCGCTGCATGCGCCGTACCGCGTCTTTAAGCAAGGGGCCGATGATCAATTGCGCGCCGTCCTCTACCGCACGATCGTAGAAGATGAGGGGTTCGGCTTGATAGCTGGTGTCGTAGATGCGGACCTGTGGCACGTCGCGGCCCTTTGCGAGCGCATCGTAATAGGCGCTCAGGAAGCCTTCGCTGATGGCCTTGCCGAGTGGTTCCTGCACCGGTAGCACTAGGGCGATCTCTCGCGGTCGACGTTGCCATACGGTATAGACCATCTGCAGCGCATCGGGCAGTGTCGCTGCCGCGCTGTGCGAGGTCCATGTGTTACGCCACTGTTCCATCGCACTTATCTGACCCTGTATATCGTATTGATTATTCTCCACTAGGCGCACAAGCTCTAGCCAGCCACGCAACTCATAGGAATCAGGGTTGATGCTGGGGTCACCTGTCACTGCTTTTGGGGCGGTGGAGAGAGCCTCCCAAATTGCGTTATTGTTGCGCGCCTTGCCTTCGTTATCCAACAAGGGGGTCAATTGGATTCTTTCGCGAGTAGCGGCGATGTATTGCTTATTCTGAAAGAAACTCTCGGCCCGCAGCTCGCGCAGGGTGACCTGGGTGTTCGGGTCCAGCGCGTTGATTGGGGTGCTGACCGCATTTTGTAGGCTGCGCAGCGCCGCCTCAGGCTCCTCGTTGGCCAGAGCAATATTGGCGCGGGCTAAGGAGTAGCGCAGCTGCAGCTCTTGGGAGAAGTTCGAGACGCTGCTGATTTGCTCCAGAGTGTCTACTGCGTCTTCTATCGCACCGGCCTCCAACATTAGCTCAATGGCATCTAGGCGATAGGCTGCGGCCAAGGGGCTAGCGCTGTCTTCGGCTAGATCAAGCAGATCTTGTATGGCGTTAGCTTGCACGTCAAAGCCGATCTCCTCGACCGGGGCGCTCGGGCGCTCGGGCGTGCTGCTCGAGCAGGCCAGCAATACAGAGACGCTGCTCAGTGCAAGAATCGATCGAACTAGTCGTGGAAGTGACGAAAATGCCAGCATGGAAGATATAAAAGACGAAAGGGATAGAGCGTTGCAGCTTATTACAGTTGCCCGGTGTGAGCAACACGACTAGGCATGCAGGGTGTCTTAGCGCTGTGTATACTCCCTGCTCCTGCGCCGGAAGAGAGAATAGGATCCTAATATGTCAGAGCTCGACAACACCGCAGCTACGCTCTTTGTGGTGGCCACGCCAATCGGCAATCTTGGCGATATGACGGCGCGTGCCATCGAAGTACTGCGCAGCGTTGATTTAATCGCGGCCGAGGATACGCGCCACAGCGCTAGGCTAATGCAGCATTTCGCCATCGCTACCCGTATGACTTCCTATCACGACTTCAGTGACGACGCGCGAGTAGATTCGCTGCTAGCGAACCTGCAGGCAGGCCAGTCTATTGCCTTGATCTCCGATGCCGGTACGCCTCTGATATCCGACCCAGGCTACCGGCTGGTGCAGCGCGCTAGAGAGGCTGGGCTGCGCGTGGTGCCGATTCCCGGTGTCTGTGCCTTAACGGCGGCCTTGAGCGCGGCCGGAGTGCCAAGCGATCGATTTATCTTCGAGGGTTTTCCCGCGGCTAAACGCAGTGGGCGTCAGAAACATTTTGCGGCTCTGTTAGAGGAGACTCGGACCATCATTTTCTATGAGTCTCCCCATCGCATTCTCGATAGCCTTGCCGACATGCGCGAGGTGTTCGGGGCGCAGCGTGAGGCGGTGATCTGCCGTGAGCTGACCAAGACCTTCGAGACCATTCACCTAGACACCCTCGGGGCGTTAGAGGTCTGGATTAGGGAGGATGACAATCGGCAGCGCGGCGAGTTTGTGGTGTTGCTGAAAGGGGCGCCACCGAGTCAGGGCGAGGCGATCGATGCCGATACGCTGCGGCTGCTGGAAATACTTCTGGAGACTATGTCTGTGAAGCAGGCGGCCGCATTAGCCGCCCGCATCTCAGGGGTGAAGAAGAACCTGCTCTATGAGCGGGCGCTAAAGCTCAATTCGCCGCAAGCCTAACTCACTGTTTGCGTGTCCATTGGCCAGGGGCCGACTCGACAAAGTTGCCGGACAGAGTGTTTTCGAACGCTCGCGTAAATGCCAGCTTCGCCACTTGCCCTACATCTATGCCGTTCTCCCGCGCAATCTGCTCGTAGCGCTGGCGACGCTGTGCATTCACATCCGCGACTAAGGCGACCACATCGGCGGGTGCATTCGCCTGTACTAGGCCGATATAGCCGTCCTGCTTCTCACCGATGAGCCCAGAGGCTTTGGCCTCCTCTAGCGTGGCGGCAAAGGCAAAGTTGACCAGCACAGCAAAAACTACAAGAACCTGTGTAAACCCTTTTACAAAACGCATTTGAGTGCTCTCCCGATTAGAATAAGTCGCTGTCTTCGCTGAACATGTCATCCAACTCTCGCTCAACTTTCACGCGAATTTCATGCTCAATCTTGATGTTCAAGTTGATGGTTATGGGCTCGTTAGGCATAGCGACTTGCACGGTGGGAGTGCAGGCGCTAAGCGCGAGTGCGGCAAGCATTGCGATAGTAAATAGGCGGTTAGGCATAGATATCCTGATTGCTTAGTGGCGCCGCCAAGTAAGCGGCGGCTTTTCGTATTAGACGTGCTTACTATAACAGAGCCAGCTTAATAACAGCTTAACCCCAATCCTAAAAAAACGTGTTCAACGGGCTTGTAGTTTGCGTTCCAGCGCTTCGGCGATCGAGCGTCCCGACTGCAGGCTTTGCAGTAGTGCGGGAATATTGTCGCTGATATTCAGGTTCAAGTTGATGCGTTGCCCATTGTTCAGGTCGGGATTACGCCCTTGTAGCTTTATCCCTAACTCCAACTCGCCGGTGGGCAGGTATTCTACCTCGGTCTCCATGAGGCTGTACTGGTAATTGCTAAGGGCCTGATTGACGAGATCTAGGGCGGCATTGCCGCTGTTGACGCCACCCTCGGGGCTGTAGCGAATCGCGCCTCCGGGTGCCTCGACTCGCAGGCGTCCTGCACCCACGGAAGGTTTGCTGCCGGTGAGTGTGATGGGGATAGTGCCGCTGATGAATCCGGTAGCCTCAACGCTATCGTAGGCGGCCATGGAGAGCATGCGGGAGATATCGAGGCGCTCGACATCGACCGTGACACTATTGCTTGCGGCGCTCCAGTCGAAGGCAAAGCCTGTGGAGTGTACGCGCCCACCGAACACGCGCGCCTCTATACCCTGCACATCGAGTCGCGTCGCGCGCGTGTCGATCCCGTACTGGAAGGCGATACTATCTATGGGGAGGCCTAGGTCGATGCTGGCGAGGCTGAAGGGCATGAGGCCGTCGCTAGTGAAATCCACGCTATCGAAGAGTGTTCCGCGTAAGGAGGTGCTGAAATCGATTATTGCGGTGTCTTGATAGAAGCCTCGAATTGCATAGGCTTCTATATGGGCAGGACCACTGACGAGCCAAGTGTCATTCTCTCCTAGCCTAGCCAGTAGTTTCGCCCCACTTTGCAGCGAGCCGGAGACGATGTCGGCCTCGAATGGCTTGTGGAAAAACCACTGGGCAAAACTCTGCGTGCCAGCATCGAAATTTAGAATGGGGGTTTCGAAATCGAACGCAGCGGTGAGCGCATCGGTATTCATGGTGCCATCGAAGCGCACGAGCTCGCGGTCGGCTACGCGCAAAAATCCCTGGGCCGAGAGCTGCGTATTCGTGCTGTTCAGGTCGAACTCTAGCTCGGGTTTTCTCAAGATGAATGGCAGCCACTCGCTGCCGATATTGCGCATTTTGACGTGAGCCTTAAGCTGGGTCTCGGTCGCGCTCAATCGACCGCTGAGATTGGATATAGCGCTGGCAAACTGGCTGGTTTTCCCGTCGAAGACAATGTTGGGTAGGTAGAGGTCGACACCGCCGCTGTCAAGGAGCACGCTGCCGTCCTCGGCGATATTGAGGTCGAGACCCTCTTGCACCAATGCATTTACCTCAGTGATATCGACGGAGGAGGTTTGCAATGTGCCAAGCTCGAGCCGCGAGCCCTGTGCGAAATGAAGGTCATAGCGTCCCTGATCAAACGCGACACTACCATTGCTGATCAGTAATAGATCCTGTACCCCCGAATCCAGCCAAGTGAGTGCGGGTAGGCTTAGAGTCGAGGAGTGTGTGATGCGACAATTAAGTCGATCCGCGCAGTCCACGTTTAGCTCGTCGAGGCTGGCCGATAGCTGGGCCGGAGCTGCTTGCCCGATGCCCAGCGCGATAGTCATGGCGGGAGCGGTGAGGCGCAGCTCGAGTGCCTGTGTTGCCAAGGCGTATTGTCCGCGCGCACTGAGCTCCTGTGTATTGCGCCAAGTTAGGCTATGCAGGCCGCTTGGCAGTTCGCTACGCAGCGCTGTGTTGACGACGCTGTGTGCCGCAATAGAGGCCGAGTACGCGATGGACTGAGTCTCGTCATCGAGTGCGGGCTCGGAGAGGCGCCAGGTGACATCGAGTTGGCCAGCCACGCTTGTCAGTGGTTCTGCCAAAAGTGCAGCCTGTTGAGCAAACGCGGACAAGGCATCTAGTTGCAATAGGCTGCGGGCCTCGATCTGCAAGCGCTGCTCGTAATCGCTAAGCGTGAAGTCTGTGGCGAGCACCTGCGCCCCAAGCGCATCCAGCAGCAGGCGCCCGGTGATTACCTGTGTCGAGGCAGATGCGCTCGCAATGGCTTGCTCGGGCAGCAGAAGGCTGGAGACATAATCTGCGTCGTGCCAGTTGACCCTAAAATCGACACTACTGTCTTGAGCGGAGATCTGCACGCGCAACTCGCGCTCGTCGCGACTTACCGATAGTCGACCAGCCTCGATATAGGGAACGACATCGAGTCGCTCGATCTCGACGGCATTGCTGGGGATGGCCTGCAGTGTATCGAGTAACTCGCCGATACGAGGCAGGCGGGGCAAGCGCAAGGCAGGGCTCGCGGTGTCGTTGCTGGTGCTGGCCGCAAGGCCGATGTCGACGCGCTCGGCGTGCAGTTGTTGGATAGGCAGCGCCCACCACCCGTCGGCGCTGAATTGGATGTTGAGCCGGTCGAGCTGGCTAGTGGTCTGTGCGCCCTCGAGCCTAAAGTTTAGGCCTTGCAGCGCGACTCGCTGGCGACTTATTTGCAGCCCGTCTATTTGTAAGAGTTGAACGCCATAAGGGGCGAGTAGGGGCCTAGCAATAAACAGGGCGAGAGAGTCCAGATAGAACATGGCGGCCACCGCCACTAGGCCTAGGGGCAGCAATATCGCCGCGCCGATGACTCCTAGCAGGCGCAGCGTTGTCCTAGGTTTGGAGTCGGTGGGGGTCATGGGGGCTCGTGATTGCGATACGTGGGATGTCTACTGTGCCATAGCGATTGGCGCAATCATAGCGAGCACCAAGCCCCTAGCGAGGATATAGCGCTTGTATAAAAGTCCGCGCTGCCTTAATCTTCGCGCCGAGTCAGCTGGACAGTCGCTGCTTTGATTTCTTCGGTTTGCGTCTTTGGCGCATCTCGAGGTGCGAGGTGGAGGAAAGTCCGGGCTCCATAGAGCAGAACGCCAGGTAACGCCTGGGAGGCGAAAGCCTACGGAAAGTGCAGCAGAGAGTAGACCGCCAACCCCGATGCAAATCGGGCGGTAAGGGTGAAAGGGTGCGGTAAGAGCGCACCGCGCGACTGGCAACAGTTCGTGGCACGGCAAACCCCGTTCGGAGCAAGACCAAATAGGAATCCAAGGGTGTGGCTCGCACTGGATTCGGGTAGGTTGCTTGAGGCTGACAGTGATGTCAGTCCCAGATGAATGACTGTCCACGACAGAACCCGGCTTACAGGCTGACTCAATTTTTTCCCCTCTTTTTATCGCACTCAAAATCCATCAGAAAACCCCACTCTTAACAAAGCACTTTAACTATAATTGCTATTGTTTTGATATTGCTCTCGTTCCCGATCTCTTCGCGAACGAACGCGCGTAACTTCCGGATTTATATACGCATTTTCCCCTAAGTTCCCTCCCAAAAACGCCAAATAGTGCTTGCGCAAAGGCATAGCCGTGCCTATAGTGTCGCAATGTGGCAAAAAGTGGATATTTCTGTAGAAAAGTGGGGAATTCGGAAGTTCGAATCCCAAATCCAGAGCAAGTGGGGTAACTAGGCCGTGTTTAGAGGCGTCAACGTAATCAATTTGGATCCGAAAGGACGCATGGCTATGCCATCGCGTTATCGCGATCAATTGACTAGCGAATATGGCGGACGCCTTGTGGCTACGATCGACCCGATGGCCAAATGCCTGCTGCTCTACCCCATCGACGTGTGGGAAGAGATCCAGAAGAAGATCGAGGCGCTGTCTAGCTTCAATCCCGAAACCCGTAAATTTCAGCGCATGATGATCGGTTATGCGACAGACGTCGAGATGGACGGCAGTGGCCGCATTCTCCTCTCGCAGGTCCTGCGTAATCACGCCGAATTGGACAAGCACGTGGCACTAGTTGGGCAGGGCAAGAAATTGGAATTGTGGAGCGAGACGAACTGGGCAGAGCAAACCGAATTGTGGCTTTCGCAAGCAAGTGCTGGGGGCGAGTTGCCCGCAGAGTTGCAGTCGCTCTCTCTGTGAGGCTGCGCAAATTTTTTACTCAGTGTTGTAGGGGCTTGTGTGGCGTTTGGGCGCTGGGGCGGAGCGCATGACCATGGATACGTTTCGGCATGAAACCGTATTACTCGAACCCGCGGTAGACGCGTTGATTAGCGACCCCGCGGGTTTCTATGTCGACGGCACCTTCGGGCGCGGTGGGCACTCAAGGCAGATTCTTTCTGTCTTAGGGGCGCAGGGTCGCTTGCTGGCTATCGACAAGGATCCACAGGCAATTGAAACGGCGAATACTGACTTTGGAGCGGACCCCCGCTTCGAAGTTGCACAGGGAAGTTTTTCCACGCTAGCAGCGCTAGTGGAGTCGGCAGGGAAGATGGGCAAGGTCAATGGCGTGTTGTTAGATCTGGGCGTTTCCTCTCCACAGCTGGAAGAGGCGCAGCGCGGTTTTAGCTTCATGCAGGACGGTCCTTTGGATATGAGAATGAATCCGAATGAAGGGCAGAGTGCGGCGCAGTGGTTGGCCGACGCGGCAGAGCAAGAGATCGCCGATGTCATCTATCGCTACGGCGAAGAGAAGTTCTCGCGACGCATGGCCAGAGCAATCGTCGAGCAGCGCAAAGTAGCGCCCATTACGAGCACGCTGCAACTGGCTGAGATCGTCAAGCAAGCCAACCCTGCTTGGGAAAAGCACAAGCACCCGGCAACCCGTGCCTTTCAGGGCATACGCATTCACATCAATCGCGAACTCGAAGACCTAGAGAGTGTTCTGGCGCAGGCGCTCGAGGTGCTCAGCATAGGCGGTCGACTCGTCGTGATCAGCTTCCACTCTCTGGAAGATCGCATGGTGAAACAGTTCATCGACAAGCAGGCAAAGGGCGACGATTACCCAGCGGGTGTGCCGGTACGAACTTCGGATCTCAATCCGCGCATGAAGAAGATTGGCAAGGCTATTAAAGCCAGCGCTGCGGAGGTGGCAGCTAATCAACGTTCGCGCAGTGCCGTCATGCGTATCGCAGAAAAAATCGCTTAATCAATTCAAAGTTTCATACAAGAAGATGCACGATTTATGAGCGCACAAGCCAATAAGATCAATGTCAGATTGAACGCCAGGCGCGCCAGCGAGCCGGTCTCGATCTATGCGTGGTCGGCACTGTTCTCTGCGCGCATGATCGCCATCGCGGTGCTGCTGATATTCGTATTGGCCTCGGGGGTGTCCGTCGTCTACACCACATTCAAGAGCCGCTACCTCCTGAACCAATTGCAGCAGCTAAAGACTCAGCGCAATGAGCTGCAGGTGCAATGGGGCCAACTCTTAATCGAGCAGAGCACGTTCAGCCTTGAGAGTCGTGTAGAGCGAAAGGCAAGCGAAGAGTTATTGATGACGGTTCCCAAAATTTCCGAAATAGTCATGGTGCGATATGAGTGATTCTAGTCAAGCTCACAAGCCACTAACGTGGCGCCTGTACCTGATCTTCGTGGTCATGGTGCTCTGCGTTATGGCTATCCTATGGAAGCTCACTTCGCTGCACGTTCTGCAAAAGGATTTCCTGCAAGGGCAGGGCGATGCGCGCACTATTCGCACCGAGCCTCTTTCTGCAAATCGCGGCATGATCACCGACCGCAATGGTGAGCCCCTAGCAGTGAGCACGCCGGTGAAGTCGATTTGGGTGAACCCTAAGGAGATCTCCCAAGAGCTGCGCGACATCGAGATGTTGTCTCAGGCGCTGCAGATCGAGCCGCAAGTGCTGGCCGCTAATATCGCCGCAAACGCCGAGAAAGAATTTCTCTTCGTTAAGCGGCGCATGTCTCCGGTGGAGGCAGAGCATGTATTGGAGCTTGGCATCGAGGGAGTTTATTCGCGCCAGGAATATCAACGCTATTATCCTCAGGGCGAGATTGCGGCGCATGTGGTGGGTTTTACCAATGTCGACGATGAGGGTCAGGAAGGCCTAGAGCTCGCTTTCGACAATTGGTTGCAGGGGATTCCCGGTCGACAGCAGGTCATGAAGGATCGTCGTGGTCGCATCATTCGCGAGCTCGACACTCTAGCGCCCGCACAGCCTGGCGGGACCCTTGAGCTGAGCATCGACTTCCGCCTGCAGAATCTCGCCTATAAAGAGTTGAAGTCCGAGTACATGTTAAGAGGCGCTCGTTCGGCCTCCGTGGTAGTGATGGATGTGGCCACTGGCGAGGTTCTGGCGATGGTGAATCAGCCTTCCTACAATCCAAACAATCGCGGCACTATCACAGATTTTAGCGCGCTGCGTAATCGCGCGATGACTGACTTGGTAGAGCCTGGCTCTACCGTTAAGGCCTTTACCGTCGCCGCGGCGCTCGAGTCCGGCCTGTTCACCCCCGAGACTTTGGTCGACACTAGTCCTGGTCGCATTCGCGTAGGCCGTGATTATGTGACCGATGCCACGACTCGCGCGATCGATCACGGCGTGCTCACAGTGCAGGGCATCATCACCAAGTCGAGCAATGTCGGCGCCACGAAACTCGCGCTCGCGATGGGTCATGAGCAACTGCGCAATGTGTTGGAGCGCGTCGGTTTCGGCACCGATACTGGCTCGGGCTTTCCCGGCGAGCGCAGCGGTGTGCTGCCTAATCATCGCATCTGGCACGATATCGAGACTGCCACACTTTCCTATGGTTACGGCTTATCGGTTTCCGCACTGCAATTGGCGAGCGCCTACACCACCTTAGTCAGTGGTGGCATCAAGAAACCAGTGTCGATGTTAAGACTGAGTCCTGAGAAGGTTGCCGCACTGCCTAAGGATCATGTGATTCGTGAGGACATTGCGATGAGCGTGATGGCGGCCTTGGAAACGGTAGTGGACAAAGAGAGGGGCGGCGGTGCAACCGCGGCGAACGTGCCGTTCTATAGCGTTGCGGGCAAGACAGGCACGGCACACGTTGTTGGCGCAAATGGCTACGAAAGCAATGTCTATAACTCTTTGTTTGTGGGTTATGCGCCCGCGAGTGATCCGCGCGTTGTCGTGGTGATCATTATGAACGAGCCCGGCGGCACCGAGCACTATGGTAGCCAGGTAGCCGCACCCTTGTTCTCGCGCATAGTCACTGGCGCGATGCGAATTTTGAATGTAACACCCGATCGAATTGACGACACGCAACTCCTGAAACTGAGCGCGCGCTAATGGGTGCGGTGCAATGAGACTAGCGGAAAATATTGTGTATAGCACAACACTTGAACAACTACTTAAGGGTATAGCCGACTTGCCAAGCGAGCTGCCTGAGCAGTTCGATGTACGAGTAAGTGGTGTGCAGTTAGATAGTCGCAAGGTCAAGCCTGGCGACCTGTTCTTCGCCTGTTTCGGAAAAAATCACGATGCACGTGACTATATAGGTGCCGCGATCGCACGCGGTGCGAAAGCAGTTCTCGCGCATGCGGGCGGCGAATGGCAGGGCGTAACGGTGCAACAGGGCGTGATCGTTCTGGCCATCGACGACCTAGCCGCGAGGGCCGGAGAGATCGCGAGTCGCTTCTTCGGCGAGCCTAGTGCAGCGATGACGATAATTGGTGTCACTGGCACTAACGGCAAGACTAGTTGCACGCAATTCATCGCGCAGACCCTGAACGCGATGCAGCACCGCTGCGGCGTGATTGGGACTCTGGGCATAGGCGTGCCACCGGATCTACAGGACTCCTCTTTCACCACCCCGGACCCGGTGCAAGTGCAAGCGGCCTTGGCTGAATTACGTCAGATCGGCGCCGAAACGGTCGCAATGGAGGTGTCCTCGCAGGGCCTGCATCAATACCGCGTCAATGGTGTGCGTTTCGACGCGGCAGTGTTCACCAACCTCACGCGCGATCACCTGGACTATCACGGCAGTATGGATGATTACGCGGAGACTAAACGCAAGCTCTTCTTGTTCGCGACTCTGCGTAGTGCCGTCGTCAATATGGACGACCCCTTCGCGACGCGAATCCTCAATAGCCTAGCGCCGAGCGTGCGCAGCTATACCTACAGCGTAGCGAATAGGCATGCGGATGTTTACGCACTCAAGCTGGAACAGAATCGGGATGGTTTCAAGGCACTTGTTCATACGCCCATGGGCGAGGGCGAGCTGAGCGGTGTGTTACTGGGGACCTTTAATTTCAGCAACTTGATGGCGGTGCTGGCGACGCTGATTGCGACCCAGAGTGTTCGTTCAGACTTCGAGTTGGAGCCTTTATTGGGGCGCCTGTCCGCTCTAGAGCCGGTGGCCGGTCGAATGGAAATAGTGGGCGACAGTGGCGATATCACCGCAGTGGTGGACTATGCACACACGCCCGATGCGCTGCGCGTTGCCTTGCTTGCGCTGCGTGAACACTTCACCGGGCGTATCTGGTGTGTCTTTGGCTGTGGCGGTAATCGCGATCAGGGCAAGCGGCCTTTGATGGCAGAGATGGCAGAACAATACGCGGACATGTTGATCGTCACTGATGATAACCCACGCACCGAGAATGCCGACGAGATCGTGCGTCAGATTCTGCTGGGCATAGAAGACACCTCGCGCTTGATCGTAGAGCGCGATCGCGCCACGGCGATCGAGAATGCCATCACCCGCGCGAGCGCCGGTGACGTCGTGCTAATAGCGGGAAAGGGACATGAAAATTATCAAGATGTAAACGGTATGCGCATGGCGTTTAGCGATGTGAAGCAGGCGCGTATCGCACTTACTAAGCGTCAAGCCAGCACTAAACTAGGGAGCGAGTAATCCTGTGATTGGGCACATGACACTTTCGCAAATTAATACAGTAGTGGCGGGGCAGCAGCTCGGCGCGGACGTGCGCTTTGCAGGCGTCTCAACCGATACCCGCTCGCTGCAGGCGAATGATCTCTATGTGGCCCTCGTGGGTGAGAGTTTTGACGGCAATGACTTCGTGGCGCAGGCTTTCGATAAAGGGGCATGCGGCGCTATAGTCTCGCGCGATACAGGTATCGATAAGCCACAGCTGCGAGTCAAAGACAGCACCGTCGCCCTTGGTGAGATCGCAAGGCTCAATCGTTTAGCCTCCTCCGCGCGCGTAGTCGCGATTACGGGCAGCCAAGGCAAGACCACCGTAAAGGAGATGGTCGCGGCGATCCTGCGGATAGAGAATCGCGTGCTAGTGACTAAGGGCAACCTCAATAATCATATCGGCGTGCCACTGACGCTACTCGAGCTCGAGGCCGAGCATGACTGCGCCGTGATCGAACTCGGTGCTAGCGGCCTCGGCGAGATCGCCTACACCGTGCGCATGGCGCTTCCACACGTGGCGGTGCTAACGAATGCCGCGGCGACGCATATTGAGGGTTTCGGCGATCTAGACGGCGTCGTCCGCACCAAGGGTGAGATCATCGATGGCCTCCAAGACAACGGCGTAGCCGTACTCAATGCGGAGGACCCACATTTTGCAGTGTGGGCCGCGCGTGCGGGGAATAAGCGCATGGTTAGTTTCGCCGTCGATGCGGCAGCGGACTACCGTGCCGAGCGGTTACAGATGGACGCGCTCGGCGCAAGCCGTTTCTTCTTGTGCAGCCCTATTGGCGAGGTCGAAGTGACGCTCGAGCTGAGCGGCAAACACAATGTTCGCAATGCGGTAGCGGCAGCTGCGGCGAGTATCGAGGCAGGCGCAAGTCTCGTGGCGGTGGCGCAGGGTCTAGCGCTAGTACGCCCGGTCGCTGGTCGACTCAGTCAAATGTCCGGCATCGCCGGCGCCATCATTATCGACGACAGTTACAACGCTAGCCCCGCTTCGTTTCGCGCGGCCATCGACGTACTAGCAAGCAGTGCGGGAAACCGAGTGCTGATAGTGGGAGACATGGGTGAGCTAGGCTCGCAAAGCGAACAAGCTCATCGCGATCTAGGCCTCTACGCCAAGCAGTGTGGCATAGACGCGCTGTGGTCAACGGGCGCCTATAGTGCATTGAGCGCCGCAAGTTTCGGAGAGAAAGCGCGTCATTTCGAGACGCAGGACGCGTTGATTCGACACGCACAGAACAATCTACGCTCGGGTGATGTCGCGCTAGTGAAAGGCTCGCGCAGCGCTGCCATGGATCGCGTAGTCGAACAAATTAAAAAGGGAGAGTTCGCATAATGTTGGTATGGCTATCGACGTATCTAGCGCAGTTTGAGAGTGGTTTCGCAGTGTTCCAGTACATCACTGTGCGTGGGATATTCAGCATTATCACTGCGTTGCTGATCTCTCTAGCGATAGGCCCCTACATGATTCGTCGCCTGAACTACCTGCAGATTGGGCAGGTGGTGCGCGACGACGGCCCTAAGAGTCATTTCAGTAAAGCGGGCACTCCCACCATGGGAGGCGCGTTGATTCTTGTGAGTATACTTTTCAGCACCTTGCTGTGGTCTGATCTTAACAATCATTATGTGTGGATCACGCTAGCTGTCACGCTGTTATTCGGTGCGATCGGTTGGGTAGATGACTACCGTAAAGTATTCGAGAAGAACCCCAAGGGTTTGCCTGCTAAGTGGAAGTACCTCTGGCAATCGGTGGTCGGTCTTGGCGCCTCGGTGTTTCTCTATACCTCCGCAATTGGCCCGGCAGAGACGCATTATATAGTGCCTTTCTTCAAGGACATCTCGATCAATATTGGCATCTTCTATGTGGTGATCTCCTATTTCGTCATCGTCGGCAGCAGCAATGCGGTAAACCTAACCGATGGCCTCGACGGTCTCGCGATTCTGCCTACCGTGATGGTGGGAGGTGCACTAGGGCTTATCGCCTATCTATCCGGGCACGTGGGCTTCTCAGAATATTTGCAGATTCCCTATGTGGCAGGTGCGGGCGAACTCGTTATCTTCTGCGGCACAATCGTGGGAGCGGGCTTAGGCTTTCTCTGGTTTAACACCTATCCCGCGCAGGTCTTTATGGGGGATGTGGGAGCGCTCGCGCTAGGCGCGGCACTAGGAATGGTAGCCATCATCGCGCGCCACGAGATCGTACTGTTCATAATGGGTGGCATATTCGTGGCAGAGACGGTCTCGGTAATCCTGCAGGTTGGCTCCTTCAAATTAACGGGCAAGCGCATCTTTCGCATGGCTCCACTACATCACCATTTCGAATTAAAGGGCTGGCCAGAGCCGCGGGTCATCGTGCGCTTCTGGATCATTACCGTAATGCTCGTCCTAATCGGACTGGCGACATTGAAACTACGCTAAGCATAAGGGCAGATTAAGTGACACAAGCGAATCGAATCATAGTGGGCCTCGGAACGACAGGATTGTCGTGCGCCCGCTATTTGCATTCGCTTGGTGAAACATTCCAGGTCGTGGATAGCCGCTTAGATCCACCCGGACTAGCCGAGCTACAGGCCCAATTCCCTGGTGTACAAGTCACGCTAGGCGAGTTCTCCACGGCGCTGTTGAGCGCGGCGAGTGAGCTCATTGTTAGCCCCGGCATCAGTATTCAAACACCGGCAATCGCTGCGGCGCGCGCGGCTGGTGTCGCCATCAGTGGCGATATCGATATTTTCAGCAAGGCGGTGCGCAAACCGGTGGTGGCTGTTACAGGCTCGAACGGTAAGAGCACGGTTGTAACGCTGTTGGCGGCCATGGCGACGAGAGCCGGTCTACGCGTTGGGCTTGGTGGCAATCTAGATGGCGCGCAGGCGGCTCCCGCCTTGGATCTATTGCGCCAGGCCGAGAAAGACCTCTATGTCCTCGAATTATCTAGCTTCCAATTAGAGACCACGGCCAGTCTTGCTGCGCGTGCGGCGGTCATCCTCAATGTGAGTGACGACCATATGGATCGCTATGCTAGCAAGCACGAGTATGCGGCGGCCAAGCAGCGCATCTTCAATGGCGCTCAAAGCGTGCTAGTGAATCGCGACGACTCAGCCAGCACTCCTTGGGCTAAGGACTGTTGCGTCGCGGCAAGTTTCGGAACGGATAAGCCCGCACAGGGGCAATGGGGCGTAGTAGAAGAAGACGGTGAGTCGGTACTCGTGTTTGGCGATGAGTTCGTGCTGCGCGCCTCGTCACTCAAGATCGCAGGCAAGCACAATCTTTCCAACGCGCTGGCGGCGCTCGCCCTTGGGCAGGCCATCGGCCTACCTCGTCAGGCAATGCTTGAGGCTCTGCAGGAATTTCCGGGTCTTCCGCACCGCTGTCAATGGCTGCGCAATCTGCGTGGCGTCGATTACTTCAATGACTCGAAAGGCACTAATGTGGGTGCCTCTATCGTGGCGATCGAGAGCCTCGGCGAAATGCTCAAGGGCAAGCTGGTTTTGATCGCGGGTGGAGTAGACAAGGGGGCTGATTTCTCAGTCATGGCGCCCGTGGTTGAGAAGTTCGTGAAACTGGCCATCTTGATTGGTCGCGATGCGAAGAATCTTGCCAGCGCGTTTAAAGACAGCATCGAGATCGTCTTCGCCAGCACCATGGTGGAGGCGGTCAGCATCGCTGCCGCACGTGCGAGTACGGGCGACGCCGTTCTGCTCTCGCCAGCTTGTGCGAGTTTCGATATGTTCAGCGACTTCACACATCGTGGTCGAGTATTCGCCGGCGCAGTGGAGGAGTTGCAATGAGCACTTCTTCTCTTTCAGCATACGGCGCTATCGCGGGTCGACACGCCCCTAGTTTCCAAATGAACTTGCTGCTAGTCATCATGTTCCTTCTCATGACCATCGGTTTGTTGATGATGACCTCTGCATCGGTGGAGATTGGTAATGGTCAATATGGGGACCCCTTCTTCTTCCTAAAGCGTCAGTTGTTCTTCACAGCACTCTCCGTCGCGATCGTGATCGTCACCCTGTCTGTGCCTCTGCGCTTCTGGTATTCAGTCAGTGGTCCGCTATTAGTGGTCTCCTTCGCATTGCTTGGCATGGTTCTGGTGCCGGGTATCGGCAAAGTGGTTAACGGGAGCGCGCGTTGGATCGATCTAGGATTCTATAATCTGCAGCCCTCGGAGATGGCCAAGCTCTTCATCGTGTTCTACTTTGCGGCCTATCTCGAGAGACGCCGCAGCGAAGTCATTAATTCCTGGATAGGCTTCTTCAAACCGATGTTATTGCTCGCTGCGGCGATCGTCCTGCTGCACTTCGAGCCGGATCATGGTGCGATGGTCATCATGATCGGCACTTGTTTCAGCATGATTTTTCTCGCTGGAGCCAAGCTCCACCGCTTCTTGCTAGTGTTGCTGTGCTGCCTGTCCGCGGTAGTGGTTTTAGCAATCATGAAGCCCTATGTGCTTGACCGCTTCGCTTCTTTCTTAAATCCCTGGGCTGCCGAGTATGTCTACGGAGAGGGCTATCAATTGACTCAGGCGTTGATTGCCTTTGGTCGTGGCGGTTTCTTCGGCGAGGGTCTCGGCAATAGCATTCAGAAACTGTATTTCTTGCCAGAGGCCCATACCGATTTCGTTCTAGCGATCGTGGCGGAGGAGTTCGGCCTCGTGGGCGTCACCACGATCATCGGCCTGTTCACCGCACTCGTCGCCCAGGCTTTCGCGATCGGTCGAAGAGTGGAGGCCACCGGCAATCTCTACTCGGCCTATGTGGCCTATGGTATTGCCATGCTCTTCGCCTGCCAGACACTCATCAACGTCGGCGTGAATATCGGCTTGTTGCCCACCAAAGGATTAACGCTGCCCTTCTTAAGTTATGGCGGCAACAGCCTATTGGTCAGTTGTTTCATGGTGGCTATCTTAGTTCGCATTCAGTTCGAGTACGCGCAGTCGCAGTCTCCCGAGATGCAAAGGGGGCGCCGCTAATGTTCAATAGCTCACAGGCTCTAGGCACAGTATTGATTATGGCGGGCGGCACGGGGGGGCATATTTTCCCTGCACTGAGTATCGCCCGGCATTTGCAGAGCAAAGGCTATCGCATCGAATGGCTAGGCACGCCACGCGGGCTAGAGGTCGATGTACTTCGAGACACCGATATCCCCCTGCACTTGATCGATGCTAAGGGGCTTAGAGGCAAGGGTTTGTTCGGTATGTTGAAGGCGCCATTCATGATCGCCGCAAGTGTCTTGCAATCATTACGCGTGATTCGTGCCGTGCGCCCGTGCTGTGTGCTGGGGATGGGGGGCTATGTTACCGGTCCTGGCGGCGTGGCGACGAAGTTGTCTGGCCGCAAGCTGTTGATCCACGAGCAGAATGCGATTGCTGGTTTCACCAATCGACTGTTGGCGCGTATCGCTGACATCGTCATGGAGGCGTTTCCCGCAACCTTCTCCGCCGCTACGGGCGCTCTAGTGACGGGCAACCCAGTGCGCGTCGAGATCAGTGCGCTGCCGCTCAAGCAAGAGAGCGACGCGAAGACTCCACTCAAGATACTCGTCATTGGAGGTAGCCTGGGGGCGGTGGGTATCAATGAGCTAGTCCCACAGGCCTTGCTCAAATTTCCCGCGCAGGAGCGCCCGCAGCTTTGGCATCAGGTCGGCAAGAACAACGTCGACAGCGCGGTCGATCGCTATCGCGATGCAGGCATCGCACTCGATGAGAATTGCAGAGTTGTGCCCTTCATCGCCGACATGGCGGCAGCCTACGCGTGGGCCGATCTAGTGCTGTGTCGCGCCGGTGCCACCACCGTCAGTGAAGTGGCCGCAGCCGGATTGCCTTCGATCCTAGTGCCATTCCCGTATGCCGTGGATGACCATCAGACTCGCAATGCGCAGTGGTTGTGCGATGCGCAAGCCGCAGTGTTGGTTCAGCAGCGAGACCTTACGGCCACTGCGCTCGCAGGGCTCTGGCAACAGTTTCAACAAGACCGGAGTGTCTTGAGCATCATGGCGAAGAAAGCTCGCGCCTTAGCGCACTTCAATGCCAACGAGTTAGTAGCCACGCAATGCATGGAGGCCTGCAAGGGATAAAATATATGAGCGCAACGATTACACGAAATATGACCAACAAAGTGCCAGAGATGCGTCGTATCAAGACGATTCATTTCGTGGGTATAGGGGGTGCCGGCATGTGTGGCATCGCCGAAGTATTGTTGAATCAGGGGTATCTGATCACGGGTTCCGATATTAAGGCGTCTGCTGTCACACAAAGACTGGTGGGCTTGGGTGCGAAGGTATTCGTTGGGCATCGCGCAGAGAATGTGGAGACGGCAGACGTCGTGGTCTACTCAAGTGCGGTAAACCCACAGAACCCAGAACTTGTGTCTGCGCGCGAGGCAGGGCGTCCCATAATTCCTCGCGCGGAGATGCTCGCGGAGTTGATGCGCTACCGTCATGGCATCGCGATCGCAGGCACTCATGGCAAGACGACTACTACTAGCCTAGTGGCATCGATCTTCGCAGAAGCAGGCCTAGATCCCACCTTCGTAATCGGCGGTTTGCTCAACAGTGCCGGTGCGAATGCACGTCTGGGCGAGAGCCGCTATTTAGTGGCGGAGGCGGACGAGAGCGATGCGTCTTTCCTGCACCTGCAACCGATGGTGACTGTTGTTACCAATATCGATGCTGACCATATGAGCACCTATGGCGGCGATTTCAATAAGCTCAAGAAATACTTCGTCGAGTTCCTGCATAACCTGCCCTTCTACGGACTCGCGGTCTTGTGTGTCGACGATCCCGTCGTCGCCGAGATTCTGCCGCAGGTCGCTAGGCCGACACTAACTTATGGCTTCGCCGAGAATGCCGATTATCGAATCTTAAACTTGGAACAAGATCGCCAGTTCACCAGCTTTGAGATAGCGCGGCCCGAGCGTGTGGGTAATTTGAAAGTGAGCCTGAATATTCCCGGGCGTCACAACGCGCTCAACGCCGCCGCCGCAGTAGCCATTGCCAGCGATGAGGGGATTAGCGACGAGCATATCTTTGCTGGCCTGAGTAAGTTCCAAGGCGTAGGGCGTCGCTTCGAGATTCAGGGCAATTTCCCAGTACGCGATGGCACCGCAATGCTGCTCGACGACTATGGGCATCACCCGCGAGAAGTGGCGGCGACAATCGCGGCACTGCGCGGCGGCTGGCCTGATTCGCGCGTTGTGATGATCTATCAGCCACATCGCTATTCGCGCACAAAGGATCTCTACGAAGACTTCGTAATCGTATTGTCCGATGTCGATGTACTACTGATGTTGGAAGTGTATTCCGCTGGTGAAGAGGCAATCCCAGGGGCTGATTCGAGAAGCCTGTGTCGCAGCATTCGCGCCCGCGGCAAAATCGACCCAGTCTATGTTCAGGACGAGGACGATATTCGCAAGGTCCTGACCGAGGTGCTACGTGATGGCGATATCGTGATCACCCAAGGCGCCGGCAGTGTAGGGGCTTTGGCCAAACAGTTGAGTGAGCAGGGGCTCATCCTTTAACGCAATGCTCCGCTGGGGCAGTGAAAACTATGACGGAACTAAAAGTGACAGATAAAGAAACCATTGCTCGCTTAGGCCGAGTGGCCGTGATCATGGGAGGGGACTCCGCAGAACGCGAAGTCTCTCTCAAGAGTGGTCGTGCCGTCCTAGAGGCGTTGCAGGCAGCTGGCGTCGATGCGTTCGGGATCGATGCGGCCGACGATCTGATTGGTCAGCTACAGGCGAATAGCATTACTCAAGTATTCAATGTCCTACATGGCCGTGGCGGTGAGGACGGGAAATTACAGGGACTCCTAGACTTTATGGGCATCCCTTATACCGGAAGTCGCGTGCTTGGTTCGGCATTGGCAATGGATAAAATTCGCACTAAATATATATGGAAACAACTTGGCCTGCCCACGCCAAATTTTGCCTCTCTCAACGCCACGAGTGATTGGAGCGAAGTAGTTGCGCAATTGGGTAAGTTCGTCGTTAAACCGGTTAGAGAAGGCTCGAGTATTGGCATATCCATCGTAGACAATGGCGGGGATGTGCGCAGTGCCTACGAGAGCGCCAGTGCATTCGACTCCGAAGTAATGGCGGAGCAATACATCGATGGCACGGAGTTTACCGTTGCCATTCTCAACGGCGAGGCGATGCCGGTCATCGAGTTTCATACACCACACAAATTCTATGACTACGATGCGAAATACATCGCTAATGACACGCAGTACTTGTGTCCGGCGCCTATAGACGAGGCGACGACGGCGTACCTACAAGATCTATCACTGCAGGCATTCAACGCAGTCGGCTGTGAGGGCTGGGGGCGCGTCGACATTATGCGCGACCAGCAAGGCAAGTTCTGGTTGTTAGAGGTCAATACCGTGCCCGGCATGACAGACCACTCCTTGGTGCCAATGGCGGCCACAGCAAAAGGCCTAAGCTTTACTGAACTATTGTTACAAATACTCGCGGCGAAGCCGCTTCGATAG
>DIAM01000012.1:185392-236735 GCA_002416505.1 Gammaproteobacteria bacterium UBA5078
AGCCGCTTCGATAGTTGGCGAAGCCGCAAATTTAACGTGTTAGGGAAACGATGAGCAACGCGAACAACAGGCAGGGATTTTCAGCACACGGAGGAATGCGCGACGTTCCACGCGGCGCCGTGTCCTTGAAAAAGGCGGCTCACGTTGCTGTCGAACCTGCGCGAAAGAGTTATGCGGGAGTGTTGCTGCTGGTGCTTGTGATGTGTGGCGCTGTGTTGTTCGCGCAGAACCGTGAGCAAATTAATGGCTACATTAATAAGCCCATTCGTGTAGTGCAGATGGCCAACCCACTGCAACGCGCGAATGAGAGCAGTGTGCGTGCCGCCTTGGCTGCGCATTTGGATGGCGGATTCTTCGCATTAGATGTGCAGGCGATTAAGGATCAACTTGAGGCCAATCCTTGGGTTGAGAAGGCGGTGATTACGCGCATCTGGCCGGACACACTTTCGGTCGCAATTACCGAAGAGATCGCGATCGCCCGTTGGGGCGATACGCGTCTGTTGAATCAATATGGAGAGTCCTTCGCGCCCGAGCTCAAAGAGGACGACCTCACGCTGCCCTTACTGAATGGGCCGGAGGGGATGGAGCGCAAAGTAATGGAGCAATATCAAGTGTTCAGCCAGTTGTTATCGGAGACCGGTCTGCGAGTACGCGAAATTGCCCTGAGTGAGCGTGGCAGCTGGACTCTGCGCATGGACAACGATCTGCTAGTGAGCATTGGGCGCAGCAATGTGATGGACAGAGTGCAGCGCTTCGTAAAGTTCTACCAGCGCCATCTTAGTGCCCAGGTAGCGAGTGTCGCCGCAATCGATTTGCGCTACAACAATGGAATATCAATCAGAAACAAGACAGACATGCCAGTCGGAGTTGCTTCCAAATGAACACAGCAAGGATTTTTAAAGTTGACGGCGAAGTGATGAATTCACGAGTAGCAGGAGTACGCGGACTATGAGCGAAACAGCACGCGGGAACCTAATCGTCGGCTTGGATATCGGCACCTCGAAAGTAGTGGCGATTGTCGGCGATATTAAAGCGGACGGAAGCCTCGATATCGTGGGTATCGGCAGTCATCGCTCGCGCGGACTGAAGAAGGGCACAGTCGTCAATATCGAATCGACGGTGGAGTCCATTCAGCGCGCGATAGAAGAAGCAGAACTCATGGCGGGTTGTCAGATTCATTCGGTCTATGCCGGCATTGCGGGCAGCCATATTCGCAGCATGAACTCACACGGTATCGTCGCGATTCGTGATGGTGAGGTGACTCGCGCGGACATCGAGCGCGTGATAGATGCGGCTCAGGCGGTGGCGATTCCGGCGGACCAGAAAGTGCTGCACATCCTACCCCAGGAATACATCATCGATTCGCAGGAAGGCGTGAAGGAACCGCTGGGAATGTCGGGAGTGCGTTTAGAGGCGAAGGTGCATCTAGTGACCTGTGCAATCAACGCAGCCCAGAATATCGAGAAGTGTATCAAGCGCTGTGGTTTGGTGACCGAGGAGATCATTCTTGAGCAACTAGCCTCTAGCTATGCGGTGCTAACCGAAGACGAGAAAGAGTTGGGAGTCTGTCTGGTGGATATCGGCGGAGGCACCTCGGATATCGCGATCTTCACCGAAGGGGCGATACGTCATACCGGCGTAATTCCGATCGCGGGCGACCAGGTGACAAACGACATCGCCATGGCCCTACGCACGCCAACCGAGAACGCCGATGAGATTAAGATTAAGTACGCCTGTGCGCTGACCCAGTTGGCGAACGTTGGCGAGACTATCAAGGTGCCAAGCGTTGGCGATCGTCCTCCGCGCGAGTTGTCCCGTCAGGCCTTGGCCGAAGTTGTTGAGCCGCGTTACGACGAGCTCTTCACATTGATTCGTGCAGAACTGCAACGCAGTGGGTACGAGAATATGTTGGCCGCTGGAATCGTGCTTACCGGCGGGACTTCGAAGATGGAAGGGGTTGTTGAGTTGGCCGAGGAAATATTCCATGCGCCCGTACGTATCGGCATTCCACAGAATGTGAAAGGCCTGTCCGACATAGTGCGCAATCCGATCTATTCCACTGGTGTGGGCCTGCTGCTCTACGGTGTCAAGCAGCAACAAGATCGAGATACACAGACGCCTAGTAAGGAAGTCAGGATTGGTTTTGGTGAACGAGTCAGTGCGTGGATAAAGAAGAATTTGTAAGTAAATTTAAAATATTCAGTCAAAAAAGCAATTTCAAAATTTTGTATTTAAAATGAGTCAGGAGGCCGTATGTTTGAACTAGTCGATAGCTTGCCACAAAACGCAGTAATCAAGGTGATCGGTGTTGGCGGCGGTGGTGGTAACGCAGTTCGTCACATGATCGCGAATCATATCGAAGGCGTAGAGTTTGTTTGCGCCAACACAGATGCTCAGGCGTTGAGCAATCTGGGTGCCAAGACTCTCTTGCAGATGGGCAGCTGTGTAACCAAGGGCTTGGGTGCAGGCGCGAATCCTGAGATCGGACGACAGGCCGCTCTAGAGGATCGCGACGAGATCGCCGAGATCCTCGCGGGCGCCGACATGGTCTTCATCACTGCGGGCATGGGTGGCGGCACCGGCACTGGCGCGGCGCCTATCTTCGCGGAAGTAGCCAAGGAGATGGGAATCCTCACCGTGGCGGTTGTGACGCGGCCTTTCCCCTTCGAAGGCAAGAAGCGCTCGCTGATCGCCGATCAAGGCATTCAAGAGCTCTCCGAGCATGTCGATTCTTTGATCACGATTCCGAACGAGAAGTTATTGGAAGTGCTCGGTAAGTCTGCGACATTGCTGGATGCGTTCAAGGCAGCGAACGATGTGTTGCTTGGCGCTGTCAAAGGAATAGCGGATCTCATTATGCGCCCTGGCATGATCAACGTGGATTTCGCCGATGTGCGCACGGTAATGTCAGAGATGGGCATGGCGATGATGGGTACGGGTTACGCGAGTGGCGAAGGGCGCGCACGCGAGGCGGCAGAGTCTGCAATTCGCAGTCCCTTGTTGGAAGACGTTAATTTGCATGGCGCACGAGGCATTCTGGTGAACATTACCGCAGGCGAGAATCTCTCACTCGGCGAGTTCACCGAAGTGGGCGACACCATCGAAGAGTTTGCGTCCGACGATGCCACAGTTGTGGTGGGTACGGTTATCGATCCGAGCATGGGCGATGAGATTCGCGTGACTGTCGTAGCGACAGGTTTGGGCGAACGCGCCGTAGCAAAGGCAGCGAAACCAGTTGAGAAGCCAGCGCCTAAGGCTGTAGTGACCGATTATCGCCAGTTGGATCGTCCAGCAGCACTGCGTTCACGTACAGCGTCTGCGCACACAATGCCACAGTCAGGGCTCGCGCGCGCCGTCGGTGCGGATACGGACATGGATTATCTCGATATCCCCGCATTCTTGCGCCGCCAGGCAGACTAGGATCGCGGCTAGAGCCTTTAAGCGCACAGAATTGGGCGCTTAAAGGCTTGGGCAACGGGTCGATGCTCTAGCAGATTTAGGTTTGTCGGCGCGTGTGGAGCTAGAAGTTTTAGCTTAAGTCATCGTGGTGAAATGTTTGGGTTATGAATGGAATTTTGCTATGCTCCCGCCTGCATTCGACCTCTGGGTCACGCAGGCTTCACCTACAATCGGGAAAAGACAACGCTATGCTTAATCAAAGAACCTTGAAAAACGTTATTCGAGCCACTGGTGTTGGTTTGCATAATGGCGAGAAAGTCTACCTGACCTTACGGCCTGCGCCGATCGATACGGGGATAGTATTTACCCGCACCGACCTAGATCCAGTCGTGGAGATTCCAGCCACGGCCGAGTATGTGGGTGATACCACACTGTCGACGACTCTGGTAAAGGGCGATGTTCGCATCTCCACCATCGAGCATCTGATGTCGGCAATGTCTGGCCTTGGGATCGATAATGCCTATATTGATGTCAGCGCACCGGAAGTGCCGATCATGGACGGCAGCGCCGGTCCATTCGTGTTCCTGATTCAGTCTGCCGGTATTGAAGAGCAGAAGGCGTTGAAGAAATTCATCCGCATCACCAAGCCATTGACTGTCTCCGATGGCGATAGGTCCGTGAGTCTAGAGCCCTTCGATGGCTTCAAGGTCAGCTATACCTTGCTTTACGACCATCCTGTGTACCGCAAATACACAAAGACGGCGAGCGTCGATTTCTCCAGCACCTCTTTCGTCAAAGAAGTAAGCCGTGCCAGAACTTTCGGTTTCATGCATGAATTCGAAGAATTGCGTAACCGCAACCTCGCCTTGGGTGCCAGCATGGATAATGCCATTGCCGTAGGCGATTATAAGGTCTTGAATGAAGACGGATTACGTTACGAAGACGAGTTTGTGAAGCATAAAATTCTCGATGCGATTGGCGATCTGTACATGATCGGCTTCAGCCTGATCGGTGAGTTCAAAGGATATAAATCTGGACACGCATTGAATAATGCATTATTAAGGTCCTTGGAAGATAACAAAGACGCCTGGGAAATTGTCAGCTTCGACACCGATGCGCATGTACCGATCTCTTATATGAAACCGGTATTAGCTGCCTGATACTTTTCTGTCACCGTGCTATATTTGTAACCCATTGATTTTTGGGTATAAGTTTGACGTCCGGCAGCATACGCTTGCCTCAGGTGTTCTGAATCAAGACTTAAGAGAACGCCTAGACTCATGAAATTGATATTAGTTGACCAGCGCCATGGTCAAACTCGCACTATAGTCCTCAAGGGGTGGCTGAAAGGCCTCCTCTCGATTTGTATTCTCGGCGCGCCTGTCGCCTTCGGATACCTCGGCTACCAATTCGCCGTCTCTCAAGATCCTCTAGAGTATTCCCACGAAACGACCCTGGCCTGGAACGAAGATCTCTCCAAGCAGGCCGATGCACTCGATCGCCTGAAACGCGAGTCCGAAGAACAGCTCGAAGCCCTCACTCTAAGACTCGCCATGTTGCAGGCGCGCCTCCTGCGCATGGAGGCACTCGGTGAGCGCATTACTACCGTCGCCAAGCTCGATACCGGTGAGTTTAACTTCGCCAGCGAGCCCGCGGTCGGTGGTCCCATCCTGTCAGATACGGTGCCCTATGCACCGCCAGCCTTCATCGAAGCGATCTCCGATCTTGAGCAGCAGATCGCCGATCGCGCTCAGCAGTTAGAGATTCTCGAAGGCCTCATGACCGAGCGTCAGTTTGAGGCCGATATCTTCATTACGGGCCGCCCGGTTAAACAGGGTTGGCTGTCCTCCCCGTTCGGGCGGCGTACCGATCCCTTCAATGGCCAGCTCGCTTGGCATGCTGGCATAGACTTCGCCACGGGTGAGGCGGGCGAAGACGTGATCGCGGTTGCCGCAGGCGTGGTGACTGCCGCCGGCGAGCGCCAGGGCTATGGCTTGACCGTCGATATCAATCACGGCAATGGCTATGTCACACGCTATGGCCACGCCGAGAAACTCCTCGTCGACGTCGGCGAAATTATTCAAAAAGGGCAGACTATCGCACTTGTGGGCAGCACCGGTCGTTCGACTGGCCCGCACGTTCATTTCGAAGTCTATAAGCATGGCCGTGTCGTTGACCCTGCGTCCTATATAAAGCGTACCGAACGCTAAACTCCCCTCTACGTTCAAGTTTTTACGGAGCGATCACCTAGGTGTTGCTCTGTAGCACTGTGTCCTCAGGCCTATCCTGTCTGCCGCACAGCCCAACTCCAGTTCAATAGATAAGTGAATTTCATCATGAGCGTAAATTTTCTAAGAGCAATTTTTGGTAGCAGCAATTCCAGACAGCTTAAAAGAATTCGAAAAATAGTTAATAAAATCAATGCGCTGGAGAGTGGCTATGAGAGTCTCTCCGACGAGGAGATCCGCGGCAAGACCGTCGAGTTCAAGGAGCGTTTCGACAAGGGCGAGTCCCTAGATTCGATGTTGCCAGAGGCCTTCGCAATCGTGCGTGAGGGCAGCAAACGGGTCATGGGCATGCGCCATTTCGACGTGCAGATGATTGGCGGTATCGTTTTGCACGAAGGCAATATCGCGGAGATGAAGACGGGCGAGGGTAAGACGCTGGTGGCCACGTTGCCGGCGTATCTCAATGGCCTAACGGGGCTTGGCGTACACATCGTGACAGTGAACGACTACCTCGCCGAACGCGACGCGAACTGGATGCGACCATTGTATGAATTCCTGGGCTTGAGCGTCGGCATCGTCATCTCGGGGCAGAGTCACGAGGTCAAGCAGGCGGCCTACGACTCCTCTATAAGCTATGGCACTAACAACGAATTTGGCTTCGACTATCTGCGCGACAATATGGCCTTCCGCATGGAAGACAAGCTGCAGAAGAAGCTAAATTTCGCGATCGTCGACGAAGTGGACTCGATCTTGATCGATGAGGCGCGTACGCCGCTCATTATCTCCGGTGCTGCCGAAGATAGCTCGCAACTGTATATGGCGATCAATTCCCTAATACCGCGTCTAGAGAAAGGAGCGGGTAAGCCCGAGAAAGGGGGCTTCACGCTCGATCGCGATACCGACTTCGTGGAGACCGGGCATTTCGTCATCGATGAGAAAACGCGCCAGGTCGAACTCACAGAGTCCGGACACGAATATGTCGAAGGCATGCTGGGTGAGCAGAAACTCCTTGACGAGGGCGAGAGCCTCTATGCCGCGAAGAATCTGGGTCTGTTGCATCATATTCATTCTGCTTTGAAGGCCCATTATCTGTTTCATAAAGATATCGAGTACATCGTACAGAACAACAAAATCGTGCTGATCGACGAGCACACCGGCCGCACGATGGAAGGGCGACGTCTGTCCGAAGGCCTGCATCAGGCGATCGAGGCGAAGGAGGGGCTGGATATACAGAGCGAGAGTCAGACTCTAGCCTCGACAACCTTCCAGAACTACTTCCGTTTGTACAAAAACTTGAGCGGCATGACGGGAACGGCAGACACCGAAGCCTTCGAGTTCAAGCAGATCTACGATCTCGATGTGGTCGTCATTCCCTCGAATAAGCCTTTGCTTCGGCAGGACAAGAACGACCTTATCTATCTCTCCATAGAGGAGAAGTTCGAGGCAATCGTTAAGGATATCAAAGATATCAGCGCGAAGGGCGCACCGGTGCTAGTAGGTACCGCGTCTATCGATACCTCCGAGTTGTTATCGAATTTCCTCAAGAAAGAGAAAATAGAACACGAAGTGTTGAACGCGAAATTCCACCAGCGCGAGGCACAGATCATCGCGCAGGCTGGACGTCCTGGGGTGGTGACGATAGCCACCAATATGGCAGGCCGCGGCACCGATATCGTGCTGGGTGGTAAGTGGGAACACGAAGTCGAGGCGATGGACAATCCGACGCCGGAGCAAGTCGAGCAAGCGAAGCAAGAGTGGAATAAGCGTCACCAGCAAGTATTAGATGCCGGCGGCTTGCACATCATCGGCACGGAGCGCCACGAGTCGCGTCGCATCGACAATCAGTTGCGCGGTCGCTCGGGTAGACAGGGTGACCCTGGTTATTCGCGCTTCTATTTGTCCCTAGAGGACAATCTGATGCGCATCTTCGCCTCCGAGCGCGTAAAGAATTTTATGCAGGCCTTGGGCATGGAGCGCGGCGAGGCTATCGAGCATGGCATGGTGTCCAAGTCTATCGAGAAGGCGCAGCGTAAAGTAGAGGGGCGCAACTTCGATATACGTAAGCAACTGCTGGAATACGACAACGTGGCGAATGATCAACGCACCATCGTATATCGCCAGCGCAACGAGTTGATGGCTAGCGAGGATATTTCCGAGCTGATCGGCAATATGCGTAACGAAGTAAGCAACGAGATTGTCAGTTCGCATATTCCACCACAGAGCATTCCAGAACAGTGGGACGTCGAGGGGTTAGAACAGGCTATCGAAACGCAGTTCGGCCGCAAGCTTCCGATTGCGCAGTGGTTAGATGAAGACGAGAAGCTCTTCGAAGAGACGCTACGCGAGAAAATCGTTGCAGTACTGAACGAAGACTATGCGAATAAGTCCGCGTTAGTGGGTGAGAAGATGCGCCTGCTCGAGAAACAGATCGTATTGCAAATTCTCGACAATCTCTGGAAGGAGCATCTGGCTTCCATGGATCAACTGCGTCAGGGCATTTTTCTGCGGGGCTACGCGGGCAAGAATCCAAAGCAGGAATACAAGCGCGAGGCATTCGCGCTGTTCCAAGATCTACTCTCCAACTTGCAACATGAAGTCATTCGCTTCCTGAGCCACGTGAAGATTCGTACCAATGAGGAGATCGACGAGATAGAAAAGCAGCGTGAGGCGGAGCGTGCGCGCGAGAAGATGATGTTCCAGCACGCTGAGGCGGCAACACTCGCGCAAGAGGCCTCGGCATCTGCGGCAGGGGCCGGAGGGCAGGGCGCTGGGCAGGAGGGAGTCGAGAAAACTCCATTCGTCCGTGATGGCCAGAAAGTGGGCCGCAACGATCCTTGTTATTGCGGATCGGGCAAGAAATTCAAACAATGTCACGGCAAGCTGAGTTAAGGACTATGAGTAAACAAGAGATACGAGCGCAGGATTTATTGTCGGTACCGGGTGTGCGTGTGGCGGCGGTCGCTAGCCATATACGTTATGCGAATCGACTCGATCTGGTTTTGATCGAATTAGCGCAGGGCAGCACTGTCGCAGGTGTTTTTACACTAAACGCCTTCTGCGCAGCACCGGTCCATGTCGCACGCAAACATTTGCTTAGTAGTGGCGGTGCTATTCGCTACCTGCTGGTGAATACGGGCAATGCGAATGCCGGTACGGGACAGCGCGGGCTCGATGACGCGATAGCGTCTTGCGACTATGTGGCCAAGCATGCCGGTGTGTCGATCGATGCGGTATTGCCATTCTCGACCGGCGTGATTGGCGAGAATCTTCCGGTCGCCAAAATTTGCGCCGGTGTGCCCAATGCCTTCGCAGCGCTCGGCGAGGATTGGCTGAATACGGCGAAGGGGATTATGACGACCGACACCGTCCCGAAGGCGCGTTCGGTAAGAATCGAGATAGCGGGCAAGCCAGTGGTGATTACCGGTATTACCAAGGGTGCCGGGATGATCAAGCCGAATATGGCGACGATGTTGAGCTATGTGTTCACCGATGCCAGGATCGAACAAGCTACTTTGCAGGGACTGCTCAGCCGCGTCGTCGATCAATCCTTCAACCGCATCACGGTCGATGGCGATACGTCGACGAACGACTGCTGTGTGCTTAGCGCTACCGGTCTCAGTGGCGTGAATATTCAAGCCTCCGACGCCAGTGGCTTCGCCGCATTCGAAGCTGCCTTACAAGCCCTTGTGAAGGAGTTGGCCAAGGACATTATTCGGGATGCCGAAGGCGCCAAGAAATTCGTTACTGTGGATATTCGCGGCGGTGGTAACACCAACGAGTGTCTCAAGGTGGCCTATGCCATTTCCGAGTCCCCGCTGGTCAAGACGGCGCTGTCCGCCTCCGATCCGAACTGGGGCCGCATTCTCGCTGCGATTGGTCGTGCGGGTGTACCCGAACTCGACGTTAGCAAGATCACGATCCATCTTGGCAAGGTCTGCATCGTTAGCAATGGCACTCTTGCCCCTAGCTATACCGAGGCGCAAGGTCAGGCGGAGATGAGCAAAGCGGAGATCGAGATCACCGTCGACCTCGCTCGCGGCCAGGCCCGCGAGACCGTGTGGACCTCTGATCTGTCCGAGGAATATGTCCGCATCAACGCGAGTTACCGAAGCTAGGTGCTCGCTGCGCGAATAGGGGCCCTATGAAGACAGTCCATGTGGCCGTCGGTGTGGTGATCGATGAGGCGAATCGCGTGCTCGTTGCCCTGCGCGCCGCGCAGGCACATCAAGGCGGGCTCTGGGAGTTTCCCGGCGGCAAGTGTGAGCCGGGAGAAACCATAGAAGAAGCGTTGAGAAGAGAGCTGGACGAGGAGCTCGGCATCGCTGTGTTGAGAGACGCGCCCCTATGCACGATAGAACACGATTACGGGGACAAACGCGTCTTACTCGAGGTTCGCCGAGTATTGAGTTTCGCAGGCGAGGCTAAGGGCCGAGAGGGGCAGGCGGTGCGTTGGGCGGCACTCGACAGTCTCGAGCCGGCACAGTTTCCAGCGGCGAATCTTCCCATAATTCGTCGCATCCAATTGGCCGATCGTATCGCCATCACTGGCTATGCCGCGAACAACGCGGCGTTTACAACGCAGTTTAAGCAGTTGCTCGATCGGCGCCCCCCTCTCATCCATTTCCGGCAACACGGGCTTAGCGATGAGGACTTCCGAATCCGCGCTCGCAGCGCGTTGAGTCTATGCCGTGCGCACTCCATTCCCTTAGCGATCAATACCGACCCGACGCGCTTCGAAGCGCTTGGCGCGGATGCTCTACACGTGAGTAGCACGATACTCAGGCAGCTGGGCAGGCGGCCGGTCTCGCAGCGGGTGATGTTTAGTGCCTCCTGCCATACCCTAGAAGAGCTGCGCATGGCCGCTGCGCTGCAGGCAGATTATGTCCTGCTATCTCCTGTTGCGGCGACTGACAGTCATCCCGAGCAAGTCCCAATGGGCTGGGCGCGCTTGGCGGCGCTCATTAGTGAGGCGTCTGTGCCGATATATGCCCTAGGGGGCATGACAGTGGCAGATATCCCCAAGGCATTCGCACAGGGTGCGGCGGGCATCGCCGCAATCTCCGCATTCTGGGATTGCGCGGGCGACGAGTAAATCCCTGCGAAAGTGCTACCATCAAGAAGAACTTAGCTTGCAGAGTGTGACTTGAATCACCGCTTTGCAAGGTAATAGCTTGAATTTATTGGAGTTAAGCGCATAATTTCAAGATTGAGTCGCATCGTAAAATTAGAGCTACCAGTAAGGACCATCGACATGTCACAAGGCATTAAGAAAGCGAGTGCGTTGCTCGCGCTCCTCACATGGATGGGCGGCGAGATTGCCTTCGCCGATCAAGCTGCGCTGGTGCAGGAGGCTGTACTCGTAGAGTCTAAGCCTAATCCGGACTCGCCCGCCATTAACGCGAGCTATATGACTGGTGATGGCTGGGCCGTGACGAGTCCGAATTACATCGATTCTGCCGTTATGGTGTTCGATTTCGGCGCGACCAAGAGCGTGAGTCAGGCGGTGCTTAGCCTGCCACTAGAGGCGCTCTATCCGCGCGCTGGCCAAGCGCCACTGCAGGTCTATGCCTTCGCCGACAACGGCAGCATCGAGTTGTCTGACTACAAAGCCGGTGGTTCACTCCCTACGGCGCAGTTCGATGCGGTTCAGGCCTCCGCAGGGAATCCCGCAGCAACGATCACTCTCGATGTCACAGGTGCGGTGAACGCCATTCTTCCCAACAGTCGTTTCGTGGGTATTCGTGTCCACAGTGCAGCAGTGCCTGCGGATGTGAGTGCCGGCTTTCCGGCATGGACAGGGGTAAAGTTTCGGCCGCTGTATAGCATGGATTTTTCCACCGGTACGCCACCTGCCCTCCCTGCCGATCGGCCGCGTTTCGACGGTTACACGCTCTCAGTGCCAGGTCTTAGTGCTCCCGGAGTTGGCGCATACAATGTCGCGCTGGCCTTGGTCGATCCCGATAGCTTGGAGTTCGAGCTAGCCGCGGCCACCGATATTACGCCTCCTGGAAGCATCAGTGGCTCTGGCCGAAATGGCATGCAATTGCTCGATTGCGCAGCGTTCACGGCCCCGCCAGGGGCTAAGACTCTGTCCCCAGGCGCACCCTCTTTCAATACGACAACCGGCATACTCGACATTCCGACGATGCTCTATGCGGGCAAAGAGTATCGCGTGCAGATGCAATTGCTCGCGGCGACTAACCCTATGCGCTTTCGGCTGCTCTCGGCCACAGACGTGGTCCCCGGTAGCAATAATTCCGTAGTCAGTATCACGCAGTTTGGTGGCGGCCTCGTCACCCAGCCCACGCAGGACTTCATTCCACTGTGCCACGGCTGGGTTTTGATTGGCGACACCAAGGCGAATCGTCTGGTTGAGCGCAACGTGATCTCGGGGGAGACTGGGGCTGTCTACAAGTTCAACACCATTCCCGATCAGATGGAGCTGGATAGAAATTCGGGCACGGTATACCTGTCGACCCATCCCGAATCGCAGCGCATGTATCAGTTGGATATTCCCAGTGGCGCCTTCACTTATCATCGCCTTAGTGAGGGAGGGCGCAGCTTCATTCCTAGAGATTTCGCGATAGGGGAGAATGGCAACGTCTTCACTCTTCTGTTCGATCCTATCTTCGAGCTCGAAGAGGATGGGCCGGCGGAGGAAGGCTTGTGGATGGGGATATTCAACAAGGACGGCGACCCTACGCGGGCCGCAATTCCGTTACTCAGTCCCGTGCGCATCGAGTATGACTCGACGAAACGACACGTGTTTCTTACGACCGAATCGAATCTCGTGACTTTCGATTTCGACCCCGCAGATCAAAGCATTACCTTTGTGCCGGGAACGGACATCGCCGTGGGCAGTGGTTGCACAGACTTTAGCATTTCGCCCGATGGCGGTCGCCTCGCTTACTCCTGCCCCAATGGCAACGAGATGACGCCTCACAGCAGTATCGTGGACATCGATCCGCGCGACTACTACAACACCGATGGGGAGTGGTTTCTAGAGGGGGCGCCGGTTAGTGCGGTTTTCGATCCCTCGGGCAAAACCCTGATTGCGACCGATAACGAGAAGCTGTATTTCTTCGATGTTGAGACTCATCTGCTCTTGGACAGCTACCCACTCGGTGTGGCTGAGGGCGAGACGGTCAAAAAAATACGCCTGTCGCTGGATGGTGAGTTTGTCATGCTGTTAATGGACGCAGAGCTCAATGCGGCTACGGGCAAAATCTATTGGCTGCCGCTGCCCAAATACGCGCCGTTATAGAGCCAGTTTAGTAAGTGTTTTCATCATCTTCCTCGGGGAGGAAAACCGGATCGCCGGCGATGCTATTGCGCTCGCTCGCCCAGTCGCCGAAGTCGATCAGCTTGCAGCGCTCCGAGCAAAACGGTCGGTAAGGGCTCTGTTCGCTCCAGACCACAATCTCTTTGCAGGTGGGGCAGTTCACTTTCAATATGCGTTGAGTCATGGTTTATCGTTACTTCTCTGTGCGTTAGTGAAATCGGCCAGTGTCAGAAACTGCTGATGCATCTTCTCCACTGCCTCCTCGAGTTCACGCCAAGTGCCCTCATTTTCGATAATAAAATCTGCCTGCGCCCGGCGCTTCGCGCGAGACCACTGACTGTCAATAATCGCGCCGACTGCATGCGCATCGATGTGGTCACGTTGTTGGGTGCGCTCGATCTGCAGCGCCTCGCTCGCGTCGACTAATAATACCTTATCGACCAGCTTATTCTGACCGGTTTCTAGTAGCAGGGGAGAGGATAATACGCAGTAGGGCGATTCGCTGAGCTCGAGCTGACGGATGATCTCCGTGCGGATTAGTGGGTGCAGAAGTGCTTCTAACCACTTGCGCTCATTCTCATCTTGAAAAACCCTGGCGCGCAATGCCGCACGATCGAGAGTTCCGTCTGTGCGTAAAATAGCGCCTCCGAAATGCTCTGCGATACTGCTCAGTGCCTGAGTGCCGGGCTCCACTACTAGGCGCGCTATTACGTCGGCATCTACCACTACGATGCCGCGCGCCTCTAGCATCTTGGTCACGGCGCTCTTGCCGCTGCCGATGCCACCGGTAACGCCGATCCTTAGAGTGCTATTGTTCGTGACCGACACCTCATGGCACCATCGTATTGATATACAGGGTCATGAACTGCTCACCCCAAAGAAGTGCGATGAAGCCTGCGCCGGCTAGATAGGGGCCAAACGGAATCGGGATGTTGCGGTCGCGCCCAAGGAACAAGAGAAGGGCGATGCCAACGACTGCCCCGACGAGGCTGGAGAGAATCACTATCAAGAGCAGTGACTGATAGCCCATCCAGGCGCCCAGGGCGGCGAGCAGCTTGAAATCCCCATAGCCCATGCCTTCCTTGCCAGTGAGCAATTTAAACACCCAATAGATAGACCATAGTGAGAGGTAGCCGAGTATGGCGCCTAGCACGGCGTCGCGTGGACCCACGCTGGAATCGGGCAAAAGTGTGTTTACCGCTAAGCCCAGCCAGAGTAGGGGTAGTGTGATGTTATCGGGGAGCAATTGGTGATCGAAATCAATCATCGTTAGCGCGACAAGTGACCACGTAAGTACGAATAACGCTAATGTGAGCCAGGTGGCACCAAACTGCCAGGCGACAAGTCCGGTTAGGATGCCGGTGACAGCCTCGATGATCGGGTATCGAATCGAGATGCTTGCCTTGCACTTGGCGCAGCGGCCGCGCAGCAGCACATAGCTGAGGATTGGGATGTTCTGCCAGGCGCGCACGGGGGCATTGCAATGCGGACAGTGCGAGTCTGGTTTGACGAGGTTAAAGACCTTATGTGCAGGCGCCGTGCCTGCATCGTTCGTGGTCTTCTCGTCGATCTCTAAAAATTCACAGCATTGCTGTCGCCATTCGCGCTGCAACATCACAGGGATTCTATAGATCACCACGTTGAGGAAGCTTCCTACCAATAGGCCAAGGGCTATGGAAAGCACAACTAGAACAGTTGCGTTGCTCTGCAATAAATCTATCAATGTCATCGTGGGCCTATACTACTTGTCCGAGCTGGAAAATTGGCAGATACATCGCAATCATTAAACCGCCAATCAAGGTGCCTAGCACCGACATGATGATAGGCTCCATTAGAGAGGTCAGGCCATCTACTGCGTTGTCGACCTCCGCCTCATAATAGGTTGCGCATTTGTCGAGCATCGCATCGAGCGCCCCGGACTCCTCGCCGATGCCGACCATTTGATTGATCATGACGGGGAACAGGTTCGTGGTCTTAATGGCGAAATTCAATTGCTGACCCGCACTAACATCGTCTCTGATTCTGCGCGTGGCCGAAGAGTACACGATGTTGCCGGTAGCCCCCGCAACGGATTCGAGTGCGTCTACCAATGGTACCCCGGCGGCGAAGGTCGTCGATAGGGTTCGAGTGAAGCGGGCGTAACAAGATTTCTCCACTATCGGCCCGATGATCGGCAGTTTCAGGGACAGCCTATCGATGAAGTCTGCGAAACCCTTAGAGCGAATGCGTGCCTCCTTGAAGCAATAGCCAGCGATGGCTAGGCCAATAACGGCCTTCCACCAGTGCGCAATCGCAACATCGGATAAGCCAAGCACGAACAGTGTAAAGGCTGGCAGGTCCGCTCCGAAACTAGAGAATGTCTCCGCGAACTGTGGCACCACTTTCACCAGCAGGATGCCCGTAACGATGAGAGCAACGACTACCACCGCGATGGGGTAGTTCATGGCCTTCTTGATCTTGGATTTCAGAGCCTCGGTTTTTTCCTTATAGGTGGCAACGCGGTCCAGCATCGTCTCCAAGGCACCGGATTGCTCTCCGGATTCTACGAGGTTGCAGAATAGCTCGTCGAAGTAGCGAGGATGCTTACGAATAGAGTCTGCGAAATTATTGCCCGCCGCCACGTCGTCGCGCACCGCACGCACGAGTGTCGCCATCGAGGGGTTCTCGAGGCTATCGCCTACGATCTCGAAGGATTGCACTAGGGGAATGCCGGCTTTCATCATGGTGGCGAGTTGACGGCTGAAGATCGCGATGTCGTTGGGGGTAATCTTCTGCTTCTTAGGGCCGAATAGGTCCTTGGGCTTGCGCTTGACCCGAGTGGCGTTGACGCCCTGTTTGCGCAACTGTGCCTTGACAAGCGCCTGGCTTGCACCGGGCATCTCACCCTTGGTCTTCTTGCCGTTCTTGTCGGTGCCCTGCCAGAGGTAGATTGTCTGGTTTACAGTCGTTGGTGTTGCCATGTTGAGCCTCTTAAGCGATACAGCCCGGATTGTGACGGCGCAATTAGATGACGCGGTTGGCCTCGTCTAAGCTTGTTAGTCCCTGTGCCACTTTTATCAAGGCAGATTGGCGCAAGTTGTTAAAGCCTTCTTTTCTTGCCTGATCGGCAATCTCAATGGAGTTGCCGTCTTTCATGATAATACGGGCGATGCCGTCTGTAATAGGAACTACTTCATAGATTCCCACGCGGCCTTTATAACCCTGGTTGCAGGCATCGCAGCCGCCTGGGCCGAACAGGGTCAGTGTGTCGAGCTGGTCGGGCAGAAATCCGGCCTCGAGTAGGGCGTTTTCGGGGAGTTGCATCGCTTGCTTGCAATAAGTGCATAGTCTTCTACAAAGACGCTGAGCGATGATCAGGGTCACCGAGGTAGCGAGGTTATAGGATGGCACGCCCATATTGCGCAGGCGTGTAAGTGTTTCTGGAGCGCTATTGGTATGCAGAGTGGAGAGCACGAGGTGACCGGTCTGCGAGGCCTTGATGGCTATCTCCGCTGTCTCCAAGTCACGAATCTCGCCTACCATGATGATGTCTGGGTCTTGGCGTAGGAAGGAGCGCAGTGCCGTGGCGAAACTCAGGCCTATGCGGGCATTGACGGCGACCTGGTTGATCCCTTCGAGATTGATCTCCACCGGGTCTTCGGCCGTCGAAATATTCGTCTCGGGCGTGTTCAGCAGGTTGAGACCGGTATACAGCGAAACGGTCTTGCCGCTGCCCGTCGGGCCGGTCACGAGGATCATGCCCTGACTCTTCGACAGTCCCTGCATGAACTGGGCCTTCTGTACTTCCTCGTAACCCAGCGCATCGATGCCCATCTGCGCACTACTAGGGTCCAAGATCCGGAGGACTAGCTTCTCGCCCCACAATGTCGGCAGTGTATTCACGCGGAAGTCGATGTCCCGGGTGCGCGATAGTTTCATCTTGATGCGGCCATCCTGGGGCAGGCGGCGTTCGGAGATGTCCATCTGGGACATTATCTTCAGGCGCGAGGCGATACGAGGTGCGAGATTAATGGGCGGGCGTGCGACCTCCCGCAAGATGCCGTCGGTGCGCAGACGGATGCGATAGATCTTCTCATAGGGCTCGAAGTGGATGTCGGAGGCACCGGTGCGAATGGCGTCCAACATGATCTTATTCACGAAGCGCACGATCGGCGTCTCGTCACTATGATCGACTTCCGCTGTGTCGGCCTCTTTCTCTTTGATCTCGATGTTGAGGCTATCCAGATCGGTCACATCGAGCATATCGAGTAAGGCGGTGCCACCCTCCATCTGATCGATGAAATGGTCGATCGCGGGCGAAAGCTTGGTCTCGTCGACGATTATCACATCGGTAGACAGGCCGGTATGGAACTTCACCTCGTCGATGGCCGAAATATTGGTCGGGTCGGATACGGCCAGGTAGAGGCGGTTGCCGCGCTTGTACAGAGGCAGGACGCGGTGCTTGCGCAGCAGCTTTGGATCGACAAGTTCCTTAGGGCATAGAGTTAAGTCGAACGCGGACAGATCGACAAGCGGTGCACCGAACTCTGCGGAGGCGGCAATCGCGATGCGATGCCCTTCGGCAATCTTGTTTTTCACCAAATGGGTGACGAAGGGGATCTTGTCGCGACGTGCCGAACGGATAGAATCCTCTGCTTGTTCCTGTGACAAGATCCCAATGGAGACCAGTCGTTTAGCAAGTCCACTGATATTCTTCTGCATATCTCGCTGCTATCTAACCTTCGAGGGTGGGGCTGCTGGTTCGATCATGCCTCGAGTATAGTGCATCGCCTTTCGCTTCGACAGCGGGTTGGGAAACGGCACATTGAATTTTAGCCGGGTTTAAGCGAGTAGGAGGGGAGAGTAGCGGTCACCCAAAATCGGCATATGTGCCGATAATTAGCAGTAACTGACAAAAATTGTCAGTCGAGGGAGCGTGAGTTCTGTGAGCGACTTCACACTCCGTTTTCTGGGGGGCTTAGGTGAGAATTAATTAATTCATTAATTTCATATGCTTAGGGTTTATTTTTGGCGTTGCTGCCAAAATTGGCACGGCATGTGAAGTAAACACTGTAACCGTGTACGAATAAGGCGGCGATCTGAATCAACCCAGATCCGACTTCTAAGCTCGATAAACGCTAAACCCCAAATTGAAAAACCGTTAAATCCAGGAGAAATACAATGATCCAGATCAAAAAAGTACAGAAAGGCTTCACCCTAATCGAATTGATGATCGTTGTAGCGATCATCGGTATTCTGGCAGCCGTAGCATTGCCTGCGTACCAGACCTACACACAACGCGCTCGTTTCTCAGAAGTGGTTCTTGCTACTACCCCGTATAAGTCTGCGATAGAGGTAGGTCTGCAAACTGGGCGTATCCCATTGACCGTAACTGACTTGGCTTTTAGCACTTATGGTATTCCCGCTGCTCCTGTTGCAACCGCAAACCTCGCCAGTGTTGCACTGAGCGGAACTGGTGGTATCACTGCCACAGGTACGGCCGCAGCTGGTGGCGCAACGTATATCACGACTCCAGCACTTGCAGTTCCTGTCGTGTGGACAGTGACGGGCACATGTTTGAGCTTAGGTCTCTGCTAATAGTACCTACCTAACAATGGGGCTCTGCATAGAGCCCCATAGTTATAAGACCGCTAGAATGCCCACGTTTTCCCCCTTCGATTCTGAAATTATCCAATATTGGTGCTCTGATTCTGGAGGATCGTCATGAAACAAACCATTGGCCAGAATGGATTCACGCTCATCGAGTTGATGATCGTTATCGCCATAATCGGAATACTCTCCTCTATCGCACTTCCGGCCTATCAAAATTACGCCGTGCGTTCACGCTTTAGCGAAGTGATCCTAGCCACTACTCCCTATAAAACCGCTCTCGCACTCGCTATTCAAAGTGGCGGAGTTAGCGCACTTGCCGGCGTCAATGCTGGCACAAATGGCATCCCGCCAGCTGCTGCTTCGACGCAATGGCTAGCCAGCGCTACAGTTGTTGATGGCGTAATCCTAGCAACGGGAAACGCCGGGGTTAACGGCCACACCTACTCTCTAACACCGTCGTTAACGGTGCCGACTGTTTGGACCGCCGGTGGCACATGCGTTAGTGTTGGTATCTGTTAATCTATGCGACTTCCTGTAGTTTTCGCGGCACTATAGCGACATGATCCGCCATCACAAGATTCGCAATCGCTACTCCGCCTCTGGGCTCCACTTCCTCGTTAGCCTGGGCGTATTCTCGCTGTTCGTGGGAATCCTGTTGCAGTTCTGGTATCCCAACCCCTATTTCTCGGCCTCCGGTGGCTGGCAGGGCTTGCGCCTCGTGGCCGCCGTGGATCTGGTGCTCGGCCCCCTCATCACCCTAGTGATCTTCAATCCCAAGAAGTCGCGTCGCGAGCTGAGTATCGACATCGGCGTCGTGGTGCTATTGCAATTAGCCGCGTTATTCTGGGGTATAAAGGCGGTGTATGAGCAGCGGCCGGTCGCGGTGGTTTTCCTCGATACTAGTTTCTACACAGTGCCCGCGGTTGCCATCAGTGCTCAGGGCGTCGATCTCGAGGTGCTCGATGCCTTCGGAGAAGAGCGGCCGGTCTTCATTTTCGCGCGCAGGCCAGACACTGTTGCCGAACAGGAGCGTTTCCAGCAAGCGGTAGAGTTTGAGCGCATTCCTCCCCATGAGCAGGTCTGGTTGTACGAGCCCTTGTCTGAGCACTTCCCACAGGTCCGCGAGTCCACTCTGGACGTAGAAGAGATCATGGCGGAGAATCCAAGGATGAAGGCGGAGATCGAACAAGTGCTCGCCAATGCGCAGGCACAGGTGAGCGACTTGATCTACTTAGCGTTGACCTCGCGCTACCGTAATATCCTCCTGATCTTCGACACGCAGGGAGATCTAGTCGGGACCGTCAGCGCCCCCTACAAGAGCGGAGAGCTATAGCCTCAGCCCCGTTTGCTCGCTTGATAATTGCCAGCGGCTGGTTTATGGTAGCCCGCTTTTACGCGAAGTCTCATTGGCTTGCGTGCGCGTTCACAGTGCATCTGAGCGTATCGGCAAGGCTGGCGATACACACGAATTCACGACAGCGTTCAGGTTTCATTCAGCCTGAGCTGTTAGTATAAGAACCGTAAGATCAGTAAAAACAGTTGCACTTACGTGCCGGAGTGTTCGGATATGAAAATAGCAAAATTCTCTACAGCGACCCTGATGACCCTGGTTTTGGCCACTGCCGCAAGCGCCGATGCCGGCGCGGCACCGACTGCCTTGGGCGAGGGTGTCTACACTGCTGAACAGGCGGCTAATGGCCAGCCAACTTTCGAGCAGAATTGCTCAACTTGCCACAATGCCGATTTCTATAAGACGGTGTTCCAGACTTGGAGAGGGCAGCCATTGCAGTATCTTTTCGAGCAGATCATGAGCGCGATGCCTGCCGATAAGCCGGGTGCCTTGCTAGACAGCGAATACGAAGACGTAATGGCTTATGTGTTACAGATTACAGGCTTTCCAGAGGGTGATACACGCTTACAATATGCCAATGGCATGATGCGTGAGATTCCAGTAGAACCCGCCAGCTAAAAAAAGGGCCCGGAAACGGGCCTTTTTTTTGCCTCTCGATTAATCCTCCCCGCAATCTCTCAAAATCACGGTAATTCGATTCCGGTCACCATTGGCGATGCGTAGATCGTATTTTTCCGCTATCGCTAACCATTGTCTTACATAATCACACTGATACTCGTCTCGCGGCAAATAGCGCGTGGGGCCTCGCTCACCCTTGCGACGGATCTCACTGCGTTCGGTCAAGATCAGATTCATGGGATCGTTGGCGAAGGCCACTTTCTTATTCGGTGACCAGCGATCGCCGCCCTGGTTGTGGGCATAGCGCCGCGGAATAATATGATCTAGGTCGATCTGTGCGGCGACGGTGAATGTCTTGCCCGTATATTCGTCGAACCATTCGCCAGTGCGTGCCTCGCAGTTGCGAGGATTGCTATAGCGTACCGGGGCCCTGCTCGTGGCCACCAGTATTTCGTTTCGAGTATTCTGGCAGTCGCCGTCGAAGTCCTCGTCATAGGGCCAGTCGTCTTCGTTATAGAATTTATTGCGGCTGCTGGGGTCGAAGAAGAAGCTGTCGCGTCCACCGCGGCTAAAGGTGTCGGGCTGCTCGCAGACGCTCATGTGGCAATGGTAGGAGCCGCCATCGTAATGGCCGCCGTTCTCATCGAGGGAGCCTGGGTGGGCTAACGCGGGGTTTGCGATCGAGCAGCTAGCAGCTAGCAATAAGCCGCGCCTAAGCCAGCGCAAGAAGCTATCACTCTGTGGTCTAATAATCCTGCGGCCAATGCTTTTCATGTGAGCACCTCTTCGCGTGGCATGGTTATTTGAACAACATCGACAGGTCGATCGCCTTGCAGTCCTTGGTCAGTGCGCCAATCGATATAAAGTCTACACCGGTCTGCGCGATCGGGACGAGTGTTTCGTGATTGATGCCGCCGGAGGCCTCTAATTGCGCCTTGCCTCTATTGATTCTTACTGCCTCGGCGAGATTCTTCAGGGTGAAGTTATCGAGCATGATGATGTCCGCATTGGCGCGCATTGCCTCGTCCAATTGCTCGAGGTTCTCCACCTCTATCTCGACGCTCTTGCTGGGGTGTAAGGCGCGCGCGTTGTCGATGGCCGAGGCGATTGAGCCGCAGGCATTGATGTGATTCTCTTTAATCAGGAAGGCGTCGAACAGGCCCATGCGGTGATTGTGGCAGCCGCCGATGCGAACGGCATACTTCTGCGCGCTGCGCAGGCCGGGGATGGTCTTGCGGGTGTCTAGCAGTTTGACCTGAGTGTGTGCCACGCGATCGGCGTAGCGTCGCGCTAATGTCGCCGTGCCCGATAGGGTCTGCAGGTAATTCAGCGCGCAGCGCTCCGCGCTCAAGAGGGAGCGTGCATTTCCGGTGATCGTCAGTAGAGCTTGATCTTTTTCAGCCCGCTGGCCCTCCTTCACGAGTGTCTCGATCTGTAACGAGGGGTCTACTTTCCTAAACACTTCCAATGCCCAGGGCAGGCCGCAGAGTATTGCCTCTTCTCTGCAATAAATTGTCGCCCGAGCCTCGGTGTCAGGCGCGATCAATTGTGCGCTGATGTCGCCGCTGCCGATGTCCTCGCGTAGTGCGAATTCGACATGGCTAGATAAATCGTTTGGAATCGAAACGCTTGGAATCATGCTTGAGGCTAACCTGTATTTTTCTAGGGAATATAGCGTAGCGTTAGCGAGTCGCCACGTTGCGTGAATTCAATATGCTGCAGAGCGCTCATGCCAAGCAATACCGTATTGCCCTGCATCGCGGGATTAATGCTGGCGCGGACCTCGCGCAATACAATCGCGCCGATCTCCAGCGCATCGACCAGCGCCGAATAGACGACTACCTCACCATTCGCCGTCATCGCGCGTGTCGGGTAGCCACGCTCTAGCATCGCCTGCCGTGCCAATTGATCGGACATTACCACATCGGTTGCTCCCGTATCGAGAAGGAAGTTGGCGGGAGCGCCGTTGATAAGACCGGACACGAGGTAGTGCCCCTGTGGGTTTCTCTGCAACTCCACCATGACGCTGCCATCGCTATCGGTCTGGCTGATGGGGGCGCGGTTAGGGTTGTTGCGATCGCTCAGGAGCGAATCGAAAAATAGGGTTAGTACTCCCAATCCGAAGGCTAGGCTGATGAACAGCATCAAAAAGCCTGTGCGTCGGGTTGCATTGCTTGGTTCGGGTCCGCTCATTTGCCTCGTGCCACATTGGGTTGACGTCGAAATTATCGCCTATAGGTCCCGTGATTGATAGGCGAGCACAGGACTCATGGATTGATTACGCGCAGCCGGATAGAATGGCTCACTTGGCAGTTTGGCGCCCCTGATTTGAGAGAGCCTTAGGGATATAGGCGAGAAGGAGGATAGTGTGATCGTCGACAAGCGCTTGAGCTATGCGCGGCAGGTGCCCTCGCCCAATTGCAGCGAGCGGACCTCGGGGGTCGCGGTGGATCTCCTGGTCATTCATAATATTTCCCTGCCGCCAGGTCGCTATGGTCAGGGCCATATCGAGGCACTGTTTCAGAATCGCTTGGATAGCGCAGCAGACCCCTATTTCGAAGAGATCGCGCACCTGCAGGTGTCCGCGCATCTGTTGATCGATCGCTCGGGGGCGGTCATACAATTTGTGCCCTTCGACAAAAAGGCATGGCATGCTGGCGAGTCGCTGCACTGTGGTCGTGACAACTGCAACGACTTCTCCATTGGGATCGAGTTAGAGGGCACCGATGCGGAGGCCTTCACGCCCGAACAATATGAGCGCCTGATTCAGATAAGCCATGAACTCATGGCACAATACCCCCTCATTACGCCCGAGCGCATTGTAGGGCATAGTGATATTGCGCCAGGGCGCAAGACCGATCCCGGTCCCTTTTTCGATTGGGCGCGATTCCGCGCTGCCTGCGCATAATTCAGGACCAATACTATGAAGTTCCTCGTTATTCTCGTCGCGCTGTTGATTAACCATTACTGGACTCGCGACCGCGCATTGCCTGGAGACTCCTGGTTCGAGCGACTGCAAGACTATCTGCGCGGCCTGTCGCTGCGCTTTGAGCGCTATGACGTGCAGCGGTGGCGGACGCTATTGCTGTTACTGCTACCCTCGTGCGTCTTGTTAGCCTTGCTGTGGATAGTACAGGGCGTGTGGTTTGGTCTGGTCAGTTTCAGCGTCCATGTCGCGCTGCTGTTAGTTCTATTCGACCCGGTTCATCAGCGCAATTGGGCTGCACACTATCTAAGTCTTTGGCGAGCAGAGGATTTCGAGGGTGCCTACCTGTGCCTGCAGACGCGCTATTCACGCCTCAGGCTCGAAAATAGCGATGATCAGGAGGCCGTACATGGCCAATGCATCCGTTTTCTGCTTGCGACTAGTTTCGAAAGATTATTTGCGGTGCTTTTTTGGTATCTTGTGTTGGGCCCGGCCGGAGCGCTCGCCTATTTCGTCCTATTGCAAATGCGCAGGGCGCGGGACTTGAGCACCTCTTTGGACTACGAGCAACCATGGCTCACCCGCCTTGAATTTGTCTTGGAATGGGTGCCCGCTCGTCTGCTAGGATTGACCTTTGCGCTTGCTGGGCAATTCGAAGCGACCTTCAAGCGCCTGCGGCACTATGCGGCGGATGCGCAGAGCTCGGCGGTGGCGGTGGTCTTGGTCTGTGCCAATGCCGCGATAGGCAGAACACAGAGTGCCTTACTGGTGCATGACTCCGAGGATAGGGATTCGGTTAACACGCTCGTGATCCACGTAGAGCACGAAGGGGAGCCCCTTACAACGCAGCAATATGCCCAGCAGATCGAGGATGTGCTTAATTTGCTCGATCGCAGCCAGATTATCTGGGTCAGTGCGCTCGCGCTCCTTGCAGTCTATGGCATAGGAGGGTGATGCGGGGCTTGTAGTTTAACTACATAACGCGACAAGCTTATTGAAAAAACGTCGTGTATCGGGGTAAAATTCGGTCACGGTGTAAATTATTTACAAGGCGGTGCGCTCTATCGCGCGTCGTCACATTAATGGAATCCCCACAAGGGACGGAATTAGCGAGAGTCTTAGCCTATGAGTCAGTTAAAAGAAGATCTTAACCCTACAGAAACCAGAGAATGGCTCGATGCGCTCGGCTCGATAATCGATCAAGAAGGCCTAGAGCGCGCGCATTTTATCTTGGGCAGACTCGCTGAGGAGGCTACCCGCAACACGCAATCGCTTCCCTATTCCGTTGTCACTACCCCCTACCGCAATTCTATTTCGACCCTCGAAGAAGACAAGATGCCTGGCGACATGTTCATGGAACGCCAGATTCGCGGCATTATTCGCTGGAATGCCTTGGCTATGGTCATGCGCGCCGGCAAGAAGCCAGGCGCCGAGCTCGGTGGTCATATCTCCACTTTCTCGTCTGCGGCCACGCTCTACGACGTGGGTTTCAACTACTTCTTCCGAGGGGCGAGCGAGGAGCACGGCGGCGATCTGATCTACTTCCAAGGCCACTCCTCCCCTGGCATCTACTCGCGCTCCTTCGTCGAAGGACGCCTGAGTGCAGAACAGCTCGATAACTTCCGCCAAGAAGTCGATGGCAAAGGCTTGTCCTCGTATCCTCACCCTTGGTTGATGCCCGATTATTGGCAGTTCCCAACGGTGTCCATGGGTCTAGGCCCTATCGCCGCGATCTACCAAGCCCATGTCATGAAGTATCTGACTAGCCGTGGCTTGATGGACAACAGCGATCGCAAAGTATGGGCCTTCCTTGGGGACGGCGAGACGGATGAACCAGAATCATTGGGCGCGATCGGCAAAGCTGGCCGCGAGAAGCTCGACAACCTGATCTTCGTGATCAACTGTAACCTGCAGCGTCTAGATGGCCCAGTACGCGGTAATGGCAAGGTGATTCAAGAGCTGGAAGGGATCTTCCGCGGCGCAGGCTGGAACGTCATCAAAGTCGTGTGGGGGCGTCACTGGGATGCCCTGCTGGCCGCAGATAAAGATGGCCTATTGCAACAGCGTATGGACGAAGTGGTCGATGGCGAGTACATCAACTACTGGGATCGCGGCGGTGCCTACACGCGTGAACACTTCTTCGGCAAGAGCCCTGAGCTACTCAAGATGGTCGAGCATCTGTCCGACGACGACATCATGAAACTCAACCGCGGTGGTCATGATCCATTCAAGGTCTATGCCGCCTATGCACAGGCTGCTAAGCCTAACGGCAAGCCTACGGTTATTCTGGCCAAGACGGTCAAGGGTTATGCCTTCGGTGCAAGCGCCGAGGCGCAGAATGTCACTCACTCCGTTAAGAAACTCGATATCGAGGGCCTGAAGACCTTCCGCGATCGTTTCAATATTCCAATTTCTGACGATAAATTGGAATCGGTACCCTATTACCGTCCGGCTGAAGACAGCCTCGAGATGGCCTATCTGCGCAAGAAGCGCGCAGCGCTTGGCGGGCCGGTTCCATCGCGTCGCAAAGATTCCAAACCGCTCAAGGTGCCGGGTCTCGACGCGTTCGCAGCTCAGCTGCAGAGCACTAAGGATCGTGAGATCTCCACGACCATGGCCTTCGTGCGCATGCTGACCACGCTTTGTAAGGATAAAGAGATTGGGCAGCGTATCGTGCCGATCGTGCCAGACGAGGCGCGTACCTTCGGTATGGAAGGCATGTTCCGTCAGATCGGTATTTACTCCTCTGCGGGGCAACTGTACGAGCCAGTCGACTCCAAACAGGTCATGTATTACCGCGAAGACAAGAAGGGTCAGATGCTGGAAGAGGGCATCACCGAGGCAGGCGCATTCTCCGCGTGGCTTGCAGCAGCAACGTCTTACAGCGTCAATGACTATCCATTAGTGCCGTTCTATATTTACTACTCAATGTTCGGTTTCCAGCGCATCGGAGACTTGGCGTGGGCAGCGGGAGACTCGCAGGCGCGTGGTTTCCTGATCGGCGCTACCGCTGGTCGCACCACGTTGAATGGTGAAGGCTTGCAGCATCAGGACGGCCACAGCCACCTGCTGGCATCGACCATCCCGAACTGTGTGAGCTATGACGCGACTTATTCCTATGAGCTCGCCGTCATCATTCAAGATGGCATGCGTCGCATGTATGAGGAGCGCGAGTCGGTCTACTACTACATCACGACGATGAACGAGAACTACACCCACCCGGAGATGCCGAAGGGCGCCGAAGAGGGCATCATCAAAGGCATGTACTTGCTGGAAGATGGCAGCAGTAAAGAGTATAAAGTGCAGGGCAAGGCGGCGAGCAAAGACACAGTGCGACTGCTGGGGAGTGGCACGATTCTGCGCGAAGTGCGCGCGGCGGCCAAGATCCTGCGTGATGAATATAAGGTGAACGTGGATGTGTGGAGCGTTACTAGCTTCAATGAACTGCGCAGGGATGGCCTGTCCACCTCGCGCTGGAACATGATGCATCCAACCAAGAAGGCGAAAGAGAGCTACGTGCACAAGTGCCTGTCTTCTGTCTCCGGTCCGGTTATCGTGTCGACCGACTACATGAAAGTGCATGCGGATCAGATTCGTGAGTTCGTTCCTGACACTTATCGAGTGTTAGGCACTGACGGTTTCGGACGCAGCGATACACGTGAGAACCTCCGCTATTTCTTCGAGGTGGATTACCGCTTCGTAGTACTTGCTGCACTCACGGAGCTAAAAGAACGTGGGGTTGTGACGGCGGAAACGATTGCGAAGGCCATGAAGTCTATGGACCTGATCCAAGACAAAATCGATCCACTCACGATGTAATAGATTCGCTCAATAAAAACATCGCTCAATGAAAAGATTGAGAATATTCAGGAGCATTTATCAGTGCCAGTTAAAAGCATAAAAGTACCGAATCTTGGCGATTCGAAGGACGTCGAGGTCATTGAGATTCTCGTGTCGGTTGGCCAGAGCGTTAGCGAGAACGATTCGTTAATGGTGTTGGAGAGTGATAAGGCCGCGATGGAGATTCCATCTCCAAAGAGCGGCGTGGTGAAGAGCATTTCCATCAAGCTTGGCGATCAAGTCTCCGAAGGCGATGTCATTCTCGAGCTCGAGGTAGAGGGCGAGGCTGCGGCTGAGTCTGCTCCCGAGCCTGCGCCAGCCGCGAAGAGTGAGCCTGCGCCAGCACCGAAAGAGGACAAGCCAGCGGCAAGTGCCTCTGCTAGCGCCAGTGTCGAGACTGTCGAGGTGCCTGATCTAGGCGGCGACAGCGATGTCGAAGTCATCGAGATCCATGTCAAGGTCGGCGATAGTGTCAATGCAGAGGATGCGTTAATCACATTGGAGTCAGACAAGGCTGCAATGGAAATCCCGTCTCCGAAGGGCGGCGAGGTTAAGGCGCTTAAACTGAAGGTAGGCGACAAAGTCTCAAAGGGCTCCGCTATTCTCGAACTGCTAGTGGGCGCTGCTGAGCAAGGTGCGGCGAGTGCGCCAGCACCAGCACCAGCACCAGCCGCGGCACAACAGGACAGCGCGAAGAAAGAGGCCTCGCCTGCGCCGCAAGCACCAGCGCCGAGCCCTGCACCTAGCGCCGCGCCTGCAGCGGCTAGTGGCACGGACGTCTATGCCGGACCAGCCGTGCGTAAACTCGCGCGCGAGCTCGGGGTAGATCTTGTGCAAGTGCCGGGAACCGGCGCAAAGAACCGCATCCTGAAAGAAGATATACATGCCTATGTGAAGACACGCATGCAAGCTCCCGCGGCGGCAAGCGGCGGGGCGACTATCGCATCCGTGCCCGATATCGACTTCAGTCAATTCGGCGAGATCGAACAGATCGCAATGAGCAAGCTGCACAAGGTGACCGCGCTCAATATGCAACGCAATTGGGCATCGGTGCCTCATGTCACGCAATTCAATGATGCCGATATTACCGATCTCGAGAAATTCCGTGCCGATATGCGCGGCGAGGCAGATAAGAAGGGCGTCAAGCTGACCTTCCTGCCCTTCCTATTGAAGGCCTGCGCTAAGGTGTTGGAAGAGTATCCACAGTTTAATGTCTCTTTACACTCCTCTGGCGAGTACCTGATTCAGAAGCGCTATATTAATATCGGTATCGCTGTAGCGACTGATGCTGGCTTGATGGTGCCGGTGCTACGTGATGTCGATAAGAAGTCGATCTGGGAGTTGGCCGCAGAGGTCATCACGCTCAGTGACAAGGCGAAGAATCGTCGCCTCACTAAAGAAGAGATGCAGGGCGCTTGCTTCACCATCTCTAGCCTCGGCGCGCTAGGCGGAACCGGCTTTACGCCTATCGTCAACGCGCCCGAAGTGGCAATCCTGGGTGTTTCGAAGACACAGGTCAAACCCGTGTATATCGATGGAAAGTTTGAGCCAAGACAGATGTTGCCACTGGCGCTTTCTTACGATCACCGCGCGGTGAACGGCTTAGACGGTGGCTTGTTCGCGACTTATCTCGCGAAGTTGCTCGGCGATATTCGACTGCTCGTATTGTAAGCGATGAATTTCCTGCCCCGGTATCAATCGGGGCAGGAAGTGTTTTAGGCGGGGAAAAATACCGCTCTACCTTCTAGCTCTATCCTTCTGATCTCACAGGCATACGCACGGCTCAGATGTTCCTGTGTCAGCACCTGTGCGCAAGTTCCCAGCACAAATTCTCCGTCGCCTAGTAGCAATAGAATACGATCGCAAAACCTCGCGGCGAGATTGATGTCATGAGTCGCCATGCATAGGCCTGCCCCTTGTTCGAGGACGTGGGAGCGCAGTAGTTTGAGCGATTGCACCTGATAGGCGATATCCAAATGATTGCCCGGTTCGTCGAGCAAGAAGAGGCGCGGCTGTTGCGTCAGCAGCGTGGCAATGGCGAGTCTTTGCCGTTCGCCACCGGAGAGAGTATTGACCTCGCGTTGCGCGAAATCGGCGATGCCCATCGCGGCGAGCGCGTCGCGGGCGATCTGTTCGTCCTGAGCATCTTCCCACTGCCAGTCTGCCAAGTGTGGATGACGGCCAATCAGGGCGGTCTCTAACACCGTGCTTGGCATGATGTCCTGCGTGCTCTGAAAGAGAATGCCGAGTTGCGTCGCCAGTGCCTTTCTGGACCATGCGTTTAAGAGTTTTCCCTCCAGCAGAATCTCGCCATGCTCGGCGCTACGGAACTGCATGAGTGTGTGCAGCAGTGTGGTCTTGCCCGTGCCGTTCTGGCCGAGAATGCCGACACACTGACCTGGAGCGATATGCAAATTCAGCTTCTTGCAGATCGCTCTACCCGCGATGCTTAAGGTGAGATCGCGAGTCTCTAGTATGAGATCACTGTTTGTCGTCGATAACATCACTACTCTCGAATCCGCTTGCCAGTGTGGCGCAGGATTATCAGGAACACGGGGACTCCAATGACCGCGGTTACGACTCCGACGGGCAGTTGCTGTGGCGCGATCACGGTGCGTGCGAAGCTGTCCGCAATCATCAGGAAGTTGCCACCCAAGAGTAGGGCTGCGGGTATCAAGACGCGGTGATCGCGCGCCCCCAATAATCTCAGCATATGGGGGATAACGAGCCCAACAAAACCGATGGTGCCCGCAATCGAAACCGCGCAGGCGGTGAGGACTGAGGCGGTGAAATAGAGGATTAGTTTAAGCCGCGGGACATTGACGCCGAGCGCTGCAGCCTGCAGGTCTCCTCTACTGAGCACATTGAGTGACCGGGCAAAATACATCATGGTCAAGAGGCCGAGGACGAGAATCGAGATGCTGAAAAAGCCTGCCCTGCTCACACTCAGATCCCCCATCAGCCAGAACAACATGCTGTAAACGCTGTTATTGGCGCTGGTGGTCAAGAGGATATTGATAACGGCGCCCCAGCCCGCCGAGACCACGATGCCTGTTAACAGTAATCTAGTAGCCGACCAGTTGTGGCTGGAACGTGCCAAACCAAACACGATCACAATGGACAGTAATGCACCGAAGAAGGCTGCGTAGGAGATCCAATAGCCGCCGAGGCCTAGGGAGATCGCGGTGAGGGCGGCGACGGCTGCGCCGCCAGATATGCCGAGAATATAGGGGTCTGCGAGGGGGTTGCGCAGCAGTACCTGCATGATGACCCCAGACATGGCCAAGAGCGCGCCGGTGACGAAAGCGGCGACACTGCGTGGGATACGCAGCTCATAGAGAATCTGTTGTTCAAGGCCTAGGCTCGGGCTGAGAAACTGTGCGATAACCTCGCGAAAACCAAGTTGAGAGCTGCCACTGCTGAAGGAGATTAAAAAGCCGAGCAGAGTCAGCGCCAACAACAGGACTAGCAATACGATTTGTTGGCGTTGAATCAATGTTGGGTTTTCTCCTAGTTCACTGGGAACTGCGTAGCTTGTCCGGCTACTACGTAGCAGCTAACAAACAGCGCGTTAATAAACGCACCGGGCAAGTAGCTGGCTGTGCGTCGATAGGTATAAGTACTGACCACGCCCACTATCGTGAGCAGGGGCACGAATTGTAGCATGACGATGGTGTTCAGCGGCTGGGCAGGCGTTAACAGGAAACCGGTTAGGAACAGGCTGCCATACTGCAAAATCAGGAAGACGAGGAAGCCACCCATCAGGGCCAGTATATTGCTCGCGTATTGCTTCGCGGGGGAGTCACCGGCTACCGAGAGTCCGCCATGCAACGCGCGCAGTGCAAGGAGGAAGAACAGCGTAAAGGGCAGCAGATATACGAGCATGATCTGGAACTGCATCAGGTTCAACGGCTTGATGCCAACGAACCAGAAGCGGAAATCGATCTGGAAAAAGAAGTCGGCCAGCAACACGGCGCTATAGCCGCTGGCGATCGTCGCGACACTGATGAGCAGCATCTTGCCGATAGCATTGGAGAAACTCACCGCCTGTGCGCGGATGATGAAACCGATTGCCGTAAACAGGATGCCGTTCATGACGCCCCAGAAGGCGACTTGGCTACTTATAGACTGCGGGAGCAGCGCAGAGACGCCTAGAAGCTGACCTCCCCAACCCATGAACGGGTAGAAGGTAGCGACCGGGATAATGGCGCTCAGGGCCGCTACGAGCCACCAGCGCTTGTCGCGCTGGGTATAGGCAAAGCTGTTGGGGCTGACAGCCAAGCTGGCGAAGCTTGGCATTCCTAGCAGGGCGTTGAAGCTACCGCATAGCAGTAGGACGAAGCCGATCATCGCGATGAGGGTGCCGAGCTCTTTATACATCCAGATCTGGTCGTCGGCCGGCAGGGCGGTGCCGCCTTCGAGCGTCTGGGCAAACCAATCCAGAGAATGGCCAATTGCGGTGCGGGAGATGTGGTCGCCAGGATGGGTGACGGGAGGCGAATACAGCACTCGCGCAGTGCCGGCGTCGATATCGCCGTAGACTTGCCCGATGTTCACTGCCGTAGCGCTGCCGAACATGGTCTTCAGGTTGGCGCTGTCCTTGGCATCGCTGCCCTTAGGGACTTGCCACATCGACGCCGAGAACTCGTCGAATTGAGAATAGACCACGGCGACGTTGCGCGGCCATTGTGGCGTGCCAGGGGCGGAGCGTCCGCCTCCAACACTGGAGCCTTCCAAAACCATCGCTTTGTAATCATCGGGGTAGGCCGACGCGGCGGCGAGTATCGTCCACCCGCCCATCGAGTGGCCCTCGAGCCCTATGTTGTCCTTGTCGACGATGTCCAAGCTGCGCAGGTAGGCGAGCCCGGCGGGGCCGCCAAAGCCATTGGCGAATGCCGGGGCGTCCGAATAACCGTGTCCCGCCTGATCCATCGCCAGCACCACGTAGCCACGGCGCGCAAACTCGATCGCGAACCCGGATTGCACTTCGCGGGAGTTGATATAGCCATGTACCGCGAGTATGCCGGGGGCGGGCGTAGCCGCAGTGACGCCGGGAGGAATATAGAGATAAGCGGCGAGCACATGGCCATCGGCACCGTTGAAGCGCACATCCTTGATGCGGATATCCCCGGATGTCTGAATAGAGTGGGCCAAGACCGAGCCGATCAGGATGATGATCCAGCCGAGGAGGAAGCTACGCCATTGCTTTTGCATTTTATTATTGTCCTGTATTGGCAAGCGGGTTTCTTTAAGGGGCGCAGGAATGTTAAGGGATAGTGGGAGGCGCTGCAATCAATCGCGAGCGCGTTGTGCGATGGCGTTGAAGCTGCTCAGAACGGCGTCATTGAGAGGACAGTCTCGGTTTGCTAGCCGCGCCAATTCGCTCAGATAGCCGTTGAAGTAGGCAATCTCTGTTGGCCGAGCGTTGTGTACGTCCTGCAGTGTCGAGGAATAATTCTGCGCGGTGGCCGCTAAGACGGTCTCGACCCTTGCCAACACATTCAAGGGCTGGGGGCATTGCGCGACCGTGAGCATGATGCGCTCGATCTCGCCGCACAGATCGCGCAGCTGAGCAGCGGCTACAGGCAGCGTCAGCAACTCGCCGTTGCGACAGTCGTGGATTACAGTCAGTGCATTGATGGCACAGTTGACGGCAAACTTCGTCCATAGACGGCCTGTGATATCGCTATCCCACTGGATGTTCATAGATGCGCTAGGCAGGCTATCGAGCAAGCTCGAACGCTCATCGATAGCGGCGAGCTTGCCGCCGTTCAGTGAGCCTAGGTGCGCCTGGCCATGGCCGGCGTGGACTACGCTGTAGTCACTGCGCAGATATGCGCCATGACTCGTGCTCAAACAATACAGCGCCAATGCCGGTAGGCACTCGGCGATGGTTCGCTGGGCCTTTATCCCGTTCTGTACGAGCAGCACCTGCGCGTCGGCGTGCAGTAGAGGCGCAACGCTTAGCAATGCCGGCAAGGCGTCTTGTGCTTTGGTGCATAGCAATAGCTTATCGATTTGGCCTGGCGAGTGCGCGATTGTCGAGGTGCCGACAGGCACGAGTGTCTCGGCACCATCGCTTTCGAGTAGCACGCCTCCAATCCGCTGCCAGCGTGCTAGGGCAGCCTCATCGCGCAGGAGTAGGGTGGCAGGCTGCGCAATGCGCTTGCCTAGTTCGCTGCGCTGGGCATGCTGCCATATCCGCGCGGCCCAGAGGCAGCCCATGGCGCCGGCGCCGAGGATATGCCAGCCAGTCGCTCGAATATTGGGTCTATGTTCGATTGTGTGATGCTCCCGTGCGATTTGCTCAGTCGCTATGATTCACCATCTTCTCCCGCAGTGGTAGTATGGCGCGCAGTGTTTTTCGGTTTTTGCCTGCCTGTGTGCAAGAAGAGGTTCTTATTATGCCAACGTTCGATATCGTGTCAGAAGTGGATATGCCTGAAGTGAATAACGCGCTGGATCAGGCGCGCCGAGAGGTCAGTACCCGATTTGATTTTAAGGGGGTAGATGCAAGCTTCGAGATCGCAGACAAGGAGATCACCCTGACCGCCGAATCTGATTTCCAGTTGGAGCAGATGCTGGACATACTCAAAGGCAAAATGGTTAAGCGCAATGTCGACGTGAAGTCACTAGAGGTCGGAGACGCCAAGCAGTCGGGCAAGCAGGCCCTGCAGGTCGTGACGATCCAGCAGGGTATCGAAGCCGACGTCGCTCGCAAGGTCGTGAAGATGATCAAGGAATCGAAGGCGAAAGTGCAAACCGCGATACAGGGCGAAAAATTGCGCGTCACCGGTAAAAAGCGTGATGACTTGCAAGAGGTCATCGCACTGCTGCGCGATGCCAAGCTTGAGGTACCCTTGCAGTTTAATAATTTCAGAGACTGAGCGCATAAGCTCCCAAACGATAGGGTTTCCTTGAACAACCATAAAACGCTAGGCCAGTCCTTTCATCAGCTGCTGGATAAACGCTTCCTGATGATCTTCTTATTGGGATTTTCCAGTGGCTTTCCTTGGGTACTGCATGGCTCGGTACTGACGCTATGGCTGCAGTCCTCGGGCTTGTCCCGCTCCGCTATAGGCTATTTTGGTGCCGTTGCCACGGTCTATGCGGTGAACTGGATGTGGGCACCCCTGATCGATCGCTTCCGCTTGCCTCTGATCGGCAGGCTCGGACAGCGTCGCTCGTGGATTCTTTTAACGCAGGCCGCCATACTAGTCTCCATCCTCATGCTTAGTGGCACTGACCCCACCCGCAACCTGGTGCTAGTCAGCGTCTGGGCTTTGAGCATCGCCTTCTTCTCCGCCACTCAAGATATCGCCGTCGATGCCTATCGGATTAGCATCTTCGCACAGGAGGAGAGCGAGGCTAAGATGCCCTTCTCCGCGGCAGTTAGCACCACTGGGTGGTGGGCTGGCTATGGTTTTCTTGGGGGCGCCTTCGCGCTGTTCCTAGGGGGGGAGACGCTCGGCTTCACTTGGCCCGAGGTGTATCGAGTCTTGGCGCTGCTCTATGTGGTGATGATGGCCCTAGTGCTGTTGATTCGCGAACCAGAATTAGAGCCCGATCTGCAGGTGGCCGAGCTCGAGCGCGGGATTTCCAATCCGGTTGCCTATTGGTTTACGAAGTTCATCGCGGCGCCGTTTCAAGAGTTCTTCGCGCGCTGTGGCTTTAAACTCGCATTCTCCATTCTGTTGCTGCTGCTGGTGTTTCGACTCGGCGAAGCCATGCTCGGTCGGATGTCCCTAGTGTTCTATGGCGAGATCGGCTTTAGTACGGAGCAGATTGCTCTCTATTCGAAGTTTTTCGGCGGTCTGGTGACAGCGGTATTCAGTCTCTTGGGCGCGCTCATTAATACCCGTTTCGGCGTAATAAAGGGGCTTTTCGTCGGCGGCGTCGCGATGGCCTCTTCTAATCTGCTGTTCGCGCTCATGGCGGTTACTGGGCCGGATGTGAATCTATTACTAGTGACGATGCTGGTAGATAATTTCAGTGCCGCCTTCGCCACCGTAGCGTTTATCTCGTTTATCTCTTATTTCACTAGCAGGACATATACCGGGACGCAATACGCACTGATGTCCTCGGTATCTAACTTTGGGCGTACCAGCCTAGCGGCCGGTAGCGGCGGCATTGTCGACTACCTCGATGGCGACTGGGCGTTGTTTTTCATCCTCACCGCCCTCATGGTTATACCTGGGCTCTTGTTACTATTGTGGATCGCGAAACAGATCCAACAGTACCGAGACATTCATGACGCGCCAGTGCAGCCCGAGGAGCTATCGAGCGAGCAGGCGTAGTCAACACAGACAAGTTAAGGAGAGTCAGTGCGTTTCCCTCTATTGCTGTTCATAGTGGTGCCATTTATCGAGATCATGCTATTGCTGAAGGTTAGCGAGCATATCGGTGCCCTGTATACGATAGGCCTAGTCCTGTTTACGGCTGTACTCGGGGTTAATCTACTGAAGCGCCAAGGTTTCAATACCCTGCTGCGTTTTCAGGAGCGCCTGAACAGTGGTGAGATTCCCGCGCAGGAAATCGTAGAGGGCATGATGATAGCCTTTGCGGGCGCCTTGTTGCTTACGCCGGGTTTTTTGACGGACACTATCGGATTCACCTTGCTCTTACCGCCGGTCAGGCGGCGCATTGCACAGCGCATTTTGCGCTCTGGCAACACTATGTTCATGGGCGGGGGCTTCGCGTCGCAGGCCGAGTTTCACTTTCGACGCCCGGAATCCGGTGACGGAGAGACCTTCGACGGAGAATATCGCAATGAAAGCGAACCCAAACCCTCTCTGGACGAGCGGGACAAGGACTGAGGCTTCTCAGCGCGGATCCGTTATAGATTTTTTTTTCGATTTAGCATTGAAAATTCCCAGCAGAACCCCATTTAAGAGGCACCACATCGTCTTGTGCTGATTTGGACATCAAGGCTAGTACTGACGACGTTAGCAAAAACCTAAAACAGCCTCGCGCAACCGGAAATGCTGCTTGCGTGGGCAGTTGTTACGAATTCAAAAAAACCGTTCCAGGAGAAGAAACGCAATGAAAATCAGACCTTTGCAAGACCGAGTCGTAGTGCGACGCAAGGAAGAGGAGACCAAGACTGCAGGAGGCATCGTTCTGCCCGGTTCGGCAGCAGAGAAGCCTGCTCAAGGCGAAGTGCTGGCAGTTGGCCCAGGCCGCATCTTGGACAATGGCGAGAAGCGTCCAGTCGACCTGAAAGTGGGCGACACGGTGGTATTCGGTAAATACGCTAGCAACACCATCAAAATCGACGGCGAAGAGCTGATGATTCTAAGTGAAAGCGAAATCTATGGCGTGATCGAGTCTTAATACTCGCTGCAAACTACTCTTTCGAATACGAACACACAGAATATAGGAATATTGAAAAATGGCTAAAGACGTAAGATTCGGTGATTCAGCACGACAGAAAATGCTCAAGGGCGTCAACGTATTAGCGGACGCGGTAAAAGTGACCCTCGGACCCAAAGGCCGCAACGTGGTATTGGACAAGTCCTATGGCGCACCCACCATCACTAAGGACGGTGTCTCGGTCGCTAAAGAGATCGAGCTAAAAGACCCCTTCGAGAACATGGGCGCACAGATGGTGAAGGAAGTTGCCTCACAGACTTCCGATGTTGCCGGCGACGGTACCACGACTGCCACGGTGCTCGCGCAAGCGATCCTCAACGAAGGCCTCAAGTCAGTGGCCGCGGGCATGAACCCGATGGACCTGAAGCGCGGCATCGACAAAGCGGTGAAGGCTATGGTGGATGAGATTGGCAAATTGTCGATCCCTTGCACAGATTCTAAAGCGATCGCACAGGTAGGCACTATCTCTGCAAACTCCGACGAGCACATCGGCGCAATCATCGCCGAGGCAATGGAGAAAGTAGGCAAGGAAGGCGTGATCACGGTTGAGGAAGGCTCTGGCTTCGAGAATGAACTAGACGTAGTAGAGGGTATGCAGTTCGACCGTGGCTACCTCTCGCCCTATTTCATCAACAACCAGGACAATATGAGCGCAGAGCTCGAGAATCCTTACATCCTGATGGTAGACAAGAAGGTCTCCAACATCCGCGAGATGTTGCCGGTACTAGAGTCTGTCGCGAAGTCTGGCCGTCCTCTGCTAGTAATCGCGGAAGATGTTGAAGGCGAAGCGTTGGCGACTCTGATCGTGAACAATATGCGTGGCATCGTCAAAGTAGCCGCAGCCAAGGCCCCAGGTTTCGGCGACCGTCGTAAGGCGATGCTCGAAGACATCGCGGTCTTAACTGGCGGCACGGTGATCTCCGAAGAAGTTGGCCTTAGCCTAGAGAGCACTACTATCGAGCACCTCGGCCAAGCCAAGAGCGTTGTACTTTCTAAGGAAAATACCACGATCATCGACGGTTCGGGCGACTCCAAGTTGATCGAGGCGCGCGTTGGCCAGATCCGTCGTCAGATCGAAGATACGTCTTCTGACTACGACAAAGAGAAACTCCAAGAGCGTGTTGCTAAGCTCGCTGGCGGCGTTGCCGTCATCAAGGTTGGCGCCGGCACTGAGATGGAAATGAAAGAGAAGAAAGCACGCGTAGAAGACGCGCTGCATTCGACACGCGCCGCTGTAGAAGAGGGCGTTGTTCCTGGAGGCGGTGTCGCATTGATTCGTGCCTTGCAGAAAGTGGAAGGCCTCAAGGGCGATAACGAAGACCAGAACGTCGGTATCGCGTTGTTGCTACGTGCGGTGACTTCGCCACTGCGCCAGATCGTTAAGAACGCAGGCGATGAGCCATCCGTAGTATTGGATAAAGTGCGCGCGAGCAAAGGCAATATGGGCTACAACGCAGCCACCGGTGAGTACGTCGACATGGTCGAGCAAGGCATCATCGATCCTGCGAAAGTAACGCGCAGTGCGTTACAGGCAGCGGGTTCGGTTGCCGGTTTGATGATCACTACCGAGTGCATGATCAGCGACATCCCAGAAGAGAAGCCTGCGGCGCCTGATATGGGTGGCATGGGCGGAATGGGCGGAATGGGCGGCATGATGTAAACGTCCCGACTCAGTTTCATTGAGTCTCAAGAAGGCCCGCAAGCCTAGTGTTTGCGGGCTTTTTTATTGATTTTTGATATCAGGAGGTCGCATAATGACGCAACGAATAGCAGGGTATTTGGGTTCTAATGAGGGGTATCGGTAAAACGTACTACTGTTTTTCATGGTATTTTTCTCTCGAAATCCTCCTCGATACCCCTTTAAGTACCCTTGTTGAGGTGGTGTTATGGCATTAACAGCGATGGAAGTGAAGCGGTTGACCTGTCCTGAAGATCAGGCTCAGATTAAGAAAAGTGACGGTAATGGATTGTTTTTACTGGTAAAGAGCAGTGGATCAAAGCTGTGGCGTATGCGTTACCGGTACAGCGGAAAGCACCAAGAACTTGCATTAGGCCAGTACCCCACGATACCCCTCCTTGAAGCTCGAAATTTAGCTGCACAAGCTCGGGTACTGCTAGTGCAGGGAATTAATCCAGCTGCTGAGCGGCGGGCCAGAAAGCGAGCGTCAACGGCAGATGTGAGCATCTTCGGTGTTGTAGCTTTAACTTGGTGGGAACAACAGAAGTCCTCATGGTCTGAAGATCATGCCAAAAGAGTAAAGCGCTGGATTGAAGTTGAAATGAAGCAATTAGAGAAGTTACCGGTGGATGGCATTGATCAAGCTCATATCACCGAATTGATGCTATCAATTGAAGCAGCTGGCCTTCGTCGCGCAGCCCCCGCCATTCTCTCAGTAATAAATCGAATCTTCGGCTTTGCACTGGCTCATCGATTCACCCGCAATAACCCTGCTCAGGGATTGCCCCTCGGCGATATTCTAAAGCCAATGCCAAAGGTGGAGCATCGAGCCGCAATCACTAAACCGTTGATTCTAGGTCAACTCATTCGAGACATTGATGAAGTAAGCTCAGGAAGTTATTGCACCGTTGAAGCATTGAAGTTAATTCCTCGAGTGTTTTTACGGCCTAAAGAGATTAGGGGCCTTAAATGGGAGTACATCGATTTCGATCAAAGGCTGATCGTCATTCCTGCTGAAGATATGAAACGTGGCCGTGAGCACCTAGTGCCAATGGCTGACCAAGTTTTTAATCAGTTAAGAGCAGTTCAAGAGATTACTGGCTATTCACCGTATGTGTTTCCTGGCCAACGTAGCAGCAACAAACCGCTTAGTAAGAATGTCATGACTAATAGGCTGCGAGATCTAGGTTATGGTGCAGATGTGATGTCGGCCCATGGCTTCAGGAGCACAGCTTCAACAATTTTGCATGAACAGGGGTGGGATCATGACGTTATAGAAGCCCAGCTAGCACACCTAACTGGCACAGCCACGTCACGGGCCTATAATCGTTCAGTACACCTCGCTAAACGAACTAAGATGATGCAGTCATGGGCAGATCAGTTGGATGCATTACGTGACTGTGTGGATGTTTTCGCCATAAATGGAGTGCAGCATGGTGGATAAGTACAAAGCTGATCAACATTTGGCTGATGTCCGACGACAAATGTTACTTGAAGATGTGGGTATTGCTGAGCGACTGGCACTACCTCATCTGAAACATGCTAAAGGCATTCTTTTGATGGGCCAAGACTATGAATCTTTTGGTGGGGTTGGTATTCCCACTGGGGCATCAGCAGCTGGCTTTGGGGAAATGTCAAATAGTGAAAAATCTGTTTGGGTTGCTTGTAGATTGTGGGCTGTTTGTCAAAAGATCAAATCAGATAAAAGTCCAGGAGCAGCGGCAGGGCAAACGTTGGATAAGTACAAGGGTTGGTTGAAAGATTTGGAGTCACATCGTAAAAAAAGCTCTAAAGGGGGGGAGTCGAAACGTAAGTATTCTGAAGATTTAAATATGCTCATCAAAGAGGTGATTTCGACTTTGAAGAGTGAAAAAGTTGAAATAATTAAAAACGAGGTGTTTAAGAAACTCCAAGGTGAAGCCCGCGGTGTAATTGAGAAGATAGAGCTTAAAGAGGACAAGTTGCTAGTCTCTTGGTCTAGTGAAGATGCTAGAAACCCTGATCGAACTGAATCGATTGGTAAAAGTGCAATTAGTAAAAGAGTTTCAATGATTATTTCTCGGACGTAACCCAGCTTCCGTCCAATCGTAGTTGCGTATCCTTGATGGCAATTGCTCGCATAAGCAAGCAATTCAAATCATGAAGGATCTTGCTATGAACTATTTAAGAGTTAAATCTGTCGCAAAGCGATTAGATGTCAGTGAATCTGCGATCTGGCGGTATGTTCAACAGGGTATTCTGCCCAAACCTATCAAGCTAACACCGCGCACTACCGTCTGGCGTGCTTCCGATATTGATGCTGCAATTGAGAAGGTTGCATCTGATACAGGAGGTGCTGCATGAATAATTCCTTTCTACGACCTGAACTCGCGGTAGGGTTCATGAAGCAGGATGGTTATTATCGTTTAGTTGAGTGTGGAGGTACCCATAAAACCGTTTGGTGCTGTGATGCGTTCTCTGTAAATCACCGCATTGTGAAGTTGGACGTAACTGACGATCAGCCCACTAAGCAGATTTTTGAATTCAAAGTGAGATTTAAGTCTCTCATAGAAGATCATGTCGAATTTTCATGGGATCTAACGTCATTATCTTACCTGTCAAGAGGTAACGAGCTCCAGCATGTGCTGAGTTGTTTTGGTTTACGTTGTTCCCCCGAACCATTAGCGGCTTTCGCGATCATTAACGCAATTCAACGAACCGATTTGGTGTACAAGGATCAAGAGTGATCAAATGGATATAGATACCATATCTAACGAGCGATTTTTGAAGGCGATTTTTGGTGAGTTGTATTTACAGTCTCATGTTACCAGCTTTGCTCATGATCCAGGTGCTATCCCGTTGGGGGAAGCACCGAAGTGTTGGGCGGGTGGTTACTACAAAGATATAACTTTAGTACCAGAAAACAATCAGTTTTACACGGTTTCCCTATTTGCCCCTGATGGAAATGGACAGTCACGAAGACGCAAGGCCAACTTCTTATCCTGTTTCGTGGTCGGCTTGGATGATGTGCGTGAGAAACTACCCATCATGCAAGTAGAGCGTTTGCCTCCGCCTAGTATTGTCATTAAATCGTCTCTCCATAGTGAGCAATGGCTCTACATCCTATCTACGCCGTGTAGGGATATGGATCGAATTGATAATCTACACGATGGATTGATTGCAAATGGTCTTGCTCCTGATAGCAAGGATCCTGGGCAGAAGTCCGTGACCAGATATCTTCGCCTACCTGAAGGTAGTAACACGAAAGCTAAACGTATTGCTGAGAATGACGGCCACGCTCCACGATGTTCGGTAACTGAGTGGCATCCTGAACGTCGTTACACGCTAGAGCAGCTAGCTGAACCCTTCAGTGTAGATCTTGACGCGCCTCGTGCTAGTAAGCGTGTAGATGGCGCTTCAGATGTGGCGGACCATCCGTTGCTTGTAAGCCCTGGCGTCCATATCAAGGAGTCGCTATCTGCAGGACGTTTCAATATAACGTGCCCCTGGGTCGAAGAGCACACTGGGGGGGATGACAGTGGTACCGCACTATTCACAAACAGCGACGGGTCGATAGGGTTTAAATGCCACCATGGTGGATGTGAGAGTCGTAATGTGGGTGACTTTCTTCAAGCAATTGAAGGCAAGGATCCAGGGTTCAGGGACAGGTTTAAAGAATGGCAGATATTGCGCGATTTTGGAGGGATTTCGATTGGTGGAGCAGGCTCAATCGAGACTAAGAAAAGTTCACCTTTATCAAGATTGCTTTCGATGGTCGCTGACGGTGAGGAAATGATGAAACAGATGAGCGAAGACAAATTTGTTTTAAAAGACTTGGCGATCAAGGGTCACTGGACAGTTCTCTACGCAGGCCCCAATACAGGAAAGACTCTACTTACCCAGTGGTTGCTTTATGAGTCAATTTCCGCGGGTGAAATCAATGGGAACGATGTTTTCTATCTGAATGTTGATGATGCGGCCAAGTCTGGTGCAGAGAAGGCCATCATGGCTAAAGAGTTTGGTTACAACATGTTGTTAAGCAGTGTAAAAGGCTTCAAGGCGGGTGACGTGCTTGGTCTAATGAACGACCTCATCGCATCAGGTGAGGTAAAGGATAAGGTGTTTGTGCTCGATACGTTGAAAAAATTCACTGACTTAATGGATAAAAGATTAGCATCTGAGTTTGGCACTATTGCACGAGAGTTTGTTGCCGCTGGTGGCACGCTAATTTGTTTAGCGCATGTAAATAAGCACAAAGGGTTAGATGGAAAGAGTATTTACGCTGGTACTTCTGATATTCGAGATGATGCAGATAACGTTTTTACAATTGAGCACCTAGGTAGTGAGGAGATGTTCTGCAAAACGATCCACACAGTAGAATTTCAATGCAGTAAGTCTCGCGGTGATGTGGCTCAGTCGGTTGTATTCCAGTACACCAAGGAGAAGGGCGTAGGGTACCGAGTAATGTTTGACTCAGTAAAGCGGCTTGATCGTAACAATGCAGAAGCCGTTCGCCGTGCAGCCGAGAGTGCTGAACAACAGAAAATGGATGCCGATGTGATTGAGAGCATTAAAGCTGCGTTGACTAATGGTCAATGTGCCAAAGGAGACATTGAGAAATTTATTCAATCTACGAGCAGTATATCGAGAAGTAAAGTCAGAGCTATTTTAGATAAGTATGAGGATCGTCTCTGGATCATGGAGAAGGGTGCGCATAACACCTCTATATATACGTTCAAAGCGCCCCCGATGCCCCCGGTGAGCTTCTTATAATGGCGAGCTACCTACCCTCTGGCGAACTGCGAACTGCGAACTGAATTTACAAGCTGTCGCTAACAGAGACAGTATGTTGAGCTCTACTCCACAGGCGCTGCAGCTAAAGGGTTCGCCAGTTATTCTGGTTGTATTGGTTATCTTAGTTTTACCAGTAATTAGTTCGCGACAGGGTGGGAAGCCCAGTTTGTTAGTCAGTAGTTTAATCGATATTGGAAACGTATATGGAACTTGAAAAATACAATTTGCTGGCGCAGGAACAACTTGTGGTGAGTCTGTATCTAAAGTCGATGAATAAAGCACAAGCTGCCCGTGACGCTGGCTTTGAGTCATCATCGGTTTTCAGCAAGCCTTCTGTGAAAGCGGTTATAGAAGAGCAGCTGACCATCCGTGCTGAGAGGTTGCGCGTCGGTGGAGATTGGGTGTTGGGGGAGCTGAAGAGGGTCTATGATCGCTGTATGCAGACAGCGGATGTGCTTGATCGAGATGGGAGGCCAACTGGTAGATTTGAATTCGATGCTTCTAATGCCATAAAGGCTCTGGCGCTCATTGGGAAGCATACTGACGTGAGAGCTTTCGAAGATAAAACGCAAGCTCCTCTTGGTGATAGTGAGTTGATAGACAGGTTGAACAGAGGGCGTCAAAGGGTGAATGAACGCAATAATCAGATTTAACCTGTTAGAGCAATAGACTTACATTCCCTACCTTTTGCCGCCTACAGGCTTGATGCATAGATAGTGGCCCCCGCGGTCAGGCTGGATGGGTTGTGAGTCGGAGTAGCTGAGGTTTGAAAGGGTTGCTTTAGGCTTGGGTTTGGGTATATTCACTGATATTACCTTTGATTTGACGGGCGTAGAACACTCCTTATATGGTTGGGAATTGGAATCCAAGCTCAGTCAAATCGGCATTGAAGCTCATGATTTAAAATGGCTGTATTTGTGCCAGTTGCTAGAGATAGCTCAATTCGTGGAAATCGAAGCAAATTGAGGCAATCCTTAGGACCGCAGCTTGTGAGGTGGGAGTGGTGCCGACATTCAAAGCTAGGCAGCATATTCCTATCTAACCTATTGAAACTAAATAATAAGAAGAAAAAATGACTGACTCTGATAAAGGCAAGACACAACAAAAGGTTTCAGATGCTGTTAAAAAGTTATTTGATGACGCACGTAAGAAACTTGTTGAGACAGGGACTAGAAATCGCCTAATTCATGTGAATCGGGCTAATGCTCGAGGCAACGTAGTCAATATCGTTAATGAAGAGTCCGATGCTGTCTTCCAGATACTATCTACTCGAAAGGCCATGCGTTTCAAAGCTCTTGGCAAGGATAATGAGGAGAAGTTAGATGAGTCAATTCGCTTTTCAGAAATTCATGACGAAAGCGGCGGCTATGAAAGCATCCATGACAATTTTCTTGAGACTCGGCTAGGTCCCGATGGACTGCAAAAACGTCTTTTGAAAATCGCAAAAGATGCTCAGATTGCCGAAGAAGAGCAGGGTGTCAATATTCTGTACCTTGCCTTGGGGTTTATCGCTTGGTACGAGGACACGAACTCCACAGTTAAAAGAGAAGCTCCATTGCTCCTGTTACCGGTAGAGCTGGTGCGGAATAGTCGTACATCAACTTACGATATTAGGCTTCGTGACGACGAAATTATAACTAATCTTCCGCTACAAAAACGTTTGCGTGAAGACTTCGGCATTGAAATCCCTGATATAGAAATTGAGGACGACTGGGCGCCTAGCGCATACTTTCAGAAATTCGAACCAATAATTTCATCTAAAAGCAGATGGAATATTGACCAAAATGGCATTCAGCTAGGGTTCTTCTCATTCTCTAAACTACTAATGTTTCTTGACCTCGCAGTGGATGCTTGGCCTGACAATGCTTTAGTCAATCACCCGCTGACTCGTGGCTTACTTTACGAGGGATTTCGATCAGAAGGCTCAATATTCAATGATGACGAAAAACTGGATGAAATCCTGCCACCATCGAAGATGTTTCATGTTGTTGATGCGGACGCTTCGCAAGCACAAGTGATTGAAGAGGTGCGCTCAGGGCTTAACCTAGTCGTTCAAGGTCCACCTGGAACCGGGAAGTCTCAAACGATTACGAATATTATTGCTGCTGCAGTTAAGGAAGGCAAAACAGTCCTGTTTGTTGCAGAGAAAATGGCTGCACTTTCTGTCGTTCATAGCCGATTAGTAAAAGTTGGTCTTAGCGATACATGTCTTGAGTTGCATTCACGCTCTGCGAATAAGAAGGCAGTGGTACAAGAGCTTGGAAGAACGTTAAACGCTACGCAGGCAATACCTAAAATTCCGGAATCACCGGCGCAGCTTTTGGATTCAAGAGATAGGCTAAACGATCTCTCAGAAGCAATACATACTCCGCTAGGAAAGACGGGCGAAACGGCATTTTCTGTCCTAGCACGTCAAGTGAGATTCATTGGAAAAAAGGCTACCCCCCCGATAATTCATGCTGATGCGCTTGTATCAATTTCAAGAGCTGATGAGAAGCAATTGTCTTCTGTGATTGAACAATATGCGGAATTGCTTAGAAGTTATGTACGAATCCAGGATCATCCTTTTTCTGGTGTTCGGAAACTGAATCTGCAGCCAGTAGATTTGAGCCGCATAGCTCGCAAACTATTAGAGGCGAATAGATTACTTGCGAGCTCTTCAAGTGCTTTTGATTCGCTTCATAAAACTCTTGAATTAGACAAATCTTGCTGCATTGCTGTGGCGGAACAGGTAGAAACTCTTTTGGACGTGTTGTCCGAAATACCGACTGAAAACGCCAAAGAGTCGCTACTAATATCTGGTTGTCCAGATATCGCTCGTATTATCGAATCACTAGAATACGGACTTGATTGGCGTTCGAACCTAGAGGTCGCATCTAAAAGTTTTAAAGAAGGGGCTTTTAACGAGCCCATTTCTGCACTGAGACCTGCACTTTTAGCAGGTACAATCTCTTTCTTTTCACGCTGGGGAAGTAAGTATCGCAATGCTTCTAAGCAACTTTCATCATGGCTCGTAGTCCCTCTTCCCAAACGTGCAGACGAACGTGTACGACTCGTGGACGATATTTCTAATGTCGCAACATCTAAATTGAATTTAGAGCAAGATCAAAATTTCTGTGCTAAGTATTTGGAAGACTATTGGCGCGGAGATCGTACGGATTTTGATCGGCTTCTGGAGGTTTCAAAATGGTGCTTGAGGCTTATTTCCTTGAAACTGGATATCGACATCGATAAAGCAATTAGTTTAGCTGTTGATGAGAGTAAATTAGATGCCTTTAGGAATTCTACGAAGGGGTTGCTCAACGAAACTTTCCATAGTGTAGAAAGTATATTTGACAGTATCGATCTGGATCCCAGAGTATTTGGAAAAGATTCTCTGCGTGACGTGCCATTAAATGAGCTCATTCCTTGTTTCGCTAGAATGGAAGAGAATATTGATCGATACAACGAATGGTCTCAGATTCAAAGATATAAAAAGGCTTTGATTGAAGCAGGGCTTTCTGAACTCGATTCGCTTATTGAAAGTGGCAAACTTAGCGGACCAGATGCAGTTACTGAATTCAGATTTTCTCGGGCAGAAAAACTCTGGAAGTTAGCTCTCGAGACAATTCCCGCACTGGAAGGGGTTGATGGCATCAATCGACACATACTCGTTGAGAAATTTTCCTCACTAGAGCGCTCTCGACTAAAAGACAATGTTGCCTCAATACTTGCTGGTCATCTGTCACGAGTTCCAACTGGAGCACTAGGAGAGATGGGAGTTGTTCGAGGAGAGATTGGGAAAAAGAAGAGGCATTTCCCCATACGTAAACTATTTAAAAATGCTCCGAATGCTATTCAGCGGATAAAACCAGTTCTTTTAATGAGCCCTATTTCTGTGGCGCAGTTTCTTCCTCCGGGAGTAGTTACATTTGATTTGCTAGTCATTGACGAAGCTAGTCAAGTAAGGCCAGAGGATTCCCTGGGTGCAATTGCTCGCGCAAATCAGATTGTGGTTGTAGGTGATCAGAAACAGCTTCCGCCGTCATCTTTCTTCGAGCGGCTTCTTGACGATGAAGATTCTGAAGACAGCGATGACGAGACTGACCCTGAACAGAATCTCTTGGGTGGGGCGCCTAAGGCTGGGGAGATGGAGAGTATTCTTACCTTATGCGAAGCTCGCGGCTTAAACGCTAGGATGCTTAAGTGGCATTATCGATCACGAGACCCCTCACTTATTCGCGTTTCGAATCAGGAATTCTACAGAAATGGCTTGATACTTCCTCCGTCACCTTTGCAAGACGATCCTGCCTATGGGCTTAGCTTCACAAGAGTTGGCGGTGTCTATGATCGAGGCGGTAAGCGAGACAATAGAATTGAAGGGGAGGCTATCGTCGCCCGCATTGCTCGGCACGCTCGTACTCGCCCTGATATGTCCTTGGGTGTAGTTACCTTCTCTTCCGCTCAAAGGAACCTTATAACTGAGTTGCTCGAGTTTGGTCGTCGTACAGACTCGGTACTGGATTCTTTCCTGAGAGAAGGCAAGGCCGAGGATGTCTTCGTCAAGAACATTGAAAACGTACAAGGAGATGAAAGGGACGTCATTATTGTCAGTGTTTGTTATGGCCCAACAGTAGCGGGTGCACGGTTAAGCAGTATGGCATTCGGGCCAGTAAATGCCGAAGGTGGTGAGCGCCGTCTCAATGTGCTCTTTACTCGTGCCCGTATCAGCTGCGAGGTGTTTGCCTCATTTGATCCCGGAGATATTGATCCAGCAAGAGTTAAACGTGAGGGACCGCGAGTTTTAAAGAGATTTCTGGATTTTGCGAAATCAGGTGTGATCGATGAGGCGGTGCCTACAGGAGAGGACTTCGACAGTCCATTTGAAGAAGACGTCTCCGATGTGATAATTGGGATGGGCTATCTAGCTGATCCGCAAGTGGGCTCCTCAGGTTTTAAGATTGATTTGGGAGTTCGTCATCCAGATAGTCCTGGGACGTATATACTCGCGGTCGAATGTGATGGCGCGACTTATCACAGCGCACTTTGGGCGCGCGAAAGAGATAGGCTTCGCCAGGATGTCCTCGAACATTTGGGTTGGCAGTTTCATCGTATTTGGAGTACAGACTGGTTCTATAACCGACAAGCGGAGATTGACCGACTCAGATTGGCTCTTGAGGCTGCGCGGTTGAAGGCATCTTCGGGAATCGAAGTAGAGGGGGCGAACTTAGCTAGCCTGCTCGGGAGTAATGAAACTATTGATACGCCAGAGTTCCAGGTGGTGGAAATCGAGCAAGTTAAGATGCCGCCTTATGCGAGAGCAAAGTTTAGTATACGTAGTCGATATGAGCCTCACGAAACGCCCATTCATACCCTTGCGATTGAGTTGATTAAGATCATTGACATAGAAGGCCCTATTCATGCAGACGAAGCGGCAAGACGGTTAGCGTCTTGTTTTGGAAAGGAGAAGGCCGGCTCTAGAATTCTAAAAGCGACTAAAAATGCACTAACTCACGCAAAAAGTATGAATTCTGAACTATTGGAGAAAGACAGCTTTTGGATGATGAAGTCCCAACTAGAAAGTCCAAAGATTAGAAGTAGGGAGGCCGAGACTGGTACGATTCTTAAAGCTGAATACATATCTGCTGTTGAGATCAATGCCGCACTGGAGTTCTCGCGGAATCAGAATGCAGGGGGTGTGGACGAGGAAATTTTTAGATCAGCAGCTCAACTTCTTGGGTTCAAGAAGTTAGGTCCAGACCTCAAATTGCGATTTACTGATGTACTAGTTACAAGTGAGAAATATCTGGACTGAATTGCTATTAGGATTTGTAATTTGTATTTAGTAAATTTGTATGTTGAAAAGTCTCTTCCATGTTGAGAATCCATAGGGGGATAGAATGGGAAGAAAAGTTTCAAAAGAGCGCAAGCGTGAGATAAAAAAGGCGAAAGTCCAGCTCGAAAGAATAGGGAAACAACTAGAGTTGAAAAGATTGGTACGAGCAGAGGAGGGGCACAAAAAATCTGGATTTAACAAAATCCAAGTAAGGTTTGTTCAAGGTGGTTCACCCGGTTCAAGGAAGTAGGATTGAGATTTATAGCAGTAAATTGCCAATTGTTACGTGTTTCAAATCGCCTGTTTTTACGAAGAGGCCAGTTCATCTTTAAATATAGAGATTTCGTGAGCTATAAGCTCAATTAGCTCGGTTTCTGAGCCTGTAAATGTAAATTCTTCTACCCCCTTTAATCTGGCAGACACCGAAAGCTTGATTCGCGAATCTTGGGTTTTTGAGTTTGCTATAGCTCTAAAAATTCGGTTTGACTTCTTGCCACCAACAACCGCTGATCCATAGAAATACGACCAGCCGTCTGGTCGATTCCGGGGTTTTCGCAACAGTGACGGGAAATTTTTAGTTACGATAGTATCTATTATATCTGGGCTCATTTTGAACCCTCCTTAGATTATTAAAGTTCTATCGCTATGTTAAGGACATAACCGCAACCATTATAGAGTCTTTTGTTTTGCATGCTTGCTAATTTGTTCTGCCCAATATTCTTCTGCAACTATATAGATAGATCGTCCTTCTTCTCTTAGAGTCACAGCTTTTTCTATTTTCCTACCATGTGTAGAATGAATCCAATCCGAACTTCCAATTGAGTCAATTACCAAATAGTTAGTTTTGAGAGTTGGCGAGCCCTTTACCCTTGCGCCTAATGAGGTTACCGCATTTTGGACCTCTGTTCTGGATCCAGATATAAATTTTCCAGTAAAGCAAAATATCTTCCCTGCAAAAGAAATCTCGGGTAGAGGTGAGCACAGTGGCAGATTTGTACTTCTACTTTTTATCGAAGCAGCGCTCTGAGGATTCCCCGTAACTCGTACTAGAGTTTCAAGTAAGTCTCTTTCTTCATCTGGATCTAAATGACCATCCTCTAAAGCCAAGGAAATTCGTTTATATAAAACATTGGCTGGCCAGTGGTTTGCGATTTCTCTGTTTTCGTCTAGCCATTGGAGTAATGCACTTGCTTCGAGTTCAGACACCGAGCCATCAAGCAGTACGCCTCTACAAAGTCCAATTAACTCATCAATCATGCGGTCGTTTAGCCTAGCTGCATTAAATGTCCTTAAGAAGGGTTGTCCGTCTTCGTCTAAGAGCATTAGTGGTTTCCTTTTGTTCGGCTAGCCTTCTTATAGGATGAAGAGAATTTTCGATATAGAAACATTGCTTTTTCTTGTGATTCTAGATGCTGCGCGACAAATTGCTGATTGCATCTGCAAAATCGCCGCCAAACCCAATCCTGGATATTTCTATTCGTTCATTTAAGCCCGTGTTACTTGTAAAGTTTAAGTCTTCGTATAGGGCGATTGGCAATTCCCGATTATCATTAAAACGTTTATCAGGGCCGCCGCGCTTATTTACATACTTCCAAGTCCTATCAACAACCTTGGCGTCTTTTGGCAGATTTCCATCTTCAATAAATCTCGTGTTCTCCACTGATATCTGAAGATTGGGGTAGCTGACAGCACCGACTCCATTTGCTTCTACAATGAGGACTTTATCGGGGAAAAAATATAGGGTTTGTTTTCCAACTGGAACTGAGGGAACGGAAACATTTGTCTTGATATAGGGTGGATTACCAATGCCTAATGATATTGCGGTCCGTTTAATGACACTTGTAGCGCCAGCGTTACGCTTTCGGTTATTTACTGCCCCTTCAGCTTCAATATGCCATTTACTCGATGATGACGAAAGGTACCCGAACGAGTCGTGCAATTTCTGGAAAGCAGCTTCGATTTCCGGTTCAAGATCAAAAAATAAAACCGTTGTCTTTCTCAATGTGTCTTTTAGCATTGTGATTGCAGTAAGAACTATTGTGAGGAGTGCTAGACCTAGAGATACGATAGGGGTATCAGTGTTAAAAAGCGTAGTGAGAGTTAAAATGGCGCCAATAGACGCGAAAAAGGGCCACATTAGGGTTTTTTTCCTTTTTTCATTCATTTCTGCGACTAGATCTGCTGACGACGAATCAACCATCTGTGTAATTTGCGCACTATCTATTTCTTGTAGAGGCTCATGCCCAGTTTCTGTTTCGTTATACTGTAAATCAGGATTGCTCAGAGGCGGAATGCTTTCAGTAACGTTAGACGGTAGTGTTCTTCTGTAATACAAACCGCCTCTACCCATATGGACATAGTTTCCGCGTGGGCCAGCGCCAAAGCGAAGTCCCTTGACACCTGTTGATACGCCAACGCCAGATTTCGACAAATTGAACCTGAAAGGTCTGGTAAGGCCCCAGTTTTCTA
>DIAM01000002.1 GCA_002416505.1 Gammaproteobacteria bacterium UBA5078
TCTAGTGTTCTAGGGCCTTACCATACCCCCTCCTAGGAAACGTTTTCACTGTGGTGACAATGAGTTACCGCCGTCTCCGTACTATAAAGTACTCGTCAAATTTAGGGTCGACATCAGAACCTAAGCTTTACTCCTTCGAGTTAAACATCACAATATATATCTGGATAAGTAGTACTTTTCCCTATGGACAGAGACGCTCTGAAAAGAATTAATGCTGGGAGTTACACAGGGACTCTAACTGGTTACTGAATTGCCACGCATGCGGTCAGCGGGAAGTCACTTGAATACAAAATCCACACCACTCCAGGCAGCGGATACTGCTAATCAAATTACTTCCACTGAATCGTGGCAGCCCTCCCCCTATTTCATTCGTTTCACGATTATTGTTGCACTGTTGGGTTCTGGAATAGGCCTGATTCTCCTGCGACTACTTGTGCCTACACAAATTACACGAGCTGTAGGCCCCGCAATGCTTTTAGTGCTGAGCATTGTAGCTTGGTACTTGATCAGTCGAGGCAAGACACAGGCAACTCTGTATCTATTAGTCTATGGTGCCTGCATAGCCGTAATTGGTATTGCGATATTCACCGGAGGATTACAAGCCCCCATCGTCGTAGCATACCCCTTATTGATCCTTGTATCGGGTTGGTTGCTCGGTCAGCGTGCGGCGTTTTTCGTATTCGCGCTAGCTGTGCTCGCGACGCTTTTCATGATCATCGGCAGCAGTCATGGCACTCTGCCCGCCTCGCAACATACTGCACCGACCCTGCAAGGCGCCGTGCAAATCATCATCTATACTATCTCTTCACTCCTAGTCACTTTATTGGTGCGCGGCTTTCAACGCAGGATCTCGACACTACAAGAACTCGGCCGAGACCTAGCAGTGCAAACTGATGATCTGGAGGTTGGCCAAGCCGACTTGCAAAGAGCGCAGGCGGTAGCGAAAGTCGGAAGCTGGGTATTCGACATCCCCAAAGACTTGATTCGCATGTCAACCGAGACCTGTCGGATATTCGGAGTTCCCGATGGCACAACTAGTACACACGATACTTACCTCTCACGCGTCTATGCAGAGGATCGAGAATGTGTGTACAACGCTTGGCAACAGGTCTTGAACGGAAAAAATTTTGATCACGAACATCGAATAAAAGTAGGCGACGGAGTGCGTTGGGTGCGCCAGAAAGCGGAAGTGCAATTCGACGCCAACGGCAAGCCGATTCGAGCAGACGGCATTACGCAGGACATTAGCGAGCGCAAAGAGTCAGAAGACAAAATTTATAGCCTCGCCTTTTTTGACCAACTCACCAAGTTGCCTAACCGCACTCTATTGCTGGACCGTCTTAATCAAGTGATGGCCACCAGCGAAAGAAGTGGTATCTACAGCGCTTTGCTCTTTCTCGATCTAGACCATTTTAAAACGCTTAATGACACGCGGGGGCATGATATCGGTGACATGCTATTGAAGCAGGTAGCTAAGCGCATTTCCCACTGCTTGCGCGAATGGGATACGGTAGCCCGCTTTGGTGGGGATGAATTTGTAATCTTACTATGCAACCTCAATCTAGACCGCACTGCCGCGGGAACTGCCACTGAGTTTGTAGCCGACAAAATATTAAAATCACTCAGGCCTAGTTACCAGTTGAGCGGCGCCGAACATCACAATACCGCGAGTATCGGCGCTACGCTCTTCAAAGGTAAGGCCATCCCTATGGAAGATCTATTGAAGCAGGCTGACCTGAGCATGTACAAGGCCAAGGCAGCAGGACGCAATAGGTGCTGCTTCTTCGACCCAGTCTTGGAAACGGCAATGAACGAACGTGCTGCTATGGAGCGTGACTTACGCGACGCTTTGACCAACAATGAGTTCGAGCTGTATTACCAGCTTCAGGTCGCAGACAAGGGCAAAATAACGGGTGCCGAAGTGCTCTTACGCTGGCATCAACCTCAACACGGTTTGGTCTCGCCCGCCGATTTTATTCCTTTAGCTGAAGAAACCGGGTTGATCATTCCATTGGGTAAATGGGTTCTCCACACGGCATGCACGCAATTGGAGATATGGGCCAGCAATCCTACGATGGAGTCGATTTCACTGTCGGTCAATGTCAGCGTCCAGCAGTTCAACCAGCACGATTTTGTAGAGATGGTATTGGGCGTAGTGGAGAACACGGGTGCTCGAGCGGATCGCCTGAAATTGGAACTAACGGAAAATCTGTTTGTAGACAACGTGCAGAACATTATTGAGAAAATGATTGCACTCAAGGAGGCTGGGGTCGGCTTTTCCCTGGATGACTTCGGCACTGGGTACTCTTCTCTGACCTATCTCAAGCAATTGCCGTTCGATCAATTGAAAATTGATCAATCATTTATTCGTGACATCCTTGTCGATGCGAATGATGCCGCAATCGCGAAAACCATCGTGGCGCTCGCCCATAGTTTCCAATTAGGAGTCATCGCTGAGGGAGTAGAAACCAAGGCACAACAGGACGCTCTGGCCGAATTAGGTTGCCACGCTTACCAAGGCTACTTCTACGGCCGCCCGATACCACTGGCGGCTTTTGAGCAGTTGATATCCCTGTCGTATAGCGATCTTAGCAATAGATAAAGATACGAGGGCAAAAGCCGGGCCTTTCAGGCTTATTTTGCAATAGAGTTTAACGTTGACAGGGCAATACCGCGACAGCGGGATTGGCTTGTATAGGCCTATTGACTATTAATCACTTGGTTCTTGGCTCGAGCCCACCCCAGGCAAGCAAATTCAAGTATTGCAAACTCCGTGCCCCCTTCCCGCGTTCGTTAATCTTGCATTCATATGCATCCAAGTACACTCGAGTTGCCTGTAGAATAAGCGCCTATCGGCTTATTTAAGGGCCCTTATCCCGGCGCTCACAATCGGGTATAGTGTCGCCAACATTCACCAAGCTCCAAAGGAGATCGAACCCCATGCGCACCTTGTTATTAGCCCTAGTTTTCAGCTTAAGCGGCCTTGTTTCCGCGGCCGAGAATGAGAATCCTATCGTCGTGATGGAAACCAATAAAGGTACCGTCAAAATCCAATTGTGGGCAGACAAGGCCCCAATCACGGTCGCCAATTTCCTAAGCTATATCGATTCAAACTATTACGATGGCTTGATATTTCATCGCGTCATCCCAGGCTTTATGGCTCAAGGCGGCGGCTTCTCACCAGATATGGTGCAAAAGACTACGGCCGATGCAATCAAGAACGAGGCTACAGCCGAGCTAAGAAATGATCGCGGCACACTGGCCATGGCGCGCACACAAGTGGTGGATAGCGCGACTAGTCAGTTCTTCATCAACCTTGTCAACAATGATTTCCTGAACCACACCGATGAGTCGGCGCGCGGCTTCGGCTATGCGGCATTCGGTGAGGTAATCGAGGGAATGGATGTAGTGGACATGATCGCTGAGGTTGAGACCGGTAACAGCGGCGCGTATCAAGACGTGCCAAAAGAGCCTGTTATCATTACGTCTATGTCACGCGAGTAATTGCACGAAAGCATGCGGTGCCAGCCTCTGGCATCGCATTATTTGTAAAGAGTGGTCACCTTAGTATCGACCCCCTTCTCTGCCCCCACTTCCGCAGCCTTAGCCTCTACGACGGGGAGTTCCCAAAGCGGATCGGTTGCCAACTCCTTCGGCTCGAAACCATCTACCGCGCTCATTAGAACCTCGCGAATCTGATGCAGGTCTAGTCTCTTACAGGCTACTTGCAGACGCCCTAACAACACCTCTAGCTCCGCCCAAGACAAGGCCTCTTCTTCCGCACGCATGATCTTCGGGTGTTCGGTGCCGGTCACAGACTCGCCAATGAGAAGCTCCTCGAACAGTTTCTCACCGGGGCGCAGGCCCGTGTATTCGATGGCGATATCGCCCTTATAGGAATTCTCGTCTTTCACGTCATAGCCCATGAGATGGACCATCTTCTTGGCCAGGTCCACGATGCGAATCGGGTCATGCATATCGAGTACGAATACATCGCCACCGGTGGCCATGGAGCCGGCCTGAATCACCAGCTGAGCCGCCTCTTGAACCGTCATGAAATAACGGGTCACCTCGGGATGGGTAACCGTCACCGGCCCGCCGAGGCTAATCTGACGCCTAAACAAAGGCACTACCGAGCCAGAGGAGCCCAGCACGTTCCCGAAGCGCACCATGCTGAACTGCGTCGAACTCTTGTTATAGGCCATGGCCTGCAGGAGCTGTTCGGCAAAGCGTTTGGTGGCCCCCATAAAATTCGTAGGGCGCACCGCCTTGTCTGTCGAGATCAGGACGAAGTGGGTAACGCCGGACTTCTCTGCGGCCTGCGCGGAGATCAAGGTGCCAAAGATATTATTTTGTACGCCTTCGATGATATTACTCTCGACCATCGGTACCTGTTTGTACGCGGCCACATGAAAGACGGTCTGCACTCCGAAGCGTTTCATCGTGTGTTCCATCAACTGCGGATTACACACATTGCCTAGAAGCGCGAATAGTTCTATCCGTTCGCCATCCTCCATGATCGTCTTGTTCTCGAGCAACTCGTTCTCAACGGTATAAAGGCCATACTCGAAGCTATCGAGGAGGATTAGGCGCGAGGGTTTAAGCAGCAGAATCTGTCGGCAGAGTTCGGAACCGATAGAGCCGGCAGCCCCCGTGACCATGACCGAACAGCCGGTAATACACGCGCCGAGTAATTTCGGATTGGGCGGCACGATGTCCCGCCCCAGAAGGTCTTCGATATCGATATCGCGCACTTCGTCGACACCCACCTTACCCGAGACCATGTCGAACAGGTCCGGCACCGTCTTCACATGGACGGGCAGATGCTCCAACCTATTCAGGATCTCCTTGCGCTCGCCATGGGTGGCCGAGGGAATTGCCAGTAGGATTTGGCGTACCGAGAAGTTTTCGATGAGGTCGAAGAGCGCACCGGGGCTATAGACTCGAATGCCATGCACGGTGCTGCCGATCAGGCTGCGGCTATCGTCCACGAAGGCCACGGGCAGGTATTGATCGCCGTTTTGCAGCGCGGCGACTAACTGCATGCCCGAGCTACCGGCCCCATAAATAATCACCGGCTCTTTGGGCCGGAAATTCTGAATGAGGTTGAGCAATGCGACTTTCGCGACGAAGCGGCTACCCCCGATGAAGAGCAGCGCGATCATCCAAAATATTGGGAACACCGCGTTGTCGTAGCTCGCGGCGGGCACAATGAAGTAAGTGGTGAGGGCCAATAAGCCGGTAGATATGGTGACCCCTTGCAGCACGATGAAGCCGGACTGCAGCCCCATATACAGCAGGATGGCGCGATACAGGCCAATGCGAAAGAAGACCAGTACGCTGGCGATATTGGCGATGACATAATAGGCGATCACGCCGTCGTTAACGCTGAAAAATTGCGAGCCTAACAGGGCGAAGGACAACCACAAGGCAAGCCCGAGCATGACACTGTCTGCCAGCATCATGAGCAGTTGCTTAACAGTTCGCGAAAGCGGAACCGTATACAAATTCATAGAGGACCTCATCAGTGGGGACGCAATGCCAGACTCTGGGCATTGTCGCGGAACGGGCTATACCCCCCTCGATTCCTTACCTGCGTTGCAATAAATTGCCAATACCAACAAGGGTATAACGCCAAGGATGGTGAAATATACCCCATATTCAGGGTGTATTCCTGCGAAAATCGCCAATGGCAGCAGGTAGATGATATTAATTAATAACACAGCGACTGTGACAGTCTTATGACCATTGCTGCCATTGGCCATATGTTGATAAGCGTGCTCGCGATGGGCAAAGGCCCAAGGCTGGCCTCGTAGCACTCGGCGCGCGAGCGTTAGCGTAGCGTCGACCACGAACACGGCTAGCAGAATAAACCAGCTCCAAAGACTCATAGAATCATGGTAATGACTGACTAAGGCGATCAGGCCGAGGCTCATGCCCGCGAAGCCACTGCCGACATCGCCCATAAATATTCGAGCTCGAGGCCAATTCCAGACCGTAAAGCCAACGCTACCTGCGAATAGACAAAGACACAGCAGGGCCAGCGCCGCGTCACCCGCGCGCGCCAGCATAAAGCCTGCGGCAAGGCTGACGAAGGCTGTCTGGGCGCCCGCAAGGCCGTCGATGCCATCCATAAAATTATAGAGATTGGTCAGCCATATCATGCACAGCGGCGTCAGTATGAAGGTCAGGAGTGCGCTGCCCAACAGCACAGGGCCCATACTCACCGCGGGCACGGGCCCGAGGCACAGCAGTGCGACGACGACTCCACCGGCCTGCACGGCCAAACGCAGCCGATGATGCAGGTCTCGGCGGTCGTCGATGTAGCCGGCCACGGCCACCGGCAGGCTGGCACATAGCGCTACGAACTCCAGCGTTGCGAGTCGCTGCTGCCAGAGCAGCATCACGAGGCCGAGCGCATAGGCAAGGACGATGGCGATGCCACCGCCAACGGGAGTGGCCACGGTATGGGAGCTGCGCTGATTTGGTAGTGCCAGCATCGCAGTACGCTGCGCAAGCTCGATAGCGCCGGCGGTGACAAGCACACACATTAGGTACAGAGGAATAATGAGAAACGCGTCGATCATAGTCAGCCCTGTGCGCGGGGGTGCAAAAAATAGGGCGCACTTAGGCGCCCTATTCTACATCAAGCACTGCCCTTTATTCTTTCCTGACGATCAGAATCTTGTCGCGGTTGGCTGCAATCGTCGCTGGCCCGATGCCACGCACCTCCTGTAGGTCTTCGAGGCTCTTGAATTCACCAAAGCGTTCGCGGTGCGCCACGATCTCGCGCGCCTTCGACAGGCCTACGCCATCTAGTGCCAGTGCTAGGGTATCGGCATCGGCGCTATTGATATCGACCTGAGATTTCGCTGCAACCATCTCAGCGAGCTGTTCGTCCTCTACCGTTTGTGCGGCAAGCAAGACGTTGGGGAGTAGAGACAAGAGTAAAGCGACACCGCAGAAAATCCTTTTCATAGTGGTTTCCTTCTATTTTCCAGTCCATGGAGTTAAGGGTAAGTGCAGCACAATCGCTGCACTTATGAATCTAGCAAAGATTGCCAATTTTGCCATCGAGTTGGCGCAAGATTACGTTGAGTTTCTCGCGAGGATTCGCAGCCTGGGTAATGGGACGGCCGATAACCAGATAGTGACTGCCTGCGGCAATGGCATCCACGGGCGTCACGATGCGTTTCTGATCGTTAGCGGCATCACCGGCTGGGCGAATACCCGGTGTCACTAGCACGAAGTCCTTGCCCAGTTGTGCGGCGAGGCTGGAGGTCTCCGCCGCCGAGCACACCACGCCGTCCATCCCGCAGTCCCGCGACAAGTGTGCAAGCCTTAGCACCTGTTCCTCGGCGGTGCCGCTCACACCGACCTCAAGCAGGTCGGCTTGAGCCATGCTGGTGAGAACCGTTACGGCGATCAGCAGAGGCTTATGGGCACTGGCATCAACCGCCTCACGGGCAGCCATCATCATGGCGCGACCACCGCTGGCATGCACATTGACCATCCACACCCCTAGCTGCGCAGCCGCCGCCACAGCCTTAGCGACCGTGTTCGGAATATCGTGGTACTTGAGGTCTAGGAAGACATCGAAGCCTTGTGAGATCAGCTCCTCGACAAAACTCGGGCCGCAGCGCGTGAACAACTCTTTGCCGACCTTCACGCGGCACAGCGTAGGGTCCAACTGGGCCACTAACTCGCGAGCTTGCTGCGCATCCGAAAAATCCAAGACCACCACGATTCGCTTAGTATCAAAGGCTCTATCTGTCATCGTTACTGCTCCCTATGCGAGGCGGGTCCTAGCCCACCACTGAAGTGTCTTGTTGTGTTTTATAGCTCGCCAATTCTTGTTCCGCGCGAGTCAATTGCGTGCGCAGGCGACGTATCTCCAGACGCAAACGCAGGCTCCTTACCAAACCAACCCCGAGGAGCACTCCGCACACTCCGCCAAGGGCGAACGCGGCGATGACCCAGACCGCCAAGGGCTGCGGGTCGAGCGTGGCAAAACCGAAGGATAGCGCAATGGGCTCTGGGTTGGCGTAGGAGAATACTATGCTGGCGACGAACACGAAGAACATGAAACACCAGGCGATGATACGCATGAGTTTAGTCATATGGCCGATCTCCTTATGGAGAGTTTGATGGAGCGTTGATCAATTATACGCAGACCGGGCGAAAAAAAACGGCGAGACCCTTGCGGGTTCGCCGTTTTTTTTCCAGTCTAACATTTAGGCTTTACCCAATGTTTAGCTCGGATATGTTTCCAGACTGAGGTTGACGCGATCACGCAGCTCCTTACCGGGCTTGAAATGAGGAACGTACTTGCCACTGAGCGCCACCGGGGTGCCAGTCTTTGGATTACGTCCAACGCGAGGGATTCGGTAGTGAAGTGAGAAACTACCGAAGCCTCGTATTTCAATACGGCCACCTTCAGACAAAACCTGAGACATATATTCAATAATTGCTTTTACTGACAACTCAACATCTTTCGATGATAACTGACTTTGCTTTCCTGCAATTCGATCAATAAGTTCAGACTTGGTCATGGCCTATTTCCTGTAAATTACGCTGCGATCTATGACAACACTGCAACCCGATACGAGCGGAGATTACTTCTTGTCCATCTCTGCTTTAATCAGATCACCGATTGTAGTCGGTGAAGCCGCACCCGGCTCCTGATTCTTGTGATCTTGAATCGCTGACTTCTCGTCATCAATCTCGATCGCTTTGATAGACAGGCCAAGGACTCTGCTCTTGCGATCAACACTGATTACTTTAGCTTCGACTTCGTCGCCTTCTTTCAAGACATTACGAGCGTCTTCAACTTTATCGCGGCTGATCTCCGAAGCGCGCAGAACACCTTCAACGCCATCTTTCAGCGCGATGTTTGCAGCCTTCGCATCAACAGAAGCAACGACACCCTTCACGATGCTGCCCTTCTCGAACTCGCCCAATGCGCTAACGAATGGATCGTCAGACAATTGCTTGATGCCCAGAGAAATGCGCTCACGCTCGGAGTCGATTGACAGGATGACTGTCTCGATCTCGTCGCCTTTCTTATAGGCGCGAACCGCTTCTTCGCCTGGCTCGTCCCAAGAGATATCGGACAGATGCACGAGGCCATCGATGTTGCCTTCCAGACCGATGAAGATACCGAAGTCAGTGATTGACTTGATGCTGCCACTGATCTTGTCGCCCTTCTTGAATGCTTCTGCGAAGCGATCCCATGGATTCTGGTAGCACTGCTTGATACCAAGAGAGATACGACGACGCTCTTCGTCGATGTCCAGGATCATGACGTCTACTACGTCACCAAGCTGTACGACTTTAGATGGGTGAACGTTCTTGTTCGTCCAATCCATCTCAGAGACGTGTACCAGACCTTCAACGCCCTGCTCCAGCTCTGCGAAACAACCGTAATCAGTCAGGTTGGTTACAGTAGCCTTAACGATGGACTTCTCTGGGTAACGCGCCTTAATTGCGACCCATGGATCCTCGCCCAATTGCTTGAGGCCCAGAGAAACGCGATTACGCTCACGGTCATACTTCAGAATCTTAACTTGAATCTCGTCGCCAACATTCACGATCTCGCTTGGGTGCTTGATGCGCTTCCAAGACATATCGGTGATGTGCAACAGGCCGTCTACACCGCCCAAATCTACGAAGGCACCGTAGTCAGTCAGGTTCTTAACAACGCCCTTAACAGACATGCCTTCTTGCAACTGCGCTAGCAACTCATCGCGCTCTTCGGTGCTGACCGCTTCCAGTACGGCACGACGTGAAACCACCACGTTGTTGCGCTTCTGATCGAGCTTGATCAGTTTGAATTCTAGCTCTTGGCCTTCTAGGTGAGTCGTGTCGCGGATTGGGCGCACATCTACCAAAGAGCCTGGGAGGAAGGCACGGATGTTGTTCAAATCAACAGTGAAGCCGCCTTTGACCTTACCGTTAATGACACCCATAACCACTTCGTTTTTCTCGAACGCTGCTTCAAGATCCATCCACGATTCGGCGCGCTTGGCTTTCTCGCGAGAAAGACGCGTTGCACCGAAACCGTCTTCGACAGATTCCAGCGCTACCTTTACCGAATTGCCTACTACAAGAGTGAATGAACCATCTTCTTCGAGGAATTCATTGCGTGCGATGACGCCTTCTGATTTTAGGCCTGCGTGAACAGTCACCCAATCAGAATCAATCGCAATAACAACACCTGTGACAATAGCACCAGGTGTCATATCAATATCGTTCAAACTTTCTTCAAATAACTCAGCGAAACTTTCAGTCATTATTTATCCTGTGTTTTCATTACAAACCGCACTCCAGCTAGCGCGGGGCTATTACAAAATACGCAGCATCCGACTTAGGCTGGTGAAATCGGAAACAGCGCGATTAAAACGTTCGATCAATTATCTGCCGTCGGCAAGCGTTGACGGACCAATTCGAGGACTGTAGCTACCACTTGTTCGATGCTAAGGTCAGTGGTGTCGACCACTATGGCATCATCCGCAGGTTTCAAAGGAGAGGCTGCGCGCTTACTATCGCGCTCGTCTCTGGCCTTGATATCCAGAAAAAGGGCGGAGAGATTAACATCATTCCCCTTTGCAATCAACTGCTTATACCGGCGATTTGCACGCTCCTCGGGACTAGCAGTCAGAAACACTTTCAGCAAGGCATCGGGGAATACGACGGTGCCCATGTCGCGACCATCGGCCACTAGGCCCGGCGCTTGCCGGAACTGGTGCTGGCGCGCCAATAATGCGGCCCGAACGGCCGGCACGACGGCCACCTCGGAGGCTAGAGCCCCCGCCGCCTCTTGCCTTAGCTCTGTCGACACTTCCTGCTCCCCCAGCCATACGCTGCCATCACTGGCCTCGAAGCGGATATTAATGTCGCCCAATAGGGCCAACAGGCCCGAGGCGTCATCTGTGGCCACCCCCGCGCGCCGCGCGGCGATACCTAATAGGCGATACAGAGCCCCACTATCTAAATAGTGCCAACCCAGTAGTTGCGCCAGTTGCGCGCTAATCGTGCCCTTACCCGAGCCGCCAGGACCGTCGATCGTCAGCACCGGCGCCTGCAAGCCACCGTCATGCTCGGTCTTGAAATACTGTTGAGTGAACCGGGTGCGCGCGGCCTTCGCCTCGATAAAGGCTTTCTCCAAGGCTGCGCCGTCGCTCTTCACCAGCGCCTCGCGCATCCGCGCGAGTTCTGCGCTATAGGCATCCAGAACCGCGACGGTCGCCGGGCCATTGGCTAGGAAGATATCGCGCCACATTACCGGATCACTGCCCGCTATGCGCGTAAAGCCCGCGAAGCCGCCGGCGGCGTAGCGAAAGATATCGTCGGTCAGGGACTGCGCACTCAAGGTGTTCACTAAGGAGTAGGCGAGCAAGTGCGGAAGATGGCTCGTGGAGGCCAGAACGGCATCGTGGTCGCGCACACTCATACTACTGACCTGTGCGCCCAAACCCTGCCAAAGTGCCTGCACCACGCTCAGCGCATGAGCATCGGTCTCTTCAACCGGCGTCAGTATCACCTTGCGATCGTTGAACAAGAGCTCATTAGAGGCCTCATAACCGCTTCGCTCGGAACCCGCGATAGGATGACCAGGCACGAACATGCTGGGGATCTTGCCGAATACGACACGCAGGTCTTCGATCACACTGCCCTTCACACTCGCCGCATCGGTGACGATGCAGTGCTCACCGAGCAGGGGCTCGAGGAGACTCAGGATGCGCCTCACACTCAAGGTAGGCACGGCGATAAGAATGAGATCGGCCTTTGGTACAAGTTCGCTTAAGTCGGTCGACCATGAGTCGATCACGCCTTCTTTTGCTGCCAATTGCAGCGGTCTAGGGTCGCGCCCACAGGCGTCGATAGCCTTGCAGAGACCGCGACTACGCAGCCCCCGCGCCACGGAGCCACCGATGAGCCCAAGCCCGATGATGAGGACACGCATGTCCCTCAAGGAGTTCATGCGCTCACCTTCGCCAGCGGGTATGAGCCTAGCTGCTTGATCTTGACCGTGCGCCCCTGCAGCTGCTCGAACACCTTGCGCACGGCGCTGTCCTCTATGTGCCCTTCGAAATCGATGAAGAATACATAGGCCCAGACGCTGTCACGCGCGGGGCGCGTCTCGATCTTGGTGAGGCTAACCTGAAAGGCATCGAAGGGTTCGAGAATGCGGAACAACGCGCCGGGCTTATTCTCGGCATAGACAAGGATAGAGGTCTTGTCGGCCCCGCTCGGGGGGACCGGGTCTTTCGCTAATACTAGGAAGCGGGTGCAGTTGTTCTGCTGATCCTGAATGCGTGCATATAGCACCTGCAGGGAGTACAACTGCGCGGCGCGTAGCCCCGCAATCGCCGCGGTATGTGGGTCTAATGAGGCCAGGCGCGCGGCCTCTGCATTGCTGGCCACCTCCACTTTCTCCACAGCGGGGAAATGCGCCGCTAACCACCCACGGCACTGCGCCAAGGACTGCCTATGGGAGACGATACGCTTTATGGATGTAGTCGAGGCGCCTTCGCGCATCATGAGATTATGTTCGATAGGAATCACGACTTCCGCGACGATCTGCAAGGAAGTATCGACTAGACAGTCTTGGGTATTATTGACGGCGCCCTCTGTGGAGTTCTCCACCGGCACCACGCCGAACTGCGCATGGCCCGCCTCAACCTGCGCGAACACATCGTCGATTGTCGCGACGCTGTGCTTCGGGGCATCGATGCCAAAATACTGATCCACCGCCGCGTGGGAGAAAGTACCCAGCGGACCGAGAAAGGCGACGAGCGCGCCCTTCGGCTTGTTTTTCTTCAAATCAGACAAGGCAATCTCTCGAAAATTTGCATGAGCTAGCTAACTCATTCCTCGGACGAATTCTCATCGACTACAGGCTTAGCGTCTGTATCGACTTCTGTGTCGTCGCCCTCGAAATCGACAGGCTCAGCGGGCTCCTCTACGCGCTCTAGACCGACGAGCTTTTCGTCTGTCTTGAGCTTAATCAGACGCACGCCTTGTGTATTACGACTCAAGACCGAGACCTCGTCGACCCGCGTGCGCACCATGGTGCCCCGATCGGAGATCAACATGATCTCGTCGCCGTCGTCCACCTGCGTGGCGCCCACTAGGCGGCCGTTGCGCTCGCTCACCTGCATGCCGATGACCCCTTGACCACCGCGGCCATAGGTGGGGAAATCTTCCGTGACGGTACGCTTGCCATAGCCGTTCTCACTGACCGTCAGCACCTGTTTGCCTTCCTCAGGAATGATCAGGGAGATCATCACGTGACCATCGGCAAGTCGAATACCGCGCACGCCACGGGCCGTACGGCCCATCTCGCGCACGTCGGACTCACGGAAGCGGATGGTCTTGCCACTGCTGCTAAACAGCATGATGTCACGCTCGCCATCGGTCAGCGCCGTGCCAATCAAACTATCGCCCTCATCTAATTCGATTGCACGCAGGCCAACGCTGCGCTGCCGCGAGAAGCTGGTCAGCGCGGTCTTCTTCACGGTCCCCATAGAGGTCGCCATGAACACATGCCAGCCCTCGGTGTATTCGCGGATCGGCAACATGCTGGTGATGTGCTCACCCTCTTCCAGAGGCAGGATATTCACGATGGGCTTGCCACGCGAGATACGGCTAGCCAATGGAATATTGAATACGCGCAGCCAATAGACCTTGCCGGTACTGGTAAAGCACAGCAGCGTGTCGTGGCTGCTGGCGATCAATAGGTGCTCGACGACATCCTCGTCTTTCACGGACGCCGCCGCCCGGCCCATGCCGCCGCGACGCTGCGCCTGATAGTCGGCCAGAGGCTGTGACTTCGCATAACCGCTGCGCGAGATCGTGACCACACGGTCTTCCTCGGTGATGAGATCTTCCATCGACAGGTCGAGCTGAGAGGTGGTGATTTCGGTCTTGCGATCGTCGCCGTAATTCTCACGCACCTGCGCGAGCTCTTCGCGAACTACCGAGAAAAGTCGGTCTTCACTGCCTAAAATGTCGAGATAATCGGCAATCTGGCGCAGCAGCTCTTGGTAGTCATTGATCAATTTCTCCTGCTCCAGGCCGGTCAGCCTGTGCAGTCTTAGATCCAGAATCGCCTGTGCCTGAGCGGGCGAGAGATAGTAATCGTCGCCACGCATGCCGAATTCGGCGGGCAATTCATCGGGGCGACAGGCGTCGGCGCCGGCGTCACCCAATAATTGTAGGACGCTGTTGCCGCGCCAGGCACGCGCGATCAGTTTCTCTTTCGCCTCGGCACTGCTGGGCGACTCTTTGATCAGGGCGATCACCGCATCGATATCGGCAAGCGCAACCGCCAAGCCCTCGAGGATATGCCCTTTCTCGCGCGCCTTGCGCAGCAGATAGACCGTTCTGCGCGTCACCACCTCGCGGCGATGGCGAATGAAGCACTCTATAATATCTTTTAAATTCAAAAGCTTAGGCTGACCATCTACCAGGGCAACCATGTTGATGCCGAATACCGACTGCATCTGAGTCTGTGCGTAGAGGTTGTTCAACACGACCTCGCCCACCTCGCCCCTGCGCAGCTCGATCACGATGCGCATGCCGTCTTTGTCGGACTCGTCGCGCAACTCGGTGATGCCCTCGAGCTTCTTCTCCTTCACCAGTTCGGCGATGCGCTCGATTAGGCGGGACTTATTCAGCTGGTAGGGAATCTCGGTGACGATGATGGTTTGCTTATTGGTCTTCTGGTCGTCGATTATCTCGGCGCGGGCACGCATATAGATGCGGCCACGACCCGTTCGATAGGCCTCGACGATGCCAGCGCGGCCATTGATGATGCCGGCGGTGGGGAAGTCTGGTCCTTTGATATGCTCCATCAGCTCGTCGATCGTGATGTCTTCGTTATCGAGCAGCGCGACGCAGGCGTCGACTACTTCGCGCATATTATGAGGCGGAATATTCGTCGCCATGCCTACGGCAATGCCCGAGGAGCCGTTGACTAGGAGATTGGGTACCTGGGTTGGGAATACGTCTGGGATCTTCTCGGTGCCATCGTAGTTATCGGAGAAGTCGACCGTCTCTTTGTCCAGATCCGCCATCAGGTCGTGGGCGATCTTGGCCATGCGGATTTCGGTATAACGCATCGCGGCGGCGGAGTCGCCGTCGACGGAGCCGAAGTTACCCTGTCCGTCTACCAAGGTGTAGCGCAGGGAGAAACTCTGCGCCATGCGCACGATGGTGTCATAGACGGCGCTATCGCCATGGGGGTGATACTTACCGATTACGTCGCCCACCACACGGGCCGATTTCTTATAGGGTTTGTTCCAGTCGTTGTTCAAGACATTCATGGCGAACAAGACGCGCCGGTGTACTGGCTTCAGGCCATCGCGCACATCCGGCAAGGCTCGGCCCACGATCACGCTCATCGCATACGCCAAATAGGACTCGCGCATCTCTGCTTCGAGCGAAATCGGCGTTACTTGTTTTGCAAATTCAGACATAAAACACTAATCCCTTAACGACAGTGGTCTTCTGTAACATTGGATGTGAACATTCTGAAGCCCGCTCGAACAGCACCAGGCGTCGAGATTCGGCACTTACAATCCTCCTGCCACGCGCTGCGTTTAAGGGGGTGTAAACCGGGGGCTTCAGGAGGGCGATTCGCTTCCGAATTCGAGCTGGACCCTGCACGCAATCGAGCAGTAAAGCAGGTAGCTAGTCAGGCAGGAAGGCGGGCAAATTTCGTTCCCAATAAAAGTGAGTGATGTTATCACAATCGAATGCCTAACCGACACTAATTCAGGCACTTAAACCGCCTTAAACGCGTTTTTTAAAGGCAAACTTACGCCGCTATCGGATCAATCTTGGAAACGGGCTATTTGCCATAGCTTTCGCTATAATCGCGGCCTTAAAAATTTCGCAAAAGGAGCTTCGCGGTGCCTAGTATCTCCACCGAGTCAGTCGATTTAATTGTTCACGCCCGCTGGGTGCTTGGGGCCCAAGACAGCCATGCCCTGCTGGAGGAACACTGCGTCGTTATCAAAGGCGAACGCATCATCGACGTGATGCCCAGTGACGAGGCCGCTAAGCTGTACGACGCAAGCACACAGATATCCCTAGCCGAACATGTCCTGATGCCCGGCATGGTCAACGCCCATGGTCATGCGGCGATGAGTCTGTTGCGAGGCGCCGCAGACGATCTGCCGCTAATGTCCTGGCTCGAAGACTATATCTGGCCCCTCGAGGGACGCTGGGTAGCCCCGGAGTTTGTCTATCACGGCACGCAATTGGCCATCGCCGAGATGCTCCTGTCCGGCACCACTTGTTTCGCGGATATGTATTTCTTCCCCGACGAGGCGGCGCGCGCTGCTAGCGAGATCGGCATCCGCGCGCAGATGGCTTGCCCGGTGCTCGACTTCCCAACCGCCTGGGCACAGGACTCAGAGGAATACATCAGCAAAGCCACCGCGCTGCATGACCAATATCGACACCACCCGTTGATCAGCGTGGCCTTCGGTCCTCATGCCCCCTACACGGTCTCTGACGCGCCGCTATTGAAAATCGCCACCTTCGCCGAAGAACTAGATATCCCTATTCACATACACGTACACGAGACCGCACAGGAAGTCAGCGACGCAGTAGCCAGTAGTGGCAAGCGCCCGCTGCAACGCCTCGCCGACCTCGGACTAATCTCCCCGCGCCTACTGTGCGTGCACGGGACTCAACTGAATGAGGCAGACATCGCGCTGCTGAGCGACAACGGCGCCAGCGTCGCACACTGCCCCGAATCGAACCTGAAGCTCGCCAGTGGTTTCTGTCCGGTGGCACAGCTTCAGGCCGCAGGCATCAATGTGGCGTTAGGCACCGATGGCGCCGCGAGCAACAATGACCTGGACATGTTTGCAGAGATGCGCACAGCCGCGCTGCTGGCCAAGGCTGTCGCGGGAGACGCCAGCGCCCTACCCGCCCTGCAGGCCTTACGCATGGCCACCATCAATGGGGCCAAGGCCTTAGGCCTGGACAGCCAGATAGGATCCTTGGAGACAGGCAAGTGCGCGGACATGATTGCGGTGCGCCTAGACGGCCTCAATTCGCTGCCACTTTATAATCCACTCTCGCAACTGGTCTACAGCACCCATTCCCAGCAGGTCAGCCACGTATGGGTCGGCGCTAAGTTATTGGTGGATGCCGGCAGCTTGACCAGCATCGATGTCGAGGCCCTGCGCAGCGCCGTGCAGACCTGGCAGCAACGCATTCAAAAAGACACCCGCTCCTGAGGCTCAGCCCCAGTATAAGGAAGCACATGAACAATCCAGACAAGCAGGCCGAATTCAAGAATCACGACGATGCCGAGATCCGCAAGTTTGAGGCGCTGGCCTCACGTTGGTGGGACCCGCACAGCGAATTTAAACCGCTCCATGAGATCAACCCGCTGCGCATGGGTTTTATTAGCAGCAAGATTAATCTCGCGGGCAAACGTGTCATCGATATCGGCTGCGGCGGCGGCATCCTCAGCGAAGCCATGGCACAGCAGGGCGCAAAGGTCACCGCCATCGATCTGGCCGACGCCTCACTCGCGGTAGCCAAGCTGCACCAGCTCGAGAGTGGCCTCGAGATTCACTATGAGAAGATCTCCGCCGAGGCGATGGCCGAGCGCGAGGCGGCCAGTTTCGATGTGGTCACCTGCCTGGAGATGCTTGAGCACGTGCCGGATCCAGAGGCGATCGTGCGGGCCTGCACGAAGCTCGTCAAACCCGGCGGGCATCTATTCTTCTCCACCATCAACCGCAACCCGAAGGCCTATGTGTTCGCAATTCTGGGCGCCGAATACGTCCTGAATCTGCTGCCCAAGGGCACGCACGACTATGCTAAATTCATCAAGCCATCCGAGTTACTGTCGTGGACGCGACACTACGGGCTCGAATCTGGAGAGCTGACCGGCATGGCCTATAACCCTATCAGCAAGCGCTACTCGCTCGAGAGCAATGTCGACGTCAATTATCTGGGCCACTTCACCAGTCCCGCCGACACCAACGCCAGTAGCCCAGCATGAGTACAGCGTTCCCGACCTCAGTCAAAGCCGTGCTCTTCGACCTAGACGGAACATTGCTCGATACCGCGGCCGACTTTGCCGACGTCGTGAGTCAAATGACCGAGCAGGCGGGGCTGCCCGCCATCCCCTTCTCGGCCATTCATCAGACCGTCTCCAATGGCGCCCGCGCCTTGGTCGAGCTGGCCTTCGCTATCCAGTCAGGTCATCCGGATTTCGAAACGCGGCTAAATTCCCTACTCGCCCTCTACAGCGAACGCATTCTAGCGACGAAGGCCACGCTCTATCCCGGGATGGACGCCCTGCTGCAACAGCTGGAACAGGCCGGCGTCCCGTGGGGCATCGTAACCAATAAACCGGAACGTTTTAGCCGCCCACTACTCGAGAGTCTTCGACTCTCGACGCGCTGCAGCACACTGATCTGCCCAGACCACGTGACGCTTAGCAAGCCTCACCCGGAGCCCCTGCTTCTGGCCTGCAAGCAACTCGAGATCAACCCGCGCGATGCCATCTACGTCGGGGATCACCCGCGAGACATCGATGCCGGCCGGGCCGCGGGCATGTTTACCATTGCCGTGCGCTACGGCTACCTGCCCGAAAGCCCGCCGGTCGAACAGTGGCAGGCAGACTTAATCGTCGATAGCGTCGAGCTCATCAGCGCACAGCTAGCCAATAATTCACGCACCTAATCGCTACAAGCAGAGATAGAAGGACAGCCCCATGGAACACTACATCGCCCCTCCCGCGCTCTTGAAGGGTAAGACAATAATGGTCACCGGCGCCGGCGACGGCATCGGCAAGGCCGCCGCATTGAGCTTCGCCAAGCATGGCGCTACAGTGATCCTCCTCGGCCGCACCACCAGCAAGCTCGAGGCCCTCTACGACGAGATCACCGCTGCGGGCTATCCCGAGCCGATCATCCACCCAATGGACCTGCAACACGCGACCGAGGAAGACTTTCGCGTACTCGGGGCCACGATCGTTGAGCAGTTCGCTTGCCTCGACGGCCTGCTCCACAACGCCGCCGTCCTAGGCCCCCGTGCCCCTATCGAGTTTTATCCTCACGAGGCTTGGATGAAGGTGATGCAGATCAACGTGAACGCAGCCTATGCATTGAGCCGCGCACTACTGCCAGCCCTGCAAGCGGCCCCTAGCGCAAGCGTGGTGTTTACCTCCTCCAGCGTCGGTCGCAAGGGCCGGGCTTATTGGGGAGCCTACGCCGTGAGCAAGTTCGCAGTGGAGGGCTTGATGCAGGTGCTAGCCGACGAATTGCGGCAGACCAGCAAGGTGCGCGTCAACAGCATCGACCCCGGCGCCACCCGCACCAATATGCGCAAAGACGCTTACCCGGCGGAGAACCCCGAAAACCTCCCCACAGCAGAGGACAAACTGCCGCTATACCTCTATCTCATGGGTGATGACAGCGCGGGAATCACCGGAGAAGCACTAAAAGCCTAACCCTCAGCCCTTATGTCAACAATGCAGCCTATTTTGCTGCTCTGGGCGTCAAAAAACCGACTATGAGTCAGCGGCAATCGCGGCAAGCGACAAAAATTGCCGCTTTTTCCGGCCTAAGCGGCAATTAAATCTTTGCCGCACAGCCCCCTCCAAACCCCTCAAACTCTATATAAGTATTTGTTTTTAAATACTTTTATAGATACCCACCTCATGTTGGCATGATACTCGCTTTAGCAGCTTAGCGTCGCATCAATCAGGATGCAGATTGCCGAGCCTGTCGTTTTAGACAGAAAAGAGACTGAGGGAGCAAACATCCGAATGGCTACGCCACTGCAAACATCGAACACCATTGATTTCAACAGTGCCCGACTGAGCCTGAGCAAAGCGCAGCAGACGCCTCCAAGCGAGTCCGTTCGCGAGGACTACAGCGAGCGCCGCTATCGTATGGCTTCGAGCCTGCAGACCACTCTGGATATCGAGCAGTTGCTACAGCTATTCCTCGCGGAAATAAAGCCGAGCGTGGAATTGGATGGGCTCCAGTACATCAATGAGAATCAGCGCTTGCAGTCGGTTACCGGCCGCAAAGCCTCCCATAGCTGTGGCTATCGACTCATTACCGCGAACGATCATCTCGGCGAGATCGTGTTCTATCGCAACACCCGTTTCTCTGACCAGAATCTTCAGGCTATCGAGGTCATGCTCAGCGCCTTGATCTGCCCACTGCGTAACGCGCTCTCCTATCGCGAAGCGGTGATGGCCTCTTTGTCCGACCCATTGACCGGTGCGGGCAACCGCATCGCGCTGAACAATGCATTGGAGCGCGAGATCAATCTTGCCAGCCGTTTCAAGCAGCCGCTGTCGATACTGGTCATGGACATCGACAGGTTCAAGCACGTGAACGACACCTTCGGCCACAGTGCCGGCGATGCCGTCATCAAGCACCTCGTCGCCATCATCAACAAGATCAATCGCAATACCGACCTCACCTTCCGTTACGGTGGCGACGAGATTGTCATACTGCTCAACCGCACCAATGCAGACGGCGCGCTCGTCATTGCCGAGCGCCTGCGCAAATCATTCGACACCCAGCAGCTGCAATTTGGGGATGATTTGATTCACACCACTGTAAGCATCGGCCTGACCGCATTCTCCGAGCAAGACAGCGCGGAGACCATGTTCACGCGCGCCGACAAGGCTCTGTACCTGATCAAGAGCGAAGGTGGCAATAAGGTCATCGGGCTCTAAAGAAACGAACTAACAATAGCGACGCTATAAAGGGGTAAAACATGGTCGTCTCCGTACATGCAAAGATGCAGTCTGAGGCTAACGCCGACAAGTCGAAGCAGATATTGCATACCGAAGCGTTCATTGGTGATAAGCATGATCTCAAGATGCAACTCACCGAGGTGCTACAAACTTCGCTCGATCTGAATGTGCTACTGAGTATTTTCCTCGAAAGAGTGAGCACCGTCGTGCGCCTAGATGGCATTCACTATATTAACGATGAGGCCAATGTCACCGCAGCGATCGCCAAACAAGCCTCTCACAGCTGCGGCTATCGACTAATTACCAACGAGGACAATCTCGGCGAGATCGTCTTCAAGCGCGGCAAGAAATTCACGGAAAAAGAACTGAGCATTCTAGAAACGCTGCTCTCGCCTCTGATCCACCCACTGCGCAATGCCTTGCGCTTCAGCGCCGCCACTAAGGCAGCGTTCGCCGACCCCGTCACTGGCATCGGCAACAAGGTGCACATGATGGGCGACCTAGAGCGAGAGATCGACCTAGCGAAACGTCACAACCAGGCGCTATCGGTGCTCATGATCGAAGTGGACAGCTTAGGCAAAACTGCCAGCAAGGCTCTAATCAAGCAGTCCAAGCTCGCCATGACAGATCTGGCACAACGCATAGTAAAACTCTCGCGCACTACCGACGGCGTGTATCGCTGTGAATCGGGCACTTTCATGGCGATTCTGAGCAATACCGATCGCGCCGGCGCCCATATTATGGCGAAGCGGATCTCCGAGAGCGCTCACGATCTGGTGCTGGTGGAAGACAATCAGGATGTACAGAAATTGACACTTAGCGTAGGCATGGCGGTGTTGACGGGTACGGACTCGAGCGCGAGTTTGATCGACCGCGCCGGCAAGGCATTGAACAATGCCAAGAAGCGCGGCGGCAATCTAATCCACAGTTAACGGCGTGTCGGCGCAACCTTACGGGGGCGCGCGTTGAGATTTAGATTCACGGCCTTGTAGAGCAGGCCCATCTCGTCACGGGGCAGTTCATAGAACTCGCCCCGTTTTACTTTGCTAGGAATGAAAATCGGGCCATAGCGCACGCGTTTCAGACGGCTCACACGGATGCCTTGGGACTCCCAAAGCTGACGCACCTCGCGGTTACGCCCCTCCATCAGCACTACGTGATACCAGCGATTGGCCCCCTCCCCCGCAAAGAATTGCACGTCGGTGAAGCGACACAGATGATCGTCAATCATCACGCCCTTGGTCAAATTCCTGATCACCTCCTCGCTGATATCGCCCATCACGCGCACGGCGTATTCGCGGTCGACATTGGACGAGGGATGCATCAGTCGGTTGGCCAGTTCGCCGTCGGTGGTAAACAAGAGCAGGCCACTGGTATTGATATCCAGGCGCCCGATCGCGACCCATCGGCCATGGGTAATCTTAGGGAGTTTATCGAATACGGTGGGACGACCCTCGGGGTCTTTGCGGGAACAGATTTCGTCTTCGGGTTTGTTATATAGCAGCACGCGTTGCATCTCTGCCACCGCACTATTGGGATTGACCTTCTTGCCATCGACGAGGATCGCGTCGCTCTTGTGAACGCGATCGCCAATCGTGGCGACCTCGCCGTTGATCTTCACGCGGCCCTGCTTGATCCACTCTTCTAATTCGCGTCGCGACCCAAAGCCTGCCCGCGCTAATACCTTCTGTAATTTCTCGTCCATCATTGCCTCTGCTGTCTCTCGACATGAATTGGGAGCCGCGTATCGGCTCGCCCGTTACTACTCTTTATCTGTGCTGCTCGGCTCGCCGTCCTCTTGTTCGGGGCTCTGCTCTTCCTCTACATGCTTATTGAATTGGCCCACGCCCAGAATCTCGTCCAGAGGTCGTTTCGCCAAGGCGATCGCCTCGTTCTCATCGATCAAGTCCTGTTCGTCTTGCTCATCGCGAGCGTCATCATCCTCGTCATCGAGGTCGCGCTCTTCTACTTCGCTGGGCAGATCCAAGACGCGCATGCCGGCAAGATCGTCGTCCTCCAAGGCGAGCTCTGGGTTGAGCTTATCTAGGTCGCGAATCTCGGACAGCGGCGGCAGGTCTTGCAGACTCTTGAGATTGAAATAGTCCAAAAACTGCCGCGTGGTGGCGAACATCGCCGGGCGGCCAGGCACATCACGATGCCCCACTACTCGCACCCATTCGCGATCGAGGAGCGTGCGCACGATGGTCGAGCTCACGCTCACGCCACGAATCTCTTCGATGTCGCCACGAGTGATCGGCTGACGATAGGCAATGAGGGCGAGCGTCTCGAGCATGGCGCGCGTGTAGCGCTGCGGCTTCTCTTCCCAGAGTCGCGATATCCACTCACTGAGCTCTTGGCGCACCTGAAAACGAAACCCCGAGGCGACCTCTTTGAGCTCGAAACCACGACCCTCACAGTCCAACGCAATCTGTGCTAGTGCCTCACGTAATTCTTCATCGCTAGGGCGTTGCTCCTCTAGGAATACCTCTGCGATTGCCGATACCGACAGGGGCTTGCCCGCAGCGAGCAATAAGCCTTCGATAATCTGTTTGAGTGTGTTGTTGTTCTCGCTCATTCAGTTCTTGCCTTCAAATGGATGGGACCAAAATCTTCGGTCTGGACTATCTCTATCAGGGAGTCCTTGAGCAGTTCCATGACCGCCAATACGGTCACTACGACGCCCAGACGCCCCTCCTCTCGCATCAGCAACGACACCATCGGGACGAAGTGATGGCTGGAGAGTCGGACTAAAATTTCTGACATCTTCTCGCGCGTGGACAAGGTCTCGCGCTGCACATGGTGGCGCTCGAACATATCGGCGCGGCGCAACACCATCGCCAGGGAAATAAGAATATCCTTAAGATCGACGTCGGGTTCGGGTGCGTTACGCTCCATGGGCGGGGTATGCGCATCGGCGGTAAACACATCGCGCTCGAGGCGGGGAATCTCATCCAAGTCCTCGGCAGCCTGCTTATAACGCTCGTACTCCTGCAGACGCCTGATCAGCTGCGCACGCGGATCTTCCTCGTCCTCTTCGTCGGCACTGCTGCGGGGCAGCAACATGCGCGATTTGATCTCGGCGAGCATCGCCGCCATCACCAGATACTCGGCGGCCAGTTCGAATTGGCTAGCCTCCATCAGGTCGACATAGGCCATATACTGATCGGTGATGTCCGCAACATTGATGTCGAGGATGTCGATGTTCTGACGCTTAATGAGATAGAGCAGCAGATCCAGCGGCCCCTCGAAGGCCTCTAGAAAGACCTCGAGTGCGTCCGGCGGAATATACAGATCCAGGGGCAAATCGGTATAGGCCTTGCCGTCGACATAGGCGAAGGGCATTTCCTGCTGCGCCGTGTCGGACTCTCCCTCGCCCACGGCGATGCCCGCACCCCGCATCTTGCCGAGACGACGCCCAGCAGCGTGCTCGGCGGGTGCGACTGCGGCATCCACTGCTTCTGCTGAACTCTTCTCTGCTTGCTGATCGTCTTGCATCGGTTTGGACTTACCTATAGTTCAGGCCCATGGCCTGACGAACATCTTGCATGGTTTGGCCGGCGGTTTCACGTGCCGCTGCGCGGCCCTTCTCCAGCACAGCCTTCACCGCATCGGGATTCTTTTCGTATTCGCTGGCGCGCACTTGTATCGGCTGCAGCTCGGCGATAACGGCATCGATCACGGGGCGCTTGCACTCTAGGCAACCGATCCCGGCACTGCGACAACCCTGCTGGACCCACTCCTTAATGGCGGCGTCCGAATAGACTTCGTGGAGCTGCCACACGGGGCACTTCTCCGGCGTGCCCGGGTCGGTCCTGCGCACACGCGCTGGGTCCGTCGGCATCGTCGAGATCTTCTTGTTGACCTGATCGATGGGCTCACGCAACGCGATCGTATTGCTATAGGATTTGGACATCTTCTGTCCGTCCAGGCCTGGCATCTTAGACGCTGGCGTAAGCAGGGCCTGTGGCTCCACCAAGATAGACTTGCCGCCGCCCTCCAGGAAACCCTGTAGGCGTTCTCTATCGCCTAGCGATAGGTTCTGCTGCGCGGCGAGGAGCTCGCGACCGGACAGCAGAGCTTCCTGCAGACCTTGTTGCTGATAGGCGGTGCACAGCGCCTTATAGTCACGCCCTGCCTGCTTGCTCATCTTCTTGATCACGGCCTGCGCGCGCTCGGCGAAATCGGGCTCGCGGCCAAACATATGGTTGAAGCGGCGCGCCACCTCACGAGTGAGCTCGACATGGGCGACCTGATCGGCGCCAACGGGCACAGAGCCTGCCTTGTAGATGAGGATATCGGCGCTCTGCAGCAGCGGATAGCCGAGGAAGCCATAGGTCTCGAGATCCTTGTCCTTGAGTTTGTCTTGCTGATCTTTATAGCTGGGGACGCGTTCTAACCAGCCCAAGGGGGTGATCATGGAGAGCAGCAGATGCAACTCGGCGTGTTCGGGGACCCTAGACTGAATAAACATGGCGCATTGCTCTGGATCGACGCCAACGGCGAGCCAGTCGATAACCATGTCGAAGACACTAGCCTCGAGCATACTGGGGTCGTCGTAATGGGTCGTGAGGGCGTGCCAGTCGGCGACGAAGAAAAAGCAGTCGTATTGGTGCTGCAGAGTTACCCAGTTCTTGAGGACGCCGTGCAGATGCCCTAGATGGAGCTTGCCTGTAGGGCGCATTCCGGATAAAACGCGCTGTCTCATAACGGTGCTAGACAAACCAATACCCCTTCCACAATAGCCAATTTTTCAAAACCGGCATTATCGCAGATGGCCTAGTCGAATACGATTATTTTTGGTCGCTCGCATGAGGTTGAGCTCGTGTGCTCCGTAGGTCGCGCTGGCTGCCGGGTGTAGGGGTTCCGGAACCGCCAAAGGGCGCACATCCATGTGCAGGCTTGGCGAGCGCCGTCCTGGCGACTCGACATTCCGGCCCCCCTACACCCGACATCCAGCGCTGACATAACGCGGAATTCTGAACACCTAATTTCAGGAAATAGCCCAGAACTACAGCTACTGATGGAATCAAGAAACTTAGCTTCTCGAACAAAGCCACAGATCGACAATTGTCTGCGAATCAAGAGCCACGAGGGGGGAGAGGGAGTGCAGGAATGTCGGGCGCCTGGACGGAGCACGTCAAGCCTGTACATGAATTACGTTTTTTGGCGGTTCCAGCAATCCCTCTCCCCCTCGTGGCTCGCATATCGGGGTGATTGAGATAAGAAGAATATTAGAACTTACTCGAAGGGGCTTGGGTCGCCTTTGCCTACGCGGACTACTTGTGCGCTGCCGTCCACTAGGTCGATGACAGTGGTTGCCTGTATTCCGCAGGAGCCGCTCTGGATGATTAGGTCCACTAGGTTGCCCACCCGATCCTCGATGTCGTAGATCTCTGACAACGGCAGGTCGTCACCCGGCAGAATCAAGCTCGTGCTCATGATCGGCTCCCCTAGCTCCGCGATTAGAGCCTGCGCCACTACGCTGTCTGGCACTCGCAGCCCGATGGTCTTGCGCTTCGGATGCATAAGACGACGCGGCACCTCTGGCGTTGCCGACAAGATGAACGTGTATGGCCCTGGCGTGTAGGCTTTCAGGAGTCGATAGGCGCTGTTTGGCACCTTCGCATAGGTCGCGATCGCCGACAGATCGGCACATACCAGCGTGAAATTGTGGCGGTCATCCAGCTGGCGGATGCGCCGGATGCGCTCCAACGCCCCCTTATCCCCGATGTGGCAGCCGAGGGCATAGGTCGAATCCGTCGGGTAGACGATCACGCCGCCATCGAGCAGCACCTTGGCGGCCTGTTTGATGAGTCGTGCCTCTGGATTTTCTGCGTGTATTTCGAGTGTTTGCGCCATGATATTTCAATAATTCCTAACAAGTTACAGACGCTTGCCAAAGTCTTGGATTGGCTCGCGGGCGAACAATAACAGACTGCTAAACACAAATCGATTATGATTAGCCCCTGTTATTAGTAAAGTTTACGAAAGGATATTACCCATGCTCTACGCCATTATCTCCGAGGACGTCCCCAACAGTTTACCTCTGCGCGCGCAGGCTAGACCCGCCCATCTCGCGAGGCTGCAGGAACTGCACGCCGCCAACCGTGTGGTAGTGGCCGGCCCGCACCCCTCCATCGATTCCGAAGACCCGGGCGAGGCCGGTTTTAGCGGTAGCGTGATTATTGCGGAGTTTGAGTCACTAGAGGCCGCACGCAGCTGGGCCGATGCCGACCCCTATGTGGCCGCGGGCGTCTACAGCAAAGTCACCGTAAAGCCCTTCAAGAAAGTCCTGCCCTGAGCCTAAACGCTAAGGCATGGCGGGGCGCAGATCCGGAAAGCCTTGATCCAGAAGCGCATTCCACTTATCTAGGTCTGCCTTCTTGCGTGCCTTTAGCGCCGCAGTATCACCGCTGATCGTGACGCTGCGAATGACATCCCCCTTGTTGATCTTATAGACCGTTTCTAAGCCGCTGCTGATCCGGCCAAACACCGAGTGTTTGCCGTCCAGATGCGGAGTTGGCACTAGGGTCAAGAAGAACTGGCTGCCATCGGTGCCCAAGCCACTATTGGCCATCGACAAGGTGCCCGGACGAGTATGCTTGAGCAACATCTCTCCAGTGAACTGATAGCCCGGCCCGCCGGAGCCATCGCCACGGGGATCGCCCCCCTGGATGACGAAATTGCGCTCCACGCGATGGAAGTTCAGGCCATCGTAGAAGCCACGCTCGGCCAGATTCACGAAGTTCGCCACCGAGGTTGGGGCCGCGCGCTCGTTCAGCTCAATCTCGATCACTCCCTTATCGGTGACAATCGACGCCTTCAAATCCTGCGCAGAGGCGCCCTGCACCGCGAACGCGGCAGCCATTAGTAGCAGCGCCATGCGCCACACGATTGCATTCAAACCCTTCATAATTTCATCCCGTATTGCAAAGTCACCGGCGCGTGGTCTGAGAATGGCTGCTCGGTGTAAATTTCCGCCGCCTCTACCTTATCAGCCAAGGCGGGTGTGATCACATGATAATCGAGTCGCCAACCGACATTCTTCGCTCGCGCCTGCCCGCGTGAGGACCACCAACTGTATTGCTCCGCCTCCTTGTTCTTGAGGCGAAAGCCGTCGACGAAACCCACCTCGTCGTAGAGTGTGTCGAGCCAACTGCGCTCCTCCGGCAGGAAACCCGAGTTCTTCTGGTTCGGTTTCCAGTTCTTCAAGTCGATCTCCTTGTGGCAGATATTCCAATCGCCGCACACAATATACTCGCGCCCATCTTCGCTCAGCCGCCGCATATGGGCCATGAACTCTTCCATAAACGCGAACTTGCGCAGCTGACGCTCCTCCCCGCTGGAACCGGAGGGCAGATAGAGCGAGGCCACGCTTAGCTTGCCGAAATCGGCTTGAATATAACGCCCCTCCTCATCGGCCAAAGCGAAGCCCAAGCCCTTGATCACGCGATCGGGTTTGACCCGGCTATACAGGGCCGTGCCCGAATAGCCTTTCTTCACGGCGTCGAAATAATAGCAATGGAAGCCGGCCGGGGAGAACATCTCGTCGCCCAGCTGATCGATCTGCGCCTTGGTCTCTTGCAGGCATACCACGTCCACATCGCAGGTCTTGAGCCAGTCGAAGAAACCCTTCTTCGCCGCGGCGCGGATGCCATTACAGTTCAGGGTCATGATTCGCATAAGTCTACTTCCTCGGATTCCGATCGGCCCTAGGCACAGCCTAGGGATTACTGCGGCGCACGAGTTTCACCAACTCGGTCACCATGGGTTTCATAAAAAACAGCGATTCCGGCATGACCGCCACCTCGACGCCCGCCCCTCGCAACTGCTCGCCTACCACCGGACCGATGGCCGCCACATGGACCCGGGCCAGCCCCTCGTGCAGGAGCTCTTCCTTATGATGGCGCTTGGCCACCTCTAGCAGCCGCGAGTATTGTGGCTGACTAGTGAAGGTCATCATGGTGATCTCGCCGCCGGCTAGCGCCTCGATCAGCTCGAGCACCTTGTCCTCATCGGCGCGTGGCGCATAGACATAGGGCGCAACCGCAATGCCTATGGCAGCGCGCCCCTGCAAGTAGTCCATCAACAGCAGGTTCGGCTCCTCGCCATAGAGCTGCACCGCGACGCGCTTGCCCTCCAAACGCAACTCCTGCAGCGCCTCGATGATACCGGGTGTGGTCGGAGCCTTACCCAGCATATCGGGCTTTAGTCCGATCTCTTTGAGCGCGCGTCCAGGCTTAGGCCCGCGACAGATCTTGCACACCTGCCTAAGCGCCTCGATAAACTCCGCCTCGCAACCGGCACGCTGCGCGAAGCCTAACAGGCGCCGTAAGCCCTCACCGGTCAGAACGATCAAGTAGTCTGGGGGGGTAGCGATAAAGTCATGCAACCACGCCTCTATCGGCTGCGCATCGGGGGCATCGAGAATGGAGACTAGTGGCACGCGGCGCACCGTGGCGCCACGATTAGCCAGCAGCTCCACCAGAATATCCAGCTGTCGGGTCTCTGGCACCGCCACTACTTGCCCACGCAGCGCCGTTGCCGACTCTTGCTCGCCTTGCTCTGTGTCCATGAAACCGCCTTGTTTATGTCATCTGCCAAAAGTGCGACGAATAGCACACTTGTTACGATAAATCACACTGGAAATATTTGTTACCTATACCCACATATGTGTTACCATACGCCCCGTTGCTGAGATAGAGAGCAGTAACACTTACCCAAAACCTTACAAGGAGCTTATAAATGAGCGAAGTATTCATCAATGCACGTGCAGTCCTAATTTCCGTCGCAGTTGTTGCAGCAGCCGTTGCTGTGCCAGTTCTGACGATGATCGCGACTGCGTAATTCAAGTCGACCTAAGGGTTTACCCCATTATTCGACTAGGGAAACGCATATGCTATTAAACCAGAACAGCTATCCCGTAATTACTAAACCCGCCGTACAAGTGTGACTACACAGTCTTACTTTTACGACGGGTTTTTGTTTTAGACCGATCCAGCCCCACTCCCTCCTAGATCAATCTCTTTCTTATCAAACAACTAGACCTTCTTCAGCTTGTCCACGAAATTACAAGGCTTGTGCCGGCTATCCAATTGCTGCGCCACTATGCCCTCCCATGCCGTCTTACAGGCACCGGGCGAGCCCGGCATACAGAACACGATAGTGCCATTGGCCAGTCCCGCAAACGCTCGGGATTGAATGGTCGAACAGCCGATCTCGGCATGAGATAGAGCGCGAAACAATTCCCCGAAGCCCTCGATATGCATATCCAATAGCGGGGTGACGGCCGTGACGGTATTGTCTCGGAACGTAAAACCGGTACCGCCAGTGAGCAAGACCGCCTGCACGCTATCGTCGGCAATATGGGCAGCGACGACCGCGCGTAACTTATAGGTGTCGTCCTTGACGATACGCTTCTCAACCAGCGTGTGACCCGCAGCGCTAACACTCTCGACGAGGTACTGACCGGACTTGTCGGTGTCCTCGGTACGTGTATCTGAGACGGTAACGATGGCGATACGAATAGGGGTGAAAGTGGCGTGCTTATCGGCGTGTGAGTTGGGCATGATGGTCTCTTTGTGTGCGCGAGGGTATCCGCCATAGCAAGCACATGAGCGGCTTGGCAGGGCTGATAAATATTGGGATAAATTGTAGCGGAGATCAGCCGCCAGTCATATTCATGAGGCGAACTGGCTGTTCATGTTCTTTATCATAGAAATAATGGCGCTCGGGCTTCAATGCCATCGATGCCACGATCGCCTTCTTCAGGGCAACGATATCACCGCCGCTGTCACGCATTACCGCGCGTAGGTCCACCGAATGCTCGTTGCCTAGGCACAACAGGAGGCGACCCTCCACGGTAACCCGCACGCGATTACAATCGGCACAGAAATTATGGCTCACCGGCGAGATGAAGCCGATGCGGCTGCGCTTGCCCGCTACCTGATAGTAGCGCGAGGGCCCCGCGGTGGTCTCGGCACTGGAGATCAGGTCGAAGTGCCCGGCGATTACCTCGCGCACCCAGTCATTGCTACAGACCGTACTCTCTCTGTCGTGATCCGACGCATTACCCAGCGGCATCTCCTCGATGAAGGCGATGTCCACGTCACGATCCAAGGCATATTCGGTCAGGGCTAAGACCTCATCGTCGTTATAGCCTTTCATGATGACGGCATTCAGGCGAATCCGCTCGAAACCCTGCGCCCGCGCCGCGTCAATGCCCGCCAGCACTTTGTCTAGCTTGCCGACACGCGAGATACGCTGAAAACGCTCGGCATCGAGGCTATCGATGCTGATATTGATGCGATTGACCCCGGCGGCATGCAGGGGCCCTGCGAACTTGTCCAACTGCGAACCATTAGTGGTGAGCAGCAACTCCTTCAAGCCCTCTAACTTACCTAGCCGTTCGATCAGCGACATCACGTTATTGCGCACCAAGGGTTCGCCACCGGTGAGGCGGATCTTATTGACGCCAAGCTCGGTGAAGGCCTGTGCGACCAGATAGATCTCCTCCAGAGACAGCACCTGATCGCGCGGCAGGAAGGTCATGTCTTCGGTCATGCAATACACACAGCGAAAGTCACAGCGATCCGTAACCGATAGGCGGATATAGTCCACTCGACGACCGAAGTCGTCGATGAGCGCATCTGGAAAGGTCTGCGTATCTTTCATTAGTAACCCGGCTCGCGTGGAGCGTTATTGCGTTTGATAGTGGTTCTCGAACTTTGCGCGTACTTCGGTTTTAAGCAGCTTTCCCGTAGCAGTATGGGGAAGGGACTCGACAAACACAACATCGTCTGGGAGCCACCATTTCGCCACTTTATCGGTGAGATACGCGATTATATCCTCTTTAGTGCAGGAAGACCCTTCCTTGCAGACGATCAATAGTAATGGCCGCTCGTCCCATTTCGGGTGTGCGATGCCGACCACGCAAGCCTCGACGACCCCTGCATGGCCTACCGCGAAATTCTCCAGCTCGATAGAGCTGATCCATTCCCCGCCCGACTTGATGACGTCTTTGCTGCGGTCCACGATCTGCATATAGCCCATCGGGTCGATGGTGGACACATCGCCGGTGTCGAACCACCCTCCTCTGAAGGCGCTGCGGTCATCGTTCTTATAATAGCCGCTGGCCACCCACGGGCCCTTGACCATGAGTTTGCCGAAGGTCTTGCCGTCGTGTGGCAGGGGCAGGTCCTCGTCGTCGACAATGCGCATCTCCACGCCGAACACCGCGCGGCCCTGCTTAGACTGGATGCGCATACGCGCCTCTTTGTCCGCGTTCTTCAAATAAGGCGTCATCGCACAGAGGCTGCCCATCGGGCTCATCTCGGTCATGCCCCAGGCATGAATCGGGAACACGTCGTAGACCTCGCTGAACTTCTCCATCATGGAACGCGGCGCGGCCGAACCTCCGATGACGACACTCTCCACAGTATCCAGATTGCCCTGCACCGATTCGATGTAATTGAGCAGGCCAAGCCATACAGTGGGCACCCCCAGCAGGGCCGTGGCTTTCTCGCCATCGATCAGCCCATACAGAGACGCGCCATCCATGCCCGCCCCAGGAAACAGGATGCTAGAGCCCGCGATCGGCGCTGCATAGGGAATGCCCCAGGCGCACACATGGAACATGGGCACTACTGGCAATACGCGCGACATGGGGCCCAGATTCAAGGCCGATGCACGGCACGAGGACATCGCGTGCAATACAGTCGAGCGGTGGGAGTACATCACCCCTTTCGGGTTCCCAGTGGTGCCGGAGGTATAGCACAGGCCCGCGGCCAAATTCTCGTCGAACGCAGGCCACTCGAACTCGTCACTCTGAGCGCTGAGCAAGTCCTCATAGCACATCAGATTGGGCAGCGACGACTCGGGCATATGCGCCGCATCGGTCATCACGATAAAGCCCTTCACCCCGCCGATGTGCGACTGTACGGCCTCAAGCACAGGCACGAAGGTCAGGTCGACAAACACCCACTCATTCTCGGCGTGATTGATGATGTAGATGATCTGTTCGGCGAACAGCCGTGGATTGATGGTGTGGATGACGGCGCCCATGCCCGAGACGGCATAGTAGAGTTCGAAATGGCGATGGGTATTCCAGGCCAGAGTGGCCACACGGTCGCCCTGCTCTACCCCTAGGGCGCGCAGGGCATTGGCGAGTTGCTTGCTGCGCAGCAGCGCGTCGTCATAACCGTAGCGATGATATCCGCCCTCCACTGTATTGGTGACGATCTCCGCATCGGTATTGTAAATCGCCGCGTACTCGAGGATATCCGCAATATTCAATTGCTTATCCATCATGATTCCAAACATATCAGCCCCCTTTCTTGCTGTTATTCTGTTCTGATTCGATCCCGCGCAGCCCCTTGAGGCTGCGCGGAAACCTTGGTTTTTCGTCTGTGAAGCACTGCGCTGTTGTCGATCCCGCCGGCCTCCCGCGCATCCAGCGCTCGAGTATAAACAGATGAGCGCCATGCATGGCGCTGCTAAGGCACTACTATTGCACTACCTCAGAGATCTCTAGGCGGATGACCGCGTTCTGATTAGAGTGGGCGAAGCCCTCGGTCCGGTTCTGATAATCGCCGGCCTGAACATTCGCGCTCCCGCTGGAGGAGGCTGTGGCCACAATATAGATCATTTCCGCCGAGGAAATATTGAAAGGCCCAACCGCATCGCCATTGTCGAGTGTGACCGTGGTAGGCAGATCCCCCACCGTAAGTACCTCGGCCGCCAAAGGTTGGCCGCGACCATTCAACTCGAGTGCCGAGATGAAGACACGGGTATTCGGGTCTAAGTCCAGGCCCGCTGCGATAGAGACCTCCACATCGATGCGAGGACCATCTCCAGCCACCGCTTCTTGACGATCCGTCGCCGTCATCTGCTGCTGGGCATTGGCGATCATGCCTTGCAACAACTGCGCCTCTTCGCCAGGAGGGGTCAGCTGCAACATCCTACGCCAATAGGTAATAGCGGACTGGTAATCTGCGCGCTGCTCGGCGTCCATTCCTAGAATCTGCAGAATCAACAATTGATTAGGATCCAGCCTTTGAGTCTGGTCGATGATGCCCTGCACCTTCTCGGTCAGCTGCTGTTCGGCCAACATGTATTCGAGGAAGGCGTACTGGCTCATCACGACCACTCGGTCTTGCGGCTCCTCGATATACTCTCCGGCCCGTTCCAGCGCCATAGAGGCCTGCGGGAACTGGCCAAGATTGACGAGATTCTGCGCCATGAAATACCAGGCCCAGCCATTCTCCCTGTCGCTCTCGATGATCTCGCCGAGACTGAAGACTAGGTCACGCGCTTCCTGTGGATTGTCGACACTATCGCGGGTGCGCTCGTATAACTGGGCGAGTGCCAACTCATCTTGGAAGCCCCAGGTACGATACAAGACGACACTCAGCGGCACGATAATCAGCAGCAGGGCTAGCGGCACTAGTCGTGATGCACTGCGCCAACTGCCGTCTTGCTGCCGTTCCTGCGCGGAGGCGGCTGACGTGGATTCCACGTCGCTCAATAGGCTGCGTTCTAACTCATGCTGGAGTGCGTCGAAATTCTCCTGCTCCAGATTACCCAGAGCCAAATCGGCCTCGAGCTCCGACATGCGTTCTTTGAAGATCAGCAGGTTGGTGCGCTCTCGGCGAGCGCGGGAAGAGTCACCACTCTGACTAAATTTCCACAGTGGTATTAGAATGAATGATGCCGCTAAAATCAGCAGCGCTGCAGCGAAGTACCAGAACAAAAGACCCCCTGAACTCGCCGGTCGGTGCGCGATGCGCCTGAACCGGGATACTCAATGATTGTGACGTGCGGGACAGACCGAGCCAATAACTCAGTCGCGATCCTTCACCGTGTCGAGCAGATCGCGCAAGCGTTCCTGCTCTTCTTTGTTTAAAACGACCGGCTCTTTCTCCTGTGGCTTGGCACGGCGGACGATTCCGAGAATCAACCACCCGCCCACGAGGAAAAATAGTAAGGGGCCAAACCACAGCAATATAGTCGTCCACTGCAGGCGTGGCTTGTAGAACACGAAGTCGCCATAGCGCTCGAACATGAACTGCTCGATCTCCTCGTCTGTCTTGCCATCGGAAATCATCAGATATATCTCGCGACGCAAATCCTCGGCCACTCCACCATTGGAGCCGGTTAGGCTGGTGTTCTGGCACATAGGGCAGCGAAACTCGTCAGACATCCTGCGAAAGCGTTGCTGCTGTTCCTCGGTGGCGAATTCGAAGGTATCGACGGCGGCGTGGGCGCTCATCGAGACCCCCTGCAAGCCTAAGCTTACGCCGAACAGGATTAGGAGTGACAGCGCTGCGGCGCTCACGCCGAATAGTGACTTGATCATCACTGTCTGGACTCCGCCTTCACCGCCGCTATCGCCGGCATGATCTCGTCTTCCCAGGTCTCATAGTCAATGACCCCGATGTGCTTATAGCGGATCACCCCATTGCCGTCGACAACAAAGGTCTCCGGTGCCCCATAAACGCCGAGGTCGATACCAAGCCGGCCGCTCTCATCCAAGATGCTGAACTCGAAGGGAGAACCATTATCCTCCAGCCACAACTGCGCTAGATTTAATTTGTCTTTGTAGTTCACTCCGACGATCGGCACGAGATCATCGCGCGCCGCGGCCATCAGGATAGGATTCTCTTGCAGACAAGGCAGGCAATAGCTGCCCCAGATGTTCAACAGAAACGGTTCATCGGGAAGATCCGCCTTGCCTAACACCCTGTCGCCCAACTCGACGGTCCGCAGTGAGAACTCCGGCAAGGGCTTGTCGATCAACACCGATGGCAGCGTGCGCGGATCTAGGTATAGACCACGCCACAGCATCACCGCGAGTGCGAGGAATACGATAACCGGAATAAACAGTTTTAATCTGGGCATATTCTATCCTTCACTTTCGATTATGAAGAAACCGGCTGCATAGTCTTGTCGCTCGCAGCCTCTCTCTCTAAGGTCTTCGTCTTCAGGCGGCGGTAGCGCTTATCTGTCACCGCGACAATTGCGCCCATCGCCATGAGAATCGCGCCTAACCAAACCCAACGCACGAATGGCTTGATGTACAAGGACATAGACCATGCCCCGGAGTCGCGCTCCTCGCCGAGGGTAATGAACAGGTCACGCGTAAAGCCTGCATCGATCGCCATCTCGGTAGAGGGTGTGCGACTCGCGGTATAGATGCGCTTCTCCGGATGCAACTCGCGCACGAAGGCGCCATCACGCAGCACCTGGAAGGTAGCACGCTCCGCCTCGAAGTTAGGACCGGATAGATGCTCCGTGCCTTCGAACAGGAATTCGTACTGCCCCAATTCGACCGACTGACCGGGGCTGAGCAACACGCTCTTCTCTATGCTGTAGATACTCGTGAGACCTGACCCCAACAAGATCACCGCGAAACCGAAGTGCGCGATCTGCATGCCGTAATAGCTCACCGCCAATGACTTCATGCCCGCGAGCAGGCTCGGCTTATTCGCAGACTTCAAGCGTATATCCTGCAGGATTCCGAGGACGACCCAGAGGCCGAGCGCGGTGGCGAATGTGGCGCCGAAGGAGAACTCTAGGGTCAATGCCAGCGGCAGTACAAGGCCTAGCACCAGCGCCGCGATCGCCACCACCAGCAATTGTTTCTTGAGATAAGCCAAGGAGGTCTTCTTCCAGCGGCTCACCGAACCGAGCCCTAGGAAGATCACCAGTATCGACATCAGAGGCACGAAGACAATATTAAAATAGGGCGGGCCTACGGAGATCAGTTCGCCACCGGAGACTGCCTGATACACCATCGGATAGAGTGTGCCTAGGAGAATCGCTGCACTAGCGACCACTAGGATAATATTGTTGATCAGCAGGAATACCTCGCGCGATACCGCCGCGAAGCCAAACTCGCTCTTCATCAGAGGCGCACGGAACGCGAATAACAGCAGCGAGCCCCCAATCACGAAGCCGAGGAAACCGAGGATATAGATGCCACGGGTCGGGTCGCTGGCGAAGGCGTGCACCGAGGTCAACAGCCCCGAGCGGGTAATGAATGTGCCCAACAGGCTCGCCGCGAAGGCCATGATGGACAGCAGCACCGTCCAACTCTTGAACACCCCGCGCTTCTCGGTGACCGCCAAGGAGTGAATCAGAGCGGTGCCAATCAGCCAGTTAATCATCGGCGGGTTCTCGACGGGATCCCACGCCCACCAGCCGCCCCAGCCAAGCTCGTAATAGGCCCACCACGAGCCCAGCGCGATGCCGATCGTGAGAATTGCCCACGCGGCATTCGCCCAGGGACGCGACCAGCGCGCCCATGCCGAGTCGAGACGCCCACTGATCAGGGCCGCGATGGCGAAGGCGAATACTACGGAGAAACCCACATAGCCCATATACAGAGAGGGCGGGTGAATAATGAAACCGAAATCCTGCAGCGCCGAGTTCAGGTCTGCGCCGTCCGCCGGCGACATTGGCAATACGCGATCGAAGGGATTCGAGGTCGCGATCATGAACATCGTGTAGCCGGCGCCGATAAGGCCCATGATGCTGAGCACACGGGCCACGAAATCGTCCGGCATCGCCTTACTGAAGATGCACACTGCCAGCATCCAACCGGAGAGCATCCAGGTCCAGAACAGGAAGGAGCCCTCGTGCCCACCCCAGACCGCGGTGATCTTATATTGCAGGGGCAGCAGGCTATTGGAATGCTGGGCGACGAACATCACCGAGAAGTCGTCCGTTACGAAGCTATAACCGAGCACCAGCAGACACAGGGTGAGGAATACGAAAAAGCCGGTCGCTAAGGGCCGCGCAAGACCGATCCAGAGCCGATTACCCGTAGAGGCACCGATTAGAGGAATAGTGCCCAGCACAGCCGCTAGGCAGAAGGCGAGTATGAGCGAAAACTGTCCTAGTTCAGGAACCACTTGGACCTCCTTCTGTCGCCATCTCGGTCAGGTTGCGGTCACGCTCCGCAGCATCTAGCGCTGCCTTCACTTCCACAGACATATAATTCTCATCGTGTTTGGCCAACACGCGGCTAGCCTCGAAAACACCATTGGCTACCATGCCCTCGGCGACAACCCCCTGCCCCTCACGGAACAGATCGGGCAGTATGCCGTCATAGCGCACGAGCAAGTCATGGCTATAGTCGGTCGTGATAAACTCGACATGGAGGGAGTCTTGGCTCTTGGCTACAGAGCCCTCTTTCACCATGCCCCCGATGCGAATGCGTTGGCCGTTATTCACCTCGCCCGCCGCGATCTGGGAGGGGGTGAAAAAAAGATCGATGGCATTGCTCAGTGCGTACAAAGATAGACCGATCGCGACACCTAAACCGGTGGCAATAAACGCGATGATCGTAAGCTTCTTGCGACGATGCGGTTTCATGACGATTCCTCTGAGGCGCTTTCGCGCTCCTGCTCAACTGCCGTATTTTTCGCTAACTGCGCGTCACGCAAGGCCCTATTGCGTTGTTCGCGGATGAATTGTCGGCGCTGAACCCGCGGCAGAAACAGGTTCACAAAGATAAAAATGCTAAATAGCCCATACACAGACCAGACATGGAAGGTATATTTTCCCATCTGCAGAAATTCGGCCACACTATTGAATTGAATTTGCTCGAACATCTTACCCCTTTAGACCTGTTCTTTCGCGACGATATCCACGACCCACTGCGAACGCCGCTCGCGTTGCAGGATCTCGTTGCGAGTCGACAGGATTAAGCTAATTACGAAGAAGATATACACCGCGAAGATCATGATGACCAAGGGCACCCATATCTCGGGGCCAAAGGCGCTGTTCTCATCCATCGAGAAGTCGCTGGATGGCTGGTGTAGCGTGTTCCACCACTCCACCGAATACTTGATGATCGGCACGTTAATGGCGCCGACGATCGCGAGCAATGCGCAGGCCTTAGCCGCCGCATCGGGGCTCTCGATGGCCGAGCGCAGGGCGATCACCCCAATCAATAGGAAGAACTGGATCAACATCGAGGTCAGGCGCGCGTCCCATGCCCACCAGGTGCCCCAGATAGGCTGCCCCCAGATCGCGCCGGTAGCCAAGGCCACAGCCGTAAACCATGCGCCAATAGGCGCCGCACACTTGGCGACCATGTCCGCCAGCTTCATCTTCCACACCAGTGTGATGACGCCGGCGACCGCCATGAGGGGGAAACAGGCCAGTGAGATGCTCGCCACCGGCACGTGCACATACATTATGCGAATGGTATCGCCCTGTTGATAGTCCTGGGGCACGAACAATAGCGCCCAGAGGATGCCGACACTCATGAGCACCGTCATCAATACGAGCAGCCAAGGCAACCACTTGCCCGACATCTCATAGAACCACTTGGGCGAACCAAGTCTAAAAAACCATTGCCACATGTCTACTCTCTCAATGGTGCGGGCGATTCTTTGTCACCTAACACTTATCCGTCGTTGCGGGCCCGAATATAGCACGTGGCATTCACCGCCTCGTGTTACGTTTTGTAATAACTCTGAGCGCCAAACGCCCTAATTCACACTGATTTTCAAAGCCGCCGCGCTGGCCAGTGGTGCGAGGCTCAAGGACAGGGCTAGCAAGGCTCCCAGCAGGGCGTAGTGCATCCCCAATGGTACCCCAAGACTCGCGTCCACGACCGCTTTTGCACCAATTATAAGCACCGGCACAGTAAGGGGTAAAACGATAACCGCAAGTATTAGCCCGCGACTGCCTAAACCGACGGTGAGCGCCACACCGATTGCCCCGAACAGACTCAAGACCGGCGTTCCCAGCAATAATGTCAACACCAGCGTCCAATAAGCATCGGCGGGCAGATACAGCATATAGGCCAATAGTGGGGAAAGCAGGACCACGGGCAGCCCGCTGATCAGCCAATGGCTAATATTCTTCGCCAGCACCATGAAGTACAGGGGCTGGGGCGAGAGTAGCAATTGCTCAAGGGAGCCATCCTCGTAGTCGGCGCGAAACAGGTTGTCTAGGGAGAGCATCGAGGCCAGTAAGGCCGAGACCCAGACGGCGCCCGCCGCGATGCGCGTTAGCTCCTGAGGGTCCGACGACACGCCTAGGGGAAACAGGGACACCACGATTAGGAAGAACATCAGCGGGTTGAGCAGGTCATTGCGGCGCTTCAAGGCGATGAGCAGATCGCGCTTGAGGGTGGCCTTGAAGGCCGAGAACGTGCTCACCTGAGCAAGCGGCGCTCGGCCCTGAGGCTGTGAAATATTGACTGTATTGGCTGTATCGCTCATTGCTACAGCGCCGCTAGTGGCGACGACCTCATTTATCTAGATTCAAGCGCCGCAAGGGACAGGGCACATCTAAGTGATGGTGTGTCGTCACGAGTACCGCGCCGCCCTTGGCCACATGGGCGGCCAATAGGTTCTCCAATATCTTCACGCCACGCACATCGAGAGTGGTAAAGGGCTCATCGAGCACCCACAGACGCGCCGGGCTAAGCAGGAGCCTGGCCAGGGACACACGCTGCTGTTGTCCCGCCGACATATTACGACAGCTGATGTCCGCATAGCCCATAAGACCTACGGCCTCAAGGGCTGCGTCGATATCTTGATCGGTTTTAGGGGCGTGTAATGCGGCACTCCAACGCAGGTTCTCGCGGGCCGTGAGGATCTTATTCACCCCTACCCGATGCCCGAGGTAGAGCAGCGAGGCCAAGAAGGTCTCGCGATCCTCGTCGATTGCGACGCCCTCCCAGAACAACTCTCCCTCGTAGCTACTATTGAGCCCGCACAGGATGCGCAGCAGAGTCGTCTTGCCGCTGCCATTGCTACCCTGCACTTGCAGGAGTTCGCCCGCATGGAGGCTAAATTCGAGGTTATCGAACAGTACCCGTTCATCGCGCTCACAGAACAAAGCACGGGCCTGGAGCAGGACTGGCGCCACGGGAGCTTGCGAGGAGTGGGAACTGACGGAGTTGCTGGCAGCCATAGAGGTTCTAAAGATGTCCACGTAAACGCGATATCTGGGTGAATGAGGTGCTAGAAAGCTGGCCGAAGTATAACCGAGTATTGCGCTGAATGCTTTCGTTGAGGAGTGGAACACATGGCTAGACGCCATTGGAAGGCGAAGAGCGAAGAAGTTGTGGGAGCGCCTGCCCTCGCAAGGGGGGCTTGCCCGCTTCCACCAATCTAAAGCTTATCTTAGGCGGCGCTGCGCCCCGCCGGCTTTGAGCGCGAGTGCATGAGGGTCAGCAGGGTGGCCTCGGCCTTGGACAGGCCACAGGTCGCAACCAATTCCTCGGCGGCGGCGCCCATCTTCACGAGCTTATTGGCATGGGAGATCGCGATGTCACCGACATCCTTGTACTCCAGGTCTTCTTGTCGACGCTCGGTGCTCTGCAGACGATCCTGAACAAGCTTCACGCGCTTGCCAAGCCCGATCGCACCGCGACCCACCGCCGTAATCTCGCCGCGCAGGGCGCTCATGTCGGCGTCCAATTGCGCCTGCAGGCGCTCCACCTTACGCAGCACATGCACGCTCGTAGCGAGCATGCAGCCGCATAGCATCACGACAAAGGTCACGCTGATAATTAGGGCTGGTGTCAACAACATGGTCGCTCCTTAAGTGCGCGGGCCCGGCTCGGAGCCAGGCGAAAATCTCATTAATTCCAATCCGCCAGACGTGCGCGCAGGCGCAGGGCGGCTTGAGTGTGTATCTGGCTAACGCGCGATTCACTCACGCCGATCACCTGACCGATCTCTTTCAGGTTCAATTCTTCGTCGTAGTACAGTGACAGGACTAATTGTTCGCGTTCGGGCAGCCCTGCGATAGCATCGGCCAATTGCGACTTGAAGTCGTCACTCTGCAAGCCATCCAGAGGATTGGGCATCTCCCCCGCCACTCTCTCCATGGCCGAGTCGTCGCCCTCCAACATATCGTCGAAGCTAAATAGGCGACTGCCAGAGGCGTCCTGCAAGATGGCGTGGTAATCCTCAAGTGGCATGTCGAGTTCGGCGGCAACATCCACGTCTTTCGCATCCGTGCCGGTGCGCATCTCGATAGTCTTGATGGCCTCGGCGACTTTACGCGACTTCCGGTGCACCGAGCGCGGCGCCCAATCGCCCTTGCGAATCTCGTCTAGCATGGCGCCGCGTATGCGAATGCCGGCATAGGTTTCGAAGCTCGCGCCCTTGGTCAGGTCATATTTTTTCGCGGCCTCTAACAGACCGATCATGCCTGATTGAACCAAGTCATCGAGCTGCACACTGGAGGGCATCCGCAACAGCAGATGATGCGCAATACGCTTCACGAGCGGCGCATACTGCAACACGATGTCATTCATGCTGTCTGTCTGCACTTCGCTATACAGCAACGCACCGCTTGTGGATGTGACCATGTGTTTAACCCGCTGTTTCGCTCATCAGCAAGCGTTCGATAAAGAATTCAAGGCGTCCGTTGGCCTGGCGATTGATCGGCCAATCCGCTACCTCATGTGCTAACTTCCTATAGGCGATAGCAGCCTTGCTCGAGGGGTAAGCCTCCAAGGTTGCCTTCTGGCGCTGTGCGGATTTGCGCACCGCATCGTCCCATGGAATATCGCCCGCGTATTGCAGAGTCACATCGAGAAAGCGCTCTGCCACGCGTACAAATTTCGAGTACAAATTACGCCCCTCTTCCGGCGTCCGCGTCATATTCGCCAAGACCCTGAAACGCTGCATGCCATAGTCGCGGTTCAGGAGTTTAACGAGCGCATAGGCATCGGTAATCGAGGATGGCTCGTCACAGACGACCACGAGAACTTCCTGCGCGGCGCGCACGAAACTCACAACGCTCTCGGAGATCCCCGCCGCGGTGTCGATAATCAATACATCGAGTTGGTCATCCAGTTCGCTGAAGGCCCGAATCAAGCCCGCGTGTTCTGCTGGCCCAAGCTGGGTCAAAGACTGTACCCCTGAGGCTGCCGGAATCACTTTCAGGCCGCCGACCGTCGTGATCAACACATCTCTTAGACTGCACTCCCCGCTCATGACATCCGCGAGAGTCTTGTCCGCTTTAATACCCAGCTGAATATCCACATTCGCCAGACCGAGGTCCGCGTCCATCAAGATGACCCGCTTACCGGCTTCGGCTAACGCTAGGCTTAGATTCACTGAGACATTGGTCTTCCCGACCCCGCCCTTGCCGCCGGTGATGGCGACTACTTGCACTGGCTTCATCTAGCCACTCCCTGTGCGACTCCCTGAAAGGGAACCTCTTGATCGAAGGCGGACATTTCGTCGCCGTAAACACTGCCAAATTCGTACATAAGCCGCTCGCTCTCTTCTTCGCTATGGACCGACAAGGCAACCGCCTTGCTGACCAAATTATGGGCTTGTGCGACTTTAATGTCATCGGGGATATTCTGGCCGTGGGTTTCATACACCACCGGCAGGGAGTTCTCGATCACTAGGGCAAGGGCTTCGCCCATTACACCCGCCTCATCGAGTTTGCTTAGAATACAACCAGTTAAGCCGGCCTGCGAGTAGGTGCGACAGGCGTTAGCGAGCACCGAAGCCTGGCTCGTACAGGCCATAACCAATAAGTTTTGCACCTCGGGACAATTGCGCAGCGTCTGCAATTGGAACTGCAGGCTGGGGTCCGTGGCGTGCAGCCCTGCCGTGTCTATCAACACGAGGGACTTGTGACGCAGTGACTCCAAGATCTGCCGCAGGCTGTGGCCTTCATCGACCACCCGAACGCTAACACCCAAGATGCGTCCGAAGGTGCGCAGCTGCTCATGTGCGGCTACTCGGAAGCTATCGGTAGTCACCAGCGCCACGGACTCTGGCCCGTGCTCTAGCACATAGCGAGTCGCCAATTTGCCGATGGTCGTCGTCTTGCCCACACCTGTCGGCCCGAGAAGGGCAAAGATCCCCCCTTTGGCGGCAACATCTGTCCCCGCTACCGGCACTTGTCTGGCCAAGGAGGCAATCGCGAACCGCCAAGCCTCTGCCGTAGTCATCTGCGGCTTGAGTTTGTCTAGTAGGGTCTTGCTAAGGGCGGCGGGCACGCCCATCGCATTTAGTCGTTCCCAAATACTGGCCTGAATGGGGGTGCGACGCGAGAACTGCTCCCAAGCCATGCCGCTGAGGCGCTGCTCGAGTAGGCGTCGAATGCCGTTGAGTTCGGAGCGCATGCGATTCATCTCGCGGCTCTCGGCGATGCTTCGCTCGCGTTGTTCGCGCTGCACTTGCTCTGCGCGAAGCACTGCCTCCTGGGCGCGCAATTGTGCGGCCACTTCTTGCTCGGCGGCTGACTTATTCACTTGCATCTGCTGGTCTTTCTGAGTCTTCAGAAATGGCGTACGGGCATTGTGATCGGCTTCGCGCTGGAGGCGTTCGAAGTCCGGTGTTTGCTCGGCGGTGTCGGCGGCTTTCGCGGCGACCCGTGGGGCGTCTTTGGGCTTAGCGGACTCTGGCTGCGCAGCACTAGGCTGCTGCTTAGTCGCGGTTTCATTGGCTTTGGCGGCACTTGGGCGGAGGCTGCCAGAAGATGAAAAAGAGATATCCCCAGGCATCGCAGCTGCGACGACCTCTACCCCGCCTTCGACGGTGCGATTGGACAAAATGACCGCCTCCACTCCCATCTCCTCACGGATCTGAGCGATTGCACGGCGCATGTCAGGCGCTAGATATCGTTTCACTTTCATCTGTTCATCCTCTGCTCAGTGTGCGCGAAGCCCATGCGCTACTGTGGCGGTTCTCATTAATTTCCAATGCTTGCGACAATCGTAATCTGTTTGTTGTCCGGTACTTCTTGGTAAGAGAGCACCTTCAACCCGCTAATCGTGAAGCGTACAAAGCGGCTCAGCACGGAGCGCAGTGGCGCTGGTACTAAGAGGACGGCAGGTTTGCCTGCGGCCTCTTGATTGCGTGCGGCGCTAAGCAGGGAGCTCTGTAGCCGCTCGGCCATCGCCGGTTCGATCACCATGCCATCGTCACTACTCATCGCGCCCTGTTGCTGACCCTGTTGCGAAGACTGCTGTACAGCTTTAAGCAATATTTGTTCCAGAGACGGGTCTAGCGTCAAAACTGGCAGTTCGGCACTGATTCCATAGATGTTTTGGACGATTACGCGTGCGAGCGCTACTCGCGCCGCCGAGGTCAAAGCGCCGGGATCTTGACTCTTTGTCGCCGCGGCCGCCAAGGCTTCGGCGATTGTGCGCATATCGCGGATCGGCACATCCTCGATGAGAAGATTCTGTAAGACCTTGAGCAGCACATTGGTATTGACCATCGTAGGCAGCTCTTCGGCGAGTTTCTTCGAGGTCTTGCCAAGCATGGCCAGCAACTCATGGACCTCGTCGTGGCCCAATAACTCGTGCGCGTGCTTGTGCAAAATGGTATTCAGGTGAGTGGCGATGACCGTGCTGCTGTCTACCACCGTGTAGCCTAGGGTCTGCACTTGATCCTTCTGCGAGGGTTCGATCCACAGCGCATCTAGGCCGAAGGCTGGGTCTTTAGTCTCGATACCCGTCGCCTTGCCAAACACTTGGCCTGGGTTAATGGCCATATCGCGTTCGGGAATAATGTCTGAGCCGCCGACATTCACGCCCATCAGGGTGATGCGGTACTCGTTTGGCGACAGGTCGAGGTTGTCGCGGATATGCACCGAGGGCACTAGGAAGCCGAGTTCCTGGGAGAGCTTCTTGCGGATGCCCTTAATGCGGCTAAGCAGTTGCCCGCCCTGGGCCTTGTCAACCATCGGTATGAGCCGGTAGCCGACCTCTAGCCCGATGACATCGACCGGCATCACGTCGCTCCAACCTAGATCCTGTGGCTCCGCCTCGGTCTCGTCGCGTACCTTCTTCTGGGCCGCCTCTACATCGTCGGCATCGGTGCCAGCCTTCTTCAGGCGCCAGTAGATCAAATAGGAGCCGGCACCGGCTAACGCAGACAGCGCTAGAAACGCGAAATGCGGCATGCCCGGAACGCTGCCCATCACCAAGAGCACGCCGCTGGTGATGCCCAAGGCGCGCGGCGTGGCGAACATCTGCCCCGCAACCTGCGCGCCCATCATCTCGGAGCTATTGCTACGGGTCACCATGATCGCGGCTGCGGTCGACAGTACCAAGGCGGGAATCTGTGCGACCAAGCCATCACCGATAGTGAGCAAGGCATAACGTTCCATCGCCATGGTGAAATCGAGATCGTGTTGCAGCATGCCGACCCCGACGCCGCCCACTAAATTGATAATCAGAATCAGGATGCCCGCGATCGCATCCCCTTTCACGAATTTGCTGGCACCGTCCATCGACCCGTAGAAGTCTGCCTCCTCGGTAATGTCCTTGCGCCGCGCCCGCGCCTGATCTTGGTCGATGAGGCCGGAGTTGAGGTCGGCATCTACCGCCATCTGCTTGCCGGGCATAGCGTCTAGGGTGAAACGCGCACTCACCTCGGCGATACGACCGGCACCCTTGGTCACCACGACGAAGTTAATGATGATCAGGATGATGAACACGATGAGGCCGACGGCATAGTTACCGCCGATCACCACTTCGCCGAAGGACTCGATGACCTTTCCCGCCGCCGCGCCGCCATTGTGTCCCTCGAGCAGAACCACGCGCGTCGAGGCCACGTTCAGGGCTAGACGCAGCAGGGTGGCGATCAACAAGATGGTCGGGAACACGGCAAAGTCCAATGGCCGCATCGCATAGACAGCGACGCAGAGGACGACCAGCGCGATGGTGATATTGAAGGTGAAGAAGACGTCGAGCAGGAAGGGCGGTAGCGGCAATGTCATCATCGCCAACATGATTAGCAGCAATACCGGGATACCGAGATTGCCGTTGACTAGGGTCTTGGCGTTATCTAGGTATACATTGCGTTGTACGCTGGCGCCTTCACTCATCTGCTGCTGTCTGCCTGGTCGTGCTCCGCTAAGTGCCGGAGTCCTCTGTGAGTCTAAAACGTCAGTTTCATTGACGTTATTTCAGGAGCACACAGGAGGCAGTTCAAAAAATTGACGCCTCGCTCACGAGATTCGCGGCCTGTAGGGCTTTGCGCGGGTCTTCGTGTGTGTCCTAACAGGGACACTGCAAGAAGTCGGCCAATCGCCTGCTCATCCCCTTACGAGGGTGAACAGGCCCCTACTTAGTCATGGCGCAATTCTTCAGGGATGTCGATGTCGGAGCGCAGAGTTGGGCGCTTCTTGACCCGACCCCTAGCGAACTGTTTGAGTTGATGCAGATAGGCCAGCACTTGCGCGACCGCGACGTAGAGACCGCCGGGGATCACCTCGCCAACCTTGGTATTGAAGAAAATGGCTCGGGCCAGCGCTGGCGACGAGACGATGGGGATGTCGTGCTCTTGGGCAATCTCACGAATCTTCTGAGCGACAAAGTCGGCGCCTTTGGCCAGCATGATCGGGGCGTCTTCCTTGCTCTGGTCATAGCGCAGCGCGACGGCATAGTGCTCTGGGTTGGTGATGATGACATCGGCCTGCGGCACATCGGACATCATGCGATTCTGGGACATCTGGTACTGCAGCTGGCGAATGCGCTGCTTAACCTCTGGCCGCCCCTCGGAGTCTTTCATCTCGTCTTTGACCTGCTGCATGGTCATACGCAGCTTCTGGGCGTGCTGATAAATCTGAATGGGAATATCGACCATGGAGATAAGGATCATGGCACAGGACATCCACAGCACGGACCACCCGATCAGGCCAACGGAGTCCACAATGGCGGGTATCACCGACTCGTGCTGAATACTGAGTATGGAGCCGGTATTGATATACAGAATGAGGAGCGCGAGCGAGGCGACGACGACGACCTTGGCGATGGCCTTGAACAACTCGATGATGGCATTGGGGCCAAACATACGCCCTAAGCCCGCCAGAGGGCTCATGCGGCTGGCCTTAGGGGCGATAGACTTAATACTGAAATTCCAGCCGCCGAGGGCGATGGGGGCGAGAAAGGCGAGCAGCAGCAAGACCGCGAACACGGGCAAGAGCGCGACGAAGCCGGTCATGACGGAGTCGCCGAGCTGCTCGAGCATGGCGGCAGTATCGAAAAAAGCGGCGCGATCGAGGGTGAAATTATATTCCATAATACGAGCGAGGCCGGAGGCGAGAATGCCACCAAAGGCAATCACTGCCGCCGTACCGCCAAGCAAGATGGCAGTAGTGTTCAGTTCCTTGGAACGCGCTATGTTCCCGTCTTCTCGTGCGGAGTCCAACCGCTTCTGGGTTGGCTCCTGGCTCTTCTCCGCCGAGGAGTCTTTATCGTCTGCCATCTTACTTTCTCTCTATGGCTTCTCGTAAATTGCTGAAGGCTACTAGTTGGAGCTACTGTTAATCGCTGCGTAGCACGAACGCGGTATCGCAGCGTCCTTATTGGCACTCCGTTGCACGAGCGAGGCAAGTGGTATAGATCCTCAGGACACGCCGTGAATACATCCATGTAGGCTCACGCGCAGCATCCATGCTGCTTATGGTCCTGCTGATCTACACCACCCACCTCACTCTCTTTATCGCCAATCTCTTAGCAATTTTGCTGCGATCTCTTCATACAAAAGACGAAGAGTATTCAAAAAAAACTGAACGACTAACCGCGACCACATCCGAGCGTCTCGGAGCGGGAACCCCCGTGCCGAACCGTGAGCAGCAGGGATGCTGCGACCGAGCCCCCATGGATGGGTTTACGGCGTGTTCGGAACGGGGGTTCTCGCTCCGAGGCGCGCACTACGAAGTGCCTGCTTCTCTACACAAGCTACGACGCATCTAAACTATAGTAGTTCTCGCGCCATACCGAAAAACTCTGCGAAGATATTCTCGGCAGACTCTAGGAATGTGCCAAGGGTTATCCATATTATGAACAGCCCGAACATCAGCGCGATTGGGAAGCCCAGTGCGAAGATGTTTAGCTGCGGCGCCGCACGCGTCATGATCCCGAATGCAAAGTTGGTGATCAGTAGCGCCGTCAGTGCCGGCAGCGCAAGTACTAGCCCGCTCGAGATCACCCAGCTAAACGTACTCACTACGCGCATCATCGCCCCCGTGTCGAAACCGAAGGACACGATCGGCAAAACTCTAAAACTATCTATTAAGATTTCTAGCATCACCAAGTGACCATCGAAGGTCACGAATAGCAGCATCACCAGCATCATGTATACCGTACTCATGATCGCCACGTTAACCCCGTTAGACGGGTCCACCATCGACGCGAAACCCAAGCCCATCTGCATCGCGATCAACTGCCCTGCCATCACGAATACCTGAAACAGGAGCTGCATGAAGAAACCAAGCGCCGCCCCTATCACTACCTGCTGCGCCACGATCAGAATCGCCCCTACCGACACCCCATCTATCTGCGGGACTGCCGGCAACAGTGGCGCCACCATGACCGTGATCGCCACCGATAAGACTAGGCGAATGCGCATCGGCACTAGCTGTGTGCCGAACAGTGGCGCGGCGAGGAAGAAACCCATGATGCGGAACATCGGCCATAGGAAGGTGCCCAGTAGCCCCCCTAATTCCTCCGCGCTCATATTGATCAATTCCACGCGCGTCGCCCTCAGCCGATCAAGAATGGGATGTTAGTGATTAGCTGCTGCGTGAAATCCAATACTCGTGTTAGTAGCCATGGCCCCGCGATAATGATCGCCATTAGCGTGGTCAGCAGGCGCGGCAAGAAGCTCAGGGTCTGCTCGTTGATCTGCGTGGCGGCCTGAAAGGTGCTCACTGCCAGCCCCACTAAGAGGCTCGGCATCACGATCACGGAGACCATCACCACAATGAGGAACATCGCCTCGCGCCATAATTCGATAACGGTTTCGGGAGTCATAGTCAGGTTCCGAAGCTAGCGGCCAGGGTGCCAATCACCATGGCCCAGCCGTCCACGAGGACGAACAACATAATTTTGAATGGCAGCGAGATGATAATCGGCGAGAGCATCATCATGCCCATCGCCATCAACACGCTGGCCACTACCAAGTCGATCACAAGGAAGGGGATGAAGAGCATGAAGCCGATCTGGAAGGCGGTCTTCAACTCACTAGTGACGAATGCGGGGACTAGCACCGTGAAGGGAATCTCCTGCTGAGTGGCAACCGGTTCCGAATCCGCCAACTCCATGAATAGAGAAAGGTCCGACTCGCGCGTCTGCGCCATCATGAAGCTACGCACCGGCAGCTCCGCCTGGGCTAAGGCCTCGCCCGCCGATATCTGCTCATTGAGATAGGGCTGCAACGCAACATCGTTGATCTGCTGCAGCACCGGCGTCATGATGAAGAAGGATAGGAAGAGCGCTAGGCCTAAGAGAATTTGGTTGGACGGAGTCTGCTGCAGCCCGAGGGCCTGGCGCAGAATCGCGAACACCACCATGATGCGCGTGAATGAGGTCATCATCATCAGCAATGCCGGCAGCACCGTGAGCGCGGTCATCAGAAGCAGAATCTGAATGCTTACCGAATAATTCTGCAGGCCGTTCTCATCCGTGCTAACGGTCAATGCCGGAACGCCCAGCGTGGTATTGGACGCTAGGATGTCGAACGCGCGCTGCGGACTGAGGTCGGTCGTCGACGTAGTAGTCGTCGTGCCGTCGTCGGCAGGGGCTTGCGCGGAAGCGGGCAATGTCCACAGCAGTATTGCAGTGACCGCAAGGACGAGGGTGGCGAGTCTAAGGGCGCTCAGTCTCACTTGGCTTGATCCTTATTCAGAAGGCCCTGTAGCTTGGCAGCAAACTCGCTTGAGACACGATTGCCGCCCTCGCCCGCCTTGCTCAATGGCAGCACCGGAGCGTCGAACACATGCAAGGTATTGATCTGGTTCGCGCATACCCCGATTAGCAGTTGCTGATCGCCAATCTCCAACAGGGCGACGCGTTCGCGATTGCCAACAGAGATTACGCTGCGCACCTTAATGACGCCTGTAGGCGCCATGACGCCCCCGTTAAAGCGACGCAGTCCCCACGCACACAGCAAGATGAAAGCAATCACCACACCCAGCCACAGCAGCATCTCCAGCATGGCGCCTAGGCTCATCACGGACGCGCCCTGCTCGCCCACACTGCTTGTTGCCACTGCTGTTAGAAGGGTAATCACATCAACTCCTGCGCGAGTGAGGCCCGCACTATCCTTTAAATGCTCGTAAAAATGAGTTCATTGGGTTTACTAGCTAGCGTAGTTTCTTGATGCGCTCAGAGGGACTAATGACATCGGTCATGCGAATGCCGAATTTGTCGTCGACGACTACGACCTCGCCATGGGCAATCAGTGTGCCATTGACCAGTACATCGAGCGGCTCGCCTGCAAGACGATCCAGTTCGATGACGGAGCCTTGATTGAGTTGCAGCAGATTGCGAATGGTAATCGACGCGCTGCCGACCTCCATCGATATCTGTACGGGAATATCGAGGATGACATCTAGGTCGGGGCTGCCGCCATCGGCCTTCTTCTCGGGGGTTGGCACGCCGCTGCCATCTTTCGCGATGCCTTCGACGAACTTATCGCCTGCTGCTTTCTGTCTACTCTCGTTCTGTGGTTCGTCCGCCATGCTATTTCCCCTTACTCGCGGCACTGCCTTTGTTGGCAATGATGCTGTCAATTTTCAATGCGAGATTGCCGTTGGAAACGCCAATTCGTGTTTTAAACATCGGAATTCCATTCGCCTTTAGTATGACCATATCTGGCATATCCACGGGTATCACATCCCCCGCCTCCAGATCGACCACGTCGCGCAGCGTGACGCTTTGTTCAAACATCCTGCAGCCGAATTCAACACGTGCATCCATGATGTCTTCGCGCATTGCCTCGCCCCAACTCTCGTCAACTTCGTCGGCATCGACGCGCTGGCCGACTTCGAGCAAATCACGAATAGGTTCGATCATCTTATAGGGCAGTGCGAGTTGAATCTCGCCTCCGCCGCCGCCATCGAAGGCCACCGAGAAGATGCTGATCATGATCAATTCGCTTGGCGAGAGAATATTGACCACATCCGGATCGACCTCGCAGCGCTGAGGCTCCAGTTCTACCTTATAGACGTTCTTCCAAGCATCGACGATATCCAGATAGGCTTGGGTAATCACCATCTGCACGACGCGCTGCTCGGTCGGCGTGAACTCGCGGCTCTCGATTTTTACCTCGCGCCCAGTGCCCCCGAAGAAGTTGTCGACCATGCGGAATACAAGACTCGCATCCATGGCGAGAATGGCGGTGCCACGCAGCGGGCGCAGCTTGAACAGATTCAGGCTGGTAGGCATGTACAGGGAATGCTTGTACTCACTGAACTTACCAATCTTCGTCCCAGAGACATTAACCTCGGCATTGCGGTGCAGAAGATTAAATAGATTATTGCGCAACGCCCTAGCGAACTTTTCATTGATCATTTCCAGCGTCGGCATCTTATGCCGCACCACATGTTCCTGACTGGTGAGATCGTAAGGGCGCACATTTTTCGCGGCACCCTCGGCATTGACGTCGACCTCGCCTTCGTCGACGCCGTGCAACAGCGCATTAATCTCGTCTTGTGATAAGAGGTCTTGCATGTTTCTTACCTGTCCGCCTTAGCGAACGCTGTGAGTGTGCCGCTTTATTGTGTTACGAACGAAGTGAAGAGAACCTCTTCGATTCCGTCGCGACCGATTTCATGATGTAAGACCGCTTTGACTTCCGTCGTAGCGAGATTTCGCAATCCCTCTATGCCCGAGGATGGCGACTCGGCAACCTCTAACATCTGCGCAGTGAACAGATTGAGCAAGTTATGACGAATGATTGGCATGTGCTCAACGACGGCGTCCAACGCCTCTTGATCTCGCGACATGACGGAGAGATTCGCTTGTAGATAACGCTGCCGACCCTGATAGGGGTAGCTCACGATGAAGGAAGGCGTCATGTCCAGATAAATCATCGGCCCAGTCGGCGCCGCAACGGCTGCTTCCGCCCCCTCCTCGAGCTCTGCAGGCGGAGGACTCAATAGGAAGAAGTAGGCACCGCCGCCTCCGCCAAGAACGAGGACAACGGCCGCGATTATGATAATCAGGGTCTTCTTGCTTTTCTTTGGAGCCGCTTCGTTAGCGCCCGCATCATTCTCTGCCATATCACCACCGTCAAAAACTGGAATTTCAGTGGATTGTAGCAAAGGCTGTGCCAGTGAGCTGCACTCTTAGTAGAGAAAGTTTGCATCGCTGCAAGCCTTTATTTTCAAGGCTTGCAGCGTGAGGAGGAAATTGACGCCTATGGTGGGTCGAGGGAGTGAGGGTTATTTGACCTTATTGGCGAGCAAAACCGACAAATAACTGACGTTTGTTATTAGGCATAGAAATCGATCAGCCCGGTCGCAACCTGGACGATCTGGGGTGCCGCACTAGCGCTGGCTTCGTCCCCTGCATCGGCCTGCGACTGCCCTGCACGGCCACTGGCTGGCTGGCCAGAACCCTGTCCCGCGGAGGAGTTATCCGAGACTTGCGCATCGACTAGTTGCATGCCCTGCTGGCCCATCATCTCCTGCAGGCGTGGGAAGCTAAGCTCCAGGGCGTCGCGCACCACCGCATGGGGGCTATGGAAGCTGACGCTAGCTTGATCGCCATTGACACTCACCTTAACGGTCATGGCCCCAAGCTCGGGAGGATCCAGCTGAATCTGCGCGGAGCTGACCTTCAGCCCCGCCATTAGGGATACGCGCTGCGCGATGCTCTCGCCCCAGGCATTCTGCCCAACGGCACTGCCCAGCGCTTGACCGAAGTTAGAGGCCTGCATGGTCTGTGCAAATGAATTAGTCGCTGCCGCACCGCGCCCACTCGTGCTAGCCGCATTGGCCGCCGCCGTCTCGGCACGCAGGGGGCTAATTTCCGCACTGCTCAGCGATGTGCTCGCGGGAGCGCGCTCACCGGCACTAGCACTGACGCTAGCCTCGGGTTTAGCGCCAGCCTGCCGCAGGGACTGCGCGAACTGTTGAATCTGACCGCTAAAAGAGATGGGCACAGAGGCCGCGATAGGATCCTGACGCGAAGCCTGTGTGCTCGCCGCCGTGGCGCTGCGCTGCTCTTGCGCGTCTATCCCCCGCCATGCACGCACCAGCTGCGCCTGTTCGGGCTCATCGCTACCCGCTTGCACCTCATTGAGAGCAAGGGTAGCGGCCGATTGAGCCGATTGTGACTGGCCGGCCGCGGACGACTCCTCGCCGCCTGCAAACACTTGTTGCGCACGCTCGGGTGCCGCCGTCGAGGCTTGTGCACTGATATCGCCGCGTGCAGGGTCGTTCAGCGCAGCCGCATCCACGGCTTGGGCCTGAGCGCTTGCCGCTGCGGCTATCCCTTGTGTAGCAGGGCTCTGGCTTGCTAGTTGTTTCCCGTCGACCTTGCCGTTGTGTGCCTCCACTAGGGCGTGGAAGGCCTCGGCGGCGGCCCGCTGCTGTTGTTCGAAACTAAGTGTGTCTGTGCCGCTGGGCACTGCCGACTCAACAGGCGCAACCGGGGCTTGGGGAGCGCTGGCCTGATCATTATTCGCTATGGGGCTCGTGGCGGGCGCACTGGCGACTAGCGCAGTCGGCAATGGCTCTCCCTTTGCCGGCAGCTCAGTTCCGCTCGCGGCAAGGGCTGCCGCATCGTCGCGCTGCGCCAACTCCAGCGCGGCCACTCGTTGCGACCTGCGATCCTGCTCCCGGCCTTGCTCCTGTATGCCCTCTTCGTAGGCATTGATGAAGCGCTTCTGCTGCATACGCTTCTCGGCGGCGGCATCCTGCTCTAGGCCTTTGGCTGCAACGCTTGCAGCGCTTTTCGCGGCATCGGCGCGCGACTCATCGGCACGGCTTTGAGTGCTTTGTTTCTGACTATTTGACGCAGCGACTATCGGCAATAAGGCATTGATTGCGGGCATACGGTTTCCTCTAAGGTCTGTGCAAAAGGCAAGCACAGCGGTAATTGCTTAGAAGGATTGCAAGTTGTTTGCCAAGATTAGAGGCGGGGGTGACGAAGCCGCCAACGGCCCGCGAGTTCGTCGAGTTCTTTCTGCTCGAGACGCTCCTGCGCCTTGTACTCCTCGGCTAGGGCTTTGTCCTGTAGCTTGAGCACCCCCTTGTGGCGGGCATCGAGCATCTGCCAGTGGCGGCGCACTTGCTCTATCTGACGCTTGACGGTATTGACCTGTGCGCCCTGCTGGGTGATCGCCTTGGCGACATTCTCACTGAAATCGTTATAACGGCGAAACTCCTGCACGCTAAAGCCCTTGCGGCCTTCGCTCTGAATCGTCGCGCGGTATTCGGTGAGATATTGTTCGAGTTGCCCGAGCTTGCTCTCCTCCTCGCCTAGCTTGCGCTGCACGAAGGCCAGGGCGAGTGCCGCCTCATCGACCTTGCGTTTGGCTAGGTCTATGACCGTGGCTAGGCGTTTGGAGCGCTTCACCCATTACCCCGAGCCATTTGCGGATTCGCGCCGTTGCCATGGCTCAAGGTGCGCGACTGCAGTGGCGTCACATTGCTCGGGTTGTTGATGTTGCCGGGGCGCGCCGGCGGCACGACGACTCGGCTGAGATTACTCAAGGCCTCGTCGAAGCTCACCTTATCCTTGAGCCCCTGCTGCATGAATTGACGCAAGTGCGGCATGCGCTCGATCGCGAAATCGATCTCCTTGTCGGTGCCCGGTACATAGGCGCCGACGCTTATGAGATCGCGGTTCTGTTGATAGCGGGCGTAGATACGGCGGAATAGCTGCATCTTCGCGAAATGCTCGGGGTTGACCACCGAGGGCATCACACGGCTGATCGAGGCCTCGATATCGATTGCGGGATAGTGCCCCTCCTCGGCTAGAGCGCGTGAGAGCACGATATGACCATCGAGAATGGCGCGTGCCGAATCGGCTACCGGGTCTTGCTGGTCGTCGCCCTCGGTTAACACCGTGTAGAAAGCGGTGATCGAGCCCTGGCCCGAATCCGCGTTACCTGCGCGCTCTACCAGCTGTGGCAGTTTCGCGAACACGGAGGGCGGATAGCCCTTCGTCGCCGGCGGCTCGCCAATGGCTAGCGCGATCTCGCGCTGGGCCATCGCATAGCGGGTCAGAGAATCCATGAGCATGAGGACGTCCTTACCCTGCTCGCGAAAGCCTTCGGCGATGCGTGTGGTCAAGGTTGCCGCACGCAGGCGCAACAGGGGTGAATCGTCTGCGGGTGAGGCCACGACCACCGCGCGCTGTAGGCCCGCCTCGCCTAGAATCTCGTCGATAAACTCTTTTACTTCCCGGCCTCGTTCCCCAATCAGGCCAACTACGATGACATCGGCATCGGTGAACTGGGTCATCATGCCTAGCAGTACCGACTTACCCACGCCGCTGCCCGCGAATAGGCCGAGTCGTTGGCCACGGCCCACCGTGAGCAAGGCGTTGATCGTGGCGATGCCTACATCCAGAGGCTTGCGTATGGGCTGTCTTTGCAGGGGGTTGATCACCTTCTGAACCTGCGGTCCGTGGGCAAGGATATCGTGCAGCGGCACGTCGCCCTTGCCGTCGAGCGGCATGCCCAGGCCATTGAGTACACGCCCAAGTAAGGCTGGGCCCACGGCGATGTGATCGCACTGCTCCAGGGGCAAGACTCGCGCGCCAGGCGCAAGTCCTTCGATAGTGGTCAATGGCATTAGAAAAATACGCGGGCCATCGAAACCAACCACCTCGGTCTCGATCTCGCGGCCGCTGCCGTCGGTCACGCTGCAGCGCCCACCGAGGGTGACATTGCAGCCTACCGCCTCGAGGGTCATGCCCACGACACGCGTGAGCCTACCCTCCACCGGAGGCAATAGGTTAGCGGGCCGCTTGGGAGCGTACTGGCGAACTCTCTGCGCGAGGCTTTGACGCAAGATCAAGTCCCCGATCGCAACAGTGGAGCCGCCGGTGGCAGCACGCCCTTGCGCAGATATTCCACCTGCTCTAGTAGGCCGGGTTCGTCCTCCTCATCCGCCTCGTTCGCCTGCACCGCAGGTGTCTCTTCGACGGCTTCGACTTTAGGGCTACGCGGCTTCACAACGGGCTCGGGTGCCGCCTCGATGTGTTCCTCGCTCGGCCCCTGTAATTGCTTGTCCAGCAGTTGTTCGATCATGGCGCTGAAACGTCGCTCGACGGTGTAGTCCACGAGACTCTGATCGGTCTCGACCCGGCACCCGCCCTTGCTTATCGTCTCATCGGCAAGTGCGCGCCAGCTCTCGCCTCCGCGCGCCTTAGCCTCTTCGAGAACGGCCACATCGCCTGGGTTGACGAAGATGCGCACGTTGTCGCGACTCGGGGGCAGAGCGCCGATGGCCTGCCGGACTACTTGAACGATGTGTTTAGAATCGATCTGTAGTTCGCGGCCTACGACTGAGCGCGACACCTCGGTCACGACATTGAGCAGTGCCTGTTCCAGGAGATAGTCTTGTTCGTTCAGGGCATGGCTTAGGTGAGTCATTAACTCGTCAACGGCCGCCAGCTTCTCGTCGACCTGTTGCTGAGCACGCTGCAAGCCCTGCTGCAAGCCCTTCTCTGTTCCCTCGGCAAGACCCTGGGCTAGGCCCTCCTTGCGGCCCTCGGACACGCCCTCTATGCGCCCCTTGCTAAGGCCTTCCTCATAGCCCGCGTCCACCTGTTCTGCGGGTGTCTTGGGAGGCGCGGCACGGCGCTCATCGCGCGGCGCCGCCTGCACGAGGTGTCCGGCCTTGTCTATCGATGGGGGCAACCATGCATGCACGTTTGCCGCTTCCAGATCTGCGCTGGTCACTCGGCCTAGGCCGTCAAACGGATGTCGTATCATTGCAATATCCCCTTCATTCTTAGTCTCGCCTTTTGGTTTGCCATGGGCCAAGAGAGTCGCCGACCCTCTTAGATCATATCGTCGCTGCCGCCGCCTAGTTGAATCTCACCAGCATCGGACATGCGTCTCGCAATCACTAGAATCTCTTTCTGCGCCACCTCGACCTCGCTGATGCGCACCGGCCCCTTGGCTTCCAAATCGTCACGCAGTAGTTCCGCGGCACGCTTGGACATATTCCCGAAAATCTTCTCCTGGAGGGACTCGTCCGCGCCCTTGAGCGCCAGAATAAGCACTTCCGAGGACACCTCGCGCAGCAGCGCCTGAATGCCGCGATCGTCTACCTCGCGTAGATTGTCGAACACGAACATGAGGTCTTGAATCTTGACACCAAGCTCCTCGTCAACGCCCTTAATGGCCTCCATCAACTCGGCCTCGATGGTCTTGTCGAGGCTGTTCATGATGTCTGCCGCGAGTTTCGTGCCCGCGATATTCGTGCTCGGCTTAGTGGCCTTGCCGGAGAACTGCTTCTCCAACACCACATTGAGCTCCTTCAGAGCGTCTGGTTGCACACTTTCTAGGGTGGCGAGGCGTAACACGACATCGAGGCGTTCCTTATCGGGGAATTGGCCGAGGATATTCGCCGCCTGATCTGGTTCCAGGTGGCTCAAGACCACCGCTTGAATCTGTGGATGTTCATTGCGAATGGCATCGGCAACCGCGCGCGCGTCCATCCACTTCAGGCTATTGATACCGGCGGAGGAGTCGCCGGTCAGGATGCGATCCATGAGGCCCCGAGCACGAGTCTCGCCCAAGGCTTCGGTCAACATATTCTTGATGTAATTGTCGCTGCCAACCCCAAGGCTAGACTGCCCGCTGCAAGCGGAGATGAACTGCGTCAGAACCTGCTCCACGCTCTCCTGGCTAATCTTGCTAAGGCTCGACATTGCGGTGCCAACCTTCTGCACCTCTTTCGGTCCCATCTGTTTGAGAATCTCCGCTGCGTCTTTCTCGCCCATGCTCATCAGGAGAATGGCCGCACGATCTACGGGGGAAAAATTCTTAGGCGCCCCTGGGCGCGCGAGTGCGTTTTCTTCAGGCATCGTCACTTATCCATTGTTTAACTACTTGGGCGACCCGACCCGGGTCTTGTGCAATTAGTCCCTTGATGGCATTGAGCTGACGCTCGTAGCCATCGGTAGGGCCAGGCAACATCATGTTGTCACCACCGGAGAGGGTGACCTTGTCGCCATTGATATCCAGATCCGCGTACTCGCCTTGTGCGGCGGCTTTGGCGAGGTCTTTACCCGAGCCGCTGGAACCGGAGAGATTGCGCAATACTGGGCGTAACACGCCAAGCACTAGCAGCCCTACCAGCAGGAAGCCTAAGGTCTGTTTTAGGCCACTAATTAGCCAGTCCTGCTGCCAGAAAGGCAGGCCTTCTATCTCGTCGAATACGACGGGAGCGAAGCGATTATTGATGACGGTGACGCTATCGCCGCGCGCCTCGCTATAGCCCACAACGTCGCGGACTAATGCGGTAATGCGCTCGATGTCCTCGGCTGCCCATGGCTCTAATGTCTCACTACCGTCCACCGCGGGTGTTGCGGCAGGACGATCATCCAGCACCACGGCAACACTGAGGCGGCGCAGCGCAACCGGGTCACTCGAGGTATAGCTGATCGTACGGTCTAATTCGAAATTACGCGTCGACTGCTGGCGGTTGTTGCCATTGGTCGCCGCCGCGGCCACCGCGGCTGCTGGGTCGACGATCGCATTCGCATCGGCGATTGCGCCATCGATGGGGGGCTGATTACTCAACGCGCCGGGGATGCCGCCATTGCCACCTGCGCTATCCGCACTACGATTCTCTGCCGAGGATTGTTCGCTACGCAGCGCACCCTCGGGGCTATAGACCTCTGCGGCCTGCTCTGTGCGAGTAAAGTCGATGTCTGCACTGATCTCCGCACTAAAGCGCCCGACGCCCACGATGGGCTGGAGAATACGATTGAGCCGCTCGACGAGTGTGTCCTCGTAGCGACGCGAGTAGTCGAACTGCTGGCCGGCGATGACCAGATCGCTGGTATCGTCTTTGCGCGAGAGTAGATTGCCGCGCTGGTCGACTATGGTCACGCTCTCAGGAGAGAGTTCGGAAACACTGGAGGCAACCAGATTCGAGATGGCATCGACCTGCGTGTCACTAAGATCGCTGCCCGCTTGCAGCGTAAGAAAAACCGAGGCGGTTGGCTTGCGCGAATTGCGCACGAAGACCGAGCGCTCTGGAGTAGCGAGGTGTACGCGCGCAGACTGGACATTGCGAAAGCCCATGATGGTGCGTTGCAACTCCCCTTCCTGGCTACGCTTGTAGCGGTTGGCTTCCATGAACTGGCTAGTCCCAAGCCCCTGCTCGGCATCCAGAGACTCATAACCATAGCCCGACTCACGCGAGATGCCCGCCGCCGCCACTTGTAGGCGCAGCTCAGAGACGCGATCTGCTGGCACGAGGATCACGCCAGTGGAGGGCTCGATGCGGAAATCGAGATTGCGCGCCTCCAAGACCTCGACCAGAGAGCTCATATTGTAACCATTCATATCGGCATACAGAGGCTGGTAGTTCTCCCCGCGCGACCACAGCACTACCGCGAAGCCGATGGCAACGCTCGCGGCCAATCCGGTCATCAAACCGAGTTGACGCAGGAAATCCAAGCGCATAAAGCCCGATAGGAAATCGCTACTCATGGCGCGGGAACCACCCTGCCCTGAGCTGGGTAGATTAGCGTCGCCCGGTCTTGCTGATGCGTCAGTCGCTGTAGCCATGTTCTCGTCTTCTACTTAAGGGTGTGGGGTAAACGGTGCCGACTTAGAGCGGCATATTCATAATGTCTTGATACGCGCTGACGAGGCGGTTACGCACCTGGGTCATCGCCTCGAAAGACACACTCGCCTTCTGCATTTGAATCATCACTTGGGTAATATCGACACTGGTGTCACCCATCTCGTAGGCGGTTTGCAATTCGCCGGAGCGCGCCTGTGTCTCGCTCACCGAGTCCACCGCCTGCTTGAGCAGGTCTGAGAAACTGACCTTGTCCGTACTGGAAGTTCCATTAACCGTGTCCGAGCGCAGCGCGCCCTCTAGGGAGTTGGCAGGATTGATCATGCCCGCGCCCATGGTGCGCACATCGGAGGGCTGCACCTGATCGCGCATCTCACGCATCTGCATGAGCACCCGATTGATGTCGACTCGATTACTAATGTCTGTCATTTTGTCCGCTCTCCTACCTAGTACACACTCAGCATGGAATCGATATTGATGCCGCTATCGCGCATGCGAGCCATCTTGTAACGCAAAGTGCGCGCACTGACGCCTAAAACCTCGGCTGTCTCCTTGCGGCGTCCGCCTTGGGCGCGCAGCGTGCTGAGAATTATCTCGAACTCGCGCTGCTTCAGATCGCTGCCCAGAACACCAAATTCGTTCTCGTCTTCTGCACTTGCAGTTTCCGTGCCTTGTTCGGGCGTCAATGCCTTGACAGGGTCTCTGGACTCGACGTTGACTAGACGAGAGGGAGTATTCAAAGACATGCTCGGATGCACCGCAGCGCCTTCTACCGCAAGACTCGCCGCCCTTATGACATTGCCGTCTTGAATAATCAGCGCACGCTGAATGACGTTGTCCAACTCCCGCACATTGCCTGGCCAGGAATAGGTTTCCAGCATCTGCTGCGCCTCATAGTCGAAACTAAGATGGCCGCGCGCCATTTTTTTGCCATGTCGCTGCAATAGACGATTGGCCAGTGGCAGGATGTCTTTCTTGCGCTGGCGCAGTGGCAACCACTGCAGTGGGAATACGCTTAGGCGGTAATACAGATCCTCACGGAACGTGCCATCGATCACACATTGGCGCAGGTCACGGTTCGTGGTGGCGATAACGCGCACGTCCAAGGAGATCGTACGACGACCGCCCACTCGCTCGACCTCACGCTCTTGCAGAACGCGCAGAATCTTCGCTTGTAGGCCGATATCCATCTCGGAGATCTCGTCCAGTAGAATCGTGCCGCCATCGGCTTGCTCGAACTTGCCCTCGCTACTGGCATAGGCACCGGTAAAGGCACCCTTCTCATGGCCGAACAGCGTGGCCTCGAGCATGTTCTCAGGGATTGCCGCGCAATTTATCGCGACAAACGGCTTCTCGGCGCGCGGCGACTGACGGTGGATATAACGCGCGAGCACTTCCTTGCCCGTGCCGCTCTCACCGGAGATCATCACTGTGGCGTCAACGCCCGCCACCTTACGTGCCATAGCTAATACTTGCTGGCTAGACTCGGCCTCGGCGACCGGCTCGGCGTCTGTCAACTTGGCAGGCGCAACGACATATTGACGCACGGCCTCTACCAGTGTCTGGGGATCGAAGGGCTTGACCAGATAGTCCACGGCACCGTTGCGCATCGCATCGACCGACTTGCTGATACTGCCGTAGGCCGTAATTAGCAGCACTGGCAGCGTGGGCAACTGCACGCGTAGACGCTGCAATAACTCGTAGCCATCGATGTCACCCATGTTGACATCGGACACCAACATGTCCACCGCTTTAGTGGCGAGCAATTCCAAGGCCTCTTCTGCAGAGCACGCGGGTATCACACGAAAGCCGGCGAGCTCTAGCGTGTCGCACAGTGCCTCACGTAGATCCCAATCGTCTTCCGCTACCATGATTGTGGCCTTACTCATAACAACCTCTTCTCTATTCGCTATCGATGGGGGTAAGTGGAGCTTGTTGCTGCGCCGCCAGCGGCAGCACGAAGCCGGCACAGGTGCCAGTCTCTGTGTTGGGTGCGCATTCCGATTCCATGAAGAAACTGCCCTTGTGGGCCTTCGCCACGACTTGTGCGACGGACAGGCCGAGGCCAGTCCCCTGCGCGCGCGTGGTGAAGAACGCCTCCGTGATCTGTTCCTGTAGGGCTGCTGGAATGCCGGGACCATTGTCTTGTACAAATAGCTTGAGCGTGTGCTCATCGACGCGCTGCGCGCCGATCTGCAGACACGCGCTAGGGCCTGCGGCCTGTAGTGCATTCTCAATAAGATTTAACATGGCACCGATGAGGGACTCGCGATTACACAGCAGCAATGCCTCTGGGCACTCGTTGTGCCACTGCCAGTCGAAGCCGTTGCGCATCAACACCTCCGCTGCGATCTGCAGCTCGTCGAATAGCGCCTCGGTGCTGATGGTCTCGTCGAGAACCGCATCGCCTCTGGCGAAGATCAGCATGTCTTTTACCTGTCGCTCCATATTGTGTAGGCGCGACATAATCTTGCTGGCATAGCGCAGCGACTGTTCGCGGCCGACCTGTGGATTCTCGAGTTGTCCGGCGTAGAGCATGGCCGCGGACAGGGGCGTACGAATCTGGTGAGCGAGAGAGGAGACCATCTTGCCCATGGCGGAAAGACGTTGGTGACGGCTCAGATGTTGCTGCAGGCGGCGCGTCTCGGTCTGATCGGTAAGCAGGATGATCTGCCCCGGCTCGTCATTGAGCGAGCGCGTGGCCAAGCTGATGCGCTTACCATTCTTCAGGGATATCTCGTGGCCATCGTCCAGGCGTGGGGCGAAGCGCTGCGCGATGATGTCACGCCAGTACTGACCCTCTAAGGGCTCACCCAGCAATTCGAGCGCCGCGGCGTTGCAGTCGGTAACCTGCCCTTGGCTATTGAGAACGATGACGCCGCCGGGCAGCAATTGCAGCAGATTCTCGAGGCGACTGGCGATGCGCTCTTTCTCGGAGATCTCTCGCAGGCGCTGGCGATTGGCCTGCTCTACCTCATGGGTAAGCTCCGCGACGCGGTCCTGTAGTAGCTCGTAGGCGGTGCTCAGTTCATTGGACAGATCGTTGAACGCGCGGAACGCGAGATTGAGCGCCTCTGGGCTATCCAGCTCCAGCGCCTGATCGGTCAAGGGCCGAATCCTGGTGAGGGACTCGCCTTGTTCGCTTCTGTAGGTGTTCGCGACTGCCGCCATGATGATTCCATTGAGTCAGAATTTTGGGCCGTTAATACGGCTCTCACTACTCGGAACAGCAATCTCTGTGCCAGACTTCGAAACTACGTAATTTCAATCACTTAAGAATAGCGCCATGCGCAATGGTCAATATTTTGACCTTTCCGGGCGGTTTTGAGGCGGGGGTTTGACTGGGGTCGGCGTCAATTTTCCGCTCCCCAGTCTAGGCTTCGTGCTTAGGCTTTAGGAGGGGTAACGCCGGTCTGGCCCATATACTTGCCGCCGCGCTGCTTATAGGTGACTTCGCATTGCTCGTCGGACTGATAGAACAACATCTGCGCGACGCCTTCGTTCGCGTAGATCTTGGCGGGCAGCGGCGTGGTGTTAGAGAATTCGAGGGTGACATGCCCTTCCCACTCGGGCTCCAGAGGCGTGACGTTGACGATGAGCCCGCAGCGGGCATAGGTCGATTTGCCTAGGCAGACCACCAAGACATCGCTAGGAATGCGGAAGTACTCGACGGTGCGGGCCAGCGCGAAGGAGTTAGGGGGGATGATGCAGTAGTCTTCCTCGATGCTGACGAAACTAGTCTCACTAAAATTCTTAGGGTCGACGACACTGGAGGTATGCACATTGGTGAAGATCTTGAACTCGCGGGCGCATCTGACGTCGTAGCCATAGCTAGAGGTGCCGTAGGAGATGACCTTATTGCCATCGACAAAGCGCACTTGCTTGGGCTCGTAGGGGGAGATCATGCCGTGTTTCTCGGCCATCTCATTGATCCATCGATCGGACTTAATGCTCATTGTTCTCTTTGTCCCTTAGTGTCTTGTCTAGTGGTTGGAGCGAGGGGTGGCTTCACCGGTTCCTGACACGGCGTGAACCCGTCCTTGGGGCCTCGAGCGCAGCATCCCTGCTGCTCACGGTCATGAACCGATAAAGCCACCCCTCGCTCTGCAAGTCTTGCCTGTAATTCTTAAAGACTGAATCTTAGTCGCGGAGAATTACTTAGGTTTTCGATTGGGGGCAGATGATACGGGAGATAATAAACAGTGCCAATGGGTTTTTGGGCGCCGCCGCGGTGGGCGACGCCCTTGGCTTTACTCGTCGAAGAGGCCTTCGGAGTAGGCCGTGGGAATGCGGTACTGGTTCAGTATGTCGGCCTCGGTGGCCAAGGCCTGCTCGTGGTCCACGACCACCTGATAGCCGCTGCTATTGCGGAACACGACGTGGGAGTCGGTGTTATCGCGTAATAGGTGGGTGAACTGCTCGAAGTCGCGTATGGGTTCGCCATTAACGGTGTCGACCACCCAGTTGCGCAGGTCGTGATAGCCCAGATTGACGTCGGAGGCGAGCACTTGCAGTGCGACGACCAATTCGCGCCTCTCCGGCGAGCTCCACTCGCTGCGGGCCTGCAATAGGGCTACTGGCGCGGTGCGGTTCCAGTCTGGACCCCAGCGCATGATCAGATTCATATTCAGGGGCACGAACAGCACGCCGCCATAGATATAGTAATCGGGTATCTCGTCGAAGGCCTCTTGCTTGACGAGGCTATAACTCTGCTGACGCTTCTGGGCGACCAATTCTCTAGTCATCGCCTTGCCATTGCGCGAGAACTCGATCTCGATGGGGTCGCCGATCTGGCGCAGGTCGATGGCGTACTTATAGTTGGTCTGCAACTCGGGGTTGACGGTGATGGTGCTATCGCCGGCCACCGCATAACCCGCGATCTTGGTGACGATGTCATTCTCCTGGAGGATGCCCGCGGCGGGAGAGTCCTCGAAGACCTTGATGACCAGCACCCCAGACTGCGCCTCGCTAAGGCCATAGGCGTTCTTCGCCGCGGGGCTCTCTAGGTCCTGGGTTCTAAAACCGAGGTCTGGAAAGCCGTCATAGACGCCATCCTCGGCATCGGTGAGGACATGTTGAATGATATCGGGGGGCACGAAATAGCCCAGATTCTCGGCCCGACCCCCTGAGTTCGCCTGCATCACGACACCGACGATGCGCTGATCCACGATTACCGGGCCACCGCTATTGCCGGGGTTGATCGCGGCATCGATCTGCCCGGCGAGCAGGAAGTCTCCGGAATGGGCATACACCTGTTGCTCGACACGCGAGAGGATGCCCTTGGTGATGCTCAGTGTGCGCCCCCCCATGGGGTAGCCGAACACATAGACCTCTTCCTGTGCGCCGGGCATCTCGCCGATATCCAGGGGCTCTAGGTCGGTGAAAAAGCTTGGATCGTCGACAGTGACCAGGGCGAGGTCGGAGGAGTGCGAGACGAAGATGACCCGAGCGGTATAGCGGTTCGCGTCGTTGTGCTTCTGCACCTGCACATAGCTGGCATCGGCGACGACATGGGCGTTAGTCAGAATACGATTGCCCACTATGACAGAGCCGGAACCGCTGCTCTGAGAGGGCGTCAGGAGTCGCCAAGGCGTGAAATAATCGGGTGCGGCCTGCGTGGTATAGATCTTAACGATGGAGCTCTCGACCGCACGGATGTCTTCGGTGATCTGGGCGCTGACGGGAGAGGTGCAAATGGTGGCGACGAAACAAAGCAATACAGCAAGGCTGCGACGAGCGAGGGTCATGGGCAATCCTTCAGCGTAAAGTCTCAATTAACTTTTTGGAATTGTTGAGTAACGGCCTTTATGTCACAAGTATTCGCTAGATGGCAAGTTTCCTACACAATATCCACGCCTCTGAGCCGGTTTGACCTAGCCCCGCATCCACAGGGTGCGGCATCGCCTAGCCCTTAACTGCGCGGGTGAGCTTGCATAAATTTTGGTAAATCTCGCCTAAGCACTCGTTGACTTAGCCGCAACCCACTGTTTTACTTAGCCTTTATTTTTGGCACTTGAATTGCAACGTCTTAAGTTGATACGCCGACAGCGGGTGGCGTACCAGAACATCTAAAACCAATAATTAGGAGCGCTTAATGGACGTATTTTTATTTATCATCGCCATCGTACTGATTGGCAACTTCTTCAGTTATAAGAAGGAAATGGCGAAGCTGGGCACGAAGGTCGATCATGCCGAAGACAATGCGGTGAAGAGCGAGCTCGCCAATATCAAGCAGCGCCTCGTCGTCTTAGAGAAGATCGTGACCGACAAGAATTACGACCTCAACGAAGAGCTCTCTAGCTTGAATACGGGCGAGCGACGCGCTCATAGCAAACAATGAGCTGAACAAGCGCCGTGCTCGCACAAGGCCCGCGCATAAACGCTCGTTGTACTGCCTTTTGCTGCTGCGACTACCCCCACGTTCGCCACTGGACTATCTTGCGCTGCAAAGTTATCTTTTGTCAGCAGTGAGCATCGTCAATCCACAAGCACCGAAGGGAAGAATCCTTGAATATCGTACCCCAGCCCCTGTTCCCCAGCCTCGTCTGGTCCACCTTGTTCGACGACCGCATCGACTTTAACCGCAAGATGCTCGAGTGTGCCTATCGGATGCGAGAGAACGACCCCGTGGGCGTCGCGAATACCAACGAGAACGGCTGGCAGAGCCCCAATATCCTGCAGAACTTAGAAGAATTTGCGGAGATGGTCCTCAGGATTGAACAGGTGTGCGAGCGCATCGGGGAGTCGCAAAACTTCAACCCCAACTTGCTTTACCAGATCCAAGCTTGGGTTAACATCAGCCCGCCCGGGGCCTCCAATAAGATTCATTACCACGCCAACTGCCATTTCAGTGGCGTTTACTACATAAGCCTGCAGGCTCCAGAATGCGGGAGCATCTATTTCCGGGACCCGCGCGTGGCCTCTAGGATGATGACCTACCCCACCTCCAAGCCCACGGAGTTCACCGCTAGCGAATTGAGCTTACGCGCCGAAGAGGGCCGCATGTATGTGTTCCCGGGTTGGCTGGAACACGGAGTCGCTGTTAATCGCAGCGACCGTGACCGGGTGGGCATCAGCTTCAATGTGCTTGCCTCGCCGCGCCCAGTCAGCTGAACCATAGGCTGACGGCCCAGACCCTCCCTACACCGCAAACCGGCTATGAGCGCGAGCAGTAATGCATTTGCTTGGAGCGAACGAGCTAAACCTGGGTAAATTTACCGAGCAATTCTGGGAATGACTCCGCGGGTGGGAACTTCGAGAAGCTATGGGCAGCCGGGGTTTGCGCCCATGGCAGTTTCTCGTCGGTGTAGGTCTCGACGAATGGCGTATAGTCCGCGAAATTGTCTAGCACGCTCGCACGCACATTGACGAATTCGTCCATGCCCTCGATGCGCGTAAACAGCCAAGACTTACAGTGGGCACAGAAAAAGTGACGTGTGCCACCATGCAGGCCACCGATGACAGGCTCACCCACATCGACCGAGAAGTCTTTCGCTGCGTACAGGCTGCTCAGGCTAAATGCGCTCGCAGTCATCTTCTGGCAACCGGTGCAGTGACAGGCCATAGTAATCATGGGCGCACCATTGACGCTGAATTGAAGCTGTCCGCAACGACAACTCCCTTTTACTTGTGGGGCATCTGGCTTCTGTTCCATTTCCTATTACCTCTATTAGTTGCGTTGCAGTGTAACATTGCCACCGTGCAGCATGCGCCGCCCAAGTAGCTGCGAGCGCACGCTCTAGCAGACTATTTTCATAGCGCGCGCCTTACTTCCAGGCCTCCGGATACTCGTCATGGGTGGGCAGACCGCTATTGCCGCACGCCCAAGGCGCGCGCGACCCCCAGAATATATGCTCACTCGGCGCAATGGGTGGAGCGTCGTCCAATGAGCCCGCCGGGATCACCATGCGCTGCCCATCACGGGTCAAGCGCGGCATAGGCGAACCGCAGCGCTTGCAGAACCACTTGCTAAAACTCTTGGCACTTGGCAGATCGAAGTGGGACAGCTCGTCTTCCCCACTTAACCATGTGAACTGTGTTGGAGGAACGATGAGATTAGTCGCATGCCCAGTGCCCGTGCCCTTGCGACAACGAGAGCAGTGACAATGCACCATCAACGCAAAAGGGGCTGCAAGCTCATAGCTCACAGCTCCACACAAACAGCTACCATTTAACTTTGTATGCTCCATATTAATTACCTAAGTCGCAAGATCAACAGATCTGTTCCTATTCAAAATTCGCCAGCAAGTTTCGCCTCTAAGCGACTCACCTGTAGTGTTTGCACTCGGTCAACCGCAACGGCCAACTCTTCCAGTCCGTCTGGGTAATACCCCATCACCCTATAGGTGTGCACGACTTTTGTTGTCGAGTCCGACAAGGCTTCGAAATTCCAACTCATCGCACCATATAGTCCCAAGTCTTGCAGCGGGCCTAAGCCGCCTATCATCGCCACACGATTACCTGGGTCGACGAAACTGACCTGCATATGCATCACGGACTTATCGCCATCCACCTCGCAGAAACAACCACCGGCACGGGCATCGAGCGAGAAGCCGGAAGCCTTACCGAACCAAGAGTGATCTCCATCCCACCACTCATAAACCCTTAGGAACTGCTCGTAGACCTCTTGTTTACTTCCATCGACCTCGGCCTCCACCTTTATCTCGAATCCGTCAGGGGCGCTACGAATTACTTCGGCCTGCAACACAGGACTAAGTAGAAACAATAAGCTCGATATTAGTAGTTTGAACATAGTGATCTCTCCTGTTAGTTGTGAATCTAAGCAGCCATCTTCAGGACCTACGTGTCATTCTAAGCTCATGTAGAACTACTGGTCCCCTGTCTACAATCTTCTCTTTTCCATCCTTAAGAAATTGGAGCCTCTATCTAGTCTAAGACCATGCGATGAATTGTAGGAGCGCTTGCCCTCGTAAGGGGGGGCTGGCCCGCGAATTGCCAAAATTTTCTATATATCTAAATCAATCGCACCCATTTCGCGGGCCAGCCCGCTCCTACACCTCCGAGTGAGTGCAGCATCATTCCTTGCTTGAAGCATTCTTTAGGCGACCAAAGCTCTGCTTCGATTGATGATCAATCTCTCTAGGGCTGACTGCGCATCTCCCAAAGATGATCTCGTTCCAATTCTCGGAACCCCGCGACTTGTGTTGGGTATAGGACTGGTGCGAGTAATTTCTCGGAGGCAGAGAGCACTTCACTGTCGTTTTGAAGTTTAGCGGATTTGTTGCCGAGGCTCGCAAGATAGCTCGCCTCCAAATCCCGCACCTGTCTCATGACAACGCGGAAGCTTGGTTCTTGTTCGCCGGATATACCAAGGGCATCGATGAGGGTTTGAATGCGGATTTCGTGCGCCACGGCCGGGTCGAGTGTGCTGGCATTGCCAATATGCGCAACGCCAACATCCTGCGCTGCGCTCAGGCTACAGAGCGCGCACAGTAGTGAAGTGATCAAGCACCTGCCTAAAAGTGCTTTCATTAGAGTAGCTCCTGCTCCCTTTCTGTTTGAGAGCTTAACTAGATTACTCGCATGCCCGGCTGCGCACCCGCGTCGGGTTCCAGCAGGAAGATATCCTTGCCGCCGGGGCCGGCCGCAAGCACCATGCCTTCGGACATGCCGAACTTCATCTTACGCGGCGCGAGGTTCGCGACGAGCACGGTAAGCCGCCCTATTAGATCCGCTGGATCGTAGGCAGACTTGATGCCAGAGAAAACATTGCGCTGCAATGGCTCGCCCTTCTCGTCTAAACCGAGATCGAGGGTCAAGCGCAGTAATTTGTCCGCTCCTTCTACGTGTTCTGCATTGACGATTTTCGCGATGCGCAGGTCTACCTTGGCGAAGTCTGGAAATTGTATCTCCTCGCAGATGGGCTCCTTACTCAGCGGCGTATCGACCTTCGCCTGCTCGACGCTAGGATGCGAGGCTGATTCGCCCCCTGCAACTGCCTGGCTGGCTTTAACGGTGTCCATCATCTCGGCTACCTTGTCGGGATCGACTCGAGTAATAAGTGGAACGAAGGCCCCGATCTCATGATCGAGCAATAGGCTATCCACGCTATCCCACTGCAATGGGTCGATGGCGAGGAAATCCTCAACCTTCTGCGCCATAGCCGGGAGCACCGGCTTCAGATAGCTGATGATCAGGCGGAAAAGATTGATGCCGGTGCTGCAGATCGCCTGCACCTCGGGCGCCTGCTTGTCTGTCTTAGCAATGACCCATGGCGCCTTGTCGGCGATATACTGATTGGCCTTGTCCGCCAGCGTCATGATCAGGCGCATGGCCTTGCTGTACTCGCGGGCCTCGTACAGCGCCGCGATCTCGTCCTTCGCGGCCTGCACCTCTGCGACGAGTGCAGGCTCACTACACTGTGCGGCGAGCATGCCGTCGAAACCCTTGTTGATAAACCCGGCACAGCGACTCGCGATGTTCACCACCTTGCCGACTAGGTCCGAGTTTACGCGCGCGACGAAATCGTCGAAGTTAAGGTCGAGGTCGTCGACCGCGCCACTGAGTTTCGCGGCGAAGTAATAACGCAGATATTCGGGGTCGAGATGGCTTAGATAGTCTTCGGCATTGATGAAGGTGCCGCGAGATTTCGACATCTTCTGCCCGTTGACGGTGACGAAGCCATGCACGAACACCGCGGTGGGCGTGCGATAACCGGCACTGCTGAGCACCGCGGGCCAGAACAGCGTATGGAAATTGACGATGTCCTTGCCGATGAAATGGTATAGCTCGGTGTCTGTGCCCGGCCGCCAATAGTCATCGAACTTGTAGTCGGTCTTGGCGCACAGGGCCTCGAAGCTGGCCATATAGCCAATCGGGGCGTCGAGCCACACGTAGAAGTATTTGCCAGGCTCATCCGGAATCTCGAAACCGAAATACGGCGCGTCGCGGCTAATATCCCATTCCTGTAGGCCGCCCTCTAACCACTCGCGCAGTTTATTCGCTACTGACTCCTGCAGGGTGCCACTACGGGTCCATGCCTTGAGCATGTCGGTGAATTCGGGCAGCTTGAAGAAGAAGTGTTCGGAGTCTTTCTCTACCGGTGTGGCGCCGGAGAGTGTGGAGCGCGGGTCGATCAGGTCCGAGGGGCTATAGGTGGCATTGCAGTTCTCGCAATTGTCGCCGTACTGCTCCGGGGTCTTACACTTCGGGCAGGTCCCTTTAATAAACCGGTCGGCCAAGAATAGATTCTTCTCGGGGTCGAACAGCTGCGTAATGGTGCGCTTGCCAATATGGCCGTTAGCCTTCAGCGCCAGATAGATGGACTGCAACAGGCCCTCGTTCTCGGGCGAGTTGGTCGAGTGAAAGTGTGAGAAGCCAATGTCGAACTTGGCGTAGTCGCGCTCGTGCTCGGCCTGCACGCGGGCGATAAGCTCCTCGGGGGAAATGCCCTCGTTCTGTGCGCGCAGCATGATCGCCGTGCCGTGAGTATCGTCGGCGCAGACATAGGCGCAGTCTTCGCCCTTGAGGCGCTGGAAGCGCACCCAGACATCCGTCTGCACGGCCTCTAAAATATGGCCCAGATGAATGGGGCCATTGGCATAGGGGAGCGCCATGGTCACGAGGATGTGGCGTTGCTTTGCGGCGTCTTGCACTTGAGTCTCTTCCTTATTCACTGTTGTTCTTTGGCCGCTGTGTGGCGGCCGGCCTAAACTAGTCGACCTCGACCATCTCGAAGTCTTCCTTGCCTACTCCGCAATCGGGGCAGCACCAGTCTTCGGGGACATCTTCCCAGCGCGTACCCGCAGGGATGCCCTCGTCGGGCAGGCCCAATGCCTCGTCATACTGGAACTCACACACCATGCATTGCCATTTCTTCACGTCATTCACCATCGTTTACGGATAAAGTCTGCCCGCCTAAGCGAGCCCTGAGGGCGCAGATAATACTCTATGAGGCGTGGCAATTCAGCCCCAAGGACTGAAGAAGAGGTCGAAGTAGGGACAGTGCAGGCTCTAGTTGGACTCGTCGGGTGCTTTAGCGACGCCGGTCTTGGGCGCTAGAGGACTATTGCTGAGGAGTTTGTCTAGATGCCGCTGTGCCACTCGCTCGACGTCTTGCATCATCGCCTCATAGCCCTCTAAGACCTTCTGGCCCTCGACGGTCAACTGCGCGCCCCCGCCTGCACGCCCGCCGGTAGCGGTCTCGACCAAGGGGGCTAGGAAACAGCTATTCATGGTCTCGACTAAGAGCCAGGCGCGCCGATAGCTCATCTGCATCTCCCGCGCGGCACCGGAGATCGAGCCCGCCGCGCCGATTGCCGCGAGCAGTTGCATCTTGCCGGGGCCAAGCGCGATGTCCTCGCCCCGGGTGACACGCACTCGACACTGTACCTGCGGCTTCTGCTCGGCCATACGCCCTCTTAATTGTCCAGCCGCGAGTCCTTCGCGGGCATATGCTTAATATTGAGGTCCCGCTGCGGGAACGGAATGGTGATGCCGGCCTCTTTGAACGCGCGCCAGATGGCGAGGTTGACGCTGGAGCGCACATTGCCGAAGCCACTCTCCGGGTCGCCAATCCAGACCCGCACCTCCAGATCGATGCCACTATCGCCAAAGCCCATGAGGCGGGCCAGGGGCTCGGGGTCGTGCAATACCCGCGGCGAGGCATAGGCGCATTGCGTCATGATCTCCATCGCCTGCTCGGGGTCGTCGTCGTAGCTGATCTGCACGGGGATCTTCAGGCGCACGTTGCGATCCATATAGCTCCAATTGATCACCTCGGAGGTAATCAGGTTCTCATTGGGGATCAGTGTGTCGACACCCTCGCGGTTGCGCACCACGACATAGCGCGCCTTGAGCTCATGCACCCAGCCGAACTTGTCGCCCACGGTGATGACATCGCCGGGCTTGATCGAGCGATCCAGCACCAGAATGAAACCGCTGATGAAATTGGAGGCGATGCGCTGCAGGCCGAAGCCGAGGCCGACGCCGAGTGCGCCGCCGAAGATCGCCAGAGAGCTCAAGTCGATGCCGACCGCATTCAATGCCATCAGGAAGGCGATGGTAATCAGCAGGAAGCGGCTGAATTTGGAGACCCCCACCTGCATGCTGGGGGAGATATGCACCGAGCGGCGCAGATAGCGGTTGATGGCCTCGGATAACCAGATGGCGAGCGTAAAAGCGACGCCCACGATCAACATCAGTTGCACCACGGAGAGCACGGAGATACGGGTCTCCCCGAGTTGCATCGCGATTCCGTCTAGCACCGCCAAGATCTGTGCTAACCAGCCCAGCAGATGCAGCATCACTAGGCCCCACACTATAAGCGCCAAGGCATGCTCGGAGGACTTCAGCAGCGGATTCACCGTGAAGGCCTTGCGCAGCACATACACGCTCAGGCGCACGACTCCCAGTGCCACCACGATGGGCACCGCCAAGTCTAGCAGTAGCACCGGCATCGACTCACGCACGAGGATCGCACTGCCGCTTATCAACACCGCCAGCATCGAGACGGGGAATAATAGGCGCTGCGCGCTGCGCACCGCGAGGTGGCGCAGACCCGTGCCGGCGCTGCGCTGTTCCAACACCACCTGCACGCGCCGATTGATGAGTGTCGCGACCCCGATGGCCAGCAGAATCACAATCACCTGCCACCAGAACTCGGCGGTCATAGCCTGAGCTAGGAAGGCGCGGATTTGGAGATTCAATTGTTCGATCATGCGTTGCTGCTCCAGCAAATAAGGCGTTCGTTGAGCATACCCGATTCCCTCGCCCTGTCCCAGTAGCAGGCGCCGTGGTCATCGGCGCGCGGGGATTGCAAGGGTACAGCCGCAGCGACTCAACATGCTAGAATGCGCCCTTGCTTATCGCCTGACCGGAGTCGAGTCTGCAGTGAACGCCGCCCTTATCCCCCTCATAGACGCCCTTCTACCACAGACTCAATGTGGTAAATGCGGGCACGACGGCTGCCTGCCCTATGCGCAGGAGATCGCGATAGGCGGCGCCATCAACAAGTGCCCACCGGGTGGGAGTAGCACCATCGCCGCCTTGGCAGCGCTTCTGCACACGGACGCGCTGCCGCTGAACCCCAAGAACGGCATCGAGGCGCCTCGCACCGTGGCGTTTATCCGCGAAGACGAGTGCATCGGCTGCACCAAGTGCATTCAGGCCTGCCCGGTAGATGCGATACTCGGCGCCTCCAAGCGAATGCACACCGTCATCGTCAACGAGTGCACCGGCTGCGATCTCTGCGTGGCCCCCTGCCCCGTCGATTGCATCGACATGTTGCCACTGCCTATGGACGCCCCAGTAGCCAGGAACGACGCCGAGCGGCGCGCCCTGAGCGGCCACTGGCGCGATCGCTACCACACCCGCACCCAGCGCCTGGAGAGGCTACAATACGCCAACATCGCGCGGCGCAGACTCGCCAGCGAATCCGCCGCACAGCTGATGAAGCAGCCACCGAGCAAGCCTATCGAGATGGGGGTATGGACGCCTCCCGCCGCAGCGCCCAGCACCCCGATCATGAGCCAAGAGAAGGCCCAGTCCGACATCGCCGCGGCGGTCGCCCGCGCCAAGGCGCGCAAGGCGGCATTGAGAAAGCCATCATGAACAAACTCACCCGCGCGGAGATGTTCCGCCGCCTCAAGGCCGAGAACCCCGATCCCGTCACCGAACTAGAGTACAACTCGACCTTCGAGCTCTTGATCGCCGTGATACTCTCCGCCCAGGCTACCGATGTCGGCGTTAACAAAGCCACCCGGCCCCTCTACGCAGTAGCGAACACCCCCGAGAAGATCTACGCACTCGGCGTGGACGGCCTCAAGTCCTATATCAAGACCATCGGCCTGTTCAATACCAAGGCCGAGAACGTCATCAAGACCTGCGCCGCGCTGATCGCCAATCACAACTCCGAGGTCCCCGACGAGCGCGCAGCCCTCGAGGCCCTCCCGGGTGTCGGCCGCAAGACCGCCAATGTCGTGCTCAACACCGCCTTCCGCCAAGTGGCCATGGCGGTAGACACCCACATCTTCCGCGTCTCCAACCGCACCGGGCTAGCCCCCGGCAAGAACGTGTTGGAAGTAGAGCGCAAGCTCATCAAGAATGTGCCCAAGGAATATCTGTTAGACGCGCATCACTGGCTGATCCTACACGGCAGATATGTCTGCGTCGCCAGGAAGCCCAAATGCGGCTCCTGCCCAATAGAAGACCTGTGCGACTACAAATCCAAAACCGAAGACTAAATTGCACCACCGTACAAAACCTGCCGCAAACACAAAAGCAGCAATTCGATGTGGGGCGAAGCGATGGTGGAGCGTCGCGCGCCATGGATGGTGCGCGCCGAGCCCACAGGGATGTGCTTGTAGCGTCTCCACCGGCGCTTTGCCCCGCAGCGAAGTGCGGGATTCGGAGCGCATTATCGCCTGCTACGAAGTTCACTAACGCAAAAAAAACGCCCACAAATAAATTTGCAGGCGTCTTTTCTAGCGAAGTACTAGGGCTTATTTAAACTTGCGCCCCTTACCAGCGGCAATGCGCATGCGCAGCGCGTTCAGCTTGATGAAGCCCGCCGCATCTTTCTGATCATAGGCTCCGGCATCGTCCTCGAAGGTCGCGATGTTCATGTCGAACAATGAATCGTCAGACTCACGGCCAACCACTACCACATTGCCCTTGTACAACTTCAGACGCACCTTGCCGTTCACGTACAGCTGCGAGTAATCGATCAGCTGTTGCAACGCCAGACGCTCCGGTGACCACCAGTAACCGTTATAGATCATCGACGCATAACGCGGCATCAGATCGTCTTTCAGGTGAGCCAATTCTCGGTCCAGCGTGATCGACTCGATCGCGCGGTGTGCCTTGAGCATCACCGTGCCGCCAGGCGTCTCGTAGCAGCCGCGTGACTTCATGCCCACATAGCGGTTCTCCACGATATCGGAACGACCGATCCCGTTATCGCCCGCGATCTTGTTCAGCGTCGCGAGCACTGTCGCCGGCGACATCTTCTCGCCATCGATCGCCACGATATCGCCCTTGACATAGCCCAGCTCGATATAGGTCGCCTTGTCCGGCGCATTCTCCGGAGAGACCGTCCACAGCCACATGTCCTCCTCTGGCTCCGCACCCGGATTCTCCAGCAGGTCGCCCTCGTAGGAGATGTGTAGCAGGTTCGCGTCCATCGAATAAGGCGACTTGGTGCCGCGCTTCTTATCGACCGCGATATTGCGCGACTCGCAATAGGCCATCAGCTTCTCGCGGGAGTTCAGGTCCCAATCGCGCCAGGGTGCGATCACCTTAACGCCAGGCTTGAGCGCATAGGCGCCAAGCTCGAAGCGCACCTGATCGTTGCCCTTGCCGGTTGCCCCGTGGGAGATGGCATCGGCGCCAGTGGCATCGGCGATCTCGACCAGACGCTTCGCGATCAAGGGACGGGCGATCGAGGTGCCCAGCAGGTATTCACCCTCGTACAGGGTGTTGGCGCGGAACATCGGGTAGACGAAGTCGCGCACGAACTCTTCGCGCAGGTCTTCAATGAAGATTTCTTTGATCCCCATTGCCTGTGCCTTCGCACGCGCTGGCTCCACCTCGCCACCTTGGCCTAGGTCGGCGGTAAAGGTAACGACCTCACAATCGTAGGTTTCACTCAGCCACTTCGCGATGACCGAAGTGTCCAGTCCGCCGGAATAGGCCAGCACGACTTTCTTGATGCCAGACATCATTGACTCCTTGCAATTTGCGCTTTCAAAAATGGGGAATAAAAAAGAGGAGGCATTGTACAGGGATCGGGAAGGAAATTCGACGAGAACTAGCGTGCGGACCGATTATCGGCGGCGCAGCAGTAAAGTGACGCGGCGGTTACGATTGCGGTCCTCCGCCGTGCGCTCATTAGGGACGATCAAATACTCCGCGGTCTCGCCGAAATAGCGGGTCTCCAGGATATCTTCCTCGACGCCGTGGTTGACGAAGTATTCGTGGACGGCGAACGCGCGCAGGCGGGAGTTCTCGAGGTTGTCGCGACTGGCCCCGGCGGTATCGGTGAAGCCATTGATTTGTATGGAATAAACACTCGCATCGGCCTTCACGTACAAGATGATGTCGTCCAGCATCGCGCGGTCTTGCTCATCCAAGCTCATCTGCCCGGAACTCCAGAATACCGTAGAGCGCTCGATCTGCCCGAAATTCACCGGCAGCAGATCCCGTGTGCAGCTCTCATAAGAGCGATAGGCCGCCTGGAAGTTGACCGGAGAGACCGCCACCTGCACGGAGTCCTGGTCGCTATACCAGGTGCGCCGCGTCAGCGTCGGCATCATGCCCTTGAATATCTCCGCGAGTATCACCCGGGTTTGGGTCTCATTCAGGCTCACCGGGCGCGTGCTGCGCACCACATCCACATAGCCAATGTCTAGCTCGCGCAGGCCTTGTCGCCACGAGGGCGGCGCGGAGGTCATCAGCGCGCGCCCCTCGGCCATGTCGCTTTGCAAGGCTTCCAGATGGAACAGCAAGGCCTCACCTGCCTGCCGATAGAACACAGCTTCGCCGAAACGCGGAATCGTCTGACTCATAGTGCAGGCGAACACCGAGGCGTTCACGTTCCACTGCGAGGTATCGAAATCCGCGTAATAGGCGAGATTGCCCGGCTGCACGCTGGGTGCAGTGAGCAAACTCACCAAAGATAAGGTAAACTTCAGGCTGTTTTTCATTCGCCGCTTCTGGTCATTAGGTTTCCCTGCTACAGGACACCCCCAAAAAATAGCGGTGTCCACATTAAACAGTGCCTCAGTAGACAAGCATCGGCCGGCCCGCTGAAAACTTTACCTTTTTACCTACAGAACATTGCAACTCAAGGTTTTTAACCCGCATGAAACAAATAACCCTGCTCCAACCCGACGATTGGCACGTACATCTGCGCGACGGGGATGCCCTGCCCCACACGGTTGCCGCCACGGCGCGCTACTTCGGTCGCGCCATAGTGATGCCCAATCTTAAACCTCCCGTGGTCGATACCGCTAGTGCCCGCGCCTATCGCGAACGCATTCTGGCCAATATTCCCAGCGGCTTGAGCTTCGACCCGCTAATGACGCTGTATCTCACCGATGCGACGCAGCCCGAGGAGATTATCAAGGCCAAGGCCAGCGGCTTTGTACACGCACTCAAATACTACCCAGCCGGCGCCACAACGAATTCCGAGAACGGCGTTAGTCATATCGGCAAGGTAGGTGCAGCGCTTGAGACCATGGCCGAGATCGGCATGCCCCTACTCGTGCATGGCGAGGTGACCGACTCCAACATCGACATCTTCGACAGGGAAAAAGTATTTATCGACCAGGTGCTTAAGCCTCTTATCGAACGCTTCCCGACACTGAAGATAGTGCTCGAGCACATCACCACTGCCCATGCCGTAGAGTTCGTGCGCAGCAGCGCCGGCCAGGTCGGCGCGACCGTGACCGCTCACCACCTACTGTATAATCGTAGCGACATGCTCGCCGGCGGCATCCGCCCGCACCTGTACTGCCTGCCGATACTCAAGCGCGACATCCATCAGCAGGCTCTAATCCAGGCCGTTATCAGTGGCGATCCGCGCTTCTTCCTTGGCACCGATTCGGCGCCCCATATCCGCGGCCTGAAAGAGAACGCCTGTGGCTGCGCCGGCAGCTACACCGCCTTCGCGGCACTAGAGCTCTATGCGGACGTCTTCGAGCGCGCCGGCGCCCTGGATCGCCTAGAGGGCTTCGCCAGTCACTTCGGCCCAGACTTCTATGGGCTGCCGCGCAATACGCGGCGCATTAGATTAGAGAAATCCCCGTGGACGGTCCCTGCCGATTACGCCTTTGGACCCGAGCGAGTTGTGCCACTGCGCGCCGGTGAACAACTACAGTGGCGCGTCGCGGAGATCAGCGCATGAGTTTTGATTCAGAAGAAGACACTATCGACAGCCCTATGGCGGCCCGCTTTCGCGGCTATCTGCCGGTGGTGGTCGATATCGAGTGCGGGGGCTTCAATGCGAAGACCGATGCGATTTTGGAGATCAGTGCGGTCATCTTGGCATTCGACGATAAGGGCGAGTTAGAGGTAGAGCAGACCTTCTTCCAGCGCGTGATCCCGTTTAAGGGTGCCAACATAGAGGACGCAGCCTTGAAGTTCACGGGCATCGACCCGTTCCACCCCTTGCGCATCGCCAAGGGTGAGAAAGAGGTCTTCGATGACATGTTCCGCATGATCCGCAGCGCCATCAAGGCCAATCATTGCAAGCGCGCCATTCTCGTGGCCCATAATGCGCATTTCGACCATGGCTTCATCAATGCCGCCACGGCCCGTCACGACCTCAAGCGCAACCCCTTCCACCCGTTCTCCAGCTTCGACACCGCGACTCTGAGCGGCCTGGTCTATGGGCAGACGGTATTGGCTCGTGCCTGTGAGGTAGCGGGCATCGAGTTCAGCAACACCGAGGCACACTCGGCCAAATACGACGCCAACAAGACTGCGGAGTTGTTCTGTCAGATCGTAAACAAGTGGAAGAAATTGGGCGGCTGGCCTCTGTAGAGGCCTTGATCAAAGGGGTCAGAGTAACTTGATCTTCTGGATTAATGGGGCAGCGACTTTACGTTCGATCAAGTTACTCTGACCCCTTTGATAAAACCACTGATTGAAGGAGCCTGCCCTGCAGGCTCCTTCATTTAGCGCAAACCTTAAGAGGCTTCCGCGTCTACCTTCACCGCATCGACCATCTTCTGCAACTCACCGCTCTCGAACATGTCCGTGACGATGTCGCAGCCGCCAACCAATTCCCCGTCTATATAGAGCTGGGGAAAGGTAGGCCAATTGGCGATGCCCGGCAGGGTCGCGCGAATCTCAGGGTTCGCCAGAATATCGACGAAGGCGAAACGCTTGCCACAGGACATCAGGCATTTCACTGTCTGCGCGGAGAAACCACACTGCGGCTGATCCGGGCTGCCCTTCATATAGAGAAGGATTGGGTTGGAACTGATCTGTTCTTTGATAGTGGTTTCGATGCTCATAATAATTCCTGCTCGCGGTGAAGGGGTTGATAGGCGATTGGCGCATTGCGCGGGGGCTAATCGATTGTCGAGTGCCTACGGCCCAATGGCTAAGTGGGGGCATTCTACACGAAAGCAAACGCGATTTTTACCAGAACTTGCGGGGCCCTCGGACGCGGATTGCCTCTGCCTCACAAAGTAATATAAGATACTGCTTTGCTTAAATCGGACGCTTTAATCTGCCATTTATCCCGAATATCGCTTGGAAATAGTCGTTATTTGCGCCCAACTGCACGGTAGCTTCGTGCCGGCGACGCAATTTCACGCTTTCCCGCTACTCTCCGCGTATTGATAACCTACATTAGCAGGGTCATCCTGAGAGCCGCCTTTTGGATAAACTAACGAGACCACATCTTACCCAGAGAAGGACTTTTCAAGTTTTAGCTATGACTACTCGACACTTTTTAACATTGATGGATCTTGATAAAGACGAACTGCACCATATCATTCAGCGTGCCATCGCCCTCAAGAACAGCCCCATGCTGCACAACGACTCCTTGCAGCATAAAACTCTGGCCATGGTGTTCGAGAAATCATCAACCCGCACACGCGTCGCGTTCGAAGTGGCGATGACACAGCTGGGCGGCAATAGCATATTCTTGGCCAGCGCCGACACCCAACTGGGCCGTGGCGAACCGGTGGAAGACACGGCGCGAGTACTCTCGCGCATGGTCGACTTCATTACCATCCGCACCTTCGAGCATAGCAAGCTGGAACTATTCGCCAAGCACTCACTGGTGCCGGTGATCAATGCGCTGAGCGATGACTACCACCCCTGCCAACTGCTGGCCGATATGCAGACCTATTTCGAGAACCGCGGCGATATTCAGGGCAAGTCTGTGACCTGGGTAGGCGATGGCCATAATATGTGCCAGTCCTATATGAACGCCGCACAACAGTTCGACTTCCAGTTGACGATCGCCTGCCCCGAGGGTTTTGACCCGGAACCAGCACTATTGGCGGCGCGCAGCGCCCATGTGCGCATCGTACGCGACCCCCACGAGGCGGTGCGCGACGCAGACTTGGTGACCACCGACGTCTGGGCCTCGATGGGCCAGGAAGAGGAGCGCAAGAAGCGCCTGCAGATATTCGCAGACTATCAGGTAGACGAGGAGATGATGGCCCTGGCGAAACCCGATGCCCTCTTCTTCCATTGCCTGCCCGCGCATCGCGGCGAAGAGGTCTCGGCGGCGGTATTGGATGCCCCCAACTCGGTCGTCTGGGAAGAGGCAGAGAATCGCCTGCACACTAAGAAGGCCTTGCTAGAGTTCCTATGCCAGAAATAAGCCTCTATACTCGGCGCATAGACGCCTGCGCCGAGTTTTAAGATAAGCAACACATACTCCCACGCTGTTCGATGTAACTAGGGACATCCCCATGGCGAAACCCAAGCGCATTTGGACAGATCGAAAAGCGAATCTCGTTCTCAGCGCCTTGGTGCTAAGCGCGGCCATCGCCGCCGTCGCCATCAATATCTGGTTCGCCTTCCGCGGCGCCACCGAACTCAACCCCACTCTCGCAATGCTCTCCAACGGCCTCAGCGGCGCCCTGATGCTGCTCACCGTCGGGCTCAGCGGCTATATGCTGTATCGCCAACGCCGCGCGCTGGATGAGAATCGCTTTCGCGCCATCACGGAGAACGCCCGCCAGATCACCGTCATCTTCAACGCCGATGGCAGTCACCGCTATGCAAGCCCCGCACTCAAACTCCTGTTGAACGCGAAGAGGAGTCGAAACATCAGCCCTAGCGACTATCTTCACTCCGACGATATTCCGGCAGTCCTCGAGGCCATCAGGTCCGTCAAGGCCAGTGGGCAACCTACGCGCCTGGATACCGTGCGCTGCATTCGCCACGACGGACAGTGGCGCACCATGGAGGCCGAGTTCAATGACATGAGCGCGGTGGCCGGAGTGAACGGCATCGTGGCGAGCCTGCGCGATGTCACCGAACAGCGCGAGGTTGAGGAATCGATGCGCATCCTCTCTAGCGCGGTCGAACAGAGCCACGGCGCCGTCATGATTACCGACAAGAGCGGCGTCATCGAATACGTGAACCCACGCTACACACAGATCACCGGCTACACCCGCGCCGACCTGATTGGCACCGTGGCCCGCCTACTGGAGTTTAGCGATGCGGTGGATGCGCAGCAGCGTGGCATGCGCGAGTGCATCAGGAACGGGGATATCTGGACCGTGTCGATGCGCGGCGCGCGCAAGAACGGCGAGCAATTCTGGCAAGCCGTCTCCGCCTCACCGGTACTGAACGAGTCGGGCTTGCTGACCCACATCGTAGTGAGCATCGAGGACACTAGTCAGCAGCGCGCGATGCATGCGCAGATGGAACAACTGGCCTTCTATGATCCTTTGACCGGCCTCGAGAACCGCCGCCTGTTCAAGGATCGTTTAGAGCAGAGCATCAAGCAGGTGCGTCGCAGCAAGTGCCTCATGGCGCTTCTGTTCATCGACCTCGATGGCTTCAAGGTCGTCAACGATACCTATGGGCACGATGTCGGCGACGAACTATTAGTAGAGGTCGCCAAACGCCTCAAACAATGCGTGCGCGAGGAAGACATCGTGGCGCGCCTTGGCGGCGACGAGTTCACCGTCATCCTCTCCAACCTCAAATACAGCAAGTCTGCTAGCAGCGTCGCTGCCAAGATCATCAAGGCGCTGCAACACCCCATCACGGTCGCCGGCCACACGCTCAATATTAGCGGCAGTATCGGCATCACCGTCGCGCCGAACGATTCCATGGATGCCAACGAGCTAATGCGCCACGCGGACTTGGCGATGTATCGCGCCAAGTCCGCGGGCCGCAATAACTCGCAGTTCTATACCGACGACATGAACCTAGCCAACGAGGCGCGTAACAGCCTCGAGAACGCGCTGCGCGTGGCGGTGGAGACGCGCAGTTTCGCAGTTTATTTTCAGCCCCAGATCGATCTGAACGCGCATCGCATCAGTGGCTTCGAGGCGCTCATGCGCTGGCAACAGCCCGAGGGCGACGTCTTGCCCGAACGCTTCATCGGCGTGGCCGAGGAGACGGGCCTGATCATCGAGATCGGCGAGATCGTGCTGCGCAAGACCTGCGAACAGATGCAGCTATTGCGCGAGGCCGGCTTCGCGGATCAGAAGGTCTCGGTCAATTTATCCGGGAAGCAATTCCGCGACAATAATCTCATCGAGATGGTCAAACGCGTGCTCAGTGAGACCCAATTCGATGCCAAGGCCCTAGAGTTCGAGATCACCGAGCGCATGCTGATGGATCAAGTGGAACAGGCGATCGACACACTGACCCAACTCAAGGCCCTAGGGGTGAGCATCGCGATCGACGACTTTGGCAGTGGCTTCACCTCCCTTAGCACCCTGGCACGCCTACCGGTGGACAAGCTGAAGGTCGACAGCAGCTTCATTAGCAAACTCTCTTCCACGCAGGGCAAAGCGAGTATCGCCTCGGCGGTGATAGCGCTGGCCGAAAACCTGAACATGACCGTGGCCGCGGAGGGGGTAGAGAACGCCGAGCAGCTCGCCTATCTCAAGGAACACAATTGTTCACTGCAGCAGGGCTATCTGTTCTGCGCGCCGGTATCGGTGGGTGAGCTCATCCCGAGACTGTCCCAGCTGCAAGACAATCTCCAGGAGCGCGCCGTTAGCAATGCGCCCACGCCTCCTGACGAAGACGGCGATACCGTCACCCATTGATGTTCGTCCCGTCTTTTTACGCCCCCTCTAAACCCTTTGCAGTAAACGCGCGTCTTAGCACTATACAAAAGGCACAGGGAACTCATGGCCGAGGAGCTACAACAACTGATCCGCGCAGCACAGGCCGGTGACCTCGCGTCTTTTGCGCGCCTGCACGCCCAGTTCGTCGATCGCGCCTATAGCGTTTGCTTGCGGCTACTGGTCGATGTGCAAAAGGCCGAGGACGCCTGCCAGGAGACCTTCATCAAGGTCTGGCAACAGCTGCCGCAGTTTCGAGGAGACAGCGCCTTCGCAACCTGGCTACACCGCATCGCCACCCACACGGCTATCGACCTGTGGCGCAAGGACAGGCTCCTGCGCCTTGTCGACGAGGGCGAGCCAGACAACCAAGTGGCCTCTCCCGATGAGGGCGTACCCAAGGATTTAGAGAACGCGATCGCGGCGCTGCCGAGGCAGGCCCGCGCCGTCTTCGTGCTGTTCGCGATAGAGGGCTATACCCATGCCGAGATCGCCGCTCTATTAGAGATCGCCGAGGGCTCCTCCAAGGCCCACTACCACCGCGCAAGAACGTTACTGAAGGAGAGTTTGAGTGAGAGATAGAGACGATACTGCCCCCCATAGTGCGGAAGACGACGCGCTAGACTTGGCTATACAGGCACTGCCTAGGAGCCAGAGTCCGTCTCGCGATCTATGGCCGCAGTTGCAAGCACAGCTACCCCCGCGGCACGCGCGCCGCGCTCCCTGGGCCTGGGCGGCCGCCGCGGCAGTGGCCGCGCTGGCGCTGAGCGTGTGGATACGCCCCGACCTCGGACCAGGTACCATAAGCGCCCCCCCATTAGCACAGCTGGACTCCCCGACGGCGGAGCATAGCCTCTTGAATGTGTATGAGTCCCAGAAGGCCGCGCAGATGGGCGCCCTGAACTTCAGCAATCCATCGGTAGGCCGTCAGCTGGCCATCTGGGATGGCGCCGTGCAGCAGGTGCGCGGCGCATTGAGCTATTACCCCGAGGAACCGCGCCTACTGCGGCAGCTAGACCGTTTATACCGACAGCAACTGAACTACCTAGAAACCCTCGCCATGGTTGACCCACAAGTGGCTGCATACTATTGAAGGAGAATCTTTCCATGAAAGCGATACTGAGCAAGAACGCCCTACTGCTGTGCCTACTACTACCCTTCGCCGCGAACGCTCAGGAGCCCATCGACGAGAGCCGTTCGGTCAGCGCCAACGAGCGCATCTCGATAGAGGTGATGCGCGGCACGGTGCGCATCCGCCCCTCCGACGACAATGTGTTCCGGGTACGCGGCACCATAGACGAGGACGCCGAGGGCTATACCCTGGAGTCCGACAACGGCTTCACCAGCTTCGAGATCGACTACCCTCGCTCCTCGCGCGGGCGTAATTGGAGCGATGCCGACGACGGCTCCGAGCTCGAGATCGAGGTGCCCCAGGGCAGCGAGCTGGAGTTCGAGGGCGTGAGCGTCGATATCGATGTCATGGGCATCACCGGCGGCAGCGACATCAGCACCGTGAACGGCGACATCATCGCCAGCGAGCTGGGCAACTTCGTCAACTTGTCCGCAGTGAACGGCGAGATCGACAGCCGCAATAATAGTGGCCGCATCGACATCAGCACCATTAATGGGGAGGTGACCGATAACGGGTCCACCGGGCGGATCGACTACAGCACCATCAATGGCGAGATCAGGGCCAACAGCAGCGCGACGGAGGTGTCTATATCCACCGTCAACGGCGAGGCCGTGCTTAGCCTCGCGGGCACCGAGGTCTTAGAGCTGAGCACCGTGAACGGCGACATCGACGTGCGCCTCGCCGACGCCCTCACCCCTCGCATCGATGGCAGCACCGTAAGCGGCGACCTGCGCCTCGGCCTCGAGCCGGGCATAAGCGCGAGCTTCGACATCAGCGCCAACTCCGGCGGCGACATCGAGAACGATTTTAGCGATGACCGCCCCAGCCGCGACCGCTATGGCCCGCGCAAGCACCTAAACTTTTCCACAGGCACGGGCGCAGGCTCTGTGAACATCACCACCGTCAGCGGCGACATCGAAATAGTGCCCCTCTAAACCGACTCTGCGCGAGGTGGCCGCACCATTATGGGCGCCATCTCGCGCATTCTGTGTCGATATTACCCAAATCTCTGCACCACCCCATGGCATGCACCACGCACCAAAGTGTGACCTCGCGTGCACAGTTTTCTATCTACACTTTATCCACAACTTACACACAGAAAAAGGGCTTGCATTCAGCTCGTTTGCGCTCTATCTTGTGTCCTTGATTCAGAAAGGCCCTATATATAGTATTTGAATCAATTCCGCATACCGGATGAAAAACAGCGATAGAAGCACTATCTCCCTGTTTCTTACAGGGAAATCACGGCACGCTACATCAGGCACAATCGACCACAAAGTCATGCAGTCTTCGGTTTCCGTCACCCCAGCAGCCCCGCGGGATCGAATAGACATAAAAATATCATGGAGATCCTCAATGCAGACCGAACCCCAAAGTCACTCTAGCGCCAGCACCTCCGCGCAGACGGGCAAAACTCAATCTTCCTCTGCGAGTTCTGCCACTGCGCCAGGGCAAATCCGCGTCATTAAACGTAATGGCGCAGTAGTCGGTTACGACGAGTCCAAAGTCGTCGTCGCGATCACCAAGGCTTATCTAGCAGTAGAGGGTGGCACCGCCGCAGCGTCATCGCGCGTGCATGACACCGTGGTCAAACTGGGCAAACAGATCAGCGTTATCTTCCGTCGCCGCATGCCTTCGGGAGGCACGATCCACATCGAGGATATCCAGGATCAGGTCGAGCTGGCACTGATGCGCACCGGCGAGCACAAGGTTGCGCGCAGCTATGTACTCTACCGCGCCGAGCGCGCGCGCCTGCGTGACCAACAACGCGTGCGCGAGCACGAAGAGACACCCGCGATCAATGTGACCTATGCCGACGGCACTCAGGGCCCGCTGGACACATTGCGCCTGCGCACCGTCATCGACGAGGCCTGCGAGGGGCTGGACAGCGTATCGGCCGATGCCATCTACACCGAGACCATCAAGAATCTATACCCAGGCGTGCGCATCGCCGACGTGCGGACCTCCTCCGTCATGACCGCCCGCACCATGGTCGAGAAAGACCCGAATTACTCCTATGTGACTGCGCGCCTGCTGCTCGATACGCTGCGCTCCGAGGCACTGAGCTTCCTGGGCATAGCCGAGAACGCCACCCAGGGCGAGATGCATTACCGCTACCCTGCGGCGCTGCGCACCTATATCGAGAAGGGCGCCGAGCTTGGCCTGCTCTCCCCCCACCTGCTGGACTATGACCTAGAGGTATTGGGCGAGGCTCTCAAGGCGGAGCGCGACGCACAATTCACCTATCTGGGCCTGCAGACGCTATACGACCGCTACTTCATCCACAGCGAGGGCGTGCGTTTCGAGCTGCCACAGGTATTCTTCATGCGCGTGGCCATGGGTCTTGCGTCCAACGAAGAGAACCGCGAAGAGCGTGCGATCGAGTTCTATAACCTGATCTCCAGCTTCGACTATATGACTTCGACGCCGCAGCTGTTTAACTCCGGCACCCTGCGTCCGCAGCTATCCTCTTGCTTCCTGACGACGGTGCCCGATGACCTCTACGGCATCTACAGCGCGATTCGCGACAACGCCATGCTCTCCAAGTGGGCGGGCGGCCTAGGCAACGACTGGACGCCAGTGCGCGCCCTGGGCGCCCACATCACCGGCACCAATGGCAAGTCACAGGGCGTCGTGCCCTTCCTGAAGGTGGTGAACGACACCGCCGTGGCCGTGAACCAGGGTGGCAAGCGCAAGGGGGCCGTGTGTGCCTACCTCGAGACCTGGCACCTGGACATCGAAGAGTTCATCGAACTGCGTAAGAACACCGGTGACGATCGCCGCCGTACCCACGACATGAACACCGCGAACTGGATTCCCGACCTGTTCATGAAGCGCGTCTTCCAAGACGGCGACTGGACCCTGTTCTCGCCGAACAATGTGCCCGACCTGCATGACCTGCATGGCCGCGCCTTCGAAGAGGCCTACTGCGAATACGAGCGCCTGGCTATCGCCGGCAAGATCGAGGTCTACAAGACTCTCAAGGCGAAGGACCTATGGCGCAAGATGCTCTCGATGCTATTCGAGACTGGCCACCCATGGATCACCTTCAAAGACTCGTGCAACGTGCGCTCGCCGCAGCAACACGTGGGCGCCATCCACTCCTCTAATCTGTGTACAGAGATCACCCTGAACACCAGCAAGGATGAAGTGGCGGTGTGTAACCTAGGCTCCGTGAACATGGTCAACCATGTGGACGAGAACGGCCTGAACATCGAGAAGCTGCGCCGCACTATTAAGACCGCGGTGCGCATGCTCGATAACGTGATCGACATCAACTACTACTCCGTAGATCAGGCCAAGACCTCGAACCTGCGCCACCGTCCTATTGGCATGGGCATCATGGGTTTCCAAGACGCGCTGTATGCGATGAAGATCCCCTACTCGTCCGATAAGGCAGTAGAGTTTGCCGACTCCTCTATGGAGGCGATCAGCTATTACGCCATCGAGGCGTCGACTCACCTGGCCGAAGAGCGTGGCGCCTATGAGAGCTATAAGGGCTCCTTGTGGGACCGCGGCATCCTGCCGATCGACTCGCTCAAGCTGCTCTCCGAAGAGCGCGGCGCCGAGTTCCTCGACGTGAATATGGACTCCTCGATGGACTGGGATAGCCTGCGCGAGCGCATCAAGAACGTTGGCATGCGTAACTCCAACGTCCTGGCCATCGCCCCGACCGCGACCATCGCCAACATCAGCGGCGTGTCGCAGTCGATCGAGCCGACCTATCAGAACCTGTATGTGAAGTCGAACCTCTCGGGCGAGTTCACCGTGGTGAACCCCTACCTGATCAACGACCTCAAGGCCTTGGATCTGTGGGACAGCGTGATGGCGAACGACCTGAAATACTACGATGGCAGCGTGCGCATGATCGACCGCATTCCGCAGCACATCAAAGACCTCTATGCCACGGCATTCGAGATCGACCCACGCTGGTTAGTAGACGCCGCAAGCCGTCGTCAGAAGTGGATCGACCAGGCCCAGTCTCTGAACCTGTACATCGCCGGTGCTAACGGTAAGAAACTAGACGTCACCTACCGCATGGCTTGGCTACGCGGTCTCAAGACGACCTATTATCTGCGCGCACTAGCCGCCACATCCACGGAGAAGTCCACCATCGACAACAACAGCCTCAACGCTGTGTCTAGTCAGATGGAGAGCGCTGCGGTACCGCAGGCCTGCTCGATCGACGATCCGGATTGCGAAGCCTGCCAGTAACCCTGGCGGCTCGCCTCGCTAACAAGAAGATACACGTAAAGAGGATTTTATTATGTTGTCATGGGATGAGTTTGATGTGGAGGAGAACGCCTCCACTACAGCGGCCACGAAGACCAAGGCCGACGCCGTAGGTGCGCAGGCACGCGCGGCGCAAGCAGCACCAGTGGCGGCCCCGAAGCCGGCCCCCGCAGCGCCAGTAGCACCGGCAGCGCCCGCCCCTACTAACCGTATGGACGGCGCCACCGCCGCTAGCCCGCGCCCGGCTCCAGTAGAGAAGAGCGACAGCGAAGTGATCGCCGGCGACGCCGTACAGGCCGCTATCGAGTCGCTGGAAGAGCTAGACCTGACCATAGGCCTAGACGAGCTAGAAGGCTCCGCCCAGCGCGTTGCCGTGGACGACAAGCGCATGATCAACTGCCGCGCCGACCTCAACCAGCTCGTGCCGTTCAAGTATGACTGGGCCTGGCAGAAGTATCTGGATGGTTGCTCCAACCACTGGATGCCACAGGAAGTGAACATGAACGCGGACATCGCGCTGTGGAAGAGCAAGACCGGCCTTACCGAAGACGAGCGTCTAATCGTCAAGCGTAACCTGGGCTTCTTCTCTACCGCCGACTCCCTCGTGGCCAACAACCTAGTGCTAGCCGTGTACCGTCTGATCACCAACCCCGAGTGCCGCCAGTACATCCTGCGCCAGGCCTTCGAGGAAGCGATTCATACCCACGCCTATCAGTACTGCATCGAGTCTCTGGCCATGGACGAGGGCGAGATCTTCAACATGTACCACGAGGTCCCCTCGGTGGCGAAGAAAGCCTCTTGGGGCCTGAAGTACACCCAGGAGTTGAGCGACCCGAACTTCAACACCGGCACGCGTGAGACCGACCAGGCGCTATTGAAGAACCTGATCGCGTTCTACTGCTGTTTGGAAGGCATCTTCTTCTACTGCGGCTTCACCCAGATCCTGTCCATGGGCCGTCGCAACAAGATGACCGGCACATCGGAGCAGTTCCAGTACATCCTGCGCGACGAGTCTATGCACCTGAACTTCGGCATCGACATGATCAACCAGATCAAGCTGGAGAACCCTTCCCTGTGGACCGACAAGATGAAGGAAGAGGCCACGCAGATGATTCTGCAGGCCACGCAGCTCGAGATCGAATACGCACGCGACACCATGCCGCGCGGCGTACTGGGCATGAACGCGCCCATGATGGAAGAGTACCTACAGTTCATCGCCAACCGAAGACTGGTACAGATTGGCCTGCCCGAGCAGTTCAAAGGCGCCAAGAACCCCTTCCCGTGGATGTCGGAGATCATGGACCTGCGCAAAGAGAAGAACTTCTTCGAGACCCGCGTGATCGAGTATCAAACTGGTGGGGCCTTGAGCTGGGAATAAGCCGTCCTTGCAGTAGTAGGAGCGAGTTAATGAGCAGTGACAAGAACCAACAGAAAAGCCCGGACACCACCCTGATGTCGCTCGACCAGTTGAGCGACACCATCGAGGTGATGACCGGCGTAGTACAACGCCTAAAGCGTCATTTGGACCTGCAACTGACGCTAAGCGAGAACAAGCCCGAGGCCAGCGCGCTGAGCCAAGAACTGCTCGAGAACGAACGCGAATTGCTAGACCTTCAGCAACTCGCGAACGAGCAGAAACTGAGCGTGGCGGTACCGAGCGGCGACAACGATCGCCAAAGTGCAAAGCAGACCCAAGAGAGCAAAGAAGAGCGCAGTTTCATAATAGAGATTGCTCAGCAAGAAGAAGCTGACGACCTCTCCAGCGACCGAGTGCTGCACTAAGCAAAACGGCACTGGCTTTAGAGATCTTGCCATGCCAACAGAGTACCTACAGCAGCCAGGCCAACAGGATGACCCCAAGCCCCCACAAGGCGTCATCCTGTTGGCCGCCGGCTTTAGTCGCCGCTTCGGCGGCATCAAACTCAACGCCCTCCTCCCCAACGGCAACACCGTTTTCGGGCAAACCTACGCCCGCATAAAAGCCGCTACTGACAATATCCTTGTGGTGACTCGCCCTGAGTTGCTCAACATCCTATTAGCTGCTGGCAGCCCCCCAGAGAGCACCGTGCTATGTCCCGATGCCGATAAAGGCATGGGGCATACGCTTGCCTGTGGGATTCAGGGGATTCCGGATTGGTCTGCGGCACTGGTGTGTCTTGCGGATATGCCTTTTGTTGAGACTGCTACTTATACGCAACTACTAAATTCCCTAAACGAAGACTCTATCGTTGTGCCTGAGTATCGGGGGCAGCGTGGGAATCCTGTGGGGTTTGGCAGCAAGTGGTTTGAGCTGCTTGCGGGGGCGACTGGGGATGTTGGGGCTCGGGGGGTTATGCGGGAGCATGCTGGCTCGATATTGAAGGTTGCTGTTGAGGATGAGGGGGTCTTGCGGGATGTGGATGTGCCGGGGGATTTGGGGTTGGAATCCAAGCCCTAATCCAAGCATTCATTCCTTTGAACGCGTTTTCTACCTAGTGAAAGCATTGATGCTTGCTCCCACGTAATATGTGGGTATATTAGAGGGCTACTTTCCTCATTAACAGTTTTGGGAAGGCCCTAGATACTTGTAGTTTGGGACCTGCAGCTTAGGTCCAAAAAATTAAAGAGCGTTCCTTTAAATAATTGTTATGAAGACGGAGTCCTCTTAAACATACTGTTATGGGGTTTTAGAGCTGAAGTTTCTCCCAAAATAGGATTATATGAATTGAGTTATATAGAAAGGTTAATAGATGCGGTTGACTACACGCACAGTTTGGGATTGAAGATTGAAAAATCCCCGTTACCGATCAGTGAAAAGATTGAACGTTCGGCTATGCAAAGAATATTTCAGCTATGTGGCGATGCGTTGTATCACTATGATTATCAAACATCAGAAGATTTGGCTGGTCAATGTACGCCTGTTCACCTAATGCTACAGTATCACCTTAAAAATGACATGAACGTTGATAGCTTTATCACGGTGGGTGATCGATATTGGGACGATTACGTGTATTGTAAAATGTCGAAAGATTCTATAGAAACTGAGCTAAAAAATCCGGACATTAGTGGTGATATTAAGGCTCATGTTTGGCTGACGCTTACAGATGGTACGATTTTGGATTGTACTGCAGAGGCTCACGCCGATCTGCTTTTCAAGCGTGACCCACATCCTGCCCATAAATGCATATTGATCGTTGATCCAAATCAAGAAGAAAACGCAAAATCTGGTTATCACAGGCCATACCTTGTAGGAACTGGTTTTTTAGAAAAGACGGGAATGTATCAGATTGTGCACCCATAACAAGCGCCTGAAATGTGACACCCTCAGCGGTGCTTCGGGCGCACTTTAGGCGAGCGTTATCTGTAAATCCAGACCGAGGAAATTACTAAGTTCATGATGAATGAAAAAGCCATAAATGATGGAGATGATCAGTTTTCAGTTTCAGTCTATGAATCTGAAATAAGTTCTAGATTTTTACTTTTTGCAGTTGGTGCTGGTGGTAACCCTAGCAGATATGATTCATTTCTATCTGGGCTAGCTAGTTTTGGTTATTTTGTCGTAGCTCCGCATTTTGAAATGTTGCGGTCTCCCCGACCGTCTGAAGAAGAACTAACTTTACGTGCTAGACGTTTGTCACTTGCACTAGAAAACTATAGTAGTGGCTTCGATTTGGTTTACGGGGTTGGTCATTCCATTGGTGCTACTACGCTCGTCGCAATGTCTGGTGCTAAAATATGGTTAGGTCCAGAGCTTCATGTCAGTTTAAAGACTCAAAGAAGGTTTTCTCGTTTGGTGCTATTAGCCCCTCCGACTGGATTTTTCTTGGGCCCTGGTGCGTTAGATGAATTTTCAATTCCTATCCAAGTTTGGGTAGGCTCAGAAGATCATATTACGCCTCCTGATCAGAGCAAGTGGCTTGCAGACGCATTATCCAAAAAGCAGGCGGTCGATCTGAAAATTATAGATGGCGCTGGTCACTTCTCCTTTATGGATAAGATTCCACCAAATACTGTCGAGCCACTTGATAATAAGCGTATCTTTATTCGAGAGTGTGCGCGTGACATTTCGGAATATTTAACAAGGACAGAATAAACGTGTGCCACAAAACAGATAACAAGGCAAAGCAGTTCGCGGCTGTCGCCGCCGGACTCGCTAACGCTCGCCGCTGTTTGCAGCGTTAGCGCCTCACGAATTGAAATTAGAGATAAATGATGGCTACAGATTACTTTAAGCTCTACAAGTCACTCGGCATGAAGTCAGAATCTGATACGGCATCTGCTTTGCAAAGAGGTGTTATTGAAGATGAGCTTGAGAATTTAGAGAAAGGACTGGACCAATATACGGAAGAACAAAAGTCTCAGGCGATTGTGCACACCCGCCAAGATGTTGTACTCCTAGTGAGTCACGTTTCAATATTGAGCCGGAAAATGAGCAAGGCTCTATTTTGGCTCAGGGCAATCTGCTTACTTCTGGGGTTGCTAGTCTTGGTCATTTATTCAAGGTAAGAAGTGCATGAAAATTCAGATTATTGAGATAGCGTCAGAAGCTATAATCTCGGAACAAGAAGTGAACCTTAGTGGTCTGAATTACCGGCCTTCAGTTGATGAATACAATGACGAGGCATGGCGTGCGGCTGTAGACGATGGCCTTGTTTCAGAAAATGAGCGTAAAAAATACCGGTTCCATTCATGATCATCCCGAGGTTCAACTCATCTGTCCAAAGCGCTAACAAGGTGCATCAATTCGCGCCTGTCGGCGCCGGACACGGCTTTAGGCCGTGCCGTTGTGCACGGCGTTAGGGCGCACAAACGAGACCATCGCTGTCCTTTGGCCGCCAAAGCACAAAATAGGTCACCTCAAATCCTCAAAGGAGAAGGTCACGAATGGCTACTTTCGAAGATGTTGTCAAACAGCTAGGTTTTTTGACTGACCGGCAGATCCTTACAGGACTTAATCAGGGCTTCCTGTTAGAAACTGGCTCGTGGGACCAGAAGAATCTGCGCCACGCCAGCTACACCCTCCGTCTTGGTAGCGAAGTGCGCATCTGCAGAGCTGCGGGAAGCGCGACAACAGCAACAAAGGAGTTCACGATTGTTCCACTCACTTCCGCAAACCCTAAGATAGAAATTCGTCCAGGAGACACAGCGCTTTTATATTCAATGGAGCGCCTGACCTTTCCGGACTCTGTACTTGGCTTCACCGTCGCGCGCGGCCTGCTTTTTGCTGAGGGGCTTTGTCCAGAAAACACATATGTTGATCCAGGGTTTACTGGTCAAATCTATACGACCATAACAAATGTTTCACCTCGTGTTGTCGAGCTTGAATATGGGATGGCGATAACGCGCCTCTTCTTTTTCCGGCTGACAGAGGCTGTAGAAAAACCCTATCGCTCCGGATCGGCATTAGGTATCGCACAGCAACTTAAGTCTGTTCGTGCAGCAATCACTTCTTCAGATGAATGTCGATCGGCGACTGACGATGAGCTACTTGACGGGGTGAAACTCATACCAATTGCAGGGCAGCAAGCGGCAGAATCCTTTAATCGAATAGCACTGCGACAAACTCGCGCTGAACGCAGACTCCTCGCCCTCGCTGTATCGTGGCCCGCCTTGCTAGTTTTTGCAAACAACAATACGTGGGTTTCTGAAAATATGGGCACGTTCTTCGGGAATGTTTTCGCTAGCATCGTTGCTGCGGTACTCATGTTCGGCGCTCCCAAAATCGCCTCGTGGCTGCACCTAGGAAATAGCAAGTGAACGAACCTGACTTCACGTCCTTACGACGCCAGCAGTTCCGCCGCTACTTTCAACCTTCACGGGTACTTCTGGGTATCTTTCCAGCCCCAGTCCCCAGCGGCTTCAATATCATTACGCTCTGCTTCAGCATGTACTGCTCGTATCGCCCACCAATGATGGCGGTTGCGATTAATGACCGCTCGAGCACATGGGATTTAATAAATTCAGCAGAGGAATTTGTGCTGAGTGTCCCTGGCCCGGCCCTAGTCGACTTATCTATGAAGTGTGGGATCGAATCGATGAGGCAAATTGACAAAATTACGGAGCTACAGCTTGAGCTTGTCCAGAGCAAGACTGTCGCAGTCCCGGGCCTGTTGAGGGCAATCGCCAATGTGGAGCTTAGGAAGTCTACATTGGTTCAAACCGGTGACCACGCAATACTAGTTGGGGAAGTGCTCAGGTTTGCTGTTAATACATCGACCAAAGAGCAGCCTCTGCTATCGATTGGGCCGTTTACCGACGGCTATGACCTGCTTCAAAAGAAAGGGGTTCATCGGCTGGCAGTTGTTGGGCCGTCTGATATTTCCACGGACATTGAGCACAATGCGCCCTAACATGGCGATCCACGCGACCGTCTACGTCGGCGCGTGATCTCTACGTTACGTGCCTTAAGGAAATTCTGTGAGAACTTTAAGTATCAATAGTCGAGATGGAACCTTCAGATTCCAGTGTCCGGTTTGTAAGGGGGCATCGATATGCGATATCCATTATTTAGGAGTGGCTGCTGTTGGTGTTCAATACAGCACTGAGGCCAAGATTTTAATTTGCCGCGCATGTGGAACTGGAAGCATATGGAAGCAGTTTGATCATGTGGATAATTTTAGATACAAATTGAGACTAGTTGATCCAATTGTGCCAGATGCACCACCCCCATCAAAGGATATGCCTGAGGACGTTGCTCGTGATTATGAAGAAGCACGATTAGTATCAAGCTACTCTCCCAGATCCGCTTCTGCGTTGCTAAGGCTTTCTTTGCAAAAATTATGTGTACACCTTGGGGAGCCTGGAGAAAATATAGATACAGATATTCGTTCTCTAGCAAGAAAGCCCGAATTTGGAGAGCGACTTGTTAAAGCTGCTGATACTTTAAGAATTACTGGAAATAATGCAGTACACCCAGGAGAAATGGATGAAGCTGACATTGGGCGGAACTGCACTGGCTTATTTGGCTTAGTTAATTTAATTGTAAATGCTGGGATAACTCAACCAAAAGCTTGGGATGCCATGTATGAGGATTTGCCAGAAAAAGCACGGAATGCAGCAGAAAAGAAAGATGGTAGAGGTGGCGGCACGTAACAAGGCAAACCAGTCAGACGTGCTAGACGCACGCTGCTGTTTGCAACGTTATGAGTTACTGTAGATAAATGGAGTATTGATGTTCTTTAAAAATGAAGATAATGCGAAAGTTCTAGGACGCTTTCTTCGCAATGCTGAAGCAGCTCATATAGATGATGAATCAAGAGCGATGCGCTTGTCGATCTCAAGAGAAATAATTGGATACATATATAAGTCACCAGAAGGCTGGGACGAAAGGTGCACTTTTAATATTAAGCATATCGGCGACCAATTCCTTCAGTGGCTAAGAGACTTTGATCAGTCAAAACCAACACATATAGATCATATTTACTGCATGTCCTATCGGTTTCTCTGCGAATTTGATTTTCTTGTGGGGCCGGGTAAAGAATTAAGCATGGAGCTAAGGTCACTTAAAAACAAGATAGAGCATGATAGCGGAGAAATGGACGGCGATGTGAGGTCGCAGATAATATATGCCTCTTATGTAATGCCCGCCAATATTGCAAAAGACTTCATTAACGACGCGAATATAGGTGTCTTCAAAGAATTTGAACAAAAGAAACTTGATGCTGAAAAGCTAAAAGAGCAATGGGATGGAGAGATCACATCCAAAGAGGCAGCAGCCAAGGCGTTAAAGGATAAGCTAGAAGAGTATAAAATCGGATTTAATTTCGTAGGTCTATACCAAGGCTTTTCTCAATTGGCCGAAAAAAAGACTAAAGAGGCCTTTTGGCTATTCTTGTCACTAATTGGAATGGGCTTACTTATCTTAGCTCCATTGGTCACCGAGATAGTTATGGCTGTGGTAGGTATTTATAAGGGAAATATTTTAGGAATGGAGCACTTGCTTATTCTTATTCCTGTAATTTCCATAGAAATCATTCTTATCTATTTCTTTAGAGTCATACTTCTTAATCATCGGTCTGGTAAGGCCCCAGTTTTC
>DIAM01000005.1:0-62426 GCA_002416505.1 Gammaproteobacteria bacterium UBA5078
TGAGGAGAGTATAAGCAGCATGGATGCTGCGCTTAAGCCTACATGGATGTATTCACGGCGTCTCTCAGCAGCCCCTACCGTGCAGCGCGTTTATCCTCGCAAGGGGACTCCAGCACTGAACTAATACAACAGAACTATTACCACAGAACCCCAACCACTACCCAAACTCAACACATAATCCAACCTTTAAAAAAAAGGGCGATTCCCTGCGGAACCGCCCTTGTTGCAATCGGCCTTTTGAGTTTACTGCAGGGGGCCGCCCTGAGCAGCGCCGCCGGCTTCTTTGTCGGCTATGGCGCGGGAGATGATGTATTGACGCACCGCGTCTGGGTCCGTCGCCTCCAGCGTGCCTTCGAAGGACACCATCCCGCCACCGACCAGCTCACCCCCGAGTACTACCGAGTCCCACATCTCTGAGCTCGCTAAGCGTTGGCTATAGCGAAGGTCCGGGAACGTGCCTGCGCTCGCGCTCACGCCCGCCGGTCCGTGACAGACGCTGCAGTAGCGCCCGTAGACCTGTTCGCCATGAGCGACTGTCTCGAAATCCGCCGTTAGCGGTGGCGGGTTGAGATTGCCTACTGACGAGGTCAATTCTGCCGGCAGTTCAGCAGGCAGCTGTGCCGTTCCCCCGATCTTGAAAACCAGCAGCCGCGAATTATTATTCGACAAGCGCGTGGTAGAGCCACTCGCGCCCGCGCCTTCGGTTGGAAGTGAACGCCCGCCGGCTAACACCGCGACGTACTGCTCGCCATCGACCAAGTAGGTGATCGGTGCCGCGACCGTAATCGCCTGCGTCATCGCACTCCATAGCTGCTCGCCGGTGTCGTCCTTGAAGGCGCTGAACTCGCCCGAGGCATTGCCCTGGAAGACCAGACCGCCGGCGGTACTGAGCACACCCGCGGCGTCCGTGGTGACCACCTTGGGCACGCGCCACACCTCTTGCTGACGCACCGGGTCCCAGGCCAGCAGATAGGCGGAGCGCTTCGGCGCATTCTCACCCGCTGCCATCACGAGGGCTCCGCCCGCCGCGAAATTCGTGCCGGTGTTCCAGCCGGTCTGGGAGACTTGGAAGTCTTCCACCGCCACATAGCCCATGAACTGCTCGTTCGCGGGCAGGTAGACCAGATTCGTGCGCTTACTAAAGGACATCGGGTGCCAGTTGTGACCGCCCTGCGGTCCGGGCGACACGATCATCGGGACTGTCGTCTCGTCATAGCGAGCCTCGGGAATCTCGACGGGACGATCTGTCTCTAGGTCGATATGGGATGCCCAGCTAACCGGTACGAATTTCTCTGCGGTGATCAGCTGACCCGTCGCCGCGTCGAGCACATAGAAGAAACCATTCTTGGGCGCCTGCATCACCACCCGTCGCTCCTGACCGTCGATGCGTACATCCGCCACGATGATATGGGAGGTCGCAGTGTAGTCCCAGGTCTCGCCGGGAGTGGTCTGATAGTGCCAGCGGTAACTGCCATCGTCGGGGTTGATCGCGACTACCGATGAGAGGAACAGATTGTCGCCGCCGCCGGGGCTGCGCAGGCTCTGATTCCAGGGCGAGCCATTGCCGACACCGATGTAGAGCAGGTTCAGATCTGGGTCATAGGCCATCGCGTCCCATACTGTGCCGCCACCGCCTAGCTTCCACCATTCACCGTTCCAGGTGCGTGCGGCCATCTCCAACTCGGGTTGTTCGAAGCCATCGGCGGGATTGCCCGGCACCGTGTAATAGCGCCATAGCTGCTCGCCACTGGCGACATCATAGGCCGTGATATAACCGCGCACGCCATATTCCGCGCCACCATTGCCGATAATCACCTGTCCCTTCACGATACGAGGCGCGCCGGTAATCGTATAGGGCAGGGACTCGTCGACGGTCATCACGCTCCACAGCTCTGCGCCCGTAGCAGAATCCAGCGCGATCAGGCGGCCATCGATGGTGCCCACGAAGACCTTGCCCTCCCACACGGCGACTCCGCGATTGACCACGTCACAACACGCGTCCACACCCTTAGCGGGATCGACACCGGGATCGAACGCCCACAGTGGACGCCCTGTGCGCACATCGAACGCTTTCACATGGCTCCACGCGGTGCTGACATACATCGCGCCATCGACCACGATCGGCGTCGCCTCCTGCATGCGGCTCGTGTCGATATCGGCAAACCATGCCAGGCTCAATTGAGCGACGTTATCTGGGCTCAGCTGGGTCAGCGGACTGTAGCGCTGCTCGCCATAATCGCGCCCGGTGCTCATCCAATTGCCGGGCTCGGAGTCTGCCGCAATAATGCGGCCGCCATCCACTGCCGCACTAAAGGGCGCGGCGCTCGTCTGCGCCGCGGTCATAGGCGCCGCAGTCGTTGGGATTTGTGCGGCGCCTTGATCCTGTGCCTCACTGCAAGACGCACTCAATATGACCATTGCGGTCAGTGCTGAAAGTCGTGTCAATCTAAAACTCATTCTTCTCTCCTTAGTATTGAATCCATCGAGCCTCCTGCCTATGCCTAGGCGTGCGCAGGAGTTAACGAGGCAGTTTAAACACCAGTAATGCATTGCCCGGAAGCTGCCCAAACGTGGCGTATCCGCTATTAACAATCATGTAGTCCCCTGAGAAGACCGGCCCGGCGGAATCTATTGCGCCGCCCTTGGCGGGAACCTCATTCACCGTGCTGAACTCGCGCACGCTGTCGTATTCCCATAGCACCGCTCCACTGGCTTGATCGTGGGCAAACAGATGACCGTTGAGAGCCCCGGCGACGACGAGATCGGCGGTCGCGCTCGGCGGGGCCGAGTAGACATCCAGACACGCGCGATCGGCCGCCTCGCAACGCTGCTCGGCTGGGGCATACCAGATGCTCTCGCCGGTCTTCATGTCGATGGCGTGCAGGCCAGGCTGTCGCCCCTGCTCCCCCTCCAGTCCGGTGGCGCGGTCCGAGACGGGTACGAAGGCGATGTCACCCGCGAAACTCATGCCCCAATGCACACCACCCAAGGCCCCGCCGCGACCCACACGAGTCTGCCACAACACCTTGCCGTCGGCGTCGGGGTCTAGTGCGAACACTACCCCGCCCTTGGTCCCCGCCACCAGGATGTCTTGGCCTGTGGACAGGGTCACGCTCAGCACCGACGCACCGATGTCGAGATCGGGACCAGGGTCGGGACAATTGGGATGCTCAGCGGCTACCGTGCAGGCCATCGTGAAGGCATCGTCGCCCGTGGTCTGCATGATCCATGCGATGGCACCGCTATCCATATCGAAGGCGATGACCGAGTCACTACTATTGCTCGCCGGGCGGGAATAGTTCTGCCCCGTGCCGACATAGACGCGGCGGCGCTTCACATCGACGGTTGGGGTATCCCAGATAGGGGCGCCAGAGGGTGCGAACACCCGTTTACCCGCGCTGTTGACACCCACTTCCTTGGCCTCTTCCATGATATAGGTGTGCCAGCGCTTCTCTCCCGTATTGAGGTCGAAGGCGGCCACATTGCCCCGGAACGTGCAGCATTCATGCGCGGGGTTCGCGGCAACCACGACCTCTGCCGAGGACACCGGCACGAACACGAGATTCCCAGAGACAATGGGCGAACCGGTGCTGCGAGCGAAGGGGTGCGGGTCCACATCCGCGTGCCACACTCTTGCGCCGGTGCTCGCATCGAGCACGAAGACCCGATTGGACGAATCGGCGCCTATCAATAACACCTTGTCTAATACCTCGGAGTACACGAGGCTCAACGATCCGCGCACCTCCGTAGTCGCTAGAAAGGTCCAGTACGCGCAGCCACTGGCAAGATCCAAGGCATAGACATTGCCACTAGTGCTACCCATGAACATCACGCCACTCACGACACTGGGTTGCGCGCGGGCGTTGGAGCCATCCTCAAAGCCAAAGACCCAAGCCAGTTCGAGGTCTGCGACGTTCGACGCGTTGATCGCACTGTCACGATTGGTCTGGTGGCGGGCATTGCGATCGCCATTGCCCCAACCACTCCAGGTGCCAGTAGCGCCTATTTGCAAGTTCGGGATCGGCGCCGGGCACTGAGCGAGGCGCTCAACTCCCTCGGGCTTATAGGTGCCCCTTGTGAGGTATTGTGCAACGCTAATCTTCTGCTCTTCGCTAAGCGCCGCGCCCTGCGCCTGCATCAGGCCCTGGGTAAGAGCATGGTAAACGCTATTGGCGGAAAACCCTCCCAACGCGCTGCGCGGCGGCGTGCGCAGGTCTGTAGGCGCAGCATGACAGCTCGCACAATATTGTGTGTACAGCGCCTCGCCATCTTGGGCGAGGGCCGCGCCTTGCCAGAGCAGCGCATTGTTTAAGGCAAATAGGAACAGCAGGGCGAATCTTGTCGTTATTCTCATTGTTTTCCCCGATTCAGAACACTTTAAACATCACAGTCGACACATCCGCGTTTACCAGGCCGCGCAACTAAACATGCAGCGCCGCACGCGCCGATACTGGCGACCAAAGACGATTGGCAGCACCCCCTCATTCCTCCCATCCTGAGGGCTTGTGCTAGCGCCTCGATCTTACCCGAAGCCGCTAGCGTAACGAAACAATACCGCGCTGCAAATACGGTAGACGCCGCCTTTTTTATAGCTCAGTGGAGGCCCTCTAGTGTATAGTTCAAGACCAGTTTCCTTCTGCAGTTCAAGCTCCTGCTATGCTCAACCCGCACAGTATTAATGCTTGGCATAGGCCTTTAATAGGCGAAGGACTTCTCCGATGAACCCGAGCTTGATGAAGCCTAGAGAGAAATGATGAGCGATAAGAACAAGGACAGCAGCAGCCGTAAATTTTCCAGCCAGGTAGTCGATGGCGTAGAACATGCCCCGAGCCGAGCGATGCTGCGCGCCGTGGGTTTCGGCGACGACGACTTCAAGAAGCCACAGATCGGCATCGCCTCCACCTGGAGCATGGTGACGCCCTGCAATATGCACATCAATAAATTGGCCGAAGAGGTCAATCGCGGTGTCGACGCCGCCAATGGCAAGGGCATCATCTATGGCACCATCACAGTGTCCGACGGCATCTCCATGGGCACAGAGGGCATGAAGTACTCGCTGGTCTCGCGCGAGGTCATCGCGGACTCTATCGAATCCGTCTCCGGCTGCATGGGCCACGACGGCATCATCGCCATCGGCGGCTGCGACAAGAATATGCCTGGCTGCCTGATGGGCATGGCGCGCCTGAATCGCCCCTCCATCTTCATCTACGGCGGCACCATTCAGCCGGGCAAGAATCACACCGACATCATCTCTGTATTCGAGGCAGTGGGTGGCCACGCGAACGGTCGCGTCTCCGACATCGAACTCAAGCAGATCGAAGAGACCGCTATCCCCGGCGCGGGCTCCTGTGGCGGCATGTACACGGCGAACACCATGGCCTCGGCCATCGAGGCGCTCGGCATGAGCCTGCCCAATAGCTCCGCACAAGACGCGATATCCGCAGAGAAGGTCGACGACTGCCTGCTGGCCGGTGAGGCGATCATGGAGTTGCTGCGCAAGGATATTAAGCCTTCGGACATCATGACCCGCGCCGCATTCGAGAACGCCATTAAGGTAGTGATCGTGCTCGGGGGTTCTACCAATGCGGTATTGCACCTACTGGCCATCGCGCACACCATCGGTGTCGACCTCAGCCTCGACGACTTCACCCGCATCGGCCAAGACACTCCCGTGCTTGCCGACCTGCGCCCCAGCGGCAAATACCTGATGTCCGAGCTGATCAAGATCGGCGGCATTCAACCACTGATGAAGATGATGCTGGATCGCGGCATGCTCGACGGCAGCTGCCTCACGGTGACGGGCAAGACTATGGCCGAGAACCTCAAGGACGTGAAGCCCTACCCCGCAGGCCAAGAGATCATTCAGGACTTCGACAAGCCCATCAAATCCGAGAGCCATCTGGTCATCCTGCGCGGCAACCTCGCCCCGCAAGGCGCAGTAGCCAAGCTCACCGGCAAGGAAGGCCTGTCCTTCACGGGCACTGCACGCGTGTTCAATTCCGAAGAAGAAACCCTTAAGGGCATACTCGACGGCACCGTTGTCGCAGGCGATGTACTGGTGATTCGCTTCGAGGGCCCGAGAGGTGCCCCTGGCATGCGCGAGATGCTTAGCCCTACCTCCGCGATCATGGGCAAAGGCCTTGGCAAAGAGGTGGCGCTGGTCACCGACGGTCGCTTCTCCGGCGGCAGTCACGGCTTCGTAGTGGGACACATCACGCCCGAGGCGATCGAAGGCGGCCCCATCGCCATCGTCCAGGATGGCGACAAGATCACCATCGATGCGCAGCGGCACGAGGTACAATTACACCTGAGCGACGAGGAGATTGCAGCGCGCATGGCGGCCTGGAAGAAGCCAGAGCCTCGCTACACGCGTGGAGTCTTGGCGAAATACGCCAAAACCGTCTCATCGGCCTCCGAAGGCGCAGTGACCGATAAATACCTCTAAACCGGAGCTTAGCCCAACAACTGTTGTCATGGGATATACTAGAACGCGATGTTAAATATATACGATCTCAATCATGACAAGTGCCTCGTAGCTCGACACGACGAGTACATCAATGAGCCCATGACAGGGGCTCTATGGCTCGACCTCGTCGATCCTACGGACGAGGAGCGTCGTCTCGTCGAGGTTCAGAACAAGCAGACGCTACCCGAAACCGAGGCGGTAGAGGAGATCGAGGCGAGCGCGCGCTCCTATCAAGACGAATCCGGTGGCATCCACGTGCACTCCATGTTCCTGCACAAGGTCGACGATCGCACTCGCAACACCACCGTGGCCTTTACCCTAGCGGGCGATCAGCTGATCACCCTGCGTGAGCGCGAGATCCCCGCGTTTCGTCTGTTGCGTATGCGCGCGAAACGACAGAAAGGCCTCGCACACGATCCAGTCGCCATACTATTGGCCCTGTTCGAGATCAAGATCGACGATCTGGCCGACACGCTGGAAGAGGTCTACACCGGCCTAGAGCAAACCAGCAATCTGGTATTGGAAGAGAACGACAGCGCCATCGAGGACGCGATCGACGAGTTGGCGCAACACGAGGACACCAACGGCAAGGTACGCCTGTGCTTGATGGATACTCAGCGCGCCCTTACCTTCCTTCTACGCCATGGCAAGCTCGTCACGGAACATGCGGAGACCGCACGTGAACTGCTGCGCGACATCGAGTCCCTATTGCCACACAATAGTTTCGTATTCGATAAAGTGAACTTCTTGATGGATGCATCATTGGGCTTTATCAACATACAACAGAACCAGATTATTAAGATCTTCTCGATCGCTGCCGTGGTTTTCCTGCCCCCTACACTAGTGGCCAGCGCCTATGGCATGAACTTCGAATTCATGCCAGAACTCAAATGGCTACTCGGTTACCCTTGGGCCATCACCCTGATGATCCTCTCGGGCATGGCGCCCTACTTCTATTTCAAACGCAAAGGTTGGCTATAGGCACAACCGTCGGAGAGCCCCGCTATGCGCAAGACACTCCCGAGCATTCTTCTGGCTGTTCTCGCCACCGCGAGTCAGGCACAGCAGGCCGCCCTGCCCACCGAAGTGCAATCGATAGTAGACCGCGTGATGCCGCAGGTAGTGGAGTGGCGCCGCGATTTTCACCAACATCCCGAACTGGGTAATCGCGAATTCCGCACCTCTGGCATCGTGGCCGAATACCTGCAGTATCTGGGCATGGAAGTGCGCACCGATATTGCCCACACCGGCGTGATCGGCATCTTGCGCGGCGGGCGCCCCGGCCCTGTGGTAGCGCTACGCGCCGACATGGATGCGCTGCCCGTAGTGGAACAAGTACAACTGCCCTTCTCATCGATCGAACGCACCGTCTATAACGGCCAAGATGTGGGCGTCATGCACGCCTGTGGGCACGACAACCACGTGGCGATCCTCATGGGTGTGGCTAGCGTGATGACACAGATGCAATCTGAGCTACCCGGCACGGTGATGTTTATTTTCCAACCCGCCGAGGAAGGTGCGCCCGAGGGCGAAGAAGGCGGCGCGGACTTGATGCTCAAGGAAGGCGCCTTCGCCGACCCACGCCCAGACGCCGTATTTGGCCTGCATGTCTCGCCGATTCCGGTGGGTGCGATCGCCGTGCGCAAGCAAGGCATGATGGCCTCGAGCGACGAGTTCAAGATTACCGTACACGGCCAGCAGACCCATGGCGCACAGCCCTGGGCGGGCATAGATCCTATCGTGGTCGCCGCGCAGATCGTCTTAGGCTTGCAGACAATCACGAGCCGCCAGCTGGATGTCACGCTAACCCCGTCTATCGTCACCGTGGGCGCCATCAATGGCGGCCTGCGTAATAACATCATTCCCGAGAGCGTCGAGATGATCGGCACTATTCGCACCTTCGATGCCGAAACACGCGATGAGATTCATCAACGCGTGCGTCGCACCGCACTGCAGATAGCCGCCAGCGCCGGGGCCAGTGCCGATGTCAGCATCGACATCGGGTATCCGGTCACCGCGAACGATCCGGAGCTTACCGACAGAATGATGCCAACTCTGCAGCGCGTCGTAGGCCCCGGCCTAGTCGAGTCACCCCGCGTGACAGGCGCCGAGGACTTTTCTTATTTCGCAGAAGAGGTGCCGGGCATGTTCTTCTTCCTCGGCGTAGCGCCGGAGAATCCCGACCTCGTATTCCCCAATCACTCACCCAATTTCTTCGCGGATGAGCGCGCGCTGCCCATAGGCGTGCAGACCATGACGGCCCTCGCATTGGATTTTTTAAACGGGAATTAGAGATAGATGTGCTAGGCCTGCGCTGCAGGCCTAGCACGGTCGAGCGAATTAAAGCTGTGTGGTGGCAATCTCGATGCGCGAGGCCGCCCCATAGATCACGGAGGGTTCGGTCGCGAGCTTCTCCGGTGCCTGCAGGCCTGGCCAGATAGGCGATAGCATCTGCAATTGCAAGTCGATGGCCATAAGCGCGGCCTCGTTCTCACTCATCGTCGCCAGTAGCGCGAATTTTTCCCTGGCCGTATGCACGAAGCCAAGCGAGTCTTGATACTCGTGTGGCTCTACAAGCATGCCATTGTCATCCACCGCGATGTCATACTCGGCCGCAGCGGTGCGCACCAGATCCACGATTACCGTGCCGAGCGTGCGCGCAGTGAGATCCTTCACGGCTCCCTCCGCCTCGCCGATCGCCGCCAACAAAGCGGCATAGGCGGCCTCGACATCTGCCGCGGAACGACGCTCGATTACCGCATCGGCCAGGCTTTCCAGTTGCTCGCCAAAACCCTTGCCGTCGCGAGACTCGATGGCGGGCAGCAGTGCCGCATAGAGCTCGTCACCGGGATGTTTCATATGCGTAGCGGAGGCCTCTAGATCGCCCTCGCGGTATAGGCTCACGCCCACGTAGAGATGCCCACGAATAAAGGACAGCTGCGCCAAATACACGGCATCGCTGGCAATGGCGTCCGCGCTGCTCGCGCCTTCGCCGCCCTCACCGCCTTCCTCGTCCATGGCGCTCATATCGTGCCCCATATCCGTCTGGCTATTGGTTCCCGCATAAAACGCCGCACTGGCAGCAACCACCACCCCTAGACCAAGCCACACTCTATTTCGAATTTCCATAGCATCTCCGCAAGCACAAAGGCATTATCACAGTAGGCTGGTTTTTGCCGATTTCGCCTACTAAACTGGTTCGGACTATACACCTAACAAGAATGATTCTCAATTAGGAAACACGCGATGTTGCTGCAGATTGCGCAAGTTCTGCCCCCCACCCTCCTCGAGCAGTGCCTCAGCCTTGCCCAGACAGGGGCGCAGTTCGTCGATGGTAAGCAGACCGCGGGATGGCACGCCAAGGAGCGCAAGAATAATCTTCAGGCTCGCCCAGACGTGGCGCTGAAGGCGGTGTTCGCACAGGTGGAGAAGGCCTTGCTCGGCCACCAACTCGTCAATGCCGCCGCCCGCCCCAAGGCCATCGTACGACTACTATTGAGCCGTTACCAAGCGGGCATGAGCTATGGCACTCACGTCGATGATGCCATCATGAGTGGCCAACGCACCGACTTGAGCTTTACGCTGTTCCTCAATGCCCCCGAGCAATATGAGGGCGGCAGCCTTGTGATTGACGAGCCAGCCGGCGAGCGCGCCTTCAAGATGGAGCCCGGTTCGATGCTGCTATATCCCTCCACCTCCCTGCACCGTGTAGAACCCGTCACATCCGGCGAGCGCTTGGTGATAGTGGGCTGGATCCGCAGTCTCGTGCGCGATGCGCAGGAGCGGGAGATACTATTCGACTTAGAGCGCATCATCGCGGCGCAGCGCGCCAAGCAAGCGGCAGATGACCCGGCGCTAGAACTACTACTAAAGACCCGCAGCAATCTATTGCGGAAATGGGCAGAAGATTAGCGCCGCATAGAGCGACCACTATTCATAACGCTCTCGTATATCTGTGGAATGAAACCCAATCCCGACGGGACCACTGTGAGCGTCTCAACTAGAAAGAGGTAGACTCTGCGAAGGACGCTCTCACTTACGAGTCTACTTACACTATATTTTAAACATCACTAATGCCAAAGAAGGAGATTGCAATGTCCCATGGTAATCGGTTTTTAAGTCGTCGCGATGCAATGAAATTAGGCTTAGCCGCCGGCGCCACCTTAGCGCTGAACCCCCAAACCTTGCTCGCCCAATCGAGTACGGATGACTTACTCACCAAACCCATTCCATCCACTGGAGAGCGTCTGCCATTGATCGGAATAGGCACTGCAAGGCGTTACGATGTCGCCTCCACTGAGGAAGAGCTAGAGCCCCTGCGCGAGGTATTGCGCAATTTCCCGGGCCTCGGCGGCAGGCTCATCGATACGGCCCCATCCTATGGCAATGCTGAGGTAGTGGTCGGACAATTAATGGCGGAACTGGGCATCCGCGATCAGATCTTTCTTGCGACTAAAGTCGGAGAGGGACGACGCGGCCGTGCCGCGGGTATTGCCGAGATGGAAAACTCCTTAGCGCGTCTGCAGACCGACCATTTCGACCTACTCGAGATTCACAATCTTGCGGGCACTGCCGAGATGCTGCCAGTACTAAAGGAATGGAAGCAGGAGGGCAAGATCCGCTATCTCGGTATCACCACCACTTCCGAGCGGCAGTATGAAGAGCTCGCCACGTTCATGCGCACAGAAGCATTGGATTTTATCCAAGTGGACTATGCTATCGACAATCGATCTGCGGAAGATCTAATCCTACCGCTCGCGCAGGAGCGCGGCATCGCCGTGCTCACCGCATTGCCATTCGGTCGTGGCCGGGTGTTCGATATTTTTGGCGATACGCCCTTGCCCGAATGGGCAACGGAGCTAGGCATGCAGACTTGGGCACAGTTCTCCTTGAAGTTTAATGTGTCTCACCCCGCGATTACGGCAGCGATCCCTGGCACCTCTCGCCCCGATTACCTCTTTGATAACTTCAGCGCATCGCGTGGAGTGTTGCCCGATGCCGCAACGCGACAACGCATGGCGAATCTAATCGATAACGCATAAGCATTCGGGGACAGAAGATGAAGAGTTCCATGACTCGATTGCTCAATCGCGCCGTTGACCTGCGCAAAGGAGAAGGTGCCGCGCTTGCGTTCTCGTTCGCGTATTACTTCCTACTGCTGTGTGCCTATTACATCCTGCGCCCCATTCGCGATGAGATGGGGGTTGCGGGGGGTGTGGACAATCTCGCATGGCTGTTTACCGGCACCCTATTGGGCATGATGCTTCTGCACCCGGTGTTTACTAGCCTGGTAAAACGTTTGCCACGCAATCGCTTCGTTCCGCTGACCTATCGCTTCTTCATAGGCAATCTCCTCATCTTCTTTGTACTCCTAAAGACAATGCCTTTAGAGAACAGCGTCTGGATAGGCCGCATTTTTTTCATTTGGGTTAGCGTCTTCAATCTGTTTGTGATCTCGGTCTTCTGGTCCTTCATGACGGATATCTACCGCAGCTCGCAGAGTAAGCGCTTATTCGGCATGCTCGCGGTTGGCGGTACAATTGGCGCCATCGCCGGTTCGAGCATTACCTCAGCGCTCGTCTCCGTCCTCGGCCCCGTCAATCTCTTGCTGATCTCAGCCCTATTATTAGAGGGGGCCGCGCGAGTCTCCAATGCATTGGAGCGCAGTGAACAAACGCTCGCACTCGCCGCCCTAGAGGATGAACAGCGTAGCGAGGCGAAGGCCGATGTCGAGGCTGCATTTATTCCTAGTGCCGCGCAGACGCAGGGCACTATCGAAGCGGTCGCCCTCAAACAGAAGGAAGTGATTGGAGGCGGCGTGTTCGAAGGCGTCGGCGATGTGCTGCGTTCACCCTATCTGATCGGCATCGCCGTGTTGATGCTGTTGTTTACTGTGACATCCACCTATCTTTATTTCATGCAGGCCGAGATAATCTCCGGTGTCTCACAGGATTCGCGTATTCGTACCCAGGTATTCGCGAATATCGATCTTATCGTCAACATAATCACCTTGATCACACAGCTGTTCCTCACCGGCAGAATAATGCGCGTGTTCGGCATCGGTCTCAGCCTCGCCTTCCTGCCGATCGTGAGTCTGCTTGGCTTTGGCATTATGGGCATTGCGCCAACTCTGATGGTGTTAGTGGTCTTTCAGATACTACGCCGTGCCGGTAATTACGCGATCCAACGCCCCGCCCGAGAGGTGCTCTACACGGTGTTGCCGCGCACTGAGAAATACAAGGCGAAGAATTTCAATGACACCTTCGTCTATCGCGTAGGCGATCAGCTTGGTGCGTGGTCCTACACGGCCATGGCATGGTTGGGATTGAGCGTATCGAGCCTAGCGATCAGCATGATTCCCGTCTCGGCCGTCTGGCTAGTGTTAGTATTGTGGCTCGGAAAACGCTACCAAGACTATAACCGCCCAGCAGCCGCGCCAGTCAGCCCGCCGGCCGAAGATCAGGATCAGGTCAATGCTTAAATTTTATTATGCCCCGAAGACCTGCGCACTCGCAGCCCACCTAGCGCTCGAACACATCGGGGAGCCCTATGAGGCCATCAGACTAGATTTCGGTTCTCAGGCACAGCGCTCTGCCGAGTATTTGAGCATTAACCCCAAGGGCCGAGTGCCCGCCCTCGTGACCGAGGAAGGCATCCTCACCGAGACGCCAGCCCTACTGCTGTATCTCTGCCAGCGCTCCCCCCAAGCCGGGCTCGCGCCGCTGGAGAATATTTTCGCCACGGCCAAGATGCAGGCGGTCAATAGTTATCTGTGTGCAACGGTCCACGTTGCCCATGCGCACCGCTTGCGCGGCATCCGCTGGGCCGATGACCCAGTCGCCATAGAGGCGATGAAGAAGAAGGTGCCCCAGTCGATGGGAGACGCGATGGCCTTGATCGAGAATGGCATGTTGGAAGGCCCATGGGTGATGGGCGAGCAGTATACGGTAGCCGATATGTACCTGTTCACCATCGCCACGTGGCTAGAGGGCGATAGCGTGGACCTTAGCAAACTGCCGCGCGTCATCGCCCATCGCGAGCGCATGGCCAAGGACCCTAGAGTACAGAGAGTCTTGGCACTCTATGCCTAGGCCCTTATGCGGTGATGCGGCTAGGGTGGCGTGCACTTATCGAGACGTCACCCCATAGAATCGACATCGAGTCTTCTTCCGGCTCGTAGTGCGGCGCTGTCTGGTCGACCCGATAGAGCGCGTCATAAGAATCACGAGGCCGTGCTCGCTGGGCGTGTCGAACCTTGGACGCTCCCACTGAATGTGATATCGCAATAGGGTAAATCCCCGAATCGTTCTGCTTCGCTAGCATGATCTTGTACTCCTTATGTCGACAACTCTATCTGATCGTGACAACCACTATGCACTGCAATTGTGGCAGGTTGATGTATGGATTCGGGCAGATTGTGGTTGCGTGCGTCTTTGCAGGTACGCAGCGCTTTTCCATCCCTTCCTCACTAAAGCGGATTGGCGTAGGATGGACGAGCGTGAGAGAGATTCTCTACGGACCTATACCAACAATAAGATCGGGACCTTTAGCTATGACTAAAAAGAAGAAGTTCAATACCGCAGTTCTGGGCCTGATCGGCTCAGGATGCCTCCTGGCCGTGTTCGGCTACGTCAATGCCCAGGGCGAACCACCCTCGGTGATCGAGACCAGCTCCCACATCTTCACGGAAATGGCCGATGGCGTGTATCAAGTCACAGGCACCGGCGAGGTATATGTGATGAGCAATGCCCTGATGTTGGTCGGCGCCAACGATGTGCTGCTCGTGGACTCCCATGTGACGCCCAATGCCGCTAACGCGCTGCTCAGTTCCGTACGCGCCGTCACCGACAAGCCGGTGCGCTATCTCGTGAACTCTCACTATCATTTCGATCACGCCCACGGCAATCAGGTTTTCCCCAATACGGTCGAGATCATCGGCCATAGCTATACGCGCGCCAAGCTCAGCGGCGAGATGGGCAATGTGTTGACCGAGTCCACCATGCTCAGCTTTACCGAGGGAGTGCCCGATCTAGTGGAGCGCCTGCGTACGCAATTGTCAGACACCAGAGACCCCGCCGAGCGCACCCGTCTGGGCGCTCAACTCAAGGCACAGGAAGATCACATGCTCTCCCTGCGCGAGATCGTGCCCACGCCGCCGAACATCACGCTTGAGTCCAAGATGACACTCTATCAAGACCTCAGTGAGGGCAGCCGCGAGATTCAACTACTCCACCTAGGCCGCGCCCACACAGCCGGCGACGTGGTGGTCTACCTGCCCCAGGAGGGACTCGTCTTCACGGGCGACATGATGCTGCCTTCGCTGTCCTATATGGGCGATAGCTTCCCCCAGGAATGGGTAGGCACCCTCGAGGCACTCAAGGCAGTCGACTTCGATGTGATTCTGCCTGGCCACGGCGCGCCACTACAGGGCAAAGAAAAGATCGGCCAGTTCCAGGCCTATTTGAGCGACCTATGGCAGAAGGCTGAGACCATGAAGGCGCGCGGTTTGAGTGCGGAAGAAACCGCCGCACAGATCGACCTGAGCAACCACACGCAGAACTATGCACAGATACGCGGACCGGGTGCCGATGTGCGCGCGATTCGTCGCATTTATGCACTGCTTGATCAATAAGCGCCCATAAAAAAACGCCTGCACGCCAATCACTTGGCCTGCAGGCGTTGCTATTTATAGACTCTATTCGCTCGCTTGAATCTCCGCGGCTATACGCTGCACATCGTCCAATACGCGTAGCAGGTTGCCACTCCACAACAGGGAGATCTGCTCTTCGGTGTATCCACGACGCACCAACTCCAAGGTGACGTTGAAGGTTTCCGATGCATCATTCCAGCCAGAGATTCCGCCACCGCCATCGAAGTCAGAACTGATACCCACGTGTTCTAGACCGATCAGATCCACCATATAGTCGATATGATCGACGAAATCCGCCACATCCACTGGTGGAGCAATCGCGTCGACTTCCGCGGCGATGCGCGGCGCTGCCAGGGCGTCGATCTCGGCAAGGCGTGCGCGATAGGCCGCGCGGTCTTCCTCATTCAACGCACGGGCGCTCGCGCCATCGAGAAGCTCATAACCTAGATCCGCCGCTATGCTGCTACGCAGCGCATTCATTGCGGCGGAATGGGCATTGTTCTTAGCTGAATCAAGGTAGCTACTGAAGGCCGTAGTTTGCACAACGCCGCCATTATCGCGAATCGCCAATAACTGTTCGTCATCCAGATTGCGGCTGACATCTTCACTCAAGGCACGGGCGGAAGAGTGGGAGGCGATCACCGGGGCGCGAGTCAATTCCAGCACCTGCATATTTGAGGTCTTGGCTGGATGGGACAGGTCGATCATGATGCCCCAGCGGTTCATCTCGGCCACCGCTTGGCGACCTAGATCACTCAAGCCATTGTGCAGCCACACACCATCTCGCTCGCCAGTATTGGAGTCAGCGAACTGGCTATGGCCATTGTGTGATAGCGACATATAGCGTGCGCCAGCCACTTGGTAGCGCTGCACATTGCTCAGGTCCAGCCCCATCGGATAAGCGTTCTCTACGCCGATCATGGCGATCTTCTTGCCAGCGGCATCGATGCGACGCACATCGTCAGAGGTGTAGGCGATCTCGATGGACTCGGGGGCAATCTCTTCGGCGAGGCGATGTATGGCGCGGAATTTATCTAGTGCATTGTCCTCTGCCGCCGCATAGCCCTCTGGAGTCAGTGGGCCTTGACCGGTGTAGACGACCAGCCAAGTCACATCCAAGCCACCCTCGATCATCTTCGGTAGGTTCACCTGAGTGTCCAGATCCTCTGTGTAATTATTACCCGGCACGAAGTTCTCAGTATTGATATCGTTATGGGTATCCAGAGTAATCACGCGCTCGTGAATGCCACGGGCCCGTGCAACGAGCTGCGCTTCGGTTTCCATAGCCTGCGTGGGCATAGGCTCGGACGTGGTCGACTCGACCGGTGGAGTAGATTGTTCGGCAGGTCCGCAGGAGGCGAGTATAAGAGCACAGGCCAATACTAATGGGGTGCGATAGGACATAAGGAGAGTCTCGGTTGCGATTGAATAATGTTGCTCGCATCCTAGCACTAGGCCGTGTTCGCGCCAAGTGTATGCTATTTGCCGCAGCGATTATCCTCGCACACTGGCGCCCTGCCGAACCACGAGGAGATGCGATGCCTGTGCCGCGCGAAGAAGCGATAGCCACAATCGGCTAACGGGCGTAGCAGAGGCCAACGTAGAAAGGCGAACCAGTGCCCCTTGCCTACCAACTTCCACGCCAAACAGGTCACATCCAGACCCTTGAGCATGCTGCCATCGCGCAATTCGCCATGGAGCACACGATCCGCTGCGACCCTATCGATGTGTGGGAAACGCGTTTCAAAATCGGGGGCATTGATATCTTGCAGATCGAGACTGCCTTGACGATCTAGACGGCGCAGATGATTGATCTCCCGCACGCATAGTGGACACAGCCCATCGAAATAGACACGAAGCACAGTTGAACCTGGGGACATTCCGCTCACCTTTAATCCTAGCCCGTTTACAGAGCACCGGGGTTTTATACTGCGGATACGCACTGGCGCGACGATAAGATCAACGCGTTCTAACGCACACAGAGATTAAGAGTATCTTGAACTTCCGTTTTGAGCGCGAATCAGGTTTACTTTCGCTAGACCCATTCAAGTCGCGGAGATTGCGCATGTCCCCAAGATTACTTAGAACTCTCTCACTATTCGCCCTTGCGGCCTGCCTGCTTTCCTCTTGCTCGCCACAGGCGCCGAGTAGCAGCGTCCCAGTGGTCACCGAAGCAGCACGACTTCAGGCGATAGCCGAGCGTGTAAGCATCATTCGCGACGACTTCGGCGTCGGCCATATCTATGCGCCAACCGACACCGATGCGGTGTTCGGGCTACTCTATGCCCAAGCCGAGGATGACTTTGCGCGCATCGAGCGCAACTACATCTGGGCGATCGGGAGGCTAGCCGAGGTAGAGGGTGAGTCGGCTTTGTATAGTGACCTGCGCGCCAAGCTCTATATGACCGAGGAGGATGCCATACTGGCCTATGCACAGGCGCCGCTTTGGTTACAAAATCTGTGCGATGCCTTCGCCGACGGGCTCAACTACTTTCTCGCCAAGAACCCTCAGGTCCAACCGCAGCTGCTGACGCGATTCGAACCCTGGATGCCCTTCTACTTCTTCGAAGGCTCGATCGGCGGCGACATCGAGCAGATCCCTCTGCCCCGTATCGAGCAGTTCTATTCCCAGATCGAGAGCATGCAGGAAAAGGTGCCAGTAGCCACACAAATGCCCTCGTCTATGCCGGCGCTCGCCGCAACTGTCACCGACAATGCCTTGGCCAAGACCATCTTCGAGGAACCAGTGGGCTCTAATGGCATCGCCATCGACGGTTCGCGCACCGCATCCGGTGATGCCATGCTGCTCATCAACCCACACACTAGCTTCTATTTCCGCGGCGAATACCATGTGGTAAGTGACGAGGGCCTCAATGCCTACGGCGCCGTAACCTGGGGGCAGTTCTTTATCTATCAGGGTTTCAATGAGACCACCGGCTGGATGCACACCTCCACGCAGGCCGATTTTATCGACGAGTTTGTCGAAGACGTGGTGCGCGAGAACGGGGCCTTAGTCTACCGCTATGGCGACGAGATGCGTCCAGTGGCCATCTCCGAGATCAACTTGCAGTACCGCGACGGCACCGGCATGGCCACGCGCAGCTTCCCCGCCTTCCATACCCATCATGGCCCGATCACCCACAGCATCGAGGATCGCTGGGCGGTTACACGCATCAACTGGAATCCGGTAGAGGCCTTGCGGCAATCCTATCTGCGCATGAAGACCTCGAACCTAGAAGAGTTTCGGGCCATGATGGATATCCGCACGAACTCCTCCAACAACACCGTGTTCGCGGACGCCGATGGCAATATCGCCTATTACCATGGCAACTTCATGCCCATCCGCGACCCCTTGTTCGACTACTCTCAGCCCGTGGACGGCAGCAACCCCGCCACTGACTGGCAAGGCGTGCATTCGATCGAAGACATGATCACCGTGGTCAATCCTGGCACCGGCTACATCCAAAACAGCAACTCCACGCCCTTCACGGCCGCGGGTGAAGATAGCCCACTGCGCGAGGAATACCCTGCCTATATGGCCCCGGATGCCGAGAATTTCCGCGCCGTGCATTCCATCCCACTGCTAGAGGCCGAGCAGAATTTCACGCTAGAGAAACTGCTGGATCTCGCCTACGACCCCTATCTGCCCGGTTTCGAACAGCTGATACCCGGTCTTGTCTCCGCATGGGAAAGCGATCGCGCGAATTGGCCCGCCCTCGAGGCCCCTATTGCCTTATTGCGCGAATGGGATCTGCGCACCGGTGTGGATTCCGTCGCGATGTCATTAGCACATTTCTATGGAATGGCGGCGGCGCAGGGCATCGACACGCCGGACGAACTCACGCAGTTGGAGCAGATCGATTGGCTCGGCACCGATAGTCCTCCGGCCGCTCGCTTGCGGGTGTTCAGCGAGGTGATAGGACAACTCGACTCCGCCTTCGGCAGCTGGCAGACCCCCTGGGGCGAGATCAATCGCTTTCAGCGCCTTAACGGCGACATCGACCTGCCCTTCGATGACGACGCCCCAAGCCTGCCGGTCGGCATGGCCTCGGCCCGGTGGGGCGCCCTGGCCTCCTTCGGGGCGCGCGCCTTCCCAGGCACCAATAGAATCTATGGCGCCACTGGCAATAGTTTCGTAGCCGTCGTGGAATTCGGTCCGCGCCTGCAGGCCTGGAGCGTTCTCGCCGGCGGCCAGAGTTCGCATCCGAGCTCTGGACACTTCGACGATCAGGCGGAACGATATGTGAATCGTGAGTTCAAAGAAGTAGCGTTCTATCGTGAAGATGTCGAGCGCCGCGCCGCCTCCACTTATCATCCGGGTGAGTAGTCGAGCGAACGGGAAAGATTATGAACCTTGCCAGCAACAGTAAAGCGAATGTGAAGAAGACGCGCCGCGAGCAAACCCGCGGCGAAGAGCTTGCCAATAGCCTCAGCCACTCCGTGGGCTTATTGGCTGCGATCATCGCTATCCCGTTTCTCCTGATGAAGATCGGCGGCGAGGATGACACCGTATTGTTCGTGGGCGTGCTCATCTTTGCCTGTGCGATTGTCTTCCAGTATGCCTCCTCGGCGCTCTACCACGCCCTGCCCCAGGGCCGCAGCAAACGCGTGCTGCGCATGATCGAACACTCGGCGATCTTCGTGCTGATCGCGGGCACCTATACACCCTTTACCCTAGGCATCCTGCGCGACTCATGGGGCATCGCCCTGTGTATCTTGGTGTGGGCCTTAGCCGTCGTCGGCGTGGTACTCAAGTCTTCGAACAGATTGTTTCATCCGCAGCTCTCCAACGCCCTGTTCCTGTTGATGGGCTGGCTCATCGTGGTGGCGATCAAGCCAATGCTAGAGAGTGTGCCGACGGCGGGCCTGCTGTGGCTGCTCGCCGGTGGCATCGCCTATACCGTCGGCGTGGCCTTCTATGCGGCCAGCTCACGCGTGCACTACGCCCACTTCGCCTGGCACCTATTCGTAATGACTGGCACCGCGTGTCACTTCATCGCGGTATATGGCTATTCTGCTATTCCCACGACCTAGCTTAAGCCTCATCCTCGAAAATCTCCTCAATGTGAAGCCCGAAGATTCGGGCGGCCTTGAAGGCAAGCGGCAGACTCGGGTCGTATTTTCCCGTCTCCAGCGCGTTGACCGTTTGCCGCGACACTTCGAGTTGCGCCGCTAGCTGTGCTTGTGTCCAGTCGCGCTCGGCGCGCAGGACTTTGAGGCGATTCTTCATCGATACTTCCTTGTAACTAACAGCGTTGTTAGTCCATAGGTCAACCCCATTATGATTACCAGTACGGAGATTTCGGCATGGCCTGGAATCAGGTCCGTCAGAGCGAGATTCGAGTAACTCAAGCCCACCACCAATCCAACCCCTAAGGTCACACCCATCGCATCGCGCTGGATGCGTTGCTGCATCTCGTCCAGGCTCTGCAGTTGTCGCCTATTGGCTAATATCATCGCCACCCCCACTAGCGTGTTCAGTAGGATCGCGAGAAAGCTCCACAGCTTATCGCCTGACCAAATAAAGATGCTGCCGAAATTCGCGAGCGCCATCGTCAATACCCACGCTGCGGTCCAAAATGCTAGCCGCTTGGTATTACTCGTTAACTTGCGTTCCCATGCCGTGCCATTAGTTTCTGAGTCTTTCATTTTTACTCCTCCCGATTTGTAAAGTGTGCTTGACATTTACTTTAGCGAAAACCCCGGTTGAATGTCAAGCACCCTTTACATAGAAATGATCGGATATTGTGCGCCATGAAGCTGGGAATCCTCACTAGACTCTAATATACCCGCTAACGAGGGATTTTTTCCCACTAATATAATCAATGCATATCAGGCAGTTACCATAGAGCTGGAATAAGAATATTTCGATGTCAGTACAGGGCAATGTTTTGCAATCCGAATGGAACGACCCCGCGTCTATATTCGCCAGACAACTGGCCACCCGGGAGTCCGATGGCTTTGTCATCCTAAGAGGCTGCTTCGGGCGCCCCGTGGTCGAGGCTGTCAAGTGCCTAGTCGACCAGCTGTGGGAAGCGCAGACGCAGATAGAGTCTAAGCTCAGCGTAGATGTCTTCTTGGACAGCGCAGAGCAGAAACGCTTCTTGTTTCGCCACGCGCCACTAGAGGCCCGCGGCAAAATCGCCGTCGCGTGGTTAGCACTAGAAACGATCGATACAGAAAGCCGCCCCCTACTGGTCTATCCAGGCTCTCACAAGATAGCGCCGTTTCTCTCCCGCAAGGGCGGCACGCGCATCGAGGCTGACGAGATGCCCTAGTTCAATGACTATATGCAGGCCCAGCTGAGTAGCCGCACTATACAGGCGCTAGAGTTTATCGCCGAGATGGGGTGACTACGAAGATTACTCGTCGAATTGTCTTAGTCTTCGCTCAATGGAAACGTTTGGCCGACTGCGTGTAGGAATAACACCATTAGAATTTTACATAGTGTGACAGACGCCTCCTTTCCCGTGGCAAAGGCCTGGAAAGATTGTGGCGCACCGCTTAGCTAACGTAGAATTAAGTCAGCGCTCCTAATGCAGGTTTGAATAGAGTTTTTACCTAGCAGGGATTAGGAGATTCGATACAGTTACTTTGTAATGTGAACCTTTAGGTTCCTATTAGAAAAATAATAATAAGCAAAGTGGCGGAAGAGACCGTTAATCAGTAGCACGTGATTCTTTAGTTACTCACTTCAGGTTGCTCGCTGCGCTTTCCCAGCTGTGCACGAACAGGAGAACAAGGTGAGTATCTCGACCTTCTACCGGTGGATCGACCAACACAATCGTAGAATCCGCTTGCTCGCAACGCCATTGCTCTTCGCATTCATGATTAGTGTGTATTTTATAGTCATGAACACTGGTGGCATTAAATACGTTTTCTCTCACTCGATGTATCTTCCAATTATTTTCTCCGCCGTTATTTTTGGCGCCTTGGGTGGCCTCGCCGCGGCGCTCGTTGCCGGCATTATTCTCGGTCCCTTCGTTCCCATCGACACACTCACAGGCGAAGCCCAACTCACCGTAAATTGGGTGTATCGAATGGGCTTCTTCGCCCTGATCGGCACAACTGTGGGACTCGCCAGCGACGGCATTCGCTCCTATATCAAGCATCTGCGCTGGTCCGTGCGACATGACGCCGCAAGCTACCTCCCCAATCGGTTTGCACTCGAGGCGGACATCAAGGTATTGAGCACACGCGCCAATAAGGAGGCCGTGCAATATCCCTATTGTCTTACCATGATCTCGCTAGCGAACTCGAAAGAGATAGAGACCAGTTTCGGCATGACCGCGCTGGACCATATCCTGATGCAAATGTCCTCGCGCATTAAGAAAGAAACACCGGCTGACACAGTGGTGTATCGCACTAGCATCGACCAATTATGCCTATTGATAGTGGAGAGCAAACACTTAGAGATTAAGAATTTCTGCAAACGCCTGCGCAAATACTTTCAAGAACCATTCCGCTTCAATGCACTACAACTGCATGGCGACATTCAGATTGGGGTCGTGAAGTTTGACCGAATATTGCAGTCCCCGAGCTATTATATTCAAAAGGCCAGCGCCGCGACCCTGCAAGCGGAAATCTCCAATGCCCCAAACATCTTGGAACTCAACCAAGGCAGCGATTCCGCCATCGTCGAAAACATCGAACTGCTCGGTCGCCTGAAGGAGGCACTGGACTCAAGGCAGCTGCAACTGCACTATCAGCCTAAGATCGATCTGCACACCGGGGCGATCAAGCATGCCGAGGCGCTGATGCGATGGCGCCACCCGACACTTGGCGCGATTCCACCGGCCAAATTCATTCCGCGGGCCGAGCGCAGCACGCTCATCAATCGGCTCACCGAATTTGCGATTGACGAGGCACTAAGACAAGTTGTGCGCTGGAAAAAAGCGGGCTTCTCCTTGAAGGTAGCGGTGAATATCTCTGCGCAGAATCTCACCCAACCCAACTTTGTGTATCAGGTCATGTCGCTGTTGACTAAGCACGGCTTAGACGGCAGCAGCCTCGAACTAGAGCTGACCGAAAACTCCCTGATGCACAACGTCAACAACGCCATCGAGGTGCTGACGAAACTGACCAAACTCGGCATCGTCGTCTCGATAGACGATTTCGGTACTGGATACTCCTCTTTGCAGTATTTGCAAAAACTCCCCGTCAGTATCATCAAGATCGACAAATCCTTCATCCTCAATCTCGCGAGCGATGATGGCTCTCGATACATCGTGGATGCTGCCGTGAACCTTGCCCACAAGATTGGCATGAAGGTAGTCGCCGAGGGCGTCGAGGATCAGCAGTCACTGAATATCCTCAAACAGATGGGCTGCGACTTTGCTCAGGGCTTCTTCATCTCTCACCCATTACCGGCCAAGGAGTTCGCCAAATGGCGCACCGACCTCGGCGGCATCTACCGTTCCCCCTCGGCCACCTAAACGCCGGTCCCCCGCCCAATTGTCTTTTTTACCGCTGCGCTGAAAGAGTCGGTATGATTATTGCGAATCAGTTGTAAAGTCGAGACGATTGAACGCCCTATGACTAAGCCATCAGCACCACACCCGATCATCGAACAGTTCATGACCCAGGAGCGCCTCCCCCCGGAATTCGCGGAGACTGCCCACGACTACTATGTGCCCCTGAGTGACTATATCGCCGCGCGACGTCGCAGCGCCTCGGGCCCCCTCATCGTGGGCGTGAACGGCGCTCAAGGCACCGGCAAGTCCACCCTCTCCCTCTTGTTGAAGCGGCTATTACAGGCCCAGCACCTCGAGTGCGTGGTGATCTCGATCGATGACCTGTACCTGACACGCGGTCAGCGCCTGCGCCTGAGTGAACAGGTGCACCCACTTCTGAAGACCCGCGGCGTACCCGGCACTCATGACTTGAATCTCGGCCTGGAGCTAATCGCGGCACTCGAGGGCGCGACGGGGGATTCGCTAGTCGCCATTCCCCATTTCGACAAGGCTCAGGACGAGCGCAGCCCGAGCCAATACTGGCAGGTGCATAGTGGGGCTGTGGATGTCATCTTATTGGAGGGCTGGTGTGTTGGCGCGCGGCCTAGCACGTTTGCTGGAAGCCCTATCAATGCACTGGAGCGAGACCACGATGCCGATGGGGCATGGCGCCGCTATATTGAGGCGCAGCTAGTGGATTATCAGCGGCTGTTTGCGCAGTTGGACGTGCTGTTGATGCTCAAGGCCCCCTCCATGGAGTGCATCATTGCGTGGCGTACTTTGCAGGAGCAGAAACTCGCCGCCAAGGTGCAGGCCGCGGCACAGGCGAGCGACAGCCCGGTGGAGGCCGGCGCACCAAATCGGGGCATTATGAATGCGACCGAGCTACTTTGGTTCATCATGCACTACGAGCGCCTTACCCGCTCCATGCTCGAGACCATGCCCCAACACGCCGATGTACTGTTCAATCTAGATGCCGAACACCGCATCGTGGCCGCCTGCTATAAGGACCTAGGCGAGGGCGAGCCATGAGTAGCCAATGGGTAATATTCACAGACCTCGATGGCACCCTGCTAGAGCGCGAGGGCTATTCCTACGCTCCCGCACTCCCGGCCCTCGACCTAATCGCAAGACGCAATATCCCCCTGGTAATAAACTCTAGCAAAACGGTCGCCGAGATCCTGTCACTGCGCACCGAACTTGGCAATCGACATCCCTTCGTGGTGGAAAACGGCGCCGCCGTGATTGTTCCCAGACACTACTTCAAGACGATGCCGGCACTCGAAACATTGACCGCTGTGCAAGGCCCAGATGCTTACTGCATCAAGCGCTTCAGCCAGCCCCACGAACTGATCTTAGAGGCGCTAGCGCAGGCGAAGGCACTAGGGTTTAGCTTCACAGCTTTCTCCGATTGGAGTGCGACACAACTCGCCGCGCTGTGCGGCCTGTCCGAGGCCAGCGCGGTCATGGCCAAACAACGCATCGGCTCCGAACCGCTCCTGTTTGAGGGCGAACTCGCCAGTTTTATCGAATTTCTAGCGAGCAAACAACTACGCGCCGTGCAAGGCGGGCGCTTCCTCCATGTGATGGGCCAATACGACAAAGCCGGCGGCGTGAACTGGTTGCTCGAGGCCTACCGCGAGCAATACTTCCCTACAGCAATTCGATCGGTGGCCCTAGGAGACAGCCATAACGATGAGGGCATGCTCAATACTGTGGATGTGCCTATCGTCATCAGTAGTCCACACAGTGAACAGATTATTCTCACTAATCCGCAGCGCGCACGCTTCTCAAGTGCGCAGGGGCCAACGGGTTGGAACGAACAACTATTGAAACTCTTGCGTGAATGACATTCACGCGAAATCCGCATAGAAAAGGAAACCGAACATGGGCGACTTTTATCAGAACGGCGTCATCACCACCCTACACAATCTTTCCCATCGCTCCGAGGCGCAGCGCGAAGAGCAGTTGCTGCGCTTCAAGGAGTCGCGCCCCATGTCCTTGGTCCTGCCTTCGCTGTACTCCGAGCTCGCGACCGACGCACTCGCCACTATCGTCGACGAGCTCACCACCGTGCCCTATCTCGATCAGATCGTGATTGGGTTGGACCGCGCTAGCCAGAGCGAGTACGAGCATGCCCTGCAATACTTCTCTAAACTCCCGCAGCACCACCGCGTTCTGTGGAACGAGGGCCCACGCCTGCAAGCCATAGATAAAGTGTTAGCGAAGAACGGCCTGGCCCCTACCGAGCTGGGCAAGGGTCGCAACGTGTGGTATTGCCTTGGCTATGTGCTGGCCTCCGGTCGCTCCGAGGCAGTCGCGCTACACGACTGCGACATCAAGACTTACACCAAGGACATGCTGGCACGATTGATCTACCCCGTGGCCAATCCGAATTTCAATTACGAGTTCTGCAAGGGCTTCTACTCACGCGTCGCCGACGGCAAGATGAACGGCCGCGTCACTCGCTTGCTCGTGACGCCACTACTGCGCGCATTGAAGAAGGTGTGTGGCAATAGTGAATTCTTGGAGTTCCTCGACAGTTTCCGCTACCCCCTGGCCGGCGAGTTCTCGTTTCGACTCGATGTAATCAGCGACATCCGCATCCCGAGTGACTGGGGTCTAGAGGTCGGCGTACTGTCGGAGATGAAACGCAATTATTCCACCAATCGCATCTGCCAGGTCGACATCGCGGACAACTATGACCACAAGCACCAGGTGCTCTCGCCAGAGGATGCCAGCAAGGGCTTGTCGAAGATGAGCATCGATATCTCCAAGGCCATCTTCCGCAAGCTCGCCACCAATGGCGAGATATTCTCCAGCGAGAAATTCCGCACCATCAAGGCAACCTATTACCGCATCGCGCTCGACTTCATCGAGACCTATGCCAACGATGCCTCCATCAACGGCCTGAGTTTCGATCGCCATGCCGAGGAGAAGACCGTAGAGCTCTTCGCACAGAATGTGATGTCCGCGGGCTCGCACTTCTTAGACAACCCCATGGACACCCCATTTATCCCGAGTTGGAACCGCGTCATCAGCGCAATCCCCGACATCGGGGAACAATTGGTCGACGCCGTTGAGGCCGACCACAAACAGTATTTTAAATAGCGAGGCTTTAGCGCATGGCCGCCGATTTGAGTCCAAGACTAAGAGAGCATCTACGCTTCATTTACCCGACCCACGACGTCGAGACGCTTGCACAGACCTTGATTAGCACTATGGGGCTCAACGCTGCCGATGAGAGCCCTAAGCCGCATCAGAACCATTGGGATCAAGCCGATGTATTACTCATCACCTATGGTGACACACTCAAAAAGGACGGCGAGAAACCCCTGCAGACTCTGAGGAAATTCATGTCGGATAGGCTTGCCGACACGATCAACGATGTGCACATTCTGCCCTTCTTCCCCTACACCTCGGACGATGGCTTCTCGATAACCGACTATTTAGCGGTGAACGAGGCGCTGGGAGAGTGGGAAGACATCGAGGACATCGCCAAGCAGTTCAAATTGATGTCGGACCTCGTGATCAATCACATGTCCGCGCGCAGCCGTTGGTTCGACAATTTCAAGAAACGCATCGACCCGGGCAAAGACTATTTCTACGAGGCAGACCCAGGCAGCGATGTATCGAAGGTGGTGCGGCCACGCACCTCCCCGCTTCTGGTACCAGTGCACACAGAGGATGGCGAGCGCCACGTGTGGTGCACCTTCAGCGAAGACCAGGTGGACCTTAACTTCGAGAATCCGCAGGTCTTAGTGGAGTTCGTCAATATCATTCGCCACTATATGGAGCGCGGCGTGCGCATCTTCCGGCTGGATGCGGTGGCTTTCCTGTGGAAACAATTGGGCACCAGCTGCATCCATCTGGACCAGACCCACGAGATCATCAAGGTACTGCGGCTATTGATCGAGCATCGCGATAGCACCGCCGTGATCATCACCGAAACCAATGTACCCAACCGCGAGAACCTGACCTATTTCGGCAACGCGAATCAGGCACATGTGATCTATAACTTCTCGCTGCCCCCGCTGCTGTTGCACACATTGCTCACGGGCAATTGCAGGCATCTGAAGACGTGGATGATGAGCATGCCGCCCTCGCAGAACGGCACGGCCTACCTCAACTTCATCGCCTCTCATGACGGCATCGGCCTGCGCCCGGCAGACGGTTACCTTTCCCAGGAGGAGAAGTTCTCGATGGCGAACACCGTGCAGCGCTTCGGTGGGCAGCTGACCATGCGCCGCCTCGAGGATGGCAGTGACTCGCCCTATGAGATGAATATTAGCCTCTATGACGCCCTGCAAGGCACCACGGAGAATGGGCCAGACCAATGGCAGTTCCAGCGCTTCATCTGCGCCCATGCCATCATGCTGGCGCTGGAGGGCATTCCGGCCTTGTATATTCACAGCCTATTCGGCACCGAGAACGATCAGGAGCGCGTGACCCACACCGGCCGCGCGCGCTCCATCAATCGCCATCAATGGCAGGTGGAGGACCTAGAGTCACAACTAGCGAACCCCTACTGCCATCACAGCAAGGTGTTCACTGAGCTCTCGCGCCTGATTCAACTGCGTCGCAGACAACCCGCGTTCCACCCTAATGCCACGCAATTCACCATGCACTTAGGTTTGAACCTGTTCGGATTCTGGCGCCAGAGCATGAGCCGGGCACAGAGTATCTTCGCGATAAGCAATGTGACCGCGCTGCCTCAGCTACTGAGTCTGACGGATCTGAACTTGGTGAGCACGGATACCTGGCAGGATCTGATCAGCGGCCGCCAGTTCGACGAGCACACCAGCCAGATCGAGTTGCAGCCTTACCAGAGCCTGTGGTTAAGCAATCAGCTCTGAGGGTTCAAGCTCAGCTGGATCTAAGGGATCAAAGGGGTCAGAGTAATTTGATCCGATCAAATTACTCTGACCCCTTTGGTTCTCTGACCCCTTTGGTTACCTCTTTGGTTCTCTGACCCCTTTCATCAATGCGCGTGTCCTGCGTGCTCATCGCCCTGCCAACCAACATGATTGAAGTAATGCCCGTAGGACTCTAAGGCACCCTGGAGAACGGGCAGACCATCCGCTGACAGTGGCGCGGCCTCTAGCGCGGCGCTGCCTTTGAGCAACTCGGCTAGGATGGTATGAAGATTAGCGTCGGCCTCCGGCGCGAGCTTACACTGTTCGATCATGGTGTTCACACTACCGTGCACCGCCTCGCTCAGCTGCTGAGCCTGGGTTTGATTGAGCTGCCCGGATGCAAAGGCCGGGGCCAACATCGCGACCGCCGCTCGAATCTCTAGCATGCCGTGGCGTAAAGCCTCGTCGGTTTCCCATTGCTCCCCGTTGTTAAGTGAAAGAGCCGCGCCACCATGCTCTTCGTGAGCATGAGCGGCATCGTGGTCGTGAGCATCGGCCTGCGCGCTGACTTGCGCGGCCCAACAAGACATTAGCAAAGCGATAGCCAGCGCGGGCAGTAATGGTTTAGATGTAAACATGGAGGCTCCTAGTAATAATCAATGACTTGCTCGAAGGGGAAAGAGGGATCAAAGGGGCCGATCAAAGGGGTCAGAGTAATTTGATCTTGCCCGATCAAATTACTCTGACCCCTTTGATCCCTTTGATCCCTTTGATCGTCTCACTAGTATATGCCTGATGAGAGGGGTAATGAGTACGAATAGATCAACAGATTGCAGCAGCTGGCGAGGTTTTCGATATTGTCTTGATGCAAACTAGCTAGGCGCGTGCTTACACTAGCCAGGACCGCCCTTTCAGGCCTATTGTATGAGGCAGGCACGACGAAGGAATGATCACGAAAGCATTCAGGCCGGGGGCCCCGTTGCTTAGAACGCTCTAAGCAAAACTAGCTAAAGAGGCAAAAAATGTACTACATAGTGGATTCTGAAAAGTCTTTTAAACAGGCATCGGATGACCTAGACGCAGCGGTGAAGCGCAATGGCTTCGGGGTATTGCATATTCACGATCTGGGCGAGACCCTACGCAGCAAGGGCGTCGAGTTTACTGAACAGTGTCGCGTGTTTGAGGTGTGCAACCCCAAGCAAGCAGCCAAGGTAATGTCCACGGATATGCGCCTGAACATGGCACTGCCGTGCCGAATCTCTGTGTTCACGGAAAAAGGCGTCACGAAAATTGGCTTAATAAAACCCGCGCAGATGCTGTCAGCCCTCTCTGATAATAAGGAGCTTGATGCGGTTGCGAAAGAGGTGGAGACCACGACGATCAAGATGGTGGACGAGGCGAAGTAGGCGTATGGGAGTTCCAATCTTAAGCATTATCTGGATAGCGAGTAACTTTCTGTGTGTCTATATTCTCAGAAGGCGCAATCTTAAGGTTGGTATATTGCTACGTATTCTCGGCGCTATTCTCGGGCCTTTCGCGATTCCGATGGCCTGCTATATGGGAGATACGAACACGAGCGCGAGCAACTCATAATATAATGGGCCAGGCACACCCGCTTCCTCTACACATTCTGGCACTGACGGTAAAAAGGCGGTAAACAGGCGTCACCGCCATCGCAAAGATTCAAATACTCTTAAGCTTAAGGCAGCATGAGGTTTGTATGGATATAAAAGAACATAGGCAGGCAAAACACCTATCTCAAGAACACCTAGCAGAGCTAAGTGGTTTAAGTCTTCGCACCATTCAACGCGCAGAGAGCGGGTATAGAATCAGTTATGCCTCTCTGCGCGCCCTTGCTGCCACATTTGAGATCAACGCAGATGAACTAGAGCGGGAGCTATTTTCAATGGATAAAATAATTACAATGCCTAATAGTTATCCACTATGGGTGCGGTTTTTTCTAGGAAGAGGTTGGCTAACGGCTACTCGCAAGGAACTTCTTAGAACTGAAATATTTTTTGCAGTGACTGGCCTTGTTTTAGGCGCGGCGTGGCTCGTTACTTCGGCAGCAGAAAACCCTATTTCTCGTTTCGCAATGCTGGGCAGCTTATGTGCTTTCTTGGGCGCCTATAAGACCTCAATATCCATCCGGCTCGGCGATAGCTACGATGCCTGGTCTAAGCTGGAGTCGACCATACCAAGGGGTTGGTTTGGGTTTCGAAGCTATAACAATCGGTAGAGTTATTATGTAAACCGCACGATTGATAAGAGATTACCGTCCGGGTCCCGAATACACGCGGCTCTCGAACCGTTCGGGGTAGTCACAATGCTATTAGCAGAATGAGGAAAACCTTCAAAGCGCACGAACTCCAAACCTTTGACTGCCAACCCTGCCACTATCGGATCGATATCGGTTACCGAAAATCCCAGCATAGTATGTTCACCGAGCATCATAGAACGGACGGGAGATACTCGCAGTTCATTGCCGCTAAACTCAAAAACTAGGGCGCCCTTGGACCTGCTCTTCAAGACAAGACCGAGCGTATCGCGATAAAACTCCTCGGCCTCGGCGAGACGGCTACAAAGCCTTCCTTAGCATAGATTTTCTCTCCGCTTTCTGTGACCTGCTGCGAATAAATCATAACAATACCTAGTTGATTGTTGTGTTAACCTAACTTCAAGGTTAGTATCCCGTCAATATAGCGAAAACTGAAACACCCAATTAAGCGCCCCCCAATCGATCTAATCAGTGCCCAATCCCTATCGAGGTGAGAGTTTAGGTCACCGTCGATTCAAAGAGCATACACCGATACATACTGCTCTGGGCCTTTGCAACCTCGCACTACCGAAACCCGTTTTAGTCAAACACGAAATTCGAAATTATAGATGCCTAGAAAACCAATTTAAGTTAGCTAAGATTAATTGACCATCACTGTTGAATTGAGCTGATAATGAAAAAAAGCAATTTTATTGATTTGATCTCATCGATAGATGACTGGCTCTGGGAAGTAGATGAAAAAGGCACTTACACCTATTCGAGTCCTCAAATATTCGATATTTTAGGTTATCTTCCAGAGGAGGTTATCGGAAAAACTCCATTTGACCTCATGGCTCCCGAAGAAATAGAACGCATAAAATGCGAGTTCTCAAAATTCGCAGAAGAACAAAAGCCTTTTGCGTTTCTGCAAAACGTCAATCTACATAAGAATGGTTCCAGAGTAACCCTAGAGACAAGCGGACGACCTTATTACAATGATGACGGCGTATTCTCCGGTTACCGCGGAATCGATCGCAATATCTCTGAGCGAATTTTAGAAAAAAATATACTGCGATTAGTCGATAAGAAACTTCCAGGAGCGTTGATCCAATACATTCTGCACCCAGATCAAACTTCTGAATTGACCTATATGAGTAGCACGGCCTCCGGAGTTTGGGGCTACAGTGCTGAAGATGTCGAGCGAGATCCCGGCATTCTAGTGAATCATGTTCATCCCGACGACCAACAGCGTGTACATGCATCAATTCAGGAATCTGCCAACAACCTTGAGGATTGGGACTGCAAGTATCGTATGTACAATAAACACGGGAAGATGATGTGGTTAAGGGGCATCGGCACCCCCCAACGATTAAAAAATGGTTCAACACAATGGCATAGCATCATCACCGAAATCACTGACAAGGTACTGGCTGCGGAGAACAGGATTAATGGCTTTAAGCAAACCATAAAGGCACTTTCCAATGCAGTAATGGCAAGGGACCCCTATACCGCAGCACACGAAGATAAAGTAGCAAAGGTCGCGCGCCTCATAGGGGTGAAAATGGGAATGGAAGATTCCACCCTCGAAGGATTGGAGCTTGCCGCCATCATTCACGATCTGGGAAAAATTTCCATTCCCTCAGAAATCCTGAGCAAACCTGGAAAACTGAGCAAAGAGGAATTCGATCTAGTAAAAACCCATGCAACGAGAGGCTCAGACCTGATCAGAAATATCAATTTCGACTGGCCTATTGCCAAAATAATGGAACAACACCATGAAAGATTAGATGGCAGTGGCTACCCCTACGGCTTGAAAGGTGACAACATATTACTCGAGGCGCGCATTATTGGAGTGGCGGACACATTGGAAGCAATGTCTAGCCATCGTCCCTATAGACCCGGGCTTGGCATCGAGATTGCCGCCGAGGAAATTCGACAAAACGCGGGAATAAAATACGATAAGGAGGTGGCAACTGCTTGTTTAGCGTTAGTTGAAAATGGAGAAATTCAAAAAATATTGGATGCCGCGGATTAGTCTTAGTATCAAACTTTCTAAACAAATCAATCTAGCTTTCATAAAGTTGCGTTAATAATCGGGATCTTGTTCCAGCCTATCTCTGCCTTGCACATTATCTATTGAATCCTTTGTGAGACATTCTTAACTTGTAAAAGCTACCCCCAAGTTTACATTTAACAGTAAACCGTTATTGGCGTTTCACGAATTCGATGGGATAATTCGAAGCAGGCTGCTTTGAGTGGATTCCTCATTGGCACGACGCTAGCAATGCAGGGCAAGAGTAGCCGATCGAAAGAAGGCGTTTACGGCTGCTTGTCGGAAGAAACGACAAGCGATCAATAGGCCGCAATGATCACAAGATAGTCAATTCGATTGGAGTCAGAATGCTAAAGAAGTCAGCCTTATTGCTTTGTTCTATTTTTTTGCTTACATCGTGTAAGCCAGTGCCTAAAACCCAAAGCGATACTCATTGGTATGATGTTATGCCTCGACCTTCATGGTCAGCTTATAGATCAATAGATACCAATCAAAACTGGTTCGAAGTTTACCAATTAAATGAAAACACCTATGCCATCTATGAGCCATATCAGTGGCAAGAAGCAATAAGCTATTTGTTATTAGGCTCGGAGAAAGCGCTGCTGGTCGATACCTTACAAGGAATTGGTGACTTAAAAACGGTAGTAGACCAACTCACTAGTTTGCCAGTGATTGTAGTTAACACACACAGCCATTTCGATCACGTAAGTGGCAACTATCAGTTTGATAACATCTATGGCGTGGATAATCCCTTCACGCTAGAGAACGCCAAGGGGCATGACCATTCAGTGAATGCTGGGAATATGACAGCCGATACGTTTTGGAAGAACGTGCCCAAGGACTTCTCCGCTAACACCTACGAAAACAAACCATATAAGATAAGCAAATACCTTAGCGATGGCGAAATTATAGATATTGGGGACCGTCCCATTGAAGTCGTTTTTGCGCCTGGTCATTCCCCAGACAGTCTAATTCTAATCGATAAAAATAATCGTATGATGATGACTGGCGACAGTTTTTATCCAGCTCCATTGTATGTTTATTCTGCCACCTCAAGCTTCCGTGATTACTTCAACTCAGTGCAAACGATGCGCAAGTATCAGGATGATGTCGATTTTCTGCTACCCGGCCACAACGAAACTATGCAGCCATCGACCTATCTAGCCAAGTTGCAAGAGGCGACTTTGGCGGTTCAGGACAGCCGCACGCCTAGTACTATTGGCGACAATGCTACTCATACATATCAGTATGAGGGTTTCAGCCTAATAGTGAAAAAGCCGCTGGATTATTAGAATAGTTCCGGAAGCTCTGAGGACAGTTTACTTAATCCGGGGATATGGCCCAGGACAGAGTCCGGCGCCGATTTACTGTAAGGCGCCCCCCTTCGTTCTCGCTCTGAGCCTCACATCTAGCTGCATGGTTGACTATTCATTTGGCTTAGCCAAATGAATATCCCTACGGGCAGCTGCGCTGTCCCGATTGCTACGCAATCGGTCGAACGGCATGTTCGATCAGCCGGGCGCACCATACGCAAAAAAAAGGTCTGCATATGCAGACCTTTCCCTTCGTTCTAGTTACGTGCCTCACATTTGGCAGCATGATTGATTCGGCATTTGGCTTAGCCAAATACCTCACCCCTTCGGGGCAGCATTACGCTGTCCAAACAGCTGCGCTGTTTGTGATTCAGATTCTGGCTTAGCCAGAATACTGACCCTTCGGGGCAGCTGCGCTGTCCCGATTGCTACGCAATCGGTCGAACGGCATGTTCGATCAGCCGGGCGCACCATACGCAAAAAAAAAGGCCTGCATAAATGCAGACCTTTTTTCTCTTTGCGTATGGTGCGCCCGGCATGATTCGAACATGCGACCCCTTAGTTCGTAGCCAAGTACTCTATCCAGCTGAGCTACGGGCGCTTAAAGAGGTGCGTATTATATAGAAATTGACGCCAATGCAAAGGGGTATTTTCAATTCAATTCAGGGTATTTCTACAATTTTGGGCTTGCATGTTAAGATCAGGGCACTTCCCGGTCTTATTGTCGGGGCCATTATTCAAACCTGAAAAGCAGCTAGGTTGTATGCACATGAATAGACACTTTTTGCTCTCCTCCCTCCTCATCGCCGCGCTGGGCGCGCCTCTTAGTGCCTTGGCGGACCTCGACGCGGGGCTCAAGGCCTTCGAAGAGGAAGACTACGCCACGGCACTGCGTGAGTTCACGGTCGATGCGGAGCGCGGTGTGGCGCTTGCTCAGTACAATCTTGGGCTGATGTATTACTCCGCTCTGGGTACAGATGTGGACTTCGAGAAGGCTATGCAGCTGTTCGCGCTGTCTGCCCAGCAAGGCGTGGCCAAGTCCCAATACTATATGGGCGCCATGTACGACAATGGTCAGGGCACCGCGCAGGACTATAAAGAGGCGTACTACTGGTACGAGATGGCGGCAGAGCAGGATGATCCGGCTGCGCAATATGCGGTGGGCACCATGAATTTCTACGGCCAGGGCAAGGAAGAGGACTACGGCGAGGCAATCTCCTGGTATGGCAAGGCGGCGGTACAGGGTCATCGCGACTCGCAGTACAACCTGGGCGTGATGCACGCCAATGGCTTCGGCACCCCGCCGGATGCGGAGGAGGCCCATAAGTGGTTCCTCGCGGCGGCCGAGAGTGGCAGTGCCGATGCGCAGTTCAATCTGGGCATCATGTTTCAAGACGGGGTGGGCGTGGCGCCGGATATTCAGGCCTCGGTGCGCTGGTTCGTGCGCGCGGCGCAGAACGGTATCCGCGAGGCGCAGGCCCGAGTGGGCATCGCCTTCGCCTCTGGCAATGGGGTGGAGCGCGACTATGTGCGCGCACGCGAGTGGTTCTCACTGGCCGCAGAGCAAGGTGATGTGCCTGCACAGTCCTTCCTAGCCCGTTTGTACCTCGAGGGCCTAGGCATGGAGGAGCAAGACCTGGTGTCGGCCTATATGTGGTACAAGATCGCCAATAATAACGGCGATGTAGAGGCGGCCAAGGTGATCGCAACCCTGCGCGGCTATATGGAGGCAGACCAGATCAGCGCCGCAGAGCAACGGGTAGTGGCTTGGACGAGTGCACGCCGATGATCAATATTGCGCGCGCATTGGGCCTTAGCGCCCTCCTGCTCATCCTCGCTAGCGCTAGTGCGCTGGCCCAAGAAACCCTGAGCGAGCTGGAACTGCTGCGCAAGTCGGCCGAGGCTGGCGATAGCGCGGCGCAGTTCGAGCTTGGCAATCGCTATCTCTATGGCGACGGCGTGGTGGCCGACGATTTCGAGGCGGCACGGCTGTTCCGCGAGGCGGCGCAGCAAGGCGATAACAACGCTCAATACAACCTCGGCGTCATGCTTATGCAGGGCAAGGGCGTGATTACGGACCTGCCCCAGGCGATAGAATGGTTCCTCAAGGCGGCGAATCAAGGCGATGCGCCGGCGCAGTTCACGATGGCCACACTCTATGCCAATGGCCGCGGAGTGACCCAAGACCCTCTTCAGGCCCATATGTGGTTCACCCTCGCCGCCTCTGGCGGGCATCGGGCCGCCGCGGCGAATGTAGTGCTGTATCAAGAGCTCATGAGCGACCGGCAGATCGTCGAGGCGCAGCGCCTAGCCACGGCTTGGGTAGAGAATTTCAACGCCCAGCACGCAGAGGCAGACGACTCCGCTACGGTGCGTGAGGCAGGGCAATGAGCCCTAAACTCCTATTGCCCGCATTGCTCTGTGCCCTGCTAGGCACTGCCGCGCATGCTGACTATGAGGCGGGGGTCACGGCCGCGCAGAACGGCGACTATGCCACCGCGCTACAGGAGTTTCGGGAGGCGGCAGACGCGGGGCTAGATCTGGCCCAATATAATCTGGCGATCCTATATTTCACCGGGCGTGGCGTGCAGCAGGACTATGCCCAGGCTTTGCACTGGACTAATGAGGCCGCCGAGCAGGGCCACCTCAATGCGCAGTTCAACCTAGGCGCGCTCTACTACACCGGCACGGGTACTGCTGTGGATCTCGACAAGTCCCTGTACTGGTATACCCGCGCGGCCGAGGGGCAGCACGGCGAGGCGCAATACAATCTAGCCACGATGTATCAGCTCGGGGAAGGCACGCCTATGGACTTGGTGCGGGCGCATTTCTGGGCCAGCGCCGCACAGTACAACGAGTTCGCTGATGCGCCTGCGCTGTTGCAGACGCTCGCGGCGGCGATGACGCCGGAACAGCTTAGTGAGGCGCGTGGGGTATTTGCTCGCTGGCGCTTGGAGCAATAGGAGCGCCCTGCTCCTCCCCTTCATCCGGGTCTGTAAACAGGCCTAGGAAATCATCCAGAATCAGATACAGCGATGGGATCATCAGCAGGGTCAACACCGTGCCGAAGAGAATGCCCCAGCCAAGGGACAGCGTCATCGGAATCACCAACTGGGCCTGCATGCTCGTCTCGAACATGATCGGCAGCAAACCCAAGAACGTCGTCATAGTGGTCAGCATGATCGCGCGGAAACGACTAGTGCCAGCGTCTACCACCGCATCATGCAAGTTCTTGCCCTCTAAACGCCCCCTGTTCACGAAGTCCACCATAATAAGGCTGTCGTTCACCACCACGCCGGAGAGCGCGACCAGTCCGAACAGCGACATCATGCTGAGGGTCGTATCGAAGATGATGTGGCCGATCAGCGCGCCGATCATGCCGAAGGGAATCACCGCCATCACGATGGCCGGCTGAATATAGGACTTCAGGGGAATCGCCAAAAGCGCATAGATCAAGAACATCGCGGCGCCGAAGAAGATCGCGATGCGCGTCATCAAGGCGGCCTGTTCCTGACTGGCGCCGCCGAGCCCGAAGTTGACGGTGGGATACTTGGCTAGCAACTGCGGAATGAAGTTCTCAGAGATATCGCGAATCACCGTGGCCGACTGCGCAACCGTAGCGTCCACGTCCGATGTGATCGTCACCGTGCGCTGACGATCTATGCGATTAATGCGGGCGAAGCCCTCGCCTATGCGTGCCTCGGCAACCTGACCGAAGGGTACCTGCTCGCCCTGCGGTGTGCGAATGCGCATGTCTTCCAAGTTAGCGATTGAGGCGCGTTCATTCTCTGGGTAGCGCACCATCACCTTGAGTTCGTCTCGCCCACGTAGCAGGCGCTGCGCCTCATCACCATAGAATGCCTGTCGAACTTGGCTGCCCAAAGAGGTCGCTGTCAGGCCTAGGTGTTCCGCTTCGGGTTTGATGCGCAGCGTGATCTCCTCACTGCCTCGGCTATAGGAGTTAGTTACGTCGAACACGCCGGCGTAATCCGAAAGCTTCTCCTCTAACTCCCCTGCCGCCAGCTCCAACTGATCGTATTGTGTACCGGTTAGGCGCAAGTTAATCTTCGCGCCACCACCGGCATTGGTGCTGGATGAGAAGCGTAGTTCGCGGGTATTGGCGATAAAGCCCACCTTGTCGCGCCAATGCTGCTCGATCTCGACGGCACTGACCGTGCGCCCGTCGCCGGCCTTAGTCAGCTCCACCGTCACGCCACCGCCGTCATCGCCATTGGTGAATACCATCACATGATCGATAGGCTGTTCGTCGGGAAAGTCCTCATTCAATGTAAGAATGGCATTCTCGATCTTAGCAAGTGCCGTATTGCGCTCCTCATAGGACACCCCATCGTTCATCACTAAATCTGCCTGTATGAAATCACTTGGCACATTGGGGAAGAACTCGAACCGCACGATGTTCCCTACGACTAAGCCGATAGAGATCAACAACATTCCCAGGAATACTGCCACTGTGGTGTAGCGATTCCTTAGACTTTTCTCGAGAAAACTACGGTAATTGGTATTGATGAAACGATCTAGGTGCACCGCCACCTTGTCTTGGAATCGCTCCAATTGGCTTGGCTTGCGCTTCTTCGACACTAGCCGTGCGTGGGCCAGGTGAGCGGGCAGGATCAGCTTAGATTCGACCAGAGAGAAGACGAGACAGAGGATCACCACCATGCCGATAGATTCGAAGAAAGGCGCCACTTGCCCCCCAACCAAGAGCATGGGAGCGAACGCGGCGATGGTCGTCAAAACGCCGAAGGTTGCGGGCACGGCAACGCGATGCGCACCGGCGATCACGTTATCGAGGCTATGTCCGTGTGCGGTCACCTCCGAGTGCACACTCTCGGCGGTGATGATGGCATCGTCCACCACAATACCGAGCACCAGGATCAATCCGAACAGGCTGATCATATTGATGTCGACGGGGTAGGGTCCAATCGGCATCAGCCATATGGCGCCGAAGAAGCTAATAGGAATGCCAACCATCACCCACAGCGCGATATTCAGGCGCAGGAAGGTAGTCAACACGAGGAACACCAACACGGCCCCCATCGCCAGGTTGCCGAGCATCATGTTCAATTGGCTCTTCAGGTAGAAGGCTTGCGAGCCCCAGCTATCGACATTGAGGCCAGCGGGCAGAGTTCCCTGACGGCGTTCGATATAGGCCACAACGGCCTCTTCGATCTCCAGCACGCTCTGTTCACGGGTTGCCACCACTTGCACGCTGAGCGAGCGGTTACCGTCGAAGCGCGAGAAGCTCTCAGACTCCACAAAGCCATCGATCACGGTGGCCACGTCACTCACTAATAGGCGCGTGCCGTCGCGATTAGTGCGTAGCACGATGTTGGCGAAATCTGCGCCCGTAAAGGCCTGCTCCTTGGTGCGTAGTTGTATGCGGCCGGTGTCGGTGCGAATGGCACCACCGGGCATATCGATCGACGAGGCGCGCACGGCGTTAGCCACTTGCTCTAGCGTAAGTCCATATGAGCGTAGTGTGTTTTCCGATACCTCGATGGCGATCTCGTAGTCGCGATCGCCAAGAATATTGGCTTGGCTGACTTCGGGGAGCGCAAGGATCTCTTCGCGAATATCGTTTGCGAAAGTCTTCAACGCCTTGTCGTCTAGGTCGCCGTAGATGGACACATTCATCACCGCCTGAGTGATCTCGAACTCGCGCACGGTTGGGCGCTCTACCCCAGCCGGAAAGGTAGAGATGCTATCGATGCGACCCTTGATCTCATCGAGTAACTCGCTTACCTCGTACTCGGAGGATATCTCCAAGGTCACAGTCCCCACGTTCTCGCGCGCAACCGATCTCATGCGGTTGATGCCTATCAAACCCTGCAAAGACTCCTCGATGCGGATCACGATAGCCTCTTCCACCTCCTCGGGCGCTGCGCCGGGATAGGCCATGCTCACCTGCACGGTGCGGGTCTCGAAGTCTGGGAAAATCTGAATCTTAATCGTCCACGCCGAGGCGATGCCGGCGAAGAGAATAAACATCATCAATAGGTTTGCAGCGACGCCATTGCTACTAAACCAGGCGATGATACCGGTCTTAGTAGTGGTTTCCGGAAGCCTCATAGCGCGCTCTCCGTCGACATTTCAAAACCCTCGGCAGTAGACACGCGCATGCCCTCGATCGGCACTGGCACGGGACTGACGATTACACGGTCGCCATCGTTCAGGCCACCGTCTACATACACATTGTCGGTATCGGTGCGCAGCACATTGACGGTACGAATACGCAAGCGTTGCTCGTTATCCATCACCATCACCTGATCGGAACTGCGTACGGCACTGTGGGGCAGCGTAAAGACGCCATGAGCGGTTATGCCTTGCAAGCTAGCATTCACGAAACTGCCAATGGACAGGGCAGGCTTGCCATCGTTTGTCGCGCGCAGGCTGTAGGGGTCGCGCACCTGAGCCACGGCATAGTACACACGCGTAGTACTATCGATAACCCCATCGGTGCGCACAATTCGCGCATCCCATTGCAGTACCTTACCGCCTACCGTCGTCGTTAGCGTTACCGGAGTGCCGCCTGCTCCATCGGCACCCCAAGCATTGCTGCCGGAAGCGTTTGCGATATTTTGCGTAGCACCCGGTTGCGGCAAATTAAGAAAGGCAATGTCGCGATCGGTCAGGGGCAGACGTATTTCCGCGTAGTCCACCGCGAAGGTGCGTGCGAGTTGCGTGCCGGTGCCCACATATTGGCCGATATCGACCATCTTCTCGCGTATCAGCCCATCATAGGGGGCGCGAATCTTGGTGCGTTCGAGCTGGCGCTGGGCACGGGCAAGGTCTGCCTCGGCGAATAAGACACGAGCGTTTGCCTCGGCTAGGAACGGGGTGCGCAGCGCCAGTGGTGGCGCGTCGGCACGCGCGCGGCCCGAGGAGTCCCACTGCCTAGCGGCCTGATCTGCCTGGGCTTGCTCCTGAGTGAGCTGGGCCTGCGCGGTCAACAGATTGGCGCGGGCCTGCTGCACGGATACCTCGTAGTCTGCCGAGTCCAGGCTCAACAGCAGGTCGCCCTCGCGGAAGAAGCCCCCGACCACAAACATCTCCGACACCGACATCACCCGGCCCGAGACCTCCGCCACCAGCGTGGTCTGCGTGCGTGGCTCGACGGTGCCCTGCGAGGAGACGGAGAACAGCATGTCGCGGGCACTGGCGGTCTGCACCTCTACCAGCGTCACGCGCTCTTCCGGAGCATTCACGACAGGGCTCGGTCGATTCATGATCAAGGCGGCGGTAACTACCCCCGCCCCTGCCACGATGAGAATTGGCATGATGATTTTTTTCATTGACCGAGCTCCTTGAGCATCTGCTCGTTACTTTGTACGGCGACGCTATAGAAGTCGCTCATCTGGGCGAGCCGGCGATGCGTGGCGGCCATGCGCTGGGGAATCGATTTATCGGCCTGCTGCAGGATCTCCTGCAGCGCGCGCATACGGGAGATATAGGTCTCGATCATGCGCAGGAAGGGAGATTCGGCGAGCTGATAGTAGTCCTGACGATCCCCTGGGCGGGTTACGCGCTCGATCACCCCGATGGCAACTAGGGTGCGGGCATTGGTGCTCACACTGGCGCGGCTAACCTGCAGGGCTTGCGCTAGGTCGGCGAAGCTAACGGGCCCGCCATGCACGATGAAGTAGCCGAACAGGCGCCCGGCGATGCGTGCCACGCCATCACCCTGGGCATAGAGTCCCATCTGCTCGATGAAGCGGCCGATGCCATCTTCCTCATTGGCAGAAATCGGGGCCTGCGGGGAGGACTCGGAGCTAAAGAGCGGGCTATCGTCGGGCAAACTGTTTTCCATGCTTCCTCTCACTAGTGACACTTCGGCCTAACTATCATTCAGTTTGTTCAGTCATGATTAAACAGACTAAACGCTGTGCATTCTATACAAGTCGGTAGGCGGTACAAGGCGAGGTGGGACTAGGGGAAGTTAGGCTGCGTTGGGACGAATAGTAACGCAGTCCTAGCTAGCGGCAATGGCTTGGATCTTCTTAACCATGGCCTGTAGGCCGTTACCACGGGTAGAGCTGAGGTGTTTGAGCAGATTGAGGCGTTCGAAGTAAGCGTCGATATCGAAGGCGGCTATCTGCGCGGGAGTCTTGGCATTAAAGGCGGCGAGCACGACGCCGAGCAGGCCTTTGACAATGAAGGCGTCACTGTCGGCTTGAAAATAGAGTTTGTCTCCTTGGCGCTCGGCGACGAGCCAAACCTGACTCTGACAGCCGCGCACGAGGTGCTGCTCGGTCTTGTCGGCTTGGTCCATGGGGGGCAGTTCCTTCCCAAGGTCAATAATATACTTATAACGATCCTCCCAAGAATCGAAGAAGTCCAAAGCCTCTAGAATATCCTCAGGATTAATATCAGTACCGAATCTGTTTTCACTCATGTGTTTTTGCCAACTTTAACTTTGTTTAGTGCTTGTTACTTTATACTTCGATTATGGTCCGGCAATCGTCGAGGGTATGCGGTGTCAGACACGCCGTGCATACATCCATGTAGGCTCTACGCCAGCATCCCTGCTGTCGAAGGTCTGTCACCACATACCCCCAACGCTCGCCTAATCTGTTGCAGGGCGTTCTGCCCCACTTTCTTTTCGCTTCGCTCGAATTCAATGCGGAGTATTTACCACCCCTCCCCATAGCACTCGAGCGTGTCTCTTCCAAACAGAGCGTTCAACTAAACTTTAGCGCTGCAATCGAGTCCGTTGGATGTCGGGTGTACCCCGGCAGAACCTTCAACAGCAGGGATGCTGTTGTAGAGCCCCCATGGATGGGTTCACGGCGTGTTCTGACGGGGTATACCCGGCAGCCAGCGGACCGCACAGAACCAAATACCACTGAACTAACTACCACCAAACTCTAAAAGAACATCCCAGTCTCGAGCTGCGCCTCCTCGCTCATCATGTCGCGACTCCACGCCGGGTCGAACACCAATTCCACGTCGACTTTTTTAACGTTCGGCACGCGCCTTACTCGATACTCCACGTCGCCCACTAACACAGGACCCATGCCACAACTCGGGGCTGTAAGTGTCATCTCTATTGCCACGCTCTTATCTTCTTGATTCACCTGCACATCGTAGATCAAGCCCAGGTTGACTAGGTCTACTGGGATCTCGGGGTCGAATACCGTGCTCAACGCCTCCCAGACTTGTGCCACCTGAATCTGGTCGTCGCTCGGCGCAGGAAAGCTTAGCTTCTCGGTCTCCAGGCCTAACGCACCCGCGTCCGTCCCGTCTACTCGCACCATCTGCCCGTTGTAGACGACCGTGTAATTGCCGCCCAGAGCCTGGGTGATCGCAACGAACGTGTCTTTCGGGATTGTTAGGGGCGTTCCGTCTGGAACGCGCCGCGCAGGACAATCTGTCTGCGCCACCACCATGCGTCTTTCCATATTAATTCACGTTGAAGCTTTCGCCACAACCGCAATGGTCCTTGGCGTTAGGATTAAGGAAGCTCAGCTGACGGTTAACGCCCTCTGTCACGTAGTCGATCTGTGTGCCGTTGACGATCGCGATGCTGTCTTTGTCGACCAGCAACTCCACGCCCTCGTCCAACAACAGATGCAGGTCGTCGGGCTTAGCGGCAGGCACTAGATCGATCACATACATAAACCCCGTGCAGCCACTCTGCTTCACGCTCAGCCGAATGGCATTGGCCTGGGCGTTCTTGTGCAGCTGCGCGCGGAAATGCTCCACCGCCGCGGTGGTGACATTGACCGTGCTGTTCTTAGCTGAGTGAACGGGGTCGAAAGACTCTACGCTCATCGGGATATCCTCTTTATGCGCTTATTAAACGAGAAACTGCTTAGCTTTCTCGATGGCCGCGAATAGGCGGTCCACATCGTCAAAATTATTATAAAAACTAAAACTGGCGCGTACCGTGCCAGGTATGCCGTATTGATCCATGATCGGTTGCGCGCAGTGATTGCCCGTGCGCACCGCGACGCCCTGCTGGTCTAGCAGCGTGCCTAGGTCGGCCGGGTGAATACCGTCTAGTACGAAACTCAAAACACTAACCTTATGGTCCGCCGTGCCTATCAGGCGCAGGCCAGTCACTTTCTGCGCCTTGCCGCGCGCATATTCCAATAGGGCATGCTCGTGGCGCGCCGCACCGGCACGGTCTAAGGAGTTTAGATAGTCGATGGCCGCGCCGAAGCCGATCACACCGGCTATATTGGGGGTGCCTGCCTCGAATTTATAGGGCAGCTGATTAAAGGTCGTGCCGGCGAAGCTCACGGACTCGATCATCTCGCCGCCGCCCTGATAGGGAGGCATCGCTTCTAACAGTTCGCGCTTGCCGTATAGGGCGCCGACGCCGGTTGGGCCGAATAATTTATGGGCGGAAAACACATAGAAGTCGCAGTCCAGCGACGGCATGTCTACGGGCCAATGGCCTACCGCCTGGGCGCCGTCGATCAAGACCAGTGCTCCCACGGCATGGGCGAGGCGCGTAATCTCGATGACTGGATTCACTGTGCCCAAGGCATTGGAGACGTGACCGACCGAGACCATCTTGACACGCTCGTCGAGCATCTGCTGCAGCGCGCTCAAGTCTATGGTGCCCGTGCTATCCACCGGAATCGCCTCGACCGTGGCGCCCTTTAGTGCCGCAATCATCTGCCAGGGCACGATATTGGAATGATGCTCCATAGCGGAGACCAAGATGCGGTCACCCTGCTCTAGATGCGTGCGGCCCCAACTCGCGGCCACGAGGTTGACGCCCTCGGTAGTGCCACGCGTCCAGATGATCTGCGCCGAGTCCTCGGCGTTGATAAATGAGGCCACTTTCTTGCGAGCGCCCTCGAAGGAGGTGGTCGCACGATCGGCGAGAGTATGGGCGCCGCGATGGACATTGCTATTGTCGTAGCGGTAATAATGGCTGATCGCTTCTATCACGGACTCGGGCTTCTGCGTGGTGGCCGCGTTGTCTAGGTAGACTAGGGGCTGCCCATTGACCCGCTGATGCAGAATCGGAAAATCCTTGCGCACCCTCTCTACGTCGAAGTCGGCGATATTGATCTTGCCCTGCGTCTCCACTACTGCTTCCTCACTCATGACGCGAAATGATCCTTGTCGAACAGTTGCGTCAAGTGACGGTGCAGATGCTCGCGCACCGCTTGCTGTGGCAAGTCTTGCAACAGTTCGTTGATGAAGCCGAAACTGAGCATCGTGCGCGCCTGCTTCTCGCAAAGGCCACGGCTACGCAGATAGAACATCGAGGTCTGATCAAGCTGGCTGACGGTGGCGCCGTGGGCACACTTCACATCGTCGGCGTAGATCTCCAGCTCCGGCTTGGTATCGACCTCGGCCTTATCGGAGGTGAGCAGGTTCTTATTGCTCAGCTCGGCCAGAGTCTTCTGCGCATCGGGATGGATATGGATGCGGCCATTGAACACCGCTCTGGCGCTGTCCGCGATGATGCCACGGAACACCTCGCTCGTCGTGCAATGCGGCGCCTCGTGTTCCACATTGGTGTGATAATCCAATAGGTGTTCGTTACGCGGCAGGTAGACGCCGTTCAAACCGGCGTGAGCACCCTTGCCCTTGTGGCAAATCTGATAGTCGATGCGCTTGAGCTGGCTGCCTTCGGACAGCGTAAAGCCCAAGTACTGCGCGTTACTGGCCAGATTGATATGCACGCCGCCGATATGAATAATATGTTCTTCTTCGAGGTTCATGCGGTAGTGAGAAAGATGCGCGTTCGCCCCCACTTGAATCTCGGTCAGGCTGTTCACGAAGCCATTCTGCGCCTGCTCATCGGAGATGAAATGCTCGATGATCTCGGCCTGCGCGGACTCCTCGAGCACCACTAGTACACGATGATTCGCGGTCGCTGGGGTAGCCTCTGGCGTGGAGACGTGCACGATATAGATCGGCAGTTCCAGCTTCGTGTTCTTGGGCACGTGCACCAGCACCCCGTCCTGGGTCCAGGCATTGCTCAGCGAGGCGAACAGGTGGCGCTTGGTGTCGACGATCTTGCCCAGACGCGCCTCGATCAAGGCCTGCTGTGCGGCGTCGGCCTTACTAAAGCGCACCACGCCGGCCACATCGCCGGCTGAGGCCTGCGCATCGAACTGGCCATTGACGAAGACGAGACGGATCGCGTCGAGGCTTAGCAGGGCATGCTCGGCCAGCGTGTAGGCCTGCGCGCTGCCCCAGCTGGCGAATTGACCGCGCTGCAATGAGGCCAGTGGCGTATATTTCCATAGCTCCGTGCGTCGCCCCGGCCATTGTGCCTCGAGCCATTGCTCGGTGCCCGTAAAGCGCAGGGAGTCGAGCCAGGGCGCACTGTCTTGCGCGCCGGCCAGAGACAGGGCTAGGTGTTTAAAATCTTGTGGGCTAGTCTCGCTCATCGGCTCAGGCAACCTCGTCTTCCAACCAGGCATAGCCCTTCGCTTCCAGTTCCAACGCAAGTTCCTTGCCGCCGGATTTCACGATGCGCCCGCCCGCTAAGACGTGCACATAGTCGGGGATGATGAAGTCCAGCAGACGCTGGTAATGGGTCACCACGATGAAGCTGCGCTCGGCGCTGCGCATGGAGTTCACGCCCGCCGCAACCACTTGCAGGGCGTCGATGTCGAGGCCCGAATCGGTCTCATCGAGGATGCACAGGCTAGGCTCTAGCAGCATCATCTGCAGTATCTCGTTGCGCTTCTTCTCGCCGCCAGAGAAGCCCTCGTTTACGCCGCGCTTTAGGAAGGCGGCATCGAGGCTTACGCGCTTGGAGGTCTCGCGCGCGATCTTCATGAAGTCGAAGGAGGACAGCTCGGGCAGGCCGAGATGTTTGCGGCGCGCATCCACGGAGGCCTTGAGGAACTCCATATTGCTCACGCCGGGAATCTCTACCGGGTATTGAAAGGCGAGGAATAGCCCCTCGCGCGCGCGCTCTTCGATACCCATGTCAAGCAGATTCTTGCCGTTGAACTCGACCTCGCCTGAGGTCGCCTCGTAGCCAGGACGCCCAGACAACACGTTGCCGAGTGTGCTCTTGCCCGCACCATTAGGCCCCATGATGGCATGGACTTCGCCGGGCTTAATACGGAGGCTGAGATTGCGCAGAATCTCTGTTTCTTCTACGCGAGCATTGAGATTACGGATATCCAACATACGACCTGTTTCCTGATTCTGTGTTCTATTTCTGGAATTAGTGAATTAAATTGCGCGCTTAGCCCACGGAGCCTTCGAGGCTGACCTCGAGCAGCTTGCCCGCTTCCACGGCAAACTCCATCGGCAACTCCTTGAAGACCTCACGGCAGAAGCCGTTAACGATCATGGAGACCGCCTTCTCGGCATCCAAGCCGCGTTGCTGGCAGAGGAACATCTGATCGTCGCTGACCTTCGAGGTGGTGGCCTCGTGCTCGATCACCGCACTTGGGTTCTTACTCTCGATATACGGGAAGGTATGTGCGCCGCAGCGATCGCCGATCAGCAGGGAGTCGCACTGCGTGAAATTGCGAGCGCCACTGGCCCCTGCATTGATGCGCACTAGGCCGCGATAGGCGCTATTGCTGCGCCCGGCGGAGATGCCCTTCGCGATGATGGTCGAGCGGGTATTCTTGCCCAAATGGATCATCTTGGTGCCGGTGTCGGCCTGCTGAAAATTATTGGTCAGCGCCACGGAGTAGAACTCCCCTACGCTGTTATCACCCTTAAGGATGCAGCTGGGGTATTTCCAGGTGACGGCAGAACCGGTCTCGACCTGTGTCCAGGAGATGCGCGCATTCCGGTGGCAGATGCCGCGCTTGGTCACGAAATTATAGATGCCGCCCTTGCCCTCTTTGTCGCCCGGGTACCAATTCTGCACGGTTGAGTATTTGATCTGCGCATCGTCCAGCGCGACCAATTCGACCACCGCGGCGTGCAATTGATTCTCGTCACGCATGGGCGCGGTACAGCCCTCGAGATAGCTCACATAGGAGCCCTCCTCGGCCACGATCAGCGTGCGTTCGAACTGCCCGGTGTTCATCTCGTTGATACGGAAATAGGTCGACAGCTCCATGGGGCAGCGTACGCCCTTGGGGATGTAGACGAAGGAGCCATCGGAGAATACGGCGGAGTTCAGGGCCGCATAGAAATTGTCTTTCTGCGGCACCACGGAGCCAAGGTATTTCTTCACGAGCTCGGGGAAGCGTTTGATGGCCTCGGAGATCGGGCAGAAGATCACGCCGGCCTCCTCCAGCTTGGCGCGATAGGTGGTGACGACGGAGACCGAGTCGAACACCGCGTCCACGGCAACGCCGGCGAGTGTGGCTTGCTCGTGCAGGGGAATGCCGAGCTTCTCATAGGTGGCCAGCAGCTCTGGGTCTACTTCGTCTAGGCTCTGGGGCTTGTCGGCCATGCTCTTGGGCGCGCTGTAATAGGACAGGGCCTTGAAGTCGATCTCGGGATAATGCACGTGGGCCCAGGTAGGCTCTTCCATCTCCTGCCAGGCGCGGAAGGCCTTCAGGCGCCAATCGAGCATCCACTGCGGCTCTTCTTTCTTCGCGGAGATGAAGCGCACGACGTCCTCGTCCAATCCCGGCGCGAGCGTATCGGACTCAATCTTGCTGTGAAATCCCGCTGCATAGTCCTTGCGGATCAAGCTTTCGACTTGTTCTGTCACTTGCTTACCTCTGCTGCCGTGCCGTGGCCTGCGAATGGCACACGGGCGGCGTGGTGTTTAGCCCGCGCGCAAATCACGCGGTGCCGGCGCGCTCGCGCCAGCGTGGTGCCTATCATAGGCGAATTGGAAACTATTTTGAGGCTGAGATTATCGGATATCCGAGTATTTCAGTCAAGTATTGCGAGCCCTGCGCAAGCGCCTCAGCTCTTTATCTCATAGCAGGGACTATAGGTCTTTCCGCCCAGCTTCATGCGCCCCTGGGCCACGAAATCCCGCAGCAATTTGTCCATCGCCTGCGCGATCTCCGGATCGCCCCTCAACTTGAAGGGACCATGCTTGCGGATCTGCTGAATTCCGTAGTCCTTCACATTGCCCGCGACAATGCCGGAGAAGGCGCGGCGCAGGTTGATCGCTAGTCCCGAGGCGCCGATGTCGCGGCTCAGGGACAGGCTCGCCATGCTCTCGTGAGAGACGACAAAGTGCCTCTTCATCTCCGTCGGAATCCGCAACAGCCAGTTGTAGTAATAGGCATCGCGGCCCTTGCGGCGATTGACCGTGACCCTGTGCATGCCCTCGCGCATGGCGGTGGCGACCGCCACGGGATCGTCCTCGATGATCTGATAGTAACGGCGCACCTCCTCCCCCAATGTATAGACTAGGAAGGCATCGATCTCCTTAAAATATTGCTTGCTGCTGCCACCACCCGTGAAGATCACCGGCATCTCCATATTGCGATTGTCCGGGTCCATCAGGGTGCCCATCAGAAACAATATCTCCTCTAGTGTGCCCACTCCGCCGGGGAACACGATGATGCCGTGACCCACGCGCACGAAGGCCTCGAGGCGCTTCTCGATGTCCGGCATGATGACTAATTGATTGACGATCGGGTTAGGCGACTCCGCCGCGATGATGCCGGGCTCGGAGATGCCGATATAGCGCCCGTCGCGGTTGCGCTGCTTGGCATGACCGATCGTGGCGCCCTTCATAGGCCCCTTCATAGCCCCCGGTCCACAGCCGGTGCAGATGTCTAGCCCACGCAGGCCAAGTTGATAACCAACTGATTTACAATACAAATACTCATCCCTGTCGATGGAATGACCGCCCCAACATACCACTAAACGGGGCGTGGCACGGGGCCGCAGCATCTTGGCATTGCGCAGCATATTGAACACTAGGTTGGCCTCTGGGCGGCTGGCATTGTCCCCCTCCCCTAGGGCGTGGCCGGTGGCATCGGTCTGCGGGGTAAGGGAGCGGTCGGCGAGTGCATAGGGTTCGCCCGACATGAAGACGATGTCCCGCAGTACGGCGAATAAGTGGTCGCGCACACCATTCATGATCACGCCATCGACGAAGGCGCAGGCCGGCGCGTTCTTGAGAATCAACTTAATGCCCCGCGCGCGCTGTTCGATCTCGATACTAAAGTCTGCGTACAGCGCATAGACCTCGGAGGCATCGTCGCTGGTGTCGTCGCAGTTGAGCACCGCGAGCGCGCAGCGCCGGAATAACTCATAGAGGCTGGAGCCGCCCATATTACGCAGGCGGTCTACTTCCCACTGCGACAGCATCTCCAAGGTGCCCCGCGGACTGATCGACGCGTCGATCGTGCCCATGCAATTGCTAGTGTCCATCTCCAGCGTTTCTATGGCTTCCCTAACTTCTGTCATGCTTACCTCATTTCTCATTGGGTTTGGGGCAGGAGCATAATTCCCACCTGCCCCGAGTTGTATTTTGACTGTGTTCCGCCGCGCGGCTGAGTTAACATACGCACGCGGCAGCACTAAGGGGCTGCACTCGCAACATCCGCATCGCTCTACACATTATTGAGGTTATTATGCCCCCACAATCCCCCGAAAACATCACGACCGCGCTGACGGACGACGAAGAAGCCAATTACGATCTGTTTATCAGCCGTATCCAAGAGACTGGTCTGGTCTGGGGCCTTAAAGCCGAAGATGGCTGGGCGGTGTGCCCATCATTGGAATTTGAGAAGACCGACGTCTTCCCATTCTGGGCAGAAGAGTCCGACGCGAAGGTGCATTGCTCCGAGGATTGGGATATCTACACCCCTGCCTCTATTGCGCTGGAAGACTTCGTGGTGAACTGGCTGCCCGGCATGCACGAAGACGAAGTGATGGTAGGGGCAAACTGGAACGCGGACATGAGCGGAGTCGAAGTCGAGCCCGCCGATGTCGCCGAACGCCTAGGCAACGAAGGCTAACCCTCCAGCGCCGCCTGCTTGCGCTCGGCAGCTTCCGCTGCCTCCTCACGCGCGTGTTCGATCACGCGCAACACCTCTTCGACATCGGCACTGATCAGCTTGCCCTCGAAGTGACCGGTCAGCTGGCTATTAGGTCGCAGCGTGCCACGCTCATAAAGGCTCCAAATCTCGGCGCCGTAGTTCGTGGTACGCAGCTCCGGCGCGAAACGACCGAAATAATTCGCCATATTCTCGACATCGCGCAATAACATCGCCGCAGCGCTGTTATTGCCCGAGGCATTCACCGCCTGTGGCAGGTCGATGATCACGGGGCCATCGGCGGCCAACAAAACGTTGAACTCCGATAGGTCGCCATGAATCAAACCGGCACATAGCATCTTGACGACATCGGTCATCACGCGGGCATGATACTCCCGCGCCTGTTCGGCGCTGAGCATCACATCGTTCAAGCGCGGCGCGGGGTCACCCTCGGCATCGCAGATCATGTCCATCAATAGCACGCCATCGATAAAGCCATGGGTCGCCGGCACGGTCACGCCTGCACTGGCCAGGCGTCGCAGGGCATCGACCTCGGCCGTCAGCCAGGCCTGTTCCTGCTCCTTCTGACCATAGCGACTACGCTTGCCAATCGCTCGCGCACTGCGGCTATTCTTTACCTTGCGTCCCTCCTGGTACTGCACCGCTTGCTTGAAGCTGCGCTTGCCTGCCTCCTTATAAACCTTGGCGCAGCGCAGCGTATCGCCACAGCGCACCACATAGACCTGAGCCTCTTTGCCACTCATCAATTGACTTAGCACTTCATCTATAAGTCCGTCGTCTAGCAACGGCTGTAATCTTGTCGGTACTTTCATGGGCTCCCTGTGTCGAAAAAAGGTCTTACCTTGTGCGTCTAACCAGCTAAATTAAAAAAATGCGCCACTTGCTACTTCGTGTCTGTAAACTGGGAGCCTATACTACACCCGAACAACAATAATTTCCGAGGTAGCACTATGTCCATGAGCTCTGAGATCTTCGCCGAACTAAATACCTTGATGCTGTACAACGTCACCAATCCCCAAGAGGGAATCAAAATCCATAAGGACGCCGAGCAATCCCGTATCGACGCGGCGCGCCGGCTGCACGACAAGGGCCTCATCACCCAAGCCGATGGTGGCTATCTTACCGACTTGGGCCGAGAGGCCGCCGAACACCTACAGATGGCACACACCATTCTGACCAGCGCCTAGGCGGCAAGTTCAATCGCGCAGCGTACTGCGCCAACCAAGCCGTGCGGCTAGCCCCGAGCTACGCTGCACGGGCGTCTGACAGGCCTTAGTTAGCGCCTCTGTGCTGCTATGCAGCAACAGGCGCGACTTCGCACGCGTTATCCCCGTGTAGACCAATTCGCGCAGCAGCAACGCACTGCTTGCCTCACCGGGCAGTATCAATAGCACCTCGTCGAACTCCGAACCCTGCGCCTTGTGTACCGTCATCGCCCAAGCGGTCACGTGTTCTGGCAGCATGCCGGCAGGCAGGTGTCGCACTTGTCCATCTAGCTCCGCGAAGCAGGCGTCTAGGCCACCCTCGTCATTGCGCCATAATAGACCGATGTCGCCGTTATAAAGTCCCATCTCATAGTCATTGACCGTCACCATTACCGGCGTGCCATGCACCGCCTCGCCCGGCTCCATTAGACCGGCTAGGCGCAAGCGTTCGCCCACTTGACGATTGAGCTCGCGCTCTCCAAGCGCCCCCTCGTGGGTGGCACACAGAATGCGCGTCGCAGCGAAGGCGGCCAAGGCCTGCCCGGCGTCCTCACACAGCAGATAGGGGCGATAGCGCGCGACGGCCCAGCCGAGCACCTCGCCGTGCAGTGGCTGCCATGCCTGCTCTCGTGGCTTGAGCCAGAGCAGTTCACTGAGCACTAATTCTCCCAGCGCCTTGTCGCCCTGACTCAACAAACGCAATGCCGCCTCGGAATCACCCGCATTCACCGCAGCGGCGAAAGAGCCAATGCCGCTATCCGCCGCGAAACGATGGCTGGTGCGCAGCAGCGCGAGCGAGTCGGCGACGGCAGGGGCATGCGCGCAGCTGTCGATGTCAGTCAGTGCACAAGCGCCGAGTTGCTGTAGCCACGTCACCATAAAAGGCGTGTAATGCAGTGCCTGCCCATGTCCGGTGATGTCACCCAACACATTGCCAGCCTCGACCGATGCGAGCTGATCGCGGTCGCCCAGCAGAATGATCCGAGTATCCGCACGACAAGCCTGGAGGAGTGCCCACATCAGCGGTAGATCGATCATGGATGCCTCGTCGATCAAAAGACAGTCGACATGCAAGGGGTTCTGCGCGTTATGGCGAAAACCGCGCGCACCATGACCGCCCTGATAACCCAGTAAGCGATGCAGCGTGCTGGCCTCGTCGGGCAGACGCGCCACGATCTGTGGGTCGAGGTCCAGGCGCTGCCGAGCGCCACGGATCGACTCCACCATGCGCGCGGCCGCCTTGCCGGTGGGTGCGGCGAGCCTGATGCGCAGCGTAGGAGACTGTTCCAACAACAGCGCCAACACCTTCACCGCCGTCGTGGTCTTGCCCGTGCCGGGACCGCCGGAGATCACCGCGAAGCGCCGACTAAGCGCCAATGCCGAGGCGAGCTTCTGCCAATCCACGCCCGCCCCCTGCTCCGCGGGAAAGAGTCGGTGCAATCCAGACTGCAGCAGTGGCAGATCCAAGTCTTGCACCGGCCCCAGCCGCGCATCGATCGAGGCGAACACGGCCATCTCATAGTGCCAGAAGCGATGCAGGTACAATAGTGTGCCATCGAGGAGCAGCGGCGCCAGCTCTCCCGGCGCGCCCACACAGGGACTCGCGAGCAGCGCCTCGCGCCAGGCATTCACCTCAGGCGCCGGGTCCACTCTTAGCCCCGCTTGCGGCGCAAACAAGACCTGCCCTGCCCACTGCGCGAGGTCGATACAGACATCGCCGCGCTGATTGCACTCGCTAAGCAGCGCCGCACTGAGCGTACATAGATCGTCCTCACCATGACCGCCATGGCGCGCGACGAAGCGGGCGAACGCTACACTCAACGGGCTCAGCGCGCCGGACTTTAGCATCTCACTGAGCAGGCTCATCGCGATGCCTCCGCCTGAGGATAGTGGCCGAAGATGCGCCGATCGAGTTCATCGATTAAGGAGAACGGCGGCAGGTCGAAAAACACCCCATAGCGCGGGCCGTGCTCGGGACGCATGCCACGCAGGAATAAGTAATAAGTACCACCCATATGTTGATCGTAATGATAATGCGCCACGCGTTGTTGCAGGTAGCGATGCAGTGCCAGGATATAGAGCAGATACTGCAGGTCATAGCGTCGGTCGAACATCGCTCTGTTCAATTCCTGTGGCGCATAGTCCGTGAGCCGCATGCCGAGCAGATTACTCTTATAGTCGGCGATATAGAAACGCCCCTCGTGCTCGAACACGAGGTCGATGAAGCCGGTGATCATGCCGCGGAAATCATCGATCGCTAGCGCCTCGAGCGGCCTCCCCGACCACGCGCCGATAAGGCGATTGAGTTCCGCCACCTCGACTCGGTCTATCCCCAGATCGAATTCCAATTCACTCAAGCGCTTACTTTTACTCAAGGAGGCGAGGCACAGACCCGCGTCGTTCAGCGGCGTCATCACGATGTTGTGCAGCCACTGCGCGATCACCTGTTCCTGCTGCTCCGGTGCGAAACCGTATTTCTTCGCGAAACGCTTATTCAAGGTCGCTGCCTGCTCGCGCACATCTGCGCGAAAATCCATATGTTCCAGCATGTCATGAAGAAACAGGCCTACCTGCGCGCCGGCGGTGAACTGCAAAATGGCGTCGTCACTAGGGGCGGCGCTACGCGCGATCGGAGGCTGATGGATGTCGCGGGTTAGGCTACTAAAACTGCTTATGCGCCAGTCGCTGGCGATCCTGCCGGTGAAGCTTCTTGCCTGTAACTGGACCGCCACATCAGTCGGCGTCCGCGCCTGCACGGGCACTAGGGAGTTGGGCAGGGGCTGGCACTCGATTGTCCCGCCGGCCGTTTCTACTAGCGACGCGAGGGCCGCGTGCACAACGTCCGCATCCAGCGGCGCATTGGGCAGCGCAGCATCTAACTGCGCGGGGCTCTGCTGCGGATTCAACAACCACGCTAGCGCCGAACTCGCCGGATTGGTGCGTCCGTCGGCCGCGCCCCATACGCAATAGAGTTTGGCGCGCGCACGTGTCAGCGCCACATAGACGAGTCGTACATCCTCGGCAAGGCGCTCCTTCTCTGCAGCAAAAAGATTGTTCGCGATGGCATCGGCATCCAAGGCCAGACAGGACTGTCCCGCACCGTTGTGAAAACCAAGCCCGTGCCGCAGCTTCTGATCCGCCTGACGAGGCTTGCTCGCCCACAGGAAGGGCACGAACGCGATGGGGTATTCCAGCCCCTTGCTCGCGTGAATCGTGACGATCTTCACCAGCGCCTCATCGCTCTCCAGACGCAGCTGAGTCTCATCATCGGCACTCTCCTGCAACTGTTCGTGGAACCAGCTGAGCAGGGACTCGAAGCCGGGCAGGCCCCGCGAGGTCTGTTGCAGTAGCTCACCCAGATGCAACAGGTTCGTCAGGCGCCGCTCCGAATCAGCCTGAGCGGCGAGGCGCTGCGCCAATTCGAGACCTTGCAGGAGGGAGTAGAACATCGCCATGAAGCCGCGCTGCGCCCACTGCACATTGAGGCTGCGCATCTGCTGCGCCCACTCGAGCCAGTCGCCGGGGGTGTCCACAATAGCGGCGATGGCCGTGTAGTCTAAGCCAAGCAAGTCACTGCTCAGTGCGGCGCGCAGCACGCTGCGATCCTGATAGTGCACGACCGCCTCGAGTAGCGTAAACAATGCGTTGGCCTCGGCACTCTCGAACACAGTGTCGCGCCCTACCGTCACCGCATCCACGCCGCGCAGCTGCAGCGCGTGGCGCACGCGAACGCCTTCGAAGCCATTGCGCACTAGTACGGCAATATCCCCCGACACTACCGGCTTGTCCCCGAGCAGTGCTGTGCCGCCCCGACCCGCCACAATCAGGCTCGCGATCTCATCGGCGACCGCATCGCTTATGCTCTGTTCCAAGCTGCTCTTGTTCGCGCCCTGAGTGTTCTGCTCTAAGCCGAACTGCCAGAAGCTTAGCGCGTTAGCGCGCTGCCCATCGATCGATAGGGGTGCGTGGACTTTGTCGGCCGCCTGCACCGGCTGGAAGTCGATGATGTCGTCGTAGACGAAAGGCGCCTCACGGCACATAAACACCCGATTCACGGCGTCGATCAACTCGGGCACGGATCTCCAGTTCGTGGCCAAGGTGTAGCGCTGCTCGCCCACGTCGTGACGCGCCTTGGCGTAGGCGAAGATATCGCCGCCACGGAAACTATAGATGGCCTGCTTAGGATCGCCGATCATGATCATGGCGAGCTTAGCGGCGAGCTCCTCGGGGAGTTCTACCCCGAACTGCGCGGGCAGATAGAGGCGCCTGAATATCTCGTACTGCAGGTCGTCGGTGTCTTGAAACTCGTCGATCATGGCCACGGGGAAATTCGCGCGCAGCACCTGGGCTAGGCTCTGCCCAGTTGGCGCGGCGAGTGCATCGCGCAGGCGCGAGAGCTGGTCGTGATAGGTGAGTGTGCGACTTAGCGCCTTCTGCGCCTCCATCTGCACGCGGGCCTGCTCGGTTGCCCTTTGCAAGGCGCTCATCCGAAGCTGTGCATGCACCCGAGTGACCAAGCCCCACACCCGCTCACACTCGGAGAAGAACGGGTCTTCGAGCGCTTCATCTTTGCCAAGCTGCGAGGGCTTCGAATTCTCTTGGAGATACTTCGCGCTCAATAACTCCAACGCCGGGGGTATCTCGAACCATGGCCCCGACGCGAAGTATGCATCCAGGCGCTGCAGGGATAGCGCTAGCTCGGCCGCACGGTAGCCCGACTTCGCATTGCGCGCCAATGCCTTGGAGCTGCCCAGTATCTCGGCGTAGCGTTCTCGGTCCGCCGCCCATAGCGCGCCGAGCGACTGCAGTGGGCCCTGCACGCTCTGCCATTGGCTATAGATCTCTTCGAGCCCGAATGCAGAGTCAGGAATCAGGCACTTGTCTTGGGCGTGACGAAGCACGACCTGCGCCTCCATAAACTTACTCAGGGCTGGGAATACGCTGCTAAACAGAGCGAGGCGTTCTGCGGACAGCGGATAGACCGCGCGCCGCCACCAATCCTTGAGCGCGTCTTGCCAGAGCGTGTCGTCGTCACGCGTCAATTCGAGCTGGAAAGCCTGCCCGCTGCTGAAGGCATGCTCGGTGAGAGCGCGCTGGCAGAAGCCGTTGATGGTGAAGATAGTGGCCTCCTCCATGCTGCGCACGGCATAGCGCAGGCGCGACAAGGCAGACTCGCGCTGCTCCCGATCTGCCGCACGCAACCCGTCCAGCCAGAGCGCGAGGAAATCATCCTCGGGCAGTTCGCCGTCGCCGTGCAATAGCTCCAGTGCGCGCTGCGCCTCGTGGAGGCGCTTGCGAATGCGCCCGCGCAGCTCCTCTGTCGCGGCATTGGTGAAGGTCACCACTAGGATCTGGCTGATCTGGAAACCCGCCAAGACATAGCGCAAATAGAGGTTGCTGATGGCATAGGTCTTGCCCGTGCCGGCGCTCGCCTCGATCAGTTTCACTCCCGCCAGAGGCAGGCGCAGGGTCTGTTCTGCGTCGAGGATGAGGGGGCCATTCGTCATGGTCTCTCTCCCATCTGGCGCAGCGGACCATATACTGTCTGTGCTAGGTGCAGGTGTTCCTCGAGCTCGATGGGATCTTCCACACAGTCACGGTGCGCGAGCGCGACATAGGGGTCTTGGCTATCGGGTGTGGACAGACCCCATTCGCTGCCCGCCCAGAGCTTGCGCGCCCTCTTCAGCGCCGCCTCGTCGTTCTCCAAGGCCAGCTCGAAGCTGGCACTCGGGAAAAGGGGCAAGGGCCGGGAGATGCCCTCGCGATAGAGCGCGACATATTCGCTCAGCATCGACAGCGCCTGTGCAGGCTCGAGCACGGCGAATGTGCGTTCGGCATCCTTGGCGATCAACACGCTTTGCTGGCCTTGTTCGAGAATGCCCGCTGCACACAGGGCGAGGTGTTCTACCCAGAGGGCCAACTGATGCTTGGGTTTTAATTTCGATGGCGAATAGTGCAGCAAGCCGACGCCGGCTCGATAGGCGGTGACTTGTCCACTGAGCACTACCTCGCTAGCCCCCAACTCGGGATGGGCAACTGCACAGGACAGTGCGATCGATATCGGGCTACTCACCAGCCCGCGATAGGGCTCTAAACGCTCCAGCAGATCAGCGGCCCCCTCCTCGACCTGCCCATAGGCCAGTGTCGCCATGGCGCCATGGGGCAAGGCGCCTTGTGCCTCATAAAGAGTCAGCAAGGAATCGACGTCCTGCGCGTCGCCCGCCAATAGCCGCGCAAGGTAGTCGGCCTGCATCTGCCAGGTCTGCAGACCGTCTAGGCCGAAATTCTCCTCGTCCTCATTGGCTTGTTCTTCCTGCAGATAGATTCCGAGGCGCGTGTTAAAAAATGCCTTACTCGGATGCTGCAGGAAGCGAATGAGGCGATGCAATTCGAGCTGCTCGAAGGCGCCCTGAGTAGGGGCTAGGCTCTGTGTCGGCCAAGTGGACGGCGCGGCGGCTTGGGGCCCATGCGCACTGTTCTCTAGGCTCTGCGCGATCGCACACCACCACTGATCGTAGCTGTGTCTGTCCGCTGCCATGCCAGCGCCGAATTGGCGCGCACTGAAGGCTTGCATCGGGTACTGCGTCGTCAATCTAGCACTCATCGAGACTGGCGTTTCGCGTTCTTGCTCCACTTCGAGGCGGTAGTGCAAATCGAGGAAATCGAGAAACTCGCGCAGCAACACGGAGGGTTGTTGTTCGCTATTGTCCTTGAGACTCCTGCCCGTGTAGCTGAGGTAGAGGCGCTGGCGCGCGCACAGCAGAGTCTCCAGCAGTAGGTAGCGGTCCTCATCGGCCTTGCGGGGATCGCCCGGGCGCCACTGCGCGGCCATGCCATCGAAAGACTGCGCCTGCTCACGGCGCGGGAAGGCCGCGTCATTCATGCCCAATACACAGATCATCTTGAACGGCAGACTCCGCATCGGACGCATGCCGCAGATACTCACCCCACCACTGAAGAAGCGATTGTGCTGTGTGCGAGTGCCTAAGCTCTGCTCCAGACACAGGCCCAGCAGCTCGATGCTCAGCGTCTGTTCGCCAGCCTGCTCGGTAAGCAGGTCGAGGGCGTCGCGAATCTGCTGTAGCTTGTCGTCCTCGTCGCGCACGACACCGAACAGTGCGTCGATCATCGCATTGAGGGCATCCTGCCACTGTGACACCGGCCGTGGCTGGCGCAGTTGTAGATGCCAATACTTCAGGAGCTCTAAGAAACTACAGAAACGCCCGAGCGCCACCGCGTTGCCGCCACTGGCGCCTTCCAACGGTGCCACCCCTTCCCAATAGGTAGACGCCCCCATCGCATAGCCCGCGAGGAGGCGATCGATGCCGTGCGCCCAGGTATTCTGCTCGGTCTCTGGCAAGTCCAGCGCACTCTTATGTGCGCCATCCAAGCCCCAGCGCACCTCGCTCTCGCGCAGCATCGTCAATACATCCTCCTGCACCTTGCCCTCCAGCGAGAACTGCGCGGCGATCTGCGGCACCTCGAGGTAGGAGGCCAATTCGGAGAAGGTGAAGCGCGAACTAGGCAGCGACAACAGGCGCAAGAATACTCGTATCAGCGGATGCTCATCGGCAATCGTAATATCCGAAAGATTCCACGGCAGGAACGGGCGACCGGAGTCTTCATCGTAACGGAACACCGCCTCGATATAGGGGGCATAACGGCTAATCTCTGGGATCATCACGAGAATATCTTCGGGCTTGAGGCTAGCGTCGCTGTCCAAGGCGGCGAGGATGCGATCGTGTAAGACCTGACACTCGCGCATGGCACTATGGCACACGCTAAGCTCGATAGAATGATCGCTCGCGGCGGACTCGGCCTGATCGCTTAGCGCGAGGATGTCGCGCTGCACTCGATGCAAGAGGAGTTCAGAGCCCGGGTCGGCATAGTCTTCCAAGTGCACGGCGTTGAGGCTGTCATCGTTAAGCAATAGATCCTGAAAGGCCTGCCCCTGGCGCCCCCACGAGGCCAGTAGCTCGTTCCCCGTCTCGTAGTAGTTCGCGTCATGCGGATTGGTGAGGCGTGTGCGCGCCAGTGCCTTCTTGCTACGCAAGTCGGCCCAGTATTGATCGGTAGGGCTGTGCTGGAATAGATAGATGCTCACGTGTACCGCGAGTGCCTGTAGCACCTGCACGAACAAGGGCGGCAGGCTGGACAGTGCGAAACAGATGACCCGCTCGGGGAGCAGCTCCAAGACACGCGCCCGTTCCCTAGGCGACTGCAGTGCCGCGAGCAGCTTGTCGATCAGCGCGACGCGATGAGTGTTGGGGCAGGCTTGTATCAGCGCGCGCCACAAGGGGCCTTGCCAGGGTGCTAACTCGGCACTGCGCATCGAGTCGGTGCTACGCCCCTCGCTCCAGGCGCGAATCCAATCGGGCCGATAATATTGATAGCGATCGTAGACGTCCGCGAGGCGTTGGGCTAACTGCCAACGCTTCACGCCCTGCTGGTCGTCACGCAGATAGTGGCGCAGCTGCTCGAACTCCGGCAGCGCTAGTAGCTCGGGCAGCAGCGCAAACAATCGCCATGCCATTGCGTCCCGCGAGAGCGGGTCCTCCTCGCCCTGAGCGCTCTGAGTGTTAACGGCAGAGGCGAGGCTCCAGATCCACGCCGCGGGCAGTGGGTAGTCGATGTTCGCCGCCACGCCATGGCGCATGCCCAATTGCAAATTGACCCAACGCTGCATCGCGTTGCCGGGCACTAGAATCACCTCCGCTCGGAACGGGTCGCGCAATGGCGTCTCGTGAAGTAGCTGCGCCAGCTGGGCATGCAGCACCTCCACACGGTTGGAGCAGACTAAGAACATAGGCTTGTGTAAGACCTTTAGCGAAGGCTTCTAAAGAAGGCGCGGACATCCTCAAGTAGGAGCTCGGGTTCTTCCATCGCGGCGAAATGGCCGCCGCGGGGCATTGGCGTCCAACGCACGATATTATACGACGCCTCGGCCCAGAGTCTCGGAGTGATGTAGATCTCCGCAGGGAAAAGCGCTCCGGCCGTGGGCACGCTGACATAGCCAGTAGGCTCGCTGGCGGGGAAGTTGCGGCTCTCATAGTAGATACGAGTCGAGGCGGTGATGCTGGCGGTGAACCAGTACACACTTATATCGGTGAGTATCTCATCTTTGGTAAATTTCGCGTCCAGGCCGTTTATGCTCTGCTGGTCTATGTCGCTCCAGCCGTGAAACTTCTCGACGATCCACGCGGCCAGTCCCGCGGGCGAGTCATTCAAGGCCACGCCGAGGGACTGCGGCTTGGTGCCCTGTATCTGCTGATAACCAACCTCATTGAGCATAAAGGCGGCGCGTGTTTCGCGAGCCGCTGTCTCTGCCGCCGGCACTGCGGCGCGAACGGCCGGGTCCTCGGGTGGGCCTGCCAGCACGAAATTGGAGTGCAGGCCGATCATGCGCTCGGGATAACGCGCCGCGTGCACGCGATTGATGATCGCGCCCCAGTCTCCCCCCTGCGCGCCATAGTGCTCATAGCCCAGGCGCTGCATTAGTGCGGCCAACACATGGGCCATGCGCTCGGGATTATAACCACGCTCCTGTGGTTCACCCGAGAAGCCAAAACCCGGCAAGGACGGGATCACGACATGAAACGCATCCTCGGCATTGCCGCCGTACAATTCGGGGTGAGTCAAAGGGCCGATGATCTTGCGAAACTCGACGAAGGAGCCCGGCCAGCCATGGGTAATAAGCAGCGGCATCGCATCGGGATTCTCCGCACGCACATGGATGAAGTGGATCGGCAGCCCGTCGATATTGGTCTTGAACTGCGCAAACTCATTCAGCTCGGCCTCCTGGGCACGCCAGTCGAAATCATTACGCCAATAGTCGACCAGCTCCCTAAGATAAGTGGCGTTCGTCCCGTACTCCCAGCCCGTGCCCGGTATCTGAGCAGGCAGGCGAGCATTGTCTAGGCGCGCCTTGAGGTCGGCAATAGCGGCGTCAGGAATGTGAATCTCGAAGGGGACGATGGCGGTATCGGTCTGCGTCTGGGCCATGGCGGGGCTCGCTGCGAGTAGGAGTAAAAGGCTTAGAGCGGTATGGAGCTTAGGTGTGAAGTGTCGCATGGACTGACCTCTTGGAAGGGGCTTCTTGTGATTATGGAGTGCGTGGGTATGGTGTCATAGGTATTGGATTGGAGACAAGGTGGATTGGGGGGGGGGTTAGTGCTTGCTGCTCGCTCGCCCTGCGGGCATTGCTAGTTATGAGGGCGAAAAAACGCTTAGCCTGTGGCTTTTGTGCCGCGTCCCGCTCGCCCTGCGGGCATTGCTGGTTATGAGGGC
>DIAM01000005.1:62662-95071 GCA_002416505.1 Gammaproteobacteria bacterium UBA5078
GCCCTTCGGGCATTGCTGGTTATCAATCCCGGGTTTGGGGAGTGGTTGGGGTAGGGGGTGGTTTTCTTTTCTGTGAGAGAGGTTTTTTTTGGTCGAAGCTGTTGGGATTGATATTCTGGGCTTGGTCGGGATTAGTGGTGGGCTTTGTTTGAGATTTGAGATGACGTTGGGGAGGGATTGATTGCAACAGCCTTGGGCTGTTGCAACCCTTCGGGCGGCGCGCTTCGCGCTTGTCTTCGATTGCTGGCGCAATCGATCAAACCCTCTGACGGGTTCGAACCCCTCTCTCTTGTTGACCTTATGCAGATCTTTTCGAGGGCAGCGATGCAACGCGCTGCAGGGGATTTCTTATATGGCGGAGAGAGAGGGATTCGAACCCTCGATAGGGGATTAGCCTATACACCCTTAGCAGGGGTGCGCCTTCAGCCACTCGGCCATCTCTCCAAAAACGCGCGCAATAATACCACACATCATGTTAAATGGCAGTGGAATCGGGCTTTATTTCCTCACTCCTTTTCAGTGGGCTCGGCAGTCTCTGAATCTCGCTCTTTCTGAATGCGCTGATAGATCTCTTCGCGGTGTACCGCGACATCCTTTGGGGCGTTCACGCCTATGCGTACTTGATTGCCTTTGACGCCTAATACGGTCACTGTAACATCGTCACCGACCATCAATGTCTCGCCAATACGCCTAGTTAATATCAACATGTTGCTTCTCCTTTCCTGCTTTCTGTGTCCTTGTATATCCCGCAGTACTCCAATGGAGTATACGCCGGAATTTCACACTCAGATGTAGCATTAGCTTACGTCTATTTGCTTCGTAACGAAAATAGAGAAATTCTCTTATATCGATTACGCCCCCACCCCTGGTGCAAACAGACAAGCCCTGTACATCAAGCACTAACGGCAAACTAGAGAAAACTGAGCTGGGGTCAGCTCTTTTCCTCGTCTCCTAGCTCGAACGCACTGTGCAGTGCTCGCACAGCAAGCTCGAGGTACTTCTCGTCGATCACTACCGATATCTTAATCTCTGACGTGGTAATAATCTGAATATTAATCGACTCATTGGCCAGTGTCTGGAACATTTTGCTGGCGATGCCTGCGTGCGAACGCATTCCTACCCCTACCAAAGAGATCTTGGCGATCTTCTTGTCCAAGGTAACATCGCGCGCCTTCACATCTTCACCTATGCGACCGATGATCTGACGAACCTGTTCGCTGTCTGCACGCTTTACCGTGAAGGTAATATCCGTGGTGCCATCGGCGGAGACGTTCTGCACGATTACATCGACTTCGATGCCTGCGTCGCTGACAGGGCCAATCACGCGGTAAGCGATTCCGGGGACATCTGGCACTCCAGAGACAGTAACCTTTGCCTCGTCTCTCGTGAATGCGATACCCGAGATAATGGGAGCTTCCATTTCGTTTTCATCCTCTAAACTGATTAAAGTACCTGGGTCGTCTTCAAAGCTGGACAGTACGCGCAAGGGAACCTTATATTTCCCGGCAAACTCCACGGAACGTATCTGCAAAATCTTTGCACCTAGGCTCGCCAATTCCAGCATCTCTTCGAACGTAATCGTACGCAGCAAACGTGCGTTCTCAACCACACGCGGGTCGGTGGTGTACACGCCCTTCACGTCGGTATAGATCTGACACTCATCGGCCTTCAACGCCGCCGCTAATGCCACGGCAGAGGTATCGGAGCCTCCACGGCCTAGCGTGGTGATATTGCCTGCCTCATCGATGCCCTGGAAACCGGCCACCACCACGACATTGCCCTGCGCAAGTTCATGACGAATTTTCTTATCGTCGATCTCTTTGATGCGCGCGCGCGTGTGTGCCTCATCCGTCAGGATGCGCACCTGGCCACCGGTAAACGAGCGCGCCTTACAGCCACGCTTTTGCAGGGCGATACTGAGTAGCGCGATAGTGACTTGCTCGCCCGTGGAGAGCAGCACATCGATTTCGCGAGGAGAGGGCTGTTCGTCTAATGCATTGGCCAACTCGAGCAAACGATTAGTCTCACCACTCATCGCCGAGACCACTACGACTACGTCGTGCCCCGCCTTTCTCGTGGCTATCACGCGATCGGCGACCGCCTCGATGCGCTCGGTTGTGCCAACGGAAGTACCGCCATATTTTTGAACGTATAGTGCCATTTTTTCTACATAGGTTAAAACGGGTGCAAATTAAACAAAATTGCAGTTTGCTTTGCAAGCGCGTGTGGGGGACCCGTATCTACCCCCTGACGCGGCGCACTGCCTTTGTCGTGAATTCTAAAGTTGAGTTTCCAGCCAAGCTTGTACACTAGCCAATGCTTGCGGTAGTGCATCGGGCTCTGTGCCGCCTGCCATCGCCATATCTGGCCTTCCGCCGCCCTTGCCGCCCACTTGAGTGGCAACCATATTGACCACGTCGCCCGCTTTGACACGCGCTACTAGATCCTTGCTGACTCCCGCCACGATGCTGACCTTGCCGTCTTCGACACTCGCCAGCACTACGACCGAGGAACCGAGTTTATTCTTCAATTGATCTACGGTATCGCGCAGAGTCTTCGCATTGAAACCGGTGACCGCCTTCGCCAACAATTTCACGTCGCCAACACTGACCGCCTCTGCGGCGATGTCGCTCCCCGCCGCACTGGCGAGCTTTACCTTCAGCTGCTCGAGCTCTTTCTCTAAGCTACGATTGCTGTGCATGATCTGCTGCACTTTCTCTACGAGGCTATCGGCATTCGTCTTCACGACATCGGTCAACTGCTTGAGCATCTGCTCTTGCTGCGCCACGACCGCTAGCGCGCCCTGCCCCGTCACTGCCTCGACCCGGCGCACGCCCGCGGCGATGCCCGACTCGCCAATGAATTTGAACAGGCCGATATCCCCGGTCCGCTCGACGTGCGTGCCGCCACATAATTCGGTGGAAAACTCGCCCATACTGACAACGCGCACTTCATCGCCGTACTTCTCGCCGAATAGCGCCATCGCACCTGCGTTCATAGCTTCGTCGATCCCCATGACCTGCTTGGAGACCGCAGTATTGTTCAGAATCTGCGCATTCACTAAGGCCTCAACTTGCGCCAGTTCCGCAGCGCTCAGCGCGGATTGATGCGAGAAGTCGAAACGCAGACGCTCGGCGTTCACCAGGGAGCCCTTCTGGGTCACGTGCTCGCCTAAGACTGTACGCAGCGCGGCATGCAATAGATGAGTCGCAGAATGGTTTAAGGCAATCGCGGCACGGTTATCCTTCTCAACCGCAGCCTCAATTTGTTCGCCTTTTTTCAAAGAGCCAGTGCGCAGGAAGCCTCTATGGATGAAGTGCTCACCCTGCTTCTGCGTATCCGTCACCTCGAACAATGCCCCACCGCTTGTACCAGCGCGGCTACTCAGTGCGCCCTTGTCGCCAACCTGGCCGCCGGACTCGGCGTAGAAAGGACTGCTGTCTAGGATCAACAGGGCCTCGCCCTCTCCTGTAATCCCATCGACCGCTTGGCCGTCGCGATAGATGGCTAATATCTTAGAGGCGCCAGCGAGTTGCTCGTAGCCGGTAAACTGTGTGCCCTGTTTCACGTCGATGACGAGTTTCTCAACGGCATTAAACTTGCCAGCGGCTCGGGCCTGCTGCTTCTGCACCGCCATGGCACGATCGAAACCCTCGTGGTCCAGCGTCAGGCCATGCTCACGGGCCACATCATTGGTAAGGTCCACCGGAAAACCGAAGGTGTCGTATAGTTTGAACACAGTCTCGCCAGACAAAACCTTGCCCTTCAAACCAGCGATGGCGTCCTTGAGAATGGCCATGCCGTTCTCTAGGGTACGCGCGAACTGCTGCTCCTCTTCCTGTAGCACTTTCTCGACGGTGCTCTGCCGCGCCCTCAACTCTGGGTAGGCCTCGCCCATTTGCTGCACTAGGGCATCGACCAAGCGGTAGAAGAAGATATCCTTCACGCCCAGTTGGTAGCCATGGCGCACAGCGCGACGCACGATGCGCCGCAGCACATAGCCACGCCCCTCGTTGGAAGGCAGCACGCCGTCTACGATGAGGAAGGAGCAGGAGCGAATATGGTCTGCGATCACTCGCAAAGAGGTATTGCTAATATCAGCGGTGCCCGTGATCTGGGCGGCAGACTTGAGCAGCGCCTCGAACAGGTCGATCTCGTAATTGCTATGCACGTGCTGCAGCACTGCGGCCAGGCGCTCCAAGCCCATGCCCGTATCTACCGAAGGCTTAGGTAGCGGCACTAGCGTGCCATCGGGCTGGCGGTCGAACTGCATGAACACGAGATTCCAGATCTCGATGTAGCGGTCGCCGTCCTCATCCGGGCTGCCGGGTGGCCCACCGGGCACATCGGACCCGTGGTCATAGAATATTTCGGAACAGGGGCCACAGGGGCCGGTATCGCCCATCGCCCAGAAATTGTCTTTCTCGCCGAGGCGCGAGAAACGCTCCTTGGGCACGCCGATCTCCTGCAGCCAGATGTCTTCGGCTTCCTGATCTTCGTGAAATACAGTGACCCAGAGCTTGTCCGCGGGCAGGGCTAGCTCCTTGGTGAGAAAGTCCCAGGCGAAACGAATCGCGTCGCGCTTGAAATAGTCGCCAAAGCTGAAATTGCCCAGCATCTCGAAGAAGGTGTGATGACGCGCGGTATAGCCGACGTTCTCGAGGTCATTGTGCTTACCACCCGCGCGCACGCAGCGCTGCGAGGTAGTGGCGCGCGAATACGAGCGCACCTCGTTGCCGAGGAACAGGTCCTTGAACTGCACCATGCCCGCATTGGTAAAGAGCAGAGTTGGGTCGTTCGCTGGCACCAAAGAACTGCTAGCCACGATTTCGTGACCTTGGGACTTAAAATAGTTTAAAAACTTTTGGCGAATGTCAGCAATTTTCATCTACGTTTCCAATAACAGGTTTGCTGTATAAGTTACAGTGTAAAAAGGCGCGCAATTATACCGTTAACTAAGGCGATTTGCAGGTCATTCTTCCGAGGCGATCACGTGGCCATCGCTCGACAGCAGGATGGCAATCGGCCTAGTTTTCGGGAAGTGGGACATCACGATAGTGGTTATGATTAGCAGTGGCACACACAGGAACATGCCCGGCACACCCCAGATCGCGCCCCAAAGAGCGAGATTGAAGAGGATCACCACGGGGCTAAGATTCAAGGACTTACCCGTAATACGCGGTTCGAGGATATTGCCGATCAAGACCTGCAGCGCCGAAATCCCGAACAGCACGGTGAAGAACAGGCCGAAGTCGTCATTGGTCTGCGCCAAGGCCATCAGCGATGGGAAGATAGTGGCGATAATGGAGCCAATGGTGGGAATGAAGTTGAGCAAGAAGATCAGCAAGCCCCATATTTCCGCGAAATTGATGCCTAGGGCGTTGAGCAGCAGATAACTCAGGGTACCGGTTAGCGAGCTCGTGAACATCTTGATGCTGAGGTATTTCTGCACGTCGCTTTTGATCTGCGCGAGGATGCGCAACATGCGCTTCTCCTGCTTAGGATCCCCTATGAGGGCCGCCAGCTTGCTATTGAAGTTGCCCTGCTCGAATAGTAGGAACATCACATAGATCAGGATCAGAAAACTGTCGCGGGCGATGCTGGTGAACGACAGCGCCACCGATCCCACGATGGCCGATAGATCGAGCCGCGTCGTGAGTGTCTCGAAGAAACCCTCGATTGGCAGATACTCCGAGAATGGCAGGCGGTTCCACAGCGAACGTAGATTAGCCTCATAGGTCGTGGCGACACTGCCTAAATCGTTCAGGCTCCCCCCCACGAACTGAACTAGCGCGGAGATCGTGAAGATAAAGGTTAAGATCGAGGCTAGGAAACACAGGAAACGAGGGATGCCGAAGCGGCCGATGCGGATGCGCATAAAACCACTAGCAAGCAGGTTGATCAGGTACCAAATCGCGATGGCGATGACCAGCGGCAGGAGTAAATCTTGCGCGACGATCAGCAGCGTGAACACCAAGGCGGTGATCAGCATTGCCATGGCAAACTTCAATATTTTCATCTGGCCTAGGCTCTCATTTCTGCCCGTCTCTAGCAGAGTCCATTCGGATTAAGGCATGGTCGAGCAACCGCGTAAGCGTGCCCTCATTAGCCTAGCAGCAGAATAACACAGAAATAAGCGAACACAGGCAAGGCTTGGCACAGGCGCACAAGCCTTACTCTGGGGATGGAAGCTTTAGAGACTACTAAAGGTATCTACCACGATCGAAGGCGTCAGGATCTGCGGCAAGATCACCGGCTCTTTCCCCGCGCCTGGGTAGAACACATACAGGGGCACGCTTGGCCGATTGAAGGCATCTAGGACACGACTGATCTCCGGATCTTGGTTCGTCCAATCCCCTTTCAGATAGGTAATGCCTTGGTCCGCCATGGCTTGGGTGACGCGATCGGAACTAAGTGTCGTCTGCTCGTTGGCCAGGCAAGTAATGCACCAGGCCGCCGTCATATTGATGAATACTGGCTTGCCCTGCGCCTGCAGCTCCTCAAGGCGAGCGGCTCCGAAGGGCTCGTAATTCGCCACCGTATACTCGTCATCGCCACCGCCGGCATAGGACTGTGTCATCTGACGCGTCTCTAGCATTGGCGATTGTAATGAGTAGAACGCCAAGACGATGGCGATCGTGGCCATGACCGCATTGGCATTACGCCAGAACGGCCCTACTACCGTGCGCTTCTGCAGAAGCCATAGGCCGAAGGCCAGGAGTATGCAGGCGCCGACCACTACCGCCATGCCATTTACACCCACTTGATTGCCGAGCACCCACAATAACCAGAGCACCGTGGCATACATTGGAAAGGCCATGAATTCCTTGAAGGTATTCATCCAGGCACCGGGCTTAGGCATGAACTTCAGCAGCGCCGGGCTAAAGGTGAGCACCAAGAATGGCAGCGCCATGCCTAGGCCCAGGAAGAAGAACACCACCATCGCCACGAACCATGACTGGGACAAGGCAAAGCCCAGTGCTGCGCCCATGAACGGCGCAGTACAGGGGCTCGCCACCGCAGTCGCGAGCACTCCCGTAAAGAAGGAACCCTTATATCCGGACTTAGAGGCCAGATTATTGCCAAGGCCCATGAAGCTGGTGCCGAACTCGAACACGCCCGACAGGCTGAGACCGAAGCTGAAGAACAGGAATATCAATAGAGTCACGAACCAGGGCGACTGCAGCTGGAAAGCCCAACCCACTGCTTCGCCACCGGCGCGCAGGGCGATCAGGATCGAGGCCAATAACATGAAGGTCACGATGATACCGGCCGTATAGGCGATACCGTGCAGGCGCTGTTCGCTCGGGGCAGACTGCCGCTTGGAGGCAAGGCTCAATGCTTTCAGGGAAAGTACTGGGAAAACACAGGGCATTAGATTGAGAATCAGGCCACCGGCCAAGGCGAAGAAGATCACGCTCAGCAGGCTTGGCCCACCCGTGCCATCGCCGCTAGCGGAGCCATTGGCTGCGAATGCCGTAACAGAGGACAAGTTCGCGGCGCTAGCTGGAATAGCTGAGACTAAATAGCCCTGCGTGTCGCCATTGGCGCCCGTCACGGCCAATACGCCCGGGATACTGTCGTTCTCCACGCGAAAGCGTCGAGCCTGTTCATGGGTGATCTGCACCATACCGGGGCTAAGAGTGACATCGCGCAGAGGCGCGGGCTTGAGGATGCGCTTGCTCTCCGGGAAGAACCAGACGTCGCGCGCGCCTTCGAAAACGGTCTCATCGGACTGGAAAGAGAGGCTGATGCGTTCGCCGCCGACCGCAAACAGCGACTGAATATCGTGCTCGTCCTGTGCCAGAGGCAGGCTCGCGAAGGTATTAGTGAAGGCCTGTTCCCACTTCGGCTCGGTCTCGAGGCTGAGGCCGCGTACCGGTAACTCTATGCCGACACGCCCCTCTCCAAGAATACAAATATCGTCGCAGACCTGCCATTGCACGTATACGGAGGCCGCAAAACTGTCGGCGCTATAGTCCTCGGGCACTGTCACGGTGACAGGCAGGAATATCTCTTCCTCATAGGCGAAGGTAACCAAGTCCGAGCCGGGGAAAGGTAGCCAGGTAGGGGTAGGAAATTGCAATTCGCCGGGCACGGCGCCTGCGGGAAGCTCCCAGTCCATAAGGGCTGTCGCGTCGCCGCTATCGCCCTGCCAGCGGGAGTAGGTATGCCAGTGCTCGGTCGGATCGAGGCGTACGGCGAGGGTCAGCGTTTCTCCGGCAACGGCGTTCGCGCTCGCGGAGACGAGTTCTACCTCTATCTCTTCACCTTTGAGTACTTCGGCCTGTGCAGCCAAGGGCATCGTTAGCAGTGACGCAAATATCACTATTGCGCTGGCTAATTTCCTCATTCACAACTCTCCCACTTATATTGCTTTGATCCCGATTGTAGCGCTAAGTCAGCCTAGAGACCCTCTCTAATTGTGATTTTAAGTAACACCACAAGCTTCTTACATGGTTAGCTGCCTGACCGGCTTTTCCCCATGCGAACGCAGGCCCCTAGGCGCAAACCTCTGCGATTGCGAGGGTAAGACCTCATTTCTAGGGGAATTGTTACAATCTGCGATGCTAGACAAGCGGCAGGCAGGCAAGCCAGCCTTCTCAACGAAAATTAGTCATTGGCAACTTCGCCAAGACCACTCGCTGCGACCGCACTGCCGCTAGGTTCTCGCGATAGAAGGCTAACGCCTCGTCCTTTGCTCAGAGGCTGGGCTCTAGGTATTCGATTAATAATTGCAGATTGCGTTGCCCGCGAAACTCGTTGATGTCGAGTCGATAGACCACATTGACGCGCCGCTCATTACAGTCGACCCATTGCTGCGCCTCGATATTGAAGGCAATCGCATCGAGCAGGCATTGCGCATCGTCTATTGGACTCAACACTAGCTTCAGGTGTTTGCCTCCAAGCAGGCGGTGTTGCACGATGCGAAACTCGCCATCGAAACTCGGCTCCGGAAAATGCTGCCCCCATGGGCCGTAGTCCCGCAGCAACTGCGCGTTGTTCATCGTGAGCTCCGACGGGCGCAGGGGCCCGTCGGTGAGAATGCGCGCCTGCAGATCCTCGGCACTAAGTTGTTCTGCTACGGCGGCGGCGAAGGCCGCACTGAAGCGTTCGTAGTCGGCCTTGTATAGACTCAGGCCCGCCGCCATGGCATGCCCGCCGAAGCGACTCACTAGCCCGGGATTCTGTGTCGCCACCTGGTCGAGCACGTCACGAATATGCAGGCCGGCGATCGAGCGCGCCGAGCCCTTCAATTCTTCCTTGCCATCTGCGTCCAGCCCCGCGTCGGCGAAGGCGATAACCGGGCGATGCAGCCGCTCCTTGATGCGTGCCGCCAGAATGCCGATAACGCCCTGGTGCCAACCGCTATCGTAGAGGCATAGGCCCGCCGGCACCTCCTCCTCGTCGAAGGCCATCAGGTCTAGGCTCGCGACGGCCTGGTCTTTCATGTCCGTCTCGATGCCCTTGCGCTGCTGATTCATGCTGTCGAGCTCTTGCGCCATCGCCATCGCCCTGTCGGGATTATCCGTTAGCAGACACTCGATGCCCAGGGCCATGTCGTCGAGCCGACCCGCAGCGTTGAGGCGTGGCCCCACTGCGAAGCCGAGATCGCTAGCCACGAGATTGACTCTGTTGCGCTTACCCAAGGTCAGTAGCGCCAGAATGCCCTCGCAGGCGCGGCCAGCACGGATGCGTTTAAGCCCTTCGTTCACCAAGATGCGATTATTGCGATCGAGACTAACCACGTCGGCAACCGTGCCAAGTGCCACTAGATCGAGAAAGTCTGCGAGATTGGGTTCGGCGAAGCCTTGCTTGCCGAACCAGTCTTTCTCACGCAGGAGGCTGCGCAGCGCAGCCATCACATAGAACACCACCCCCACACCCGCCAGAGACTTGCTCGGGAACGCGCAGGCCACTTGGTTCGGATTGACGATCGCATCGGCGGTAGGCAACTCACGCCCAGGCAAGTGGTGATCGGTGATGATGACCTGCATGCCGAGGCGCTGCGCGGCGGCCACGCCCTCGATGCTCGAGATCCCATTGTCCACGGTGATCAGCAGGTCGGGTGTTTTCCCGCGCGCCAACTCCACGATCTCGGGCGTTAGCCCATAGCCGTACTCGAAGCGGTTGGGAACGATATAATCCACGTGCTGAAAACCGAAGGCACGCAGGGCGCGAATCGCCAAGGCACAGCTAGTGGCGCCGTCGGCATCGAAGTCGGACACGATAAGGACGCGCCCCTGCCTGCGCAGCTGCGCGTATAGAAGGGCAACCGCGACATCGATGCCGGTGAGCAGGTCGGGGGGATACAGGGCTTTGAAATCGAGCTGCAACGCTGCGTCGTTTAGCACGGACCGCGCAGCGAGCACTCTTTGTACAACGGGTGCGATCGCCGCACTGAACTGATGCGCGCTAGGCACCGGCCGGCGGCTGATCAGCGGCTTCACAATGTATTGCGTATGAAGTCGGTGACAGCGTTCAGGCTATTGTCCACGATAGCGTAATGTTCCTCGCGCTCGAAAAGATCGCTCAGGTGCTCTGGCAACTGCGGCGTGTCCAGACCCGCCTTGGTCACCGCATCTGCGAACTTCACCGGGTGGGCAGTGGCCAAGCAAATCATCGGTACGCTGCGGTCCGCATTGCACTCACGCGCCGCCTTCACGCCGATGGCGGTGTGCGGGTCGATCAGGAATTCATTCTCGGCGAAGACCTGACGAATGACATCGCAGGTTGTCTCGTCGTCCACGCTAGCGCTAGCGAAGACTCGCTGGGCCTGCTGCCAACGCGCGGGATCGATGCCATGACCGCCCTCGCCCGTGGCCGTCATGAACTGGGCCAGTGCCTTGCCATCGCGGCCAAACAGATCGAACAGATAGCGTTCGAAATTGCTCGACACCATAATATCCATGCTGGGCGAAAGCGTGTGCTTAAGCTCGCCTTGCGCGTAGTCATTGCGGCTCATGAAGCGGTGCAGGATATCGTTGCTATTGGTTGCGATGATCAGCTGCTTGATCGGCAGGCCCATCTGCATGGCGAGGTAGCCGGCATAGATATCGCCGAAATTTCCGGTAGGCACCGAGAAGGACACGGGGCGATGCGGCCCGCCGAGTTGCAGGGACGCGTAAAAATAATAGACGATCTGCGCCATGATGCGCGCCCAGTTAATCGAGTTCACCGCCACGAGCTGACGCCCTTCTGGCAGGAAGGATTGATCGCCGAACGCGGCTTTAACGATGCGTTGGCAGTCGTCGAAGTTACCCTTCACGGCGATGTTATGAACGTTGTCACCCAACACAGTCGTCATCTGTCGACGCTGCACCTCCGACACGCGCTGGTGCGGATGCAGGATGAAAATATCGACGTTGTCGCTATGGCGGCAGCCTTCGAGAGCGGCGGAACCGGTATCGCCCGAGGTCGCCCCGAGGATGACCACCTTCTGATCGTTGCGCTTCAACACGTAATCCAACAGATTGCCGAGCAACTGCAAGGCGAAGTCTTTGAATGCCAGGGTTGGGCCGCAATACAATTCCAGCACCCACTCGTTCACCCCAATCATGCGCAGCGGAGCCACCGCCTTGTTCGCGAAGCTGCTATAGCTCCTGTCGATAATCTCCTCGAGGTCGTCGTCGGGAATCGCACCATCGATGAACGGTGTGATGATCTTCTTGGCAAGCTGTGCATAGCTCAGCCCGGCCATCTGCGCGATCTCGTCTTTGCTGAACTTAGGCAGCTCTTCGGGCACATAGAGCCCGCCATCGGGCGCCAGGCCAGTTAATAAGACTTGCTCGAAAGACTGCGCCGGCGCTTGGCCGCGAGTGCTGATGTATTTCATGCTAATGCCTTTTCCTTATTGCGCGGCTAGTTGTCTTCACCGTCAAACTGTTCGATGCGAATACGGGTAACTTTTTCGACTACTTGTTCCAGAGCTTCGATAGCGGCAATCGCTTTATTCATCTGGCGCTCCTCTACGGTGCCGGTCAGAATCACGATAGGCACGAAGACTTCGCCGACAATCGTGGCATCTGGCTCCTTCTGAATCAGGGCTTCGATATTAATGCCATGGTCTGTCAATATCTGCGAGATCCGCGCCATCACGCCAATCTTGTCGTAGACGGAAAGGCGGATATAGAATTCGCAATGGATGTCTTCGATACACAAGATCGGAATATCGGTGCGCAGGGAGTTGAAGGCCAAAGACGGCACATTGCCTGGATTGCCCTTAGACTCGTCGCCGGAGCTACGCACGATGTCGATAATATCGGCCACCACCGAAGAGGCGGTCGCCTTCGCGCCAGCGCCGGCACCGTAATACAGTGTCGAGCCAACCGAGTCGCCCTTCACAACGACGGCATTCATCACACCGTTCACATTGGCAATCAGGCGTTGTTCGGAGATCATCGTGGGGTGCACGCGCATCTCGATGCCCTTCTCAGTCATGCGAGTGATGCCTAGGTGTTTGATGCGATAGCCGAGCTCTTCTGCATAGTTCACATCATCGATGGTGATCTTGCTAATTCCCTCGGTATAGACCTTGTCGAATTGCAGCGCGATTCCGAAGGCGTTGGCCGCGAGTATGGTGAGTTTATGAGCGGCGTCGATACCCTCGACATCGAAGGTCGGATCGGCCTCGGCATAGCCCAAGGCCTGCGCCTCGGCCAATACATCGGCGAAGCTGCGCCCCTTCTGCGCCATCTCAGTCAGAATAAAATTGCCAGTGCCATTGATGATGCCGGCCAGCCACTGAATGGAGTTAGCGGCGAGGCCTTCGCGCAATGCTTTAATGATCGGGATACCACCGGCGACGGCGCTCTCGTAGGCTACCGTCACGCCCTTGCGCTTAGCGGCGGCGAAGATCTCGTTGCCGTGCACCGCGATCAGGGCTTTGTTGGCGGTCACGACATGCTTGCCGTTCTCGATAGCACGCATGATCAGCGGCAAGGCGGGCTCCATGCCCCCGAGCACTTCCACGACGATATCGACCTCGGGGTCGTCGGCGACCGCATAGACATCTTTGCTAACGCGTATGCCGGTAGTGTCGAACAGGGGATTCTCGCGGCGAGAGGCGACGTGCGAGACGCACAGAGTCTTGCCGAGTCGACGGGTAATCTCGACTTGATTGGATTGCAGGAGGGTGAAGGTGCCACCCCCGACGGTGCCCATACCGCAAATACCGATGTTGAATTTTTCCTTAAGCACTTGTGCTGAATCCTGTTTCAAGACTTACCCTCGACGCCAGTTGTAGTGGCGCACATTGTACTAAAATTGGGGAATGAAAAGCATCAAAGGCGTCCATTTAGAACGCCTTTTAACGAATCTGCCTATGGGAGTTTGTCGAGCTTATTGGCCGAAGACCGTGGCAGCAAGTTGTGCTGGCTCTAGATAGCCGGGAATGACGGTACCATCTTCAAGCACGATCGCAGGGGTACCGGAGATTCCGATCTTATTGCCGAGGGCGTAATGCTCAAGAATTGGGTTCACACAGTCATGCGCGGGAATATTCTGCCCGTGCTTGGCTTGCGTGAGAGACTTGTTACGGTCGTCGGAACACCAGACATTGATCATCTTGGGGTAAGCCTCTGAGGCCTCACCACCGCGAGGATAAGCGACATAACGCACGCGAATGCCTTGGGCAAGGTTCTGCTCGAGGTCACCGTGCAGGCGACGGCAGTAGGCACAGTCGACATCGGTAAACACGGTAATAGTCGCGCGGGTATTGGCGGGCTCGAATATGACCATCTCTGACTCGGGCACTGCGGCGATCCATTGTGCGACATTCTGCTGGCGGGCTACGGCAGAGAGATTCACGAGGCCATCACTCTGAGCCTTGAAGAGGTCGCCAGTAACGAGATACTCGCCCTTGCGATCGGTAAACAGTCTTTCGCCGGTAGAGAGTTCGACCTCGATCAGGCCGTCGAAGGGGGTCTGTTTAACGGCGACAATCTCGATACTGGCATTGGTCGCTGCGGTCAGCGTACCGGCGAGATTAGCCTTAAGAGTCTTGGCCCAGGCCTCGCCACTAACATCTTGGGCATTGGCGAGGGGCAGAGTGCCGAAGGCGCAGATAGCGACGGCGGCAATGGCACGAAATAATATGTTCATGAATTTAGGGTCCTCAAAGGCGTTAATTCAATTGGGCATAGAGCGGGAGACCGGTAATTCGGCGAAAAGCATCCACAAGCCACCAAAATCCCAAACAAGTGACATAACTTACCACAGCGCCACCTCCCTGAACCACGAATTTATTGGCTTGCGGATAGTTTTGCTGGGCTCTTTTTGTTTAGTTCTAGCCGTTCACTCCGTAGCTGCGCTTAGTTGTTTTTAGGCTCTCACTCTGCTGCTCGGACCGCGCTGCGAGGCACTACCGTTCTGGACACGCCGTGAATACGTCCATGTAGGCTCTACGCCGGCATCCGACTGCCATGGATGGCAGGAGTGTCGAGAATGCAGGAGCAATTCATCGACCATGCCGTCGAAGGTCCTGAATTTCGGAAATTCACTCCGTAGGCCGAGCCGAGCTCCGGGTACCGATTTTCTGGACACGCCGCAAGTACGTCCGTGTAGGCTCTACGCCGGCATCCATGCCGTCGAAGGTCCTGAAACTCGCCACCCGAAACTCGGCTCTGACTTATTCGTTAACCTGAAAAATACACTTTTAATGTTTGGCCAAAAGTTCCACTAGATTTTCGCATCGCTCTCTTCGCGAGAGCAAAGCCAATTAGCTATGCCATCCCACTGAAAGAGGAACGCGGTGTGGGGTGCTGCCGGGCTGGACCTTCGACGGCATGGATGCCGGCGTAGAGCCTACACGGACGTATTCACGGCGTGTCCAGAACGGTAGTGCCTCGCAGCGCGGTCCGGGCAACGGAGTGAAAAACCCTGATTTAACAGCACCCAATAGTGGTAATTCTGGGCAATAAAAAAGGGAGACATAAATGCCTCCCTTTCGAGTCTACGCAGTACTGCTTAGAGGTCGGCTTTGGGCCTCGCTCTTGAGTGCTGGATTTAGACTGACTTCTTCTCGAGCTTCTCGGTGATTCGAGCCGCTTTACCGGACAGATCACGCAAGTAGTATAGTTTTGCCTGACGTACATCGCCGCGACGCTTCAGCGTGATGCTGTCAACGAGTGGACTGTAAGTCTGGAAGGTACGCTCGACGCCCACACCGTGGGAGATCTTACGCACGGTGAACGCAGAATTCAGAGCGCGCGAACGAATGCCGATGACTATGCCTTCGAATGCCTGCAGACGCTCACGATCGCCTTCACGAATTTTAACTTGCACAACCACTGTGTCGCCTGGACCGAAATCAGGGATTTCTTTGCCCATTTGTGCCTGTTCAACCATCTGAATGATCTTGCTCTTGCTCATTGCCTTACTCCCGGGTTCAAGACTCAGTGCGATTGCGCCGCGCCTCGTAATCATCAATAAATTGTTCTAATAAAATCGTCTGTTCCGCGTTTAGCGACATCTTTTCCAACAAATCCGGCCTTTTAAGCCACGTATTGCCGAGGCTCTGTTGCAAGCGCCACACGCGAATCTGCTCATGGTTCCCTCCCAATAACACCTCGGGAACCGTCTCACCTTCGTATTCTTGCGGCCGCGTATACTGCGGGCTGTCCAACAAGCCATCCGCGAAAGAGTCTGCCGCTGCAGAGTCCTCGTGGCCTAAGGCCTGTGGCTGATAGCGCGTTAACGCATCTACCATCACCATCGCCGCCAACTCACCGCCGCTGAGGACGTAGTCCCCGATCGACCATTCTTCGTCGATCTCGCGGCGCAGCACCCGCTCGTCGATGCCCTGGTAGCGTCCGCAGACCAGTATGAGCTTGCCGCGCTTTGCCAGCGTCTCTACGCCGGCTTGATCTAGCCTGCGCCCCTGAGGGGACAGGTAAATCACTAATGCTTGTTCATCGTCCTGCTGCGCCAGAGCCGTCTTCGCAGCCGTTATCGCCGCCTGTAACGGCTCTGTCTTCATCAGCATGCCCGGGCCGCCACCGAAGGGGCGATCGTCGACTGTGCGATGCTTGTCGGTCGTGAAATCACGTGGATTCCAGCACTGTACCGACGTAATGCCTTCGCGACTCGCGCGGCCGGTTATCCCGTAATCCGTCACTGCCGTGAACATCTCAGGAAACAGTGTGACTATGCCAATCAGCACATTGCTCCCCTTTTCAAAACCTTAGGCCAGATAATCTGGATCCCAATCGACGCTGATACAGCGCTGTGTGCGAGACACTTCCATCACTACGCGATCGGGCAAATAGGGAATCAAACGCTCCCTTGTGTCGATACTGCCTTCGCATGGCTGTACCACCAGCACATCGTTCGCACCGGTCTCTAACATCTTCTCAACAGTGCCCAGTAACTGGCCTGTGAGGGTTTTGACTTGCATGCCGTTTAGCTCATGCCAGTAAAACTCTTCCGGATCTAAGGCCGGTAAATCTGCGGTGCGGATCGCGAGTTCGACCCCGGTAAGCAACTTCGCCTCATCCGGGTCGTCATAGCCGGCAAAATGCGCGACCAGCCCCTTGCCATGGATCTTACTCTGATCCATCTCGATCTCCTGCCAGCGGCCGCCAATCTTGGCGAACAGCTCTCGGAAATCGAGGATATTGTCTTGCGGGTCCGTGTAGGAGATCAGCTTTAACCAGCCTTTGATGCCATAGAGTTTGCCTATGCGGCCCATGGTCACCATTTCTTGCTGATCAAACACCATCTGCGACAACCCCATACACTAGCTCATTCACTTCGATTGTCTTGTACCGCACGGCGCGAACACCGGCGCAGCGGAACAATTAAGCGGCTGTAGTAGCTGCCTTAGAAGCATCTTTCATCAGTGCAGCAACGCGCTGGCTTGGCTGTGCGCCTTTGCTAGTCCAGTGTGCGACACGCTCTAGGTTGATGCGCAGACGCTCTTCTTGACCGCGTGCGACTGGGTTAAAGAAACCAAGACGCTCGATGAAGCGACCATCGCGTGGATTACGCTGATCAGTCACGGTGATGTAGTAAAACGGCTTCTTCTTTGCACCAGCGCGAGCCAGTCTGATAATGACCATAAACTTATGATTCCTGTTTGTGCGATAGACCGAAAACTGTCCCAACCTCAATATGTTATCGGCGATGCCGAGAACCCACTATGCTTGCGGAACAATCCGAGGCTGGAAAAAGGCGGGTATTCTAAGGGAAATAATCAGCAGATGGAAGGAATCTTTAAAGTTTTTCCCCCAGTGCCACAAAACCCACGAAGCGGCGGAGAAGCCCCGCCATTGCGGTAGTTTAGACACTCAGACTGAGCGCCCCATGTCTTGTCGCGCACTTATAATCGCGGCGGCCCACCAGCGCCGGGAAAACCTCCCGGACCGCCCATGCCACCCATACCGCCGAGGCCGCGCATCATGTTCGCCATGCCGCCGCCTTTCATCTTCTTCATGACCTTCTGCATCTGCTTATGTTGCTTGAGCAGCCGGTTCAGATCCTGTAGCTGGGTGCCCGAACCGACCGTGATGCGGCGCTTGCGCGACCCATTGAGAATGTCCGGATTGACGCGCTCCTTCATGGTCATGGAGTTGATAATCGCCTCCATCTTGCTAAACAGCGAGTCGTCCACCATCTTGCTAGCGCCGGCAGGCAAGCCGCCCATGCCCGGCATCTTGTCCATGATGCTGGCCATACCCCCCATGTTTTGCATCTGTTTGATCTGTTCTTTGAAGTCTTCGAGATCGAAGCCCTTGCCCTTCTTGATCTTGGAGGCAATGCGTTCGGCCTTTTCCTTGTCGACCTTGCGCTCAACCTCTTCGATGAGAGACAGCAGGTCGCCCATGCCCAGGATACGGCTCGCTACGCGGTCGGGATAGAAAGGCTCCAGCGCATCGATCTTCTCGCCCATGCCGATAAATTTGATGGGCTTGCCAGTGATTTGACGAACCGACAGGGCTGCCCCGCCGCGTGCGTCGCCGTCGGCCTTGGTGAGGATGACCCCCGTCAAAGGCAAGGCATCGTTGAAGGCCTTCGCCGTGTTGGCGGCATCCTGACCGGTCATGGCATCTACCACGAACAGGGTCTCTACCGGGTTCAACACCTGGTGGAGACGGCTAATCTCGGCCATCATCTCCTCATCGACCGCAAGGCGGCCGGCGGTATCGACAATTAGCACGTCGACAAACTTCTTCTTGGCCTCTTTCAAGGCGGCAGTCACGATTGCCTCCGGGGACTGGCTCAGATCGCTAGGGAAGAATTCCACCCCTACCTCTGCCGCTAGCGTCTCCAACTGCTTGATCGCGGCGGGTCGGTACACGTCGGCACTGACCACCATCACGCTCTTCTTGGGCTTGTTCTTCAACCAATGGGACAGCTTGGCGACCGTGGTCGTCTTACCGGCACCCTGAAGGCCCGCCATCAGCACGATCGCGGGGGGTTGGGCACGCAGGTTCAGCTCTTCGTTAGCGGCGCCCATGACCGCCTCTAGCTCGGACTGAACGATCTTGATGAAGGTCTGCGTAGGGCTAAGGCTCTGCTTAACCTCCTGCCCGACGGCACGCTGGCGCACGCTCTCGATAAAGCCCTTTACTACGGGCAGCGCAACGTCCGCCTCCAACAGCGCACGACGCACCTCGCGCAGCGCGTCCTGAATATTGTTATCGGTCAGCGTGCCTTTGCCGCTGATCTTACGAAGGGCCCCGGATAAGCGTTCGGTTAAGCTATCAAACATAGTGGTCTTCCAAGGTGTTACCGTCAGGGAATAAAGATTGGGCGCGATTATAGCCAAATGTGGCGCTATGTTCACTGCCTTCTACCGGCCCTCGTGTAATAAGGCTTGGCGACAAAAATATCGCTTCAACCCCCTGCCTACATATGAGAAACTTTCGCAACAACGGGGCGCAATAGGCCCTGCCGAGAATCTCGCCCAAACCCCAGAGACCGTCGATGTCGTTTACCACCCTCTCAGGACTGATCGCAATCTTGTTTTATCTGATCAGCTTCGTCTATCAGGGCAAACACCTGAACATGAAGTCCAAGGAGCCCAACCCTGGCGGCTGGGTCTTCCTATTGGGCTTACTGGCTGTGTTGGCCCATGGCGTGAGTGCGGGCGGCGTCTTGCGCAATAGCGAGGGCTATCATTTCGGCATAGTGCAAATTAGCACGCTGATCTGCGCTTCGATCTCGCTAATGGTGTTGCTGAGCAGCCTACGCAAACCCCTCGGCGTTCTGGTGCTCGGCTTCTTCCCCTTAGCCATCGTCTCCATCATCGCCTCACTCACCATCGAGAGCGCCTACCCACCGCGGCCGTTGGCGGCAGGATTAGCGAGCCACATAATCCTATCGATCCTGGCCTATAGCATGCTGACGATTGCCGCATTGCAGGCAGGCTTTCTTGCCTTCCAAAACTATCAACTCAAACATCGTCACGCGGCGAGTGTCATCCGGCGCTTTCCACCACTGCAGGACATGGAGAGCTTCCTATTCGAGTTAGTCTGGGTAGGCCAGTTGCTACTGACGCTGGGCATAGCGCTAGGCTTCATCTTCGTGGACGACATGTGGGCACAGGGCCTGCCCCATAAGACCGTGTTCTCTATGCTGGCGTGGATAGTGTTCGCCGTATTGCTCTGGGGACGTCACAGGCTCGGCTGGCGCGGCACGACGGCCATTCGTTTTACTCTGACCGGCTTCGTATTCCTGATCCTGGGCTTCTATGGCTCTAAAATCGTCCTAGAATTCATCCTCAACTAGCCCGCATCGGGCTCGTACGAGCCATCCAGTGCGAGCCGGGTGTGTCGCCCATCGCCGTGCAATCTAATGCCCTCGACGACAACCTCCTGCCCCTGTGCATCGTCACCTAAGGCTAGTGCGAGCTGATGCGTAGCACTCAATGGCATGCTCCAGAAACGCCAGCGTTCCGGCCAATCTGCGCGGCGCGTGTCGAAGGCTATTTCAATATCAGCGCCCGCGAAATCAAAACTGAAACTGCCCAAAGGTATCGCCAAACCCATTCCGCAGGCCTTAATAAAGGCCTCCTTCAGAGTCCAGAGAACGAAGAAACGTGCACGCTGCAGGGGCTCGGGCAGCTCGCGCAGGTCGGCGAGTTCGGAGACTGAAAAATAGCGCTGCGCCACCGCTAAGGCACGGCACTGACGTTGCCTATATTCCACATCGACGCCCAGAGATCCTCGCGCCGTAAACGCTATCACTAGCGCACCTCGCGTATGCGAAATATTGAAGTCCAACGGGAAAGCTAGCTCCGGCGCATGCACCGCAGGACGCCCATAGGCATTGAGTGAGATCTGCCACTGCTCGGGGGCAACCTCGGGGGCATAGCAACTCAAGGCATGACGCACGGCCCAACGCGCCTGCCGATATTGCTGCTTGATACGCGGCGCGCGGATACTCTCATAGCGGGCGAGTTCGGAGGCGCTCAGAGTGGCGCGCAGGGGCTCGCTCGGCGCCACGGCATCGACACACCACAAATGAATTTGGCTTGCTGTAGGCGGCTTCATCTGTTCACTGTATGGAGTCGTTTGTACTGCGTGACGAGACGCGATTGCGTCCGCGACGCTTGCCGTCATACATCATCAGGTCTGCGCGATGAATAGCGAACTCTAACTCTTCACCCGCGATCCTTCGCACCATGCCGAAGGTGATGGTGACATGCAGCTCCTGCCCTTCGTATTTGAATAGATGATCCTCTATGGACTTGCGCAGAGACTCAATAAAGCTCTCACCTTGCACCCAGTCCCGCCCCGTCAATACTATGCAGAATTCCTCCCCGCCCCAGCGGGCGACCACATCGCCGCTACTCAGGTGCGCCTCGATTAATCGCGCGACTTCCTTGAGGATATAGTCCCCACAGTGATGCCCATAAGTATCGTTAAGCGACTTGAAATGATCCAGATCGGCCATCGCAATCATCACCGGCTGCAACATGGTGTCGACCGGGCCTAGCTTGTCCACCCACTCGATCAATGCGCGCCGATTTGGCAGCTGGGTTAGCAAGTCGGTATGGGCGAGCCGCCCAATCTCATCTAAAGCGCGTTGAATCTGTGTGACATCGGTAAGTAGCAAAAGCTGCCCGAGCAGCTCATCTCGATAACCGTTGATCGGCATGCTGTCGATCTCGAACTGCCGCGCGCGATAGCGCGATATGACGCGCCCAGAAAAACCCAATGCGGAGCGATGCATGCCACGGGTGTCGAAGGTCACTTCCAATAACTGCTCCAGCGACATGCCTATCAAATCATCGGAATGCAATCTGGCAATTTCAACAAACGCGGGATTAACGTCCGTCACATTTTGCGCCTGATTGACGACGATTACGCCGCTATTGATATTCCTAAACACTAGGTCGCGCGCCATCGGCGCTACGCGCAAGAAATAATAATGCCGAGTAGCGATGGTGATCAGGATGGCGCTGAACACAAAAAACAGGGAGGTAGGGTCGAAGCCACCGGAGAAATCCACACCCAGCACATAGATAATATTGACGACCAAGGGGATCGATGCCGCAATCACGATGAGCATGCTTTGACTACGATATAGGCTGGGTTGGCGCAGGCTGGTGGCGATCAGTAACACGGAACCGGCCAGCGTGTACAAATAGCTGCAGAAGATGATCTGCACCCAGAAAGCGATGCCGTAGTCGAAATCGAGCACATAATAATCGTCGCGATACAGCAGCCGAGTATCGACGTAGAACAACTGATGCCACTCTACCGTGCCCACTAGTAGCAGACTCGCCACAGGCACTATGAGCATGACGGTGACACTTAGGGGTGTCAGCCAGCGTTGATTGCCGGAGAAGTGAATGGCGAAGAAGAGCCAACTGACAACGCCACAGATGACCCCGAGATAGACGAGGCGCTGGAAGGCGAGTTGCCACTGCAGGCTTGTCCCGATATTGGCGAGAAACTCGCCCGCGGTCCAGATGACAAAACTAAGCAGCACCGCATTCCAATAGCGGCTGCTACGATCGCCGCCATGGCTGCTACTGATGACTCTCAATGCCACCGCGAGTATGCAGGCCAGCAGGTAAAGATAATTAATTGCGGGGAACTGAAAGTCCATGTTCGTAGGTGGCCTCTGTGACTCTATGTGCAACGCTCACGCGATCAAACTCAACACTGGCTAAAACAATGGCGCGCAATATGGCGCTTGCGCGAGCCGCTGCGCTGGAGTTCTTGCTCAGCCCAAGAGATCGTATTTGCGCAGGTAACCGCGTAATTGGTGGTAACTCATCTGCAGAAACTCTGCCGCCTTGCGTTGGTTGAACTGCGAACGCTTCATCGCCTGCTTGAGGATATCGATCTCGTAGCTCTGTATGTGTTTTATAAAATCCAGCGTCTGCGCATCACTGATATCCGGTATTGCCGTGTTGTCCAGGGCGCCGCTGTCCTCGCTCGGCGTCGCGGTGGAACTTGCAGCCGGCCCGCTCTGTGTGAGCCGGTAAGGAGACTCAAAGGGATTGAACACCAGACGCGAGATCTGCCGGTCGGGGCATTGGTAGACCGCCCGCTCCACGACATTCTTCAACTCACGCACATTGCCGGGCCAGGTGTGGGTTAACAGCATCCGTTCCATATTGCCGTTGAAGCCATGGAAATAGTCGCCCCCCATCTCCTTGACCATGCCCACAGCGAAATGCTGAGCCAGGATCATGACGTCCTCGGCGCGCGCGCGCAGCGGAGGCAGCGTGATGACATCGAAGGCTAGGCGATCCAGCAAGTCTTCGCGAAACTTGCCTCTACGGGCTAGGCTGGGGAGGTCCTCATTGGTTGCCGCCACGATACGCACATCCACTTTAAGTGGCTGGCTGCCGCCCAGACGCTCAAATTCCCCGTATTCGATGATGCGCAGGATCTTCTCTTGCACTGCCATGGGCGTGTTGGCTAATTCGTCTAGGAATAAGGTGCCACCATCGGCCCGCTCGAAATAGCCCTTCTTCTGGCCGGTGGCCCCAGTGAAGGCCCCCGCTTCATGCCCGAACAACTGGGCCTCGAGTAGAGAGTCGCTGAAAGCGGCGCAGTTGATCTTGAGGAAGTTCTGCTCCCAGCGCTGCGACAGATAATGCAGCCTAGCACCGATAAGCTCCTTGCCCGTGCCGCGCTCACCGACAATCAAGACAGGCTTGTTCAGTGGCGCCACTTGCGAGACATGTTCCTGCATCTCAAGAAACACAGCGGATTCGCCTATCATCCGTGGAGCAGAAATCTCTGGTGGCATTGGGAAATCCTTTGTCTCGCAGAAGTGGTCAAAATTAGTGATTTGCGAAAAATACCACTAGTTGCGTAATTTCACCATTCTAGCGGCTTTCCAAAATTCCGATAAAACTTTATCTTCAATATATTCAATAGCTTAAAAATATTTTTAGTTTTGGCACACATTCTGCTTTTACTCTGCCATACGCAGGAAAAGCTCGATTTAATTTCACTAAGTTCGGTTCAAACAGAGGATATAAGGCAAATGAGCATATTTTCACGCTTGTCAGACATCATCAACTCCAACATCAGCTCCTTGCTCGACAAGGCCGAAAACCCTGAGAAGATGATCCGCATGGTGATTCAGGAAATGGAAGAGACCCTTGTCGAGGTACGCAGTGGCACGGCTAAAGTAATAGCCGAGAAGAAAACCCTCCATCGCCGTGCCGAACAACTGCGCAAGCAAGCCGACGATTGGCAGAACAAAGCCGAGCTCGCCATGAGCAAGGATCGAGAGGATCTAGCCAAGGCCGCATTGGTGGAACGCGCCAGCGTTAATGTCACGGTCGAGATGCTCGACAATGAAATGCATAAATTGGACGAGACTTTAGATAAACTCAGCAATGAGATCGATCAGTTGCAGGCGAAACTCAACGATGCGCGCGCCCGTCAGAAGACGATTGTGATGCGCACAACGGCGACCCAATCTCGTGTAGACGTCAACCGCCAGTTGCATAACTACAATATCGACAGTGCGATGAACAAGTTCGAGTACTATGAGAAGAAGATCGATCTGATGGAAGGCCAAGTTGAAAGCATGAATCGCGAGAGCAAGGATTTGCACAGCGAGTTTGACGAATTGGCGCGCAGTGAGAAGATCGATCAGGAACTGCAAGACATCAAGAACAAACTAAGCAAGTAAAACCAGCATCGTCAAAGGGCACTGCCAATGGACTTCTTTACATTCGCAATTTCTCTCATCTCTATAATCGGAGGCTTCATAACGCTGTGGATGTTTATCCTCTACCAGCGCCGAGAGAAGAAGGTCAAGCTCTCTACCGATACCGAGTATGACATACGGGAATTGTCGGCGATGGCGCAGTCTCTGAGCAACCGCATCGACACCCTCGAGTCAATTCTCGACTCCGAAGTGCCAGATTGGAGGGAGCAACATGAGCGCCAAGAATAATCGCTTCACCCTTAACCGCGAGAACAAACGCTTCCTCGGTGTCTGCGCTGGACTGGCCGACTACCTAGAGGTGCCCACGGTGGTGATTCGCATCATCGCCCTGCTCGCCTGCCTGACCTGGCCAACTCTGATCCTGGTTTACTTCGTTGCCTACTGGTGGCTCAAGCAGGACAATCAAGATGGCAAGGTGCACAACTTCATTACCGACTCCAAGACCGCCGAGCATTTTCGCAGCGTCGACTATCGCAAGGCGATTTACCGCAATCCCTACAATTCGCGCATTGCCGGGGTGTGCAGCGGCATTGCCGACTATCTTGAGATCAGCACCTTCTCGGTCCGCCTGATTACGCTGCTGTCCTTCTTCATATTCGGCCCATTCACCTTCTTCGCCTACTGCGTCTGCTGGATAGTCTTAGAACGCAATCCCGACAGCCCACGCCGTGGCTATGGTAAGCATGGCCGCAAAGCGCGCCGCAAGCGACATGCCGACGAGTCCGATATGTCGGACATGGCCGACGATATGGCCGACATGACGGCGCAAGGCCGCGCCAAGAGCAGCAAAGAGACCGAGGCGAGCATCGCCATGTCCATGCAGGAATGCTCCGAGGTCTTCAAGAGGACCGAAACGCGCCTGCGCGACGTCGAAGCCTTTATCACTTCCAAGAAATTCCGGTTACACTGCGAAATCAATCGTATCTAATCCCGGTCGCATCCTGTGCGTAGGGTCGCAGCCGCGGCCCACGCACAATCCAGCCGAGCCTAGGGGCTAATGACTTGAATTTCGTTTCTAAAGCTTTCCTCACTTGCGCCCTACTATGCGCCGCCACTCCCATTTTGCATGGGCAGAGCAATGAATCTGCCGAGCGCCTCCCTCGAGATATTCTCGATGTGCGCCCACCCTCCGCGCGGGTGCAAGGGAGTCCGGGCAATATCAGCATCGTCGATCGTAGCTGCCGAGCCTTGCCGCTAGAGCAAGTCAGGCGACGCATCGTGGACACCGCCGTGCAGGAATGGGCCTATTTCGGCTATAGCACCGATGTCCAGCCAAGAGAGATCGTGCCTCAGGCACCGGGGCCTAGGCGCCCCTTCGTCTACCCTCGCATGACTGCCACCGAAGCCGAACGTCTGGCTAGCTCTATTGCGGGCTATTGGGCGGCCACTCCGAACAGCGACTGGATCGTACAGCGCCAGAATGCGGCATGGGACGAAGCGGGCATGGGCGCGCGCTGGCGCGACGCATGGTCCGCCGCGTTTATCTCATGGGTCATGTGTGAAGGTGGCCTTGCGGATAGCGGTCAGTTCAAACGCGCAATCGCGCATCACAGTTATATCGATCAGGCGATCGTGGCTAGCGACACGCAAGACCCGGTAGCGGCCTATCGCGCCTATCCCTTGGGTACTCAGACCATTGTGCCGGGCGACCTACTCTGTCGCGGCAGTCGCCCCGCCTATCGCAACATCGCCGAGCGCCGCGCCCAACTCGGCGTCGGAGCAAGAACCCATTGCGATATCGTGGTGAGCGTGGACGAGGCAAAACAGCAGGTCACCGTCATCGGCGGCAATGTGCGCGCCACCGTGCGCATGAAGATCATGCCCGCCACTCGCGACGGCGACCTCCCCCTGCGTCCGATTGCCGACAACGGCCGCGCGCTGTTCGCCCATTTGCAATTACAGGCACCCGCGATTGAGGCCACCGCCTTGGCGAACTCTCCGAGCTTGGCCTGTGCGCCAAACGAGGATATGCCGCTTAGCCTTGCTCAAGTTGCGACAGCAAAACCTACCATCGGCTGTTAAGCCGCGACAGATACCCTCTCCCGCCCGAGGCTAGCCAAGTGACGCTGTTGTACAATAGCCGCTTCGGCATCCCATGCTCCACGGCACGCGCCAATATCCAGAAAATACTTGCGGAGATTCATCATGTTTCGACACCTCATCACCGGCCTTATGGCATTGAGTGCTAGCGCCGCGTTCGCGCAATCCCTCAGCACCGACCCCTTCCCTACTCCAATAGAGGCCTCCGCCGACATCATCGCCGTCAACTTCACTGAATACGCGCGCATCCCCAACGACGATGCCGGCTTCGCACCGCGTCTGATGCATATGCTGACAGAACTTGGCAGCGGTCGCCGCTTCGTTAGCGCCATGACGGGTGAGCTCTACGGCATGAACGCCGATGGCAGCGATGTGACCCTGTATATCAATATCAACGCGCCGCAGTGGCAGGTGCAGGTGATCTCCGCAGGCAGCGAGCGTGGCGTGCAAAGCTTCGCCTTCCATCCACAATTCAATCAGATGGGCACGCCGGGCTATGGCAAGTTCTATACCTATGCCGATACTTCGAACACCGACGTTAACCCAGATTTTGTCTCCGGTGGCACGCGCCGTTCACAGGACACAGTCTTACTAGAATGGAGCGCGAACGACGCCTCCTCCGCACAGTATGACGGCGGGGCCCCGCGCGAGATCTTCCGCGCCGCCCAGCCCTTCCCCAATCACAATGGCAGCCAGATCGCGTTCAATCCCCTAGCCGAACCTGGTGCGGAGGATTTCGGTCTACTCTACGTCGGCCTCGCCGATGGCGGCAGCGGCGGCGACCCGATGAATGTCGGCCAAGACCTGTCCAATCGTTTCGGTAAGATCTTGCGCATCGACCCACTCGGCACAAATAGTGACAATGGGCGCTATGGCATACCCAGCGACAACCCCTTCGTCAATGACGGCAAAGACGATACGCTCGGCGAGATCTACGCCTACGGAGTGCGCAACCCACAACGCTTCAACTGGGATGCAGACAATGGTGGGATTCTCTTAGCCGACATCGGCCAGAATCAGATCGAAGAGATCAGCCCAGTCTCCCCGGGTGCCAACCTAGGGTGGAACACTTGGGAGGGCAGCTATAAGTATGTCAGCGGAAAAGTGGATATGGAGAGCCCACGCAGCGAGGCCGGCCTGACATGGCCGATCGCGGAGTACGATCATACTGACCCATTGTTGCAGCGCCAGGTAGCGGTGACCGGCATCGTCATCTACCGCAGCGCCGCGATCCCTGCCTTGCAAGACAAGGTAATCTTCGGCGACAACCCCAGTGGCGAGCTGTTCTATGTCGGCGCAGACGATCAACACACTGGCGGCCAAGCCTCTATTCGCCGCATCCTACTGAACGATGGCGGTAGCGCGAAGACTTTCCTGCAGGTCATTCAGGAAAGCAACGCGGCCCAGAACGCCGATATCGCTGGGCGTGCAGACCTGCGCTTCGGTTACGGCCCAGACAATCAGGTCTACCTTCTGAACAAGCACGACGGCATCATCCGCCTACTCGTTCCCTAGGGCTTTACTAATGCTACGGACAGGGATACCTTTTGTTCTAAATCATGTAGCCGAGGCGAGCGGTACGAGCTACGAACAGGAGAGTCATTATGTTCACTGCACGATCGCTCGTCGCTCGATCCGCGTTACTAGGCGCTGCTGTCAGCCTCGCCTCTCCCTTAAGCATGGCGCAAGACACCGCAATTCCTGATCTGGAAGGCATTTGGACCAATGCCTCTCTTACGGGCCTAACTCGACCCCGTGACGTTGAAAAACTCATCGTCACGGCCGAGGAGGCCCAAGAGATCGCGGCCAATACCTCGATCGCCGGCCTGCCCGCCGGCGAGTTCGACGCACCAGAGGCCACCACCCCGGGGGCTGCGCCCGCCGCAGGCTCACTAGACTTCGGGCTGCGCGCCTACAACGATTTCTGGGTCGACCCTGGTTCGACTCTGGCGCTGGTCAAAGGGGAGTACCGCAGCTCCTACATCATCAATCCGGAGAACGGCCAGATACCGCGCGTCGACAATCCTGTCGGGCTCGAGCGTCGTAGCTTCGGCTCACGCTATTTGACAGGGGTGGGAGACACCTCAGGCCCAGAGGCGCTGCCACTGGCCGAGCGCTGCCTACTCGGCTTCGGCAATACCTCCGGCCCCGGCATGATGGGCACGCTCTACAACAGCACCTATCAATTCGTGCAGACCGATGACTACGTGATGATCCTCGTAGAGATGGTCCACGATGCACGCATCATACCCCTGTACGCGTCCGCCGCCGAGGCACGCGCCAACGCGCGCCCTGCGGTACTGCAGCAATGGCTGGGGGATTCTCGCGGCTGGTATGAGAATGGCGAGTTAGTGGTCGAGACGATCAATGTCAATCCAGAGCAGATGGCGCAGAGCTCGATCCCCATCACGGCGAATGGCAAGTTTACCGAGCGCTTCTCACGCTATTCTGATACTGAGATTGTGTATCGCTTCACCGTAGAGGACGACAATCTCTACAGCCAAGCATGGACTGCGGAATTGAGCTACCATGCTACCGATGGCTCCGTGTATGAGTACGCTTGTCACGAGGGCAATTACGCCATGCCCGGCATCCTCGCCGGTGCCCGACGGCAAGATTGGGAAGCGTCTCAAGCGCAATAAATACACGCATCGAATGACCGCAGCAGCCCCCAATTCGGGGCTGCCGCGAGTGTTTGCTGTGTTTTCGAAGTGAAGCCTTATGAAGTTTTGTCAGCATTGCGCAGGACCCATTACTCACCACGTCCCAACCGGTGACGACAAGCCTCGCTTTTGCTGCCTGCAGTGTGATGTCGTGTTCTACCAAAACCCGAATAATATTGTGGGAACACTGCCGATCTATGGCGACAAGGTATTGCTATGCAAGCGTGCAATCGAGCCTCGGCTAGGCAAGTGGACCCTGCCTGCGGGCTTCATGGAGAACGGCGAGACCACTCTGGCGGGGGCGATCAGAGAGACGGCCGAAGAGGCTAAGGCGATAGTCCGAGCACAGGACTGCCAACTCTATACCCTCTTTAATCTTCCCTATATCAATCAGGTCTATTGGTTCTTCAGAACCGAGCTACAGACCCCCAGCTTCGCGGCAGGAGTAGAGAGCCTCGAGGTCGCCCTCTTCGACGAACACGAGGTGCCTTGGGACGAGCTCGCCTTTGCCGTGGTGAAGATCACCCTGCAGCAATATTTCGAAGACCGCAAAAGCGCGTTATACCCGGTACGAATGTTCGACTTGGAATACAGCGGCGAGCGACAGTTAAAGACACAGCTGATTAGCCATAGCCACCAGACTAAGTGGTGAAAAACACTAAATCGCCGTACTCACGCCTCGCGAAATATCCGTAACATACTGTAATTAAACGATTTAAATTATTGGCACACGCATTGCTATATTCACAGTGTCTCTTACAAAGGAAACACATAATGAATAACAAAGCATTCGCCATACTGGCTCTAACGGCCACTAGCCTAAGCGCAAGCGTATCGGCCTCGCAGGATGAGGTGATCCACACCTATAGCTATTCCCTCGACAATATCAACGAGATCTATATCGAGGGCGGCATCGGCACTATGGAAGTAGTGCACATAGACGGCACCGAGCTACGCGTGGAGTTAGAACTAGAAGGTACGCGCCGCTACTTCGTGTTTAACAAACGCAGCGTCGAGGACATAGAGATCGAAGACCGGGTGCGCGGCGACCGCCTCAGCCTGCGACTCAACGAAGACGATCTCGATCATGTGAAAGCGCATTGGCGAGTCGAGATGCCGAGCGTCGCGCGCACGCATATCGAGCTTGGCGTTGGCCAGATAACCGCTGAGTTCGCGAATACCGAGTTGGAGGTCGAGGTCGGTGTAGGTGCCGGAGATATTTCATTGGCGCGCAATTACGTTGGCCGCGTAGAGGCCTCTGCAGGCGTCGGTAGCGCAGTGCTACAAGGCGCTAATGACACCGTCAGCAAACGCGCGATGGTCTCCGAGGAAAGCCATGGCTTTGGCAACGGCCATCATCGCGTGGAATTGAGCGTGGGTGTCGGCGAGATGAAGGTGCGCCTAGACGAGACTTAATAGTCCTCGACCCGAATGACGTCGAAGGCGGGCTCCTCATAAGGATGAGCCTGCCTTAGCGCCTCGACCACTCCGGCAATGAACTCATCCGCACAGACCATCTCTACGCGATACTCCGCTACAGACTCTAATGCGTCTTGCGTCCCGATAAAGGGCTGACTACCCGCAAGCGGTCGAAACTGCCCCTCCCCCAAGACTTGCCACGCACAGTGTTCGTAGTCTCCGATACGCCCCGCACCCGCCTCAAACAAGGCCGCCTTCACTGCCTCCACATGACTCTCGGGGACATAGCAGCACAGTTTCATCATGGCCGCTTAGCCCAGCCAGCGGCGGGCATTACGGAACAGGCGCAGGCTCGGCGCGTCCTCAGCCCAGTCATCGGGTCGATAGGAGTTTTGTACAGCACGGGTCACGCGCTCTGGATGCGGCATCGTGATAGTCACGCGGCCATCGCTGCTACACACGCCCGCGATCCCCATTGGAGAACCGTTAGGGTTTTGCGGATATTGCTCTGTGAGTTTGCCGTAATTGTCGACATAGCTCAGAGCGATATTGCCACCGCGATGCAGCCCATCTATCTGACCGGCTGCCGCGAACTCCGCCTTACCCTCGCCGTGGGCCACCGCAATCGGGAAGCGCGAACCGGCCATGCCAGAGAAAAACGCCGACGGCGACTCGCCTACCTGGACGAGGGTCGTGCGTCCTTCGAACTGCTCGGATTGATTGCGCACAAAGCGCGGCCAATTCTCTGTACCAGGAATCAACTCGTGTAAGAGTGAGAACATCTGACAGCCATTGCACACGCCGAGGGACAACGTGCTCTCACGTGCGAAATAGGCTGCGAACGCGGCCCGCATCTTGTCATTGTGCAGAATCGTCTTAGCCCAGCCGCCGCCAGCGCCTAGGACATCGCCATAGGAGAAGCCGCCACAGGCGACCAACACATTGAACTCGTCCAAAGACACCCGGCCTGCGAGCAGGTCGGTCATATGCACATCCACCGCCTCGAAGCGCGCGCGATCGAAGGCGGCGGCCATCTCTACCTGGCCGTTCACACCCTGCTCACGCAACACCGCGACGCGGGGCTTTGCCCCCACATTGATATAGGGCGCAGTGATGTCTTCGTTCAGATCGAAACTCAGCGCCACGCTCAGCCCTGGGTCCTTGGCATCTAATAGATTGTCGAACTCTTGCTTAGCGCAGTCAGAGTTATCGCGCATTGCTTGCACCTGATAGCTCGTCTCGCTCCATAGCCGTTGCAACTGCACTCGGCTGGCCTCGAAGATCAACTTGCCGCCATTGAGCACACGGACCTCGTCGCGCGTGTTCAATCTCCCGATCAGGCGCGTGCAATCGGACAGGCCGTGCTGCTCGATCATCTGTAGCACGGTATTCATTTGCTCGCGGCGCACCTGAATGACGGCGCCGACCTCCTCGCTGAACAGGGCTCGCACCGCGTCTTTGCCGCTATCGTCCAACAACTCAGCTACCTGGATGTCGATGCCGGTATGGCCAGCGAAGGCCATCTCCGCTAGCGTCGTAAACACGCCGCCATCGGAGCGGTCGTGATAGGCCAGCAATACGCCGTCTTGATTGAGCTGCTGAATCAGGGCAAAGAAATTCTTCAAGTCTTGCGGATTGTCTAGGTCCGGAGGGGTACAGCCGATCTCGCGATAGACTTGCGCGAGCGCAGAACCGCCGATGCGATCCTTGCCGTGCCCAAGGTCGATCAAGAGCAGATCGGTCTCGCCCTGATCTGTACGCAGTTGCGGCGTCACCGTCTTGCGAATGTCGATTACGGGAGCGAAGGCGGAGATCACCAAGGACATGGGGGCCGTAATGCTCTTCTTCTCTTGAGCCTCATCCCACACCATGCGCATCGACATCGAGTCCTTGCCCACTGGTACGCAAATGCCTAGGGCTGGACAAAGCTCCATGCCTACTGCCTTGACCGCATTGTAGAGCTTCGCGTCCTCACCCGGATGCCCTGCCGCAACCATCCAGTTCGCGGATAGTTTGATCTCTGCGATATTGGCGATCGCGGCGCTGGCGATATTGGTGACCGCTTCGGCGATGGCCATACGCGCCGAGGCCGGGGCATCGAGCAATGCTATTGGCGTGCGCTCGCCCATCGCCATGG
>DIAM01000005.1:95161-161286 GCA_002416505.1 Gammaproteobacteria bacterium UBA5078
CGCTCGCCCATCGCCATGGCCTCGCCACAGTAAGCCTCCAAGGAGGCTGCGGTTACCGCCGCGTCCGCAACAGGCACCTGCCAGGGCCCTACCATCTGGTCGCGACTCACCATGCCGGTGATGGAGCGGTCGCCGATGGTGATCAGGAAACTCTTGCTCGCCACTGCGGGCAGACTCAATACCCGATTAATCGCCTCGGCCAACTCGATCTCCTCGGTGGCCAGCTCCACTGCGGCGCCACTGATAGAGATAGCTTCGCGGTGCATGCGCGGTGGTTTACCGAACAATACGCTCATAGGCAGATCGATCGGTTTATTATTAAAGTGGGAATCGACCAGCTCGATGTGATCCTCTTTCGTGGTCTCACCGACTACTGCGAAAGGACAGCGCTCGCGCGCGCACAGGCTCTTGAATAGCGCAAGATCCACGGGATTAACGGCGAGCACATAGCGCTCCTGCGCCTCGTTGCACCAGATCTCCAGCGGCGACATCTGCGGCTCAAGATTGATAATATCCCGTAGCGAGAAGCGCCCGCCTCTGCCGCCGTCTTTGACCAGCTCTGGCAACGCATTGGAGAGCCCACCGGCGCCTACGTCATGAATGAATACGATGGGATTACGCTCGCCCAACTGCCAACACTGATCGATCACTTCCTGACAGCGGCGCTCCATCTCGGGGTTCTCGCGCTGTACCGAGGCGAAATCCAAGTCCGAGCTACTCGCACCCGCCGCCATAGAGGAGGCTGCCCCGCCGCCCAGTCCGATCAACATCGCCGGGCCGCCGAGAACGATGAGCTTGGCGCCTACGGGAATCTCCCCCTTGTCGATATGGGGCTCGCGGATATTACCGAGGCCGCCGGCGATCATGATCGGCTTATGGTAGCCACGCAGCTCATTGCCGTTGCCGCTATCGACACGCTCTTCATAGGTGCGGAAATAGCCACACAGATTAGGACGGCCGAACTCATTGTTAAACGCCGCCGCGCCCACGGGGCCTTCGATCATGATGTCCAGAGCCGAGGCGATATGCGCCGGGCGACCGAAGTCCTCTTCCTCCCACGGCTGTGGCAGGCTAGGGATGCGCAGGTTGGAGACACTGAATCCGGCGAGGCCGGCCTTCGGCTTAGAGCCACGCCCGGTCGCGCCTTCGTCGCGTATCTCGCCGCCACTGCCCGTGGCAGCGCCTGGAAATGGGGCGATGGCCGTAGGGTGGTTGTGGGTCTCCACCTTCATCAGAATGTGAATCGGCTCCAGCGTGTAACCGTATTGCTTAGTTTTCGGGTCCGGAAAGAAACGCCCCGCTATGCTGCCGGTCATCACCGCTGCGTTGTCGCTATAGGCTGAGAGCACATTGGCCGGTGACTTCGCGTGCGTGTTGCGAATCATCCCAAACAGCGAGAGGTCTTGTTCCTCTCCGTCGAGCGTCCACGTCGCATTGAAGATCTTATGACGACAATGCTCGGAGTTGGCCTGCGCGAACATCATCAACTCGATGTCATTAGGATTGCGATTGAGGTGATTGAAGCTCTCGTAGAGATATTCGATCTCGTCCTGGGCGAGCGCGAGGCCCAAGCTCTTATTCGCCTCCGACAAGGCGATCTCGCCGCGACCCAAGATATCGACGACCTGTAACGGCCGCGGTTGCGCACGCTCGAACAGGCTCAGTGCGGCGTCGAAGTCAGGCAATACGGCTTGCGTCATGCGGTCATGTAGGAGTGTGTCGAGTATGGCGATCTGCGTCATATCGAGTCGCTGCTTAGACTCGATTCGGTAGGCAATACCGCGCTCGATGCGCTGCACCTTCGTGAGGCCGCAGTTATGCATGATGTCGGTGGCCTTACTAGACCAAGGAGATATAGTCCCTGGGCGGGGCACCACGACACGCAGCTGAGCATCTAGTGCGCTAGTGTCGATACTCGACTGACTTGCCGAGCCGTAGTCGAGCAAGGCATTGATAAGATCCAACTCCTCCGGCTCGAGTGCTTCGTCGCAATCGGCGAAATGGATGAAGCGCGCATTAAGGGCATCCACCGCGGGTAAGCGAGACTGGATAGTGGCGAGGAGTTTGGCATTTTTAAAGGCAGAGAGTGCCGATACACCGGGCAAAACTAGCATGGTAAGCAAGGGCCTTGAGTAGGGTTAAGTGCGAGTTCTTAAGGCTGGCAATGATACTTGAATCGAGGTGAAAAAGTCAGGCCTAATTTAGCCTAGGATAGCTTAAGGGGCCGCCTGAAAGCGGCCTTGCGCACGGCTAAGAACGATACGCCCGTCACTATCTTCGATCCAAAAATCGACATAGTCGAGGGAGGTAATATCACCCGGACTACCGCTAAGCTTGGGTGCGGCCTTCACTTCGTAGATTTTGCCGGGCTCGGCATTGAATTTTAGGGTGCGGCTCACCGTGTCCCGAGAAGAGGCGTAGTTGGCAATCGCAGGGGCGAGTCCCTTGCGAGCGCCCATGTCCCAGTAATAGTAGACCTCGACTTCGCGCTCGCCGGGGCTCATCAAGACCTCGTCCCACGCGCGGGAATTCTCGATCACGTGTCCATCGACGCTCTGAAAGCGTACCGCGTCAATATAGCTATTGAGCCAGTCCTTGCGATAGAAATAGTCGCCACGCACCAGGGCCAGCTCGGAAACAGGCCGTTCGTCACCATCATAGGCGCGGTATGGCATCTCGATCACTACGCAGGAGGCCAGCAAAACCGCAGCGGCAATAATCGCTAAGGCTCGGCCCATGATGCGCCCGCGAATTGACGCTGGGTAGGATAGGGTTTTTATGAGTTCGTCCCGCATCGATTATCTTTCTAATGGCAGCCAAACGGGTGATTTTGAAAAGGATTTAAACACGAGGGCAAGCGCTTTCGTGTATCTCGCAACGGTACTTCCATTGCAAGCGAAACTCAACCTTTAGTTCAGCGCAAAGCCTTCTATCGGCGGCCTTTGAAGAAGTCGCGCATCAATTGCGAGCAGCGCGGGGCGAGGATGCCCCCGAGGTATTGCAGACGGTGATTGAATCCGCCCTCATCTAAGAGGCGTCGACCACTTTCAACGGCGCCGAAGCGCGGCTCTGCGGCGCCATAGATCACGCGCTCGATACGAGCATGCACCATCGCTCCAACACACATCGTACAGGGCTCGATAGTGACGTAGAGCTGACAGCCGGGGAGTCGGTAATTGGCAACTCGCGCGGCGGCATCGCGCAGCGCCATTACTTCGGCATGCGCACTAGGATCGTGACTACGAATGGGTTGATTGAAACCGGAACCGAGCAGTTCACCCGCTGCGGAGACTACGATGGCGCCGACGGGCACCTCGCCCAGCGCTGCGGCCTGTTCGGCCAAGGCGATAGCCTGCTCCATCCAGTACTCATGGGTTTGTGTGCCGGACATGCGCGAGCTCGAGGGTTTGGCGGGGTAGCCCCGCCGCTATAGGTCAAATCTTACAGGGAATTACGATTGCTAGTGACTTTCAATACCTGACCGATCTGCAGGGCGTCGCCCGCTAGGTCATTGTCTTTGCTGATCGCATCTACCGTTGTGCCATAGCGCTTGGCCAGGCGCCACAGCGTGTCACCACGACGCACGCGATGGGTCAGCTCGGCGTAGGAAGCCACTTCGTTTACACGAGAGGTATTGATCGGCTTGCTTGCCGCAGCTGGTATCTGGAGTTTCTGACCGGCGATGATCATATCGTTGCGCAGGCCATTACTAGCCTTCAAATGGGCAACCGATACACCAGTGATGGTGGAGATGCGGGAGAGAGAATCGCCGCGACGCACGACGTATTCGTGGTCGCTGGTGGTGCTATTGTCGGCTAATGCATGGACGACTTCAGGGAAAACCGCCACATGGTAATGCGGGGGGTTACGCTCACGAGTGACATCTAATACGTCTGCCAGTTCCATAGAAAGCAAGGTGCGTTCTAGCCAGGAGCGGCATTTGCCCAGCGGGGGAATGCGCAGATCAACGGCCATGCCGGTAGGATGTACCGAATCGCTAGCAGCATTATTTGGTTGTTTGTCGATGGGACGGGTAAGGCTCGTGACGGTAAGCTTCTCGCCGCAATTGGCGAAGTATTGCGAGCTGATCTGCTCGATGAAATTCTTTACTGGGGGCCTAGCGTAGGGGAAGGAGACATCATGCAATTCGAAATGGCGGTTGGCACTGACCCGGACCAGATCGCCGGTGCTTACGTATTCGTTAACGAAGGAGGCAGTCTTCGCGAACCCGTAGCCATTCTGTAAGGCGACTTGATACTGACGCTCCATCGAATTTCGAGAGCCTTTCAGTGTCTGCGCCTGAGTAAGGCCCGTGGCGAGGGAAATAGTGAACGTCAGAACGATGAGGGCGATTTTGGGCATGTCGGCCATCCTACAAGATACGGTATTTTTGTTGTCTGACCTGAATGCAGCGGATTAATTGCGGTGCGAATCCGACCCTGTGCAGACAGAACGAAATGTAGCGTGGCCCCGATTCTATTGATTTGAATAGAATCTTGTCAAGGATTCTTACTTATCTTCTTGTTTTTTTTGTAAATCTCGACATAGTCAATGGCGCTGACCCGAGACAAATGGGCGGTCTCAGCGGATAAAACCGAGAACCGTCCCGCTTGCCACAAGTCTACTATTTAGCGCTATGGCCCCTATTTCGGGGCTTTGGCGTAGCGCAGATAAGGTAATTTGATGTCGAGTTCGCCGAACTTGGCCTTGGCCGCCTCATCGTTCAAACTCAGTGCGACAATGACATCCGTGCCGGGCACCCAGTTGGCCGGGGTCGCGATTGGCGCACCGTCGGTCACCTGTATCGCGTCTAGGGCGCGCAGTATCTCCGCGAAGTTACGGCCAACGGACATGGGATAGGAGATCATCAAGCGCACCTTCTTGTCTGGACCGATAATGAACACCGTGCGGACCGTGGCACTATGCGCCGGCGTGCGGCCATCGGGCAGATAGGCATCGGCGGGCAACATGTCGTAGAGCTTGGCAACCTGCAAGGACGTGTCGTCTATTATGGGAAAGTTCGCGGGCGCGCCGGCGAAGGCCTCAATGTCGCGCTTCCACTTCTTATGCTCCTCTACGCTGTCCACAGAGACGCCCATCACCTTGGTGTTGCGCTTCTCGAACTCCCCAGCCAGCTGTGCGACGGCGCCGAACTCGGTCGTGCAAACCGGTGTAAAGTCTTTCGGGTGAGAGAATAGAATGGCGTAACCGTCTCCAACCCAGTCGTGCAGGGTAATCTGCCCTGCCGTTGAGTCAGTGGTGAAATTCGGCGCTATATCATTGATTCTGAGTGACATCGTCCTACTCCTAGCTTTTTGGCGGATGGAAAGCCATGAGTTTACAACAAATACATGATTGGAGCAGTTAGGGGGAAGTAAATTTCAGCGCTAAAAGGGGGAGTCCGGATAACTTCGCCAGAGAGACCGGATATCTAGACTGGGAGTATTCCTAAATTGGCTAGACGTTTGGGCAAGAGCAGGAGACAACTCAAGCCTGAGTGCTAGCAACGCAATAGTCGAGCTTGCACTCGACCACCGTGCCGCCCCCGGCAGCATCGGAAATGGTGAGGACGGCGCCTATCGTCGCCGCGCGATATGGCATGATGCGCAGGCCTAAGCCATGCTCGCCAGTCTCGGCCTGCTTAAAACCGCAACCATTGTCGACTACGCGCAGGGAAATACTCTGTCCCTGTCGGCTTAAGAGGATCGTAACGCGATCAGCCCCTGAGTGATTGGCGGCATTGAGGGCAGCCTCTTGGGCGATATGGTAGAGCTGATCCACCATATAATGATCCTCGATATCGATAGCCTCGAGGCACTCGAACTCACAAAGAAGGTTCTTCTCCATGCTGATCTGGCTCGCCAGACTCTCTAAGGCACTCACCAAGCCGCTAGCGCCGACTTGCACCGGAATCAGGCCTCTGCCCAATAATCGGATGAGCCTGTTTTCCTCCTTGAGCCTTTCACTGAGTCCTTTAGCCGCCACTGCCAGGGGAGAACCTTGCCGATCGAGGTCCGTAGCTAGCCCCCTGGCCATGAGGCTGAGACCCGCCAGCGCCTGTTGCGGACCATCGTGTAGGGCTTGCCCCACGCTCCACTGCACCCTGCCGGCGGCAAGCAATATTTCCCTCTGCAGTTGTTGCATCGCGCTAATATCCCTAATAACGCCGGTATAGAGGCCTAGATGATCGACGGCGCTAACAGATAGGACAATTGGGAAGGTATGGCCATCCCGATGCAGGGCCCGCAACTCCCGACTTTTCCCGATGACATGAGCCGCGCCCGTTTCAAGAAAGCGATGTATAAAACCGTCATGCTTCTGTCCGTTAGATTCGGGCATCAGTAGATTAATGTTGCAGCCTAGCACCTGCGCCGGGGTATAACCGAAGGTCCGCTCGAGCGCCGCGTTACAGTCCTGGATAATACCTTCATTGTCGATCGTTATAATCGTATCTAAGACCGCATCCTGAATCGCCTGCACACGCTCTTTTCTTTCCTGCAATGCGAGCTCATAGCGCTTGCGAGAAGTGGTATCCCGCAGCAGCACGACGAAATGTACACTCTCGCCGTTGGAAGACTTAAGTGGCGAGACGGAGAGCTCAATTTCGCCTCTCTCACCATCCTTTTTCGTATAATCCAGCACGCCCCGATACACGCCAAAGGCGGCGATTTGATCCGCTATCTGTGCCAGTGCCGAGGCGTCAATCGACTTCTCTAACAAGTCTTCCGGCTTTTCTTTGCATATTTCCTCGAGCGTGTAGCCAAGGTGTTTACACATGGCATCGTTGGCGAAGACAACCTGGGACTCAGGCCAAGCATTCCTATTGCTAGTAATCATTACGCCTTCGTTGAGATTGGCCAAGGCACTCGCCATCAAGCGAATCTCCTCAACCTGAGAGTCGACCCTGCGCTCCAAGTCTGCATTCAATACAAGCAGCGACTCCCTCAAATTCTTCAAATCCGTGGTGTCGCTAAACGCTATATGACACTGAGTTGGAGATTGAGATTGAGATTGAGAGGAGAGTGAACGATTGAAAATGGTACTCTCCAATCGTACCGTCGCCGCTCTTCCATCCGGGCGCAGCAGCTCCAGTTCGATCACATGCTTTGCCGAAATAGCGAAAACTTTCTGCCAGTACAAATACGCTGCGTCTTGGCTCGAGGGTGCGAGAAAATCAGAGAATTTCGAGCGCAGCAGACGATCGCGCCCAACGCCCAGTATTGACGCCGCGGCAAAATTGGCCTCGATGACTAAGCCGCTGCTATCCAGAGTGAGATACCCGACGGGGGCATAGTCATACAGATCTGCGAAACGGTCGCGTGACAGAGACAATTCCAATTGTGCCTCGCGCAGCTGCTCGTTCTGTAGTACTAACTCGACCTGGTGAACCTGAAACTCATAGAGCAGCTGTTTTATCTGCGTTGATGTCATTCTGCTGACATCTGTCGACACAGTGCTCACCATCCTCTTGGCACGTTGGCGCATGCCCGCCCCGGAGTGGTCTATTTCGCTCGACTCCCTATCGGACATTAGCCTGGCTCCTTCTCCATGGTGCTCCTAACAATGAACGCGATCGCGTCCACCGCGCCGGTCTCCCCAGTCAGAACCGTCAGGCTCAGCCGCACCGCTGTCTCAGCACCGGAGCGATTCAAGAGCCTCCATGGCAGATCTCTAATGGCTTCGCCGTCACGACAGCGGTTCAACAAAATATCCACCTCCTCACGCCGCCCCGGAGTCATGATAGTGCGCAGGGATTTACCCAGCAAATCCTTGCGGGCATACCCGTAGGAAGCAGTCGCCGCATCATTCAGATCGAGGATAGTGCCATCTAGATTCACGATGATGGCCGGATCGGTGCCCTCTTGGAAAACCTCTGCCATATGCCGAAGTTCTTGCTGGGCCTGCTTCAGCCCACTGATATCGACAAAGGTCAGCACCAGCCCGTCGATCGCATTCGTAGCTGTTCGATAGGGCATGATTCGCATCAGGTAGATACCACCATCGCTGGTACTCACCTCCGTTTCCTTAAACACCAGAGTATTGAGCACACCGCGGCAGTCTGCGCCTAAGTCTTCATGCTGCAGCTTGGTGACCAACTCGGTGACCGGTCGGCCTACGTCTTCTTGCCGCAGCATTATCAGATCTTGGGCTTGCCTGGTAAAACGTTTGATTTTGAGACCATTGTCGAGAAATACCGTAGCGATCTTGGTGCTGTTGAGCAGGTTCTGCATATCATCGTTGGCAAGGGATAGATCCTCTAGCTTCGACTGCAACTCGGTGTTCGCGGTAGTCAACTCCTCGTTGAGAGACTGCATTTCCTCCTTGGATGTTTCGAGTTCCTCGTTGGTGCTTTGCAACTCCTCGTTGAGAGCCTCTAACTCTTCGTTGGAGGTTTCCAGCTCCTCGAGAGTCTCGTTATGCGTCTCGCGCATAAATTTTATTGCCCGCTCCAGCTGTTGAAGTTGGCCGTTATCGTCGACGTCAGTTCGCTGGGCTAGGCCTGCGCTGCCCGAATCCACTGTTGGGGACAACGCAGGGCGAAAGCTCACCAGAATAAGACCACGCAATTCCTCCGGCTGATCGAGCCTTATCACGCTTAGGTCGACGAATGATGGCTCCACTCGGCTACTCAAACGAATACTGTTACGCACCACCTCGGTATCCTCTAATACCGCCTGCCCTAGAGCCTCGGTCAGCTCTAGGCGCAGGCCTTCCCGGGCCATCTCTAGAATATTGTTGCGTGGCTGCCCCTCCGATGGCTCCAGATAGTCCCCGGTGCGACCGTGGACATAGACGATGTCACCGCGCTCATTCACAATAACGCTAGCCGGCGCGAAACGGCTCAGGAGTGCCCGTTCGATTCTGCGCGGGACGCCGCCTGCTTGCTTTGTTTCTGCTCGGGTATTGTTGCGCACACCATCCATGCCTAGCGCTAGGGGGAACTCTGGGAGCGTCCGGCGCCCCGGAATGCTCTTTCGGCGACGAAATATCCTCCACCGTTTATCCAGCGGTTCGAACAAGTCGGAGAAAGAGCCAATGGTCTCTGAGGACCCGAGAAACAGCAGCCCATCTGGCTTAAGTGCATAGTGAAACACGGACAGCACCTTGCGTTGAATATCCGCATTGAGATAGATAAGCAGATTGCGGCAGCAGATGAGATCTATTTGAGTAAACGGGGGGTCCATAATGATATTTTGCACGGCAAAGATTGTCATCGCGCGAATATCTTTACGAATACGGTACTTGCCCTTCTCATTAGTAAAATACTTCTCAAGTCGCTCCGGTGTCAGATCTTCGACAACGTCCTTCGCATACAGGCCTGCACGGGCATGATCCACGACTATCGAGTCTAGGTCGGTGCCAAATATCTGCACCTTTAACTTCCGATCGCTCGCCTGCATACACTCGTCTAACAAGATGGCGATACTGAAGACTTCCTCACCGCTTGAACAACCTGGAACCCATACGCGCAGGTTGGAGCCTACGGGAAGTGAGCCGACCAACTCTGCCACTGGTCCGGCGAGCGCCTCCCAGGCCTCCGGGTCGCGGAAAAAATTGGTGACGTTAATCAATAACTCTCGGAACAGAGTATCGATTTCCTCCGGTGTATCGCGCAGGAAGCGCAAATATCGTGCATAGCTTTCGAGCTGATTCACATTCATGCGTCGAGCAATGCGCCGGTGGATCGTGTTGCTCTTGTAGGCGGAAAAGTCTTGGCCTGTGTGTCGATGCAATAAGCCAAAAATCTCCTGAAGCGACTCATCGTCAGATTCATCCGTCTCTTCACCCTCTGTAAGCACGTTCAGGCCAGCCGAGTATACATACTGTAGTAACTGCGTTGGCATGGCCGTCGCCGGCAGCACGAAATCGACCAGATGGGTGGCGATCGCACTGCTCGGCATCCCGGCATACTTAGCCGATTGTGGGTCCTCGACCATCACCATGCCCGCCAGCGCCTTGATCTCCTGTAGTCCTAGAGTACCGTCGCTCCCTGTACCCGAAAGAATTATACAAATCGCCCGCTCGCGCTGATCGAGCGCTAGTGAGTGCAGAAAGTAATTAATCGGCATCTTCGGTGCGTGTTCGGCATCTTGCTCTAGTCGTTGCAGTTTACCTGCGTGGACCGACAGCTGCCCTCCCGGCGGACCGATATAGATATGATTCGCCCTGATTTTGAGGCCAGTCGTAGCAACCACGACGGGCAATGCGGTGATCTTGTCCAGCAGCTCCGGCAACAGACTGGTGTGCCCTGGGTGCAGGTGAGTCACGACGATGAATGCCATACCAGTATCGGCCGGCATATTGCTGAACAGCTCCTTCAGCGCCTCGAGCCCGCCTGCCGAAGCGCCGATGCCGACAACGGCGACGACTCCGCGATCCCCCGCCACTGGCCGCGCCTCACCCGACGGGCCAGCCGACAACCCGCCCTCCGTGTCTTTCCCTGCATTATTTCCTGCCATTTTCCAAACCTTCTGTGTCTCCTTTATCGGGATAGCGCCACCGTCCTGCGGCCCGGCCGCGATGGACCAGCTACCCGCTCAACGATGTGACACTTCGCAGTTTAATGGGCTTTCCCACCCGATGATATAACACGACGCGAAAAGCTGAGCAGGCAACGCAGTGAAACAGAGATCACGGTCGGATGGGCCAGGTCCCCATTATTGGGATAATCCCCACTCAACCGCGCGATGGACCAAACGGCTATTGTCAGATATGCCGATTTTGCTCTTGATATGATCGCGGTGCGCATCAATAGTCTTGGGACTGACATGCAATTTGGCGGCAATTTCCTTGGTTGAGTAACCGTTCCCGATCAGGCCGAAGACCTGCAACTCACGCGCTGTCAGGATCTCAACCGGATCAGCCACCGCGGCCCCGCAGCCGGACGCTTTCTGCTCCGCTAAGCGATCAGCCAAGCCCCTGCTGGTATAACGTTCGCCCTTGCTGACCCGCTCTATAGCCGTGGTTAATTTTTCCGGCTCATCCTGCTTGCATATATAGCCATCGGCGCCAGCATTTATCGCTCGTTCGCCATACATCGACTCGTCATACATCGATACGACCAGAATTCGCAGCTGCGGATAGGCGAGTCTTACTCTTTGAATGAGTTTCAAGCCACTATCGTTGCCAAGGTTGAGATCGACAATCATCATGTCCAAGGCCTTGCCTTCCAATGCCTTTATCGCGCCGCGTTCGCTATCTGCCTCTGCGCAAACGATTAAGCTGCCCTCATGCTCTATCAGCGATTTTAGGCCCTCCCGAAAAGTCGGGTGGTCATCCACCAGAAGCACCCTAGTAGCCCGCTCAGAGATCGGCGCCTGTGTTAGTTTTTTGGCTGCTGACTCTGCACCCGGAGAGAACTCTGGCCGATCTGTCTTCATTGCTCACCTCCAAGTTAATCGGCAGCGCTAAACGCCTGAAACCTTCGCGACAATCCTCTAATAGAGAGTCTAGTGCAGCTCCCATGACTATTAAATAAGAAAATTGCTCGGTTGCCCTGGTAAGCGGCAAAAGCCTCTAGCCCTACATTTGATTCACAAGCCGCCAAACTAATTGTCCTAGGTTAGCTTGCCCGAAGCATCGATAGAGCAAACTTCGCGAGGCAACAACTGTTCAGAATATGCCCGAGAAAGACAGTGCGACTATCGGACATTTACCTATATCCGGGGAGGTGCTAGTGCACCAGAATACGCCAGATTGGAGCGAAAACCGGGCGCCTCTCGCGGCACAATATCAGGCGACTCACCAGCTATGCACCCTGTGGGGGGGGGCTTCAGGAAATCGAGGAGTGGATATGGATGGCATAAAAAACCTAGGGGAGCAGGATTCGGAGAAGCGCAACTCTCCAGTGTTAAATGAAAACGATCTACAAGATTTTATTTTCTACGATAGGCATCGTGGGGCTTCCTGTTTTTTCAATGACAGGAGTTTTCCCGAGGGAAGCTTGGTTCGCAGCGGCACTACGCTCATGCGTTGTGATCATGGCCTGTGGGTAATAGCCGGGAACAGCGACCCTGATAACCGTTGAATCACCTCAGCTATGGGACAGCAGCACGATAGGCGCGATTTCGAGATGGCGGCTCGACCATTTTAGCGCGCCTCGCTGGGCTCGCTCCCCCACTAGTTCCCCAAGTCAAAGCCAGCATCCTGCTCGGCAGCGGGTATTCGACGCCCCTTCAGCTTCAGGAGTTTGTTATGAGCCGGTTTGAAGACTTGAGAAAGCAGATGATCGAATACCAGATGGCCGCTCGGGGTCTGTCCGACCAAGCCGTTCTGGGCGCTATCAACGCGGTCCCGCGCGAGGCATTCGTGCCAACGGAGTTGGTGGAGTTCTCCTACAACGATTCGCCCCTGCCCATCGCGGCTAGTCAGACTATATCCCAGCCCTATATCGTCGCGCTAATGACCGCCGCACTAGAGTTAAAGCCAGAGGATCGCGTGCTCGAGATAGGCACCGGCTCTGGCTACGCCGCAGCCGTCCTCGCCGAGATTAGCGAGCAGGTGTTTACCGTGGAACGCCACAAGATCCTCGTAGATTCCGCTCGCCAGATACTGGAGGACTTGGGGTATAGCAACATCGAAGTGCGGCATGGCGATGGCACACTGGGTTGGCCCCAACGCGCACCCTTCGATGCCATAGTCGTCGCCGCGGGCGGCCCCAAGGTTCCTGACACACTCAAACAGCAACTGGCTATTGGTGGCCGACTGCTAATTCCCGTAGGCGAGGATCTGCGCAGGCAAAAACTCATACGTGTGCGGCGCGTCAGTGAGCGTGAATATCTGGAGGAGGACCTAGGCAGTGTCCGTTTCGTGCCCTTGATCGGGGCTGCGGGCTGGGCAGACGAATCGGCCAGTGCCCCCGCCTCGGAGCAGATCTCGATGACCCTGCCCGAATTGATCTACGAATCCAGCGAACACTTTGCCAGCATCGACCATCTCAAGCTAGACAGGCTGCTGGAGCGGATCGGCGATAGCCGCCTGGTATTACTCGGGGAGGCCTCCCATGGCAGCGCCGAATTCTATGAAATGAGGGCCAAGATTACCCAAGCCTTGATCGAAAAAAAGGGCTTCGTAGGCGTGGCCGTGGAGGCCGATTGGCCCGATGCTAGCCATATAGATCGCTATATTCGGGGCATTGCCTCGAACCCACTACTCGAAAGCAAACCCTTTTCCCGCTTCCCCACTTGGATGTGGGCGAATCATTGCGTTCTCGCCTTTACGCGCTGGCTCAAAGCGCATAATGAACAAATCTCATCGCCGGAGCGGCGGGTGGGGTTCTATGGCCTGGATCTGTATAGCTTGGACAGCTCCATCGAGGCTGTGCTGGGATACTTAGAAACGGTCGATCCCGAAACGGCGCAGGTAGCAAGAGAGCGTTATGGTTGTCTGACACCCTGGACCCACGACCCTGCGCTATATGGCAAGATTGTGATGACCCAACAATACAGGGCGTGTGAAGACGATGTGGTCGCCGTCCTGCTAGACCTGCTGAAGAAACGTTTGCAATATGCACAGGGGGACGGCGACAGTTTCTTCGATGCTCAGCAGAATGCCCACCTCATAAAAAACGCCGAGCGCTACTATCGCACCATGTACTACGCCGAGAATAATTCTTGGAATCAACGCGACCGGCACATGTTTGAGACCCTGCAATCCGTGCTGGCTTATCGGGGCACGCAGTCGAAGATCGTCATCTGGGAACACAATTCACATATAGGCGATGCCCGTGCCACCGAGATGAGCGCACGAGGCGAGTACAATATCGGTCAGCTAGTGCGGCAGAAATACGGCGAACAAGCCTATCACATCGGCTTCGGTACCGATCACGGCACCGTCGCGGCGGCATCGGAATGGGGCGGCCCAATGGAGATCAAACAAGTACAGCCATCACATATCGACAGCTATGAACGTATATTTCATGATGTTCATAGCGATAATTTCTTGCTGCCTCTGCGTACACCGATGCAAGAGATTACCCGAACAAGGCTACTTGACGAACGACTGGAGCGAGCTATCGGCGTGCTCTACCGGCCTGAGTCCGAGTTGCTGAGCCATTATTTCTATGCCTCATTGCCTCGTCAGTTCGATGAATATATCTGGTTCGATGAAACCCGTGCCGTCAAGCCTCTGACGACTCCATCGACTAGGGGAACGCTCGACACATTCCCCTTTGGACTCTAGGCAAAGGGCAAGAAATCCTATTTCTTAGCGAATTTCTGCACTCGTCGATTGATCACATCGGCAATATAGGCGTTGCCATGCGCATCCACCGCCAAGTCATGGGCCTCACCGAACTGACCGTTGCCGGTACCAGGACTGCCGATGGCGCCGAGCACATTGCCTTGCATGTCGACCTTGGCTAACTCGCCGTCGAAGCCGGTGGTGATATACATGAAGCCGTCTTCATGCAGAAAGATTGCGCAGACCATCGCGTCGAACTTCCATTCGCGCAGCAGATTGCCACTGGTATCGAAGCGCTGTATGCGCATGTTCTCGCGATCCGCCACATGGAGCACATCGTTGCCATCGATCTCGATGGCATGGGCCGCTACGAATTCGCCCGGCCCATAACCGCGACTGCCCCACTGCGCAATGAACTCACCAGCCGCGCTGAATTTCATCACCCTCGGGGTATCGCCACCGTGGCCCTGAGCGACATAGATATTGCCTAGAGAATCCAGTGCCACATCATTGGGTTCGTTTAACACGTGCATGCCCGAGGCCTCGTCCCATACCCCCGCCTCGCCCTTGGTGCCTATGGTCAATAGCACATTCGCATCCCGGTCCAGCTTCATCACCAGATGATCCGCCACATCGGTCACCCACATATTGCCACCGGCGTCGATGGACATGCCGTGGGCACGCCGCAACAGATCATCCGCGCCGAAGCCGCGCACAAAACGACCGTCCGAATCGAATTCCAGGAAAGGTGGGGCACTGCGGCTCAGCACGATGAGATGGTCCTGCTCGGTCATCGCCACACCGGCATAGGAGGCTGCCTCCATCGTGTCCGGCAAGACCAGTGCTTCTTTAAAATCCACTGCATGGTAGTCCTGCAGGGTATAGGCGCGCAGGGGGAGCAGTGGGCGGACGGGGCGTTGTGCCTGCGCAATAGAGGGGATTAGGACGAGCGCAGCGCAGACTAGGGTCATTATTCTCATTATTATTCTCCGACTCTTGTTGAATCCATTGAGTACTGTAGGGTCGTAGATTACATGATTTTGCCGGCATGCATAGCCGCCTTCTACATTGGCGAAAAACTGGCGAGTCTCGCAAAATTCTGCAACCATGCCGCGGTCGCAACCAGAGGAGACGCTTTTGAACACCCGAATGATCTTTACAATAGTGGCTAGGATAGAGGCTTTCACCTGGCTAGGACTTCTGCTTGGCATGTTCCTGAAGTACGTGACCGAGACCACCGAACTAGGTGTCTGGCTGTTTGGACGCGTGCACGGCTTCGCTTTTCTCGTCTATTTCTTCGTCGCGATCTTCGCCGGGCTACGCCTACGCTGGCCATGGTGGGCGACATTGCTGGCAGTGCTGGCGTCGATTCCGCCTCTGGTGACTTTTCCGTTGGAATTATGGTTTCGCAGAATCGGCTTGCTGGCGCCAAAAAGTACAGGTGATATTCTTTGATAAAATTCTGTCTAGGTGGTGTGCGCCGGCGTATTGAGACACGCAGCACCGCGACAGAAAAAGGGCTATATCCAATCAGTCGAGCACTACCCCGTTCACTGGTGCCTCAGCTGGCTTATTGCCCATTTGCCGGGCACTGGCTTCCAGTTCGGCAATCAGGTCACTGATGTTGCTTAGATGTGGCGCCTCAGCGTGCAGGATGGAGAGAAACAGACGGCGTTTGTAGTCCTGCAGGTCTAAACCGCCGGCGACCGCCTCGGGTACGGCACTTCCGACGATATCCACAAGCCGCTCGGCGGCGGTTAGTCTTCCCCATAGGTAATCGTTTTCGCGAAAACGTCTCGAGAAAAATGCCCCGAAGTTGTTGAACTTTACACCCTTCAGTATCTCGCGTGCACCGCCCTGGCGTAAGCTGTTAGCGTCGTCGACGGCGATGCGATCCACCTTGATCTGCTCAAGAGTGTCCATTTCCCGACTCTTGCTCATCGGGTAGGTGAGCACATCGTAATGGGCAAAGCCTAAGTAGGTTGTGAGCACTTCGCGCATAAGATGCAACGTCCCGACCTCGGCGCACCAGGTGGCCAGCTCTTCCTCCAGTGTGCTGTCGAACGTCAACAGATCGAGCCGTTCTTGCACCCGCACCATGAAGGCGTTCAGGGGATCCTCGTGGACATCTGTGCTAGAGCGCTGCTGTTGCTCCCCACACCAGTCCATGTGCTCACGTAGGCTCTCTGCTTGGGCATACAAGCGCAACTTGAGAATATCTAGGTGTTTCCGATAGTGCACAATGCGGATCGTTTCAGGGTCGGTGTAAAGCTCATTTACACGGCGGATGAGCAGCATTACCCGGCGCAGGCGGTGGCGAATATCGTAGTTACGCAGGAAGCGTACCCAGGGTGCAGCCTCCTGGTCGCGAGAGCTGCTCGAGGTGTCACCCAGCGGACGAATTCGCATCGTGCGGGCCCAGTCCTGCAGTCGCGCCACGGCTTCGGCGCGGGCTAGACCACCGGTGTAGCTCTGAAACGATTCGGCCAGCTCATCGAGTAGCCCGAGCACCTTCAGCCGCGAGTAGCCCTCGTAGGCATAGCCCGCGTCGGTCGCTGCGCGGGCATTGGCGTCCCGACCCCATGCGGCAATGGTCGCTGCGGTCGGTGCTGCTGCATGCAGTGCGGCGCTGAGAGTGCTCCCCATGGCAGCCAACACTTGGGTGCGGACTCCGTCGGCAACCTCACGATGCAAATGCACCTTGTTGTTGAACTGCGCGATCCAATCCAAGTCGTCATGAATGGGCTGGTGGCGAGGAATACTAGAGAGTGCACCGAGAATCGTGGTGAAGAACCCCGGAGTCTCGTGTGCGAGTTCGCTTTCGGGTTCTGGACTGGGTTCCAGGTATACCAGACGACGATCCGTTTCCCGGTTGGTAGGATGGCGTTGTACAGCATCCAAAGCCACAGAGACGGGCTTGTTCATCAGCACACTGCCATCGATAAAGGCAGCCTGATCGGCATTTTTACTGCTGCGCCGCCCGCCGCATAACTGGCGTGCAATGAAGGCGCTGCGACCGGCCCAATCGGTGTCACGCTGTTCAAGCACTGCGTCCATCTCTGCCAGACGCAGGGGCGGAAATGCACCGGGGAAGCTGCTAGTGGCTCGCGCAGCAAAGGCCAGCGAGGGCAGATGATCGCGACCCAGTGTAGAGGGGTGCAGGTCACGGTTCCGGCTGAACTGGTGGTGAAAGTGGAAAATGTGGCGATGCTCACGCTCGCGTACGGTGGGGGGAGTATGTAAGGGAATGATCTGCGGTGAGCCCCAGAAATCTGTTGCCGTGACGAACAATTCCAATGGCAGGCCCGGCGGCAACAGTGATTGATTGCCCTCTTCGCTCTGTTCACCGAGTGATTCCAACGCATCGAGCATCATATTACTCATGGTGGGGCCGGAGAGTGGGGGCTCAAACCAGCGTGAACGCATGAACAGGGACAGGTTTTGCAGAACTTCCGGATCCTCGCCGACCTCACCCGTATGGCGACTGCGACGTCGACGCAGCAGCTTTGCCAGCCAGAATAGCGGACGCATATAGAGTTTTGACAGGCGCGAGGGCCGCGCGGCAGGGTCAAGCAGAGACTCGATGTCTGCAAGATCCAACCACAGCCGACGATGCGCATCGAGGGAAAGATCGAAGGCCAGCGCGCGGGCCAACATAATGCCGTTGATGCCGCCTGCCGAAGCTCCGGCAATCACGTCCACGATTACCCGCAGGCGGACATGGCTGCCAATTTCTTGCAACATCTCGAAATAGACAGCTTCTGTATCGAGCTCGCCGTGATGAGGGGCTGCGTCCGTATAGTTCGCGCTGCTGGCAGTATCTTCGGGCACCGCGTGATAGGCACGAGACGCGCGCACCAGTTTCAGAATCTCGCGACTGACCCCATGCATGTAGATGGCGAGCGACACGCCCCCATAACATACCAGAGCGAGTCTCAGTTCTCGCTCGGGTATGGCTTCTGGTGGTTCCTTAGGCGTCATGAAGGCTCCTTGATTGACTGACTTGCCCGTCCTACTGCGTTGCGACCCATTTCGTAGTGAGTTGTCCTGTCCGCAAACAATGCGAACATTAAAACTATACCTTAGTCTTGAGCTCACGCGCCCCCTGCTTCGATTGCGGTATCACGCAAGCGCTACGCAATTGGCTCAACTCAAGCCGGCGCGACATCTCAGTTCGACGAAAACGCGTAGCTTTTCACGGGCTCCTCGGCGAGGCAACGATAGTGGCACAGTCTCTGAACCAACTTAAGATTATTTCTTCCTCATGTTGAGAGGTTAGAAAAATATGAACAGAAGATACTGGGAATTACACTAGAATTGCCAAGGAAATAAAAGGTCAAAACCCGGCAGATACGCCGGGTTTTGGTTGAGAATTTTCTTAGCAAAAGAAAATAACTCCAACAAGTGTCAGTCTATTCCCACTCGATAGTGGCTGGTGGCTTCGAGGAGATGTCGTAAGCCACGCGCGACACATCGGCGATCTCATTGATGATGCGATTACTGACGGTCTCAAGCAACTCATAGGGCAAACGCGCCCAGCGTGCGGTCATGAAGTCGATGGTCTCCACAGCGCGGATGGTGATTACCCAAGAGTAGCGACGCGCGTCCCCCACTACGCCTACCGAGCGCACGGGCAGGAATACGGCGAAGGCTTGGCTAGTCTTATGGTAGTAGTCTGCGCGATGCAACTCCTCGATGAAGATGGCGTCGGCACGGCGCAATATGTCGCAATACTCCTTCTTCACCTCACCCAGAATGCGCACACCCAGACCGGGGCCGGGGAACGGATGGCGGTAGACCATGTCGTAGGGCAGGCCCAACTCGAGACCGATCTTGCGGACCTCGTCTTTGAACAGTTCGCGCAGGGGCTCAACGAGTCCTAACTTCATATCTTCGGGCAAGCCGCCCACGTTATGGTGCGACTTGATGACATGAGCCTTGCCGGTCTTGGAACCTGCCGACTCGATGACATCCGGATAGATTGTCCCCTGCGCCAGCCACTGCACGTTGTCGATCTTGCTCGCCTCTTGATCGAAAATCTCGATGAAGGTATTGCCGATCGCCTTGCGCTTTAACTCTGGGTCACTGACACCCGCCAGCGCGCCAAGGAACTGATCCTCGGCATCGGCACGGATGACCTTCACGCCCATGTTCTTCGCGAAGGTGGCCATGACTTGCTCGCCTTCGTTCAGGCGCAGTAGGCCATTGTCGACAAACACACAGGTCAACTGCTCGCCAATCGCCTTGTGCAATAGGGCCGCCACCACGGAGGAGTCGACGCCACCGGAGAGCCCGAGTAGCACATGATCCGTGCCCACTTGCGCGCGCACCTTGGCGATTGCATCCTCGATAATATTGGCCGAGGTCCACAGTGCTGCGCAGCCACAAATCTCGCGCACGAAGCGCTCGAGAATGCGTAAACCCTGTGCGGTATGAGTAACCTCTGGATGAAACTGTATGCCATAGAAGCGTCGTGACTCATCAGACATCGCAGCAATCGGCGCACTCTCGGTGGACGCAACTGTCGCGAAACCCTCGGGAACTTTGACGACTTTGTCGCCATGGCTCATCCACACGTCGAGCTCGGCAAGACCCTCTATCGTGACCCTGTCTTCAATGCCATCGAATAACGCACTCGGCTTACAGAGGCTTACTTTTGCGTAGCCGAACTCCGACTTATTGGAGGCTTCGACCTTGCCGCCTAACTGTTCTGCCATGGTCTGCATGCCATAGCAAATGCCCAACAATGGCAATCCACCTTGCAAGAGGAACTCGGGTGCCCGGGGGGAATCGGCGAGAGTGGCCGTCTCCGGCCCTCCGGAGAAGATCACGCCTTGGGGCGCGAACGCTTCGATTTCTTCCTGCGTTGACTGGTAGTCCCAGATCTCACAATAGACGCCCAACTCACGCACGCGACGCGCGATGAGCTGAGTGTATTGAGACCCGAAATCCAGAATGAGAATTTTCTGGCTATGAATATTCAAGGTGATCTTGCCTGCTTTTGAGTTCAGCTCATCCGATAATTCGGGGCTTCTTTAGTGATACTAACGTCGTGTACGTGACTCTCACTCATCCCGGAGGCGGTGATCTTCACGAACTGCGGCTTGGTGCGCATCTGTTCCATGTCTTCGCAACCGGTATAGCCCATGCTCGAGCGTAGCCCGCCCATGAGTTGATGCACGATTGCCGACATCGGCCCCTTGTAGGGGACGCGCCCTTCGATGCCCTCTGGAACCAATTTCTCAGTGCCCGAACCTATATCTTGGAAGTAGCGATCGCTAGAGCCTTGGCTATGGGACATCGCGCCAAGTGAGCCCATGCCGCGATAGGCCTTGTAGCTGCGTCCTTGAAAGAGTTCGACTTCACCAGGCGCCTCTTCAGAGCCGGCCAGTAGACTGCCGATCATCACCACGTGGGCGCCAGCGGCGATCACCTTGGCGATGTCGCCAGAGAAGCGAATACCGCCATCGGAGATTACGCAGACACCAGTGCCCTTCAAGGCTTCCGCCACATTGGACACGGCGGTCATCTGCGGCACCCCTACACCCGTGACGATTCGAGTAGTGCAGATAGAGCCGGGGCCGATGCCCACTTTGACTGCGTCTGCGCCTGCCTCGGCAAGGTCTTTCGCAGCTTCGGCGGTCGCGATATTGCCCCCGATCACCGGAATATGCGGGTATAGGCCCTTGATGCGGCGCACCTGGTCGATGACGCCCTGGGAGTGGCCATGGGCGGTATCGACCACGATTACATCGACACCGGCCTCGACGATTGCCGCGACGCGCTCAGGCGTGTCTGCACCCGTACCCACAGCAGCGGCCACGCGCAGGCGTCCGAACTGGTCTTTACAGGCATTGGGGTAATCTTCTGATTTACGGATGTCTTTCAGGGTAACCAGGCCGCGCAGCTCGAAGGCATCGTTGACGACGAGAATCTTCTCGATACGATGCCTGTGCAGCAGGTCCTTCACCTCTTTATGACTGGCATTCTCTTTCACCGTCACAAGGGCTTTCTTTGGCGTCATTATAGTGGAGACCGCCGAATCGTAGTTAGTCTCGAAACGCACATCGCGGCTCGTGACGATACCAACCAGATTGGCTCCCTCTACCACCGGCATGCCGGAGATGTCATTCTCACGCATCAGGGCGATAAGCTCGCTGATGGTGGCAGTTGGAGCGATCGTAATAGGGTCCTTTACAACCCCACTCTCATATTTCTTCACCATTCGGACTTCACGGGCCTGCTGTTCCACGCTCATGCTCTTATGAATAACACCAAGACCGCCCTCTTGAGCCATGGCGATAGCGAGGCGAGCCTCGGTAACGGTATCCATAGCGGAGGAGATCAACGGGATATTCAAGGAGATCGATGCGGTCAACTGAGTATTCAAGTTAACCGACTTGGGGAGCACGGTAGAGTGCGCAGGCACTAGTAGAACGTCATCGAATGTCAAAGCTTCTTCAGCAATGCGCAACATAAGATTTCCACGTATCAACAAAAACGCGATTATACAGACCTCATTTCCTCATGTACACATGCAGCTGCAGTGAGTGCAGTATTTCGGAACGGGCGACCTTGCCCAGTGGCGTAAAGCCGTGTTTGGCGAACTGGGCATCGAGCTGGGCGGCGCTCACAGGGTATTGTTTGATGGCCTTGCCAGAGAGCACGCGGCGTAGGCGTCGGCGCAGGGAGGTGAAGGAGCTAGGGGAAATGCGCGACATCACCACATAACGGTCACTGACACGGCATATTTCGGCGATCAGGCGGGCCTGCAGGGCCTCGCTCTCGAAATGGTGTAGGAGTCGAAAACACAGCGTGGCATCGAAGGCCTTATCCGCATACGTCAGCGCGAAGATGTCCTGAGACTCGAATTGGGCGCTGACGCCAGCCTTCTGCGCTAGCTCCGCGGCCAGTGCCAAGGCCGCCTCGCCTAAGTCGATACCGGTGACCTCATGGCCTTGCTGTGCCAACCAGATGCTGGCCCGCCCTACTCCACAGGGTGCGTCGAGCACCTTATGGACATCCTTAGTCTTCGCGAAAGCCTGCGCTAGCATCGCCATTTCTTGTTCGTGTTTGTCTTGTTTGCGGTGGCTGTAAGACTGCGCGGACTCGACATCGGATTTTACGCGGGCATAACTGATCTCATCAGTCATAGAGGAAGGCTCCAGTTAGTATTAGAAGTTACGCTTGGGGAAGCGTTTGCGTAGGCGTTCCAACATACGCGGCATTTTTATTGTATGACTCGCCACAATAGCGTTGAGCGCCTCATCAGGCAACCAATCACTGCGGCGAATAAACTGCACCCAGTCGGCATAGGCAGCCCACGCAGGGCTTAAACGCTTACGGGCACGCTCAAAGTCGATTAGACGGATATCGCCGCTACCAAGCTCTATAAAGATGTGCACCGGAAACAAGGCCCCATGCTGCCAACCCGTCAAGTGCATAGTCAGCAACTGCTCTCCCACCCGACGCAATTGCGGCAGATAGAGGCTCCAGTCCGAGATCTTATCCTCATAGTCGGCGAGGGTCGGCAGGGGGAGAGCGCGGGTCATCAACAGACCCTGCGAGGCACCCGTCTCGGCCTGGACCCGAAAACCGTAGGCAACCATCTCCACGCTGGGCCAGCCCAACTCCTGCGCCAGGCATAGCGCATCGGCTTCGTAGCGAAAGGTGAGTGCCCCGGTGAGATAGCGCAGCGAATAGCGCGCCTGGTTCTCTTGCCGCTTTAGGTAGAAGGTCTCCTGCCCGCCCTGCGCATCTTCGACCTGCAAGGTCGAAACTCCGCTCCAGCCATTGCGCCGAATATTAGCGGGCTCTACGAAATCCTGCGGGAGATCCCATAGGTCGTCGAAGCTTGCATAGCCTGCCTGCGACAACTGTTGCGCACTCTTTTCGTGCATCACATTTAAATCATTCAATTTAGTATGCACCCGCCAATCGACCTTCTCGCTCGTCATCTTATCAGTGATAAAAGCGCGACAGTTCCCGCGCGAATTTACCCAATGGGGTCTGGTAATCGGTATTCACTGTACCCAGATCGATCGGTGAATCGTTGAGCAAGGTCGTCACGTCATCGTAGGCCGCGCCTTTCTTGCTAAACACCATTTTAACCTCCGGCGTGACCAGAGTATTGCCATGCCAATCGCTGACAACCGTGTAGTCCCGTCGATAGTTCGGGCTAAACAGATCATCGCCATAACTATAAGTCGATGGGTCTATGTCCACACCCAATGCTGCCATGATAGTGGCAGGCATATCCAGATGGCTAGTCATAATACTGGTCTCACCCGCCTCTCGGCCTGGAATATGGATGAGCATCGGCACTCTGATCTGTTCCTGACTAAACGTCGAGTTGTGTCCCCAACGCCCCTTCTCCATGAATTCCTCGCCATGATCGCCGGTAACCACCACTATCGTATTGTCGAGTAAACCCTGCTCCTCCAACATGTCATAAACGCGTCCAAGCTGGCTGTCCAGATGATGCGTCGCGTTGATATAGCGATTGCGAATGCGCTCGATATTCTCTTCGATGTCGACGGTCAGGTAATTGAAATCATCGATAAAATCTTCACGAATAATGCTCTCTTCGGGGAAGTAATAATTGGCATGGGCCGACTCGAAAAACATGAAACTGAAGAACGGCTGCTGTGTGTTCTCAACAAACTGCAGCATGTCTGTTACATTCTTACGATCTCTCTCCCACCCAGCCCCTTCCGTGTAAGACTGTAATTGCGCCTCTTCTAGGCTCGCGAAGATTGTCTTATCGAACTCAGGATACGAGAAGCGCGAGCTGGTGTAGGCCATCATCGCATAATCGTTTTTCTGAACCAGGTCTATGAGCATCGGTGCGCGGTGCGAATAGAGAAAATCGAACCAGTAACCTCCATATAGACCATAGAATTGCGAGAACATCCCCATTCTCGTGCCATTGCCACCACTGTAGTGGTTGAGGAAGCGCTGCGATTGCTTGGCGAACTCCCACGTATTGGGCATGAACTCGGGAGTCAACATATCGGCGCGCAGCGACTCGGACACTAGCCAGACAATATTGTAAGGCTGATCGAATTTCACTGCGGGGGTCTCCGGATAGTCGATACTGCCCCCGGACTCGGACACATCAAACTCCGCACCGTCCGGCCGATTGATTTCCACGCCGAGGCTCTCGAACGTACCACGGGCAGTCACCGGTATATACCAAACGATGCGCCCGGCGGTGCCGAGAATCACACGATTATAATTGTACTCGGAGAGCGCATACCAACCCGATTGAAAGAGCAGCAGTAACACCGCGCAAGACCACAGATAACGCCGCTTCAACCAACGCGGGTAGAGGCGCTCGAAGGGAATGAAGCGCAGCGCTGCGATCACCAATGCCGCCAACACAATCACGGCGAACAGCAAGGTGCGATTCGTCGAGGCTGACACTCCCATCGCCTCCACACCCCCTGGCGTGACAAGCAGATTGACCACGAAGAAATTCACATAGAAGCCGTACATATCGCGCAATTTATAGTTCGCGAACATAAACACGATGATCGCGATACACAGCGCCTGCATCGCGTAGACAAGCCACTGCGTGCGCAAGCCACGCTTGGAAAAATGCTGCTGTAGCGCGTAGAGAATTATGACCGGAGAGCTCAATACGAGGGTTTGCACGAAGGCTGCGGCCAGAAGGAATAGGTCGGCAGATACGCCCATTATCGGCTGCCAAGCCAGATACAGGCTAATAAAGAAAACCGCATAGAAGGTCAGCAGGACGGTTCTAAACGCAGTGATATTCGGCATGCATTCTCCAAGAGCTAACAGTGACTGTAGTCGTTTTGTCACATCTTAGAGACAGTAACTTAAGCTAATCTTAAGTCTTCGAACTAGAACTCCCACTCGAGTAAAAAACGCAAGGTTTGATCGGGAGTAGTGTCATTCAACGGCGCTATCAAACCCGCCTCCCAATGCCATTTATTGTTCCCATTGCCCCGTATTACCCCCGTTAGAACGGGCCCAATTCCCAATGTAAACTCATCGGCGTAGAACTCGACCCCAGGCTCGAAAGCCTCGCGATAGCGATACCGCCACTGCCCAGAGGCGAAACGGTCAATCTCATCGCGAATATTCGATCCGAACTCATACTCGATGCCTAGATTGAGTGTGCCCACCCAATTGCCCCACTGCCTACTGGCCACAAGCACCGTCGCTAACTCCGCGATGCTTTCGCTGATCTGACGCTCATACTCCAAGATCACGCCCCAGTCAGTGTTGTACTCCCCCTGCTCGGTAAGCTGTATCTTGGTTTCGATCTCATAGCCTTCCAATTCGAAGGATTGATCTGGAAGGCGGGTGCCAATCGCATAGGCCTCCAAGAACACCCTATCGCTAATAGAGAAGCCATAACTTATGCGTTGCCGGAGAATATTATCTTCGCTGGACTTGGCGTCGGTCTGGAAGATCGTGCGTAGCTCGATCTCGCGCTCCATGGCCTGCACATAGGGATCGTTGACGCTGCCGACTCCGTTGTGATGTTCGGGATTGTCGGCCAGGGCCTGGTCCATTCCAGCACTGCACAGCAGCGCCACACCGGCCAACTTATAGCGTGCGCTCCTCATCTAGCCTCACCCACTTCCCCACTCTCTGGTTTTCTATAGAGAAACCAGGCAGCAAACATCGCCGCTAGGGACGTGAGAACCGAGCCTAAATAGAGCAGTACCTGAGTCAAGGAAGGGCTCGCCTCGTAGCCGATCGCGGCGTGGAGGAGTTCACCCATTAAAGAAGATTCGGCGAAGACATTGCTGGTGTCCCATAGGGCTCCTTGCGAAGGCATCAGGTCCGCTTGCGACAGATACAAGGCCGCCTGTCCCATCATGCCCGCGGCCAGTATTAGAGAGACTACGCAGCAGGTGACAAGACGCTTATTGCGCGCAAGAGACTTGAGCGCATAGTAAAAAAACGTGCCGATGCTCAGGCCTATTCCCACACCGATCGCCCCACCGGAGAATACCGCCGACATATTGCCCGCCAACACCCCATAGGAGTACCCATACAGATAGATCTCCGCCCCTTCACGCGTCATCGCCATACTCACCGTGCCGACGAACACGAGCAGAAACAGCCCATAGGGAACTTTATAACGGGGGTTGTAGAGTTGTTTTACCGCCAAGTAATTGTGCGCTGCGAGCATTACAGCGATTGCGATTAGGAGCGTGGAGTTCACTATCTCTTGACCAAAGCCCTCGAATGCCATTGAAATCTGTTCTAGGCGCAGGGCGTAGGCAGTCGCGCCAAACACTCCGAACAGCAGTGCGAGCCCCATCCAACGAAAACGATAGCCCATGGCAGTAGAGGAGGCCATCAGCATGCAAATCAGCAGCATCGCCTCTAAGACTTCTCGTAATACGATTACAACGGCATCAGTCATGTTGACCGAACTCCCAGAACAGCTCGCTTATTTAACAATGATTTTCCCCAATGCGGTCTTCAGATTGAACTCGCCAAAGAACGGATACTCGCCGGGCTTCAATGGGCCAATGAACACCACTCCCTGGCTATTGCCGACTATCACTTTCTCGCGATTCAACTCGTAACTCTCAAACTCCTCGGGGGTCGCATCGCGATTGTAGATAATGAGTTTCACTTTCTGATTGGCCGGAATCTCAAATTCGGCAGGAAAAAATAGATGCTCGCGAATCTCGATTTCGAAGACCGGTATTTGTGCCCACGCCGCAGAACAGAGCAGCGTTAACAAAAGTACCTGCAAGGCCCGCGCGAAAAAACTCCGCCCTGTCGTTAAATTCCCGTTCATTTTCATGAAAGCCTGCCCTTGTGATCTTGCTTATTCTGGACCGCGTCAAATTGAATACTCACGCACAGGCCGCCTAACTCTTTCGAGCTTGATAGTGATATATCGGCGCCATGCATCTCCACGATGTGCTTCACGATCGCCAGTCCTAGGCCCGAACCGCCCACACCAGAGGCATGACGATCGCCGTCGAGTCTGTAGAAGCGGTCGAAGACTCGTTCGCGATAATCTAATGGTATTCCTGGCCCGGAGTCTTCCACTAACAGGCTCACACGTGTGCCACGCTGAGCGATACGCATGCGAATTCGCGCGTGTACCGGTGAGTACTTCGATGCATTGGCGACCAGATTCGAGATCAAGGAACGCAACGCGGTGCCATCCCCGCGAATTGTGGCACTGCCGCCCTCAAGATCAAAGTGCTGTTCCCGCTCGAGTATCGGTTCGTACTCGCTGCTAATGACTTCTTGGGCGAGTTTATACAGGTCGACTGGCTGAAACTGCACCATGTATTGATCGGGTGACATGCGGTTTAGGACCAATATTTGTTCCACAAGATGTCCCATGGCATCGATACTGAGTTGCAACTCTTGCAGGGACGCGCTCGGTGCGGCCATCTCTTCGAGTAGATTGTGAACCTGTACCTTCAAGATACTTATCGGGGTGCGCAGCTCGTGTGCGGCATCCGCCGCGAAGCGCTTCTCGCGGTTAAAAGACGACTGCAGGCGTCTTAACAAATCGTTGGTGGAGAGCGTCAGTGGCGTCAGCTCGCGGGGCACATTATCTAGCCGCACCGCGCTCAAATCCGAGACCTCTCGACTGCGCACGGCCTGGGCCAATTGCTCGATCGGGCGCAGACCATAGCCCACGATAAACCAAATCAGCAGCGCCGCGAGGGGTATGCTCAACACCGTCGGGATCACGGCCTCAAGAATGACACTCTCGGCCAACTCGTAACGCACATCCACACGCTGCGCCGCCATCACCCAGCGTTGCGCATCCGGGTTATGGACAACCAGCACGCGCCAGCGGTAGCCACTAAAATTGCGATCGGAATAGCCGACCTCGAGCGGGCTCATCGCGGCAGACGGCGCCACCACCGAGCGCATCACCAGGCGACCCTGATCGTCGAACACCTGGTAGGCGATCAGACTCTCCGCGCTCAACTCCAGATCACTCTGCTGTGGCAGCACTAACTCTTCCAGGAGCTTCGCTGCGCCGGAGGTGTTTGTGCTAGGGCTGATGAGACTCAATAGTTTGGCGTGTTCCTGCAACTGCATATCGAACAGGGTTTCCGCCTCGGACATACTCTCCCGATACCCGCGCAGAGACGACAGGAAACTCACCAAGACAATAATGGCGATCAGGGTAAATGTTAGAAACAGCCGAATCGAAGCCATGAGTCCTTAACCAGTGCCAGCCTGTTTTCTGACTACGTAACCAACTCCCCGGACTGTCTGTATAAAGCCAGACGGAAGCTTCTTGCGTAAGTTGTGAATATGCACCTCGACGGTATTGCTACTAACCTCCTCTCCCCAGCTATAGAGCTTACTGTCCAATACGTCTCGGGTCTGTATCTTATTCGCACTCTCCATCAAGGCCTTCAAGAGCATGTACTCGCGGCGCGACATGCTAATGCTCTCACCCGCAATCATCACCTCATGACTATTGGTATCGATCTCGACACCCCCGATCTCGATCGAGTGACTCTTCACATTACTCAAGCGCCGCTCCAGCGCACGCAGCCGAGCTAGGAGCTCATCGATCTCGAAGGGCTTGGCGAGATAATCGTCTGCACCGGCGTCTAGCCCAAGCACTTTATCCGAGGTGGCATCGCGGGCCGTCAAGATTAGGACCGGGTTGCTGAACCCCGATTTGCGGGCAGACTTGAGCACCTCTAGCCCATCGGTATCGGGTAAGCCGAGGTCGAGCACGACGATATCGGGTTGCGACGTCTTAATTGCGCTCAGCGCCTGATCGCCACGGTCCACATGGTTAATGCTAAAGCCTGCGCTCTTTAGGGCGCGGACGATGGCACTAGCCAAAAGCGTATTGTCTTCGACCAGCAACACCTGCATCGGGAGTCCTCCAATTAACTCTTAACGTCGATCTCCTGCAGCATCGCCTCGATCTCGCCATGACGACCCTCGTCGGCCAACTCACGACCCGGCCGTGACGGGGCATTGAGGGCGCGGTTCAAATAGCGAGCAGATTCTGCAAAGGCATCTTCTTTGAAGAGGTATTCTGCATAAAAATAGTTCGAGTCGATACCGGAAGGCGATAATTCTAAGCCTTTCTTGAGGTATTCGACTCCCTTCTCTTCATCCCCGAAGCCAACGGGCCAGCCTGGGACGTTCAGATATAACACGCCTAAGCTGGTATAGGCAGAACCATCGAGCGCCTCTGCATCGATCGTCATGCCCTTCTCGAGATCCGCTTTTGCCGCCTTCGCAGCGGATAAGGCCCCCAAGCCGCCCTTAGCGCCCGCATAGCTGGAGCGAATGATGCCGCTCCAGATCCATGCCTCGGCATTCGTGCCGTCCGCGTCGGTCACCTTGCGCGCGTCCTCTATCAGGGTATTGAAGGCCTCGATCTGACTCTTACCCTTGAGCAGATAGTTTACCTCCGCCCAGCGTTGCTGCAACGCCGCGACCTCTGGGTTCATCTGTGCGTGCACAGAGCCTGCCGCGAGCAAGCCGCTCAATAAGCCAAAAATGATCATGCGGGATTGTCGTCTCATATTCTCTCTCCTATGCGGGTTAAAGATGCGTACTATTCGGACTACGACTCGTTCATCGCAAACCGTTTAATTTCGGGTAATTGTTTCTCTATTGCGCCGTCGGTAAGGGCGGGGCTCAAGGCGTTGAGCAGGGCGTAGAAACGCTCTGGCCAACCGAACACCGAGGCGTGCCAACGATTGCCGTGGATGCGGCGCAGCAGCGCCTGGGCGACCACCTCAGGGGCATCCGTTGCGGTGCCAAGCGCGGTGTTCATAGCTTGAGACTTGGCGTCATTGAGCGGCGTACGGGTCGCGCGTGGAGCGAAATGCATGACTCGCACATTGGAGTCGGACAACTCTCGCCGCAGCGCCTCGCTGAACCCGCGCAAGCCGAATTTACTCGCGCTATAGACGCTATACGCTGGATAGCCGATGCTGCCCAAGGCGGATCCAATATTGATAATTGCAGCCGTTGGACGCGCCTTCAATGCCGGCAATAGCAGGCGCGTGAGCTGGATCGGCACGTTGAGGTTGAGATCGAGCAGGGCCGCGATGGCCTCACTATTACTGTTCTCAAGCAGATTAAACTCCCCTACCCCGGCGTTATTAATCAGGACATCGACCTGGGCGTCAGCACACGCCAGAGATAGAGCCTCTCGATCCTGTGCGCTGCACAGATCCGCAACATGAATCATATGGGTTAGAGGACCACCCGGCAAAATAGCGCGCAAGCGCTCTAGCGTTTTGCTCTCGCGTCCGACGAGCAACAAGCGTGCTCCCGACTTGGCCAACTCCTGTGCGAGACAGGCCCCGATTCCACCACCGGCGCCTGTTAACACGACTGTCTTGCCTAGTAAATTCATGTCGCCTCTTGCCTACGCAGCACTTTTGATGGGGTCGTCTTGTGTACAGCGCAACACACTGTCGAAGACGCCTTTATAGAGTCGATAGAACATCTTAGTGCTGTGTATGATTAACTCCTGCTGGGCGGGCTCTGTGAAACGATTCATCAGCTGCTCGAGATGCTGTATATGGGACTGATCGATACTGCCGTGGGAGCGCAGATAGCTGAACGCCTGTTCCGGCAACTTCAATGTCGCTTGAATCTGATCCGCCGCATAGTCGGCTAGATTGACGCTGGTGCCCTCCAACACATGCACCATGCCGAAGAAGCCGATCGGGTCGACACGGTTCACCATGTCCCAGGCATAGGCGATCATCAGCTCCGTTTCAATGGCGGGCTTGCTGTTGCGTATGGCGTCTTTATCGCCCCCGCAGGCCGCGATGTCGTTCAACACCCATTCTTGGTGCCCTAACTCTTCCTCAATGTATTCTGCAACGGCATTGCGCAGCCACTCGTAACTCTCTGGGAGCCGTGCCCCCACGGCCATCAACAACGGCACCGTGAATTTCACATGGTGATAGGCCTGTGTCAGATAGTCGATATACTCGGGCAGGGTCACATTACGCGCCATGCAGCGCACGATGATTTCACTGCTAATCAGTTGCTGACGATCCGCTTCGGTTGCTGCCTTCAATTGCTCATAGAACATTACTTCTTCCTCCACTTAATTCACTGCTGATTTTGCTTCGACTATAGGGTTGTCGCTGTACAATAGTGCCAACTCGCCCTGATAGCGTGCCTCTATCTGAGCGCGGCGCGGCCTGCCATTACTGGTCAACATATCTGCTTCCAGCCCAGTCCCGCGGGACAAGGGCCGTGCCATACGATGCCATCGTTCGATCCTGGCATAGCTCGGCAACTTAGCGTTCACGCGCGCCACTGCGGCGTCAAGCATCGCATCGGTGAGCGCAGTGCTTCGCGCAGCGATCAGCGCCACACAGAAGGGGCGTGAGTCGCCGAACACGAAACACTGCCCAATCTCTGCCTCTGCCCCAAGCTCCGCCTCCACCCATTCCGGCGAGATGTTGCGGCCGAAACTGGACACGAGTACGTTCTTACGCCGGCCTCGATAATGCAGGAAGCCATCTGCGTCGAAAGAGCCCAAGTCCCCGGTCGCGACGCGTCTGTTAGCCCCATCCTGCGACCAAGACGCCGCGTCTCCGACGTAACCGAGGAAGCCAGGACCATTGACGATGATCTCGTCATCTACGATCTCTACTCGAGTGTGCCTGAGCACCTGACCAAGACTGCCATTTTTACGTGCGAGCGGTGAGTTCAGGGTCACCACAGAGCCACACTCGGACAGGCCATAGCCTTCGTAAACCGGTAGCCCATGCGCCCATGCACGCTCTAGTAGACTAGGGCTGACGGTTGCCCCGCCAACCGCGATGAACTGCAGGCTTTGTGGCAATTGCCAACCGGCATCACAGCTCATCACTAGGGCTTCGAGCAGTTGTGGAATGAGAATCATGCTATTGGGTCGAACGCGCGCGAGCACATCTAGGAATACGTGCAAGGCGAAACCCGAGGCGCCGTTGAAGCCCAGACTCTCCTCGTCGGCGACCACTATCTGCGCGCCGCGGCGCAGCGGGGCATGCACACCCGCGATATTCTCCAGCAGCGTGGCCAGTGGCAGAACACATAGATGTCTCTCGATGGCGCAGGTGCGCGTCACATCGAGCAGCGAGTCCGTCACTGCCTGCTGATTGTCCTCGCTCAGACACACCCCCTTCGGTGTGCCGGTAGAGCCGGAGGTAAAGGTGATCTTTTGCGTATCCTGTGGCAGCAGCGCCGCATTGCTAGCACCGCTGCCCTGCGCCTCATTCGCAGTCAAATAATGCAAACCAGCGAGTTGCTCCTCGCCGCTGAATTGCGCACCGGTATTGCTAAGCAAAGACTCTGGCTGGTCAGTTAATACGGCGTCGACTCGCACGCTATGCAGGGCGTGCTGGACCTGCCTAGGCGAGAAGAAACTCGGCAAGGGCAGGGCCACGATGCCCGCATAAGAACACGCGACATCGGCGACTATCCAAGCTGGAGAGTTCTCTGCGTGGATTGCCAACAGCTTGACCTTGTCGGCACGCAGACGCTTGGCGAGCGCCTGGGCATGATCATGAAGTTGCCGCCAAGTCAGGGAGTCTGCCAACTGCTTGTTGAAAGTCAGCACCGCCACCTCATTCGGTTTGCCGTGTGCGTGCTGACTAATGCTCGACCACAGCTTACTCATCGCGCTCAGCCCTCAGTGCGCCACTTAGCGCACAGACGATAGCGTCGATCTGGGGTCGATGCTCTTGTAATAGCTTCAGCGCCAGCTCGTTGGTCTGCAGCGTCCGATACGCTTGCTCGATATCGCCGATCGCCACCGCCGGTTTATTGTCGTAATAGCTGCCCCAGTCGCTAGCTTGCGGACCGAGGCGCGCGACGTCGGCCTCACATACCACCTGAGGAGCGAAACCCAGGCGGTTCAAAGAGTTGATCACCAGGGGCGTGGCGGTAAAGGTAATCCAACGGAAACCCGCCCTATACAGAACCTCGGTCAACATCACGAACAGGAACTGACTACTGCCACGACTGCCGGCCAGATTTCCCGTTTCGATGATCTGCGCGCGTGGCACATCCTCACCCTGCTGCCGGGTCACTATGTCCTCGATAGGAGTGTCTAGGTATTTCTCAACGAAGAATGCGCCAGAGGCTCCCGGGCGCAAACCCAGCGCTCCCTGCAGCAATGAGCCCTGCCAAGTCGCGAGGAAGAAGGGCAGAAAATGCTGGATATTGGCTTGATAGATAGAGGCATAGCGAGAATGAATGAACGCCTCTAGCTCATGGCGAGCGGGCGCGTATACGTCGTGTAGACACAGTAGTGGATCGGCAGTATTGGGACTGCTCGCGCAAAGGGTAGCTGACATGACGGACTCCGAAGGTCTAGAACATGACGCTACCCTAGCGCTCTAATCTTAATTCAATATTAAGAGAGCCTAAATTCGCACTTAATCTTTAGGTTTGTCTCGAAAAACTTTATAGCCACTAAACATTGCCGAGATTAGGCCATCGCGCTCTTTCACTTCACTGATTACAACGGCCGCTATATGCCCGAAAATAGCCAACAACATTACCCAGAAACCAATCTCGTGTATTTCAATGAACGGGGCTCGAAAGCGGCGCATTGCTGCATAACCCTCCGGATCTAGCATTTCCTTGGCGCCGGGGACTAGGCCTTCGAGCTTGCTATGGTCTTCTCCTGCAGCGGTGGCCCACTCCGCAAATTCGTGTCCGAATGGCGGGAAGTAAAGATCCGTTCCCGCCAATACGAGGCCTGTCACCATTTGGGTAGCAAGCACAAAGAACAGAAGCGCCAACATCAAGCGCGCGGCTGGGTTGTGCCCCCTATAGCTCGGGGCGGCGCCTGCTCTCACCCCTAGTAACCATTGCTTAAGCCGCCCACCATAGCCGGCCCCGCCAGGTAATATGGCACCCCAACGTGCGTAGGGGCTGCCAATGAAACCCCAGATTATTCGCCACAACAGATTCAGGGCGAAGACATAACCGATCCAGGCGTGGAGTATCTTGAGGTCTACCTTGCCCTCACTGCTCACACCTAGGCTTGTGGCGTTAAGAATAACCGTGCCTACCGCGATCAAGCCCAGCACCGTAATCACGTTGATCCAATGAAACCAGCGCACCCCGCGGTCCCAGACATAATAGCGCTGCAGGCTCTCCTCCCCATCTACTTGCGACGCCTTTCCTTGCTCATCATTTAACTGTTTCACTTTGTCGATTCTCCATTTTGCAGTCGATGTCTTTATCCAAGTGAGTTTTTACCATAATTCCATCATGGCACGATCACGGGTATATCAATGTTTTAGCTAGTATTGGCAAACGCAGCGTCTTAGCAGTCTTTTAGGGCTCATTGAGCGCAAGGGTTTGTGCGCCCTCGATCGCTGCTCTATCATGGCGCCATGTCTTACTCGCCCCCAACTCCTGCCCCTCGCGACGTGATCTCCGTCACCAGCCTCAACCGCATGGCGCGCTCCTTGCTCGAGAATCACTTCGGCAATGTCACGGTCGAGGGGGAGATTTCGAATCTTTCGACGCCAGGCTCCGGGCATTGGTATTTCACGCTCAAGGACGACGGCTCGCAGATACGCTGTGCGATGTTTCGCAATAGCAATATGAGCGTGCGCTTCCGGCCCCGCGATGGCATGCAGATCATCGTGCGCGGCCGCCTCAGCATCTACGAAGGCCGCGGCGACTATCAGCTAATTGCCAGCGGCCTCGAGGAGGCCGGCGATGGCGCCCTGCGCCGCCGCTTCGAGATGCTCAAGCAGAAACTGTCTGACGAGGGCCTATTCGCTAACGAGCGTAAGCGTGCCATGCCGGAACACGTGCGCCATATCGGCGTGGTGACCTCTGCCACGGGTGCCGTGATTCGGGATATCGTCAGTGTTCTCGGGCGTCGTTTCCCGGCTATAAAGATTACCCTGCTGCCTGTGCCGGTACAGGGTGTCGAAGCCGTCGCCGCCATTGTCAAAGCGATCGGTCTTGCTAACCGGCGCAGTAGCGAACTCGCCATAGACGTACTCATCGTCGGGCGTGGTGGCGGCTCGCTAGAGGATCTGCAGGCTTTCAATGAGGAGGCCGTGGCTAGGGCGATATTCGAGAGCAGGCTGCCCATCGTCAGTGCCGTAGGGCACGAGACCGATTTCACCATCGCCGATCTCGTGGCAGACTTGCGCGCCCCTACCCCCTCCGCCGCAGCTGAACTGCTCAGCCCCGATCAAGACGAGATGCTCTCGCTATTCGACGGCTATGGGCAGCTATTTAGCAAAATTATCAGGGAACGCCTACAGCGCTCCTCCCAGCAGTTACTCTGGCTGCTAAAACAACTCAAACACCCCGGCCGACGCCTGCAGGAACATGCGCAGACACTCGATATGCTGGAGGGGCGGATGCTGCGCGCCATGCGCCAGCAATTGAGCGGCGCCAATCGCGATGTGCGGGAGCTGCAACGTCGACTGCATACGCGCTCTCCTGTGCATACCCTACAGCAACAGGGCGACCGCCTCGAGTCCACCCTGCAGCGCCTGCACCGAGGAGCCCTACAGAGAATCGCGAGCCAGAGAGCGCAGCTCGCACAGCTCGCTCGCAGCCTCGATGGCGTTAGCCCTCTCAATACTTTGCAGCGCGGTTATAGTATTAGTTTCGATGCCCAAGGCGGCGTGGTGCGTGAATTGCCGTCCGTGCAGGTCGGTGACAGCTTGACAACGCGCTTGGCGGACGGCTCAATCAGCAGTGTGGTCACTGGCAAAACGCCGGGCAAAATCGGTAACAGCATTAGCGAATAGGAATTTAGTTTATGCGAAGAATCCTCATATATTGTGTGGCTCTGCTCTGCCCTTTCTTTGCCCATGCCGTCGAAGTGACGAGTCTTCCTACTGGCGCAAATGTTCCCGGCGGCATCGCCATCATCGATACCGCCATGGCGGCCACGCAGGGCCGCTATCGCAACGATAAGATCATGCTCGTGGAATTCGAAGGCGCTCAGTATGCCGTCATCGGCATCCCCTTGAATGCCGCAATCGGAGAACACTCGCTGACCCTCGAGTCTGCCGATGGCACACAAGTAAGCCGCTATTTCACCGTGCAAGACAAACTCTATGTCGAGCAGCGACTCACTATTACCAATGAGCGCCAGGTCAATCCAAACAACGATGACATGGTGCGCATCAATCGCGAAAGCGCGGAAATGAACGAGGCCTTCTCCCACTGGGATGAGACTCTGCAACCCGTATTCGCAATGCGTGCGCCGGTTGCTGGAGTGCGCAGCAGCTCATTCGGACTCAAGCGCTTCTTCAATGAGCAACCCCGCGCTCCCCATTCGGGAATGGACATCGCCGCGCCCGAGGGCACGCCCATCTATGCCCCAGCCCCCGGGGTGGTGCGCTCTACCGGGGAATATTTCTTCAATGGCAATACGATCATTCTGGATCACGGCCACGGCCTGATCAGCCTGTACTGCCATATGAATACGATCGACGTAGTCCCCGGCACCCGCGTAGAGGCGGGAGAACAGATCGGCAAGGTTGGACAGACCGGCCGCGTCACCGGCCCACACCTACACTGGAGCATCAATCTCAATAATGTGCGTGTCGACCCAGCCCTGTTCATTCAAGACTGAAGATTAAACCTACCCCGAAACATCCCCTATTTCGGCTGTTTTTCTAGTCAATCCTCCCGTACATTGGCTACCGCCCAGCTCGATTGCGAGTAGTCGATTATGGCGAATCGCAACACAGCGCAGAACTGTGAGTTTATGCGCAAAACGCTCATAAAAGTCCGCTCTGCTGGGCCAATAAGCGTCCAAACGAAGACGAATAATGCTATAGATGTTCAGGTGCCTTACGCTTACAGCGAGGCATTGTCATTCAGAGGGACTACTGATGCCGGGTTTCGAATTATTCTTCCAACTACTCGTTGGCCATGCCTTCGCAGACTTCGTGCTGCAGTCCGAGGCGATGGGGCGCGGCAAGAATCGCCATAGCGACATCCACCACAACAAGGCTAGCACCTTCCCCCGCTGGTATTATTGGCTCGCTGCGCACTCCCTCGTGCACGGCGGCATCGTCTATCTGATCACCAACAGCCTGTTGCTTGGGCTTATCGAAACAGCCTCCCACTGCCTCATCGACTTCAGCAAATGCGAAGGCAAGATCGGCATGAATACCGATCAGGGCCTGCACGTCGGCTTCAAGATCGGCTACGTATTCGCCGTTTAAGCCTTTCCGCATTGGTTTAATACGCGTTTTCTTTTATAGTGTTGGGTCACTTACATCCTAAAAAGGCTCTGACGATCCTGCGTCCGCGCCGAGGCTTCTGGCAATGAACAAGCGTGAAGAACAGCGTAAAATCCGTGAAGAAAAGCAAAAGTCGGCGCAAAACCGCAATACCAGACAGAAACTGATCGCCAAGGTCGCCACCATCTTATTGGTGCCACTGCTGCTCATCACTATCGTCTATGCCCTTATGGGCCAAGGCCCTGTCTATGCCCCAGACGAGATTGCCGATGTCGACCACGTGCGGGGCAACCCCGAGGGCGTGAAGATGGTGATCTATGCCGATTTTCAATGCCCAGCCTGCGCTACCGAACACAACGTCGTCGCCCAGGCCTGGAATGCCATCAGCAATCGCACACAGATGGTCTTCCGCCACTACCCTTTAACAGGCACCCACCCCCATGCGTGGGAGGCGGCCACCTATGCGGAGGCCGCAGGACGCCAAGGCAAGTTCTGGGAGATGTATGATCTATTGTTTATCAATCAGGGCTATTGGGCAGGTTTAGGCGCTATCGAGTCCGAGTTCGATGGCTATCTGACGCAGCTGGGACTAGATCTCGAGCAGGCCCACCAAGATATCGAGTCCGACGAGCTCATTCAGAAGATTCGCAACGATCAACGCGGCGGCACTCGTGCCGGCGTGCGCTCAACCCCGACCATGTTCCTCGACGGTCGCATAGTGCCAACCCCGCGCACCGCAGTGGAACTGGTCACCATGATCAACGAGGCGGCGGCCGACTAGGTTACGCCCGTTAGCAGCGCAAATTCGCGCAGTAGATGGGTGGCTTCGGGCGTTTCGAAGACACCCTCTTTGAGCTCATCGATGTCATAGCCCTCCAAGAGCAACTCCTCACGACGCTCCCCCACGTAGCCCCGCATGACCTGAGCATCGAACTCCGGATGGAACTGCACGCCCCAAGCATTGTCGCCCAAGCGAAACGCCTGATGCGCATCGTGCACACTCCTAGCCAGCAGTACCGCGCCCTCAGGCAGCCGCAGCACGGACTGTGAGTGCGTCGTGTGACCAAGGAAACGCTCGGGCATCGCGCCGAACAGGGAGTCTTGCTGCGCCGCAGCCGTATTGTCGATAGCGACTGTGCCAATCTCCCGGCCCTGCGGATGATAGCCGACCTCTCCTCCACAGGCATGGGCGAGGAGTTGATGGCCATAGCAGATCCCCAACACTGGCACCGACAAATTCACCGCCTCAGCTAAATACGCAGCACAGCGTTCGCTCCACGGCTCACGATCGGTCACCATCGCCGGAGAGCCTGTGACAATCATGCCCGCAATAGTATCGAGTTCGGGCAGTGCCTCTTCTGCGTAGGCATTCACGAGTAACACGCGGCCGCGATCGATCGCCAGGCCACGCATGATCCAATCTTCGAAGTCTTCACCCGATGCGCGCAGTGCGGGCAGTGTCTGTCCAGTCTTCACAATCAACAACGGTTTCATCGTACTGTAGACCCTCAATCTCTCTTATCTCAGACCCGCGTATTAATAGTATGATTTGGCAAGGCACGCCCCAGAATTACTTACCTAGACTCCCGGAGCATCACCATGAATGCGATCAATAACTTAATCAACGCCATCGCCGCTAAGTGTCACACGCTGTCTTGGACCCTGCTGCGGGTACTCAGCTCCGCGATGTTTATGACCCATGGCTATGCCAAGCTATTGGGAGAGAGGCCCCAGCCCTTCCTCGGGGGAATGGATTTTTTCGGCACCGATCTCGGCATCAATATGCTCTGGGTGGCGGGATTCATTGAACTGCTTGGCGGCGCCTTCATACTGCTCGGCCTGTTCACCCGCACCGCCGCGTTTTTCGCCGCAGTGCTCATGGTGATGGCCTACCTTAGCGCACACGCTGCGTGGTTCCCCACACTCAACAACGGCGAACTGGCCGCCATGTACTTCCTCGTCTATTTTGCCATCTTCGCAAAAGGCGCAGGCCCCATCAGCCTAGATGCTATGTGGCTAGGCAAGCGCTAAGGAGGCTCAGTCTTCTAGCTTTGCGATGCGGATCTGCGCCCACGCAAAGAACATGGTCATAAAGGGGCTGATCAGGCAGAACAACGCCCAGGGCGCATACGACAGAGTTGCCACACCCAGCACTCCGGCGTGGAAAGCACCACAGGTGTTCCATGGCACAAGTACCGATGTAACCGTGCCGCAATCCTCGAGAGTCCGGCTCAGATTCTGCGGCGCCAAGCCGCGGTCTCTGTAGGCGCTAATAAACATGCGCCCGGGCACCACGACCGCAAGATATTGATCGGATGCCGAGACATTGGTGAGCAGACACGTGCCACCTGTCGCCGTCACAAGGCCACCGATGCTGCGCACGCGGCTGATCAAAACGCGGGTAATCTTCTGCAAGAACCCCGAGGCTTCCATCACGCCACCGAAGGTCATCGCAGCGATGATCAACCAGATCGTGTTGAGCATGCCCGCCATGCCACCGGATTGCAGCAATTCATCGAGCACGACGTTCTCTGTCGGCAATGCGATCTCGCCATAGATTGCCTGCATAATCACCTGATAGGGTCCACCGAGCTCTTCGCTCAACTCTATGAGTAAGGGGTATTGCAACACCAGTGCGGCAACCACGCCTAAGAGCATCCCGACGAACAAGGCCGGCAAGGCCGCCACTCGTTTCACGATCAGGAAGATCACCACGACAGGAACGAACAATAGCAATGGGCTGAGATTGAAGCGCTCGGCCAACACCGCCTGGGTCTGCGCAGTGGTGGTGTCCTCGACGCTCGGCGTACCGAAGTAAAAACCAATGAAGAGATACAACACTAGTGTCAGCAAGAAGGAAGGCACACTGGTCATACTCAGGTATCGAATATGGGTAAACAGGTCCACGCCGGTGACACCCGAGGCTAAGTTAGTGGTGTCCGATAGCGGCGACATCTTATCGCCAAAATAAGCGCCCGAGACGATCGCGCCCGCGACCAAACCGGGGTTGAAACCGAGCGAATAACCGATGCTCATCATCGCCACTCCGAGAGTGGCGGAGGTAGACCAGGAGCTGCCGATCACGATCGAGGCAATCGCCGTTAAGATGCAGCAACTCACGATGAATATAGCGGGGTTAAATATCTGCAGGCCGTAGTAGATCATCGTGGGCACGATGCCGCCGATCAGCCAAGTACCCACGAGCGCACCAACCATCAGCAGAATGAGGATCGCCGGTGTCGCTGCTCGAATGTTCTCCAGCATCTTCTCTTGAATGTCGACCCATGGCACTCCGAGGAAGAGGCTGATGCCGCCGGCGAGTGCTGCGGCGAGAATCAAGGCCGTCTGATTCGCCCCAGAGAGGGAGTCATCGCCATACAAGGCGACGTTCAGTCCGAGCAGGGCAAACAAGGCGAGTAGTGGCACTAGGGCTAAAAGCAAGGAGCGCTCTGCATGCTCAGGCTTCTCTAGCGGACCTGGCTCTAGGTCCTGTGTCACATTCTCTTGCATGCTCACTCTCCGTTCAAAAGATTAGCGCCGGCGCCAAGGCGGCGAACAGCGCCTGATACTAACCCGATAAGGCCCTCAAGAAAACGCCTGTTTAGCGCGAAAAGTGTTGGGCCAGTAGATTGTTCAGGCTATCATTGCCCCATTCCAGAATACGACCCCACTCAGGAGCCCTGCAATGCGAACGCTATTGTCAAAACGCAAATTATCTATCGCGTTTTTAGTCGTCACCCTTACCCCCTTTAGTGCTATTGGCGATACAGTTAAACAGACCAAGGGCGATTTCGAGGACAAATTCCGTCAATTAGATGAGGCCCTGCCTACGCCCAATACTTGGCGTAATGCGGGCGGTATGCCGGGGCACGAATACTGGCAGCAGAAAGTCGACTATGAGATCTCTGCGGTATTGGATGAGACCAACCGACGCCTTACCGGCCGAGAGAGTATTAGCTATCAGAATAACTCTCCCGACACGCTGAGCTATCTCTGGTTACAACTCGACCAGAACATCTTCCGCAAGGATTCGATGTCCGAGATGAGTGAGGACTTCGGTGGCGCAGGCCGACGCGGCCCCGCGGTTCAGGCGGGCGACGGTGACAGCCCCGCGCGCTTGAGCCTAGGCGAGTTACGCCGCCAACAGGCCATGGCAGACGTCGAGCTAGGCTATGAAATCAGCGCCGTCGAAGATGGTCGTGGCAATGCCCTGAATCACACGATTGTCGGCACGCTCATGCGAGTGGATCTCCCCTCCCCCCTACGCAGCGGACAGAGCACACAGTTCAGTATCGACTTCGCCTTCAATATCACCGATGACGATGCGGTCTCTGGTCGCAGCGGCTATGAGCATTTCCCCGACGACGAGCGCGAGGGTGGCAATGACATCTTCCTAATGGCGCAGTGGTTCCCACGCCTGGCCGCCTATACCGACTACGAGGGCTGGACGAACAAGGAATTCCTCGGCCGTGGCGAGTTCACTCTCGAGTTCGGCGACTACGAGGTCGAGATGACGGTGCCCGCGGACCACATCGTCTCCTCTACCGGGGTGTTGCAGAACCCCGCCCAGGTGCTCACCTCCGAACAGCGCTCGCGTCTGCGCGAGGCCGAGAATGCGCCGCGCCCCGTCTTCATCGTCACTGCAGAGGAAGCCCTAGAGAACGAGAAGGAAGGCACGACAGAGACGAAGACCTGGCGCTTCACTGCCGAGAACGTGCGTGACTTTGCCTGGGCCTCGTCACGCAAATTCATCTGGGATGCCAAGGGTTATCAGCAAGGCGGCGACGTGCGCCCCTTCGTGTTGGCGCAGTCCTTCTACCCGAAGGAGGGCGAGCCCCTGTGGTCGACTTATTCCACCGAGTCCGTGATCCATACCCTCGAGGTCTACTCGCGCGTCTCCTTCGACTACCCCTACCCCACCGCGCAATCGGTCAACGGGCCGGTCGGCGGCATGGAATACCCAATGATCAGCTTCAACGGGCCGCGCACCACCCTGCAAGACGATGGCTCGCGCACCTATTCTCTAGCGGTCAAGCAAGGCCTGATCGGGGTAGTCATCCACGAGGTGGGTCACAACTACTTCCCGATGATCGTCAACTCCGACGAGCGCCAATGGACCTGGATGGACGAGGGCCTGAACAGCTATATGGACGGCGTGGCCGGGCGCGAATGGGATCCGGAGATGCCTTGGGGCGTTGAGCCTGCGGACATCACCTCCTATATGCGCTCGCAGAATCAAGTGCCGATTATGACCCAGTCCGACAGCGTCTTGAACCTAGGCCCCAATGCCTACTCCAAGCCCGCAGTCGCGCTGAACATTCTGCGCGAGACGATCATGGGCCGCGAGCTATTCGACTTCGCATTCAAGCAATACGCCAACCTGTGGATGTTCAAACGCCCCACGCCCGCAGACTTCTTCCGCACCATGGAAGAGGCCTCCGGCGTCGACCTAGACTGGTTCTGGCGCGGCTGGTTCTACACGACCGATCACGTCGACATCTCGCTGGACCGCATCTATCAAATGCGACTGGACACCGAGAACCCCGACATCGATAACGCGCGCTCTAGGGAGGAGTGGTTGGACAAGCCCAACTCCTTGTTCGTCGAGCGTAATGCCGCGGAGGGTCGTCGCACTTGGGTAGAGCGCAATCCCGATGTGCGCGATTTCCACGACGACAACGATATGTTCACGGTCACCAATAAGGAGCGTAACTCCTACAACTCCTTCATCGAAGACCTAGACGACTGGGAGCGCAAGGCACTCGAGCGCGCCATCGCCGAAGACAAGAACTACTACGTATTGGAATTCTCCAATCTGGGCGGACTCGTGATGCCGATCATTCTTGGTATCAGCTATGCCGATGGCAGCAATGAAGAGATGCGTCTGCCCGCCGAGATCTGGCGCCGCGACACGAAGATGGTGCGCAAACTTATCGTGACCGACCAAGACATTAGCGAGATTGTGCTCGACCCCCATTGGGAGACTGCCGATGTGGACATCGAGAACAACTACTACCCGCGCCGCCTTATCCCTTCGCGCGTGGAATCCTACAAGTCTGAGCCTCGCAATGGCTTCTCTTCGCGTGACCTGATGCAAGACATCAAGACCGAGCTCAAGTCCGAAGATGAAGACGAAGCGGAAGAAGGAGATGAAGAGCTGTGAGACTAGCCTCTAGACTCTTGCGCATTTTAGTACTGGGGAGCCTGCTCGTAGCGGGCAACCCCGGCGCTCTGGCGCATCAGAAGAAAGAGGCACTGACGGAGATACTGTTCAACACGCGCAGCGGCAATCTCGAAGTCATGCACCGCTATCTCATTCACGATGCGGAGCATGCCGTGCGACAGCTCGTCGATTCGCAAGCAGACTTAATTGCCTCGGAACAGACTCGCGAAGCGTTCGCCAAATATGCCGTGGAGCGCTTCGCCCTGTTAGGGGATGACGGCGCTCCATTGGACTTACTCTATGTCGGCCAAGAAGTGGACAACGCCTTTCTCTGGGTCTATCAGGAGATGGCGCTTCCCGAATCCCTCACCGGCCTAGGGGTAGTCGATAACGCGCTGCGAGACATCTGGCCAGAGCAGAATAATCTGGTGAATATCGAACGCGATGGCCAAATCCAATCCCTCAATTTCACTGGCAGCACAGAGTGGCTGAGCGTTCAGTTCGAGCAATAAGCTCAGCGGCTAGTGCGTGGACTAAAACTCTGGCTGATGATCGCTTGCGATGCGCTATCGATCGCGGCGAGGCGCGCCTCATAAGCCGCCAATAATTCCGCCTGCAAGCCCGCGCGCAAATCCTGTAGAGCGACCTCCATATGGTTTAGTAACTCGTCACGGTTCCACGCCTCGTCCAATTGCAAGAGTAACCAATCGGTCGCCAACCAAGTCACTACACCCGCCCCCGCCGCACAGGCGAGTGCTAACGGCCCGCCTGGTGCGCACAGCATGGCACCGGCTGCCGCGCCGCCTAGCCGCGAACCACCGCGCGCACTGCCCGCGGCCACCACACGGGCTGAGGCCATGGCATTGCGGGCGGCTACGGCGCGCCACAGCGCCGGCCCCGCGAGACCGGCGGCACCGAGGCTACTCACCGCCACGCGATTGCGCAACGGGGAAAGGGCATCCAATTCGTTCAGCTCAAGCAGAAGGGCATCGAGCGGCTTGGTGTCTGCGCCCTGTCGCGCCTGATCCAATGTCGGCAGAGGCGCCGGAACGCGTTGCGCGACCAACAGGCTGCGCACCTGACTCAACCATGCCGCGCGAGTCTGCACCTGTTGGGCAAGAATTAGCGCATTGCTGTCGTTCTCGAGCTGCGCCAAACCGCCCTGCCAAACTGGTTCCGGGAACAATACCTCGGCCGCCTTACGGGCAACGAAATCCCCCTCGACTAATTTACCGCTACTGAGCACCGCCATCGCCATGCGGCTATATTCGCCCGACAGGGAGTAATACCAGTCCGCGAACAGGGGAAGGCGCTCGCTTACTCGCGCGAACAGGCTATCTAACTGGGCGTCGATCTGTCGCTCTAGACCCGCCCTATTACTCACCTGCGCGATGCTGAAATGCTCGGAGGTGAAACTCTCAAGCCATGCCATCTGCGAGCGATTGAGTTGGTAGTACTGCTCGTCGAGTGTCAGTACCTGAACGGGCTCTCCCGTCCACTGCCGAGGCCGCTGATTCATGAATTGCGTAAACAATAGCGTGCAGACCAGCACTATGAAAAATGCCAGAAAGGCTTGCCGCACGCGCGCCTGCGGCGTGTTAGTTGGCGCTATAGTGGGTTCAGCGTAGGCCATGTGGCTCCTCGACGTTCACTGCCGGCGCGCGCCGCAATAGTGAGGGCAGCGCGAGCGCACCTCGACACAATAGCAGATAAGACCAGACAAACAGCGCTTCGCGTGCAAGCACGATACACCAGCCCGCGGCCTGCCATACCGAGGTGCCGGGCTTGGGCAGTAGGCGCTGCGCTAGCCACGCCTGCAAAGCATCGCTAGCGGCCGCCATCTCGAGCAGGGTCATGAGCTGAGGGCTACGCGCCTGCTCGCTCGAGACGGCGTACCACACGGCCTGCTCCAAACTCGCATCGCGAAAATCGGCGTACTGAGCACCCAATGCCCGCCACACGAAATACAGCAACAGGGCTCCGGCGAGCATATTGAGCGCCAGACGCAGGCCTAGCTCCTCGCGAAAGCCCGTTTGAACTTGCGCCTGCAAAAGGCGGGCGAGGAGAAGTGCCAGCATCGGCAGCGCCAGCGCCGCACACAATAGTGCCGACCACTGCCAATCGGCCTCGAAGCGCAGGACAGCCAGCAACAGATAAAGAGACATTACGATCGCGACCAGCCCTTGCCCCAGCGCCATCAACACACCACCGCGCAACAGCCTAAAGGCACCGCTGCCCGGCTGCAGATAGGCTGCTAACCATACGCGGCGGCGAATCTTGGCGCGCTGCCATAGGCCTAGGCCTACAAGGGCGCTGCTAGCGACCCACATCAGCAATAACCAGGGGCTACTGAGCACACGCCCATACAGATACACTAGCCATAGCGCGGCGGTAAGCGCTGCAAGGCCTAGCATCTGCTTGAGCATTTGGTTTATTCGCATACACAATGCCTCGTGATCCACTGTTAATCAGGCGATTCAGGCTATAATCCCGCTCCGCTAACTTCACTAGTCCTCTGATAGTTTCCAAGGAACTCGCTTTGCCAACTGCGCCGCATATCAACTCGATCATGGCCCTTCGTGCCCGAGAACTTCTCAAGACTAGGAAACCATTCATGGCGCGTGGGAGCAAGGTAAAGCGCTGCGGGCTTTGCCTGCTGCCACTTACGGGCTGCATCTGTGCCGACAGGCCAGCGCCGCTGCACGGCAGCGCCTTCTGTTTCATCATGTATTGGGGCGAGGCCTTTAAACCTAGCAATACCGGGCGCTTGATAGCGGATGTCATACAAGACAATCATGCCTTCCTGTGGGAGCGAACCAAGGTCGACCCGGCGTTATTACAGCTATTGGCAGATCCACAATACTCCCCGGTCATCGTGTTCCCTCACCAGTACGCAGAGCCCGAGCGCTGCATCGACTCCCTCGCAGATATCGACACAGAAACCGGCGGCAAGACACCGCTCTATATCATGCTGGATGGTACCTGGCGCGAAGCCAAGAAGATGTTCAAGAGCCCCTACCTGGCCCAAATCCCGGTATTGGGCATAGAGCCGGAGCATGGGTCCCTGTATCAACTACGCGAGGCCGCGCACAAGCATCAGCTATGTACCGCAGAGGTCGCCGGCATGGTCTTGGCACTCGGAGGGGATGTAGTGGCGGCGGAGTCTCTCAACGCCTATTTCGAGGTGTTTCGGCGCCGCTATATCGCCGGCAAGCCGCATATGGTGTTGCGCGAGCAGCTAGCCCTAGTGGCCCCAATCGACGACTAGCCAACCTTAGCCTCAGTCATCGGTGGAGATGCGATTACGCCCCTGCGCCTTCGCATTGTACAGTGCGCGATCGGCGCGCTCCATCAAGGACTCCATCGTGTCACCCTCGACAAACTCGGCGAGCCCCGCACTAAGCTCTATAGAGAAGTAGCCTTTGCTCCCCTCTAGCCGCAGACTCGCCACGCCGCGAAACATGCGCTCTAAAATCTTGCAGGCGTCGTCCATCGTGGTATCCGCCAGCAGAAGCACAAACTCCTCGCCACCGATGCGCGCGAACACATCGGTGCCTCGGGCCTCGCGTTCGCAGTAATGTGAGAATAGCCGCAGGGCCTCGTCGCCCGCTTTATGGCCATGCAGGTCATTGACACTCTTAAAGTGATCCAGATCGAGCATCGCGAGGCACATCGGCACCTTGTGACGGATCGAACGCTGCAGGGCACGGGAGTACAAGCCATTGAAGGAGCGTCGATTCAAGACACCGGTTAAGGGATCCGTGGTTGCCAAGCGTTTGAGCTCGTCCTCGAGTGTGCGCCGATGACTCACATCGCGTATCTCGGCAACATAGTCGCCACTTTCGCCGAGCAGGGGGAGTATCCGCAATTCCGTATTGAGGATGCCGCCATCGCCGCGGCGAACATCGATATCGACGAGCGTGCCGTCCGCCGCCCCCATAGACTTAGCAAGCAATTCCCGCTCACGCTTCTTAAAATGCAGGGCAAACTCGCTATCTAGAAGCTGCTCCCTCGATTGACCGAGGAGGGATTCCAGTTGTCGATTCGCATCGCAGATTCTGCCGTCACGAAGCACTGCAACTCCCGCGCTGGAGACATTGAGTAGGCGCTCGAAGCGTAAAGTGTTCTCCTTGGCACGTTCGGCATTCGCTCGACTGCCCGCAAGGATGCGCTGCATTGTCATCAGCGTCATGCCGATAAAGCCCATGACCAGCGCGGGAATGCCGAAGTTATAGGGCAGCAGATAACTAAACGATTCATAGGGCTGGGTGTAGGCTTGCCCGGATGCGAAGGCGTCCCACGCGAACCAGGCACGCACAAATGTCACCACGCTATATAGCCCGAGACAAACGCCAACCAATATCCGCGCCGGCCGCGTACTGGGATCGTCGCGCAAACGTAGCAATAAGACTACGGCCTGCACCGGCAACAGGCCTGCCACAATCGAGTAGACCGTCATGAGGAAATCGGAGTTAGCGCTGGTCATCCAATAGTGCACGTTCACACTACCGACGATCGCGACACTCACGGGCAATATCCAGTAGGGAACGGGACGACCTATGAATCGAAACACGCCAAGCACTAAGATGGCTTCGCCGCAAAGTTGCAGCATATTGCCAAGGACGTTGATCACCGGGTTGCGGGTCACGACGAAGACGCCGAATAGAACGACACCCAGCGCTAACGACCACGCCCCCACCATCCAGAAGACCGGCGCCGGCATCGGACGGGACATCCTCCACAACGCGGTGGCGGCGATTGCGAGCGCGAAGATGAGATTCACCCCTACCAGCATGGGAGAAAAATAGAATGCCTCCATCAATTCACGCTCTCAATGAAACGCGCGATGTGATCAAGCAGCGCAGCATAATGCGGATTGAAACTGCCCCTGCGAATCAGCTTGCCCTCGAAGCGGCCATCGTTGCCTAGGCCACTCTCGCCATAGACCGTCTGCGCATCGTCGCTCACGCATCGAGCGTAGTCGGCCGAGCCGTCGCCGTATTGCAGGCAGATGCTATAGTCGCCATCCATGCCGTAGTGAGGATTATCTGGCGCCATAGAGATGCTGGTATGGGAGAGATTGATAACGCGGTGCGCTGTGGATTGTGCGGGCAATACCAGCAGGCCATCGCATTGTGCCTGCGGCGGCTCGTCTAGACCCGTGGCCTGATACCAGAGCATAGTGCGAGCGCCGCGCGGCGTCTTCGTACAGAAAAATTCTCTGGCCGCCTCCATGTTGACGGTGGCATCGGCAGCGCTGCCCGCCATGAACACCGGCACGGCAAGTGGGACAAACGATGCGCTGCTCAGCGCGCTCGTCAGCTCGTAGAACTCTGCCCCTGCATTCATCGAGAAGGACTCGTAGCGCCCGGCATCGCGCTCCGCATTCTCCGACAACCAGTCGCTAAACCAGCGCACATAGGGCGACAGGAACGCGATGCGGCTGCGGGCGGCGATAGCGGGCGAGAGCATGATCAGCCCCTTGATCAACTCATCGTCGCGATGCGCATCGACATAGCGCACCGACAGAGAAGTCCCCGTGGAGAAACCCACCATGAACAGCGCATCGACGTCTTCTCGAAAGCTGTTCACCCCATACTCGGTCACCGTCATCCAGTCTTCGAAACGCATATCGAGCGTGTCGCCCGGCACGGTGCTGTGACCCGGAAGCAATAGTCCGCGCTGCAGCGCACAGGGATAGCGCTCGCGCAATGACGCGGCGACATCGCTCAGGAGATAGGGGGAGTCGGTGAGGCCGTGGATAAGCAAGAAGCCCATGCGGGGCTGTCCGTCTGCACAGCTCGCACCCGAGGGCTGCCACTGGTAGGGCGCACGCATGGCAACTGTCTTGTCGATATCATAGGACGGGCCGAAGGGCTCTTCGCGCAGCGCATAGTAATCGCGCGCGAGCACCTCGCGAATGCGGGCACTGTTGAGTTCGACATAGTCTTGAAAAGGGAGGTCGGGGCTCGGGACGATCGCCTCGAGCCCAGAGGGGCTGTGTAAAACTGACTCTGCCGCCAGCAACGAGTGCTGGGGTAGTGCTAACAAAGCCAATAGCGCGAACTTGAATAAACGACTACGAAACATCTCCCCTCACCTTGTGTCTGTGCTGCAAAGACCGTTTCGGGAATGACGCCCTTTAGTCCTTCGAGAACTTGCGGTTCTTCTTGATTTGTCGCTTTCGTGCAACTAGCTGCGGCGTCAGGTCTTGCTCATGACGCACATAGGGATTGTCATCGCTGCGATATTGAATGCGCACCGGAGTGCCCTCGAGCTTGAGAATCTTACGGAATGTCTTCTCTAGATAGCGGCTATAGCTATCTGGGACCTTATCGGTCTGCTTGCCATGAATCACAATGATAGGAGGATTATGTCCCCCGGCGTGTGCATAACGCAACTTGATCCGGCGCCCGTCAATCATCGGTGGCGCGTGCTCTTCCACGGCGGCCTGCAAGACCTGGGTCAATATACTGGTGGTCAATGTTTTCTGTGCGGCGGCATAGGCGGCGTGGATCGACTCGTACAGGTCCCCCACTCCGGTGCCATGACGCGCGGAGATGAAATGAATCTTAGCGAAATCCACAAACGCGAAACGACGCTTGATATCGGATTTCACCTTATCCTTTTCCTCGAAGTCCATGCCATCCCACTTATTGATGGCGATAACCAAGGCGCGCCCCGCGTCCAATACATAGCCTAGCAGATGCAAGTCTTGCTCGACGATGCCGGTGCGGGCGTCCACGATCAGGATCACCACATTGGCATCTTCGATCGCCTGCAGCGCCTTGACAACAGAGAACTTCTCGACGGTTTCGGTGGTCTTACCGCGACGACGAATGCCGGCGGTATCGATCAGGGTGTAGCGCTCGCCATGACGCTCGAAGGGTATGTAAACGCTGTCGCGCGTGGTGCCTGGCATGTCGTAGACCACGACCCTTTCCTCGCCGAGCATGCGATTGACTAGGGTCGACTTGCCGACATTCGGCCGTCCAGAGACAGCGATCTTGATGCCGTTCTGTGTCGCGGGGACTAGTTCTTCGTCCTCTGGGAATGTCGCCAGCACTTCATCGATCAGCTTGCGTACGCCGCGTCCCTGACTTGCGGTAACCGGGAAGACACGGGAGATGCCTAGGCCATAGAAGTCACCCATGGCGACATCTTCATCGATGCCATCGACCTTGTTCACCACTAGGACGACATTCTTCTCATTCTTGCGTAAATGCTCGACGATCGCCGTATCGCCAGGAGTTAATCCCGCACGACCATCCACTAGCAGCAACACACAGTCTGCCTCGTCGATAGCCAATAGGGACTGGGAGGCCATCTCGAAATCGATGCCCTCCTCCTCGCCCGCAAGACCACCGGTATCGATCACGATAAACGGACGGTCCGCAATGCGGCCTTCGCCATACTGACGATCGCGGGTAAGACCGGGCAGGTTCGCGACAAGCGCATCGCGACTGCGGGTCAGGCGATTGAACAGTGTGGATTTGCCAACGTTGGGTCTACCAACAAGGGCTAGGACTGGCCTCATACGGATTCCATAGATAAAGTGATTCGCGACCGCAACGGCCCTTCCCCTAGGGAAGGCTGTTGCGGTTTAACGGAAAGAGTAGGCGGCCAAGCGACCGCTATTGCCGAAGACATAGATGCTGCCACCGTCCGCTACCATATTGCCACGGACGCCATCGTTATCGATGCGTGTACGCCCTACGAAATGGCCATCGATCTGCGAGAGCAGATGCAAATAGCCCTCGAAGTCTGCGACTGCTACATAGTTGCCAACGGTCAACGGAGCGGTGATGCGACGCAGGCGCAAGCCCTTGTTCTCCCAAACCACGTCTTCGGAGTTATTGCGAATGGCGAAGAGCTGGCTCTTGTCATCCACGTAATAAGTATTGCCAAAACCCTGTGCCATGCCGTGATAGCTAGAGGCCTCTGTGCCCCACACGATGCGACCCGTCTGCACGTCAAATGCCATCAGATTGCCCTGATAGCTAGAGGCAAATACGGTATTGCCGGCGAGCAATAGATCGCCATCCACGTCGATAACACGCTCGATATCGTAACGGCCCTGGGGCACTGCGACGCGCTCCTCCCAGAGCAGGAAGCCATTGCCCGCGTTGACCGCCGCAACCATGCCATTGGAGAAGCCCGAAATCACGACATTGCCGGAAATCACGGGACTGCTGCTACCACGCAGCGTCAAGGCAGGAATGGTGGACTCATAAATCCAGCTCTGTTTGCCCGTCACCGCATCCAGACCGATAAGCTTGCCGTCCACCGTCTGCAGGGCCACGATGGTCCCGTTAGTCTGTGGAGCCGCTAGCACTTCGCTGGACACTGGGGCGCGCCACAGTTCGCGACCGGAAAACTGATCTAGCGCGACTACCTCGGCCTCGCGCGTCCCGAACAACACTAGGCCGTTCGAGGCACCTACCGCGCCGGATATCGTGCGATCGCTGCGCACGCGCCACTGCACTTCGCCGCTGTCGCGATTGACCGCCACCACGGTGCCATTGGCACTGGCGGCGAAGATCATGTCGCGGTCGATCGCTGGGTGCAGTTGGCTGTAGTACTCGCCCTGCCCATCGCCTACATTCACACTCCAGCGCCGCGTCAGGGATACTTCTTGGTCAAGGTCGGTCAGCTCTGCAGGCTGTTCGGTCTCATCGTCACTGAACATGTCGGCGATTGGCTGAAAAATACTACAGGCGCTCAAAGACAACGCCAAGCAAACGCCTAAACCCAATTTTAGAATATGGCCACACCGACTTCGCAGCACGGGAAACTCTGGTGCAGAAGAGGGCAAAGTCGAGACTGCTGTGTTCATACTAAAATCCTTAACTGTCTAGCTCGATATCATCTAGTTTCATTTGCAGGGTATCGCTGGTCGAACCGGCTTCGCGCGCTTCTTCATAGGAGGCACGGGCCTCGCTGAAACGCTCGAGTGCAACGAATACATCGCCTCTAATCTCGCCATACTCCGCCTCGAAGGCGCCAGGGGAGACAGTGCTCAACAGATCGAGCGCGCGTTGAGCCTCGCCCTTGGCGAGAATAACGCGAGCTAGTCGCAGTTTCGCGGTAATGACCAGAGACTCATCGGTAGGCGCGATGAAACCTGTATTCACATTATCGAGCAGCCACTGCAACTCTGCCTCGGCAGTGTCCAGATCACGATCATCCACTGCAAGGCGCGCGCCGAACAGGGCACCGTAGAGAGCATACACCGTACCGCCATGATCTTCTTTCAATTGTGAAATCAATCGCTTAGCGTTGGCAATCGACTCATCGCTGAGTTGTACGCCGGGTCCAAGCACTACGGTAACGCCGAGCTCTTCGTAGATGTCAGAGGCTGCCGCCGACTCTGCCGTTTGCATGTTCTGCCATTGCATCCAGCCCAGATAGCCCACGCCAAACACGATGATTCCGAGTGCTAGCGACTTGCCACTCTCGTTCCACCAGCGTTTGATGGTGTCTAGGGTTTCTTCTTCTTCGGTACTAAATGCCACGGATCACTCCTGTTTCAGTCAACTTTTACTTGTTTTCGGTGTTCTTGCTAGCCCTGTCCGCGCCACTGGTGCGCCGGGTAGGGCATCCTGAATTAGCCGCTGTGCGCTGTCAAGCATTGGGGTAGCGCTGCTTTAACTTACTCAGCAATTCATCTACTGGGACCTGCTCTGTCGAAGGTTCATCACCCATTTGGCGTAATTTGACCTCACTGAGCCGCCCCTGCTCGTCGGCCTCTACGACCAGCGCATGGGATGCGCCACTATTAAAGGCCTTCTTGAGCTGATTACTCATCTTGCCGCCGCCACAGTTAAGTTGCAGCCGCAGCATCGGCAGCGCACTACGCAGGGACTCAGCCAGCGCTATGGCCTGCGCACTCATGCCCTCCCCAATCGCGACATAGACATCGATCACCTGAGTCAGGGTCGCGGGCACCAATTCTAGCTCTTGCAACATCAGCACTAAACGCTCGATGCCCATGGCGAAACCTACGCCGGGGGTCGCACGACCGCCCAACTGTTCGACTAGCCCATCATAACGACCGCCCGCACAGACAGTCCCTTGCGCGCCTAGCGTGTCGGTGATCCATTCGAACACCATATTATTGTAGTAATCGAGCCCGCGTACGAGCTTCGGATTGACGCTATAGGCGATGCCGGCGGCATCGAGCAGGCCCGTCAGTTCGGCAAAATGCGCCTGCGTCTGCGCACTAACAAAATCGGCAAGCACCGGCGCATCGACTAAGATCGCCTGAGTGCTGGGCACCTTGCTATCGAGTATGCGTAGCGGGTTGCTGCTCAGGCGGCGCTTGCTATCGGCATCCAGTGCCTCTTCGTGGGCCTGCAGAAAGCTCACGAGGGCGGCGCCAAACTCCTTGCGGTCCGCGGATGTGCCGATATTGTTGATCTCTAAACGCACATGGGCGGCAAGCCCTAATTCCTGCCATAGGCGCGCCGTAAGCAGGATGAGTTCCACGTCGATATCCGGGCCACTCATGCCGAAGGCTTCCACCCCGAATTGATGAAACTGCCGGTAACGCCCCTTCTGGGGACGCTCGTAGCGGAACATCGGGCCCTTATACCAGAGCCGTTGCTGCTGATTATAGAGCAGGCCATGTTCGTCGGCGGCGCGCACGCAGCAGGCGGTGCCTTCTGGGCGCAGGCTCAAGTTCTCGCCATTGCGATCGTCGAAGCTGTACATCTCCTTCTCGACGATGTCGGTGACCTCGCCGATGGAGCGTTTGAACAACTGCGTCTGCTCTAAGACCGGGAAGCGAATCTCGCGGTAGCCGTAGCTCGCCACCACGCGCTGCACGGTGCTCTCGAAGTATTGCCAGAGCGGCGTCTCGGTGGGGAGGATGTCATTCATCCCCCGTATTGCTTGAATCTTATTCATATAGGGTTTGTCACTGTGCGATTTGAGTTCGGGGCGTCTAATCCGTAGCGATGATGTCCGGATGTCGTCTCGCAACCCGCTCTGCCTCGGCCTGGAGCTTTTGTGCCACGCGGGCACGCACCATTGCCTCTAATTCATCCACCAAGGTGGCATTCTCTATCTTGTGATGGGGCTTGCCCTCCACATAGACCAAATTACTTGGGCTGGCGCCTGTCAAGCCGATCTCGGCGACCTTGGCCTCGCCAGGGCCGTTGACGATGCAGCCGATAACGGCGACGTCTACGGGCGTAATAATGTCCTCTAAGCGGGCTTCCAATTGGTTGACCACACTGATGACATCGAAATTCTGGCGGGAACAGCTAGGGCAGGCCACGAGATTCACGCCCTTGCTGCGGATACCCAGACTCTTGAGGATATCGAAGCCCACTTTAATCTCTTCCACCGGGTCTGCCGCCAGAGAGATACGGATTGTGTCGCCGATACCTTCCATCAATAGCGCGCCGAGCCCAATGGCGGATTTCACCGTGCCGGAGCGCAGGCCACCGGCCTCGGTGATACCCAGATGCAGGGGCTGGTCGATCTGTGTCGCAAGTTTGCGATAGGCCGCCAGCGTCATGAATATCTCGGAGGCCTTGAGACTGATCTTGAAATTCTGGAAATCCAGCTTGTCGAGGATATCGATCTGCGTGAGCGCGGACTCGACCATGGCCTCTGCGGTCGGCTCTGGGTATTTGCGCAGAATGACCTTACCCAAGGAACCGGCATTCACGCCTATGCGCAGCGGGATGCCCTTGTCTTTAGCAATGTCGATCACGGCACGGGTCTTCTTCTCGCTGCCGATATTGCCGGGATTAATGCGCAGGCAATCCACGCCGTATTCGGCCACTTTTAAGGCGATCTTATAGTCGAAATGGATGTCCGCAACGAGTGGCACGTTGACTTGTCGGCGAATCTCGCGGAACGCGTCGGCAGCCTCCATGGAAGGCACGGAGACGCGCACGATATCGGCACCGGCACGCTCTAGGCGCTGGATCTGTGCCACTGTCTCGGCAACATTACAGGTCTCGGTATTGGTCATGCTCTGAACAGTAATGGGCGCATCGCCGCCAACGGGGACATTGCCTACCATTATTTGCCGAGTCTTACGTCGCGGAATAACTGTGTGTGCACTCATGATCTTCTCATAATCCGATTGTCAGTCTTGCCGAATTGTCGATGCGAATGCTGGAGCTAAAGTCGACCTTCGCGCCATTGAAGCTAAGCTCCGAGTTCGACGCATCGCCTAGAAGTATATTAAAGGGCGCAGTGCCGCTGATACGCAGCTGATCGCCGGCCACGCGCACGTCTCGATAAAGCTGTTCGTCGTTGGCATCCACGACCTGCACCATGCTCTGTCCTGTGAAGGTGAACTGCACGAGGTCCTCACCGCCGCCATCGACAGAGATCAGGCGCTCGGAGGAAGGCGTTTCCAAAGCGGCGTTGTCGGCCTGGTCCTGAACCTGTTCGGCGGCCGGGGTAAGCTGCACTGGCATCGGCACGTCTTGGCTAGGCTCAAGCTCTGGCATCGGCTGTTCGTCTTGTGCATCTTGGGTAGCGCTCGTCGGCTCGAGACTAGGCTCGGGGGCCGTTAACTGTTCGGGAACCGACGGCACCGCGACAGTGGTAGCCACCTGATCGAGAGTCGCCGCCACACCCGGGCGTAGGCTGCGCGTCGTGACATTGGACGTATTCGAAGTAGCCGGTGTCGCGGTATTCCTTGCGGGGGCGCTGCTGCCCGAGTTGAAAAACCACAGCGCGATGGCCATGCCGACGAAGGCGACGCCAGAGACCACGATCCAAGGAATTCTGCGCGTACTGCTACGGCGGCGCGTGCTGTACTCCTCGGCGTTGTCGCGCTCACTACTAAACTCGTTAAAGACGTTGACGATCACGGTCGGATCGAGCTGTAAGAGGCTCGCATAGGAGCGCAGATAGCCCCTGATAAACACATCCCCGGGCAGTTTATCGTGGGCGTCAGTCTCCAAGGCACGCACGTAGTGCATGGTGATATGGAGGGCATCGGCCACTTCCTGCACACTCATGCCTAAGGCTTCGCGCTTCTTAACAAGCAGATGACCGGGCCCGTTCTCGATGGCCTGTTCCGGTGCTTGCTCTTCGTTCAACTCTTCTTGCTGTGTTTCACTATTCATTGGCTTAGGTTCAAATACTGGCGATATTCAGGTGAATCTGCGTACATCCGTTCTAGCAAGACTGCATAGACGGCTGCCCCCTCTTCGTTGTCGAAGCGACGCTCCAGCTGGATCCCCAGCAGCAGACTGCGAGGGGTCTGCACAACATTCATAAATTGGCTACTGGTGACGAAGCGGCTGTAGTAATTCATCGCCGCGGCAAATTCGCCCTTGCCGAACTTGATCTGCGCAAGCTCTAACAAGGAGCGCAGCGCATTGCTATTGAGTTGCAGGGCGCGCTCGAAGGCGTACTCAGCGCGCTCGGGTCGATCCGTGCGCTGGGCGCTAAGCCCTAAATTCTGAAAAGCTAGGTCGCGCGACTCATAGGTGGTGTCATTGGCGACCACCTCGAGCTGCTGGTAAGACTGCTCGTACTCACCGACCTCGAATAACAGTGCCGCGTAATTATTGCGTGCACGAGAGTTGTTTGCATCGAAATCCAAGGCGCGCAGAAAGCTGTCTCGGGCGAGTTGTACATCGCCTTCGCGCTGCAGCACCAGCGCCAACACATTATAGGCCGCCGAGCTACGGCTATTGAGCGCCAAGGCGTTGTTGATATTGCGCCGCGCCGCGCCCATATCGCCGGCTTCGTAATAGCCGATCGCGAGCTGCACGAAATCGCGCTCCGCACGCTCGGCCGAGGGCTCCGTATTGAAGCCTCCCGTCGTTGTCGTTACGCACGCCGCCAGTAAGAAGGCGCATGCGAACATTGTCAGCACAGTCCGTATCACCGCCATGGTCTTCCCGATTACTCTAAACATCGTCTGCATTGGGGGGTTTATAGGCATTAGGCCCCATGCCTATCGGCAGATACTGCGAGATTATCTGCCTTCGTAAATTCTCTGCCCGTGGCGGCGCTCTGCGCCTCGCCGAGTAGGCGCTTAGAGGCAGCCTCGGCATAGCGCTCGCTGCGTCGGGTGTTATCCCCCACCGCTCCCACTAACTGACCGCATGCCGCCCCGATATCATCGGCGCGAGTAGTGCGCACGGTGACCGTATAGCCCGCCTCGTGCAGTATCTGTCGGAAATTACCGATCGACGAATCGCTGGGACGTCGATAATCGGACTGATCGAAGGGGTTAAACGGTATTATATTGATTTTGCACGGGAAATCGCGCAGCAACGCGGCCAGCTCCCGGGCATGCTGACGATGATCGTTGACCCCCGCGATCAGCGTGTACTCGATTACACACACGCGGCGCTCGCCCAGAGTGCTCATATAGCCTGCGGCGCTGCGCAATAGCTCTTTAATCGGATATTTCTTATTGATCGGGACGAGCTGGGTACGCAGTTCGTCATTGGGTGCGTGCAGCGAGATCGCGAGCGACGCATCGGTAAAGTCTTTGAGGCGATCGATCGCAGGCACGACGCCCGAGGTGCTGATTGTCACACGACGCTTAGACAGACCATAGGCCTGATCTTCCATCATGAGACTTAAGGCATCCATGACATTTTCGAAATTGAGCAGCGGCTCGCCCATGCCCATCATCACCACATTGGTGATGGCACGGTCGATCTTCGCCGGCACGCTGCCGAACGACTTGTTGGCGATCCACACCTGGCCGATCACTTCGGCGGCGCTGAGATCGCTATTGAAACCTTGCTTGCCGGTCGAGCAGAAACTGCAATCCAGCGCACAGCCAGCCTGCGAGGACACACACAAAGTGCCACGCGAGCCCTGGGGGATATACACGGTTTCTACGCAACTGCCTGACGCCACCCGCACTACCCACTTGCGCGTGCCATCAGTAGAAATATCTTCGCTGACCACTTCCGGGCCGCGGATTTCAGCAGAGGCCTTGAGCTTTTCGCGCAAGACCTTGCTGACATTGCTCATGGCATCGAAATCATCGACGCCAAAGTGGTGAATCCATTTCATCATCTGACCGGCACGGAAACGCTTTTCCCCGATACTTTCGAAGAATTGTTCCATCTCTGCCTGGGTCAGACCCAGCAGATTGATTTTCCCGGTAGCGTCAGTCATGGCTTCACCCTCACTCAAATTCGCTTAGCGAATGCGAGCGCAAACTTCGGTCGAAGCGAAGAAGTAAGCGATTTCACGCGCAGCGGAGGCTTCGGAATCGGAACCGTGTACGGCGTTTTCGTCGATGGAAACCGCGAAATCAGCACGGATGGTGCCGGCAGCCGCTTCTTTCGGGTTGGTAGCGCCCATCAGATCACGGTTAGCCAGAACAGCGTTTTCGCCTTCCAGAACCTGGACGATAACCGGGCCGGAAGTCATGAAAGCAACCAGATCCTTGAAGAAGCCACGCTCGCTGTGCTCGGCGTAGAAGCCAGCAGCTTCGCGCTCGGACAGCTGAAGCATTTTCGAAGCAACGACGCGCAGGCCGGCTTTTTCGAAACGCGAGGTGATTTCGCCGATAACGTTTTTAGCGACGGCATCCGGCTTGATGATGGAGAAAGTGCGTTGAACAGCCATGTGAAACTCCAGAAACAGGGATTAAAGCGAAAAATTAAACCCGCGAATTATACGCGGGTTTAGGTTAAATGCGTAGGGTGCGCCAATTGGCGCGCCGATCAGTCGACCTCTTCGATCCAAGCCGCCTGAATGGCTTCGAGCACCTTCTCACCGCCGCGCTGCGGGTCGTCGGAGAATTCCGGCAAGGCCAAGACCCAGCGATGCAGATCGACGAAGTTGACGAAACGCGGATCGACATCCGGCTTGCTTTCGGCAAGTTCAATAGCGATTTCCAGTACATCAACCCATTTCAGGCTCATGATGGCTCCTTGAGTCAATGCGGCGCTTCGGCGGCATGGTTGAGCGAATATTTCGGTATTTCGACAGTCAGGTCTTCATCGCCCACAATCGCCTGGCAGGACAGCCGCGATTGCGCCTCGAGCCCCCAGGCCTTGTCCAGCATGTCCTCTTCCAATTCGTCGGCTTCGGCCAGCGAGTCGAAGCCCTCGCGCACGATGCAGTGGCACGTGGTGCAAGCGCAGACACCGCCGCAGGCGCTTTCCATTTCGATATGGTGGTCATGCGCCACCTCGAGGATAGAGACGCCGGGCTCGACCTCTACGACCAACCCATCCGGGCAGAACGCGGCGTGGGGCAGAAAAATAATCTGCGGCATGCTTATTCCTCAATCTCATTAAGACTACGACCAGCCAAAGCGGCTTTGACCGTGGCATCCAGGCGACGAGCAGCGAAGGCATCGGTCACCTGGGTCAACCGTTTGGTCTGCTGCTCAATGGCCGGCCCGTCGCTACCGGCCATCAAGTCGCGCAACTGCTGCATTTGCGCATCGATCGCCAGACGCTCTTCGGCGTCCAGCAAACGCTCGCCATCGGCATCCAGCGCCGCCTGCACCGCCTCCAGCAAACGCTGAGCATCGACCTGCTGCTCGCGCAGCACGCGGGCCACCTTGTCGTCGCCGGCATTCTTGAAGGAATCCTGCAGCATCCGCGCGATCTCGCCATCGGTTAGCCCGTAGGATGGCTTGACCTGAATGCTCGCCTCGACGCCAGACGCCAACTCACGCGCCGCGACACTGAGCAAGCCATCGGCATCGACCTGGAAGGTCACGCGAATTTTCGCGGCACCGGCGACCATCGGCGGAATACCACGCAGCTCGAAGCGCGCCAGGGAGCGACAATCGCTGATCAGCTCGCGCTCGCCCTGCAATACGTGAATCATCATGGCCGTCTGGCCATCTTTATAGGTGGTGAAATCCTGGGCGCGCGCCACCGGAATCGTGGTGTTACGCGGAATCACCTTCTCCATCAGCCCGCCCATGGTTTCCAGACCGAGCGACAGCGGAATCACATCCAGCAGCAGCAACTCTTCGCCGTCGCCACGCTTGTTACCTGCCAACGCATCGGCCTGAATGGCCGCACCGATGGCCACCACTTGATCCGGATCAATATCGGTCAGCGGCTCACGCCCAAACAGCTCAGCGACGGCCTGGCGCACACGTGGCACACGGGTCGAACCACCGACCATGACCACGGCCTCGACGGCATCCAACTCGATGCCAGCATCGCGCACGGCACGCCGACACGCCTTGAGGCTGCGCGCCAGCATCGGCTCGATCAGCGCCTCGAACTGCTCGCGCGTCAATTGCCCCTGCCAACCGGCATAGCCGAGCATCGCACTGGCGTTATCGGTCAGGGCCTCTTTGGCCGCGCAGGCGGCCTCAAGCAACAGACGCTGCGCACCCGGATCGAGATCGGCGGACAGACCAGCCTGCTCGACCATCCAGCCGGCAATTGCATGATCGAAGTCATCACCACCCAGGGCGCTGTCGCCCCCCGTGGCCAACACCTCGAACACGCCACCGGTCAGGCGCAGAATCGAAATATCGAAGGTGCCGCCGCCCAAGTCATAGATCGCCACCACACCTTCGGCATGCTGATCCAACCCATAGGCAACAGCGGCGGCGGTCGGCTCATTGAGCAGACGCAGTACATTCAGCCCGGCCAATCGCGCGGCATCTTTAGTTGCCTGGCGCTGCGCATCGTCGAAGTAGGCCGGCACGGTAATCACCGCCCCCACCAACTCACCACCCAAGGTGGTTTCGGCGCGCTGACGCAGCACCTTGAGAATATCGGCAGACACCTCAACCGGGCTTTTCGGCCCCTGCACAGTGTCGATAAATGGCATATGCGACTCGCCATCGACAAAGTGATACGGCAACTGCTCGCCGAGCTGCTTGACGTCGGCTAGACCACGACCCATCAGGCGCTTGACCGACAACACGGTATTCAACGGATCGCTGGACGCGGCCGCTTTTGCCGCCTCGCCCACTTCGACATGATCAGCGTAATAACGCACCGCCGACGGCAGGATCACCTGCCCCTGGGCATCCGCCAGCGGCTCGGAAAGACCACTGCGCACCGCAGCGACCAGCGAATTGGTGGTACCCAGATCAATACCCACAGCCAAACGACGCTGGTGTGGCTGGGGGCTCTGTCCGGGCTCAGCGATCTGCAGTAAGGCCATGATTAATAATGCTTATCTGAATATCAGGCGCGCCCTCTAGTAGCCTAGCAGCCGCGCGAGTGTTAATCGTCGAGGCGCTCTTCCAATTGGCGGACCTCGTGGGAAAGCTTGTCGAGAAACTGCATGCGGCGCATTAGGCGCTCGGCCTCTTCACGGCGCAGCGGATCGTCCCAACAAACGGCAAAGCTTTCGTTCAGCTCATCCTGAGCGATCTTCAAACGGCGCTTGAACGCGGCCACGCCGGGTAAATCGGCGCTGTCCTGCAGATCCTCGAGCTCTTCGCGCCACTGCATCTGCTGCATTAGGAAGCCCGGGTCTTGTACCGTGACTTCCAAAGGCAATTCAGGCCCACGCAATGCAAGTAGGTAGCGAGCCCGCTGCGGTGCATTCTTTAACGTCCGGTAGGCCTCATTGAGGCTCGCCGACTGTTCAAGCGCCAAGCGCTGTTCGCGCTCGGAAGCATCGGCAAAACGATCCGGATGGACATTGCGCGCCAGCTCGCGATAACGCACAGCCAACTGCTCAAGGTCCAAGCGAAAACCTGGCTGCAGATCAAACAGGGCAAAATGACAAGGAATACCCACACGCGCCTCAGATATTGAAGCTCTCGCCGCAGCCACATTCGCCGCGCACGTTCGGGTTGTTGAACTTGAACCCCTCGTTCAACCCCTCTTTGACGAAGTCCAGCTCGGTGCCATCGAGATACACCAGGCTTTTGGGATCGATGATCACCTTGACCCCGTGACTCTCGAACACCTGATCTTCGCCAGCGGCCTCGTCAACGAACTCCAGCACATAAGCCAGGCCAGAGCAGCCGGTGGTGCGAACACCCAGGCGGATACCCTCGCCCTTGCCACGCCCATCAAGGGAGCGACGCACGTGCTGAGCGGCAGCTTCGGTCATGCTGATAGCCATCGACAGATCTCCTTAGAGCAAGCCTTTCTTCTGCTTGTAGTCGCGCACGGCCGCCTTGATGGCGTCCTCGGCGAGAACCGAGCAGTGGATTTTCACGGGCGGCAGAGCGAGCTCTTCGGCCAACTGGGTATTCTTGATGGTTTCCGCTTCGGCCAGGGTCTTGCCCTTCATCCACTCGGTAGCAAGGGAGCTGGAGGCGATTGCCGAACCGCAACCATAGGTCTTGAACTTGGCGTCTTCGATGACCCCCTGCTCGTTGACCTTGATCTGCAGACGCATCACATCGCCACACGCCGGCGCGCCGACCATGCCGGTGCCCACGTCCGGGTCTTCCGCGTCCATCTTGCCGACGTTGCGCGGGTTTTCGTAATGGTCAATGACCTTTTCACTGTAAGCCATGCTGGTATTCCTTCCTCATCAGAGAGCCGCTCTTGCCCGGCGACTACTTAGTGCGCTGCCCACTCGATCTTGGAGATGTCGACGCCGTCTTTGTACATATCCCACAGCGGCGACAATTCGCGCAGCTTGGTGACCGCCTCGCGAACCTTCTGCGCGGCATAGTCGACTTCTTCTTCGGTGGTGAAGCGACCGAAGGTGAAACGAATGGAGCTGTGCGCCAACTCATCGTTGCGGCCCAGGGCACGCAGGACGTAAGACGGCTCAAGCGACGCCGAGGTACAAGCCGAGCCGGACGATACCGCCAGGTCCTTGAGCGCCATGATCAGCGACTCACCCTCAACGTAGTTGAAGCTGAGGTTGAGATTGTGCGGTACACGGGCAGTCATGCTGCCGTTGATGTACAGCTCTTCCAAACCATCGACCTGCTGGAAGAAGCGATCACGCAGGGCCAGGATGCGCTGGTTTTCCTGGACCATTTCTTCCTTGGCAATGCGAAAGGCTTCACCCATGCCGACGATCTGGTGGGTCGCCAGGGTACCGGAACGCATGCCGCGCTCATGACCGCCACCGTGGGTCTGGGCTTCCAGGCGCACACGCGGCTTACGCTGAACATAAAGCGCGCCAACCCCCTTGGGGCCATAGGTTTTATGCGCCGAAAACGACATCAGGTCGACCTTGAGGGCGTCCAGATCGATCGCCACCTTGCCGGTGGACTGTGCCGCATCGACATGCAAGAACACGCCGCGCGAACGGGTCAGCTCACCGATCGCCGCGATGTCGTTGATCGTGCCGATTTCATTATTGACGTGCATGATCGACACCAGAATGGTGTCCTCACGCATCGCCGCCTCGACCATCGCCGGAGTAATCAAGCCATCTTCGCCCGGCTCGATGTAGGTGACTTCGAAGCCCTCACGCTCAAGCTGACGCATGGTATCGAGCACCGCTTTGTGCTCGATCTTCGAGGTGATCAGGTGCTTACCTTTACTCTTGTAAAAGTCGGCAACGCCCTTAATGGCCAGGTTGTTCGACTCGGTAGCGCCAGACGTCCAGACGATTTCACGCGGGTCGGCATTGACCAGCTCGGCGACCTGACGACGGCCATTCTCGACAGCTTCTTCAGCCTTCCAGCCGAACACATGGGAGCGCGACGCCGGATTACCGAAGTTACCGTCGACCAGCAGGCATTCGCTCATCTTCTGTGCAACACGCGGATCGACCGGCGTAGTGGCGGAATAATCGAGATAAATCGGCAATTTCATTAATTTTCTCCTATCAGGTCTCAGGCCAGCAGGCCGGCGCCTTTCGTTCAATCGACGGTGGACGCTTCAATCTTATCCAGATACGGCATCCTGCCATTGCAGCGGCGCTGATCCTGGCGCTGAGCGACTTCCTGCACCTCGCGGCGCATAACCAGATCGGCCAAGCTGATGCCACTGAGGAATTCGTGAATCTGCTGACTGAGGTCGCACCATAAATGGTGGGTCAGACAGGTATCGCCCGCATGGCAATCGCCCTGCCCCTGGCAGCGCGTGGCATCGACGGATTCGTTGACCGCATCGATCACTTCCGCCACCTGAATGCCCTGCATGTCGCGCGACAGCTGATAACCGCCGCCGGGACCACGCACACTGGAAACCAGATTGCCGCGCCGCAGCTTGGCAAACAGTTGCTCCAGGTAAGACAGAGAAATGCCCTGACGCTCGGAAATATCGGCGAGGGACACCGGCCCATGCTGCGCATGCAGCGCCAAATCGAGCATGGCGGTGACGGCATAACGGCCTTTGGTGGTCAGTCGCATGGAGGGTTACCACGGAATCACAATGTGACGCGAGTATGCAATTCCCGAGTATTTAAGTCAACTATAAGACCTATTGATTCACTCGGGATTAGCTTGATCAGGAGGGCGCGCAGCATAGCAAAATACGCCGCGCCGCACATCATGCTGCCGGCTTGTCGCCCTGCTCCTTGCACACCCCGACGAAGTCTTCATCGCGCAATGCCGGCAGGTCTTTCGCGCAGTAATCGCTACCCAACTCTTTCAGCGCCGCGCACATCCCCTCCAAGCGCCCATCAACAGCCTGAAGGTGATCGAGCAGTTGGCCGATGGCCCGCGCGATCGGATCCGGCATGTCCTGACTAACGCCATAAGCATCGAAACCGAGCTTCTCGGCGATCGCCTGGCGCTTGGCCTCCTGCTCGTCATCCGACTTGACGATGATACGCCCCGGAATACCGACCGCCGTGGCACCCGCCGGCACGGCCTTGGTCACCACCGCATTGGAGCCAATCTTGGCACCCGCACCGACGGTAAACGGCCCCAACACCTTGGCGCCAGCACCGACCACCACACCGTCCTCGAGAGTCGGGTGGCGCTTGCCCTTGTTCCAGCTGGTACCACCTAGCGTCACGCCCTGATACAGGGTGACATCATTGCCAATCTCAGCCGTCTCGCCGATGACGATGCCCATACCGTGATCGATAAAGAAACGCCGGCCAATCTTCGCGCCTGGATGAATCTCGATCCCGGTCATCCAGCGCCCGAAATTCGACACCACCCGCGCCAACCACTTCCAACCGGACACCCACAACGCATGCGCCAGACGGTGCAGCCACACCGCATGTAAACCGGGATAGCAGGTAACCACCTCAAGCGTATTGCGCGCCGCCGGATCGCGATGAAATACGCTCTGGATATCTTCTCGCACGCGCTCAAACATCAGATTTCCCCTGCTTATGGTGCTCACCACGCGCAGCCTTGACGGTCTCCGTCAGAATGCCACGCAAGATATTCATTTCCAGCTTACTGATACCACTACGCCCGTAAAGACGCCGCAAGCGACTCATCAAATGTCGAGGCTTGGCCGGATCGAGAAAACCAATCTCGACCAAAGCGCCCTGCAAGTGCGTGTAGAAAGACTCCATCTCATCCGCAGTCACCGGCTGCGCATTGAGCATGGCCGTGGTTTCCAGCTTGGCCGTCTTGGTTGGCTGATTCTGCGCCATCAGCCATGCCATACGCACCTCATACGCCAACACTTGCACTGCAGCAGCCAGATTCAGCGAACTGAACTCAGGATCTGACGGAATATGCACATGAAACTGGCAGCGCTGCAGCTCCTCATTGGTCAAACCAGCGTATTCCCGCCCAAACACCAAGGCCACCT
>DIAM01000005.1:161430-162407 GCA_002416505.1 Gammaproteobacteria bacterium UBA5078
GCCACCTCGCCACCTTGTAGCGCCTGCTCGCAGGCCGTCACACCGCATTCGCGCGGGTCAAGCAAGGGCCAGGGAATCCGCCGATCTCGGGCGCTGGTGCCAAGCACTAGACTGCACCCCACCAACGCTTCCTCAAGCGTGCCAACCACCTGCGCCGCCTCGAGAATGTCGGTAGCCCCAGACGCTCGCGCCACGGCATCGCCACTGGGGAAATCCATTGGATCGACCAGCACCAAACGCGACAACCCCATGTTCTTCATGGCCCGCGCAGCGCCCCCGATATTGCCGGGATGACTGGTATTGACCAGAACCACTCGAATATTTTGCAGCAACGCAGACGCTCACACAGCCAGCCAGGGGGAACAAATCTTACAGAAGCCCCCTCACTTATGCCACGCAAGACACTGGCGACTCTTCATCCTTTGGGCTTTTCTGCTAGAATGGCCGGCTTTCTTTAACGACCCAGGTGAAACGTCCATGCAGCCCATGCTGAATATCGCTCTGCGCGCAGCCCGTAGCGCCGGTGAAATGATCTTCCGCTCTATCGAACGCTTGGACGTCATCTCGGTCGACGAGAAAGATGCCAAAGACTACGTGACCGAGATTGATCGCTCCGCCGAGCAACTGATCATCCAGGCACTGCGTAAGGCCTACCCGAATCACGGTTTCCTCGGTGAAGAAGGCGGTCTGATTCCAGGCACCGGCGAGGGCGCCGATTACCTGTGGATCATCGACCCGCTGGACGGTACCACCAACTTTGTCCGTGGCGTTCCGCACTTTGCCGTCAGCCTGGCATGCAAATACCGCGGCCGCCTCGAGCACGCCGTGATCATCGACCCGGTTCGCCAAGAAGAATTCACCGCCAGCCGTGGCCGTGGCGCCGCCTTGAACGGCCGCCGCCTGCGCGTCAGCGCACGTAAAAGCCTGGAAGGCGCCCTGCTCGGCACCGGTTTCCCGTTCCGCGACAGCCAACTCGC
>DIAM01000005.1:162477-169531 GCA_002416505.1 Gammaproteobacteria bacterium UBA5078
TTCCGCGACAGCCAACTCGACAACCTGGAAAACTACCTGGGCATGTTCCGCAGCCTGGTTGGCCAGACTGCTGGCGTCCGCCGGGCCGGCGCTGCCAGCCTGGACTTGGCCTATGTCGCCGCCGGTCGCTTCGACGCCTTCTGGGAGTTTGGCCTGTCCGAGTGGGACATGGCCGCTGGCGCCCTGCTGATCCAAGAAGCAGGCGGCCTGGTCAGCGATTTCAGCGGCGGTCACGACTTCCTCGAGAAGGGCCAGATCGTCGCCGGCAACACCAAATGCTTCAAAGCCGTTTTGACTGCGATCCAGCCACACCTGTCCGCCTCGCTAAAACGCTGATCACCCGCAGCAGACAAAAACCGGCCAAGCGCCGGTTTTTTATTGCCCATGAAAAAGCGCCCCGCAGGGCGCTTTTTTGACTTCAGCGAATTACTGGGCAGATTCTGCCAGCACCAACTGACCGTCTTTGACCGGAATCTTACTGCCCGGGTCACGCTCCATGCGCACCCGACCTTCCTTACCATCCAACTGATACTGCACATCGTAACCGACCACATTTTCACTGGTATCGGTCACGGTGCTGCAACGAGTCTCAGTGGTGGTATAGGTGTCACCGGCCTGCATGTTTTCCTGCACCTTATTGCCGGCATAACCACCGCCCACAGCACCGGCAACCGTGGCTATCTTCTTACCTGTGCCGCCGCCCACCTGATTGCCGAGCAAGCCACCGACCACTGCACCAATTGCGGTACCGGCAATCTGATGCTGATCCTTGACTGGCTTCTGACGCGTCACGGTGACGTCTTTGCAGACCTCACGCGGGGTTTTGATGGTTTCTTTTACCGGCGTTACGGCGAGAACTTCCGCGTACTCGGGCGCACTTACCAAATTGTAAGTTGCGACAGCACCGCCAGCAGTTACACCCACAGCACCCAGCACCGCACCAACGAGCATTGATTTGTTCATAACAACCTCCTGACCTTACGCTATCCGGCGCATTACGCCTCACTCCCAGCCTTGGAGTGAGGCGATGCGATGCAAGTTCCCCAGCCACTCATGTCGCGCCGGCATAACTGCGATAGAGCGCACAGAGTCAAGGACGCTCATCAACCTCTTCAGCCACCACCGGCGGGATCAGATCTTCGACACTCAGGTTGAGCCAGATCAGCACAACGTTGGCGATATAGATCGACGAATACGTACCGGCGAATACACCGATGAACAAGGCAATGGAAAAGCCGTGAAGGTTATCGCCCGCGAAAATCAACAAAGCCCCAATCGCCAGCAAGGTCGAAACCGAAGTAGCCATGGTCCGCAGCAGGGTTTGCGTGGTGGAGATGTTGATGTTTTCGATCAGACTGGCTTTGCGCAGTACGCGGAAGTTCTCGCGTACCCGGTCGAAGACCACAATGGTGTCGTTCAACGAATAACCGATGATCGCCAGCAATGCCGCCAGCACCGTCAGGTCGAAGGTGATCTGGAAGAACGACAGAATCCCCAGCGTCACCACCACGTCATGCACCAACGAAACGATGGCACCCAAGGCGAACTTCCACTGAAAGCGGAAGGCCAGGTAGAGCATGATGCCGCCCAACGCCAGAAGCATGCCCAGCCCGCCTTGATCGCGCAGCTCTTCACCCACCTGCGGACCGACAAACTCGACTTTCTTCACCTGCACCGCAGCGCCGGATTGCTGCAGTGCCGTGGCAACCTTACTCCCCAGATTCGGATCATCGCCCTGCATGCGCACCACCACATCGGTGGTCGCACCAAAGCTCTGTACCACGGCATCTTCAAAGCCGGCGGCAGCCAACTGCTCACGCACCTGGCCGAGATCGGCCGACTGCTCGTAACTCAACTCGATCTGCGTACCGCCGGTAAAATCCAGACCGAAATTCAAACCTTTGAAAAACCAGCTCCCCAACGCCAACAGGGTCAGGAGCAGCGTGAGGGCGAACGCAATATTGCGCACACCCATGAAGTCGATTGTACGAATCATCACAGCCCCTTAAATCCACAACTTCTTGAAGTCACGCCCGCCATAAATCAGGTTGACCATGGCACGCGTCACCAGAATGGCGGTAAACATCGAAGTCAGAATACCCAGCGACATGGTGACCGCGAAGCCTTTGACCGGCCCGGTGCCCATGGCGAAGAGAATACCGCCGACCAGCAAGGTGGTCAGGTTGGCATCGAGAATCGCCGTAAATGCACGATCGAACCCTTCATGGATGGCACGCTGCACCGACATACCATTGGCGATTTCCTCGCGAATCCGCGAGAAGATCAGCACGTTGGCATCCACCGCCATACCCATGGTCAGCACGATACCGGCGATACCCGGCAGGGTCAGCGTGGCACTTAGCAACGACATCAGCGCCAGCAACAGCACCATGTTGAAGCCCAGGGCAATGGTCGCCAACACGCCAAAGAAACGGTAGATGGCCATGATGAACAGCGAAACGAACAGCATCCCCCAGAGGGAGGCATCAATCCCCTTGGCGATGTTGTCGGCACCCAGGCTCGGGCCGATGGTGCGCTCTTCCGCGAAGTACATCGGTGCCGCCAGACCGCCGGCACGCAGCAACAGCGCCAACTCAGACGACTCGCCCTGACCGTCCAGGCCGGTGATGCGGAACTGACTACCGAGCGGCGACTGAATGGTCGCCAGGCTGATGATCTTTTTCTCTTCGACGAAGCTTGGGATCGCGACTTCTTTTTCAACGCCATCGACCATCTGACGCACATAACGCGTCGTCGGCTTCTGCTCGATAAAGATCACCGCCATGCTGCGCCCGACATTGCTGCGGGTCGCCCGGTTCATCAATTCGCCACCATGACCATCCAGGCGGATGTTGACCTGCGGACGGCCATTTTCATCGAAGCTGGCCTGAGCATCAGTGACCTGATCGCCCGTGATGATCAGTTCCCGCTCCAACTGCACCGGCGGGCGACCTTCTTCGCGGAAACCGAACGTCTCCGTGGAAGCCCTCGCTGCATCCAGATTCGCCGCCAGGCGGAACTCCAGGTTAGCGGTCTTGCCGAGAATACGTTTGGCTTCGGCAGTGTCCTGCACGCCCGGCAACTCGACCACGATGCGGTTGGCACCCTGGCGCTGTACCAGTGGCTCCGCCACACCCAACTCGTTGACGCGATTACGCACGGTGGTCAGGTTTTGCTTGATCGAGTATTCGCGAATTTCCGCGAGCTTGGCCGGAGTCAGCGCCAAACGCAGCACCTGTATGCCGTTGCGCTCGGAGGCGCTCAGCTCGAAATCGGTAAAGTCCTTACGGATCAGGCGCTGTGCCTTTTCCAGCGTTGCTTCATCGGTAAAGCCCAACTGAATAGCGCCGTCGAGCACCGGCAAGCTGCGGTAGCGCACGCGCTCCTTGCGCAGCACGCTCTTCACTTCCCCTTCATACACCTTGCGGCGCGCATCGAGAGCCTTCTCCATGTCCACTTCCAGCAGGAAGTGCACACCACCGGACAAGTCCAGACCCAGCTTCATCGGCCCCGCACCCAGGCTACGCAGCCAATCGGGCGTGGTTTGCGCCAGGTTCAGGGCGACCACGAAGTCTTCGCCCAGCGCTTTGCGCACAACATCCTTGGCTGGCAGCTGGTCTTCTTTCTTCATCAGGCGCAGCAAACCGCCCCTGCCCTGCTCAGCCAGACTCACCGCCTTGACCGCGATACCTGCCTCGCTCAGCGCCCGACTGGCACGCTCCAGGTCAGCCTGCTCGACCTGCATGGCCGTGCTGTTGCCGCTGATCTGAATGGCCGGATCGTCCGGATAGAGATTCGGCGCGGAATAGAGAAAGCCGATCGCCAATACAGCCACGATCAGCAGGTACTTCCAAAGGGGGAATTTATTGAGCATGACGCCGCCCGTTATGACGCGGGGCGCATTAAGCGCCCCGTCGAATGGTAAAAGTGTGGAGCTTAGATAGCTTTCAGCGTGCCCTTGGGCAGGGTGGCGGCGATGGCCACTTTCTGAATTTTCAGTTCAACGGTATCGGACACTTCGATCACTACGAAGTCATCGGTAACCTTGGAAACCTTGCCGGCGATACCGCCAGAGGTCACTACTTCATCGCCTTTCTGCAGGTTGCCGATCAGGCTTTTGTGCTCTTTCGCACGCTTGGCCTGCGGGCGCCAGATCATCAGATAGAAGATAACCAGAAAACCAACCAGAAATACCCACTCAAAACCGCTACCGGCAGGACCAGCAGCAGGTGCAGCGGCATCGGCGTATGCAGCAGGGATCAAAAAGCTCATGTAACACTCCTGTTGAAAAGGTCTTTGAAACGTTATTAATCAGTCCAGCGGCGGGGTTTGCAGACCGCGCCGGGCATAGAAGGCATCGACAAAGGCGGCCAATGTACCCTGTTGAATAGCCTCGCGCAAACCAGCCATCAGCCGCTGATAGTGACGTAAGTTGTGGATTGTATTGAGCATGCTACCCAGCATTTCGCCGCACTTATCCAAATGATGCAGATACGCGCGGGAGAACTGTTTACAGGTGTAACAGTCGCACGTCGGATCGAGCGGCGAGTCGTCATGCTTGTGCACCGCGTTACGGATCTTCAACACACCGCTTTCGACAAACAGGTGACCATTGCGCGCGTTACGCGTCGGCATCACACAATCGAACATATCCACACCGCGGCGCACGCCCTCGACCAGGTCTTCCGGCTTACCAACGCCCATCAGGTAACGCGGCTTGTCGGCAGGCATCTGGCCGGGCAGATAATCCAGCACGCGGATCATTTCATCTTTCGGCTCACCGACTGACAGTCCACCGATCGCCAAGCCGTCGAATCCGATATCACTCAAACCCTCCAGCGAACGCATGCGCAACTCTTCATGCATGCCCCCTTGGACGATGCCAAACAGTGCCGCAGTGTTTTCGCCGTGGGCATCTTTCGAACGTCTGGCCCAGCGCAGCGACAGCTCCATCGAGCGCTTGGCCACATCGAACTCCGCCGGGTACGGCGTGCATTCGTCGAAAATCATCACCACATCCGAGCCCAGGTCGCGCTGCACCTGCATCGACTCTTCCGGGCCCATGAATACCTTGGCGCCATCCACCGGCGAAGCGAAGGTCACCCCTTCCTCCTTGATCTTGCGCATGGCCCCCAGACTGAACACCTGGAAACCACCGGAGTCGGTGAGAATCGGCCCCTGCCATTGCATGAAATCATGCAGATCGCCGTGACGCTTGATCACCTCAGTACCCGGACGCAACCACAGATGGAAGGTATTGCCGAGAATCATCTGCGCGCCAATCGCTTCGATGTCGCGCGGCAACATACCCTTTACCGTACCGTAGGTGCCGACCGGCATGAACGCCGGGGTTTCGACCACGCCACGCGGAAAGGTCAGACGGCCACGGCGCGCTTTGCCATCGGTCGCCAACAGTTCGAAAGACATGCGACAAGTGCGCGTCATACTTGATCCTCGGGCCCGCGCGGCGCGGGGTTGCGGGTAATGAACATGGCATCGCCGTAGCTGAAGAAGCGATAACCTTCTGCGACTGCGCTTTTATAAGCGGCCATGGTTTCCGGGTAACCGGCAAATGCCGAAACCAACATCAACAACGTCGATTCCGGCAAATGGAAATTGGTCACCAAGGCATCAACCACATGCAGCGGCCGGCCAGGGTAAATGAAAATATCTGTCTCACCGCTGAACGGCTTGAGCACGCCATCGCGCGCAGCGCTCTCTAGCGAACGCACACTGGTGGTGCCGACGGCGATCACCCGCCCGCCACGCGCACGACACGCCGCCACGGCCGCCACCACATCGTCGCCGACCTCCAGCCACTCGCTGTGCATGTGGTGATCTTCGATGCGCTCGACCCGCACTGGCTGGAATGTACCCGCGCCGACATGCAAGGTCACAAAAGCCGTTTCCACGCCCATCTCGGCAATCGCCGCCAGCAAGGGCTGATCGAAATGCAACCCCGCCGTCGGCGCCGCCACCGCGCCGGAGCGCTTGGCATACACCGTTTGATAGCGCTCACGGTCGGCAGCGTCGTCCGCACGGTCGATATAAGGCGGCAACGGCATGTGACCGACCCGCTCAAGCAGCGGCAGGACTTCCTCGGCAAAACGCAACTCGAACAAGGCATCGTGGCGCGCCAGCATCTGCGCCTCGCCACCGCCGTCGATCAGAATCGTCGAGCCCGGCTTGGGCGACTTGCTCGAACGCACATGCGCCAGCACCCGATGGCTGTCCAGCACGCGCTCGACCAACACTTCAAGCTTGCCGCCCGACGCCTTCTGCCCAAACAGGCGCGCCGGAATCACCCGAGTATTATTGAACACCATCAAATCGCCGGCACGCAGGTACTCGAGCAGATCACTGAATTGACGGTGGGCGAGCTTACCGCTGGGCCCATCCAGCGTCAGCAAGCGACTGGCGCAGCGCTCGGCCAAGGGATGGCGGGCAATCAGAGAATCGGGAAGCTCGAAATGAAAGTCGGCAACGCGCATGGCGGGAAGAGGTCGTCTTGCAGGGCGGCAAAGCTTACCGGAAAACATGCATTTTGACCACGCAAGTGGATTGACCGGGCGCAAAGTGCTCCCTATACTGCGCCGCCATTGTGCCCCGGTGGCGGAACCGGTAGACGCGGCGGATTCAAAATCCGTTTTCGAAAGAAGTGGGAGTTCGAGTCTCCCCCGGGGCACCATTTAATTCTTGCTGTTGTTTCCATCTGCCGTGGATGCAACGCACTACACCCGCTTTAAGCTTGCACATATCCGCACGACTAAAGCAGCGCTTCAGCACCCTCTTGCACCCCCTTAAAATAGCCATTAATTCGGCCTAGGCTTCTGCTGAGCAGGGGTTGGCATTTGCCCAGAAGTTAGCTAGAGTCGGCCCACTGTGTTTGCATGGGTCGCCGCGAATCGTGACCTGGTGCAGTAGATCCTTAAGATCCGCTACATCCCGCTCGACTTCTATTACTCCTTGCAACCAGTCTCAGCCCTCTACTATTCAGAGGCTGTCATTAACTATAGTTTCAAGGAAATAGCACATGTCGAATCGTCAGAGCGGT
>DIAM01000005.1:169732-169854 GCA_002416505.1 Gammaproteobacteria bacterium UBA5078
GGTACCGTCAAGTGGTTTAACGATGAGAAAGGTTTTGGTTTTATCACGCCAGAAAGCGGTCCGGATCTGTTCGTACATTTCCGCGCAATCGAAGGTAACGGCTTCAAGAGCCTGAAAGAAGG
>DIAM01000005.1:170075-171021 GCA_002416505.1 Gammaproteobacteria bacterium UBA5078
AGCCTGAAAGAAGGCCAGAAAGTTACTTTCGTGGCGGTACAAGGTCAAAAAGGCATGCAGGCCGACCAGGTTCAAGTCCTGGGCTGATTGCCACTGCCTTGAAAAACCCCTGATGGCGACATCAGGGGTTTTTTTATGCCACTGAACACAGCGACACGGACCATTCAGACTAAACACCCCACTGCATAACGAGCCCATCATGTCGAAACACCTACTGCGCCCGCAGGGTGACTTCCCCGCCGCGGGCTTGAGCCGCCGCCTTGCCGCCATGCTCTACGACATCCTACTGTGCATAGCCCTGCTGATTGTCGTGACCTTTATCTATAAGTTGATCCTTATGGGCTTTTACGGCGAGGCGCAACTTAAACAACTCTCCGACGCCGGTGCGCTGGATGGCGACCCGCTGCTATCGACGCTATTGGTACTAAGCCTGTTCGGCTTCTTCGGCAAGTTCTGGACGCACACCGGGCAAACACTGGGCATGCAGGTCTGGGGAGTGCGCATTCAAAACAGCGATGGAACTGCCATCACGTTGTGGCAGGCATTGTTGCGGTTTATCGTCGCTATCGGTTCTTGGTTATGCCTGGGCCTTGGCTTTCTGTGGATACTCTGGAACAAGGACAAGCGCAGCTGGCATGACATCTACTCGGACAGCTGCACAGTGCAACTACCCAAGAACATCCATAAAGATAAACAGTAACCAAGCCACATAAAAAAGCCGGCAGTTAGCCGGCTTTTTATTAGCGCGCAGCTAGCCCGCGCGGCGTAACAACCAGACACCGGCAAGAGCACAAATCGCCGCAGGGATCAGTACGGCGAACAGCGGCGAGAAACCGAACACCAGACTGGATGGCCCCAACAGATCCTGGGCGATACGGAACACGAAGCCCACCAACACACCGGTGAACACCCGCTGCCCCAGCGTGACCGAGCGCAGCGGCCCGAA
>DIAM01000005.1:171157-172753 GCA_002416505.1 Gammaproteobacteria bacterium UBA5078
GTGACCGAGCGCAGCGGCCCGAAGATGAAGGAAATCGCCATCAATACCAGCGCCGCGGTCACTATCGGCTGCAGCACCTTGGTCCAGAACGCCAACCAATACTGGCCATTATTCAGCCCCTGCTCCGCCAGGTACTGGATGTAGCGCCACAGCCCGGTGACCGACAACGCCTCGGGTTCCAACACCACGGTGCCCAGCAACTGCGGATTCAACTCGACATCCCAACGCTCGGTAGCGGTCTTGACGACTTCGGTGCTGCGCTCACGAAAATGCGTGGTCGCCACACTTTCCAACTGCCAATAGTCGCCCTGGTATTGCGCGCGCCGGGCAAAGCTGGAGGACAGCAAATGACGCTGATCGTCGAAGCGATAGCGCGTCACACCGAACAACACGCCATTAGGCTGCACCGCGTTGATATGCACGAACTCCTCGCCCTGGCGATGCCACAGGCCGCGCTTGGCGCTTTGCGCCTCACCGCCGCCCTGCGCCATGGCGCGATTGGCCTGGGCCTGGTTCTCGCTCCAGGGCGCCAGGTACTCACCAATCAGCACACCGACCAGCATCAGCACCAGCATCGGCTTCATCACCGCCCAAACGATGCGCCCGATCGACACACCGGCGGCGCGCATGATGGTTAACTCGCTGTTGCTGGCCAGGCTGCCCAAACCAATCAGGCAACCGATCAGCGCCGCCATCGGCAGCATCTCGTAGACCCGACGCGGCAGGGTCAAGAAAACGTACCAGGCCGCCTCCGGCAAACCGTAACCACCTTCGACATCGCCCAACTCGTCGATAAAGGCGAACAGCAACGCCAAGCCAACGATAATCCCCAGCACGGTGAGAATCGCAAAGAACACCTGGATGCCGATGTAACGATCCAACTTAACCACGAGCCACCCCCTGCGCAGCGCGACGACCTGCCCACTTCAAGCGCAGCGGCTCCCAATAGAGCAACGCAAAACCAATCAAGACGAATATCCCATGCACCCACCACAACCCCAGTGCCTGGGGAATTTGTCCCTTGTCCAGGGCGCCGCGCGCCGCGATCAGCAAGGCCAGGTAGGTCATGTACAAGAGAATTGCCGGCAACAGTTTGAGGAAGCGCCCCTGACGCGGATTGACGCGTGACAGCGGCACCGCCAGCAAGGTAACGACGAACACCAATACCGGGATCGACAGACGCCACTGCAACTCGGACTGAAAGCGTGGATTGTCGCTGCCTAGCAAGTCTCGGGTCGGCACGGCTTCGCGTTCGCTGATCTCGCCACTGACCGATGGCTTAGGCAGCAACACCCCATAGGTGTCGTATTGGATGGCCCGGTAGTCCGCCTGCCCGGGATTGCCGTCGTAGCGGTAGCCATTTTCCAGAATCAGGTAGCGACTGCCATCGGCCTGGATTTCCTGACGCCCGCTTTCGGCGACCAGCACGGTAATCCCGCGCTCCTTGTCACCCTCGCGGGACAAGCGTTTCTCGGAGATAAAAATACCGCCCAGCTCGGCGCGATCCGCTGACAGCTCTTTGGTGTAGGTGACCCGCGAACCGTCTTTCATCGCCTGAAAGCGTCCCGGCACCAGCGTGTCGAACTCGGTCAGGGC
>DIAM01000005.1:172890-192894 GCA_002416505.1 Gammaproteobacteria bacterium UBA5078
GCGTGTCGAACTCGGTCAGGGCGTCCTGCTCGTTGAGAATCTGCGCCACCTGCGCCACACCCTGCGGCGCCAACCCCATGCTCAACCAGGCCACCAGCAGTGCCACCAGCAGCGCTGGCGCCAGGCTGTAGGTCAGCAAACGCTGCTGACTCATGCCGGTAGCCGAAAGCACAGTCATTTCACTGTCGAGATAAAGCCGTCCGTAAGCCAACAAAATGCCGAGGAACAAACCCAACGGCAGAATCAGTTGCAGGAAGCCGGGCAGACGAAAGCCCATGATCATGAACAGCACGCCCGGATCGAGCACTCCCTGCGCCGCCTGCGCCAGGTACTTGATGAAACGGCCACTCATAATGATCACCAGCAGCACGGCACTCACCGCACTCAAGGTCACCAGCACTTCACGAGACAAATAACGGAAGACGATCAAACCAGACACTCCAGGGTTGTCAGGCTCAGGCGGCTACGATCAAACTAGCCACACTGCTTGCCGGTTCGCACGATAGACGAACCACTGAAAAAATAGCCGGCATTATCCTGCAATACCGACTCGTTGTCTTGGGGACACCACGCCATGGAATTTATTGTCAAAAGCGCTCGTCCGGAAACACTGAAAACCGCCACCCTGGTTGTCCCCATCGGCGAAGGCCGCAAGCTCGGTGAAACGGCAAAAGCCATCGATCTTGCTAGCGCCGGAGCCGTCAGCGCATTGCTCAAGCGCGGCGACCTGGCCGGCAAACTCGGCCAGACCCTGCTGGTTCACAACTTGCCGAATCTGAAAGCCGAACGCGTATTACTGGTGGGTACTGGCAAGGACGGCGAACTGTCTGACCGCCAATTGCGCAAATTGATCGCTGCGGTTTACGCCACACTGAAATCGCTCGGCGGCAGCGATGCGGTATTGGCCCTCGACGAATTGCAAGTCAAAGGCCGTAACAGCTACGGCAAGACCCGCCTGATGGTGGAAAGCCTGGCCGATGCCGGCTACTGCTTCGACCGCTTCAAGAGTCAGAAGGCCGAAGCCGGCGCGCTGAAGAAACTCACCCTGCTCAGCGATAAAGCCAGCCAAGCCGATGCCCAGCGCGCCAGCACGCATGCTCAGGCGATCGCCATCGGCATGGCTTTCACCAAAGACCTCGGCAACCTGCCGCCAAACCTCTGCCACCCCAGTTTCCTCGCTGACGAAGCCAAGACGCTGGGCAAGGCCTACAAAAACCTCAAGGTCGAGATTCTCGATGAGAAGAAGCTCAAGGAACTGGGCATGGGCGCTTTCCTGGCCGTGGCCCAAGGCAGCGACCAGCCGCCGCGGCTGATTGTGCTCACCTACCAAGGCGGCAAGAAAACCGAGAAACCCTATGCCCTGGTCGGCAAGGGCATTACCTTCGACACCGGCGGCATCAGCATCAAGCCCGCCGCCGGCATGGACGAGATGAAGTACGACATGTGCGGTGCCGCCAGCGTGTTCGGCACCCTCAAGGCCGTGCTCGAACTGCAACTGCCGATCAACCTGGTGTGCCTGCTGGCCTGCGCCGAGAACATGCCCAGCGGCCGCGCCACCCGTCCCGGCGACATCGTCAGCACCATGAGCGGGCAGACCGTGGAAATCCTCAACACCGACGCTGAAGGCCGCCTGGTGCTGTGCGACACCCTGACCTATGCCGAGCGCTTCAAGCCGCAGGCGGTGATCGATATCGCCACCCTCACCGGCGCCTGCATCGTTGCCCTGGGCAGCAATGCGTCTGGCCTGATGGGCAACAACGACGAGCTGGTGCAGCAGATTCTCTCGGCCGGCCAAGTCGCCGACGACCGCGCCTGGCAACTGCCGCTGTTCGACGAGTACCAAGAGCAGCTTGATAGTCCATTTGCCGACATCGCCAATATCGGCGGGCCGAAAGCCGGCACCATCACCGCCGGCTGCTTCCTCTCGCGCTTCGCCAAGAACTACCACTGGGCGCACCTGGATATCGCCGGTACGGCCTGGATCAGCGGCGGCAAGGACAAAGGCGCCACTGGCCGTCCCGTGCCCCTACTGACTCAGTATCTGCTGGATCGCAGCAACGCCTGAGCCCCAGGCGCCTGTGCAGGAGCGGTCTTCACCGCGATTGACTGGTAAGCTGCACGCCGATCCAGCAAGCCGCTCCTGCAAATAACGCCAAAACCGTGCCGCCATGCCCCGAATAGAATTCTACGTACTCTCCTCCGCCGTCCCGGCTGATCGCCTGCGCGCGGCTTGCCAATTGGCGGCGAAAGCCTGGCGCGCCGGCCTGCCGGTGTTCCTGCGTGGCAGCGATGCGGCGCAGTGCGTTCAACTGGACGACCGGCTGTGGCGTTTCAAGGCGGAAAGCTTCGTACCGCACAACCTGTATCAGGATGACGCCCAGGCACCCGTGGTGATTGGCCTGGACGACGAGCCAGCCAGCGCGCAAGGCGTGCTGATCAACCTCAGCAGCACGCTTTCGCCGCACATCGAACACTTCAGCCGAGTGATCGAAATCGTCAATCAAGAACCCGACCTATTGACCGCCTGCCGGGAGAATTTCCGTAGCTATCGCCAGCGCGGCTATGATCCAAAACGAGTTGAACTCTAGTTGCACACCATGGACAGCCCAAAACCGCCGCAAAAACCCGCCCACCTGCTGAACGACCTGGAGTCGATCCGCCAACTGCTGGGTGACGAAAAGCTCGAACCGCCGCTGCTGCTCGACTCGCTCGACCCGGACAGCATCCCCCTGCTGTCGGATATCGTCACCCCCGCCTCGCACTACACCGCGCCCGCTGCGCCGCCGCTCACCCCGCAGGCTGCGGCCACGGCGGCGTTGCGCAACACGGTGCAGCAAAGCGTCAGCCGCGACAGTGAAATGAACCGCCTGGACAGCGAACTGCGCGCCGCCGCCCAGCTGATCCTGCAAGATGTGATCGACGACTTCGTACCGCAGATCGAGGCCGAACTGAAACGCCGCCTTGACGCGCGCCTGACCCGCCTGCTGCCACCGCGCCGCTTGTAACGTAGGGGGGGACATGCCGCCAGGCTTGTCCACCAAACCAACGCAGCGGCGGACAAGGCTTTGCTATGTCCGCCCCATCAGCTCCACCAGTCAGCCGCACCACGCTCAGCCTTACGCCCCGCGCACCTTCCCCGCTATACTTGCCGGCTTTTCCGCCTAGCCGTCATAAGGGTCCCGCCGCGCATGGACAAGACCTACCAGCCGAACGCCATTGAAACCGCCCTGTACCAGAACTGGGAGGCGAACAACTATTTCGCCCCGCAAGGTTCCGGCGAGCCCTACACCATCATGATCCCGCCGCCGAACGTCACCGGCAGCCTGCACATGGGCCACGGTTTCAACAACTCGATCATGGATTGCCTGATCCGCTTCCGCCGCATGCAGGGCCGCAACACCCTGTGGCAGCCGGGTACCGACCACGCGGGCATCGCCACGCAGATGGTGGTCGAGCGTCAGCTGGCCGCCGACGGCATTGGCCGTCACGACCTGGGCCGCGAGAAGTTCCTGGAGAAGGTTTGGGAGTGGAAGGAACAGTCCGGCGGCACCATCACCCGGCAGATTCGTCGCCTGGGCTCCTCGGTGGACTGGTCGCGCGAGCGCTTCACCATGGACGAAGGCCTCTCGGAAGCTGTTAAAGAAGCCTTCGTGCGCCTGCACAACGACGGTCTGATCTACCGCGGCAAGCGTCTGGTCAACTGGGACACCAAGTTCCACACCGCCATCTCCGACCTCGAAGTGGAAAACCACGACGAGAAAGGCCACCTGTGGAACCTGCGCTACCCGCTGGCCGACGGCAATAAAACCGCCGACGGCAAGGACCATCTGATCGTCGCCACCACCCGCCCGGAAACCATGCTCGGCGACAGCGCCGTGGCCGTGCACCCGGAAGACGAGCGCTATAAAGCCCTGATCGGCACCTTTATCGACCTGCCGCTGCTCGGCCGGCGTATCCCGATCATTGCCGACGACTACTGCGACCCCGAATTCGGCACCGGCTGCGTGAAGATCACCCCGGCCCACGATTTCAACGACTATGAAGTTGGCAAGCGCCACAACCTGCCGCTGATCAACATCTTCGACAAGAACGCCGCCGTACTGGCCACCGCTCAGGTGTTCAATATCGACGGCAGCGTCAACGCCACCTTCGACGGCAGCCTGCCGGCCGAATACGCCGGCCTCGACCGCTTCGTCGCGCGCAAGCAGATCGTCGCGGCCTTCGACGCCGCCGGCCTGTTGGTCAGTGTCGACGACCACGCGTTGAAAGTGCCGAAGGGCGACCGTTCCGGCACGGTGATCGAGCCGTGGCTGACCGACCAGTGGTACGTCTCCACCAAGCCGCTGGCCGAAAAAGCCATCGCCGTGGTCGAGAGCGGCGAGATCCAGTTCGTGCCCAAGCAGTACGAGAACATGTACTTCAGCTGGATGCGCGACATCCAGGACTGGTGCATCAGCCGTCAGCTCTGGTGGGGCCACCGCATCCCGGCCTGGTACGACGATGCCGGCAACGTCTTTGTGGGCCGTGACGAGGCGGAAGTACGCGCCACGCACAACCTCGGCGATGCCAACCTGCGCCAGGACGAAGACGTGCTCGACACCTGGTTCAGCTCCGGCCTGTGGACCTTCTCCACCCTCGGCTGGCCGCAGCAGACCGATTTCCTCAAGACCTTCCACCCCACGGATGTTCTTGTAACGGGCTTCGATATCATCTTCTTCTGGGTCGCCCGGATGATCATGCTGTCGACCCACCTGACCGGGCAGATTCCGTTCAAGACCGTGTACGTGCACGGCCTGGTGCGCGACGGCCAGGGCCAGAAGATGTCCAAGTCCAAGGGCAACGTGCTCGACCCGCTGGACATCGTTGACGGCATCACCCTCAATGAGCTGCTGGAGAAACGCACCAGCGGCATGATGCAACCCAAGCTGGCCGAGAAGATCGCCAAGCAGACCCGCGCCGAGTTCCCCGAGGGGATCGCCGCCTACGGCACCGACGCCCTGCGCTTCACCAACCTGGCGCTGGCTTCCACCGGTCGCGACATCAAGTTCGACATGGGCCGCGTCGAGGGTTACCGCAACTTCTGCAACAAGCTGTGGAACGCTGCCAATTTCGTGCTGGAAAACACCGATGGCCAGGACACCGGTGTGAATGGCGAGCCGGTCGAACTGTCCTCGGTGGACCGCTGGATCATCTCCGCCCTGCAGCGCACCGAAGCCGAAGTAACCCGCCAGCTCGACGCCTTCCGCTTCGACCTGGCGGCGCAGGCGCTCTACGAATTTATCTGGGACGAGTACTGCGCCTGGTATCTGGAACTGGTCAAGCCCGTGCTGTGGGACGAAAACGCCCCGGCCGAGCGCCAGCGCGGCACCCGCCGTACGCTGATTCGCGTACTGGAAGTGATCCTGCGTCTGGCCCATCCGTTTATGCCGTTTATCACCGAAGAAATCTGGCAGCGGATCAACACTCAAGCTGGCGTCAGTGGCGACACCATCATGCTGCAGGCCTGGCCGGTGGCGAACGAGAGCCGCATCGACGCCGCCGCCGAAGGCGATATCGAGTGGGTCAAGCAGCTGATGCTCGGCGTACGCCAGATCCGTGGCGAGATGAAAATCTCCATGGCCAAGCGCATCGACATCATCGTGCAGAACGCGGGTACCGAAGACCTGCGCCGCCTGGCCGACTTCGAGCCGCTGCTCAGCAAGCTGGCCAAGCTGGAATCGGTCCGTGTGCTGGCTAGCAGTGAAGAAGCGCCGATGTCCGCCACCGCCCTGGTCGGCGACATGCAGGTACTGGTGCCGATGGCCGGGCTGATCGACAAGGACGCCGAACTGGCGCGCCTGGACAAGGAAATCCAGCGCCTCTCCGGTGAAGTGCAGCGCGTCGGCGGCAAGCTCGCCAACGAAGGCTTCGTCGCCAAGGCCCCAGCCGAGGTGCTCGATAAAGAGCGCGCCAAGCTGGCTGAAGCCGAACAGGCGCTGGCCAAAATGATCGAGCAGCGCGGCAAGATCGCCGCACTCTGATCCCCTCGCGGCATGCAAAGGCCCGCAACCCTCACCGGTGCGGGCCTTTTCTTTGGCGCTGTATCCGTTATGCATGGCACGCAAACCCTGGCCCGAATTGTAGATTGGGCTGAGCGGTGCGAGGCCCAACAAGGCACACATCGGGGCGTCCGAGCCATCGCCGCGGGGCTTCGTCGCGTTGCGCCTCAGGCTACACGCCCCGCCCCAATCTACGGCTTATCGCCTTCGCAGCACACAGCGGGGACATGAGCAGCGCGCCGCCACAAAAAACCTTCACATCACCGCCCTAGCGCTTGCCCCGCTCAAGGCGCTGGCACGTTTTACCTACAGCAAACGCTGCACAGCAAACCTAACCGTTTGCTCAGAAAGCGCCGATTCACTGCGCCGCAAAGCCTATCCGCGCACAAATACCCTCCCAATTACGCCGCAATTCAGGCATCTTCTCCGGCGCATCAAGAGCCTCCGGCACTTTTTTACCAATAAAAAGTACACCCCTAAAAAAGCCCTGAAATCGGAATTCTGATCATGTATGCGTTGATGGCGTTGATTTTCGTCCTTGGTTACCTGTGCATCGCCTTAGAGCATCCGCTGAAGATCGACAAAGCCGCATCGGCGCTGCTGACCGCAGTATTCGCCTGGACGGCCCTGGTGCTGGGCGCTGACAGCATCTTCCCGTTGATCGGAGCGGCCGTGCCCGACGGCAGCGACAACACGCATTTCGTGGTCGAAGAGCTGCGCCATCACCTGGGCGAAATCTCGGAAATCCTGTTCTTCCTGATGGGCGCCATGACCATCGTCGAACTAATCGACGCCCACGAGGGCTTCAAGGTCATCACCGACCGAATTCGCACCAGCAAGCGCGTGTACCTACTCTGGCTGGTGGGGTTTATCACCTTTTTCCTTTCTGCGGCGCTGGATAACCTGACCACCACCATCGTCATGGTTTCGCTGCTGCGCAAGCTGATCGGCGACCAGCACGAACGCTGGTTCTTCGCCGGCATCGTGGTTATCGCCGCCAACGCCGGCGGCGCCTGGTCGCCGATCGGCGACGTGACCACCACCATGTTGTGGATCGGCAACCAGATCAGCGCCAGCGGTATTGTCGCCAGTCTGTTCCTGCCCAGTCTGGTCTGCCTGCTGGTGCCGCTGCTGGCGCTCAGCGTTACCCTCAAGGGCGAAGTGACCCGCCCGCACGACAGCGAACCGGCCGAAAGTCATCGCGACCCGACCACCCCGTTCGAACGCAACCTGGTGTTTGGTCTAGGGATTGGCTCACTGCTGTTCGTGCCAATATTCAAGACCGTTACCCACTTGCCTCCTTACATGGGCATCCTTTTCGGCCTCGGCCTGCTTTGGGTGGTGACCGAGGTGATCCACCGCGGCAAAAACGACGAGGACAAGCATCCACTGTCGGTCATCGGTGTATTGCGCCGGATCGACACCACCAGCGTGCTGTTCTTCCTCGGCATTCTGCTCGCCGTTTCCAGCCTGGCCACCGCCGGCCACCTGACCCAGGTGGCGAACTACCTGAAGGAAAGCCTGGGCAACGTCTACGCCATCAATATCGCGATCGGGTTGCTGTCGTCAGTGGTGGATAACGTGCCACTGGTGGCCGGCGCCATGAAGATGTACCCGCTGCTCACCCCCGATGCAGTGGCCGCCGCGGGCAGCGAAAGCGCCTGGCTGGGCAATTTCCTGGTCGACGGCACCTTCTGGGAAATGCTCGCCTACTGCGCCGGCACCGGCGGCAGTTGCCTGATCATTGGCTCGGCTGCCGGCGTAGCGGCGATGGGTATGGAGAAGATCAACTTCATCTGGTACCTGAAAAAGATCAGCCTGCTGGCGTTCCTGGGTTATATCTCCGGTGCGGCAACCTATATTGCGATGGCCACACTGAGCTGACCCTCAATCAGATCGTGCGCCAGTGGCGCACGGCATCAAGCCAGGAGCATGGCCCCATGGACGTGAGTAAAACCCGCACCAGCTTCTACCGTCGCCTGTACGTGGCCTGGCTGATCGACAGCGGCGCCGCCGCCAGCGTGCCGGCGCTGATGGCGGCCACCGGCATGCCACGGCGCACCGCCCAGGACACCCTGAGCGCCTTGGCCGACCTGGATATCGACTGCGTATTCGTGCAACAAACCGGCGAACGCAACAACGCCGGGCACTATGCCATCCGCGACTGGGGCGCCATCGACAAACGCTGGATCGCCGCTAACCTGCAGCAGATCAAAGCCACCCTGGGCTATCCCTGAGCGAGAAGTCGGCCATGCGCAGCTCACACCGCCTGTTACTGGTGATCCTGTTCCTGCTCGGCCTGTTCCTGGTATTCGAGGCACTGGGCATCCGTGCGCAGTTCAATCTCGACGCCCTGCAAACGCTGATCCTCATGCACCCGGTGGCCGGCCTGCTGCTGTTCATCCTGCTGTTCGCCCTGGGCAACCTGATCCAGATCCCCGGTTGGGTATTTCTCGCCGCCGCCGTGCTGGCACTGGGGCGGGTGTACGGCGGCCTCGCCACTTACCTGGCGGCGTGCATCTCCTGCGCCTTCACCTTTGTCGCCATCCGCGCCCTCGGCGGCAATGCCTTGCGCGAGCTGGACAACCGCCTGGCCCAGCGCCTGCTGGCCGGGCTCGATCGCCGCCCGCTGGCCAGCATCATCGCCCTGCGCATGCTGTTCCAAACTGTGCCGGCGCTGAACTACGCCCTGGCCCTGTCCGGCGTGCGCTTGCGCACCTACCTGCTCGGCACCCTGCTCGGCCTGCCGCTGCCCATCGCGCTGTACTGCCTGTTTTTCGATTACCTGGCCATGCTGTTGAATATCAACTAGCCAGAAACGTCCGGGTGTGAATAATGCCCCGGCCCCTTGCCGCCCGAACGGATTGCCATGCCTCGCCCACCGTCACGCCCCGCTGCGCCCAAGCCCGATGCCGCCAAAGGCCAGTTGCACCCGCGCAACCGTCACCAGGGCCGTTATGACTTTCCCGCGCTGATCAGCAGCAGCCCGGAGCTGGCGGCGTTCGTGATCATCAATCCGTATGGCAAGGAAAGCATCGACTTCGCCAACCCGGCGGCGGTCAAAGTGTTCAACCGTGCGCTGCTCAAACAGCACTATGGCATCGCCCAGTGGGACATTCCGGCCGATTACCTGTGCCCGCCGATTCCCGGCCGCGCCGACTACCTGCATTACCTGGCCGACCTGTTGGCCAGCAGCAATGGCGGCAAAATTCCGCGGGGCGCCCAGGTCCGCGCCCTGGATATCGGCGTCGGCGCCAACTGCATCTACCCGCTGCTGGGCCACTGTGAATATGCCTGGCGCTTTCTCGGCTCGGACATCGCCGCCAGCGCCATCGCGTCGGCCAACGCCATCGTGCAGGCCAACCCGGGCCTCGCTACGGCCATCGAGTTGCGCCAGCAAGCGGATGCCAAGCACATTCTTCATGGCCTGCTGGGCGCCGACGAACGCTTCGACCTGAGCCTGTGCAACCCGCCCTTCCATGCCAGCGCCGAGGAAGCCAGCAGCGGCAGCAAACGCAAATGGCGCAACCTCGGCAAGCTCGACCCGAAACGCAAATTACCGGTGCTGAACTTTGGCGGCCAGGCGGCCGAATTGTGGTGCCAGGGCGGCGAAGCGGCATTCGTCGGCCGCCTGATCAAAGAGAGCGTGCAGCACGCGCAGCAGGTGCTCTGGTTCAGCACGCTGATCTCCAAGGCGAGCAACCTGCCTGGCGTGTACAGCGCCTTGAAACAGGCCGGCGCGGTCGAGGTCCGCACCGTGGACATGGCCCAGGGCCAGAAGCAGAGCCGTTTCGTCGCCTGGACCTTCCTCACGCCCGAGCAGCAGCAAAACTGGCGCAAAGAACGCTGGAAATAGGCCGTAGGATGGGTTGAGCGCAGCGATACCCATATGACTCCGCCGCCATCATGGGTTACGCCGCGCCCAATAAGAGCACGACTCAGGCGCTATTCGCGGCTAACCCATCCTACGATCAGCCGCGCGTTACCAGGGCAACCAGCCACCCAGGCCCAGCCACAACCCGGCGGCGCTCATGCTCAGCAGGGTCACCGGGAAGCCGCTACGGGCGAAGTCGACGAAGCTCAGCGCGACGCCCTGGCGCCGCGCGCTTTCCGCCACGATCAGGTTGACCACGCTGCCGATCAGCAGCAGGTTGCCGGCCAGCGTCGACATCACCGCCAGACCGACCAGCACCGCCTCCGAGGCGTTTGGCATAAAGCCCAGCAGCAACACCACGAACGGCACATTACCGATCAGGTTGCTGGCCAGTAACGACGCTGCCGCCAGCGACCACACGCCCTGCGGCAACAGCCCCTGTTCGGTCAGGTACGCCGCCACGCCAGCCACTTCCGGCAACGCCAGCGCCGCGCCGGTGACCACGAACAACCCGGCGAACAGCAACAACAGGTTCCAGTCGACCTTGTGCACGTAGTCGCGGCTGTCCACTCGCCGCGAGATCATCACCAGAGCGGCGATCAGCAACGCCGACAGCTCACGCGGCAGGCTGGTGGAAAACAGCCCGAGCAGCACCAGGCTGGCGAGTAACGGTTTGAGGTAGCTGCGTGCGCCATAGATCCGCTCGACCGGCGTCTGCACCTCGACCAGCACCTTGGGCACGCCCCAACGCGCGCGCCATTGCCACCAGATGCAGGCGTAGGTAATCGCCAGGGCAGCCAGCGCCGGTGGCCCGGCGATAAAGGTAAACGCCCAGAAATCCAGGCCGCCGGCCTGGCCGATCAGGATGTTCTGCGGGTTGCCGATCAGGCTGGCCGCCGAGCCGGCGTTGCACGACAAGGCCAAGGCAATCAGAAACGGCCGTGGATCGAGGCCACGCGCCAGCAGACTATGGCAGAGCAAGGGCGTCAGGGCGAAAGCCACGATATCGTTGACCAGCACCGCCGAGAGCACGCCGCCGAGCAGCACCACGCCGGCCAGCAGCAACGCCGGACGCTGGGCATAGTGGCTGAGTTGGGCGTTGAGCCAGGCATACACGCCGGAAAAGTCGAACTGTGCGGAAATCAGCATCAACGCCAACAGCAGCAGCAACGCGCCGGCATCCAGGTGGCTGGCCGCCTCGCTCGGCGCCAGCGCCCCGCTGACCAGCAGCAACACCGCTGCCGTCGCCGCAATCCAACTGCGGTCGACGCGCAGCCCTTTGATGCCTCCGGCGGCCATCCCCAGGTAGGTCAATACAAACAGCCCCAGCACCAGCCAAGAGGTAATGGCCATTCAGTCCTCGATAATTCGCACGATTCAATAAGTGCGCCCGCCGACAGCGGCCAGCCATGGCGCCGCTGCACTCTAGCGGCGCGCGCAGTGGAGAGAAAGCCGACAGGCGCGTAACCCGGCAACTCGGCGCGTGGCTGCACCGCCGCAGGCAGCCATCAGCCCAATGCAACGGCCGCCGGACCAGGCAGCCGGTTCTGCACGCGTTCGAACAGGCTGTCGACCGTCAGCGCCAACAAGCCGATCAACAGCGCGCCCTGCACCACATAGGCGCTATTGCCGTTGACCAGCCCGGAAATGATCGGGTCGCCCAGGGTGCTGGCGCCAATCGTCGAACCAATCGCGGCCGTGGCGATATTGATGGTCACCGAGGTGCGACTACCCGCGACGATCACCGCCGAGGCCAAGGGCAACTCCACCTGCCAAAGCACCTGCCACGGCGACATGCCCATGCCGCGCGCCGCCTCCAGCACCGCCGGGGCGATGCCATGCAGGCCCGCCAGGCTGTTGCGCAGGATCGGCAGCACGCCATACAGCACCAGGGCGAACAACGTCGGCAGCACGCCGAAACCCAGTGCCGGCACCGCCAGCGCCAGCACCGCCACCGGCGGAAAGGTCTGACCGATGGACGCAACCTGGCTGGCCAGCGGCAGGAAGTCCCGCCCCCACGGCCGCGACACCATGATCGCCGTGCCCACGCCGAGCGCCACAGCGGCGCAGGCGGCCGCTGCGACCAACAGCAGATGCTTGACCAGCAAACCGCTAAACGAGGCCTGGCTGTAGATCACCGCGCGGGCGCCGGGCTCGATCGCCCGAAAACCCGCTTCCAACTGTGGTAAGCCAAAGGTTGCGGCCAACAGCAAGCCCAACCACAGCAACGGCCAGCGCCAGCCTTGCCAGTGGCTGGCGGTCATTGCGGCGCGCCACGCAGCAGGCTGTCGACATGCAGCACGCCGACCTGCACGCCTTGCTCATCCACCACCGGCAGGCTCGTGCAACGCTGCCAGAGCATCAGCGACAGCGCCTGACGCAGGCTGTCGGCAGTTTTCAGCGCCGGGCCGACAACCCGCAGGCCCGGCGCGTTTAGGGGCTGCATCAACGCGGCAACACGCTGCAAACCGGCCTGTTTCAAGCCCCGCTCCTGGCCGCCAAGCAGGTTCTCGACAAACGCCGTGGCCGGCCTGGCCAGCAGTGCCTGCGGCGTGTCCTGCTGGACGATGCGGCCTTTCTCCATCACCACGATGCGGTTGGCCAGCTTCAGGGCTTCGTCCATGTCATGGGTGACGAAGACGATGGTCTTGCGCAACTGCGCCTGAATACGCAACAGCTCGTTTTGCAGGCTATCGCGGGTGATCGGGTCGAGCGCGCCGAACGGCTCGTCCATCAACAGAATCTCCGGGTCGCCCGCCAGGGCGCGCGCCACGCCGACGCGCTGGGCCTGCCCGCCCGACAACTGGTTGGGGTACTTGCCGGCGAACTCGGCGGCCGGCAGGTCGAGCAAGTGCAACAGCTCGTCTACCCGCTGGGCAATGCGCGGTGCCGGCCAACCCAGCAAACGCGGCACCACGGCGATGTTGCGCGCCACCGTCCAGTGCGGAAACAGGCCAATGCTCTGGATCGCATAACCGATGCGCCGGCGTAGGGTGTGCGGATCGAGCTGGTCGATGGCCTGGCCGTCGATGCGGATCTGCCCGGCGGTGTGTGCGATCAAGCGGTTGATCATGCGCAAGGTGGTGGATTTACCGCAGCCCGAGGTGCCCACCAGCACGCACAACTCAGCGGCCTTGACCGTCAGGCTGATGTCATCGACCGCCACGCTCGGACCAAAGGATTTACTGACGTTGAGCAACTCGATCATGGCGCGGGAACACCCCGATAATGTGCGGCCAGCAGGCTGAACAGGCTGTCCGCCAGCAGGGCCATGAGCAGGATCGGCAAGGCGCCGAGAACGATCAGGTCCATCGCCGCCTGGCCCAACCCCTGAAAGATGAAGGTGCCAAAACCGCCCGCGCCGATCAACGCCGCCACCGCGGTCAAGCCAATCGCCTGGAGCGTGGTGACTCTCACCCCTTCGATGATCACCGGCAGGGCCAGGGGCAGGCGCACCTGGAAAAACACCTGGCGCGGGCTCATGCCCATGCCGTGCGCCGCGTCGATCACGCTGGGCTCGACCGCCTGCAAGGCCACACCGATATTGCGCACGATCGGCAGCAGGCTGTAGGCGATCAACGCCAGCAGCGCCGGCGCCCAGCCAATCCCGCGTACGCCGAACTGCTGCAACAGCGGAAACTGCGCGGAGAGGTAACTCAAGGGGGCGATCAGCAGGCCGAACAGCGCCAGGCTGGGAATCGTCTGGATAACGCTCAACAACCCCATGCAGCTGCGTTGTATCGCGGGGAAACGGTTGATCAGCAGCGCCAGCCCTGCGCCCAGCAGCAGGCTGACGCCCACCGCCGCGGCCACCAGGCCCAGGTGGCTGTACAACGCGCTGCTGAACTGCTGACGGCGCGACTGGTATTCGCGCATCAGCGCCAGCGGCTCCAACCCACCCAGGTGAGCGACACCCAGCGTCAGCAGGAGCAGCCCCAGACCAATGCCCAGCAAGCCTGCGCGGTGCAGGCGCACGCGCTGCTGCAATTCGATCGACAGCAGGCCCAGGAGAAACAGCAGGCCCCAGAAGCCCGCCCCGATGCCGACGCGAGCATGCGCCAGCTCGGCGGTTATATGCTGCTCACCAACCCAGGCCAGGCTCAGCGGCAACTGCGCCAGCAGCAGGCACAACAGCGCCAGCAGCACGCCGTATGGCGGACGCCGCACGTAAGCGGCGAGTAGGCCACACAGCGCCAACACCCCGCTCAACCCCAGCGCCCAACGCATCCCCACTGCCGCCACCAGCCCGAGACTGCTGCCCGGGACGATGCGATTGGCTTGAATGCTGACGAAATCCAGGCTCCAGAGCAGCGCCAGCGCCATCAGGACCAGCACGGGAATCACTCTATTGACGGGCCGCAAACGCATCACTCAGCACCACCCAGGGCGCACATCAATCGCCCAGGCTGTCGAGAAAGTCGGCGGCGACCTGCGCCGCATCGGCGCCCTCGACCGCCACTTGTGCATTCAGGTGTTGCAGGGTTTGCAGGTCCAGTTCGGCGAAGATCGGCTCCAGCAACTCGCCGATCTGCGGGTAGGCCTGCAAGGTCTCGGCCCGCACCACAGGCGCCGGCTGGTAAACCGGCTGCACGCCACGGGTGTCCTCCAGCACCTGCAAATCCAGGGCACTCAGGCCACCATCGGTGCCGTAGCTCATCGCCGCGTTGACCCCGCTGGTTTGCAAGGCCGCCGCGCGTAGCGTCGCCGCGGTATTGCCGCCGCTCAGAATCAGCAACTGCTCGGCCGTCAAGGTGAAGCCATAAGCCTGTTGAAAGGCCGGCAACGCGCTTGGCGATTCGACGAACTCGGCACTGGCGGCAAATTTGAACGCACCGCCGGCCTTCAGGTATTGCGCCAGGTCATCCAGGGTTTTCAGGCCCTGCGCACGTGCCAGGTCGCCGCGCACACTCATCGCCCAGGTGTTGTTGGCATTCGCCGGTTGCAGCCACACCAGTTGATTGGCCTCAAGGTCGCGGCGCTTGACCTCGGCATACCCCGCCTCGGCGTCTTTCCACAGGGCGCTGTCGGCCTGCTCGAAAAAGAACGCGCCGTTGCCGGTGTATTCCGGGTAGATGTCCACCTCCCCGGCGAGTAACGCCTTGCGCACAATGCTGGTGCCGCCGAGCTGAATACGATCCTCGACCGGTACGCCGCCGCGCTGCAAGGCCTGGTAGATCAATTGCCCCAGCACCGCGCCCTCGGTATCGATCTTCGACGCCACCACCACGCGGTCCTCGGCCTGAGCCGGCAGGCTGACGGCCACACAGAACGCCAACAGCGACAGCAGTCGAACGATGGTGTTGTTCACTAAAGACATGCTTCTCACCTTGTTTGGTTTGCCACAGACAAGGGGGGCAGCCGCGCCCGATGCGCGCACCGCATGGTCACAACGCCCAAGCCCTGGGTTGAACCATAGCAGCGCAGCGCCGTCCCGGCCCTTCACGGCAGTCGATGAGCATCCCCGCCAGGCGGCGTGGGCGATGGCGCGGACGCGCCGTAGGCCGGCAGTGCACGCGTTGGCTCATGCAACGCGTCATTGGCATAGAGCCAATAACCCAGGCGCACCATAGGACGCACCTGGGCTGCGGCTTACTTGAGCAGTTCGAACAGCGCGACGTTGCCGCTCTTCTCCAAGCCGGTGACCAGGAAGTGCCGGCCCTCATGCTCGACATGCGCCAGGCCTTCCGGCGCCAGCTTGCCGGAGCCTGCGCCTTCGCCAGCACCGATCACCTGGAGCACTTTGGGTTGCGCCGGTTGCTGCAGATCGATCAAGGCCAACGCATCGGCGCGCTCCAGGGTAGCCACCGCCAGGCGCTTGCCGAAGGCATCGAAGCTCAGCACGCCTTCCGGCTCGCTGCCCTTGTTCGGGCTGCGCGCATCCGGGTAAACGCCGGCCTGGGCGGCCATGTCGTCGAGCTGGCTGCCGGTATCGCCGAGCAGCTCGCCGCTGAGCGCATCGAACACGCTGACCGTGCGCCCACCACCGCTGGGCAGGCCGGCCTTGGTCTTGGCGATTTTCGGCTCGGTATCGCCCTCATCGGCGCTGATCAGGTAGCGACCATCGGCACTCACCGCCAGGGCATCCGGCTCGCGCAGGGCGAACAGCTCGGCATTCGGCTGATACTTGCCGTCCTCCACGATATCCGCGGCATGACGCACCGTGCCGGCGCCAAACACCTTGTCCAGCTTGCCTTGCCGCACATCGACCACGGCAATCGCGTTGTTCTCCTGCAGGCTGACGTAAGCACGCGCGCCGTCCGGGCTGAAGGTCACGTATTCCGGTTCGATATGCTCGGGGCTGGTGCCGAACGGGATCTTCAACTCTTCACCGTCGATCACCCGCTCCAGCAGACGTTGATGCTCGGCCTGGGTCGCGCCTTCGACGCCAGCCAGGTCCGGCAGTTTGATCAGGCTGTGCTTGGCCGCTGCCACGCCGCCGCGCAGGTCGATCAGGCTGATCGAGCCTTCGCCGCTGCGAAAGCCCGCGCCGTCGCGCACATAACCTTCGCCTTCATTGGCCACCACGACAAAATCGCCGCTCGGCGAAAACGCCAGGCTGTCCGGCCACACGCCGATTTCCACGGAGCCCAGCAGCTTGCCGTCGGCCGCCGCACGAAACTCCACGCGGCCGTTTTTCAGGCCATCGCTGTTACGGATGCACACGGCAAACATATCTTCGCTGGGGTGGAAGATTGCCGAGGTGATCTCGCCAGCACCCTCGGCCACCAGCTCATGCCGCGCAATACGGCTTAGGCCTTGGCGCGGGTCGAGCTTGAGGATATCCACCAGACCCTCAGCGCTGTTGGAAACGCTTACCCGCAGGCTCGATGCCTGGATACTGACGATCTCGGTGCCGGCCGCAAAGCCGCTCTGATACACATCCAGCGCTTTCAACTCAAGCGCACACGCCAACGGGGCCAAAGCAAACAACGCGCACAGGGCTGGAATACGCAGCATGGCAAACATCCTTATGCAAAGACTGGGGGAATGAACAAAACCGCAGCAGCTTGCATAAAGCGGGTGACGGGTTGATGACGGTTCAATGGCAACAAAACGAATCGCAACACACTTGCCACTCTGCTTACCACACGGCCATTTTCATCACGCCGGCTCGGTGTTACTACTGAAAGGCCATGACCGGTGCGCGCACGCCAAGCCGCAGGCCCCCGAAGATCACTCAAGGAATGCGGATGAACTGGAAAAGACTGTTCGCAGTCAGCCTTCTGTTGCTGTGTTCGACAACCCAGGCCGTGGAGCCGCGCGAATTGAAAATCAGCGTTGGCGACTGGCCGCCGTACTTGTCCGCCGAGCTCAAGCACAACGGGGTGGTCGCCCACCTGATCAGCGACCTGTTCGCCGACGAAGGCTATCGCGTTACGTTCCAGTTCCTGCCTTGGCCGCGCGCCTATGCCTCGGCTGCCGACGGCAAGTTCGCCGCCAGCGCCATCTGGATGCACAAAAGCGAACGCGAGAGCGACTTCCACTACAGCGCGCCGATACTCGACGAGCAGTTCGTGTTCTTCCACCTGAAAAGCTTTCCGTTCGACTGGAACAGCCTCTACGACCTCACCGGCATGACCCTCGGTGGCGGCCTGGAATACAGCTACGGCCCCAAGTTCGATGCCTTTCTCGGCACAGGCAAGGTGCAGATGGAGCGCGTTTCCAACGACATGCAGAACTTCGAGAAACTGCTCAAGGAGCGCGTGGTGCTCTACCCGCAGGAGATCAACGTCGGCTACGCCGCCCTGCGCAATAACTTCAGCGCCGCCGACATCGCGAAAATCACCCATCACCCCAAGCCGCTGCTCAATAACCTCAGCTACGTGCTGTTCCCCAAACAGTTCGCCGATAGCGAGGAACTGCTCGAACGCTTCAACCGGCGCTTGCAGCACTACCGCGACAGTGGCCGTTACGCGCGCTATTTCCGCGATTTGCAGATGGGCAAGTACGAGATTGCGGCGGGGGCCGCGGCGAATACGCCATGACCGTTGCACGATCGCCTCAAGCGTCGCCCATCTGCGTGTGCAGCACATCGGCTATCGGCAGCGCCACAGCCAGGCGGCTGAGGTTCCAGTAGTGCCCTTCCAGCGTACGGTTGACCAGCAAGGTCGCCGCGGCGGGCTGCAAGCTGCCAAGCGCACCAAACACATCCGGCAGCAGCGCCTGTAACTGTTCATGCAGCGGTGTCGCCGAGAAATCCCAGTGCGCGCCCGGTTGCAGCAAGGGTCCGAGCAACCCGTGCAATTGCCGGTACAAGCCATAAGGTGTGGCGGATTGCGGCTGGCGCGTGCCCAGCGCCTGGAAAGCCTGCTCCAGCTGCTCGCCATTGCGCGCCTGCAAGGCGCGAAAGGTTTGCACGTAAGCGGCAAGCAGCGCCGGCGACAGCGGCTGCACGCAACCGAAGTCATACACCAGCAACTCACCGTCGGCGGTATACGCGAAGTTGCCTGGGTGCGGGTCGGCATGCAGCAAACCTAATTCAAAGGCTTGCGCACTCAGCCAACGCACCAGGGTCAGCGCCACGCGCTCACGTACCTCGGGGCTGGCCTGACCAACCTCGGCAAACGGCAAGCCCGCCTCCTCGCTCAGCACCAGCACGCCTGGCCGACACAAATCCTCCTGCGGTTGCGGCAGACGCAGCCCCGGCCAGCCGGCAAAGTGTTCGCGAAAGCGCTGTAGACGGCGCATCTCCGCCGGGTAATCCAACTCCGCCTCGATCACCATGGCCAGCTCGCGATACACCGCCTCCAGTTGTGCGGCAGGCGCGCGGAACAATCGCCCGAGCGGTAACAAGCGACGCACTTGGCGTAAGTCTGCCGCGCAGATCTGCGCGATACCGGGGTACTGCACCTTGAGCACCAGCGCCCGGCCGTCCAACGCCTGCGCACGGTGCACCTGACCAAGCGAAGCGGCGGCGAACGGTTGCTCCTCGATATGCCGAAAGTAACGCCCCAGGTCGGCGCCGTAGACTTGCTGCAAATGCCCCTGCAATGCGCTGAACGGCAACGCCGGCACGCGGTTTTGCAGTTTCGTCAGCGCCTCCGCCAGTGGCGCTGGTAGCACTCCTTGCCACTGCGACGCCATCTGCCCGAGTTTCAGCACCGGGCCTTTCATCTCACCCAATACGCTGCCGAGCAAATCGCCGACCGGCTGCCAGTCAATGCCCGAGCGCCCCGGCCGCAGGCTTTGTCCCAGCACGCTGCCGGTGATCCGCGTAGCGGTGCCGGCCAGCTTGAGAAAACGCCCGAGTGCAGAAGCGGAGGGTGGGGGAACCGGAGGAATAGCCATGACTGCCCTGCTCGCCAAATCGAACCCCGATCATGCGCCCGCACGGGGCACCGACCAAGAAATACACGCCACATGGCGACGACCCAGTAGCGCCAGGCGGATTAGCGCGGGTTCCAGTAGCGCTGCATCTCGACGAATAGAAAAGACGCGGTCCAGGTGATCAGCACCAGGCCGGTCAATGCCTCGATTCCGGTCAGGTAGCGCAAATCGCCGACCGGCTCGATGTCCCCAAAGCCGATGGTGGTGAAGGTGGTAAACGAAAAGTACACGCAGTCCATCAGGCTGCCGTCGGCACTCCCGGCCAAGTGCCCCCAGCCGGGGGTGCGGAGCATAAAGAAATAGGCAAAGGCGAAGATCCACACTTCAACCGCATGCGCGACCAACGCCCCACCGACCCCGAGCACAATCCTGAAGCGGTGTTTGACCTTCATCTTTGGCAAAAGCAGGGTCAGCCGGAAGAGGAATTCGTAGTGGATGATCACCGCAACGATCACCACCAGGCTGTTGAGCATAACTACGCTTAACACATTCGCACCCGCCAGCAGTTGATTGATCGTCAGGGTTGCACGGCAAACCGCCTGTCCAAGCCGCTATAGCCCATGCCCACGCTCTTGTGCACTTTCAGCTGCACCGGGATGCGTTCTTTCAGCGCCTCGACGTGGCTGATCACGCCGATCATCTTGCCACTGGCGTTGAGGTTGTCGAGGGCATCCAGGGCGACTTCCAGGGTTTCGCCATCGAGGGTGCCGAAGCCTTCGTCGAGGAACAGCGAGTCGATGCTGGTCTTGTGACTGACCAGATCGG
>DIAM01000005.1:193040-193276 GCA_002416505.1 Gammaproteobacteria bacterium UBA5078
CGGACAGCGCCAAGGCCAGGGCCAGGCTGACCAGAAAGCTTTCGCCGCCGGACAGGGTCTTGGTGTCACGCGCCGCATCGGCCTGCCAGGTGTCGATCACTTCCAGTTCCAGCTCGCCACTGCTCTTGCGCGCCAACTGGTAGCGGCCGTGCAAACGTTCCAACTGCTGGTTGGCCAGGTAGACCAAGTGATCGAGGGTCAAACCCTGGGCGAATTTGCGATATTTGGCGCCGTCC
>DIAM01000005.1:193348-215116 GCA_002416505.1 Gammaproteobacteria bacterium UBA5078
GAGCCGATCAGGCTGTTGAGTTGTTGCCAGAGGTCGTATTCGCCCTGCTTGGCTTGGATCCCGGCGAACAGGCTTTGCTGACCGAGCCTGCGCGCATCGTCGCCTTGCAGTTGCGCACGGATTTCGCCCTGGCGTTCGCTTAGGGTTTTTAGCTGGGCGCTGAGCCCAATTAACTGTTCATCCAGTTGCGCCAGGCTAAGCATGGTGGCCGGGCTGGCCTGCAAAGCAGCCAACTGCTGCGCGGCGGCACTGGCCAGGGCCTGGGCATCGCTTAGGGCCTTGTCCAGACGCTGACGCAATTGCTGCAACGCGGCGCGCTGCGCCTCGTCCAGCAGAGCGCCCAGATAATCGGCCTCGGAATTCAATGGGCTGGCGGCCAGAGCCGCCACCCACTGCTGCTCGGCCTGTTGCAGCCGCGCCTGATCATCCTGCAAGCGGCTGGCCAGGGCCTGACGGCTACCGGCCAGTTGCTGCTGACGGCGCTGCGCCTCTTCCAGTTGAACCTGCGCCTGTTGCAAGGCCGCCTGAGCATCGGCGGGCCTGGCCAAGGCTGGCTGTTCGGCCAGGTCCAGGCCACCCCAGCGCTGTTGCCAGAGGTCAGCCTGCTGAACGGCGCTTTGTAGCGCATGCTCCAGCTCGCTTAGCTGGCGCTGTAAATCCAGGTTCTGCTGCTGATTGTGCTGCCAGCGCTGCCACTCGGCCTGACGTTCGGCCAGCCAGGCGCTGGTGTCGGCCGGCAGCTGATAGCCGAACTCGGCCAGGGCTTGGCTCAGGCTAGCAGTGCGCTTATCGGCAACACCCTGCAGCTGCTGCAGACGCACTTGGCCTTGCTCAACCTGCTCTTGGCGTTGCTGCAGTTGCAGGTGATTGAGCGCCTGCTGCTGTTCCAGCTCGCTGCACAGCTGCTGCAGACTTAGCCGTGCCTGCTGACGCTGCTCAAGAGCGGTATTGAGCTGTTGCAACTGCTCAAGTTGCTGCTGTAGCTGTTGCAGCTCGCTGCTCTGTTGCGCCTGCTGTTCAGCCAAAGCAGCAGCATCGGCTAGCGGGTGCTCCAGCTGCACACAGAGGGCTTGCCAGCGTTGGCCCTGCTCGGCCTGGATCTGCTGACCACGCGCAAACTGCTGCTGTTGCTGCTCCAGGCGCGCGGCGAGTTTTTCCAACTCGCCGGCCAGTTGCCGACCTTGTTCGGTCAGGGCCTCCAGCTCGTTGCGTTTGCTGTGGAGCAGCGCCCTGGTCGCCGACACATCCAGGGCCTGGTAGGCGCTGATCGCCGGGTGCGACTCGGAGCCGCACAACGGGCAGGCTTCACCGGGTTGCAGCTGGGCGCGATGGGCTTCGAGAGCCTGGATGCGTTGCTCCTGCTCCAGCAGTTTTTCCTGGGCCTGCACCTGTTGTTGCAGGTCCTTGTAGCTCAGACGCAGCTGCGCCACCTCGGCAGCTTTGGCCTGATGCTGCTCGCGCTGCACCACCAAGGCACTGGCCAACTGGGTTTGCTCGGCCGTCAGGCGCTGCCCGGCCGTGGCCAATTCGCCCAGCTGGGTCAGTACACCGCCCTGGATATGCAGCTGCTGCCAACGCTCACGCAAGTCCGCTTCACTGCGCCCGGCCAGCAACGCCTGCTGTTGCTGCTGCGCGGCACCTTCCTGTTCGCGCGCCTGCTGCAGGCGGTTCTGTTCGGCACTGAGCTGCTCGATTTGCTGGCCGAGCTGCGCCTGCAAGGTGGCGATGCTGTCTTGCAACTGCTGCTGGCTCAGTTGCAGCTGGGCGATTTCCCCGGCCAATTGCTGGCGTGCCTTCAACTGCTCACCCCAACTGCCCAGTTGCTCACCCAGACGGCCATGCTGCGGCTGCGCGGCCAGTTGTTGCTGCAACTGTTGCAGGCGCTCGGCCAGTTGCTGACGTTGCGCCTGGCAATCGGCCAGCAGCAAGGCGCTGATTTCGCGGGCCTGCCAGCTGTGCTCGGCAATAGCCTGCTCAACCTGGCGCTGCTCGGCGGCATTCTGTTGTAGGCCTTGCTCGGTCTGCGTCAGGCTCTGGCGAGCCTGCTGCCAGTCATGGTGCAACGGTTGCAAACGCAGTGCCGGCTCGCTGGCGACCAGTTGCGCCAGCTGCGGCTGGGCCAGCTGTAAATCATCCTGCGCCGCCTGCTCGGCCTGCTGGCTGGCGTGCAACTGAGCCTGGATCTTGCCCAGTTCCTCGCACCAGCGGCGCTGGCGCTGCAACTCGGTTTGCTGGGTGCTCAGGGCGGTTTCATCAATAGCCAGTTGCTCGGCCTGCGCTTGCAACTCGGCGCGCTGTTCGTCGCCGAGCAACTCGACCCCTTCGGCGCGGGCGCGCAGCTGGTCAAGGCCGACCTTCACCTCGCGGGTCTGCTCGAACACCCGCTGAGAAATCTGCCCGTAGATCTCGGTGCCGGTCAGCTCTTCCAGCAGCTCGGCGCGCTGGTTGGCGTTGGCCTCGAGAAAAGCGGCGAAACCGCCCTGGGCCAGCAGCATGGATTTGGTAAAGCGCTCGAAATCCAGGCCGGTGAGGCGCTCGGTCTCGCGCAGCTTCTCGTTGATCTTGTCGGTGACGATCTGCCCGTCTGCCGCGGCCAGTTCGACCTTGGGCGCCTGCAACGCGCCATCGGCCTTGTCGCGGGCGCGGCGCTGGCTCCAGAAGGCGCGGTAGCCAATGCCCTTGACCTCGAATTCGACCTCGGCCAGGCAGTCGGCGGTGTGCCGGGTCATCAGCTCGTTGGCGCTGGCCGAGACCGTACTCATGCGCGGCGTGCGGTGATACAGCGCCAGGCAGATGGCATCGAGCAGCGTGGTCTTGCCCGCGCCGGTTGGCCCGGTAATGGCGAACAGGCCGTTGTCCTTGAACGGCTCGGCGGTGAAATCGATCTTCCACTCGCCTTTCAGCGAATTGAGGTTTTTCAGGCGCAGGCTCAGGATTTTCATGCCTCGCCCTCGCGCAGTTCACTGACCACCTGTTGATACAGCCCCAGCAGGCGTGTCTGCTCGGCGTCATCCAGGGCTTCGCTGCTTAGGCGTTGGGCGAACACATCGTCCACGCTCAGCTCATCCAGGGTTTCCTTGGCCTGGCCTTGCAGGCTGGCGCTGGCATTGCCGCGCTCGCGGCGGATACGCAGCACCTCCACCGGCAAGCCCTCGCACAGCGCGGCGATACGCAGTTGCAGGTCGCTCAGGTAATCGTCGGTGCCGACCAGCACTTCCAGCCACACCGGCTGCTCGGCACTGCCCTGCTCCGCCGCCTGCTTGATCAGGACTTCCAGCTCTTTAAGCGAACCGCGCAGCGATAACAGCGGCTGAAAACGCGGCACCGGCAACGCGCTGATCTGGCGCAAGCCGCAGCCATCCAGTTCCACCAGCAGCACTTCCTTCTGCTGCTTGGCCTCATCGAAACTCAGCGCAATGGGCGAGCCGCAGTAGCGGATATGCTCCAGGCCGCCCACCTTCTGCGGTCGGTGGATATGCCCCAGGGCGATATAGGCGGCCGGCGGAAAGGCGCTGGTGGGAAAGGCCTCCAGGCTGCCGACATAGATCTCGCGCACCGAATCGCTGGCGCTGGCCCCGACCGTGGTCAGATGGCCGGTGGCGATAATCGGCAGGTCACCGCCCAGCTCCGCGCACTTGGCTTCGGCCAGGGCATAGAGGTCCTGGTAGTGCTGCTGGATCGCCTGTTGCAGCGACTGCTGTTTGTCCTGGGCGCTCTGCCCGGCCTGGCTAAGCAAGACGTCGCGCGGGCGGATAAAGGGGATGCCACAGAGAATCGCACCGGGCGAACCATCGCGCCGATGCAGCACCAGCAGCTGCTCAGCCAGGTCTTCACAGACACCCGGAATCACCCGGGTGCCGAGCTGCGCCAGCAGGGTCTTGCTCTCGCCGAGCATGGCCACCGAATCATGGTTGCCGCCGAGCACCACCAGCTCGCAGCCGGTGGCGCGCAGTTCGACAATAAAACGGTTGTACTGCTCGCGGGCGTAACTGGGCGGCGCGCCGGTGTCGAAGATATCGCCGGCAATCAGCACGGCATCGACCGCCTGCGCGCGCACCTGCTCGATCAGCCAGGCGCAGAAGGCCTGATGCTCGGCTTGGCGGGTCTTGCCCATAAAGTGCTGACCGAGATGCCAGTCGGAGCTGTGCAAGATACGCATGGGCTGAGTCAAAAGGTCCAATCCTTGACCACCATATGGGTCTTCACTTTCTGCATACCGGGGAAGTTCTCGATTTCGCCGCGAATTTCGCTCAGGCGCTGCATCGACGCGGCCTCGATAACCACCAGCATATCGGTTTCGCCACTGATGCCGCTGCAACGGCGCACCTCGGGAAACACGCGCATTAGCTCGACATAGTGCTCGCAGCGCCCGCCCTGGTAGAACAGCTCCAGATAGGCCTTGATCCCGGCAGCGCCCGGCAGCGCCACTTGGGCGTGATAGCCGCTGATCACGCCGCCGTGTTCCAACTGGCGAATCCGCTCGCTGACCGCCGAACGCGACAGGTTGACCTCGCGGGCGATCTGGCTGACGGGTAAACGCGCATCGGCGCGCAACAGGGCGAGTATCTGCTGATCGAACTTGTCCACGCGGGGCTCTCGGAAAAGGCAGTTTGACGGGCAATAGCGCCAGATCGGCGGTAAAAGCCGACGCTTCGCCAGCAGCCTGCAACAGGTGGGCGATTTAACATGGCGAACGAAACGCCAGAGCATACAACATGAGCCGTCTGAACCAGGAATTGGGCCTGCTGCAAGGGATTGGCCTGCTGAGTACCTCACTGCTGGGCACCGGGATTTTCGTGATTCCGGCGCTGGCCGCCACCGCTGCCGGTGAGGCGTCGCTGTGGGCCTGGATGCTGCTGATCGCACTGGTGCTGCCGGTGGCTTTTACCTTCGCCCAACTGGGCCGCCACTTCCCCCATGCCGGTGGCGCGCCGCACCTGATCGGCCGCGCCTTCGGTGCACGGATGGAGCGCCTTAGCGCCCTGCTGTTTCTCGCCGTGCTACCAGTGGGTTTGCCCGCGGCGCTGAATATCGCCAGCGGTTTCTGGCAAGCGTTGTTCGATCTCAGCCGCGGCCAAGCCCTGGTCATTCAGCTGGCTACGCTCGTCGCCATGCTGTTGCTCGGCCAGCGTCCGGCCAAGGCCAGCGGGATGATTCAGGGCGCTATCGCCGTGGCGATTATCGCCACCATTGCGCTAATCTGGTGGGTCGGCGACCTGCCCGCCAGCAGCCAGCCGCTGCTGCCAGCGATCAGCGGTTCCTGGCACCTACTGCCAGCGGCACTGGGGGTGATGTTCTGGTGCTTTGTCGGCATCGAGGCCTTTACCCATATGGGCGAGGAGTTCAAAAACCCCGAGCGCGACTTCCCCCTGGCCCTGCTGTTTGGCGTGCTGCTGGCCGGCCTGGTGTACTGGGCCTGCTCGGTGGCGGTGCTGAGTTTTCAGGCCTACGGCGATGTGACAACAGATGCCGCATCGCTGCCGCGCATGCTCGACCTGCTGCTGGGCGACCAGGCGCGCTGGATCGCCGCCACTGTGGGCTATCTGGCCTGCTTCGCCTCGATGAACGTGTATATGCAGGGCTTCGCCCGGCTGATCTGGAGCCTGGCCGACGAAGGCAAACTGCCGGCTGCTCTGGCCCAACGCAACCAGCACGGCGTACCGGCCCGCGCGCTGTTGCTGGTGATCCTCAGCTGCGCCCTGTGCGCCGGCCTGGCCAACGTGCTCGACCTGACGGTGGACGACCTGATCCGCTACGCCAACGGCAACTTCGTGGTGATCTACCTGCTCAGCATGGCCGCCGGTTGGGTGCTGCTGCGCGGCATCTGGCGCTGGCTGGCCGGGCTCAGCACGCTGCTCTGCGCCGCGGTGCTGTCAATGCTCGGCAGCGATGCCGGCTATGCCTTGGGCCTGCTGGCGGTGATGGCGTTGCTCGATTACGCACGCATGCTGCACACCCGCAAACCGCTCGGCGAATCCGCTAGCCCGCAGGCTGGTAATCATTAGCTGGACGCGCGCCGTCAGCCTACACGTCGGCAACGCTGGGGTGACCGAACCCGCCGCCGGGTTCTATGCTTGGGGCGAACCCGCTGAAAGGAAGCCCCATGCGCCGCGTGCTCAACGACCTGAAAATCATGCTCCTGGCCAACCTGTGGATCGTCCCGGTGCTGGCCGCCTTGATTGGTGCAGTGTTCTATTTCGTCGCTCCGCCGCCGCCCATGCATGCGCGCATGGCCACCGGCCCGGAAGGCGGCGGGTACCGAGTGTTCGCCGAAAAGCTGCAAGAGGAGCTAAGCAAGCAGGGCTTCCGACTGGAGCTGGTGCCCAGCACCGGCTCGCGCGAGAACCTCGAACGCCTGCTGGCGGACGACCCCAGCGTCGAACTCGCACTGGTGCAGAGCGGCCTGGAGCGTCAGCTCAACGCCGCTGACAACGCACGCCTGCAAAGCCTCGGCGCGGTGTATCAGGAACCGCTGTGGCTGTTTTATCGCACGGGCATCACCCTCGATCGCATCGCCGACCTGCTGCCCTTGCGCCTCGCTGTCGGCAGCGCCGGCAGTGGCACCCACGCCGCCACCGCGGCCATTCTCAGCGCCAACGCGATCAATCCCGAGCAGTATCCGCTGCACTGGCACACCAGCGGCGGCAGTAAAGCGGCGGCGGCATTGATGGCCGGTGAACTGGATGCCGCCTTCGTCGTCGGCCCGGCGGAAAATGCGCTGGTACAACAACTCGCGGCACACCCTGCGCTGGCGCTGGCGACCTTCCGCCGCGCCGCGGCCTATGAAGCGCGCCTACCGTTTCTCACTCGCGTCGCGGTCGGCGAAGGCCTGCTTAATTTGGCGCAGAACAGCCCTCGGCAGGACATCGTCACCCTGTCGCCGGTGGCGATGCTGATCGTCAATCAGGCGTTTCACCCCGGCCTGGCGCCGTTGATTCTGCAAGCGGCGCGCGAAGTGATGAAGAGCGGCACGCTGCTCGACAAAGCCGGCGCCTACCCCAGCGCCGAACCGCGCACCCTGACGCTATCCAGCGACGCCGAGCACTACTACAGCAACGGCTTGCCGCTGCTGCAACGTTACCTGCCGTTTCGCATCGCCTCCCTCGCCGACCGTTACATCATTCTGCTGATCCCGTTACTGGTGGTGTTGATTCCCCTGTTCAAGGCCGTCGGCCCGCTGTACCGCTGGCGCATTCGCGCGCGCATCTACCGCTGGTACAAGTACCTGCGCGAGATCGACCGGCAGTTGGACGCCGGCACCCTGCCGGAGCGCCTGGATGCCGAAGTCGAGCGCCTGGAACAGCTGGAAGACAAGCTGGCCAAGGTTGACGTGCCGTTGTCGTACTCCAACGAACTCTACGAATTGCACGTGCATTTGCGCTATGTGATCGAGCGTTTGCAGGCGCTACAAAAGCGCCGGGCGACCCCGGGCGAGACTGTCGGGTAAACTGCGCGGCATTCACCACCGCATAGCCCGTTGCCACGCCCACAGCGCGCGGTTGCTTGCCACGGTCTGTTCACTGCTCACGATCTTCAAGAGAACGCGCCATGCCGATCCGCCACTGCATCGTCCACCTGATCGACAAGAAACCCGATGGCACGCCCGCCGTGCTGCACGCCCGCGACACCGAACTGGGCGCCTCGCAGGCCATCGAGAACATGCTCGCCGACCTCAACGAGAGCTACAACGCCAAGCAGGGCAAGGCCTGGGGCTTGTTTCACGCGGAGTCCGGCGCTTATCCGTTCAGCGGCTGGCTGAAAACCTACCTTGAGGACGGCCAGGATTTCGCCGCTTTCAGCCGCCAGGCGGTCGAGCACCTGCAAAAGCTCATGGAGGAGTCCAACCTGTCGGTCGGCGGCCACGTGCTGTTCGCCCACTACCAGCAAGGCATGACCGACTACCTGGCGATCGCCCTGCTGCACCACAGCGAAGGCGTGGCGGTGAACGACGCGCTCGACGTGACCCCGGCCAAGCACCTGGACCTCGGCCAGCTGCACCTGGCGGCGCGGATCAATATTTCCGAGTGGCGCAACAACGCCCACTCCAAGCAGTACATCTCCTTTATCAAGGGCAAGAACGGCAAGAAGGTCTCGGAATACTTCCGCGACTTTATCGGCTGCCAGGAAGGCGTCGACGGGCCGGGCGAGACCCGCACCCTGCTCAAGGCCTTCAGCGACTTCGTCGAAAGCGAAGACCTGCCGGAAGAACAGGCCCGCGAGAAGACCAAGACCCTGGTCAGCTATGCCGCAAACCAGGCTAAACAAGGCGAGCCAATCACCCTCGACGAGCTATCCGGACTGATCGACGAAGAACGGCCCAAGGCCTTCTTTGAGCATATCCGCAACAAGGATTACGGCATGGCCCCGGAATTTCCGGCGGACAAACGCACCCTCAGCCAGTTCCAGCGCTTCACCGGGCGCGCCGAAGGCCTGTCGATCAGCTTCGAGGCGCACCTGCTCGGTTCGAAGATCGAGTACGACGAAAGCAGCGACACCCTGGTGATTCGCAACCTGCCAACGCAACTGACCGATCAGCTGAAACGCCGCAAGGGCTGATCGGCCTGGCCAACGGCTGAGCTAGAGTCAGGAGAAACGCTCCATCGCCCACCGCGAGGGGTTGCGCATGAGCCTACTCCGCCTCCCGCTAGCCACGCCTCGGTTCTGCCTGCTGTGCCTGAGCCTGGTGCTCGGCACAGCGGCCTGGGCCTCGGATCAGCCGCCACCGGCGGCACTGCGCAGCGACAGTGGCCGCTTCGTTGCGGCCAACGCCGAGTTCACTCTGCTGCACGAGATGGGCCACCTGCTGATTGCCGAGCTGGACCTGCCGGTGCTCGGCCGCGAGGAGGACGCCGCCGATCAGTTGGGCTTCATCAGCCTGTTCCTGTCCTATGGGCGCCAACGCGACGCCGATTTCTACGCCAAGCTGTTGGACATCGCCGATTACTGGCGCCTGGAATGGCAACGGCCGAAACCCGACTATGAAGAAGTGTATGCCTGGGCCAGCCACGGTCTCGACGCCCAGCGCTTCTACAACCTGGCCTGTCTGATCTACGGCAGCGATCCGGATCAATTGGAATGGGTGCCCAAGGTCACCGGGTTGCCGGTGGAGCGCGCACTCTATTGCGATCAGGAATACACCCAAGTGCGCGAAGCACTGGCCTGGGTCGAACGGCAACACGGACGTCCGCCGCATGAGCCGCTCCGCCACCGCATCCAGGTGATCTACGAGCCGCCCAGCCTGCGCGTGGAAGATGGCCAGCGCCTACTCGAACAGATCCGCCGCTCCGGCGAAGTGGAAGCCATCGCCGCCCGCGCCAGCCAGGCCTACCGCCTGCCCCGCAGCCTGACGTTGCGCCTGGCCAATTGCGGCGCACCGGACGCCTGGTACAACCGCAACAGCGGTGAATTGGTGCTCTGTTACGAGCGCCTGGCGCACTTCCAAATGCTCGCCGAACAGCTGCCGCGTCTGCGGCAGGCGGCCTCACAGAGCTGTGAAACCTGCAGCAAGCCGTAGCACCCGAGGGTGCTACAACCCCGACTTAGCGCGCTTGGATGCGGAAGCCCAGGCGCGGGAAATGCACATGTACAGTGCCGGCGCGCGGGTCTTCACGGCGCAGGATCAGTTCTTCGCTGCCGCTGAAGAGCAACTCGCCTTCTACTGCATCGACACCGTAATCGATGGCCGAAATCGCCACCTGCTGACCTGGCTTGAAGCCATTCGGGTCGACCAAGGTTTCGCTCGGCAAGGCCACCGGCGTCGCCTCGCGGGCAATCGCCAGCGCCTCTTCGCCGCTCATCTCGCTGAGCGAGCCATGGCCGAAACCCAGCACGCGGGCCAACCAGGCCGCAACAGCCGGGTACTCGTCAACCAATGGCGCGGTTACCGGCGTGCCACGCAGGAACCACAGCGGGTGGGCCAGGGCAATGTCGGCCAACGACGGCTCGCCGAACAGGAAGTCGCCTTGCTCACGCTCAAGCTGTTGCTGCAAACGAGCTATCAATGTCGGCCACTGATGCTTGGCCTGCTCGGCCGGCAAACGGGTAGCCAGGCCACCGTTGAACAGGGTCGAACGGTCGGCGACAAACGCCTTGAGGAACTCCGGCGGCAACTTGCCGAAACGCGCGGCGATGGATTCCGGTTGGAACACCAGACTCACCGCATGCAGGAACACCACCGAGTCGGCCCACTGGGCAAAGCAGGCGACATTGAACTCCTGACCTTCGGGGAACAGCGTTGGGGTGGCTTTTTCCGCCTCCAGACGGCGGGCGATCAGCGCGGTATCGCAGTAGATGTCGGCCCCCACTTGCAGCACCGGGGTCTTGCGGTAACCGCCGGTCAGCGCGGTCAGATCCGGCTTGGGCATGATCGGCGGGATCGTCACCGAGCGCCAGGACAGTTGCTTGAAACCCAACAGCAGACGCGCCTTCTCGGCAAACGGCGAGGTTGGGTAATGGTGCAGGATCAACTCGTGCATGACTGGCTCCGCAACGGTGAAGGAAGCCGCCAGCTTAACCGCGCACGGCGCAGCGGCCTACCCGCTCAGCTTGATAGCTCGCTATCAACCACACCGATAAGGTCATGAGCCGCGACCAAGACTTCCTTGGCGGCCTTGCCCAGGCGCTTGATCGCCCGCTCGCGGCGCAGCGCATCGCCCTTGCCCGCGCAGGCCTCGATATAGACCAGGGCCACTGCGGGGCTGGAGTAGAAAAAGCGTGCGCCTTTACCGCTCTGGTGCTGGGCGAAGCGGCGCTGTGGGTCGTCGCTGATACCGCAGTACAGGGCACCGTTCTGTGCCCTCACCAGGTAGACGAACCAGGCTTTGCGCGCTGGCTCATTCATCGGCGGCAGCTCTCGTCAGGCCAACCATTCGCGGACGGTGCGCCACACGCACACGCCCACAAAATAAGCCGACGCCAGCAACCAGACCACCAGCAACCAGGTTGGGTGCAGCGGGTGCTGCAGGATCAGCACGGCACAGGCGAGCATCCACACCATGGTCGCTGCGATATTAAGCGGCATCAGCTCCTTGACCCGGAACGGGTGGAGGAACTTCATCTGCGTCAGGGTCAGCCCCGACAGCAGCAGGATGGTGGCAAACGTCAGCCAGGGGCCGAAATCGAGCAGGTAGAAATACACCACCACCACGTTCCACGCCGCCGGGAAGCCGACAAAGTAGTTGTCCTTGCTCTTCATGTTGACGTTGCAGAAACAGAACAACGAAGACAGGAGAATCAACCCGACCGACAGCAGCAGGGTGTACTCCGGCAGTGGGATAAAGCGATAAACGAAGATGGCCGGAATGAACACGTAGGTGAGGTAGTCGATCACCAGATCCAGGGTCGACCCATCGAACTGCGGCAACACGCCCTTGACGTCGAACTTGCGCGCCAGGGTGCCGTCCAGGCCATCCACCAGCAGCGCCAAGCCCAGCCAAAGCAGGCAAACCTGCGGTTGATTGTCGAGTACCGCGAGCAACGCCAGCAGCGCAAGAATCACACCGCTGGCAGTCACGGCGTGCACGCTCCAGGCTTTAGCCTTATTCATGGTTAGCAGCATTTCACTCACGGTCGGCTCCCTGAGGGACGCGGGTCTTATTCAACAAATAGTCCAGATTCGCACCTGGTGCCCATCGTCGATCACAGTTCAGACCCGAAAGCCTACCACTCCGTTCGCTGTTGCGGCTAAAAGCCTTGAAACTGCGGCTATCGGGCCGCCCGGAACTGCGCCAGCCCCTTGGCCGCCTGTCGGCGAATGGCGTTCTGCACCACTGGTGCCCAGCCGAGCAACAGCCCCTTCATGCCCAGGGCTTGCCGCGCCCAGCGCCACAGGTCGAAGTGGTCGTGGTGTTCGACGATCTTGCCTTCGCGAAAGATGAAAGCGGCCTCGATGTGGTTGACCACCGTGTTGCCGGTTTGGCTGAACAGATACGTCGCCACCCAGCGCGCGCGGCCTTGTCGATCGTCGGCCTGCACCGCATCGAAGGTCAGCGAGAATTGTTGCGCACGCGCGGCCAGCATCCGCCACATATCCGCCGCCTCGTCACCGCGCAGGTCCTGGAACACCGGGTCGCTGAAACGTACATCGCTGGCGTAACACGCCGCCATCGTCTCGGCATCCAGGTGCTGGAACGCCTGGTAGAAACGCGTGATCAACTCGGCATTGGGGTGGCTCATGGCAGCGCAACTCCGTAGGGAAGACAGTCACCAGTATTGCGCTAAAAACGCCGAACGACGATTGGCGTATACGCCAACTTTGTGTCAATAATCGCCAAACTTTCAGACGCTCGAGCCATATGCCTACCCTCGCACTTTACGTCTGCCGGCAAACGGTGTGCTCCAGCCTGAGCATGGCCTGCGATGCCTTTGCCCTGGCCAACCAAATAGCCGGACAACCGCTGTTCAGGCTGCTGCGTTTCAGCTTGGATGGCCAACCTGTCGAACTGGATTTTGCACGGTTTCAAGTGGACGGCGGCCTGGCGCTGGCCGAGCAGGCCGACATACTGATCCTGCCCGCCACCGGCAGCGCCATCGACATAAGCCTGGCGGCCAATGCCGCCCTGCTGCCCTGGCTGGCGCAACGCCCAGCCCATCAGCAAATCGCCAGCCTGTGCAGCAGCGCATGCTTGCTCGCCGCGGCAGGCATACTCGATGGCCGCCGAGCGACCACGCATTGGGCGCTGGCCCAGCAGTTCCGCCAGCGCTTCCCACAAGTACACCTGGCAATCGACGAGTTGCTGTGCCACGACGGCAACCTGCTCAGCTCCGGTGGTGCCCATGCCGGCGTGGATCTGTGCCTGCATCTGATCGGCCAGCAGGCCAGCGAACGCTTGGCGCAGCAGGTGGCCAATGCACTGGTGTTCGATACCCGGCGCGGCCGCCAATCGCGTTTCGCCCCGCTGCTGCCCAGCCATGCGGACGACGCTAAAATCGCCCCGCTGCTGCTGTGGATGCAGCGTCATCACGCCGAAGCGATCGACCTCGGCCGGTTGGCCGAACAAGCCAACTGCTCAGCGCGCACCCTGCTGCGACGCTTCAAGGCCAGCACCGGACTGACGCCCAACGATTACCTGCAACGCTTGCGCATCAGCCGCGCGCAAACCGCCCTGCACGACCCGGCGCGCTCTCTGCAGCAGGTAGCCGAACAGGTCGGCTACACGGATCGCGCCACCTTCGCCAAACTGTTCAAGCACCTGTGCGGCGAAACCCCCGGGGCGTTCCGCCGCCGCATGCGCCAGCCGCTCGATCACGCACGCTGAGCGCCGCCGGCCAGCGCATGGCACCGCATGGCACCGCATGGCACCGCATGGCGGACAAGCCTACGGCATATCCGCCCTACAACAGTCACCTCACCGATAACCCGCTCGACCAAGCGCTTTGTATGCCTATACCCGTTAAATGTTGATGCGCTCCAGCGCCGCATGCGGCTTTGATCGCGATAAAGCGGCAGATTAAATCCGCATGCAAAGGCCTTGCGGTAGCTGGCTAGCAGAGACCTTGGTCGCGAGCGCGCGGGCCTGCCTTGACGCGTTGCCTGGACAGCTCGCGATCAAGGCCGCGCCCAGAAAAATCTGACTGTTCATGCAACACCTCATAGGCACATAGCCATAAAAAAAGGAGCCCGAAGGCTCCTTTTTCAATGCACGCACACCTCAGTGGATGATCTGACTGAGGAACAGCTTGGTGCGTTCGTTCTGCGGGTTGGTGAAGAAGGCGTTCGGTTCGTTCTGTTCGACGATTTCACCTTTGTCCATGAAGATCACCCGGTTCGCCACGGTGCGGGCAAAGCCCATTTCGTGGGTTACGCAGAGCATGGTCATGCCGTCCTCAGCCAGACCGATCATGGTGTCCAGCACTTCCTTGACCATTTCCGGGTCGAGGGCCGAAGTCGGCTCGTCGAACAGCATGATCTTCGGCTTCATGCACAGCGCGCGGGCAATCGCCACGCGTTGCTGCTGGCCACCGGAGAGCTGACCCGGGTACTTGAGCGCCTGTTCCGGGATGCGCACGCGCTCGAGAAAGTGCATGGCGATTTCCTCGGCCTGACGCTTGGGCATCTTGCGTACCCACATCGGCGCCAGGGTGCAGTTCTGCAACACGGTGAGGTGTGGGAACAGGTTGAAGTGCTGGAACACCATGCCGACTTCACGGCGCACGGTTTCAATGTGCTTGAGGTCGTGGGTCAACTCGGTGCCGTCGACCACAATGCGCCCCTGCTGGTGTTCTTCCAGACGGTTAAGGCAGCGAATGGTGGTCGATTTGCCGGAGCCGGACGGACCGCAAAGGACGATACGCTCGCCGGCCTGCACGTTCAGGTTGATGTCTTTCAACACGTGGAACTGGCCGTACCATTTGTGCACGCCCTGCATCTGGATCATGCCGTCAGCAGGCGCAGGTTGCTTGTTTGCTTCGCTCATCGATTAGCTCCTAACGCTTGTGGCCAGTGTCCAGCTTGCGCTCCAAATGCAGGGAGTAGCGGGACATACCAAAACAGAAAATCCAGAACACCAGGGCCGCGAACACATAGCCTTCGGTGGCCATGCCCAGCCAAGCCGGGTCGGTGGTGGCTTGCTTGATGCTGTTGAGCAGGTCAAACAGGCCGATGATGATCACCAGGCTGGTGTCCTTGAACAGCGCGATAAAGGTGTTGACGATGCCGGGGATCACCAGTTTCAGGGCTTGCGGCAGAATCACCAGGCCCATCATCCGCCAGTAGCCCAGGCCCATCGCCGCGGCCGCTTCGTACTGCCCCTTGGGAATGGCTTGCAGGCCACCGCGCACCACTTCGGCGATGTACGCCGACTGGAACAGGATCACCCCGATCAACGCGCGCATCAGCTTGTCGAAGCTCATCCCTTCCGGGAGGAACAGCGGCAGCATCACCGAGGACATAAACAGCACGGTGATCAACGGCACACCGCGCCAGAACTCGATGAACGTCACGCAGATCACGCGGATCGCCGGCAGATCGGAGCGCCGACCCAGCGCCAGCATGATGCCCAACGGCAACGCACCGGCGATACCGACAGCGGCAATCACCAGGGTCAGCATCAAGCCGCCCCACTGGCTGGTCGATACCGTCGACAGACCGAAGAAGCCACCGTGCAACAGCCAGTAAGCCAGCAGCGGGTAGATCACCAGGAAGCCAAGGCCATACAGGGCCTTGCGCGGCATCTGCGGCACGAACAACGGTGCAGCACCGATGATCGCCAACCACAGGGTCAGGTCGACGCGCCAACGCAGTTCAGTCGGGTAGAAACCGTACATGAACTGACCGAAGCGCTGCTGCACGAACACCCAGCAGGCGCCCCCGGAGGTACAGTCGGCACGGGTGGTACCGACCCAGTCGGCATCGATAAGCGCCCACTGGATCAGCGGCGGTACGATCAGCCAGACCAGGTAAGCGGCGAACAGGGTCAGCAGGCTGTTAAACCAACTGGAAAACAGGTTGGCGCGCAGCCAACCAATCACCCCGACGCTGAGCGCCGGTGGCGGCAGATCGGGTTTGAACGTATGAATTTGCATGGCTGCTCCTTACCGCTCGATCAGCGCAATGCGCTTGTTGTACCAGTTCATCAGCATGGAAATACTGATACTGATCGCCAGGTACACGCTCATGGTGATGGCAATCACCTCGATGGCCTGGCCGGTCTGGTTGAGTACCGTGCCGGCGAACAGCGAGACCATGTCCGGATAACCGATACCGGCGGCCAGCGAGGAGTTCTTCGCCAGGTTGAGGTACTGGCTGGTCAGCGGCGGGATGATCACCCGTAGCGCCTGCGGAATGATCACCAGGCGTAGCGTCTTGCCAGCCGGCAGGCCCAGCGAACGCGCGGCCTCGGTCTGGCCATGGCTGACCGCCATGATCCCGGAGCGCACGTTCTCGGCGATGAAAGCCGCGGTGTAGATGGTCAACGCCAGGGTCAACGCCATCAGCTCGGGAATCAGTACCCAACCGCCACGGAAGTTGAAACCGCTCAGCTCCGGTATGCTCCATTGCAGCGGATTGCCGGTCAGCAAGACCGCCAGCCCTGGCAGCACGATCAGCAAGGGAATGGCGCCCAGGGAAATCGGGAAGAACTTGCCGGTCGCCTCGAAGCGTTTTTTCGACCAACGCGACAGCAGCACGATACCGATCACCGCCACCACAATGGCGCCGAAGAAGGGAGCAAAGTTCTCCGAGGGGATCGGCGACGGCATATACAGACCGCGGCTGTTGAGGAAGAAGCTGTCAGCGATGCCCATGCTCTGCCGTGGCCCTGGCAGTGAGAGCATCACCGCGAAGTACCAGAAGAAGATTTGCAGCAGCGGCGGGATATTGCGGAAGGTTTCGATGTAGATGGTGGCCAGCTTGCTGATCAGCCAGTTGGGCGACAGCCGTGCGACACCAAGGATAAAACCCAGCAGCGTCGCCAGCACGATACCGATCACCGACACCAGCAAGGTGTTGAGCAACCCGACGAAGAACACCCGCCCGTAGGAGTGACTCTCGTTGTAATCGATCAGGTGTTGGGCGATGCCAAAACCGGCGCTGTTATTAAGGAAGCTGAAGCCGGAAATGATGCCGCGCTTCTCGAGGTTGGTCTGGGTGTTGTCGAACAGGAACCAGCCGAGCGCCACGACGGCGATAACGGCGAGAATCTGGAATAGCCACGCACGCACCTTGGGGTCGGTCCAGACCGATCCACCTGGGCGCGGGGCATTTACAGTAGTTTGCATAAGAGCCCTCTTGGAACCCTCACGCCCGCATCGGCGGGCATGAGGTTCACATCAATCAGAACGATGCTAGCGCCCCAGGACGGGACGCTAGCAAAGACGGTCAGCGCACCGGCGGTGCGTATTGCAGACCACCTTTGTTCCACAGGGCGTTGAGGCCACGTTCGATCTTCAGCTCGCTGCCGGCACCGACGTTGCGCTCGAAGCTCTCACCGTAGTTACCCACTTGCTTGACGATCTGCACGGCCCAGTCTTTCGGCAGTTTCAGATCCTTACCGAACTCGCCTTCGGCACCCAACAGACGGGCGACATCGGGGTTCTTGGTGGATTTAGCCTGTTCTTCGACGTTCTTCGAGTCGACGCCCAGCTCTTCGGCGTTGACCATGGCGAACAGCGACCAGCGCACGATGTCGAACCACTCTTCGTCACCCTGGCGCACGACCGGGCCCAATGGCTCTTTCGAGATCACTTCCGGCAGCACCACGTACTCGTCCGGATTGGCCAACTTGATACGCTGAGCGTACAGCTGCGACTGGTCGGAGGTCAGCACGTCGCAACGGCCGGCTTCAACCGACTTGGCGCTCTCGTCGGAGGTATCGTAAGTGATGGGGGTGTACTTCAGGCCATTGGCGCGGAAGTAGTCGGAGAGGTTCAGCTCGGTGGTCGTACCGGCCTGGATGCACACGGTAGCGCCATCCAGTTCTTTAGCGCTGGAAACGCCGAGCTTCTTGTTAACCAGGAAGCCTTGGCCGTCGTAATAGTTGGTACCGGTGAAGTTCAGGCCCAGTGCGGCATCGCGCGAGCTGGTCCAGGTGGTGTTACGCGAGAGGATGTCGACTTCGCCGGACTGCAGCGCGGTGAAACGCTCTTTAGCGGTCAACGGGCTGTACTTGACCTTGGTGGCGTCGCCAAATACGGCTGCGGCTACAGCGCGGCACACATCGACGTCGAGACCCAGGTAGTTGCCTTTTTCATCGGCGTAGGAGAAGCCAGGCAGACCATCGCTGATACCGCACTGAACGAAACCTTTCTTCTGTACCGCGTCCAGGGTAGCGCCCGCTTGTGCGAAGCCGCTAACACCGAGAACAGCTGCGGTAGTGAGCATAGCCAGGGTGGATTTCACCATCTTCATTAAAACCTCCAGTTGCTTTTGTTGTGTTGGAGTCTCGGCCCTACCACCGTACCCTTATGGGGCACGTCGACCGCGTCGGCAGCAACGCGGTCAACCGGGGATCAGACCTCAGCGAGAGTTTAGTAGCCGATCGTTTTATCAGCCATTCACTCACGCCCGCCCATTGGTCGAATGGACTAGAGACGGTTAGCAATTTGCTAATCGCCAAGCATGCAGCGCCTGACGAACCTGTTGGAAACCCCCATCAAATTGGCTTCCCGTCTGCTACGTACCCGGTTTGATAATAGTGTTACCGCTACCGGGCACGTCATCAGTCCCGATTGGTTATAGCAAAGCCCATACCAGCACCTCGCTTTACGCACCATACGGACAGGTCAACAGCAAAACTTGTACCCTTGCGACATCTTCTTCACAGATTAGCCACCCCCTGGAAATTCAGGCGCCCTAAATAAGCGCGCCCGCACCACACTGGAGCCCCCTATGAGCGAGCCCTTGATTCTTCAGCCCACACTCAGCGCCGACGCGTGCGTCATCTGGTTGCACGGGCTGGGTGCCGATCGCTATGACTTCCTGCCCGTAGCCGAGGCGCTGCAAGCGCAGTTGCGCAGTACGCGTTTCGTTCTGCCACAAGCCCCGACCCAGGCAGTGACTATTAATGGCGGCTGGGCCATGCCCAGCTGGTACGACATTCTTGCCATGAGCCCGGCCCGGGCGATCAACCGCGACCAGCTGGAGGCCTCGGCCCAACAGGTCATCGGCCTGATCGAAGCGCAGCGCGACAGCGGCATCGACCCGGCACGCATCTTCCTCGCCGGTTTCTCGCAAGGCGGCGCCGTGGTTCTGCACAGCGCCTTCCTGCGCTGGCAGGGACCCCTCGGTGGCGTGCTAGCGCTGTCGACCTACGCACCGACCTTCAGCGATGAGCTGCAACTGGACCCAAGCAAACAGCAGTTGCCGGTGTATTGCCTGCATGGCAGCCAAGACGACGTGGTACTGCCGAGCATGGGCCGCGCCGCGCATGACTGGCTGGCCGAGCGTGGGGTTAATGTCGCGTGGCAGGAATACCCGATGGCTCATGAGGTGCTGCCGCAGGAGATTCGTGACATTGGCCTGTGGCTCGGCACACAGCTAGCCCGCTAGCCTCGCCCTCGGGGTAACAAGCACATAAGCAAAAGGCCGGGCGGGCAAAGCGGATCATCGCCAAGCCGTCCAGGTGATTTTTGTGACGGGGCAAGCAACTTCGCTCAACCATTGGTCGGCCGAACTTTTGGCGAGGATTGCCAGCCCCAACGCGCAGGAATACTGTCGTTCCAGGTGTTCGCCCACACGACAGGAAGCGTTTGCGATGCCCCCCACATGTCCTGATCAACGCCACGCGTGGTTGCAATGAAAAGCGCACAGTGGCAGGCAGACCTGCAACAAATTCGCCACCTGCGCCTGTTCAATAACGTGGCCGCCAGCAGCATCAATCAACTGCTCAAGGAATTTCGCGCCTGCGATCTGGACGCAGGCGAAGTGCTGCTCTCGCCCTTCAATCGTAACCAGTACCTCTACCTGCTGCTCAAAGGCCAGTTCAAGGTCTATCTCGGCTCGCTGGACAACCAGCCCGTCAGCACCCTGAAAATGGGCGACTGCGCCGGGGAAGTCAGCTTCATCGACAACGAGCACCCTTGCGCCTACGTGGTCGCGAGCGAACCGAGCAGCGTGCTACGCCTGCACCGCGAGTCACTGCTCAACCTGTTCCAGCAATCGCCGCAGCTGATGCACAACCTGCTGGAATTGCTCTGCGAGCGGGTGCGCCAAGGCAACCGGCTGATTCTCGACAGCGAACAGAACGCCAATATCGACACCCTTACCGGCTCGTTCAACCGGCGCTGGCTGGAGCACGTGTTCGAGCGCGAAAGCACCCGCTGCGCGTTCAACCAACAACCGCTGTGCATGCTGATGCTGGATGTCGATCACTTCAAAGCCTACAACGACCAACATGGCCACCTCGCTGGCGACTATGCGCTGTGCCTGGTTGCCCACACCCTGCGCAACCAACTGCGCCCCAAAGACAGCCTGGTGCGTTTCGGCGGCGAAGAATTTGTCATCGTGCTGCCGGAGCTTGCCGACGAGGAAGGCCGCCGTATTGGCGAACGCCTACGCCAGAGCCTGCAGCAAATCACCTCCTTCTATTCACCGCTCGGCGTATTGCCGGGCGTGACGGTCTCCATCGGCTTAGCGCAACTGCACGCCAACGACAGCCTGCACAGCCTGATCGCCCGCGCCGACAGTGCCCTCTACCAAGCCAAGCAACAAGGCCGCAACTGCCTCTGCTAGCAGGCCGGTTTTAACGCCGTATCGGTAGCCTGCTAGAGTCGATTCATACCCACAACGCCCGGTAGGCACTGTATGCGCAAGCCCCTGCTCGCCCTGCTGATCCTGATCGTGATTGGCGCGGGGCTTTTCTTCAGCCTGCCCAACCTGCTCGACCGCTACATGAACAGCGTCGAAACACCGCCGCCCTACCCCGCCAGCCCCGCGGCGCAACAGGTTCACAACCACCTGTTTATCGCCGACCTGCATGACGACGCGCTGCTCTGGGAGCGCGACCTGCTCAACCGCTATGGCTACGGCCACTCCGACCTGCCGCGCCTGCTCGAAGGTCGCGTTGGCTTGCAGGTGTTCTCCACCGTGACCAAAACCCCGCGCGGCTTGAACTACCAGAGCAACGCCGCCGACAGCGACAACATCACCCTGCTGGCAATGGCCCAGCGCTGGCCACGCGCGACCTGGAGCAGCCTGCTGCAACGGGCGTTGTACCAGGCTGAAAAACTCCAGCAGGCCGCTGCCGGCGGCGCAGGTCGCCTGCGGCTGATCAGAACCCGCAGCGACCTGGCGACGTTTATCCAGGCCTGGCAGCAAGATCCACAACAGCTCGCCGCGCTGCTCGCCACCGAAGGCCTGCACCCGCTGGAAGGCCAACTGGAGAATGTCGACCGGCTGTATGACGCCGGCTTTCGCATTGCCGGCCTGACCCACTTCTTCGATAACGAAGTCGGTGGCTCGGCCCACGGCCTGGAAAAAGGCGGCCTCACACCGTTTGGCCGGCGGGTGATCAAACGCCTGGAAGATAGAGCCATGCTGATCGATCTGGCCCACGCCTCGCGTCGCTTGATCGACGACGTACTGGCCATCGCCAGCCGACCACTGCTGGTTTCGCACAGTGGAGTCGAAGGCACCTGCGCCGGCCCGCGCAACCTCAGCGACAGCCACCTCAAGGCCATCGCCGCGACTGGCGGGGTGATCGGCATCGGCTACTGGGATGCGGCGGTATGCGCCACTTCGGTCACGGCCATCGTCCAGGCGATCCGCTACAGCGTCGACCTGATCGGCGTCGAACACGTTGCCCTGGGCTCGGATTTCAACGGCACCGTGCATACGCCGTTCGATGTCACCGGCCTGGCGCAACTGACCGAAGGCCTGCTCAACGCCGGCTTCACGCAGCCCGAAATCGCCGCAATCATGGGCGGCAATGTCCAGCGACTACTGCTCGCCAGCTTGCCGCAAGGCTGATGAATGCTGGGGCGGCGCTCGCTAAACACGCCAGATCGCGCCTGCCGGCCGCGGCACTTCGCCGCGCCGGCTTCTTGCTTTACACTGGCTGCCGTTCACTCCTTAACCAATTGACGAGATGACCGTGCTCAAAGCACTCAAAAAAATGTTCGGCAAAGCCGACGGCGAGCAGCCCGGCCCAATAAGCCAGCCTGCTACGCCAGCAACGCCTCGTAGCAGCGACGTCAACAGCGAAAAACGCAGCCGCAAGCCCAAACCGCGTGCCCCGGCCAGCGCCACGGACAACCTGCCGGCAGCCGCCAGCGCAGAACCAAGTGCAGCGCGCAGCGACCTGAGCAAAACCGAGAAACCCCGTCGCGAACGGG
>DIAM01000005.1:215272-215494 GCA_002416505.1 Gammaproteobacteria bacterium UBA5078
AACGGGCGCCCAAGCCCGTCGACACCTGGCAACTGGCGGATTTCGCGGTCGCACCGGCCGAAGGCAAGACCCGCTTCCACGACTTCAAACTGGCCCCCGAGCTGATGCATGCCATCCATGACCTCGGCTTCCCCTATTGCACGCCCATCCAGGCCCAGGTGCTCGGCTTCACCCTGAACGGCCAAGACGCCATTGGCCGCGCCCAGACCGGCACCGGCAAGA
>DIAM01000005.1:215669-219071 GCA_002416505.1 Gammaproteobacteria bacterium UBA5078
GCCCAGACCGGCACCGGCAAGACCGCCGCCTTCCTCATCTCGATCATCACCCAGCTGCTGCAAACCCCGCCGCCGAAAGAGCGCTACATGGGCGAGCCGCGTGCGCTGATCATCGCGCCGACCCGCGAGCTGGTGGTGCAGATCGCCAAGGATGCCGCGGACCTGACCAAATACACCGGGCTCAACGTGATGAGCTTTGTCGGCGGTATGGACTTCGACAAACAGCTCAAGCGCCTGGAATCGTGCTTCTGCGACATTCTGGTGGCCACTCCAGGGCGTTTGCTGGACTTCAACCAGCGCGGCGAAGTGCACTTGGACATGGTCGAAGTGATGGTGCTCGACGAAGCCGACCGCATGCTCGACATGGGCTTCATCCCGCAGGTGCGGCAGATCATCCGGCAAACCCCGATGAAGGGCGAACGGCAGACCCTGTTGTTCTCCGCGACCTTCACCGACGACGTGATGAACCTGGCCAAGCAATGGACCACCGAGCCGGCCATCGTCGAGATCGAGCCGGAAAACGTCGCCAGCGATAGCGTCGAGCAGCATGTCTACATGGTCGCCTCCAGCGACAAGTACAAGCTGCTGTACAACCTGATCGCGCAGAACGACTGGATTCGCGTGATGGTCTTCGCCAACCGCAAGGACGAAGTGCGACGCATCGAGGAACGCCTGACCCGTGACGGCATCAGCGCCGTCCAGATGTCCGGCGATGTGCCGCAACACAAACGCATCCGCGCCCTGGAAGGCTTCCGCGAAGGCAAGATCCGCGTGATGGTCGCCACCGATGTCGCCGGCCGTGGCATCCACGTCGACGCCATCAGCCACGTGATCAACTTCACCCTGCCGGAAGTGCCGGACGACTACGTCCACCGCATTGGCCGCACCGGCCGGGCGGGCAGCAGCGGCACCTCGATCAGCTTCGCCGGCGAAGACGACGCCTACGCCTTGCCAGGCATCGAAGCACTGCTCGGGCGCAAGATCGACTGCGAAATGCCGCCGGAAGAACTGCTCAAGGCCGTTCCGCGCAAGCACTAAACCGAGCGCGAGAGAAACAAGGCGAAGCCGCCCCGCTTCGCCTTTTTTCTGCCCGCGCGTTCGCCGAGCCTAGCGATGGGCACGTCGCACCGGCGTATCAAGTTGCCGCCTCGGCGCTTGCTGGAAAATACCTAAAAGTCCAGAATGGACTATAAAGTTTATTTCCAGCTGGAGCGTCCGCATGCCCAACGTCACTCCCTATGTTCTGCAGCATGCCGAAACCGAGCAATTGCTCGCTCAGATCGACGTGCACCAGGCGCTGCTCGCCATGTTCCGCGACCTGGCCGCCGGCAGCGCGGTGCAACCGGCGCAACAACTGGTCGAGTTCCCTGGCGCGACCGGCGACTTTATCAACTACCTCGGCGTGCTGGCCGACGCGGGCGTGTACGGGGTGAAGACCTCGCCCTATATCGTGCGCCAGCAAGGCCCACTGGTCAGCGCCTGGACCCTGCTGATGTCCATGCAAACCGGCCAACCCCTGTTGCTCTGCGATGCCGGCAGCCTGACCACCGCGCGCACCGCAGCCACCACCGCAGTGGCCGTGGATGCCCTGGCGCCGACACAGGCCACGCGCCTGACGGTGATCGGCAGCGGCGCGGTGGCGCGCGCCCATGTGCAGTACGCGAAGGGCCTGCGCGAATGGCAGAGCATCCGCCTTTACTCGCCGAGCCTGGCCGGCAAAACTGCGGCGCAACGGCTCGCGCTGCAACAGCTCGACCCGCGCGTACAGCTCTGCGCCAGCCAGGCAGAGGCCATCGCCGATGCCGAGGTGATCATGCTCTGCACCTCATCCGCTACCCCGGTACTGGACCCCGCCCAGTTGCGCACACCGGCGCTGATCACCTCGATCAGCACCAACGCGCCACGCGCCCACGAAGTACCGCCGCAGGCGCTGGCCCAGCTGGACGTGTACTGCGACTACCGCGCCACCACCCCAGGCAGCGCCGGCGAAATGTGCCTGGCCAGCGAGCAACACGGCTGGGACCGCGCGCAGATCCGCGGAGACCTGCCGGAACTGCTGAGTGGCCAGGCGCCGCAGCCGGACTATCGCCGGCACGTGTTCTTCCGCTCCATCGGCCTGGGCCTGGAAGATATCGCCCTGGCCAATGCCCTCTACCACCTCAAACACGCGCACAGCGCCTAGGAGCCCCGCCATGCACCAGGCCGACTACCTGATCATCGGCGCCGGAATTGCCGGCGCCTCCACCGGCTACTGGCTGGCGCCGCACGCCCGGGTCATCGTGCTCGAACGCGAGCCACTGCCCGGCTACCACGCCACCAGCCGCTCCGCCGCGCTCTACACCGTGGCCTATGGCACGCCGCAAGTGCGCGCCCTGACCGCTGCCAGTCGGGCCTTTTTCGACGCGCCGCCAGCCGGTTTCGCCGATCACCCGCTGCTCAGCCCGCGTGGCGAACTGGTGGTGGACTTCACCGGCGACGCCGAGGAACTGCAGCGCCAATATGCAAGCAGCAAGGCCAGCGTGCCAGACATGCGCCTGCTGAATGCCGACGAAGCCTGCGCCCTGGTGCCGGTGCTGCGCCGCGACCAGGTGCAGGCCGCCATGCTCGACCCCAGCGCCGCCGATATCGACACCGACGCCCTGCATCAGGGCTACCTGCGCGGCATCCGCCAACACGGCGGGGAAATCCACAGCAACCGTGAAGTGCTGAACATCCAGCGCGACGGAGACGCCTGGCGGGTGGACTGCGGAGCCGAGCACTACCGCGCCAAAGTGCTGATCAATGCCGCCGGCGGCTGGTGCGATCAAATCGCCCAACTGGCTGGGGTGGCGCCCATCGGCCTGACTCCCAAGCGCCGTGCGGCGTTCACCTTCACTGGCCCGGAAGGTATCGACTGCCATGCCTGGCCCTGCGTGGTCAGCCTCGACGAGTCGTTCTACTTCAAGCCGGATGCCGGCCTGCTGCTCGGCTCGCCAGCCAATGCCGACCCGGTCGAGCCGCATGACGTACAACCGGAAGAGCTGGACATCGCCATGGGCATCTACCAGATCGAGGAACACACCACCTTGCGCATTCGCCGCCCGCAGCACAGCTGGGCCGGGCTGCGCTCCTTCGTTGCCGACGGCGACCTGGTCGGCGGCTACGACAGCCGCACGCCAGGCTTCTTCTGGGTTGCCGCGCAAGGCGGTTATGGCATCCAGACCTCCGCGGCGATGGGCCAGGCCTGCGCCGCCCTGGCGCGCGGCGAACCGTTGCCCGAACATTTGCGCCAGTTCGGCCTGAGCGCCGAGATGCTCTCGCCCGCCCGCCTGGGCTAACCGACCACGCCGCCCGCAAAGCCCCCGAGGATGACGCCCCAGGCGCTTTGCGGCACACTCGCAGCGCCACCCAAATCGAAGAGCC
>DIAM01000005.1:219166-229634 GCA_002416505.1 Gammaproteobacteria bacterium UBA5078
CGAAGAGCCTCGCATGCCGCCGCCCCGCCACGACCCTGCCCTGGATAATTACCGGGCCATCGCCGACGCCATCGCCACGCTGTTCTTTCCCCACGCCGAGGTGGTGCTGCACGACCTGCGCACACAAAAAGTCGATTACATCGCCAACAACATCTCCAAGCGCGAAATCGGCGACGATGCCGCGCTGGAAGACTTACTCAGCGGCGACGGCGACGAGCGCAGCATCGGCCCCTACGAGAAGCTCAACTGGGACGGCCAAAAAATCCGCTCGGTCAGCAGCGTGCTGCGCGACGCGGCCGGCACGCCCATCGCGGTGCTGTGCATCAACCTGAATATCTCGCTGTTCGAGACCGCCAAGCAGGCGCTGGACCTGTTCCTCTCGTCGAGCAAACTGGTGCCACAGCCCGACGCGCTGTTTCGCGACGACTGGCAGGAACGCATCAACACCTTCCTGCACAGCTGGCTGCGCCAGCGCCAACTCGGCCTCAACCTGCTGACCCGTGAGCACAAGCGCGAACTGGTCGAAGCCCTGCACGCCGAAGGTGCCTTCAAGGGCAAGAGCGCCGCCAACTACGTGGCCAACGTACTCAACATGGGCCGCGCAACGGTGTACAAGCACCTGAAAGAGATCAAGGCCGACTAAGCAACCCGAACGGGATCGCTGCCGTTACTTCTGGCTGTAGCTCTGGATCAGGTTGGCATAGGCCGGCAGGTGACCGCCAAGGATGCCGCCGAACCCCTCAATGTCGTTGCGCCAATCGCGGTGCAATTCGCAGCCGACACTGAACCAGTTGAGCAGCTGCGCCCCGGCGTGGGCCATGCGCATCAGGGCAGCATCACGCACGCTGGTGTTGAAGGTGCCCGAAGCATCGGTCACCACGAACACCTCGTAACCCGCCTCCAGCGCCGACAGGGTCGGAAAGGCCACGCACACGTCCGTCACCACCCCGGCAATGATCAGTTGCTTGCGACCGGTGGCCTTGATCGCGTTGACGAAGTCCTCGTTATCCCAGGCGTTGATCTGCCCTGGGCGGGCGATATAGGGCGCATCGGGGAACATAGCCTTGAGTTCGGGCACGATTGGCCCGTTGGGGCCGCTCTCGAAGCTGGTGGTGAGGATGGTCGGCAGGTTGAAGAACTTGCCGATATCAGCCAGCGCCAACACATTATTCTTGAACTCATCCGGGCTGTAGTCACGCACCAGCGAGAGCAGGCCAGCCTGATGATCGACCAGGAGCATGACGGCATCGTCCTTGTTCAGCCGCTTGTAGGTGAACGACATGGTGAACCTCCTATGGAGAGGGTAGATAAACGCAGACACTGGATAGTTGTTGCTGCGGATATACAGCCTAGTCCGCGGCGCACCACCTGACCTCCCGGCACAAAACGAAATAGCTCTTCACTAGACGCGAACAATCCATGCTGGCGTTAGAATCCGACGGACGACCCGATTTACGCCCTTCCAGCCGCGCCTCACGCAAGGTTTCTCCAGCCGGCCTTGAGCGCACAACCCTGAGCCCTGTACCGGCGGCTATCGCGCACCGTTACACTGCGGCTTTGCTCGGGAGTTCGGCCCATGAGTCACCCACCCATCTACGGTGTAGGCGATGCCTCCTATCGGGCTGCTGGCGGTATCGATGGCCTGCGGCGTTTGGTCGACGACTTCTACCGGTTGATGGACGAACAGCCTGAAGCCGCCGACCTGCGCCGCCTGCATGGTGAAAGTCTGCAGCTGGCGCGCGACAAGCTGAGCTGCTTTCTCAGCGGCTGGCTTGGCGGCCCTCGGCTGTTCAGCGAGAAGTATGGCGCCATCGCCATCCCTGCCTTTCACGCCCAGTGGCCTATCGACGAGCGCTTGAGCGAAATCTGGCTCAACTGCATGGCACAGGCGATTGCCCTGCAACCTTATCCAGCGGATTTTGCCGACTACCTGCTGAGCCAACTGCGTGTACCGGCGCACCGCATCGTGCAGGCCTGCGGTAATCGTCACGGCATAGCACGCCCCGGTTATTGAGCGAGTCGCATGCGCTGCAAAACCGCGCTACCTTGGTGCCGATTCGGGCTTGCATGGAGTAGACAGATTGCAAGGATGGAACCTTGACTGGCAACGACTCAAAGAAAACGACCGGGCCTTCCTGCCGCAGTTGCGCGAACAGAATATGCGGCGTTTGCTGTTTGCCGCGCCCTTGATCCCGCCCATCAACCTGCTGCACCTCTGGCTGTTCTGGCACACACAACCGGCGTCGCCTGCCGAAGCCTTGTGGCGCGAGGGCATTCTGCTGGCGCATGCCGGCATGCTGGTGTTTTTCACCCTGCTGGCGCTGGCTGCCTGGCAGTTCAAGCGCCACGCATTGCCACGGCCAAGTCAGGCCTGCATCACGCTCGGCATGCTCGGCACCCTGAGCTTCGCCGCCTTGGTCAGCGCCATCGATCAACTGGTAACCAGCAACATCACCCCGTTATTGCTGGGCTGCACCCTGGTGGCCCTGATTTTCCTGCATCGCCCGCTATCGGCCCTGCTGCTGTTTAGCTTTACCCTGGCGCTGTTTCTTCTGGGCATTCAGCAAACCCAAAGCGATGCGGCTCTGTTGATCAGTAACCAGGTCAATGGCCTGTCCACCTGCGCCATCGGCCTGGCTCTGGCCTGGTTGCAGTGGCGCAACTTCGTCCAGTTCAGCACGCAGAAGCAACGCCTAGAGGATCAGCAACTGCTGCTGGAGGAACAGAATGTCAGATTGAGCTACCTGGCGGACCACGATCCACTTACCGGCCTGCTCAACCGTCGCGCATTCAGCGACATCATGCAGCGCGAACTGCTGCGCTGCCAACGCAGCCAGCAGCCGCTGTGCCTGCTGATGCTCGACCTTGACCACTTCAAAACCATCAATGACCGATACGGCCATCCCGTAGGCGATGCGCTGATCCAACAAACCGCTCGCTTGCTCGGCAGCCAGGTGCGCAACATCGACAGCCTGGCGCGGATTGGCGGTGAAGAGTTCGTCTTGTTACTGGTCGATTGCCCCCAGGAACAGGGCCGGCAGATCGCCGAGAAGCTGCGCCAGCTGGTGGAACAGCAATTGTGCACAATCGATGGCCACGAGCTGCGGATGACCGTCAGCATTGGCCTGAGCACATTGGCCAGAGGCCAGCAGAGCAGTTATGAAAGCCTCTACACGGCCAGTGATCGCGCGCTCTATCAGGCCAAGCACAACGGGCGTAATCGCGTGGAAACGGTACGGCTGGACTGAGGCAGGACAAGCAGAGCTGCGCATTGCGCGGCTCTGCCATGTCGGCCCGGGGCGATCACTCGCCGTAGATGTCGAAGCTGAAGTAGTTGTCCTGGATCTTCTGGTACGCGCCATTACCGCGGATCGCCTGAATCGCCGCATTGAGCTTGCCGAGCAGCTCGCTGTCGCCCTTGCGCACGGCGATACCGGCGCCTTCGCCGAAGTAGGCGGGGTCGGTGAACGCCGGGCCGACGAAGCCAAAGGCTTTACCGTTGTCGGTTTTCAGGAAGCCCTCGTCCACCGGGATAGCGTCGGCCAGGGTGCCGTCGAGGCGACCGGACAGCATGTCCAGGTAGATTTCGTTCTGCGAGCTGTAGCGCACCACTTCCACGCCCTTGGCCGCCATCACTTCGCTGGCGAAGCGGTCGGTGGTGGTCGAACGCTGCACGCCGATGCGCTTGCCCTTGAGGTTGGCGAAATCCGCGTCGACCTCGGTGCCGGCCTTCATCACCAGACGTGCCGGGCTGTAGTAGTACTTACCGGTGAAATCCACCGATTTGCGCCGCTCGTCGGTGATGGTCATGGACGACAGAATGGCATCGACCTTCTTCACCTTGAGCGACGGGATCAGACCATCGAACTCCTGCTCGACCCACTGGCACTCGACCTTCATCTCGGCGCACAGGGCGTTGCCGATGTCGTAGTCGAAGCCGGCGATCTGGCCGTCGGCGGTTTTGAAGGCGAACGGCGGATAGGCCGCTTCGATGCCCAGGCGCAGCGGTTTTTCGGCGGCGAACAAGCTGCTGGCGATCAGGCCCAGGGCAAGGCTGCCCACTAAGGCGATTTTCTTCATTGGAGTGATTCCTGCTGGGTGAGTGAGATCCCCCACGCCACGGGCGTAACGCCGTGGGCAAGCGGGACACGGGCGGTTGCGGCAAGACAGAAGAAAGGCGCGCCAGGTGTGCACCTGAGCGAAAGGCGGTTGCTGAGTAACACGCAGGGACGGGTCATCGGCCAGTCTCGTTTTGTACTTTAAAATCCATACTGGACTTAAATGTACATATCGTCAACCGACCATGCGTCGCCTGCAACGGAGCATCGGTGTGCCCTTAAACCGCGCGAATCGTCGCGGCTAGTGCCACGTTACTGGGTCAGGGCTTTTCCCAGCGCTCGGCCGCCATCTGGTCGCTGCTGCGGCCTTCGACCCAGCGAGGACCGTCGTGGGTGTCTTCTTTTTTCCAGAACGGCGCGCGGGTTTTCAGGTAGTCCATGACGAAGGCGCAGGCGTCGAACGCCGCCTGGCGGTGAGCGCTGCTGGTGCCGACGAAGACGATCGGCTCGCCCGGTTCCAGGCGGCCGATGCGGTGGATGATCTGGATATTCAGCAACGGCCAGCGCTGCCCGGCTTCGACCGCGATCTTGCCCAGGGCCTTCTCGGTCATGCCGGGGAAGTGTTCGAGGAACATGCCGCCGACCTCGCGGCCCTCGTTGAAGTCGCGCACGTAGCCGACGAAGCTGACCACCGCGCCGATGCCTAGGTTGGCGGCGTGCAGGGCGTTGAGCTCAACGCCCGGATCGAAGGGTTGCGACTGGACGCGAATGCTCATGCAGAAGTTCTCTGTGGGAAGGGCTTTAGCCGCGACGACACCCGACTCAACCGCCGGTCACGGTGGGAAAGAACGCCACTTCATCGCCGGCCGCCAACGGCTCATCCAGGCTGCAGAGTTCCTGATTGCGTGCACACATCAGGTTCTGCTCGGCCAGCACCTCCCACACACCGCCACGGGCGAGCAGATGCAGGCGCAGGTCGTTGAGCGTGGCAAAGGCCTGGCTGTCGCTCAACTGCTCGCCATCGAGCCCCAGCGCCTCGCGGTAACGGGCGAAATACTGCACGCGAATCATGCTTGCTCCTCGGCAGTGAAGTGGCCGCTCTTGCCGCCCAGTTTCTCCAACAGGCGCACGCCTTCGATGGTCATGCCACGGTCCACGGCCTTGCACATGTCATAAATGGTCAACGCGGCGACGCTGGCGGCGGTCAACGCCTCCATTTCCACGCCGGTCTGCCCGGTCAACTTGCAACGTGCACGAATGCGCACGGCGTCGCTGCCTTCAGCCGTCAGTTCGACTTTGACGCTGGTGAGCATCAGCGGGTGGCACAACGGAATCAGGTCGCTGGTCTTTTTCGCCGCCTGGATGCCGGCAATGCGCGCCACGGCGAATACATCGCCCTTGGGGTGCTCGCCCTCGACGATCATCTGCAAGGTTTGCGGGCGCATGCGCACCAGGGCTTCGGCAGTCGCTTCACGGACGGTCAGGGCTTTATCGCTGACATCGACCATATTGGCGCGGCCTTGGGAATCGAGATGGGTTAACACAGGCATGCTCCAGGCGGGTATCCGGCGATTGTAAACCCGCGGGTCAGCTTCCGGCACCTGTGCGGCGAGAAATGACGGCAAACAAGGCAACGCCGCCCTGCTGGCTTGAGAGCCAGCAGGGCGGACGCCAGTAGCGTGGCGTTACATGTGGGTTTCGGCGTATTCGGCGAGGATCGAGCGCGGCACGCCTTGCAAGGTGATGTGCACACCGTGCGCGAAGTCCTTGAAGCGCTCGGTGAGGTAGGTCAGGCCCGAGCTGGGCGCCGACAGGTAGGGCGTATCAATCTGCGCCAGGTTACCCAGACAGACCACTTTCGAGCCGGTGCCGGCGCGGGTGATGATGGTCTTCATCTGGTGCGGCGTAAGGTTCTGGCATTCGTCGATGAGAATCAGGCTCTGCTGGAAGCTGCGCCCACGGATGTAGTTGAGGGATTTGAACTGCAGCGGCACCTTTTGCAGGATGTAGTCGACGCTGCCGTGGGTGTTCTCGTCGTCCATATGCAGGGCTTCGAGGTTATCGGTGATGGCACCGAGCCAGGGCTCCATCTTCTCCGCCTCGGTGCCGGGCAGAAAGCCGATCTCCTGATCCAGGCCCTGCACGCTGCGGGTGGCGATGATGCGCCGATAGCGCTTGCTGACCATGGTTTGCTCGATGGCCGCCGCCAGGGCCAGGATGGTTTTGCCGGAACCGGCCGCGCCAGACAGGTTGACCAGGTGAATATCCGGGTCGAGCAAGGCGAACAGCGCCAGGCCCTGGTAGATATCGCGTGGCCGCAGGCCCCAGGCTTCCTGGTGCAGCAGCGGCTCCTGGTGCAGGTCGAGGATCAGCAGCTCGCCCTCCTGAATGCCTTTGATCCAGCCGACAAAGCCCTGCTCGTCGAGGATGAACTCGTTGACGTGCACCGCCGGCAGGTTGTCGGTGAGTTGCACGCGGTGCCAGGTGCGGCCGTGGTCCTGGCGGGTTTCGACCTTGCTCACGCGATCCCAGAACGAACCGCTCATGTTGTGATAGCCCTGCGACAGCAGGGACACGTCGTCGACCAGTTGATCGGTGTGGTAGTCCTCCGAATCGATACCACAGGCGCGCGCCTTCAGGCGCATGTTGATGTCCTTGGTCACCAGCACCACGGACATGCCCGGTCGCCGCGACTTCAGCTCGACCAGTTGGTTGATGATTTTGTTGTCGTTGAGGTCTTCCGGCAGCCAGGTGATCGGCGCCGCGCTTTTGCTCATGAGGATCGAGAGAAAACCACAAGGCCCGCTTTTATCGCGCTGGATCGCGACGCCATGCTCCACTTCTTCAGGTGTTGCGCCCCCCAGAATCTTGTCGATCAAACGAATGGCCTGACGGCATTCGGCCGCCACACCCTGCTTACCGGTTTTCAGCTTGTCCAATTCCTCCAGTACGGTCATCGGGATGGCGACGTGGTGTTCCTGGAAGTTCAGCAAGGCGTTGGGATCGTGGATCAGTACATTGGTGTCGAGGGCGTACAGGGTTGGGGCGGTGGGCTTGAAGCGTCCGTGGTCATCCATACTCGGTCACCTTCTTGTAGGAACCAAGCGACGGAATGCCTGAGCAGCGCTCCGCCGCGGGAAGAGCCGCCGACCTCTCAGACGGGGGGCTGAGAAGGTGCAAGCAAGGTGATGGCCAAAGGTCGCCACCTGTCTGCAGGGTTCGGCGGTCTGTCTTTTAGATACTCCAAAAAACGTGACAGGCGAACGTTTTTTTCAGCTTTTTCAAGTTTATTTATCGCCTCGACGAATAGCGCTTGGCGACCTGCCCAGGCCCCGTTACAGTCAGAAGTCCTACCGGCGCTCCAGCCGAAAAAATCCCGCCCCAGTTGTACATTCCCTCGCCATTTTCCGCGCCGCGCGTAGCCGTGGACAGTCACTGAGCCGCGCCAGCCGCGCCTCGGCTCATGCCAACCCGCGGCGGACAAGCCTGCGGCATGTCCGCCCTACGTGTGCTGGCGTTGCGTAGGGTGGACATGGCGAAGCCTTGTCCACCGCCGTGTCTCAGAACCGCGGCCAGCCGAACTTGAGTGAACCAACTAACCGTACAGGCCACTAGAGCCATGGGCACCGCTCGGCCTAGAATCGCGCCCAGACTTTCAGGAGCAGATCTCTATGCTGATGGTGATTTCCCCGGCCAAGACCCTCGACTACGAGACCGCGCCGGTGACCGCACGCTATACCCAGCCCGAACACCTCGACCATGCCCAGGACCTGATCGCCCAGTTGCGCGATTTCAGTCCGGCGCAGATTGCCGAGCTGATGCACCTGTCGGACAAGCTCGCCGGCCTGAATGCCGCGCGTTTCGGCAGCTGGACGCCGACCTTCACCCCACACAACGCCAAACAGGCGCTGCTGGCGTTCAAGGGCGACGTGTACACTGGGCTCAACGCCGAGACCTTCGAGGAGGCCGATTTCGACTTCGCCCAACAGCACCTGCGCATGCTTTCCGGCCTCTACGGCGTGCTGCGCCCGCTGGACCTGATGCAACCCTACCGCCTGGAAATGGGCACCAAACTGGCCAATCCGCGCGGCAATAACCTCTATGACTTCTGGGGTGAGCGCATCAGCGGCTGGCTCAACCAGGCATTGCTCGCGCAGGGCGATGACGTGTTGCTCAACCTGGCCTCCAACGAGTATTTCGGTGCAGTAAAGCGTCAGGCATTGCAGGCGCGGGTTATCGACACCGAGTTCAAGGACCTGAAAAACGGCCAGTACAAGATCATCAGCTTCTACGCCAAGAAAGCCCGCGGCCTGATGGCGCGTTATGTGATCAAGGAGCGGCTGAACGATCCAGAGGGCCTCAAGGACTTCGTCGAGCAGGGTTACCGCTACTCGGCGGAGCATTCCAAACCGGACAAACTGGTCTTCCTGCGCGGCCATCCACACGACTGATAACACCCCGCCGCCCCGCGATAACGGGCCGATAACACGGCCCGTTCGCGCCCTATACATTCCCGCCTACTCCCGCGCAATACCTCATTTTAATTACCCGGCAACAGCCACATAGAACTTTTTCGTGTTCTTACCTACCGCGCAAGTCGCCCGATAAAGTGCCATCAACGTGCAACTAGTGGCCACTATCGACAACTTTATAAGTCGCCACAAAAGAGGACGAACGGTAGGAACTATCGGAAAAATCCCACACTCTTACCCGGCGTAACATATTTCTTCATGTAACTTTCTGCATGAGCCAAAACTGCCCCTAACTGTCGGACAAACGTTCGCGGGAGAGTTTTGCCCACGCGAAAGTTACCGCGAAATTACAGGAGAACTTCCACTGCGCAGATGACCGACTAAAACCCAAGCGCCAGAGCCTTCAAGGCCACGGCCCAGGACAGCAAAGGGCACGTTTGATAGTTACAAGCCCGTTTAGGCGCCCCGCGTGGATGCCGGATATTTGTCATGCCTAAATTAACTAACTCCGCTCAGCGAGAGACAAGTTAAACGAACGCCAGTGGTCAATACGCCACTATTAATTGCGCAATAACGGACGAGGTGAATGCGATGCGAATCAGCATCTTTGGTTTGGGTTACGTGGGTGCAGTATGTGCTGGTTGTTTATCGGCGCGCGGCCACACTGTGATCGGCGTGGATATATCCGCGAGCAAGATTGATCTGATTAACCAAGGCAAATCGCCAATTGTCGAACCGGGTCTGCAAGCCCTGTTGCAACAGGGCCTGAGTTCCGGCCACTTGTACGGCACCACCGATGTTGCAACGGCGGTACGCGATACCGAAGTGTCGTTCATCTGCGTCGGTACACCGAGCAAGAAAAACGGCGACCTGGCGCTGGATTACATCGAAGGGGTGTGCCGCGAAATCGGCTTCGCCCTGCGCAACAAGGCCGAGCGCCACACCGTGGTGGTGCGCAGCACCGTACTGCCGGGCACCGTGAAGAACGTGGTGATCCCGCTCCTCGAAGACTGCTCCGGCAAACGCGCCGGGATCGATTTCGGCGTCGCGGTAAACCCGGAATTCCTCCGCGAAAGCACCGCGATCCAGGACTACGATTTCCCGCCGATGACCGTGATCGGCGAACTGGACACGGCCTCCGGCGACCTGCTGGAAAGCATCTACAGCGAGCTCGACGCACCGATCATCCGCAAGGCCATCGATGTCGCCGAGATGATCAAGTACACCTGCAACGTCTGGCATGCGGCCAAGGTCACCTTCGCCAACGAGATCGGCAACATCGCCAAAGCCGTCGGCGTCGATGGCCGCGAAGTGATGGACGTGATCTGCCAGGACCACAAGCTCAACCTGTCCAAGTACTACATGAAGCCCGGCTTCGCCTTTGGCGGCTCGTGCCTACCCAAGGACGTACGCGCCCTCGCCTACCGCGCCGGCTCCCTGGACGTCGATGCGCCGCTGATCGGCTCGCTGATGCGCAGCAACGCCAATCAGGTGCAGAAAGCCTTCGACATCATCTCCGGCTACGACAAACGCAAAGTCGCGCTGATGGGTTTGAGCTTCAAGGCCGGCACCGACGATCTGCGCGAAAGCCCACTGGTGGAGTTGGCCGAACTGCTCATCGGCAAGGGTTTCGAGCTGAGCATCTACGACAGCAATGTCGAATATGCGCGGGTCTACGGCGCCAACAAGGACTACATCGAATCGAAGATTCCGCACGTTTCTTCACTGCTCGACAGTGACTTCGATGCGGTCGTCGATAACGCCGAGATCATCGTGCTCGGCAATGCCGATGCGCACTTTGCGCACCTGGCGCAGCACGCCCTCGTCGGCAAGCACGTGGTCGACCTGGTCGGTTTCATGCCAACCGCCTCGCGCGCCGGTTCCGAAGGAATCTGCTGGTAACCCCAGCCTTTAACAGGCCGTTGAAAAATGTAGGCG
>DIAM01000005.1:229769-230545 GCA_002416505.1 Gammaproteobacteria bacterium UBA5078
CGGCAACGTAGGTAGTTTTTCAATGGCCTGTTAGCCAGTCGGTGCCCCCTTGGACGCGCGACCGCCAAAGCAGCGTCCTCGTCCGAGAGGCCCGGCGAACACGATGGATATGTCTATGCACACGCTAAAGAGCGGCCTGAACCAGGCCGCAGGTTGGTTGTTCTACCTATCGCTGCTGATGCTGCTCGCGTTGGCGCTGCCCAGGAGCGTGTTCGACCCCGAGTCGCGCGACTACCTCCTGCTGATCGGCGCAGTGGGCATCTGGCGCTATTCCATGGGCGCCATACATTTTCTGCGCGGCAGCCTGTTTCTCTATGTGGTTTACCCCTATTACCGCCGCAAGGTGAAAAAACTCGGCAAGGACGCCGACCCTTCTCAGGTGTTTCTGCTGGTCACCAGCTTTCGCATCGACGCGTTGACCACCGCCCAGGTGTACCGCTCGGTGATTCGCGAGGCGATTGACTGCGGTTACCCGACGACGGTGGTGTGTTCCATCGTCGAGCTGTCCGATGAACTGTTGGTGAAGAACCTCTGGGCGCGGATGAACCCGCCGCCGCAGGTCAAGCTGGACTTCGTGCGCATTCCCGGCACCGGCAAGCGCGATGGCCTGGCCTACGGCTTTCGCGCCATCTCCCGGCAGATGCCGGATAAGCATGCGGTGGTCGCGGTGGTCGATGGCGACACCGTGCTCGGCGAGGGCGTGGTGCGCAAGACGGTGCCCTGGTTCAAGCTGTTCGCGAACGTCGGCGGCCTCACCACCAACGAGTTCTGCGAGG
>DIAM01000005.1:230683-231145 GCA_002416505.1 Gammaproteobacteria bacterium UBA5078
GCGCGGCAGCTACATCATGAGCGAGTGGCACAAGCTGCGCTTCGCCCAGCGCCACCTGAACATGTGCTCGATGGCGCTGAGCAAGCGGGTGCTGACCATGACCGGGCGCATGTCGGTGTTTCGCGCCGAAGTGGTCACCAACCCCGAGTTCATCGCCGACGTGGAAAGCGATCACCTCGACCATTGGCGTCTGGGGCGCTTCCAGTTCCTCACCGGCGACGACAAATCCAGCTGGTACAGCCTGATGCGCCTGGGCTACGACACCTTCTACGTGCCGGACGCAGCGATCAACACGGTCGAACACCCGCCGGAAAAGAGCTTCCTCAAGGCCAGCCGCAAACTGATGTTCCGCTGGTACGGCAACAACCTGCGGCAGAACTCGCGCGCCCTGCGGCTGGGGATGCAGCGCCTGGGCGGCTTCACCAGCGTGGTGCTGTTCGACCAGCGCGTGTCGATGTGGAC
>DIAM01000022.1:0-57269 GCA_002416505.1 Gammaproteobacteria bacterium UBA5078
CTAGTAAACTCTGGGAAGTCCAAGGAGATACGTGGCGCATGCCACACAAAACTGGGCTATTGATGGAAAGTTAGTCAAGGCAGATAACAATCAAATCAATGAAGGGACTCAGGCTGACGCCTGAGCCCATTATTAAGTGCGTTAGGCGGTCGGAGGAAGGATGCTAAAACACCAAGGAGGATGCCACTGTGGTCGAGTGAGATTTGAAGTGCTCGCTTCAGCAACACTAAACGTATCCGAATGTAATTGCAGTATTCGTTCGAAATCGGGCTATCTAGCAATGATCGTTCCTAGGGATCGGTTTACACTGAAGTCTGGAGAAAATTATCTAACGGAATACACCTTTGATACTGGTAGTGCGAAACACCTATTTTGCAAACATTGTGGAATCAAGGCTTTCTATATTCCACGGTCACACCCAGAAGGAGTAAGCGTCAATGCCAGATGTCTTGATCCAGGAACAGTCGATAAAATGAACATCAAAACGTTCGATGGGAAAAATTGGGAAAAATACTATCCGAACGGTAGAGCGGATGGCTATTCGAACTGAAAGCCAAATCGCCTAACAAACGCATGCAGCCGCTGATGCGAGGCGTTAGGCATCTTAGACCCACTTCGACGTTTGCGGTATCTACATGATCATCACAAGAAGGACGACTTTTGGTTTGCTCATCGTTGCGGCTTTGGGACTTGGAGGCTGCAGCACACCGGGGAAAAGCACAGAGGAAAGCGAAGGTTCCGCCCAAATCCCTTTGGACTCGTCGATGTTTGGCAAGAACACATCCTTTACCATCGAAGGGACATTGACCACCCTCGTCAACGGCGTTTCGAGCGCGTCAATAGAGAACTCCTCTTCCAGGACCACGACCCGCTACCTGGGTGGGGAAGCAGAGGGGGATTTGAATGGTGACGGACTGGACGACTTCTCATTCTGGGTTGCGCAGGATGCGGGCGCAAGCGGTACGTTCTACTATGTGGTTGTCGCGTTGCAAAATCCTTCGGGATATACCACAACCAATGCGTTCCTTGTTGGCGACCGAATAGCCCCGGAGTCCATGCAGATCCGCGCTGACGCTCGGGAACTCCACGTTAATTTCATTGGGCGAACGCGCGGTGATCCCATGACCGCTCCTCCGTCGGAGCCTAAGGTGCTACTTCTCAAGGTCACGCCGAATGGAGTACTTGAAGGATTGATGAGCTGAAAATTGGACGCTGAACGGCTGAACGGCTGAACGGCTGGTCGCGAGAAAGCGGCACATAACAAACAAATCAAAAACGACGCCAGCTAACGCGGGCTCCTATTATTAAAGGCGTTAGGTGGCTTAATCCATGCTACAGGCAATGAGATTCCTTCTTGGCTTCATTTTCTTAATCAATTTGGGCTGCGGTAGCTCCGATGACGACCAAACATTGATCCAAGCCTGCACGAACGATTGGTATCGACTAGTGGAAGATAAAATTTCAACGGGTGATGGGCAGGGGCATGGCCCAGACGTCGGATCCATAGAATGGCGCTCCGTTATTGAGTTTAAGCTGGGGCTACGAGACGATCTGTCCGTACCACCTCTAGAATCAAGTCAATGGTGTAACTACATCAATGAACGCATTTATAAGAACGCCACCTAAGCAGTTGGGGCAATTCGCTCCCTTCGGTCGCCGGACGCTGCGCTTCGCGTGCCGCCCGTGCCTAAGGCGTTATGCGGATTTTGGCTGGGAAGTGCGATGATTCTCGTAGTAGAGCATAGGCCTGATTGGGCGAGGAATTTTGAGCAGGAAGCTAGCAGAATTAGTTTGGCTTTGGGAAATGTGGCTGTACAAGTCCATCACATTGGAAGCACAGCGATCTGTCACACCAAAGCGAAGCCGGTCATCGATATGTTGCTGGAAGTCGACTCGCTAGAATCTTTGGACCGGAAGAGTCCTTCACTCGAAGCTCTAGGTTACGAGGCCAAAGGAGAGTTTGGGATTTCAGGTCGTCGATACTTTCGATTGGATGATGCGATGGGACGAAGAACGCACCAGATCCATGCTTTTGAAGCAGGATCTCGCAATGTAATTCGGCACATCGCATTTCGGGACTACATGAGAGCGCACCCGTCTATTGCTGTCGAGTACGGGGAATTAAAAGAATGCCTCGCGAGAAATAATCCAAACGATATGGAAGCATACATTGATGGTAAAGATGCGTTTGTTAAGGAACATGAGCGTCTTGCGCTACTCTGGAGCCAATTAAGTAAAAGGGGTCAGTAAAAGGGGTCAGACCCCAATAATTACCTTTCCCTCCAGCAATGCCAATTGTGACTGCATTTCTTGTCATATCTGACAGTATGGCAATCGTCACAGCCTTGGTTCGGATCCCAGTGCGTTCGGATCGAGCGCTTACCCGTTGAATTTAAAGTAATAATTGATAGGGCTAGTCATTTCTAAACTTGAACAATAGTTGGCATGCAACTGGCAATACTCTCTAAGGTAAACAATTGGAGTCTATTACATGTCGACAAATACCGCTTGGAAAATTCTAGTGATTGCTAGCGCACTGAACTTTTTGCCTGCCATTCCCACGTATGCTCAGCAAGTCTTGACTGAATCTGAGGCTGCCAATTTGGTGTTTATGCGCGAGGAAGAAAAACTTGCCAGGGACGTCTACAGCCATATGTTCAATGTTTGGGGCTCCCAGGTTTTTGGGAGTATAGCCGCATCGGAGCAGAGGCATATGGACGCTGTGCTTAGTCTCTTAAACACCTATGGAATCCCAGATCCGGCGTCTGGAAATTCAGCAGGGATTTTTGATAACACGGCGTTACAGAAACTTTATGATACTCTCATTCAGGTGGGTGCTGTTTCAGAATTAGACGCTATGCAAGTTGGCATTACTATTGAGGAAACAGACATCGCTGATCTAAATTTAGCGATAGAAACAACCGCCAAATCTAATGTGGTCAGAGTCTACAATAATCTACTGAAAGGATCGCTTAACCATCTCGCGGCTTTTACCAATAATCTCGAAGCGTTAGGGGGAGTCCCTTCAAGTGAAACCCAAAATGGTAATTCCCTTGCCCCGGGAACTTCAATTTATGAACCCATTAGCCAAACTCTTTACATACCTGCACTCGATTTAATCTCAGAAACAAATGAAACTGTGGTTTACGACGTATTACTGCGACTTGTGGAAACACTACCTCAAGCGCTAGAAGTGGTTAGCGTCACCGAAACCAACAAGCTTCCTTCTGATGATCATGCAAGCTACGACTCCAGTACCCTAATCCTGGAGATACCAGATTTAAGTTTCGGCGCATTGACCCTTACGGAAACAAACAGTTTTTATAGTTTGACCGCGAGGCTGGTGGAAGATACCGAAGGTGCAATAATATTCGTTGTAACTGAGCTTCACGTGAAGTAGTAAATCATGGTTCGAATATGAATCAAGGGTGAATCAAGGGTGAATCAAGGGGGCAGGTTACTTGATTTCCCCTTGATTCTTTCCCTCCTGATTAAAGCTGCGCCCCACCAAACGTATCACAACTTTCCAGCGTCCCCTGCTGCAGCCCCGTGGTAAACCACTGCACGCGTTGTAGTGAAGATCCATGCGTGAAAGATTCGGGGCGCACATAGCCCTGGCTTTGCTGTTGGAGGGTGTCATCGCCGATGGCTTGTGCGGCAGTTAATGCTTCTTCTATGTCGCCGTCTTCCAGCACCTGGCGTGAACGGTTTGCGTGATTCGCCCACAGCCCGGCGAAACAGTCTGCCTGCAGTTCCTGCAACACTGACAATTGATTGCGCTGTGCATCCGTTGATAACCGGCTTTGTGCTGCATTCACGCTGTTCGCAATACCAAGCAGGTTCTGAACGTGGTGTCCAACTTCGTGCGCAATCACATAGGCCTGAGCAAAGTCGCCGGCCGCGCCGTGTTGTGTGCGCAGCTCGTCGTAGAACGACAGGTCGATATAGACTTGTTGGTCAGCCGGGCAGTAGAACGGTCCCATCGCTGCCTGAGCGGTTCCACACGCCGAGCGTACAGCGCCAGTGAACATTACCAGTGTGGGTTCTGCGTAAGTGCGGTTCTGCTGCGCGAAGATGTCTTGCCAGGTGTCTTCGGTGTCGGCCAGCACGATACTCACAAAGTCGGCGAGCTCTTGCTGCTGCGCAGTCAGTTGTTCATTGCGGCTGCCTGAGGTGCTTCCCACACCTGTGAGCTGGTTCAGCAAACCACCATCAAGCCCCAAGTACGACAACAGGAAAAGGCCACCGCCTATCAGCAGCAGTATGCGACCGCCTTTGGTGCGCATCAACCAGGGCAGCAGTCGGAATAAAAGCAGACCGCCACCGCCCACGCCTGCCATGCGTTGGCCGCGTCGATCGTCTATGTTGGTACTGCGTCTGCCGTCTCTGCGCATGGTGCCTTTCTCGTTTGTAGTTGTTTAATGAAGTTGTTGCTTGTAGAGATTTGCTGTTGAAACTGAATGTGCAAACTTGCTGTGAAATGCTTATGTGTATATGAGTCTGGCCTGCATTTAATGTCAATCCATTGCTTGCCCTAAATATGCTGCAAATTACTGATCTGAGAAGCAAGACTTCAGCAATAAGCTCATTTTCAATCAACTTTAGTGCGCCTGAGCGGGAAATCCGCATACCAGAAAACCACAATCAGCATACTCTGGCTTTATTTGGACCTGAGGGGGCACTGATAATTTAATGACTTTACCTAGCCATCCCCAGAACCCGGCCTCGGCCTGATTGGACCTACCCCGGTCCCACTGGACTCGTCGATTTCTCGCCCGGTGAACAATCTGCCAACGCCTCACGGTCATCCTTAAAACGCCAACCACCTCCGCACTACAAAAAATGGGAGCAACACCATGTCATCGAAAGAAAAACGCACAGTTCCAGTTGAAGCCATCGAACTCTATAACGACTACGTCCACGGCGAGATCAGTCGTCGCACCTTCTTGAATCGCGTCAAGCAATTTGCTGTGGCGGGGCTGACCGCAGGCACTCTGGTTGAGGCCTTGATGCCGAACTACGCGCTGGGCCAACAGATCGCCCGGGACGACGAGCGCATCAGTGCAAGCTACGTTACGCTGCCTTCGCCACAGGGGCACGGCTACATCCGTGGTTATCTGGTGCGTCCCTATAGCGCGGATAGTCGCTCCGCGGAGCCAAGCAAACTGCCTGGCATTATCGTGGTGCACGAGAACCGCGGGCTCAATCCTCACACCGAAGATGTGGCACGCCGACTGGCGATGGCCAACTTCATGGCCTTTGCGCCCGATGTGCTGACCTCGGTGGGGGGCTATCCCGGCGATGATTATCAGGGCGGGCAATTGTTCAGCGGGCTGGATGCCGGCAAGCGCTTCGAGGATATCGTGGCAAGCGCACTCTGGCTGAAGAACCGTGACGACTGTAATGGCAAGATTGGCGCAACCGGTTTCTGCTACGGAGGAGGGGTGTCGAATCAACTGGCGGTGCGCCTGGGCGCGGATTTGGCTGCAGCAGTGCCATTCTATGGTGCTGCGGCGCCGGCAGCAGACGTGGCAAAGATCAAAGCGGCGATACTGGTGCAACACGGCGAGTTGGACACACGCCTAGTAGAGGCGTGGCCCGCCTATGAGGCGGCGATGGCAGCCGCAGGCGTGACTCATGACAGCAATATTCATCCAGGTGCCGTGCACGGCTTCTTCAACGACGCCACCCCCGAACGTTACAACGAGGGGGCGGCGACATTGGCTTGGACGCGCATGGTTGACTGGTTCAACACATACACCAGAGGCTAGGATAACTGATCTTAGGAGGCCTTAAGGTTGGGTTGCCACGCAGTATGCTTCCACCCTTATTGTCCTGTTCAGGATGGAATCGACATCCTTGCGGCATTGCCAGCCATTGATGGGCGTGAAAACGCCTGGCACCGAAGAAGGCACCAGCAGGTGATACGCTGACGATATCGCAAACGTGGGGAAAACTTGGTTATTGGTCACGCTGCAAGAACCGCCGGTCATGTGATCCCCGGTATTGCAAGACACGCCGATTTCGCCGCCTCCGAGGATGAACGTTTCCTGGTTAGACTTGGTGTAGAACTGCACGCTGGTGGAATCCCCCTGCGGGCCGGTTGCGCCAGTATCCCCTTTTGGCCCCTGGAAACCCTGTTGCCCTTGCGGCCCTTGTAGACCGGTAAGCCCCCGGGGTCCTTGAATTCCTTGAGGTCCCTGAGGCCCAGGCGCGCCGTTTGCACCGTCTGCTCCGGCCAAGCCTTGCAACCCCTGCTCGCCTCGAAGTCCCTGAGGTCCCGTGTTGCCTTGAGGGCCTACCAGTCCAATCTCGCCTTGATCACCCTTGGGCCCCTGAAGTCCGGGTGCGCCGTCAGCTCCTGCCACGCCTTGGAGTCCCTGCTCGCCTTGGAGACCCTGAGGGCCCGTTTCACCTTGTGGGCCTTGCAGTCCAATCTCGCCCTGATCACCCTTGGGCCCTTGCGGTCCAATCGCTCCCGTATCGCCCTGTGGACCTTGAAGCCCGGTCTCTCCTTGCACACCCTGCACACCGGCAAGGCCTTGTGGACCTGTCATACCGATGGTCAGGTCGTACTCGTCGTAATCCTTGACGGCATTGCCCGTGACGACTTCCAATAGATAATCACCCGCATAACATATTCCATCTGGGCAATTGGCAAGAATAATTTCTTCGCTATAGGAACAGATCTCTAGGGGACCCTGTCCGCCCAGCATCACTACAGGCGGTTTTCCATTGTCAAAATTCACGCCGCTAATCGCTATCACGTCGTTGGGCGCCGCACAGTTGCCGTAGTTTGTCTGGTTGTCGAACATCACAAGTGCCTGTTTGACCAGTAGCTCCTGATTCGTGGGGTTGTTCTTGGAGTTTTGTGCCTGCGTTTCAGTAGCTTGAACAGACAGGAGCGCAGTGCATACGCTCGCCAGCAATGCGACGCCCTGGTGGCGCGGCAGGATATTTGACAGATTCATTAGAATATCTCCGGGGTGGCATAAAGGTAGCGGGTAAGTTACATTTCACAGCGACCCCGAGATATCACATATTCGCAAAAACGGTGCAAAGGGCCTTACTTTTGACAGCTGACAACAGCATTACATTTCGCGATCGGCTTGTTACCGATGCCCATGATCAGGGGGCGATCCAGGACTGGATGCCACTGCAGATTACGCAGCTGTCAGCGGGAAGCTACGAGGGGCGTGTGCGCATAATTGACCACCAGGATGTCAGCGTCTTTTTCGAGTCCCAGAATTGCACAGTTCACAAACGCGGCGTGACTAGCCAGGGTCTGTGCACGCTTTCATTCTTCCGCGAGCAGAACGCCCAGCATCGTTTTTCAACTCACAACTCCGAAGACCACTCCTTGTTCTTCCTGCCAGGGGGAACGGATTGCGATCTTCATGTCAGGGAAAACGCCAGCACCGTGTATTTCCTGCTTTCCCAAGATGCTCTGCTGGACAGATTACGGGTCATGCAGCCTGCACAATGGGATATCGATCCGGCAGATGTGCTTGTGCTGAACATGCTGGACAGGCGCCCGCTCCACGCCTTGGCCGATCTATTGCACTCATCCAGGGCCTTTGTCCACAATCAGGACGTGGAGCAGCAAAATCCGCAGTTCGGAAAGGTGATCGTAGACCAATTGGTGATGACGATGAAGACCGTTGCCGGTGAATGGCAACAATCGGGGAGTATCAAGCTTGGCCGCGCTCGTGTTGTGGTCAACCGCGCGATCGACTTTATTCTGGAGGAATTCCGACAACACCGTTGTCCCACCGTTGTAGATGTTTGCCTAGCACTGCAGATCAGTCAGCGCACGCTTGAATACAGCTTTCAGGCCTTACTGCAAACAACTCCGGTAGCCTATGTGCGTTACTTGCGCCTGAACCAAGCGCGCCGTCAGTTGCTGAATGCCTGCAAAGAGCGCGACAGCGTCACGGCAATCGCGATGCACTGGCACTTCCTGCACTTGGGCAAATTCGCCAAGGACTATTACCAGATGTTTGGTGAGTCGCCGTCGGCAACTTTGCGAAAATAAATGGTGTGCGTGTACATTATCTGTGTCCCTGCTTCGCACTCGTTGCAAACTTCCGACTAGCTCACATCTAGCTCACCCACCTCTGGACTAACTCAAACCGAGGGGATATTGTTGTTTTTCCTATAAAGCTCCTGGTGCAGTAACACTTGTGGATTCAGGCCCTATGATCAACTCCGTTATGCAGATTGGCTTCACCGGCATGCGCAATGCCTATGCTGGAATGGTGCAATCTTCCCAACAGATCGCCAGTGCTGGCACGCAGGAGTTTGGGGCCAGTATGCCGCAATTACTGGAGAACATGGTCGCGCTGAAAGAGAATCAGCGGCTGTTCGACGCCTCGGCCAAAGTAGTGACAACATCGGATCAGATGCTAGGCACCTTGCTAGACTTGCGCGTCTGATTCCTCCGAATACCGCCGAGGGATGACGCAAAGCTCTCTAGTCCCCCTGACGGGCATGTCGAACAGTAATTTCCCATTCAGCACACCACCGAACCCACAACAACTTCACTTTGCCCCCCTCCGAAGATCTGATCAGCTAGTTGTCTAGCATTGACCTAAACCGACGAATGGCTTCAACTGCTTGGGTTGGAGATAGATGGGTGCGGCAATAAGTCGGTATCCATTTAATTTAAGTGCTGACTATACCTTCGTTAAGCTAGAAGCAGTTTTGAAGTTAGTCTAGCCGAAATGTACACTGCCCCCCAATTGTTTGGGTGACCGATGATCCACGTCTTTCTGCTACCTGCGACCGGACAGTCGCTTTAGTGGATGGTCGAGTCGTGAGTGATGTCGTTCAAGGCGGGGCGCAGGGCGCTAGTTCGGCCCGGCCTACGTGATCAGGATCTAAAGATGAAAGAGCTTTTAGCAAAACATCAACTTATTCTCGCTGAGGCGGCGGTCGTAGAAAGGCTTCGTCGCAACGACAAGATAGAGTTAGACGCAAAACTGGTGCACGCCCCTCTGATTTTCACTAAGGAGGGCAGGGCTGCATTGCGCGGCCTGTATCAGGAGTATATCGACGTCGCCGCAGCCAGTGAGCGCCCGATACTCTTGTGCACACCCACGTGGCGGGCCAATCAGGAGAGGGTGGCAGCCTCAAAGCAGCGGCAGGACATCAACGTTGCGGCCGCTAAGTTCATGCACGACCTAGTGGCCAGCCAGCCCAAAAAAGTAACCGTTAAGGTCGGTGGCCTGATCGGCTGCAAGAACGATTGCTATTTGCCCGAACAGGGGCTGTCGCTGCATGAGGCGCGAGACTTCCACCGCTGGCAGATCGATGAGCTCGCAAGTGCCTCCGTTGATTTTCTGATGGCCGTCACGCTGCCGAGTGTTGAGGAAGCCGCTGGAATAGCACAGGCAATGCAAGCCACAGGGCTGCCTTATATCATTAGCTTCGTGATCGGCGCCGATGGCAGAGTATTGGATGGAACGGCGCTTGAGGCGGCGATCGCCTATGTGGATGCTCACACTACGACTAAACCGCTCGGCTATTTCGTTAATTGTTCCTACCCTTCATTTTTGCATCCAGCAACAATGGCGAAAATACCGCCCGGCCGCTTGATCGGCCTACAGGCAAACGCATCGTCTCTTAGCCATGCGCAACTAGAAGGCTCCAAGGAGCTCAAGGCAGAATCCGTCTCGGAATGGGCCGAGCTCATGGTTCAATTGAATCGAGATTTCGGCCTGAAAATATTGGGGGGTTGCTGTGGTACCGATGACAAGCACCTGTCTGCACTTATAATGCATTGCAGCGCGAACTAGTCCCCATAAGCATCGACTATGGATGTGACCCATGTCCCATACATACGAAGATATGGTTTAGAAAATCCTTGCTAGCGCTAAGTGCGCAACGGCTCTGAAATAAATGGTTCAAGTGCACAAGCAAGCACATAATAACTCCTTCTAAAATGCCCCATTAGGGAAAATCGATGCCACAAAATCATACACTAACCTACTATTCCGATATCCTCTGTATCTGGGCGTATATTTCACAGGCTCGGATCGATGGGGTGTCAGCACGATTCGCCGATGAGATAAATATCGATTACCGATTCTGTTCGGTTTTTGGCAACACGGCCCATAAAATCGGCATAGGCTGGGCAACGCGCGGCGGATATGCCGGATTTGGCAAACACCTGCACGAGGTCGTCGCAGAGTTCGATCATATTAAGCTGCATCCTGATATTTGGCAGCACTGTCGCCCGCTGTCATCTACTCCTGCTCACACCTTGATCAAAGCCGTACAGCGGGTTGATAAGAGTCAATGCCGGGCTGTGTTGCAAGAGCTCCGTTCGGCATTCTTCGAGCGCTGCCTCGATATTGGCAATTGGTCGGTTCTGCAGGAAGCCTTGGAAGTGGTGGGGGTATCAGTCAAGGATGTGCAAGAGATCATTCATTCCGGGTTGGCCTATGCAGATCTTGAAGCCGACCGCTCCGAGCAGCAAATTTTATTAGTACAAGGAAGCCCGACTATCCTTCTCAATGAAGGCCGTCAGAAGCTTGTTGGAAACGTGGGCTTTCGCGTCATCGAGGCAAACATCAATGAGTTGCTTTGTTCACGAGCTGCCGGTTCCGCGAGTTGGTGCTAAACAGTTGTACTCTGGCTCCAATGAAAAGATCAGTCAGTTAGTAATGGGTGGCACTTAGTTGTTGTTGAATAAAGGCAGATAAAGTCATAAGGTAATTCTACAAAAATAAAACTAATAGGATGCGGCTATGCGAAGACGAGATTTCTTAACCGGTATGTCTGGCCTTGTGACCATGCCATTGATGCTGCCCAGCGCCGCGCTGGCGGCGCAGTCGGCGCGCCTCAAGATCACCGATGTGCGCTTGATCCGAATCAAAATGATCCGAGATAAGGGCATTCTCGCCCGTCGCGTCGATACCCCCCGCGGCGGGCTGCTCGTGCAGATCGGCGGCTTCACCGTGACGGAAGTGCACACGGATCAAGGCCTAGTGGGCATCGGCCCCGGCATCCCTCCAGAGAACCTAGAGGCCGTGAAGCAAATGCTCGTCGGCAAAGACCCTTTCGATATCAATGAGCATGCCAGGACGCTATACGCCCCGCAGCGCAGATGGGGCGCCTCGGTCGAGATCGCGCTTTGGGATCTGCTGGGCAAGGCCACGGATCTGCCGCTGTACAAGCTCTGGGGCGGCGGGCGCGACCGAGTCCTGCCATACGCGGCCATGTGGGGCATCGGCACGGTTGAGGACCGGGTCGAGATCGCCATCGGGCTCAAGGAGAAGGGCTGGCGCGCCCTCAAGCTGCGTTCGGGCTTCAGGACGATGAAGGAGGACATTCGCGTCGTGGAGTTAGTGCGCGACGCGGTGGGCGATGACTTCCACATCCTCTGCGACGGCAACAAGGCGCCCGGCGACGCGGATGCCAATGGCGAGGATCCGACCTACTGGAACTTTAAGCGCGCCTACGACACGGCGATGGAGTACCAGCGGCTCAACGTCTACTGGTTCGAGGAGCCACTGCCGCGCTACGACTATCAGCGCCTAGCGGAGCTCAACAAGCTCCTGGCGATGCCGATGGCAGGCGGCGAGTCAAACTGGGGCATCCATGAGTTTAAGGACCTTCTCGACCAGGGCTGTTTCGACATCCTCATGCCGGAGATAGGCGATATAGGCCCACTGATGTCCCGCACCGTCGGCACCCTCGCGGCGGCCTACAACAGACAAGTCTCGCCACACTCGGCGCCGCTGGAACGGCGCCTAGTCAATATCTGCGGTATCCACCTCATCGCCTCCATGCCTAACGGCCCGATAACGGAGTTCATCCACGAGCCGCCCCATGCGGATATCTTCGAGGGCTGGGAGGTCTTCGAGAACCCACCCGTGTTGGAAGCGGACGGTCAGATCAAGGTGCCGCAGGGCCCGGGCCTCGGAGTTACGTTCAGGGCGGATCTGATCGAGAAGTTCTGAGCGGAAGGGGGCAAGGGTCAGTATGAATTTCATCTAGAGAGGCACCCTTGAGCTAGATGAGTTTTATATCGGCCTCCACCACGAAAGCTATCTGCAAGATTGAGCCCAGTTAGGTATTGCGGTACTCTGCGCGTCTTCCCCAGCAAAGGGGATGTTCTCAGGGCGGGGTGAAAGTCCCCACCGGCGGTAATCGTGCGCAAGTGCGTAGCCCGCGGGCGCTCCCGTCATCATGTGACGGGAGGACAAGCAGACTCGGTGTGATTCCGGGGCCGACAGTTAAAGTCTGGTTATGAGAATGAGGTCGCCACGTTTTCCCTCGGCTTTACTGCCGCGCGGGGACTAATGGCCTTGTTTGCCCTGTTGTTTAACTGCATAACAGAGGCAAACAACAGATGAAATCCAATTCCATGTGTTTCGATTTCGCTACCCGCGGTCGGGTGGCGTTCATACAATCGTGCTGGCACCGCGAGATTGTGGACAAGCTGCGCGATTCCTTTCTCGAAACTTTTTCCACACTCGACGGTCGACCGGTCGATGTCTTCGAGGTGCCCGGCGCGTTCGAGATTCCGCTCAAAGCACAGTTTCTAGCCAATACTGGAGAATATGCGGCAATCGTCGCTGCCGGCCTTGTGGTCGATGGCGGCATCTATCGTCACGAATTCGTGGCAGGTGCCGTGATCGACGGTCTGATGAGGACGCAGCTGGAGACCCGCACGCCCATCTTCTCTGCGGTGCTAACACCCCATGATTTCCGCAGTGCGGGGCAGCCCGAGTTCTTTGCGAAGCACTTTGTCAGTAAAGGCATGGAAGCAGCTCAGGCCTGTGCATCCACAATCGCAGTAGTAAATTAGTAATTGGGGTCCGTGCACATTTAAACTATTATTACGCCTTCGTTTCGGTGTTATGCAACACTTGGAGGTTGTAAATCAAATGGCAAGATTAATTCTAGTTTGCGGCCCTACAGGGGTCGGTAAAACAACTTACTCTCTATCACTCGCCAATGAGATCAAGGCAATTAGGTTTTCAATTGACCCCTGGATGCAAACGTTGTTCTCAAAAGACATCACCACTATCGATTTCCCATGGATGATGGAAAGAGTTAACAGATGCTCTGATCAGATCTGGCAGGTGAGTGAACAGATTTTAGCAATTGATGGAAACGTGATATTGGATCTAGGTTTTACTACTAAAGAACAAAGAGATCGCTTTGCTAATCGCGCTAGAGACATAGGTATCACGCCTGAAATACATTATTTGGACGCACCCCAAGATACGCGTAAACAACGTGTTGAAAAGCGTAATACGGAGAAAGATCCGTCTGTTTATGCATTTGAAGTGACTGATATGATGTTTAATTTCATGGAACCAAGATTTGAGATTCCAGACCAAGAAGAGCTCAAAAATGGACGTAAAATCAGCGCATAAAGAAATAGGGTAAGTGGGCATTTAATCAGTGCGATTTTTATGAGGTCGAACCATCACATGGATGTGAGGTTTGTCTGGCGCGCAAAGCTCGGTTTATGCCTGTGTGAATGTCGCAGCATCACTCAGCGCGGAAATATGTACTCTGACCCCATTAATTCCATTCGAGCCTTGCTTCCAACCACTCTGGCAACTCCGCGATTGAATCTATGATGCCATCGGGCTGCACTGACGACGCATCTGCAAGCTCTTCCCTGTACTTGCCAGTGCGCACCAAGACGCCTCTTAGCCCGTTGACCTGAGCGCCACCGACATCATTCTCGATGTCATCACCGATTATCACCACTTGCTCCGGTCTCAGGCCCAAGGCGTCGGTGGCCAGTTGAAAGAAGCTGGCGCTGGGTTTGCCAATCACAATCGCCTTCTTGCCGGATATATACTCTAGACCAGCCACAAAGGCACCGATGTCCATCTGCAAGCCTCGCTCGGTTTGAAAATACTTGTTCTTGTGCATGGCAATCAGTTTCGAGCCGGCCATGAGTTCGCGAAAAACCCGGTTTAGCAAGGCATAATCCCATGCCGCGCCGATGTCACCGACGACGACATAGTCGGGATTGCTCGTCTCCTGTTCGAATTGTTCGAACTCAATCTTGACCGAATCGCGAATCAGAAGATGCACAGACGGTGCGCCCTGCTGTGTCAGAAAATCGACGGTAGCGTTCACCGCGCTGAAGATATCGGCAACGGACACCTGCAGCCCGAGTGCCTGTAACTTGCTCGCAACCGCGCCGGTGGTCTTCGTGGAGGTGTTGGTGATAAACCGGAAGGGAATCTGGCGTTGCCGGCACCAGGCTAGAGTATTTGCCGCCCCCTTAACCACCTCGTCTCCGATATAAAACACACCGTCGAGATCGAATAGAACGCCCTCGATTGGATCCATCGTCTGTTGCCTCGTAGGCGAATAGCCCCCGTGAAAGTTTAACGAGAAAGAAACCAGTTATTAGCAGGATACCAGACTCTATTGAGTAATAAACGGGGTCCAAATTTCCTGAGTAGGCAAATGCAATTCGCGCCCAATTAATATATTTCCATGTGTTCCAAACTTTCTGCTTTATAATTCCGTCTATTCTTTGTCGTGTTCAATAGATAAGCCCAAGGAGTCGTAATGCAATATGTCCGAGCGCTACTCATCCTGTTCGTTGCATCGCTAAGTACGGTATGCATGGCGGCAGATACTAACAGTGGTCCAGTCGTGTCTGGGCTTGGTGCGCTTTCGATCGCGGAAAGGTATCAGCTTACTTCTGAGCAATTGTCCGAAACGAGGGAGTTCTATCTATCATTGCCGCAGAGTTATGAGAGCTCACAACAGCATTATCCCGTGTTGTATCTTCTAGATGCGGACCAGAACATAGAGCACGCCGTTGCGAGCGCTAGAATGCTGGCGCAGTGGCGCGGCATTCCCGAGTTGATCATAGTCGGAATACCCAGCACCAATCGCCTACGGGATTATACCCCTACGCAAGATGTAGGCTATTCGGAGCAGAGTGGGGGTGGTGAGCCTTTCATGGCGTTCCTCAAACAAGAGCTCATTCCCTACATCGATGCCAACTACAGAACTCATCCATTTCGAATTCTATCCGGACATTCTCTCTCCGGCCTGTTAGCGGCAAACGAGTTGATGCGCGCGAGTAGCCCCTTCGATGCCTATATCATCACAGCCCCGTCCTTGTGGTGGAATAATTTTGAAATACTCGAAATTGCAGAGCAAAACTTTAAGCAGAATCGACAAGCGAGCAAAACGGCCTATTTCGGCATTGGTGAGCTCGATGGCTATGGTATGAAACAGGAGCTGCTGCGCTATATCGCGGCTATCGAGGCCTCTGCTAATGCTAGGGTTCGATTCGATCATAGGGAGTATAGCGGGGAGGGGCATATGTCAGCCCCAATGTCAGTCACCTATGACGGTTTGCTTTCTGTCTTCGCGGATATCCCCTATCACAAAGAGAGTTGGGACAGCTTTAGCAGTGATGCCTTCACGGCACGCGAGCAGAGTTTACGAACGAAGTATGGAGGCACCGCCGTACAAATGGCGGAGACTTATATCGGGCTAGCAAACTATCTGCTAGAGCATGGCAACTTCAATGGCGCTGTTACGGTGTTCGCAATCAATGCCGAATTAAACCCGGAGTATGCACCCTATTACGATTGGCTCGCCAACGCCTATGTCTTGGCAGGCGATGTGCAAAATGCCATAGAAGTATATCGAACCGCATATGACATAAGTTCCACATCGATCAATGGGCAGGGCAATGCAGGCCAGTATCTCGAGCAGATCGAGTTGCTCAGCCACCCGATCGCGCTAGGTGACGAGGATACGCGGAGCCTCGTGGGGTGTTATGGAGAGGGAGAAGATAGTTACGCCGTCTATTCAGAAAATGGGCGGCTCTTCGGTCGGCATGGCGACTGGCAAGATTTTGAACTCTTCGCCAAAAGCGCTAAACAGTTTTTCATGCGGGTTCCACCAGGCCACCAGTTCAGGTTTGTAGAGGAGGATGCCGGAACGACACTACTGCTCGACGTATATGGCGCTACAACTAGGCTGCAGCCTACACAGGGCGGTTGTCAATAAATGGCGATAAATGGGGTCAGAGTAGATTTATGACTCCTCCCGCAATGCCTCCAACACTCTCGCACTCCGGAACGGCACTCTTCGCAAACGCACGCCCGTGGCATCGAAAACCGCATTGGCTATCGCGGCGATCATGGGCTTGTGGCTGGCCTCGCCAGCGCCGTAGTGGGGCAGGTCCGGTCGCTCTGGATTCGGGTCGCCGTTGACTATCACTACTTCTATGGATTCGGGCGTATCGGAGTGACGCATGGTGGGGTGGGTGGCCCAGTCCACGCTGGTGACCTTCTCGGTGTCGAACTGCACCTCTTCCCACAGTGCGCGGCTCAGTCCGTGCAACATGCCGCACTCTACTGTGTATTGCAGGCCGGTGGGATTGATGACCAGTCCGCAGTCGTGGGCGCACACAAGGCGTTTGACGAAGATGTGCCCGGTATCGCGATTGACCTCCACCTCGGCGATGGTGGCCACCACGGTGCCACTGCGATAGGTGTAGGCAATGCCGCGCCCGCTGCTTATAGAGGTGCCGGAAGTACTTCTTTGTAGCGGATTGGGAGACGGGCGGGTTTCCCAGCCGTAGGCATCGGCGGCGGCCTGTACTGTAGCCAGTGAACGGGCCTTGCGAAAGGCATCATCTTCGCTGCTATTGGCAATCATGTTAAGGCGGAACTGAACTGGGTCGGCGTTCGCGGTGGCGGCCATCTCATCGATGAAAGACTCGAACGCATAGGTGACTTGCGGGCCGTTCGGGTCGCGCAGGTTGCCGCAGCGCAACGGGGTCTCCCAGATCATGGGCAGGCTGACCACGTGCGCCGTGTGGCGTTGATTGGCGATACCGTATTGCACGGATGGGGTGGCGGCACCACCGCGGCCAGGCTGCGCGGGACGACGGCCCATGAGCTGGGCGATCAACACCGTATCGGGGTCGTTATACCCTACATGGTTGTAGTCCAAAGCACGGGCGTCGTATTCGATGGCTATGGGATTGCCCGCCGCGTCCAGCGCGCCGCGCAGCTTGAAGGTATAGGCGGGGCCCTTGGTATCCCACGCGGTCTCTTCGTCGCGCATCCACTGCACGCGCACCGGGCGGCCGATTCTATTGGCAAGATAGGCGGCCTCGAAACCGACATCGTCCGCGGCGGTGCGGCCATACACCTGTGGGCCGTCCATGTAGACCACCCGCACGCGGTCCTCTGGCATGTCTAAGAATCTCGCCACCCCCAGCCTCAGGCCATAGGATTTCATGTCATTGGAGTAGATGGTCATCTGGCCGCCTGCCGGGTCGGCCAGCGCATGGGCCGGACCGATGGCGGTGTGCCCCTGGAACGGCACATCGTAGTCTGCCTGCACTGTGCGCGCTGCGGAGGCGAATGCCGCATCGGGATCACCGATCACCGTCGCTTGGTTGCTGGATGTAGGGCTCTGGCTGCGTATGTAGGCGAACAGATCTTGCGATGCGGGAAACGGAGACTGAGCAGGCGGCGTCCATTGCGCTCTCAATGCGCGGGCCCCGTTGATGGCCTGCTCCTCGCGCTCGAACACCACAGCCAGATAGTTGCCCTCGCGCACCACGGCGATAAAACCGGGCATTGCGGACACCGAGGCTTCATCCACACTCTGCAAGCTGGCACCGGCCAGAGGAGGGCGCACGTTACGGGCATGGACCATGCCGGGGAGTTTAACGTCCACCGCATAGGTCAATGAAGCGTCCACCTTGGCGGGGATATCGTAGCGCGGAATCGATTGCCCAATCACGCGTAGATCCTGCACCGCTTTCACGTCTGCTACGCCGCGCGTGGCGTTGATATTGCGGCCGTCGAGCGTCACATCGAAACGCTGGCCACCGATTAGCTCGGCATAGGTGATCGCGCGAGACGGGTCTGCGCTCACCGCGATCCTGCCGTTCTCTGCATGCAATCCTGCTACTGGCGTGTTGAGACGAGCGGAGGCCAACTCGAGTAGTGTGCGCCTGGCCTCGGCTGCCGCGTAGCGCATGGGCCAGCCATCGACCTCTACGCCATCGGAGCCGCCGGATCCCCCCTGGTCCGGTGTGGTGTCGGTACTGCCCATCACCAGCCGGGTTGCCGCATAGGGGATATCCAGCTCATCACACATCATCTGGCGATAGGCCGTGCCGGTGCCCTGGCCGCCGTCGGTCTTGCCCACGAAAAACGTAGCAGTGTTGTCCGGGTGAATGACGATCCATGTGTCTAGTTGGTGGTAGTCGGGGTGAGGGTACGGCCCACTGCCGCCGGCAACGGCCTGTGCGATTGCCCGTCCTGCGGGTGTGGCACTTAGGCCGGCACTGATCAACAAGGCGCCGGAGGCCTTCAGAAATCCTCTACGGGATGTGGCAGGGTTAACACTGCGGATGGCGCTCTCTACTTCCCGCGGCAGTTGCAGTCCTGTTGGGAGTTTATTGCTCATGATTTGTCTCCCGTTACGGCGGCGGCATCAATGAAAGAAGCCGTGGAGACCCTTGCCGCCCGTTTGATCGCGGAGTGGATGCGGTAATAACTCATGCAGCGGCACAGCACCCCCTCCATGCCTTGGCGAATCTCTGCGTCGGTGGGGTTGGGGTTGGCATCCAGCAATGCGCGCGCGGTGAGTAGTTGACCGTTCTGGCAATAACCACACTGGGGCACCTGCTCGTCGATCCATGCCTGCTGCAGCGGGTCGAGCTGCCCGCCCTGAGCGAGGCCCTCGAGGGTGGTAATTTGCCCACTCACGCCCGAAACAGGGGTGACACAGGAACGGGTAGCCACGCCGTCGATGAGCACCGTGCAGGCGCCGCACTGGGCGAGGCCACAGCCAAAGCGCGGCCCCTTCAGGTCGAGATCGTTGCGCAGGACATAGAGCAGGGGTGTTGCAGAGTCGACGTCTACAGTGTGGGTGGCGCCGTTAACAGCAAGGGTGAATGAAGCCATGTGCAGGTACCCGATAGAAGGGATGGGCGAAAATCAAGATTACGTCATAAGCGGTGCGCGATCAAATCGAAGCCAAAGGGATGGATCAAAGGGGTCAGAGTAATTTGATCGTTAGAACCCAGGTCCATTCGGGATCAAAGGGGTCAGAGTAATTTGATCGTTAGAACCCAGGTCCATTCGAATCATAATCAAATTACTCTGACCCCTTTGATCGATCGAAAGATTGCAATGAATGACGAATAATCGGGGTCAGTGTCATAGCGGTTTAAGCGGCAAAGCAATGACACTGACCTTGTTTATAATGTTTGGAGAATGAATGTATAAAGGACGATCCGCCTCATTAGTACTCTTGCTGCTAACACTAGCGCTTGTATCACCCCTAAGCCATGCTCAGAACGCCATCAGCACCACCGAGGTCCGCCCCAGTATGTTGGCTTACCGCACAGCCGGTGAAGCAGGCGTCGAGCTTGACGGCCTCCTCGACGAAGAGGTGTGGGCACTAGCACAGCCCATCACGGATTTCCGCCAGCAGGAACCGGTCGAGGGTGGCGTGCCGAGTGAGCGCACCGAGATCCGTGTTCTTTATGACGACAAGGCCCTGTATATCGGCGCAATGCTCTATGACTCTGATCCTTCTGGCATTCTCTCGTACCAGTTGCAGCGCGATGCGGGGCTGGGCACCGATGACCGCTTTATGTGGATCATTAGCACCTTCGATGACAACCGCACTGGCTATTTCTTCGAGACCAACCCGGCCGGCCTGCTCGGTGACGGCCTCATCGAGGGCGGGGGTGGTTTCAACAAGCGCTGGAATGGCATCTGGAACATCAGGACCGCCATACAGGACGAAGGTTGGTCCGCGGAAATACGCATTCCCTTCTCAACACTCAACTTCGATCCCGCGCTGGGTGCTTGGGGAATCAATTTCCAGCGCACTATACGCCGTCATAACGAAGAGATTCTGTGGAATGGCTGGCGGCGCAACGAGGGGTTGTTCCGTCCGATCTATACCGGGGAGCTGCAGGGCCTGAATGGCCTCAGTCAAGGCCGGGGTATAGAGCTAAAACCCTTCATCAATGCCTCAACAAGCCGTGGTCCGGCCGCCGGTGCTAGTGCTGGCAACGATGCCAAAGCAGGCATCGACATCACCTATTCACTGACGCCATCCCTGCGCGCGGCACTGACTCTGAACACGGACTTCGCCGAGGTAGAGGTCGATAGTCGGCAGGTAAACCTGACGCGCTTCCCAACGCGATTTCCGGAGCAACGTGAGTTCTTTCTGGAAGGCTCCGGCGTGTTCTCATTCAATTGGGCCGATCCCTTCTTCAGCCGCCGGATCGGTCTAGTGGAAGGCCAGGAAGTCCCAATCGACTTCGGTGCGCGCTTAGGCGGCCAAGTGGGGGACTATGAACTGGGCGTCTATCAGGTGCGTACCGGAGATACCACGCTCGAAAACCGCGATGGGACTGTGCGTCCGTGGGGCGCCGAGGACTTTACTGTGGCGCGTGTAAAGCGCCGCCTTTTCCAGCAGTCACACGTTGGCCTGATCTATACACGAAGAGCCTCGGAAGCTGCACTCGGTGATGTGACTTTGGAAGATCGTCACACAGTGGGCGCGGACTTTGACTTCTATACCTCGCAATTCTTGGGTCAGTACAACGCGCAATTTGAAGGCTTCGCGCTTTACCATACCGATCCGATCAACGGTGGTGACTTGAGCTCGTCCGAGCGCAGCTCTCGTGGGGTGCGCTGGTCGTTCCCGAACGACCTGATTCGCGTGCATTCATCACATCGAGAATTTGGTGAGCAGTGGGACCCTGCGCTAGGCTTCGTGGAGAGGCGTGGGTTCCGGCGTCATCAGCCGACACTGACGATCGCACCGCGACCACAAAACTGGAAATATATTCGTCAGACCGAACACGAGATATATTTCGAATACCTGACAGATTTGGATGACCGGCTGCTGACACGCAATATCGATATCACGCCCCTACAGTTGAACTTCGAAAGCGGTGATCGTTTGTCCTTTGAAGGCGGGCGCAACTTCGAACGACTGGACCACGAGTTTACTATCTATGGGCGAGGCGATGATGCCATTCGCATCCAGCCCGGCGTCTATGAATCGGATAAATGGTCTGTCAGTGCCAGCACCGCCGGGCGCCGCATGCTCTCCGGCAGCGTGGAATACGAAAGCTCTGAGTTCTGGGGCGGTGAACGCGATAGCGTTGATCTGGCCGGCACCATTCGTTCACGCAACGGCATGTCGCTGACCGCCAACTATCAGCACAACGAAGTATCCCTGCCGCAAGGCGACTTCGACACCAATCTGCTGCGCCTCTCCTGGGCTTGGAATCTGAGCCCCTTTACCGCATTCACAGGCAACGTACAGTACGATGATCTGTCGAATGTCGTCGGAATTTACGCCCGCTTGCGTTGGATAATACAGCCAGGTAACGATGTATTCCTAGTGTGGAGTAACAACTGGTTGTATGACGATGGGCCATTGCGGGACAGCCGCTTCTCGACACTCTCAAGCGGCGGTGCCTTGAAGTTGAATTACACCTTCCGGTTCTGATCAAAGGGGTCAGAGTAACTGAAAGTCTAGTTTTGTAGTATCTTGATCAAATTACTCTGACCCCTTTGATAAGCTCATCTTTAAACAACCCTAGGAGAAACACCATGTTCAAAGTCGTCGTCGCTTTCGCCCTTTGCAGTGTATTACTCGCCTGCCAGCCCCAAACACCCACTGCCAATGCCGCCGAGGCAGGGCAAAGCTCCGCCGCGCCGGAGTATCTGAATCCGAATCCGCGAGCGCCATATTCCGAGGGCGTTCGCTATGGCGGATTGATCTATCTGGCCGGCAAAACGGGTGGGGCCGGCGAATCGGGTGTGCAGCCCGAAACACGTCGCGCCTTGGAAGCCATCAAGGACGCGCTCGAGCGCTTCGGCTCGTCGATGGACCGCGTTCTGAAATGCACGGTATTTCTAGTCGACATGGCCGAGTGGGGCGCCATGAACGAGGTATATACCGAATACTTTCCGGTGAACAAGCCAGCCCGCACAGCCGTGGGCATTAGTCTGGGCGGGGATACTCGAGTGGAGATCGAGTGTATTGCTGCCGCGTAAAAGTAGGGTCGGTGTACATTTAACTTAGGAAAATAAAGGGTCAGCTTACTTGATCCGCGAGGCTAAGAAACAAGTGTTCTAGCCCCGCGATATTTATTCGCCTCCGGAGTTAGTTATGAACACAATAGATCATATGGCAGCTATTTTCGTTTTGATCGCCGCATGTATCTATCCTCTTGTAGAGGGCGAGCGTACTAAAGCCATTTTGGCTAAACTGCGCGACGGGGCAGACCCGGAAAGGATTAGGGTTTACTGGGGGTTAATTACATTCTCATGGGCAATTGGGGTGCCGATTGTTGTTATCTGGATATATCAAGATTATAGCTTCAGTTTGCTTGGGCTGAGTAATGAGAATAGCTGGAGTTTCTGGGTAGGTTTAGCTGCTGTTACGGCCATAGTTCTCTATTATCTATCCGTCTGCTTGCGGCTTCGGAGAAGCCCCGAACTAAGAAAACAGATGCTACAAAGCATTGGCGATGATGAGACCGGGAAGCTAATACCGAGGAGCATTAAAGAGCTGAGGCTGTGGGTGCTTTGTTCGATCAGTGCCTCGTGGGAGGAGATCATATACCGTGGCTTTGCGCTTTGGTATTTGGCGCAGTTCACGAATATTATTCTGGCGAGCGTTATGTCCTGTGCGCTCTTTGCACTGGCGCATAGTTACCAGGGCGTAGCTGGAATAATTCGTACTGGTATATATGGAACCGTTCTAGTGCTTGTCTATATTGGTTCTGGCTCGTTGTGGCTGGCAATCCTGTTGCATATTACGCAAGATATGTTCGCGGGTATTGCTGGATATCTAAGTTACACATTAAGAGGTGATGAAAACTAGTAAGGCTCGAGCCAATTTTAGGCAAACGAATCCAATATCAGTCTATCTGCGCATACACCCGTCTTGCTCGGGCCCGCATTGCTTTTCGAATATCGCTTCAACCTCAATATTTGTTGAGGAGGAATGAAATTGAATATCTTTAGGAAAAATAGCCTAGTAGTGGCAGTTCTAGTCGGCCTCGCTATCGCAAGCATTGTCACCGTTTACATCACCATATGGGAGTGGCTAGAGAATCCTAGTGGTATTTTCCATGATCAATATGGCACCAACTGGGCCTTTGTATATGAAACTGCCTCCAGTTGGTTTGTGCCAACCTTTGTCAATGCCAGCATAGTCACATTGCTAGTTCATTTAGCCTTCAAGGGCATATTATGGCTACGCAAGCATAGGCAATAGGCGGATCCTCCTTGAGGGGCAAAGCGCCGACTGACGCATTGGGGTTCTGTTGGCTCGTAAGATGCCTATGCTCGACGTTATAGTCCGCTCTCAATTTGCCAGTGGCTGTGTGCAAACTCAATAGGGCAAAAGTTCCATTATGCTAATGGGTTCTAAGTTAATACTTCCTCGCATTCTGTTCTTAGTAGAGCTGTCAGGCTAATTAGAAGTCTCCCGGATCAGCATAATCGCGGCTGCTCGATACAGCAACGATCGATTGGGATCAATATGCGCGCAAAACATCGCCTTTACACAACTCGCTCCCCATCTACGCATAGAGCAAAGTACTGACGCGCTCGTATTGTTCGTTGCTCGTCGAGTAGGCGTGGTCGACCTCAATGTTCAATAAGCACGGCACCTCGCTTCTAATATCACTCATCGTCGACACTATTTCTTGGCATGGCTCTAGACCAAAGGGGTCAGAGTAATTTGAAAAATCGATAGCAATTAGAGCTCCACGTTATCAAACTACTCTGACCCCTTTGATCTGAGGAAGATGGAAGAGGATCGATAAGGAGTTTGTACTATTGACCTTTATATAAATAGTTCCAGAATAGTGAGTGATGTAAGAATAATCCTACTTATGTATTTTTATACAAATTTATGTGAGTTTTATTTATTAAAATCAAAAGTATAAATGAATGAATATTCTTACATCTAAAACAAGATGCCATTAGATCGTCACAGTACAGCCTCTATCTGTAAATAAGCTTATGATTTTTAGGCTATTTGGATTGTTGCGATAGGAGAATTTAGAATACACTCTGGCCATCCGTCATAATTCCGAGTACCTGCAATCTATCGGTTCTAAAGTTCACTACTTGAATCCAGTGTGAGGCAAATAATGCCAATATCCATTGAACAACGAGTTACCCTTTACAAACTTGCGCGCGACCATTGGCTAGAGGCTCATTGCACGACTCTGGCATATGAGCGAGAGTTTCAATCTAAAAAATCAGTAAGTATATGGATGAAGCGAGGCACACTCGCCGGCGCTATTCTTACAACGCTTAGTGTAGTCGCCACTATGCCTCCCCTCACTATAGCCGCAGGTGCTATCACCTCAGTGCTCTCTGGTATCGAGCAAACCTACTCCCCCGCAGAGTCTTCACAGAAGTTATGGGATTGCCGAGTTCAACTGGAAGGCATCAAAAGAGATCTGGTTGTGTGTGCGATCGCTATTGAAAACGCTGAAGACATGGCCTCTGGTATGGATCCTATAAATCAGATTTCGGGAAGAATCACAGAAACGACTAAGCTCCCAATCCAGATACTCGACGCCGATCGGTTAGCCGCACGTATCGCCTTCAATGGTTCTGTGCTAGCTGGATTAATCAACCGCTACGATCATGAGCCAGAGCGCGATGAGGCAATGCCTGATGTGCTCGGGTTCGATGCTCCCGATATCGTCGCCGTCGGTCGTCAACGTATCGCTGCCTAAGAGGCTTGCTATGACATTCTCCATTCATCGTCAGCTCATCAAAACACCTCAGGGAAAAATAAAGTATTGGCGACCTAAAGAGGTAGGGCGTGAACATTACCATGTAGGGATATGGGTAGAGGCCTCAGAGGATGAGCTAGATACATTGGAATTTGTTGAATATAAGCTCCATGCGTCGTTCAAGAAGCCGAACCGAATATCGCGTGCGCGAGGCAATAAGTTTTCAATTACCGTATGGACATGGGGGATGTTTAGTATCGAGGTGATCTTGCATTTCAAGAATGGCGAGATTAAGCAAATTCCATACTACCTAAGCTATGACCTGCCAGCGGACAATGGTGAAAATTATACTGAAGTAGAGGCCTGACAATTAATTCGTCTACTTGTGTTTGTTGGCAGGGCGCGTTCTATTCAAGAGAGTGGTATTTGAAGTTTCGTGTGCCTCTATTAAGCGCTAAGGTGAAAATGATAAGACTAATAGTATTGTCGCCCCTATTGATGTTGCTTTCTTGTTCCGTAATCAGGGTTTCCACTATGGAGGATGTCAAAGTATATAGAAAAATAGGCTTCTTTAATGTGATAGATCCTCCCGATACTGGCGCATACGTAGAATCAAGTTTTGTTGGTATTGGATTCGCAGATGATGACCTTGTGCTAGGGTATAAAAAATCGAAAACAGTAGTTCTGCAAGACGATTTCTGCACGGTATTCATTGATGAAAAATCCGCTATCGAGATATCAGTAGTTAGTTATCTTAAAAGTCTTAACTGCAATTTTATCTATGCACAAGGGGAACCTGTTAATGAATAATAAAGCCTGTTTTCTCCTAGTTTTCATATGCTCTAATCTAATGGCTTGCGCAGTAGGCAAGGAAAGTATCCTGTTTGTTACGAAAACATCGATAGCCGTTGATGTCGACACGAATCCACCGACGTTTGATGTTGGTTATGGACGGTATGAAGGCAGCATTGCGCCGGTTGTAACCAGTGGCGAGGTACTTCCCTTACTCTCCAGTATAAGTGCCGATGCGGGTATCAACTCTAAAGTCTTTGGGTCTGGTGTTGCTCAGAATTTCGGAGTTGGAAATGCCGCAGTAATTATGAGTCAGTATTTGGGCTCTCAGGCAAATCCGGTTGATAACTCAAGTACTAGTTTCGCCACTCTAGTCGCGGCACCCGCAAGTGTTACGGGTAGCACAGCGACAGGGAGGCGCTATTTCTTTGGTACTAAAACCACCGTCGGTTTCACAACAAGTTTCGCACCAGAGCGTGGTTTTTCTCCAGATAGCATCTCTCTAGGCTATAAGCGCAAGGAATTCGCGTACGTGCCGATTAGGCAGAACGGTACAGGAGCCGAAACAAGACTATCTATCCCTTCGATGCTAGCCACTTCAGGAACATCCACTAGCGCGGGAGTGAATCAATCGGGATTCTCTACAAGTCAGTTTTACGCAACAGGCATGGCTGCTAACTATTTGGCGGCACATCCAGTCATTAGAAACTCGGTGATCTCGAAGATTATTGGAGATGAGAAAATATCCGATAAGTTAGAGGCGGCGGAGAAGACGGCTATCGGAGAGATCGATATGTTGCGATTAGAGGCAGAGATAGCGACGTTGAAGGCAGGCACTATAATTGATGGGCTCGCTCCCGGCGATCTCGATGGCGCACTTCAATCGATGAAGCTTGCTGGAATTACGGACTCTAGCGATGCTTTCAGGGATATCGATAACGATGGCACGATCTCGGATGAGGAGAAGCGCGCTCGCTTGAAGAGTCTATCTTATGCCTTTGGTGACGAAGAGTTGCTGGCTAAGATTAACCAATGGGTTTCTGACAATAACTAATCTAAAGGATACTTAAAATGGCGAAAAGAAAAGTAGAGGTCGTTGTATCTAAAAAGAGTGAGGTGGAGATTAGAAAGGGATTAAGGGAAATAGAGGAAAAAGGGGCGAGGATCACGGGTCTCGAATTGGGGAGCAAGGTTGTAGACGGTGTATCAGTGTCTATCCTAAGAGTACTATTAGAAGTATAGAGGAGTTAAATCTTAAGTATTGAGGTCGGCGCACTTTGCGTGAGTTCTATTTCTAATGGAAATACCCCTATTTTCCACGGGATGGGTATCAATTGAGGTCCTAATGATTGTTCAGGAGATAAACTAAAAAATCAAAAGGAGGATCATATGAAAATCTCACTAGGTTTAATAATCTTAGTGCTTTCAGGAGCTGTGGAGGCCGTAGAATGGCTGGAGGTTAAAGACCCGGATTCACTAGAAATACAAGAGGTTGCTAGTGATCATTCTATGAGTTTCGATAACAAGACGTTTACGTTTTATTATACGATTAAGCGCGATAGACCTCTTGATAGAAAACCTGGCGCGATTCTTGTTCAAGTTGAAAAACATTATGCGGATAACGAGCCAGTATGGCGCGAGGGTATACGCAGTACTCTTTATTGGCGTGGCCAGTTTCCTGAACCTGCTAAAGACTTCGGCGAAGATGTACGCCTGACGCTGCGCTCTACATTCGAGAGATTTCACACATTTGGAACCGGATCGATAGAGTTGAGGAACGACTTTCACGCTTCCATACCCCCGTCTTGGCAAACAAGTGAGCCTAATACCAAGCTGCAATCCTTTAGATTTTCTGATTCGGATGACGATAAGTCGATTCAGTCGGCGAAACTAATTTATTACGACGGAATCGCGGAGGGAGGTTCAAGGCTCAATTTCTATGTGATTGCACAAGACGCATTCGAAGAGATGACAATCACCATTACTGAGCTAAATCCACTGCCAGGAACTCCTTATGCAACTAAAACAGTGAGGATTGGAAATGCCAGACAATAGTTTTCTAAAGCATTTCGCGAGCAGCAATTTACTCTATTGGAGACAGGGCCCTGTCGAGTTCTCTGAGTTGGCGATCCTGTTTGCCAGTAATAGCGTGCTATTGGTTTTGGCAAAATCGGCACGTATTGGGTTTGGAGGAATTAATGATGTGCTCATCGGCGTGATTATGGCCCTCATAATCATGTTTCTTCAATACGCGGCGTCCGTTGTTGCAGCGTTGCGTCCCGGTGTGAGTAATCTCGTATCTGATGCTCCCAAGCTCGCAAAATCTATTGCGATTACGTGGTTGATAAGCCTCATATTGTTCATGCCTAATGCAATTCCCCCATTGAGCTGGTTTGATAGCCTACCGGCATATTGGCTTGTAGCGGTAGTGCATGCCGGTGGGGCGACCCTTGTTCTGGGATGTTATTCTTACTTCATAGTGAAAGATGCGGATAACGGGCATGTCGTCGAGTCGAAAACTCGCATTCAACTTGTCGTGTGGGGACTATTCAATTTTGTCGTATGCAGTGTCTTGTTTAATCTATTCGTGCTTAGCGAACTGACACACAATTGGTTGCTCAATAATTTGGATGCTCTGGTAGGGTATCTTCAATAACAGATATTGAGTGAGTGTACATATAATCTAGGTGAGAACCATTTGTCGTTATGCACGCAGCGCTATATCGAACAAAGGGGTCGACCAAAGGGGTCAGAGTAACATGAAGATTCAATAGTCTAGTTACTCTTTCCGCTTTTGGTCGTAATCCTCTCATTCTAGCGAGCTTTTTTATAAGTAAGCTTGCCTCTCGATTTTATTGGCGCTTATCTGATTCCCTAATCTTCGAGTACCTGCTGAACCTCACCGATTTTCTTCTGAATTTTGCCAGCGACCTTCTCAGAACTGCCTTTGCGTTCAAGTTCCGGTTTATCTGTAAGTATTCCCGCAACCTCTTTTAACTTGCCTTTTTGTTCGAGAATTTTTCCTTCAATCTGGTTCTTCGTCGAGTTTTTCATGGAATTTGTCCTTAGGCTTAATATTGGGAGTTTTTAGTCCAATTGCGCAACTCATAGAGATGGCTGCGTTACTGTCTCATTTGATAGTAGTATTAGCTGCATGCACTATCTGTGCGCTAGCGAACAACGATGGAGAAAAGGCTTTAGAGGGTAAGCCTATAAAAATGTACTCTTACTAAACATTGATGCCATTTACAGGGGGCTAGCCTTATGCGGGGGTTCAGATCGAGAATACTGATAACGTTCATCCTCGTGATGGCGGTTCCAACGGCTTGGGCCTGTAGTGCCTGTATTAGATCTATTATGGGTCCTAGCGAGTTCGATCAGCGTAGCTGGGACAGTTCTCAGAACGTGTACGTGGGCATGGTGACCAAAGCCGAGCTTAGCTTTCCTGCCGGCTCGATGCCTGTGGTGAGCTACACACTAGTGGTGGACGAGGTCTTTAAAGGCGATCCTGCAACGTCGGGTCCTATCCAATCATCGCGGAGTGTTCGGCCCTGGGATAGTGAGCTCGAGGAATGGGTCTGCGGGGGCGCCGAAGTCTTAGTAGGCGACCGACTGATAGTCTTCTCCAATCCTAACGAATCGGTTCACATGGGTTCGTGTTCCGCGACTCGGGTAATTGAGAAAATGAACACTTCGATGAGTGTTGAGTCCAGAGATACCCTGGATAGAGTGAGGGCGTGGCGATGATCGAACACAAAGTCAGGGTGAGCAGATGAGCAAAGATCATTTCGAGCACAAGGCCGGTACGTATGAAAAGGACGATAATAGGGTTTCGAATGTGGGGAACATCGCCAATTCTATAATCGCAAGCGTGAGCCTCGATCGAAACATGCAGCTGATGGATTTCGGTTCCGGTACCGGGTTATTGCTGGAGCGCATTGCGCCATTCGTTAAAAAGATCACTGCTGTCGATATTTCAAAATCGATGAATGCTCAGCTTGCCAAGAAACAAGCGAGCCTTGGCTGTGAGATTGAGATTCTAGAGATCGACCTAGCAGCTGCAGATATTTGCCAAAAATATGATGGCATCATCTCTTCTATGACCATGCATCACGTCAAAGATACCGAGGCGATGTTCGGTAAGTTTCATGCCCTGCTGAACGAGGGCGGATTCATCGCAATATCCGATCTGGATAGTGAAGACGGAAGTTTCCACACCGAAGACACGGGTGTCTACCACTCAGGTTTCGCTCGAGACTCGATTGCGCAAGCGGCGCAACGCGCTGGATTTCGAGATATTGAAGTCAAAGATGCCAGCGTCGTGCGTAAACCCCATGGAGAGTATCCGGTGTTTTTGCTAACCGCGAAGAAATAAGCGAGCAAAAATCAAAGGGGTCAGAGTAATTTGATGGATCAAAAATCAAAGGGGTCAGAGTAATTTGAAAGTGCATAGATCAAATTACTCTGACCCCTTTGATTAAAAGTGCATAGATCAAATTACTCTGACCCCTTTGATTAGAAGCATCGCCATGTGCGGAAAGGATGCCCCGGCTTGCGGCCTGCCGGGCTCTGGCGTAGTCTTTAGTGATGGAAGGGGGTGAGTTGTCCGGCGCTGGAACTCTGAGCTCCCTAATACCTCATCCCTATACTCAGAGTACATTGAATGCCCGATACCGACGGCCTCGTTGCCCTAAGTTTCTATTTCCAAAAAACTGATCTGCTAATCACCTTTCTTGTGATCCTCGTGGGCATCGCCTTCGGCAACCTGCGTATCAAGGGCGTCGGTTTTGGAGCGAGTGGCGTCCTAATCGCCGCGATGGTAGCGGGTTACTTCTACGCGCCAGAGCCCATTCAGATTCTGCAGGACCTAGGCATAGTCCTGTTCCTGCTCAGTGTGGGCCTAGAGGCAGGGCCTAGTTTCTTCCGGGCCTTTCGCCAGTATGGCCGCAAATACATTACCAATGTGCTGGTGCTGCTGGGCATCGCCGCGATCAATACGGTGGCCATCATCGCCATTTTCGATATTCCTATAGACATCGGTCTAGGGCTATTCGCCGGTTCCTTCACCTCCAGCCCCGCATTGGTCAGTGTCCTGCAGTTCGGCTCCGAGAGTGAGGTGATCTTCGGCTACGGCGTGGCCTATCCCTTCGGCCTGATGGGGGTGATCCTCTTCATCAGTATCGCGATGCAGGTTTACAGAGGCCGCATGCGCGAAGAGTTAGCGGCGCGCAGCCAGATGACATCTGCTACGTATCTTGTTGAAAATAAAGATATTAGTGGGAAACTGCTGCGGGACATCGCCGCGCTGCAGGAACACAATGTGGTGGTCTCCGCCATCCTGCGTGAGAACAATCTGCGCACCGCCAGTGGCAGCACAGTCCTGCTAAAGAACGACATTCTGCGTCTGGAAGGCCGCAAAGATGACCTAGTGGTGGTGGGCAGTCTATTGGGCAGCCCCGTAGAGGAGCGCGAGAATGCGGACTCGGAGCTAGACACCCGTTCGATAGTGGTGGAGAACACGGGCATCGTGAACCGCTCCCTCAATGATCTGGGGATTCCTCTGCTGTTCAACGTGGCGCTGACCCGAGTGGTGCGTAACAACGTGGAGTTCGTGCCCCGGGATGACCTAGTACTGGCCTATGGCGACACAATGATGGCGGTGGGCACGCTCTACCAGTTGGAACAACTGGAGATGTATCTTGGCCATGAGCATCATTCCGTGCAACGCCGGGTGGATATCGGTTCACTGGCCGCCACCCTGTTCCTCGCGTTCGCCATCGGCGGGCTGGTAATCCCCTTGCCGGTATTGGGCAACTTTTCCCTAGGTATTGCCGGCGGGGCCCTAATCTCAGGCCTGCTCTTCGGTCACTACGGGCGCATCGGCAACTTCATCGGGCGTTTTCCGCGTAATGCCACATCGGTACTCAAGGAGTTAGGCCTAGCCCTGTTCTTTACTCAGCTGGGCTTCCAGACCGGTCAGAGCTTCGTTGAGCTACTGGACTTCTCCGCTATTTACTATGCCGTGTACGCGGTGCTGTTTGCTGTGGTGCCCATGGCGGGTAGTTTCTTGGTGGGCCATTACGTGTTGAAGATCCCCGTCAGTGAGTGCTTCGGCGTGATCTGTGGCGGCATGACCTTTACGCCGGGGCTCGATGTGATTCGCCAGCACGATGACTCCGAACGCCCCGTCGTGGCCTATTCCTCGGTATACCCGGTGTCCCTCATCATGATCATTCTGGTGGTGCAGGGCATGTACTTAGCCCTGACTGGGCTCGGCGTCGCGATTTAGAATACCAAGAGTTCGCCCTGACGATTGCGCCGATCCGAAAAGGCAAGGGTAGGCAAGTATAGGAGTGGTGGATGAAATTCATCTTGGTAAAATTTTTGCTCAGCCTCTTGGTGCTCGCAGCCATCGGCGCCATTGTCTTCTATAAAGTCACCAGTGGCAGTATGTAGAAACACTGGCGAACTAATGGGGCAGTAACGCGAGGCTTGGCATAGCCATAGCTTATTTGAAAACTACAGCGCATAGGATCGAGGGAAATTACGATGGCAAGGAGCCTTTCTACATACCGCACACTTTTCCCAGTAACCGAAAAATCGGTCTATCTAAACAATGCGGCGGAATCGCCTCTGAATGCTCGGGTTCACCAGAGGCTCAATGAATATCTGCAGCTAGTAGCACAGGAGCCGCAGAACAAGCCGGAGGTCCGTGCAGTCCTGCGCACACAACTTTCTAGCATTTTCGGCGGAGCTGCTGACGAATATGCGCTGGTCACTAGCACTGGAATCGGAATCAATATTGTCGCCTCCGGTTTCCAGTGGCGCGCCGGTGACAACGTCGTATTGCCTATAGACGAGCACTGGAACAATACATTCCCATGGCTGGCCCTGCGGGAGCGGGGCGTGGAAGTGCGTCTAGTGCCAGTGGCAGAAGATCAGCGCGTTGACCTAGATAAGATAGCGAGCATGGTGGATCACAATACGCGCATACTCTCGAGCGCCGCCGTGCGTTTCAATAGTGGATTTCGCGCCGACCTTAGATCGTTAAGCGAAATTGCCCATGCCAATGGGGCGCTCTTGATGGTGGATGGCATCCAGGGCGCGGGAGTATTTCCTATAGATGTGATCGAAGATGGCGTCGACATTTTTGCCTGTGGCGGCTTCAAATGGTTGCTGGGAATGCATGGCACGGGTTTTCTATATATCAATAAAAAGGCTCAGGAACTGGTAACACCGGTGTTGCCGGGAATGTTTTCTGCTGAGAACCATTCGCGTGAGTTGCACTATTTTCCGGACGCGCGTCGGTATGAAACTGGCACGATTGCCTACGCACTCTTCCACGCATGGAGCGCTGGCTTAGAACTCCTTCTGGAAGTTGGTATAGCGAATATCCATGCTCATGTACTTGGACTAACCGACAGAATCATTGCCGGTTTGCGTGCCAAGAATATCGCCATCGCAACACCCATTAAGTTTGTAAATGAACGTTCTGCGATCGTTTCATTTACCATGGGCTCCGAAGTTACAAACCAGCGCTGCTACGAAAGACTGAGAGAGCACAACGTGATTGTTGCTCTGCGTAGTGTCCATATTCGGGTAAGTCCCAACTTCTTCAACACCGAAGAAGAGATTGACCGATTTTTAGCGCTCCTATAAAACATGATCAAAGGGGTCAGAGTAATTTGAAAATTCACCGATCAAATTACTCTGACCCCTTTGATCCATCCACGGACCCCTTTGGTCCAATCGCGAGAGGATTAGTGGGACGGCGCGGCCGCCTATCCAGCATATTCAGTATCGCTCCCTTAGGGCTAACGTATTAGGCTAGAGGTGTTGTATGGTCGCAAACTTGAGTAGGAGAAATTGAATGGATATTGGAGAGACGCTAGAGCTTAAGTACGCCGTTGGAGCGAGTGACTTGGCTAAGGCGCTGTCACTCGATCCCCAAGATGACTTCCCGGAGGTCTTTGCTACCTCGCGCATGGTAGCGCTAATGGAGCTCGCCGCGGCACGCCTCATGAAACCTCTGCTATCGACAGGGGAGTTATCCGTTGGGGTAAACGTGAATGTAAATCACCTCGCAGCTACGCCCATTGATGTGGAGATAAGAGCCGTAGCTACATTCTTGGGGATGGAGGGCAAGCTCTTTAAATTCGGCGTCGCCCTATTCGATCCGGCCGGAGAGGCGGGCAATGGTACGCATACCCGCGCGATCGTGAAGACAGAGCGTCTAGTCTTGGGCGCCGCAAAGCGAGCGCACTAATGGCGTTGTGGGGTAGCGAGAATCGAGACTCTGCCCCCTTGCTTACCATCTCAAGTTGAAAGGTTATTAAATGCAGATTGTAGACTCACCGTCCGGCGCCGTCGTCGACGATTTTGTGGCGCCAGTGTGTGATGGAATTGTGGAGATATTATATCAAGACCAAGACATCTTATTGATCAACAAACCCAGTGGGCTGCTTAGTCTATCGGGCAAGAACCCGCGCAACTGGGATTCGGTGCATCATCGTCTAGTACATGGCCAGGCGGGGCATAGCCCGGCATTCCCAGAGGCAAAATTACCGCATCGCTTGGACTTCGGAACATCCGGTATCATGGTGGTTGGACTCAATGAGGCAGCAGCGCAGCATCTGAACAGACAGTTCCAGACGCGCAGCGTCGAAAAGCACTATGTTGCAATATTAGAAGGCTGGTTAGCCCAGGATCAGGGCAGGATTTCGGCGCCAATCGCTAAAGATAAAGCGCATTTTCCAGTGGTACAAATCTGCCTAAGAACCGGCAAGGAGGCTATCAGTGAGTACAAGGTGTTAGAGCGCTTAGATGGGCCGCGTCGCACCTTAGTGCAGTTCACCCCGCATACCGGGCGCACCCATCAGCTACGCATTCACAGCCAGTTCTTGGGCCACCCGATTCTGGGTTGTGACCTGTATAAGAGCGAGGCAAGTGAACGGATGGCGGCGCGTCTGCTACTGCACGCCAGCGCACTATTGTTCGCACACCCCACTAGCGGTGAGGCAATTCATGGGCAGTGCCCCAGCGTGTTCTGACTCTTTGGGCCGCGGCGACTGTGTGAGCAAGCGCCGTTTAAGCATCAATTTCCTAGGGAGGAACTATGGCTAGAAACACTTTTTACTATGTACATGACCCTATGTGCAGTTGGTGCTGGGCGCATCGCCCGCAGTGGGCGCTATTCGAGCAAGCCTTGAACACGCTGGATGTGCCTGTGCAATATGTTCTGGGCGGGCTGGCGCCCGATAGTGATGTGCCCATGCCAGAGGAGCAGATAGCGGCTATTTCCGGATATTGGAAGAAAATAGAAGCACTTCTTGGCACTAAGTTTAATCACGAGTTCTGGGCTAAGAACACGCCGCGTCGCTCAACCTATCCCGCTTGCCGTGCGGTGCTTGCGGCGGCATGGCAGGGCGCCGAGAGGCCCATGAACACGGCATTGCAAAAGGCCTACTATCTGCGCGCTTTGAATCCGTCAGATCAGTCCACACATCAATTGTTAGCCCAAGAGCTGAATTTGGATGTCGATAAGTTCATCAGTGATCTCAATTCCGCTACCCTAGAACAGGCCTTCGTCGAACAGTTGAACTTTGCGCACAGCTTGCCCATTCAGGGCTTTCCTTCCATGGTGCTGCAATATGATGAACAATGGCACAGCATCGTATTGGATTACCAAGATTACCGTGGCGGCTTAGCACAGGTACGCGAGATTCTGGCGCGGGGCTGAGAGGGCAATACTGCCCTCGCTCTAGCGAAACGCATTGAAATATAATAGCTTTCAATGCTGTCTATTAAGTTCATGTTCAACAAACCTAATAAGGAAAATTATCGATGACAACAAAACTAACTCAAAGTCTGCTAGTTGCGCTCGCGTTCTTGTTTTCGGCCTCCGCGTCAGTTCAGGCGCAGGACGATGCTAGCCGAATGACCTATGCGATGGCCGAAACCGCAATGGAGGCCGCCGAGGCCTATGCCCGTGAGCAAGGCTGGAATGTCACCATCCTAGTTGCCGACCAGCATGGCACCCCAGTTATGCTGCGCCGCCTAGATGGCGCCTCTGCGCGCACGTTTGATATCGTGAGAAGCAAGGCGCTCGTAGTCCTACAGACCGGCCTCACCTCCGGTCAGTACGGCGCCATGCTTGCGGCTGGAGAGATTGAAGAGATCGAAGGCGGCGTGACGTTTCAAGGCGGTGTGCCGGTTTACGTAGACGGCGTGCTCGTCGGTGCCGTGACCGCTAGCGGTGTGCGCGGCAACCAGGATGAAGAAATCTCTATCGCTGGCGCTACAACCATTGGCAGTATCACTAAGGACTAAAACTGGAGTTGGAGCGCTCTTCGACAAGGGCGCTCTACGCTCCGCGCTAGGCAGGAAACACGCTCCCTCGGCGATCGCACCCGGCTTTAGATTTTGATGCAGGCGAAGATCGCGTTCCCGGAGCGCTCATCCCAAGGGGTGATTTTTTCATAGTCATGCTCGAAGACATGTACCTCGAAGAGCTGCTGCAATGTCTCTAGCAGGCCATCAAAACTCAAGGCCAGCATAGGGTGTTCGTCACTCCAGCTCTGAGTCTCTTGATTAGTTTTCTTCTCTATACTCAGCCGCAAGGACTTCTTCTCCCCCTGGCCACAGTAATGCCAAGCCGAGCGAAACGTGAACAGGCTGCCTTCGGACTCTGTGCTATGCCGCATGAAAGAGTCGTTATCGATCTGGCCTCTGTCCACGGCGTTAAAGAAGAAGACGCCCCCCGGTCTTAGCGCCCTGTGCACGCTCGCTATGCACGCCTTCCATTTCTCGAGACCATCGCTGTAGTGGATGGAATACAAGAAACACGTGATTAGATCCACAGGCTCTGCGACCGTGAACTTACTCATGTCTTGCAAAGAGAACTGGGCCTCAGGACAACGCGTTGCCGCGATGTCTAGCATTGGCTGGTTGATATCGAGACCGGCGCATTGATACCCAAAATCGGTAAAATGACGTATATGCGGGCCAGTACCGCAGGCTAGATCTAGATGCGTCTCGCCGCCGTTGCCGAAAATCTGCTGAAGCCTATGAATGCAGTTACTCTGTGCCTTATAGTCGATATCGGCACACATCAGATCGTAGTAACTAGACAGGTCGGTATACAGGGCGTTGGCAGACATATTAGCCTAATCGATGTAGGTGAGACTTTGGGGTGGCGCATAGTAAGCTAAACCCAGGGTTTTGCGAAGGGGAAGTATTTCATATGCGACTACAGGGAAGAATCACGCAATGGGATGACGACAAAGGCTTTGGCTTTATCGCGTGGCATGGCGATGACAGCAGGGTCTTTGTCCACATCAAGGCCTTCGCACGTGGCTCGCGGCGGCCCGCTCTTGGGGATATTGTCACTTACGAGATAAGCGAGGAAGAGAATGGGAAGTTGCGCGCCACGAACGTTCGTTTCTCCGATCGAGTACAGGTGAATAAGCAGTTCGCTGTGCGGCGTAAGCGTGGCTCTTTCGCGGCACCTCTCGTCATACTCTATCTGGGTTTCCTCCTTGTTGCCGCCATCACCAACCGACTGTCTTGGTTAATGCTTGTGTTCTACGGTGCGGCGAGCGTCGTAACATTTGCCGCCTACGGGTGGGATAAGTCCGCCGCTCGACACGGTAGGAGGCGCACCCCAGAATCCAGATTGCATCTGCTGGCCTTTTGTTGTGGCTGGCCCGGTGCGTTGGCGGCGCAGCGCCTGCTGCGACACAAATCCAGTAAACGGGAATTCCTGTTGGTGTTTTGGCTGACGGTATTTTTGAATGTAAGTGTTATCGTCTACCTCGCGTGGCTTGGCGATACGAGCTTCATAAATCGAGGCATAGAAAGCATTTGGCAGAGCCTGACCTAGCAAATCGATCTACTTCTCTAAATTACGATCAAATTACTCTGACCCCTTTGATCCTAAGCTCGAGCTACTTTGAGGACACTGTGTGCAAATCCGCAGAATTGAACTATCCGATGTGCCCGATTTTCTCGCCCTGTGGGCACAGGTGTACTCCGAAGGCGCTTTTCTAGCGAAGGGGCCGCCACCTGCGGACAGAGCTCGACAGGTCGTGGAGAGGGTAGTGAGAGAGCAGATTCCGAATTTCGTTGCCACCGACGGTAGCGAGTTCATTGGTGCGGTTGAGGTATTTCCTGCGGCGATGTGTGGAATCAGCGTCGATGACAGCGATAGGCGAGGATATCTAGGCATTCAGCTTGCTAAGAACTATAGAGGCAAAGGGATAGGTCGAGAACTGATGCAGACTGTGATCGCCGACGCTCGCCGTTATGGGTTCGAAACGATAGAGCTTTCTGTTTTCCAATCTAATCTAGCCGCAATCGCGCTGTACCAGAGCTTAGGGTTTAGGCTTACGGGTTCCAGTAGTAGCGTAATATTGCCTGCGGGGGTGAGTACCATGGGGCAACATATGGCGCTTAGCCTCGAATTTACTAAATAGGGCGATTTAACTTCATTTCTCAGCGTGAAAACTCTAACTAATTGTAATTAATCGTATTAATAGCTATATCGAGGGGCGATTTGCACTCGAGGGCCGGGCAAATATGCTCGTTAATTCGCTCGAGGCCTTATAATCATTTTACAAGCTAGGCCAACAACGTATTATGTCTGTCTAATTAGGCAGTTATGATTCGTTTCAGTCGTCCTCTAGCGCGACCATACTGAACAAACTGCTGCGCACAACGGCCCTTAACGGGGACGCTTGCGCGTTATCGAGAGTTTCAGCTTTGTATTCGGACTGGTGGATTCGAGTACAACTTTTATATTTCACCAAAAACTATGAGTAAAGAAAATGAGTAAAGGTACAGTTAAGTGGTTCAATGCCGACAAAGGTTTCGGTTTTATTACTCCTGAAGATGGCGGCAAAGATCTGTTTGTTCATCACTCAGAAATTCAAGCGGGCGGTGGGTACGCAACATTGAACGAAGGCCAAGCTGTTGAATTCGAAGTCGGCCAAGGTCAAAAAGGACCATGTGCTAATAAAGTAGTTCCTGTTTAAACGGCACTAAATGACACGTCAAGCAGGCGGATGGCCTCGCCACCGCTTCTTGATGGGTTATAAGTCTGTTCGAATGGATAACGCATGAATTGAGAAGTATGCCTAGTTTACTTCGCCAAGATGCTTGCCTGCGGTAGTAAACTTGGGCCTAGCCATGTCCCGATGTTATCCAATAATGTCCGCAGTGAATGCAGGCAATCGCTAGCAACCGTCGTCGGCGCTCTATCGGTCAACTCTCTGAATCGGCAAAGCTTTATAAGCTCCTCGGCTAAACCTAAGCCTTTCCTCCTCTTTACCACCTCGTTCCCTCTGTTCATTCCCGCTCTGCACTCTTTGCCTGCGCAATTTTTCTTCCTAAACTATAACTTGCTTCGTGCGTGCGATGGCACAGTGGGGCTATATTATTGGTCTAACAATTTAGCTTTAGTATGTAGAGGCTTATGAAACCCCTCCTGAATAAACAGACTGAGAAAAACGCTGCGGCTCTAAGCGCGATCGCACATATGCCCACCAAGAGCCTATCCATACTGATGGACAAGGAATTCGCGCGCGACATGACCGATGCAGACTTTATGCGCGTCGCCGCGTTCCTCGCGCAAAAAAGTTATGACGAAGGCGGCTGTCCTATTGGCGCTGTGATCGTCGATAACGGCACAAGGCAGATTCTGGGCAAGGGGCACAATACGCTGGTTCAAGAGAACCACCCGTATAATCACGGCGAAACTGCGGCGATTCGAGATGCGGGCCGGATAGACTTCAGCAACACAAGCTTGTTTACCAGCTTAAGCCCATGTGATGTCTGCACAACATTAATCTATATGAGAGGCTTTGGCCGTGTTGTGGTAGGGGATGCAACGAATGCGCCTGTCAATTCAGCGCCGTTGCAGGAGCGAGGAATACAGGTTGATATTCTGGAGGACAGCCGGGCAGTGGAACTCTACGCCCGTTTTCGCGCAGAGAAGCCGAACCAAGATTTGGAAGACTGGCAAGGCCTAAGCGCCGTGAATAATAAGGCTGCAAGCGAATGAAATCAGCACAATCCGCTCCTGTGCATGTGATTGCACGACTTAAATTAGGTGGTAGTGACCGTGTTTAGTCAACCAGAGAAAATCGGCTTCGACCTGCCCGCATGGCTTAATCGGTTTGCAGCTAGCTATGAGGCGACCACGAGTCTGTCCGCTAGAATGAGATTCGTTATTTTAGCCGCGGCTAGGAACGTCCAAGAGAAAACTGGTGGTCCGTTTGCCGCCGCGATTTTCGAGATTGAGACTGGGAAATTGGTCTCTTTAGGCAGCAATCTAGTGAGTACCCAGGGGCTGTCGATTCTACATGCCGAAATGGTCGCCATTGCGCTTGCCCAACGAGTGCTCGGCACATACGACTTGGGTGCGGTAGGCATGCCAGAGCACGAGCTGATCAGTAGCGTTGAACCATGTGCGATGTGTTTTGGCGCAATCCCCTGGAGTGGCGTACATCATGTCGCCACCGGTGCCTTAGCCGAAGATGCCATCGCTATCGGTTTCGACGAAGGGCCTAAACCGGCAGATTGGATCGGTGAATTGGAAAGCCGTGGTATCAGGGTGAGCTCGGGTCTACAGAGGGAGTCTGCGCGCCAGGTGTTGCAGGACTATATAGAGGATGGCGGGCATCTCTATTCCTCTCGTGAAGGCTAACGAGGCCATGCAATAAGAGGGCAGGAAGCATTGTCTATGATGTTCCTATATACATTCTTGGCGATAGCTGGACTTGCCTTGGTGGCGTTGTGCGCACTTCGTTTAAGGGATGAACTAGCCGAACGAAGGGAGTGGGCGCGCTTGGCTGCCTTGCAGCCGGTAAATCCGCCGCTGTATGACCCCGCGATGCTCGCGGGCCTTGCAGAGCCCGCACAGCGCTTCTTCAATTTCGCGATCGCCCCCGGCACGCCACTATTGACGGTAGCTGAAATCGACATGATTGGGCAGCTCAGCCTAGGGTCTCGAGAAACACCCAACTACCAACAGATGAAGGCGAGGCAGATCCTTGCAGCACCCGTGGGTTTTGTATGGAAGCTTCGCTTGCCGGGAGTCATGTCCGTCTCTGGTTCCGACTCTGGTCTGTGGACGCGTTTCCGCATGCTCGCTTTGTTTCCGGTTGCACGTCTGGGAGGGAATGCCGACCACCGGCGAGCGGCGTTTGGCCGCTATGTCGCAGAGGCGCTGTTCTGGACTCCTGCTGCCTTACTACCTAGCCCTTGGGTGGCCTGGGATAAGCTGGGCGAGCACAGCGCTCGCGTTACAGTAAGTCACATGGGGCTTACACAGGCCGTCGAAGTAGAACTCGATGGCGAAGGGCGCCCGCTTAAGGTGTATTTCATGCGCTGGAGCGATGCGAACCCGGAGAAACAATATCGGCTGCAGCCGTTCGGCGGAAATCTGTCTGATTTTCGTGAAGTGCAGGGCTTTCGTCTTCCGTTTAATGTAGAGGCGGGTAATATGTTTGGCACGGATGACTATTTCGCTTTCTACTAAGCCGAGGTCACTACTATTTGTTTTAGAAGAGATTGGAGTCCCAATAATTGAAATTCATCCAACAATTCACAATGCTCAGGCGCGTTAGAAGATCAGCCTTCGCACTAATGTGCGTACTCCTTACTAGCTCGGGATTTGCCCAGAACGGCGAGCTCATTGCAACGATTGTGAAGCTCGAGAGCCAGCTCAGCGCTCGCATCGGCGTAACGGTCTTCGAGGTCGATACCGACAAGCGTTGGGAGTATCACGCGGATGATCTGTTTCCAATGTCCAGCACATTCAAGACGCTCGCTTGTGCGGCCTTATTGCATCGCGTTGATGCAAACCAAGAAACGCTAGAGCGCATAGTGGAGATAGAGGCAGCGAGCCTTGTCTCCTACTCTCCCATCACCGAGACGCGAGTGGCCGACGCGGGGATGTCACTAGCCGAACTCTGCGAGGCTAGCATTACGGTGAGTGACAACACCGCGGGTAACTTGATATTAGAGGCGATCGGCGGCCCGCAAGGACTAACAGATTTCATGCGTTCTCTGGGCGACGAGGTCACGCGCCTAGATCGCATGGAAACGCAGCTCAACGAAGGGGTGCCAGGAGACCCGCGCGATACCACTACTCCGAACGCAATGGCCAGTGCGATGCGCAGGCTGATCCTGGGCGATGTCCTGTCGGTCTCGTCTCGAATGCAACTGGAGGCATGGCTGCGCGCCGATTCAGTTGCCGATGCCTTGTTTAGAGCCGGCATTCCTGAGACATGGGAGATCGGTGACAAGACAGGTGCCGGTGGTTATGGCTCTCGCTCGATCGCCGCAATAATGTGGCCCCCCTCGGGAAATCCAGTAATAGCGACGGTGTATATCACCGAGACAGACGCATCGTTCGATGATCGAAACTCCGCCATAGCACAGATTGGCGCGGCGATAGCGAAAGAGATCGCCGAATGAATAGTGAGCCAAAGCGATCAAAGGGGTCAGAGTAGTTTGATCCAGCAAATTACTCTGACCCCTTTGATCGATCGATCCAGAAAATTACTCTGACCCCTTTGATCGCTTTTGATCGCTAGTGTCTGTGGCTAAGGAGGCTGTGATTGAACAGGTTCGCGAAAAATATAGCGCCCTATGTGAAGGAGGAGCTGCGCAAGGCAGGTCAATACCTGCAGCAGGGAGACTTTGCGGCGGCATTCACACACCTCGAGAATGCTCATGTGCTTGGCCAAGAATCTACATATTGGCATGTACTGGTGCACCTTCACATGATGCGTTGGGGGTTGGCACGAAAAGACATTAATGAAATTTTAGGTCAATTCATTCGCATAGTGGGTGCAGCCTTGCTTACGGCCGTAAAAGGGGTGCCAGTAGGGAATACTGGTGGTAGTAATATTAGCCCAATCAAAACATTGCCTATTAGGCCAGAGCACGCCGAGATTATCGCTAGGGCGAGGCGTAATGCTTAGTCTTAGGGGCTAGGCCGATTCGAAGATTTCCCTCTAATTAGATTTCGATCAAGGTATGCAGCCTACATTTAGTCGATACTGAAGGCTAATTCGCGCGCTAAGAGGCCTTGATATCGTTTTTCCTGAGCTCTCCACTCTACTCAATTTCGCTACGATCGGTTCGGATTCATTCTTGACTTGGGGATGCTTTTCGCTGTGAATTGGTGGAGGTTCTCGAATGTGTTTTGACATAGGGAGATAGAGAATCTGATGAGTACGTTGGGCTGGATAGTCTCTAGTAGTGTTTTGATGAGTCTAATAGCGTTGGTTGGAAGTGTTACTCTAATTCTGAGTGAACAGACACTCCAGAGAATACTTCTGCCTCTTGTCGCATTCGCGGCTGGCTCGCTAATTGGGAGTGCCTTTCTGCACATGATACCCGCCGGGCTTGCGAGCTACGGAGGGGGCGATTCTTTCTATCTTTGGATACTGTTGGGTTTTCTAGTGTTTTTCGCGTTAGAGCAATTATTGCATTGGCATCATTGCCACCGCGCCGTAACGGATTGTAAAAAGCCCCTGACGTATCTAATTCTCGTAGGAGACGCGCTACATAATTTCATCGGAGGTCTGGCTATCGCGGGGACTTTCCTGATCGATATCCGCTTGGGCATCATGGCATGGCTCGCGGCGGCCGCTCATGAGATTCCGCAAGAACTTGGGGACTTTGGCGTATTGATCCATGGCGGTTGGAAAAAACGTAACGCTCTGTTTTTTAATGTCTTATCAGCACTTACTTTTCTTTTGGGTGGGCTGGTAGCCTATGCTGCATCGTCCCAAGTAAGTGTGGATTTCTTGGTCCCATTTGCTGCGGGGAATTTCCTCTATATTGGCGCTGCAGATCTTGTGCCTGAGGTAAACAAACATAGCGATATCGGGAAGAATTTTATTCACTTTGTCGCGTTTTCCGCAGGAATCGCATTGATGTGGGCTATAAAAGTGAGTCTAGGAAGCTAGAGAAAGGTGTTTGATATTTTCAGCTGCAGGGCATCGGTATTCGACGGTGTCGCGTAGCATAAAATTGTTAATTATAAGTAATGATTCAATGTTGAGTGGAGGAATTAGAAATGAGAAAAGATGGTGCTGCGCTGCGAAATATATTAGTAATCGGAGGGACAATTATTGTGTTGGTAATAGTCTCTGTATTAATCGCCAAGTATGTCGTCTAATTTAGAGAGGTTTTTAACAATGAAAAGATTGTGTTTTCTATCGCCTGATTTGAGTCATGCTCGGCAAGTTGTCGTGGATCTAAAAAACAATGGTATCCCCGAGAAGCATATCTACGTGCTCGCAAAGTATGGAGTGGATATCGATGATCTACCCGATGCCGGGCCAGAATCCGATGATTTTCTACCTGCCTACAAGCGTGGGCTAGAGCTGGGTGGCTCCGCGGGCCTGTTAGTTGGTTTGACAGCGTTGGCTTTTCCACCTGCAGGCATTGTAGTGGGTGGAGGATTGGTGTTATTGATCAGTCTTTGGGGGGCGGGTGTCGGCGGGGTGCTTACTGGCATTGCTGGTGGAGCGTTTCCAAGCTCAAAGCTCAAGGCGTTTGAGAGCGCTATTGATGACGGTAAGCTATTGGTAATGGCAGATGTACCTCAGAAAGAAGTCTCAAAATTCGAGGCGCTGATAAAAAAACTGGACCCGGAAGTTGAGGTTGAAGGCATTGAGCCTCCTGCAACATTAATCCCTTAGCGATGCTCTTGGGCATAATCAAAGGGGTCAGAGTAATTTGATTTTTCAAATTACTCTGACCCCTTTGATTATTGTGCGCTAGTAAGCGCCCTCGCTATAGACTAACTCGTAGCTGTGGCTGTAGATCTCCAAGATATTACCGAATGGGTCTTCCATGTAGATCATGCGATAGGGCTTCTCGCCTGGGTAGTAATAGCGCGGCTTCTCCATACGCTTCTTACCGCCCGCTGCGACGATGCGCTCTGCCAACTCTTCCACGTTAGGGTCTTGTACACAAAAATGGAACACTCCCGTTTTCCAGTACTCAAAGTTGTCTTCTGGGTTGCGCTGCTCTTTGAACTGGAATAATTCCACACCAATGCGGTCGCCTGTAGATAGATGGGCAATTCTGAAGCGCTCCCAACCCTTGCCGAATACATCTGTGCACATCTCACCAATAGGGCTGCTGTCTTCGACAACATCAGTCGGCGCCATGATCAAATACCAGCCCATTACCTCAGTGTAAAACTCTACTGCTTTTTCTAGATCTGGCACCGAGATGCCGATGTGGGAGAAGTTTCTTGGATAGACCTTACTCATAAGCTTGTGCTCCTTTGTAGTTACTAGAGTTAGCTTACAAAGGCAGCAATATAATGTAAAATTATCAAAAATGATAATTATGAGTGTTTAATTTGATGATAAATCCAGTCTGGTTGCGTAGCTTTTGTACCCTTGCAGAGGTGGGACATTTCACTCGTACCGCGCAGCGCCTGCATATGACGCAGTCTGGAGTGAGTCAACATGTGCGCAAGCTCGAGGAGCTAGTAGGGAAGGCTTTGTTGGTGCGGCAGGGCAAACAGTTCACTCTTACAGAGGCGGGCGAACGACTATACGTCGAGGCTCGGGACATTATCAATTCCTTGTCCAACCTAGAGCAGCGAGTACTTGAAGACCCCGCCTATGAGGGAATAGTGCGAGTGCTGTCGCCAGGAAGTGTCGGATCGAGGCTGTATCCTCGGCTTTTGGACTTGCAGCAGCAGCATCCCAAGCTAATAGTCGACTATCGCTTCGCGCCCAATGCCGACGTGGAGATCGGTATTGCAGAGCACCGCGCGGATATTGGCTTCATGACAATCCCATCCACTATGGATGATGTGAGCTGCAAGCCTGTAGGAGAGGAGGCCTTACTTTTGCTTACACCGGCTGACGTCGAAGAGCCAAGTTGGGAGCGATTACAGCAGTTAGGATTTATTGATCATCCGGATGGCGCGCACCATGCGGGATTACTGCTGAGGCCGAATTATCCTGAATTTCAACATAAGCGTCAGTTTAAGCAAACCGGCTTCTCGAATCAGATTGGCCTGATTCTCGAGCCAGTGAGTAAAGGTTTAGGGTTCACAGTTTTGCCGGCCTTCGCGGTAGAGGCCTTTCAGAGGCCAAATCTTGTCAGAGCGCACCGGCTATCCAGACCAATCAGTGAAATCCTGTACCTTTGCACTAACAGCACCAGAGCAATCGCGAACAGATTGAATACCGTTATTGTCGAGACTAAGAAGTGGCTTTAGATCGAGGGGTGATGGAAAGAGTCAAAATCAATGGGGGACGATCAAAGGGGTCAGAGTAATTTGATATTTCAAATTACTCTGACCCCTTTGATTTTTACTACATTTTTTCCTGCATCAGCTGTTCAGTGGCGGCGTTGGGTTTCGGTGTGAACTTCAGAGATCGGCCCAACACGTTATCGGCGCCGTACCAATTGCCATTCTCGTCTACCGAGAACTCATGCAACTCCTCGAACTCACCAGCGCCGCGACCGTGCATGTCCCATGAGAAGAGACGATTGCCCTCGGTGTCGAACTTGACCATGCGTACCGGTTGATTGTCGATTACCCACACGTCCTGGTTCTCGGTGATGAGAATGTGATTGGGGAAATTTAACTCCGGCCAGGTATTAAGATGCTTGCCGTTCTTGTCGAACACTTGCACGCGATCGTTGTTGCGGTCGGCCACATAGACGCGATCCTCTTTATCGACGGCAACGGCGTGCACTGCATCGAACTGACCTTGTGCAGAGCCCTTGCTGCCCCAAGCGGTGATGTACTTGCCATCCTTGTCGAACTTAATGACGCGGGAGTTGGTCAGGCCGTCGGCCACGACCATGCTGCCATCGCTTAAGAAGGCGATGTCCTGCGGGCGGCCAAGATGGGTCTCATCGTTGGCTGTCTCGTTCCAAATACCAAGCGACATCACCAGCTCTTTACCGTCGTTGGAGAAGGCATGAATCTGCTGACGACCATCGTTGACGACCCACACTTTGCGCTCTGGGTCGTAGGGATTGATGGCGATCTTGTGGGGGCCAGCGGTGCCTTCGAATAGGTAGTCCCACTGGTTCCATTTCTCTACCAATTCACCCTCATCATTCACGATGAAGATAACGTTCTGCATCTCGCGCTTAGTCCCCTCGGGTGGGCCTAGAGCATTGAGGCCCGGCACAGAGCCGTAGAAATCTGTGAAGCCCGCTGGCAGTGGGTCTGGCACGTGCAGCTCGCCACGTTGGATAATGAATATCCGCTCTGCATTATCCACCACCAGACCTGGATGGGAACCCCAAACCAAACCGGGCTCGGAAATGGGTTTAAGCCAGTTGATGACCGGGCTGTAGGGGTTATCACCATGATTAGCCTTGGGAGAATAGTCATCCGTCCAGCTCTGTGAGAGCACGAGGGTAGGAACGAGTAACAGTGCTGAACAGGCCAGTTTGCTGAACTTGGAGGCGTGCATGTTGAGAATTCTCCACTTTGCGAGGTGGCGTCGAGACTACCAAAACGCCGTTTTTGTTGTTGTGGCAGACATTAATACCTGCCTCCTTCCTTGGATGCAAGAAAATCCAAGGAGTAGATCAAAGGGGTCAGAGTAAGTTGATTCGTCAAGACAGGGATTGGGTTCTAGACTCAAGATATTCCTAGCAATAGAACCAGAGAAAGGATTCTCTAATGCCTCGCCGACAACGTCATTTCCTTCCAGGTGTGCCCAGCCATATTGTTCAACGGGGCAACAATCGACAGCTTTGCTTCTTTAACCAACGCGACTACGTGGTGTACCTAGATAAACTGAGGGAATACAGCGTAAAGTTCGAGGTCGCAATCCATAGTTTTGTCTTGATGAGCAACCATGTGCATATCTTAGCGACCCCCTCTAATACCACGGGTATTAGCCAGCTTATGCAGTCTCTAGGTAGGTATTATGTTCGCTATATTAATGGGCGTTACAAGCGCACCGGTACCTTATGGGAAGGGCGCTTCAATGCATCCCTAGTGGACTCGCAAGAGTATTTGCTGGCAGTCTGTCGCTATATCGAGTTGAACCCTGTTCGCGCAGGCATGGTCGTTCATCCAGCGCAATATCCTTGGTCCAGCTTTGTATGCAATGCGCTGGGAAAGCCGATACGCCTCGTAACCAAGCATTCGGTCTATCTAGCCTTAGGCCCTACGCCATACGCGCGGCAACAAGTTTATTGTGAATTCTTTAAGTGTAAGATTCCCGATCTAGTGCTCGAACAGATTCGAGAGTCCAGCAACAAGACCTGGGTGCTAGGTGGTAAACGTTTTAAGAAGCGAGTCGAGCTGCAACTTGGGTTTTCCCTCCCTCCATTTCCAAGGGGAGGGGACCGCAGATCCAGGTGCGGATAAGGTTATGAACGAAACACATTAGCGGCATTGATGCGAGCAGGTTACTCTGACCCCTTTGATGACCCCTTTGATAGGAGAGTCGATGCACAACCTCAGAACGCTCATCTTCGATCTCGATGGCACGATCAGTGATCCTAGTATGGGAATTCACCGGTGCATGAACTATGCATTAGAGTTCTATGGTTATCCCGCGGTGTCGAAGCAAGCCGCAATTGCGACTATAGGCCCGCCTCTGGACGAGGCATTCGGCAGATTTCAACCGGATGTCAGTGAGGCAGATATCGCGAACTTAGTTGCAAAGTATCGCGAGCGTTATTCGGAACATGGTTTTGCCGAGAACCAGATCTACCCAGGCATTGTGGAGGCTTTGCGCTCATTAGAGCGGCGCGGCGTACGCATGGGGGTTTGCACATCGAAGCGAGTGGATTTTGCCGAAAAAATTCTCTCGATGTTCGGGCTGCTAGAACACTTCAGTTTCGTCAACGGCGGTGACATCGGGATCAAGAAAAAGCAGCAGTTGGCAGGCCTGTTAAAGTCGGGTGAAATAGCGCTGTCCTCGGTTATGGTCGGTGACCGGGAAGTCGATATTTCGGCCGCCAAGTCGAACGGCCTACGCTCGGTCGGAGTGTTGTGGGGCTTTGGCGATCGAGAGGAGTTAGAGATGGCGGGGGCGGATGTCATTCTTAGCCATACTAGCGAGATCTACCTGGTCGATGTCTGAACCAACTTGGTTGTCTACACATAGGGAGAAAACAGTATGAAAACGGTACGACCTAAGCTTCGCCATTTGCTCGCGCTGCTTTGTTTAGCTTGTTCTACCTCCGCATTCTCAAAATGCCTTGAGTCTGGCGTGCAATTACAGATTCTAGGATCTGGCGGACCAGGGGACTCTGGCGGTAGAGCATCCTCGGGATATTTGCTGTGGGTCGATGGTGTAAGTCGTATCATGGTAGACGCAGGCAGCGGTACTAAGGACCAATTTCATCGCGCGGGCGCGAACTCAGATGACATAGATCTCGTGGCATTGAGTCATCTGCATCCCGACCATTCTGCAGAACTGCCCGCGATCTTCTGGCCCGCCGGCGGCAGCTTTCTCATATCCGGCCCAACGGGTTCGGATGCCTTCCCATCGATTGAAAGATTCTTGGAACTCTTAATGGGGGCGGACGGTGCCTATGCCGTGCTCGCCCCTCGAATGAATCTACAAGTCACTGCCGTCGATGTTAACGCAAGGCAAGCAACCCAGATTTGGGGTGAGGAAAATATCCTGGTGAACGCGAGCGCCGTTCCCCATGGTAATGTTCCGACCCTCGCCTATAAGTTTGAGTTCGCCCACACGAGCATCGCGTTTGCGAGCGATCAGAATGGATCTGACCCCGCATTTATCGACTTTGTGCGCGGGGTCGATTATCTCGTCATCCACTTAACGGGGACCGAAGATGCAACCGGCGTCATCGCACAGTTGCACGCGAAACCGAGCGTCTGGGGCGATATGGCCGCATCGGCAGATGTTGGGCAAGTCATCGTAAGCCATATAAGCGCAACAACACCTGCAATGCTGGAAGAGAGCCTCGCGATCATCAGAGGCCACTACGCAGGCCCGATTGTCATTGGTGAAGACTTGATGTGTATAGAACTGTGATGGCGACAGCGCCCGCTAAATAGGAATTTCCACTATGCAAATGGCGAAGCAACTTCCAATACAAATTTTCTCTGCACAATTACTGCGCCCGGTCTTGTCGACAGGAGATGCAGCGTGGTCATTCATTATTTTGCCAAAGAATGTCAGTGAGAGTCTTCCAAGAAGAGGTAGAACCACGGTCAATGTCGCTATCAATGGTCATGCTTTCCAATCCACGCTTGAGCCCGATGGTAAGCTAAGCCATTGGCTTGAGATCGACGAGGCACACAGTGTGGCCGCCGCAGTGCGCATCGGCGAGATTGCGACAATCGAGATCACGGCTCTGCCACAAGAGCCAGAGCCCGAACTTCCATCGGACCTGCGCGAGGCATTGGATGCGAACCCGGAGGCACGTGCGGTCTGGGACGACACCACCCCTATCGCGCGCCTCGATTGGATTCATTGGATAGTCTCTGCCAAGCAAGCTAAGACACGCGTGAAGAGGATTAACGAAGCGTGCGATAAACTAGCATCGGGACAGCGTAGAGTCTGCTGTTTCGATCCCTCTGGCTTTTACAGCAAAGCCTTTAGCGCACCGAAGGTGGCTCAATAGCGGCGATCCACACATGAGTTTTTAGCGAAGGCTTATTTCGGTTAGATACTGGAGGACAATCTTAGTCGAAAAGTGCTCAGTTGTGCGAAAATGACTGGGCAGACCAATCGTGATGTGAGTGCCCTATAGCTCTCTAAGCACCCCGAGAATTAGGAAATAGGCTCTATTCGATGATGCCACCCGATGTGCCCAGCCCAATAGACCTAAAAGATATGAACGATGCTCAGGAGTGGGAACGCACGGCAATGCTGCGCCCATTCAGGGAGGAGTTCTTTCAGGCATTTAACGCTCAATTGGACCTACTGGAAGAGCCTAGACTCTCAGTGATAGAGCTAGGCGCGGGGCCGGGATTCCTAGCACAGTATATCCTGTTAAGAAGGCCTGACATCGACTACACGCTTCTCGACTTCTCGCCCGCCATGCATACTCTAGCGCAACGTCGGCTCGAATCCATCGATAGCGTTGCGATTCAATACATTGAGTGCGATTTCAAGACAGCCGGCTGGGCTACCTCGCTCGGCCAGTACGACGCGGTCCTTTGTAATCAAGCAGTGCATGAGCTTCGCCACAAGCGATATGCGCCGGAATTTTTCGAGCGGGTTCGCAGCTTACTTAAAGCCGACGGCGTGCTGCTATTCTGCGATCATTACTGTGGAGAGGGCGGTCTAGGCAATGATCAACTCTATATGAGCCTAGAAGAACAACGAGAGGTCTTGCGCGGCGCTGGGTTCAAGGCATCCGCGGTCTTAGTCAAGGGCGGGCGAGCACTTTATAGCGCAATGCTAGAATCAAAGGGGTCAGAGTAATTTGAAACTTAATGAACAAGTTGGAAGTGACGTGGGAGCTATTAATCCCTCAATGACTCGACGTAATTTCATAGCAATTGCAGGGGCAAGCGCAGTGGGGGCCATTATCCCTAGCTGTGCTGCATTAAAAGGACGGGTGAATATGTACGGATTGATTGGGAAAATGAACGTTGTGCCAGGGCAAAGCGATGCGTTGATCGCCATCTTAATAGAGGGTATCAGTGGCATGCCGGGTTGTTTGAGCTATATCGTCGCGAAGGATTCGACGGATCCGGACGCGATCTGGATCACCGAGGTGTGGGAAAGCCAAGAGCGTCATAAGGAGTCATTGGGGCTATCTTCTGTGCAACAGGCAATTTCGCTCGGCAGACCGCTTATCGCGGGTTTCGTTGAACGATTCGAAACCACTCCTATCGGTGGGAAAGGGCTTGTTCCCTGAGTAAAGCGAAGGAGTACAATCAAAGGGGTCAGAGTAATTTGAAAGTCGACTAGCAAGCTGAACCGGATCAAATTACTCTGACCCCTTTGATTTAGACGGGATCAAGTTACTCTGACCCCTTTGATTTTTGTTTACTGTACTGTTGCGGCGCTGAACATCCCGGAAAAGACCTGCTAAAATCTCGCCCCTAATTGCCTAGGACAAGAGATTATTACCATGCCCGTTTATCGCTCCAAAACCTCTACCGCAGGTCGTAATATGGCCGGTGCCCGTGCCCTCTGGCGCGCTACCGGCATGAAGGATGACGATTTTCATAAGCCAATTATCGCCATCGCCAACTCTTTCACGCAGTTCGTGCCAGGCCACGTCCACCTGAAAGACCTTGGGCAGTTAGTGGCGCGTGAGATCGAGGCTGCTGGCGGCGTCGCCAAGGAGTTCAATACCATCGCCGTGGATGACGGGATCGCCATGGGCCACGACGGCATGCTCTACAGCTTGCCCTCGAGGGATATTATCGCCGACTCCGTGGAGTACATGGTCAACGCGCATTGCGCGGACGCACTGGTGTGTATCTCCAACTGCGACAAGATTACGCCCGGCATGCTGATGGCCGCGATGCGCTTGAATGTTCCCGTGATCTTCGTCTCAGGCGGGCCAATGGAGGCGGGCAAGACGAAGCTGTCCGAGCACAAACTGGACCTAGTCGATGCCATGGTGATCGCGGCGGATGACAGTGCCTCGGACGAGTACGTGGCAGAGATCGAGCGCAGCGCCTGTCCCACCTGTGGTTCCTGCTCGGGGATGTTCACGGCGAACTCGATGAACTGCCTGACGGAGGCCCTAGGCCTATCTCTGCCGGGCAATGGCACTGTGGTGGCAACCCATGCCGACCGCGAGCAGTTATTCCTGCAGGCCGGCCGTACGATCGTCGAGATCACCAAACGCCACTACGAGCTTGACGATTACACCGTTCTACCGCGCTCCATAGGCTGTTTCGAGGCCTTCGAGAATTGTATTGCGCTGGATATCGCCATGGGCGGCTCTACTAATACCATCTTGCATTTGCTGGCTATCGCGCAGGAGGCGGAGGTGGACTTCACTCTCGAGGACATCGATCGCTTGTCCAAGACCATTCCGCAGCTGTGCAAGGTGGCGCCCAATACTCCGAAGTATCACATCGAGGATGTGCACCGCGCCGGCGGCATTATGGGCATTCTGGGCGAGTTGGATCGCGCGGGTCTCCTACATAGCCATTTGCCCACGGTACACAGCGCCACGATGGCCGATGCTCTGGATGCTTGGGACATCATGCGCAACCCCAGCGCCAAGGTGCTGGAGTTCTACAAGGCTGGCCCAGGTGGTGTTCCCACACAGGTCGCGTTCAGTCAGGCTTGCCGTTTTCCGACTCTCGATGGTAATCGCGCAGAGGGCTGTATTCGCTCGCTGGCGCATGCCTATAGCCTGGAAGGCGGGTTGGCGGTGCTCAGGGGCAATATCGCGCTCGACGGCTGTGTGGTGAAGACGGCGGGGGTGGACGACTCCATCTTGGTATTCGAGGGTTCGGCCTATGTTACGGAGTCTCAAGACGAAGCGGTTGCCGATGTACTGGCAGACAAGGTCAAGGCAGGGGACATCGTGATCGTGCGCTATGAGGGTCCGCGTGGCGGGCCAGGCATGCAAGAGATGCTCTATCCAACTTCCTACATCAAGTCCAAGGGGCTGGGCAAAGCCTGCGCGCTACTCACGGACGGGCGTTTCTCCGGCGGTACCTCAGGGCTCTCCATCGGCCATGTCTCGCCAGAGGCCGCCGCGGGTGGGGCGATTGGCTTAGTGCGCAATGGCGACAAGATCCGCATCGATATTCCCAACCGCAGTATCGATGTCATGATCAGCGAGGAGGAGCTAGCGGATCGGCGCATGCTACAGGACCAGATCGGCTGGAAACCCGCGCAGGAGCGTCCACGCAAAGTCTCCGCAGCACTCAAGGCCTATGCACTGCTGGCCACTAGCGCGGACAAAGGCGCGGTGCGAGACCTGAGCAAACTGGACTAGACCCGATCAAAGGGGTCGATCAAAGGGGTCAGAGTAATTTGAAAAGGAGCAGGGGACTTGGAGAATTATTGAATTTTTCTGACGGCGAGCTTTCTCCTGTGGATTACGCCCGGCCAAGATACGCTCTGCATTATTACATGAAGTATTAGCCAAGGCCGAGCGGCTGGCATTGCCTCGGCCCTCGGTATCGGCACCGGAAGCATTGTGCACGTGGCACTCTCCATCGCGGGAGTGTCCGTCATTATTCTAAGCTCTCGGGCGTGGTTTGCATCGCATTAGGCTTGAGCGTGTTGCGCGCAAGAGACTGAGGGTTTCTCGGGCTTCTGTATGTTAGCAATCGCATTCGTCGAGAACGCTGACAGTCGTTTGTTAGCTCTCAGTGCCGGCATCGTGAGAGCTCTTTGCGCATGATCTTTTGATAATTCATCGAGAGGATAATTTTCATGGCAACAGTACGCGAAGGAAGCAACGGAGTCTTGATCGTTGTCGACGTGCAGGTAGGCGTCGTTAGTGTCGTCTGGGATGCGCAGCGGGTCGTCAAGAATGTCGCCCGTGCGGTTGAGCGTGCACGGGCTGCTGGTATTCCCGTGCTATGGGTCCAACACTCCGACGAGGACCTGCCTCATGGCTCGCCGGAATGGGAGTGGACGCCCGAACTTGTGCCCGCCGCAGGGGAGGCGCGAATCGACAAACATTACAACTCCGCTTTCGAGCAAACCGATTTAGAGCAGGAGTTGGCCGCGCTTGCGGCAACTCACATCACCCTTGCGGGTGCGGCTAGTAACTGGTGCATTCGGGCCACGGCCTATGCTGCATTGGAGCGAGGCTATGATCTGACTCTGATCGAGGATGCCCACAGCACCGAATCGATGGAGCTCGATGATGGCACGTGTATCGAGGCGTGGAGTATCGTTGAAGATCTCAACTTAGCGATCCAGTGGCTAAGTTATCCCGGTAGGAAAAACAGTCGTACCACCGCGGAGGAGGCGAGTTTCTGCGCCTGAAATTTGCAGTCGAGTTTTCACCAGCCGATGCATTGTCTCGAGCAAAGGAGCTGTCGTAAAAAATAGGAGCAAGGACATGGGCAGAATCTTTAATTTACCCAGTGCGGTTTCTCACTCTACCGAGGTAGAACAGTGGTTTTTCGATCATGGCGACGAGCTTGGGTTGATCGCTCAGCGTTGGTTCAGGGCGCTGCGCGCGTGTGGCGACGACGTGCGCGAGTTGCTGCACGATGCACAGCCTACCGTCTGTGTCGGGGATGCGGCGTTTGCCTACGTCAATGCGTTCAAGGCCCATGTCAACTTGGGTTTCTTCGGCGGGGCAGAATTGCAGGACCTGGCGGGTTTGTTGGAAGGCAGCGGTAAGTTCATGCGCCATGTCAAGATTAAACCCGGCAGCCCTTTAGATGCGCCGAGTCTGCATGCGCTGATCGAGGCGGCTTATGCCGACATGAAAGCCCGCGCCGAGTCTGTCTAGTCCTACACCTTTTCAATTGCTCGTACTGCATTTTCTTCTTTGCCGTCACTAATGATAATTGTTATCATCCCCGCGCCTTTGGCCGCGGCCTGTTTACTTGCGGCAATCACTTTCTTCAATTTTGGTGTGTATGTCCTCCTCACTTTGGTCTTTGACCGCCGGTACGCAAGGCCAGATACAAGATTTCGATCCGGAGTTAGCGGACAACTACCGCGTTCGCCTGATGGAGCTAGGCTTTCATCCGGGGGAGGTCGTTACCTGCCTGCAGACCCCAGCGTTTGGCTCGCCGAAGGTGTTTCGTGTCGCCAATTCCATCTTCTCTCTCGACGATGAAGTTGCCAGCCACATCTTGATAACACCCGTCGGTTCGGCATGAAGAAAATCATCCTAATTGGCAGCCCCAACTCTGGGAAGAGCCTGCTTTTTAATAGGCTCACCGGTTTGCATCAGCGTGTTGCCAATTATCCAGGTATCACGGTGGACGTGGCCAGTGGCGCACTTGCGGCGCTGCCAGAGGTGGTGTTAGTAGACTTTCCTGGCACTTATTCACTGCATGCGATATCCGGTGAAGAGCAGGTGGCCGTCAATTATTTCAGCGAAGCGTTGGATGATCCCGATGTCGTGCAGGTGCTCTGCCTGATCGATGTGACGCGTTTGGAGAAGAGTCTGTATTTTACTCTTCAGGTGATTCGCGAGTGCGAGCGTCACGGCAAACACGCGGTGGTCATCGCAAACATGATGGACGTGCTAGAGAAGCACAAGATCAGCATGGATCTGGAGGGTTTGGCCGCAGAGGTTCAGGCGCCGGTAGTCCCGGTTTCTGCGCGTAGCGGAAAGGGCTTGGATGCTGTGTTAGAGCAGATCAAGTATGGCATCGCCAGCGGCAAAGGGCCTGCCAGTTGTGGCATCGTGGACGTACCCGATGCGATCCTGCGGGGCACGGCGCATAAGCTTGCACACAAGTATGGGCCCAAGGGGGATCTGCTGATCAAGAGTCAGGCCCGCCTAGACAGTTTCTTCCTGCACACGGCGTTCGGGGGCATCGTTTTCTTCGGCATTATGTACTTGATGTTTCAGTCTATCTTCACGTGGGCGGCGCCGGTCATGGATGCCATCGAGTCTCTCGTCGCGTGGGCTGCCAGCATAGTAGTGCCGTTGGTCCCTACGCAGATTGCAAAGGATTTTTTGCAAGATGCAATCTTTGGTGGAGTAGGGGCATTCCTTGTATTCGTGCCGCAGATCTTCGTTTTAACCTTCGTAATTGGCATTTTGGAAGACAGTGGTTATATGGCTAGGGCCGCGTTGATTTGCCATAAACCGCTACGCATGTTCGGTCTCACTGGCAAGAGTTTTATTCCCATGCTCTCCGGCGTGGCTTGTGCGATCCCCGCTATTTATGCGGCCCGCTCGATTGACTCCCCGAAGAAGCGCCTGTTGACCTATATTGCCATTCCCTTGATGCCGTGCTCGGCACGCCTGCCGGTATACACGTTACTGATTGCCGCGTTCATTCCCGCGACGACCATATTCGGTGGCTTGGTGGGTCTGCAGGGGGTGGCGATGTTTGGCGTGTATTTCTTCGGCATGATGTGTGGCTTGATTGCGACCAGTGTGCTGTCACGCGTGCGCGCCGAGCAATACGAGGATCTGCCATTCGTGTTGGAGATGCCTCCTTACCGACTGCCGGCGTGGCAGCCGTTGATTCGAAACTCTTGGAATCGCTCTAAGCATTTCGTGACCAAGGCGGGTGTGATCATTCTCACGGTGACTATTGTGATCTGGGTCTTCGGCTATTTCCCCACCATGGGTCAGGATCTAGGTGCCTCTTGGCTAGGCCAGTTCGGTAAGTTGGTAGAGCCGGTGTTCGCACCGCTGGGTCTGGATTGGCGCTATGGGGTGGCCATCATGACCTCCTTCTTAGCGCGTGAGGTCTTCGTCGGCACACTCGGCACCATGTTCGGCATCGAGAACAGTGACGATAATGTGTTGCCGTTAGCAGAGCAGATACAAGCCAGTGGCATGAGCGTCGCCTCGGGCGTTGCGCTTCTGGTGTTCTTCGCAATCGCGTTGATGTGCGTGTCGACCATGGCCATTCTCGGTAAGGAGAGTCGCTCCAAGACTCTCGCCCTCAAACTGTTCCTAGTATACGGCTTGTCCGCCTACGTCATGGCGATCCTCGCCTACAATCTAGTCGGCTTTTTCTAGACCCCGATCAAAGGGGTCAGAGTAGTTTGAAAAGTTCTCGATCAAAGGGGCATGATCAAAGGGGTCAGAGTAACTTGATCGATCAAGTTACTCTGACCCC
>DIAM01000022.1:57361-85857 GCA_002416505.1 Gammaproteobacteria bacterium UBA5078
AAGTTACTCTGACCCCTTTGATATTTCTCTGACCCCTTTGATATTTAGGCTAGACTGGCAAAGGCGTCGTCGATCAAGGCCTTGATGTTCGCTTTGCCATCCGTTGCTCTGGAGTAGGCCTTCAGTCCCATCAATTGCATCTGCAGGAAGCTTGCTACTCGTTGAGGTTCTCTGCCCTCATCGAGGGCGCCTTCCTGTTGAGCCTTCGTAACGAGCTGCGCGAATGCTGTCTCGATGGTTTTTAGTAGGCGTTTGGCCTCTGCGAGCAACTCGGCGTTGTCTTGAGTCAGTTCCGCGACGGTTTTCGCGAGCATGCACATATCGCTAGGGCTGCTGCCTTTCTTGGCACTCACACTTTCCGTAATAAATGCTTTCAATGCGTCGAGGGGCGGCGAAGTCGCGGCGTGTGCGGCTAGGCGCTCAAGGCTCGCGTTGGCATAGAACTGCAGGGTTTCCTTGAAGAGCCCCTCTTTGCTACCAAAACTCGCATAGATGCTGCCGGGACGCAGGTCGATGACGTCTTGCAGATTGCGCATCGAGGTGGCATGGAAGCCTTTCTCCCAGAATAGCTGCGTCGCCTTCTTGATGGTCTCTTGGCGGTCGTGTCTCGCAGTGCTCATTTGCAATCCCCTTGATGTGCCCATTTGAGCAGTCGTTCAATATTATCTTGAACAGTCGCTCAAGTCCAGTTAGTATGGCCCGCATTGAACAAGTGTTCAAGTCGATTCACGAAGGGGCCGGCGAAGTGCCGTCCCCTTGAAACGCTCAATTTAACTAGACTAGGAGAGAAAAATGACAAAGTTGACCATACGTGACTTAGATAGCGCGCCACAGCAGAGCCGACCACTACTGGAGGCCTCCCTGAAGGCCAACGGCCGCATTCCCGGGTTGCATGGTGTGTTGGCTAGCGCGCCTGGGCTTCTGGAAGGCTATCAAACTCTGCATAAGCTCTTTGTTGATTCCTCTTTCAATACCGACGAGATCACCGTGGTATGGCAGACCATCAATGTTGAGCACGAGTGCCACTACTGTGTGCCCGCTCATACCGGAATTGCTCACATGATGAAGGTCGACCAAGGCCTAATTGATGCGCTTAGAGACAGCACCGCAATGCCGACTCCGAAGCTTCAAGCCCTCCACGACACGACCCTAGCGATTGTGCGTAAGCGCGGCTATCTGAGTGATGAAGAGGTGGCAGCGTTCTTTGCGGCGGGCTATGAGGAGAGACAATTGCTAGAGATCATTCTGGGCTTGTCGCAAAAAATCATTAGCAATTACGTCAATCACATTGCCAACACGCCAGTGGATAAGGTGTTTGAGAAGTATGCGTGGCAGAAGAAGGCATAAGCGCTTCTAGCCAGGTAGGTAGGTGCGATCAAGAGGGTCAGAGTAACTTGAAAAATCAAACTACTCTGACCCCTTTGATCAATCAAAGGGGCATGATCAAATTACTCTGACCCCTTTGGTCATTCTGGCTTGTTTAGGCCGGCCCAGCTGTAAAGCGTCATGGCGACGGACTTCTCGCTGTCGGCCATTCCCCATGTGCCGCCAGCGCCTTCGACGACATAGAACTCGTTAGCTGAGTGGGAGTTGCCACCGCTGCCTACCATGCCACTGGCGATGGGGATGTTGAGCACATCGCCCGAGAACAGATAGGCGGGCCAATAGCCACCTAGCATAGTCTCATCGGAGGACAACTCATTTGGGGCCATGCCAAAGGCGGCGCGCATCTCATTCGCGGCCACGTGCAGGTCACTGTCGTTGGTGACTTTCGCCCAGGGCACATCGCCGACCACATTGATCTCGACATCTTCATAGCCATGCTTGTCCAAGTGAGTGCGTAGCTTATCTACGATGTCCATGCCGTCTTGTGCTGGCAGATAGCGGAAGTTGTGTTTAGACACGATGCGGTTGGGCAGAATGGCGCCCGAGCCACCTTCGAACATATTACCGCCCCAGATGCCGTCGAGGTTCATCGAGGTGCCATAGCGGCGCATCTTGGTGACCTCATAGGGGTCGTCGGCGATGAAGCGGGCCACGCCCAGATTGGTAGCCGCCAGATCCACATTGAAGTTCTCTGCAGATTTGCGCAGGCGCTCATCCTCCGCCGCAGTCAGGGGTTCGATGTCGTCGTAGAAACCATCGATCATGACCTTGTTGCCAGTCTCATCCACAAGTGTGCTGAGCATCTGAATATGACGCCAGGCGGGCGCATCGACGGAGCGCTTATTGCCGCCGTGGATGTTGCTGTAGTTCGGGCCGCGGCCCCAGCTCTCGCCACTGGTGATGAGCTCGACGAATACACAGCCTTCCGACCCGCCGCCGCCCCACATGGCATCGGCGCCGGCGAATAATTCAGGATGTTCACGCACGAATTTTCGATAGCCGATCGACATGCGTTCCTCGTCACCCTCGGCGACGAAGATCAAATTTACGGGTAACTTCCCGGTAGTCGCCTTGATTGACATCATCGCGTTCCAAAATGCCATTTGACGACCCTTAGAGTTTGCGGTGCCGCGGCCAATCATCACGAGGGGGAAGGGGGCTTGTGGCATTAGTTCCGCCGCGAAGGGAGGTGCCTTCCATAGGTCGGGCTGTGTGATGGGCATGGTGTCATACATCCAGTACACCACCAGAGTCTTCTCGGCGCCCTCGTCGCATTTCGCATAGACCACCGGGTTGCCCTGCTGACCCCATTCGGTTATGCCGACGTCATAGACTGTAGTCTCCTGGCAGCCGAGTTGATCGAAGAAGCCCTCCACCATATAGGCAGATTCCTGAATGCCTTCACCGGTGTTCGAGATGCTGGGTTGTTGGATCCATTTCTGCAAGTTGATGACGTGCTGGTCGATGTTCTCGTCGATGTAGGCAAACACCTCCTTGAGGTCGTCGTTGTGTACTAGGCTCATATCGATATCGGTAGTGGTGTCGCCATGGGGACGGATGCCCAAGGGTTTCGCTACCGGTGCGGGCGCCGCTGCGGATGCGGTGCTAGAAGACAATGCGCTTGGCGCACTGCTCTGTACTGGATCGTCGCTACACGCGGAGAGCAACACAGCGCTACTCGCGAGTAAGGGTAGCAAAGGTAATTGCTTGAATTTTTTCATCATGCTCACTTCTCTCCTATGACGGAAGTCTAGTAAATCGGAAGTACTGTGGGAGCAGCCAAAGGGCATGCTCGTGAGGCGAAAATTCATCCACGCATAGCGACTGACTGTTCGTCGTTCAATAACGAAACACGGGGCTAGATCGCGAGACGGAACACGAAGGCTTAAGCAGAAAGCGTACCAAGCACGGGCATGCATTGCTTGTGAGTACTGCCGTAGTCTGGCGGCGAGAAGAAAAATGAAATAGCTTTCATTATGTTACGGATAAATCCGTAAGTATGTGTGAGGCGTTTTAAGGATAGTGCAGGAGTTGTTTTGCACACAGTTGGTGCGCAGTTTTTTAGCCTCGATGCACGGCATAGTGCATGTTCGCTGCGGTGGTGCCCAATGAGTGTGCGTTTCCGGCGATAATAAAAGGGGTCAGAGCAACTTTGTCGCCACTGAGAGTTACGCTCCTAAGTTGCCCTAGGATTAAGTTGCTCCGGCCCATTTGTTTTTCTCAGAAACGGTAGTTCAAGCCCAGTGAGGCGGTACGCGGCTTGTTGGGGCGAGCACCGTCAGGGTCTCTAGAGACAATTTGTTGTTCATCGAACAAGTTCTCGACTTTCAAGAATGCTTGCAGTTTTTCGGTAATGCTATAGCGACTAATTAGGTCCATCACGAACAGTGAGTCGGTAGTGCTTCTGGCTCCAGTGGCGCGGTTACAGCTCACGCTGACACACTGATCATCGATGAATTTCGCGACGAGATAATTGTTCCAGCCGCTGCTGTGTTCGAGGCCGGAGCGTAAACTAAATAAGTGCTCTGGCACATCCTTGAGTAGGTCTCCACTGCGAACGCCTGTAACGGAGTTATCGCGATTAATGCGGGCATCGGTCCATGTGTAGGCTAGGTCGAGGGGGATATTGAAATTCGAAGTTGCGAACGATGTGCTCGCCTGTAGCTCAAGCCCTGAGATTGTCGCGGACCCTGTCTTGTAAGTGCCAGTTGTCTCGCCATTACTACAGGGGCTTGCCAGAGAGCAGTTCTCAGATTTATTCGAGAAATCACTATAGAAGGCGATGCCCTCTAGGAACCAGTTGTTGTTGGCGTAGCGTAAGCCGGTTTCCCAGTTAGTACTAGTCTCCGGTGCGTCGATCTCCTGCGCACCTGCGCCTAGGGGGGAGAATCCGCGATGGACTCCGCCAAGTAGTTGCCACTGCGTACTTAGCTCATAGGTAAAGGAAGCACCGGGCAGGAATTCCTCCGTGCTATTGCTCGCACGAACACCTAGAACGCTTCGGTCTGTAGCATTGTAACGCTGCTCGATGGTATCTACGTCTTCATATCGAAGTGCAGCGTTTAGGCTAAGGCGTTGGCTAACCTGCCACTGGTCGACTAACCACAAGCTTATTGCCTCAGAGCTGCCTACGCGGTTGTCACTAGCCCCAGGAAGCAAGGTGTTGCGATACTGGAGTGCCCCGTTGACTTGGTCATACAGTTCAACTTCCTGATAACGATCGACCTCGTCTGCATGGCTGCGCGCGCCAAACTGTATCTGGTGGTCTTGCATGCTTAGCGCAAAATTGAGTTCGACGCTTTCCGATTCGTAGTAGCGATTATTGTGTTTATACCGTAAACCCGAGCGGTCAACTGTGCCGTCAAGTATTCCCTGAGCGGTTGCGTCGCCATTGTTGGCGGCATCTATCAATGTAGAGCCCCCATCGAGCTTGAACCAATCGCGGTGGAAGTTGTTGCGGTAGACGAGCGCGGTAGCGCTTAGGCTTTCGCTCAGGTCAATGCTGTAGGACGCCTGCGCGCCATCGTGTTGATTGTCCATCGCGTCTATAGAGGTCAACCCGTAACGTCGATTCTCGTCCTGCTCGAAGTCGACATCGGTGAGACCTAGATAGGTCTCGTTAGAAGTCTCTTCGGAGTATTGGACCTTCAAAAAGAGGCGTTGCTTAGGTCCTTCGCCCTGCGATTCCCACGCGAGCTTCGCGACATAGTCGGCTATCTCGAACCCCGCCTCGTCTCCAGCGCGATCGATTTGTTTGAATCCTTCGCCATCGCGCTGAACGGTTTCAACAAGCCATGCTAATCCGTCGGTCTCGGAGCCGACCCAGCCGTGCAGATCGCTAGAGCCGCGCTCGTCCGCACTCAGCTGCAACGAGCCGCTAGTTCGCTCGGGAGTAGGGGTGGATACAAGGTTGAGTACGCCACCTGTTGTTTGCGGGCCATAGCGCAGCAAGGGAGCTCCCTTGAGCACCTCGACAGCTGTTTGCCGCGCGGCGGTGGGGAAATAATAGGCCGAAGGATCGGCATAGGGCGCAGGTGCTATCATGACACCGTCTTCTAACAAGGTGATTTTACTGCTGCGTTCGGAGGTGGCTCCGCGTATGCCAATATTTGGTCTTAGGCCCGCGCCATCTTCCTCACGAATATAGATGCCTGGAACAGTCTTGAGAAGTTGGTTGATATCCGTTGCGGCTTCGATGCGCACCTGTTCCTGCCCGATGACAGAGCCGGAGCCTGCGACACGTCGCGCGTCTTCACGACTGCCAATGATCAGGACCTCTTCCTGTGCAAGTGTAGGGGCGCTAGCGGCTGCCAAGGCGAGGGCGATAGCGCTAAACAGGGAGCTTCGGGAAGACGATAACATTCTAGATCCTCAATACATGGTCAAAGGGATGCCGTTGGCATCAATTACTAGACGCAATGATAATGAGATAGATTCTTATTTGCAATAAAAATCCAATAACACAGGAGTTTGATATGTTGAAAATGCTAGACATCGGTATCGACAATGCCATCGCTTTTCGCATCTCAGGCAAAGTTACTGAAGATGATATGGAGCTCGTGTTCAGTGAGATGAAGGGTAAGATTCGCGCCTATGGCGATATAGTGCTCTATGAGCAGATCGATTCCTTCGACGGTGTCGAGCTCGCGGGTATCATCGACAAGATTCAATACCTATTCGAGATGGGCATATCCAAGATCAGCAGGGTGGCCATAGTCACCGACAAGCAATGGGTGTCCAAGATCGTGTGTCTCGAAAACAAGATATTTAGAAATGTCGGCATGCAGTGCTTTCCGCTGGAGCAGAAGGCGGAGGCCGTCGATTTCCTCAGGAGTCGCGAATGAATGAGCTGCTGGAAACGACTATTTCCTGTCCGTACTGCGGCGAGGCGATCGACGTACTCATCGAGGCGCTGGAGCAGGAACAGGAATATATCGAAGACTGCCAGGTTTGCTGCAGCCCAATCGTGTTTACGGTGACGAGCGGGAGCGATGGCGATGCGCAGGTGTGGGTGCGGGCGGAGAATGAGTGAGTGAAAGCGGGTGGGGGTCAATCAAAGGGGTCAGAAGATCAAAGTGGGGATCAAAGGGGTCAGAGTAACTTGAAAATCAAGTTACTCTGACCCCTTTGATCTTATCAAGTTACTCTGACCCCTTTGATCTATCTGCGCGGCCTACGTGCCGGTGTCCTATTCGCGCCCGGCTTGCCATTGCGTGACTTCAGTCCGCGCGGGCGGCCCGATGCTTGCTCGGCAGGCACCAATTGATGCGGCGCATCGCCGATCATATCCTCGCGGCCCATCTCCTTGAGCGTTAGGCGCAGCAGCGGCCAGTTCTTCTCGTCGTGATAGCGTAGGAACGCCTTCTGCACTCGGCGATGTTCTATCTGCTTTACCACACTGACCTTCTCGCTCTTATAGGTCACCTTCTTGAGCGGGTTCTTGCCGCTGTAATACATAGCGGTGGCCAGCGCCATGGGCGAGGGGTAGAAGGTCTGCACCTGGTCGGGGCGGAACTTATTCTTCTTCAGCCAAAGGCCGAGATTGAGCATTTCGTTGTTATCGGTGCCCGGGTGGGCGGCGATGAAGTAGGGGATCAGGTATTGAATCTTGCCGGCCTTCTTGCTGAAGCGATCGAACATCTCCTTGAACTCATCGTAGGAGCTGATGCTGGGCTTCATCATCTTGGACAGCGTGTTCTCTTCGCTGTGCTCGGGCGCGATCTTCAGATAGCCGCCGACGTGGTGGCTGACCAACTCTTCCACATACTCTGGGTCGCGCACGGCGAGGTCGTAGCGCAGGCCCGAGGCAATCGCCACGCGTTTGATGCCGGGCACGGCGCGTGCCTTGCGATAGAGCGCCGTGGTGTGTTTGTGATCCGTCTCCAAATGCTGGCAGATGGTGGGGTAGACACAGGATAGGCGGCGGCAGCTCGACTGGATGGCCTCGGACTTGCAATTGAGGCGATACATATTCGCGGTGGGGCCGCCTAGATCGGAGATGGTGCCGGTGAAGCCGGGCACCTGATCGCGGATCTGGCCGATCTCCTTGAGGATGGACTCCTCGGAGCGGCTCTGAATGATGCGGCCCTCGTGCTCGGTGATGGAGCAGAAGGTACAGCCACCGAAACAGCCGCGCATGATGTTGACCGAGGTCTTGATCATGTCATAGGCCGGGATCTTGGCATCACCATAGGACGGATGTGGGCGACGCTGATAGGGCAGGTCGAAGACGCCGTCCATCTCGTCGGTCTCCAAGGGGATGGGGGGCGTGTTCACCCAGATCTCCTTGGTGTCGTGTTTCTGCACCAGCACGTGGGCATTGTGCGGGTTGGCTTCCTGATGCAGCACGCGGGAGGCGTGGGCATACAGGGCCGGGTCATTGCGCACCTTGTTGAACGAGGGCAGGCGGATATAAGTCGTCGCTCGCTCCAGAGCGTTCTTGCGGTGCAGCGGCATGGGGATGATGCGCATCGGGCTGGGCTCGTCGACATCGGGGTTGCCGGCATCGTTGGTGGCGCAGCTCTGCGTCTCCGGGTCTTTCATCTCGTAGGGATTAGGAATGGCGTCGATCTTACTCGGCCAGTCGATGCGCGTAGAGTCGATCTCGGTCCAGCCTGCAGGTACTTCGTCTAGTAGTACGGCTGTACCGCGGATGTCGCGCAGCTCTTCCATGCTGTGGCCGGCGGCTATCTGATGGGCCACCTCGACGATCGCGCGCTCGGCGTTGCCGTAGAGCAGGATGTCGGCGTTGGAGTCGATCAGGATCGACTTGCGCACCTTGTCGCTCCAATAATCGTACTGGGCGATGCGGCGCAGGCTGGCCTCGATGCCCCCGATCACGATTGGCGTGTCGTAGTAGGCTTCGCGGCAGCGTTGGCTATACACGATAGTGGAGCGGTCGGGGCGCTTACCCGCCTCGCCGTGAGGCGTATAGGCGTCATCGGTGCGGATGCGCAAGTCGGCGGTGTAGCGGTTGATCAACGAGTCCATATTACCCGCGGCGATGCCGAAGAAGAGATTCGGCGCGCCGAGTGCCTTGAATGGCTCGGCGCTGTCCCAGGCGGGCTGGGCGATGATGCCGACTCGGAAACCTTGGGACTCCAACATGCGGCCGATGACTGCCATGCCGAAGCTGGGGTGGTCCACATAGGCATCGCCGGTGACGATGATGATGTCGCAGCTATCCCAGCCCAGCGCATCCATCTCGGCGCGGGACATCGGCAAGTATGGTGCCGTGCCATAGCACTCCGCCCAGTACTTGGGGTAGGAGAACAGGTGGCGTGCTGGCGCGTTGCTGATGGGTGTTGCGGCTTTCTGTGTCATGGTGTTCCGGCGTTTCCAATGTTGAGGAATGGGGCAAGCTGGATGAGCTGTTCATTCAGAATCATATTGCCTCCCTGCAAGATAGCAGTAATCACGACATCGCCGTTATCCTGCGGCAGCACTCCCTGTGCCGTGTAGTTACGCACAGAGGCGGCGAACATGCTGTCCAGCAGCGCCGCCTCATTCGCCCTTAGCTCGAGCTCTGCGTAGAGCAGGCCTACCACGCGGCCCAGTGTGAGCTGGTCCATCGTCAGTAGGGTGGGCTCGCCGGGCCAAATAATCTCTAGATCTGCTTGGTGCTCACCGCCCCAGGCGGTGGCGGTGATCAGGCTGTGCTGCGTAAAGGGTTCGCGCAACATCTCTATATAGACTTCCTCTAGCTGTTCGGCAGAGCTGTCTGGGTCGCCCATCTGCAAATCGCGTTGCAGACGCAGGTATTCTGCCACGAGCTGAAGGTCTACGCCCTCTAGCTGCGTCTGCATACCGAAAGCGCTAACCGGCAGCTCGGACTCAAGCGTGGCGACCTGTATGCGTTGCTCCAATAGTAGGCTGGGTGGGCCATTTTCGGCACTGGCCTGTTCGCGGGCGACATAGTCTATGCTAATGCCGCCAAGGGTCAACCTTTGCACGCCATTGAATTGCGCAGACTCGGCGTTAATAGCCAGAGAACCGGGTAATGGCGACGCGTCGAGGCTGGCGCTTTGCAGTTCCACGTCGAGAGCGTCGATGGTCAGCGCATAGAGGGGTTCGCTGATATTGACGCTGCTGCTGGTCAGCCCTACTGTGGCCGCGCCGTTGCGTGCGATATCCATGTTGGCCACAAGGTCGTCGAACTCGAATGTCCGTTGGCGCTGGGCATAGCGCAATGGGCCACTGCGCAGCTGGGCGTGTAGCGCGCCGTCGAATCCGGCCATTAGGGAGATCTGCGCGCCGCTATCGGGTTGGAACAGGGTCTGTAGCAAGTCATTCTCTTCCAGCCCTTGCAGCACGGGGGTGATGTCCACCCAGGCCAAGCCGAAGCGGAAACCCTGTTCGGTCCACAGCAGTGGCCCGTGGATGATCTCCAAGTCGGCATCCACTAGGACCTGTTCATAGGCTACGCCGGCGATAATTGGTGATTCAATCTGTGCGGTCCCTATACTGCTGAACCAGCCCGAGCGCGTATTTAGGGTGAGACCGGGCTGGCCGGTGATCTCGCGCAGGCGTGCGGCGGTGTTGGCATCATCGACCAACAAGCCCAATAACATGGGAAGGGTGGCCAATAGGATGACCGACACGATGCCGATCAACACAGTAAATTTCTTCATCGAGCGGGGACCTATAGCGAATAGAGAGGACTTAGGGCGTGCAGCTTAACATTTTCGGCGTGTGCGAATAAGGGCAGAGCTTAGGGCTTGAGCATCTCGATATGGGGAATACCGTCTTCGTCGTAGGGCGAGGAGCAACTGTTAAAGCCAAAGCTGCTGTAGAACCCTTCCAGATAAAGCTGGGCAGATATACGGATGCCGCTGTCTGGGTAGAGCTCCGTGCAGACGGTGAGCGCATATTCCATCAACGCGCGCCCCGCGCCGCTGCCCCGTGCTGCCGAGGAGCTTAGGACGCGGCCAATAGAGGCTTCGGGGTATTTTAGGCCGGGGGGTAACACGCGGCAATAGGCGACGAGTTCGTCATCAATGGTGGCAAACACATGCAGGGCATACACATCTTTGCCATCGGCGTCCAAATACACGCAGTTTTGCTCTATGGCGAAGACTTCTTGGCGAATCTTGAGAATCTGATATAGCCGAGTCGTCGTGAGCTGGTCGAAGCGCAAGTATTGCCAAATCATAGTCGCTTGGGTCACTTCAAACCTCGAATAGGGCCGGGTCTACCTCGGGCAGATGCTCGAATCCTGGGCGCGCGAAGTAATAGCCTTGGAATAGGTCGATGCCTTGATCCCGCAGCCAAGTGAACTCTTCGGCGCGTTCTACTCCTTCGGCAAGTACACCGATATCCAGCAGTGAACAAGTCAGCACTATGCCCTTGACGATGGCCTGACGTGACTTGCTCTGATCGACGTGGTCGATGAGGGCTCTATCGATTTTTATATAGTCCGGTTGAAAGTCCGCCAGCAAGTTTAGGCCCGCGTAGCCGGCGCCAAAATCGTCTATGGCGGTAGAGAATCCCAAGCTTTGGTACTCGCGAATAATCGCAATCAGGTGGGCCTTCTCGACTACTTCTTCACCCTCGGTTACCTCGAAGCTGATGTTCTGGACCGGGAAGTTAAATTCTTTAGCCGCAGCAATCGTGGTGCGGATGCACAGTTCGGGTTTGTATACGGCGTTGGGGGAGAAGTTGATATTCAGGGTGACTGTCATGCCAAGTTCTGCCGCCTTGCGAATAGCCTTCACGCGGCAGGCTTGGTCGAACCTATACAGATTCTCTTCGGTCACATGTCTGAACACCTCCATGAAGGGCTCGCCCGCGGTGCCGCGTGCGAGTGCCTCATAGGAGATGATTTCCCGCGTACTGGCGCGCACTATGGGTTGAAATGCGAAACTAAAATCGAAGCCAAGTTCGGCCGCATTCACGCATTGTTTACAGCTTAGTTCTTTAAAAAATTGTTCTTGCATAGTGCGCCTTTCGAAAAGGTCCTCCTGTTCTGTCAGCTGTGCCTAGTGTTTTAATCGGCCAGTTCTTTATAAAGGGTCGTACGCGCGCGGAAATTCAGGCCACCGGGTACGTCCCTTGCTTGAATCATATACACCACGAATAATTCATTGCTTGGGTCAACCCAGAACGCGGTGCCTGCTGCGCCGTCCCATCCAAACGTGGCGGTTTCCGGCTTACCCATCTGTGTGGGCATCAAGCCGAAGCCTAGGCCGAAATCGCCGGCATTGCCGAAGAAGAAACTGCTGCGGTCGACCTCGGTGCCGATTTTCGGCTGACGCATCAGCGCGATCGTCTCTTCTTTGATTAGGCGCGTCCCCATGTACTCGCCGCCGTTGATCAGCATGAAACCGAAGCGAGCATAATCTTCCGTCGTTGAGTTCAAGCCACCGCCGCCGGAAAACATCGGCTCCTTAACTAGTGGGGTGGTCACATCGCCGTAGATCGGCTCGGCGAGGTCTTTCGCCTTGGTCGCTGGAATATAAAAGCTTGTGTCGTCCATGCCGAGGGGGGTAAAGATCATCTCGTCCAGCAACACATCTAACGGCTTGCCGGAGGCGACCTCTAAGACAGCGCCGAGCACATCCGTCGAACGGCTATAGTGCCACTTGGTGCCTGGCTCGAAACGCAGCGGCAACGCGGCAAGGCGGCGCGCGAGTTCTAAGGCGCTAATGGCATAGGAGGACGAGCCGGCCTCGAGATACATCTTGCCTAGCTCACTGTCTGGATCGAACACGCCATAAATTAGCCCCGACTCGTGGGTCAGGAGGTTCTCGACGGTCATCGTTTTCAGCGCCGGGCGGGGCTGTTCGCCCTCGGCCATGACAGTTAGGCTCGCATATTCGGGGATGTACTTGGACACTGGGTCTTCTATCGCGAGTTTGCCCTGCTCGACAAGCATCATGGCGGCCACACTGACGATGGGCTTGCTCATCGAATAGATGCGAAAGATGGTCTCTTGGTTCATGGGGGTCGCGTCATTCGGACCTTGCTTACCTACGGTCTCCAGCACGCCTACTTGGTCTTTGTTCGCGACCATGAGTATTGCGCCAGGAATCTGCCCGGCATCGATGGCGGCTTGCATGCCCGCACGCAGAGCCTGCACGTCTTCGGCGTCTAGGCCTACCGCGGCAGGGCCCGCCAGTTGCAAAGAGCTGACACTCGCATCGGGCTTGGCAAAGGCAGCTGCACTGAGGCCTACGCTGAGTGCGAGGGCGAGGAATAAGGAGCTGTGGCGGTGCTTACGGTGTGTGTTGGCGTCGAACATATTAATACTTCCCCTTTAGCATTATTTTGATTGGCAATTTGCAGTGGTATCCATGCCAATGCACTTATACGCAAGAGCATACCATGGACAATATGCTAAACAACAAGGTCGCTTATAGCTGTGTGCCGCTGCGCCAACTCATGAAAATGCCAAGGCCAAGCAAGGCGCTGCTGATCATGAACATGAGGCGAAAATTGCCGGTGTACTCGAGCAGAATCCCCGCCGCCGATGGGCCGATAAGCTGACCCGCGGCGAAGAACAGCGTGACGAAGCTGATCGCCACCGCCGCTTGCTCCCGCGAGACGGTGCGAGTGGCGGCGGCGAGGATGGAGGTGAACTGTCCCGTGGTCGAGATCCCTAGTAGGAGGTAGTGCGCCGCGAAGGCGGGGTACACGGGCCACGCTACGGGCAGCAGCGTGCCGATCATGGCCAACGCCATGCAGATCATCAGGGCTTGGGCATGGCCAATGCGGTCCGCTCCCCAGCCCCAGCCCGGTGCCGCGAAAATCGACAGCACGCCCATCAGGGCGACGAGGCGCCCTGCGCTAGTGGGCGACAGGCCGGTATCCAGCGCGAAGCTATACATGAATAGTGATTGCAGAATATAGGTGACGCCCACGATGCCATAGACCCAGGCGATCGTCAGGACGTGGGGGTTGCGATAGGCGCTCGCGATGCCGCTGTGTTTGCGTTGCTCGGGCGTATTCGGCTTGCTCCTCGGAGGGTCGCGAAGCAGCCAGAACACGAGCACGGCGCACAATAGGGCGACTAATGCGAACAGCGCCCAGACCAAGCGCCAGCCTGTGTCTGGGCCTTGGCCCGCCTCGGTGAGCAAGGGCACGAACGCGCCGGTCAGGAACATGCCTGAGCCGACTCCGCTATTGGCTAAGCCGATGACGGTGCCCCGGCGCTCCGGGAACCAGCTGCCCAGTAGGGAGATCATCGGAGTGTAGGCGAATGCCGTGGCGGCTCCCAACAACAGCATCAGCAGCACCAAGACCGCGTAGGAGGAGGCCAGTGCCAAGCCACTGAAGCCGAGCACGGCGAAACTGCAGCCTAGCAAGATGGCGCGGCTGGCCCCGTAGCGAGCGGCGAATAGGCCGGCGGGCAGGACGAGAGAGAGATAGCCGAGCGCGGTGACCGTGCCCAGCAATGCGGCCTGGGTGAAACTTAGGCCTAGGCTGGCCTGCATGCTCGGAAGCACGAGGCCATAGGCGAGACGGGCGAACACGACCACTACGACGCAGGTGAGAATGCTGACGGCGACGAACTTCGCTAGGGAGGGTGCTCGTGTCGATTCGGATCCTGTCATTCAGCGTGATCGGCGCTGCGGTGCACGACGGTGCCGGTGTTATCGCTAATCTCGACATCGACTTCGACACCGGCGCGCACGCTCTGGGTTACTGTGCAAAAGTTCTCGAACACCTTGAGCGCGTCGGTTAGGGAGCTGAGTTCTTCCTTTGCAACACCCAATTGTAGGGCGACCTTGACGTTGGTGATGCGCAGATACTTGCCGACCCGCCCAGTGGTGCCAGTGACCTCGGCCGTCATCTCGCCCGGGTCTTCTTTCTTCCTACTCAGCGCATAGATCAGGCTGGCGGAGAGGCAGTTGGCCACGGAGGCGGCGAGCATCGCCGAAGGGCTCGGGCCTTCGCCGCCGCCTAGTGGTTCGGGCTCATCGGCGAGGATATTGCCGAACTCGCCGAAATCCAGTTGGAATAGGTAGCGCTCGATGCGCTTCAACTTCAGTGTGAATTGCTTCTCATCCATAGTGGGCTCGTTATGTTGGAGTGGGACGAAGGGCATGATGCCATAGCCGCTGCAATGCCGACACTTTGTCCTTTGGAAAAGTTTCCTCATCATAGTGTGAATGTGCTCGCATTTGTAGGCAGCGCGGCGTATCCCCGTTGTGCGCAAAGCAATGCTAAGCTGAGGGCCTGCATTTAATACTGCGAAGAGGTGGCACATGTTTGAGACCGCTGAGTTAGGACGCACCGTCAGCAAGGAAGATTTCGATGCACAGGAACCGCAATTGCGCGCGCAGCTTCTGAGCCTGCAGCGCCAACTGCGCGACTTGCAAGTGCCGGTGCTGATCGTCATCGCGGGGGTCGAGGGGGCGGGCAAAGGCGGTGTGGTCAATCGGCTCAATACCTGGTTCGACTCGCGTGGGGTGCGTACCAACGCGTTCTGGGAGTTGAGCGATGAGGAGCGCGAGCGTCCGCGTTATTGGCGTTTCTGGCGGGCGCTGCCCGAGCGAGGCAGCATCGGCCTCATGCTCGGTTCCTGGTATACCGAACCGATCGTCGAGCAGGCATTCGAGCGCAGCACTGTCGATAAATTCGAGCACGAATTGCGGCATATCGTCGAGTTCGAGCAGCTGCTGATCGATGATGGCGCCCTCGTCATCAAGCTGTGGTTTCACATCAGCAAGCAGGAGCAAGACCGGCGCGTAGATCAGGACATCGAAGAGCAAATCGCCAGTCCGCAATTGAGTATTTTCGCGAAACGATATCAGCGTTTTATCGCGGTATCCGGGCGTGCCATTCGTCACACCGATATGGCCATAGCGCCGTGGCATATCATCGAGGCCACCGACGAGCACTACCAGCATATCAGCGTGGCGAAGATACTGGTGGAGAGCATGACGCGCTGCCGCGAGACGATCGAGCATTCGGCACAGCAGCAACAACCCGCAGCCAAGCGCGAGAACAAGGGCGAGGGTGGCAAGACCATCCTCGACACATTGGACCTTTCCGGGCACGTGGGGCGCGATGACTATGAGCGGGAGCTGCACGAGCTGCAGAATCGGCTGCGGCGCCTGACGTGGCAGGCGAAGAAAGAGAAACGCGACACGGTATTGGTGTTCGAGGGCTGGGATGCGGCGGGCAAGGGCGGCAATATTCGTCGCCTTGTGGCGGGCATCGACGCGCGCCTCGTACGGGTGATTTCGGTCGCGGCGCCAAGCGACGAGGAGAAATCCCATCACTACCTGTGGCGCTTCTGGCGGCAATTGCCGAGGCCGGGTTATGTGACCGTCTACGATCGATCTTGGTATGGACGGGTCCTTGTGGAGCGCGTCGAAGGCCTGACCCCGAGACTGCATTGGGAGCGCGCCTATCAAGAGATCAATGACTTCGAGGAACAGTTGACCGAACACGGCATCGTGCTAAAGAAGTTCTGGTTACACATCAGCCCCGAGGAGCAACTGCGTCGCTTCAAGGAGCGCGAAGAGGTGGACTGGAAGAACTACAAGATCACCGACGAGGACTGGCGCAACCGCGAGCAGTGGGCGGGCTATGAGCAAGCGGTGCATGACATGGTGTCCCGCACCAGCACCGCCAACGCGCCCTGGACTCTGGTGCCGGCGAACGATAAGAAGGTGGCACGCCTGATGGTGATCCGCACCGTGTGCGAGGCGCTCGAGGACGCCCTCGAGCAAACTTCCTAAGCGCCTTGCAGGCATGGGATTAGCCTGCGCCTCTTGCTTGTGAATTCGGATTGCTGCAAATTCCCAACAGCGAATTTCAATTCAGGAGAGAACCAATGTCCGTTGCCAGCCCGTCCCAAGCCCGTGTGTGGTTTAGCACTCCTCTACTGGCCTTGTTTCTGTGCACTGGCGGCATCGCGAGCGCTGCTCTCGCCCAGGAGCGCGTGCTGGTCGACGCCGTGATGACCGAGGGCACGAATATGGCGGCGGCGGTCTCCCCCGACGGGCGCAGCCTGATCATCGCGCTGCAGGGCGTGCTCTGGTCGCTGCCGGCCACCGGCGGCGATGCACGAGCCCTAACTCCCCCCGAGATGGACGCGCAGGAGCCCGTGTGGGCCCCCGACGGTTCGCGCATTGCCTTCTATGGTTTCGTGGGAGATGCCTTCGCGATCTGGTCGATGAACCCCGATGGCAGCGACCTGACGCGCCTAGCCAATGGCGCCAGCGCCGATGCCCGCTACCCAGCCTTTACCGCAGACAGTCGGCAAATACTCTATTCCAGCGACGAGGACGGCGGCTATGCCGTGTGGATGACGGATCGCAGCAGCGGCGAGCGTCGCCCCCTGACCAGCGCCAGGGAGACTGGCTACGCACCGCCGACGACGCCGTATTTCTCCGGCGATGGCAATGCCGTCTATCCGACACTCTCGCCCTATGGTAATAACTTAGCCTGGGTGATCGATGGGCCGATCAACCGCCTAGTAGTGCGGGACCTGAACGCCCGGCAGGGCTTTCGCGAGCTGTATCGAGCGCCGCTATTGGGCGCGCCGCTCTGGTCCGCCGATGGCAACGCCCTGTACATCGTCGGCATAGACGAGCGCGAGACCTTCATCGCCCACGTCCCCTTGGATGGACTTGGCGCCAATCATATAGTCGAGGGTGGCGATATCTTTCCCTTCCGCCCCAGCCTTGGGCCGGACGGCACGTTGTATTACACAGCCGATGGTCAAGTGAAGACCCTGAGCCCGGCCGGAGAGCCAGGCCGAGCGGTGCCTTTCTCCGCCAAGGTCACCCTCGACCGTACCCCCTACGAGCGACGCACCTATGACTTCCTGGATCAGACGCCTAAGAAAGCCCTAGGCATAATCGACCCCATCTTAGCGCCCGATGGCAGCCAAGCCGCGTTCGCCGCACTGGGTGACATCTGGCATAGCGATCTCGCGACGGGTGTCACGAAGAAACTCACGGACGATGTGGCGATCGACATCTCCCCGTCTTGGTCGCCCGACGGCGAGCGCATCGCCTGGGTGTCGGACCGCGGCGGCATCGCCAATGTGTGGGTGATGACGCTCGGCGATGGCAGCGCTGTCCAAGTCAGCGCCGTCGACAAGCCCGCGAGTGCGCCGGTGTGGTCGCCCGATGGCAGTAAGATCGCGTATCTAAAGGACGAGGGCAACAGCGTGTTCGTCTCGTCCACTGTCAATGTGATCGACCTGGCCAGCTCTGCAGAGAGTGTGATCTCCGAGCCGATGTTCGGGCCCAGCACGCCGGCGTGGTCGCCCGATGGTAGCAAGATCGTGGTCACCCATCGCGACCCGGGCAATAGCCGCTTCCGCGAGGGTTTCAACGAGCTCTATGTGTTGCCCGCCGATGGCGTTGGCGAAAAGTTCTTCGTGGCCCCTGTGCCGGGCAAGTCCCTCGGTCGACGTCAACACAATCGCCCGGCTTGGTCGGCAAGCGGAGAGTTAGTCTACCGAGTCGATGGCGCGCTGTGGTCCGTGGCCATGGGCAACGACGGCACGCTCGGACTGGCGAGGCAGATTGCCGGCGCGGGCGAGAACCCGAGCTGGTCTGCCGATGGCAGCAAGTTGATCTATATGGATGGCGCGGCCATAAAGCTATTCGACAAGGCCTCGGGTCAGACACGGGACTTGGACATCCAGCCCGAGTGGGTCCAGGTGCGCCCGACGCAGTCGCTCACGATCAGGGCGGGGCGCCTGTTCGATGGCGTCAATGACGGCACGACCTCCTCGGTGGATATCGTGATTAACAACGGCGTGATCGTGGATGTGCGCATGGCCGGGTTTAGTCAGGTCATTGGCCCGTTCATCGATGCCTCGGACAAGTTTGTGATGCCCGGCCTGATCGAGAACCATACCCATCAGTCCATAAATCAGGGCGTGACGCTAGGCGAGCTGTATCTGTGCAATGCGATTACCTCGGTGCGCGAGACCGGCGACGATCCCTATCACGCCGTGGAGCGCCGCGAGGCGGAGGCCTCCGGCCGTCGGCCCGGCCCGCGCGTGTTTACCGCAGGCCCACTGAACGAAGGCACACGCATCTCCTATGGCGTTTCCGAGACGGTGGAGAGTGACGAGCGTGTGGCGGATTCCATGCGGCTATCCACGGCCTTACAGCTGGATATGTATAAGAGCTATGTGCGCCAAGACTACAGCGCGCAGAAGCGCGTGATCGAGCTGGCCCATGCCAGTGGCATCCCCGTGTCCTCGCACGAACTCTATCCAGCCGTCGCCAATGGCATCGACCAGATGGAGCACTTGGCGGCCACCAGTCGACGCGGCTTTAGCCTGAAGGAGAGTCGCCTCAATATCGCCTATCAGGACGTGATCGAGCTGACCACGAAGTCCCGCGTGATCATCACGCCGACCATGGCCCTGAGTGAACGCAGCTCCGACCTCGACGCGCAGAAGGCGACCCTGCTGAAGATTGTGAATGGTGGCGGACGCATCGTGGCGGGCACGGACTCGCCGTTCGTGACCTTCGCAGACTCACTGCATCGCGAATTGGAGATCTATGTCGAGGCGGGGCTTAGCACTTCGCAGGCGCTGCGCGCGGCGACTGGCGACGCGGCCGATGCGCTGGGCGCGGGCAATCAACTCGGCAAGATCGCGCGGGGTTATCTGGCGGATCTGGTGATACTCGATGGCAATGCCATCGAGGACATCACACAGGTGCGCGCCATCAATACCGTCATCAAGAATGGCGCAGTCGCCTGCAGCAATCCTCAGTAATTAGAAAGCCCCAGCGGGCCCGGGGAACACGACCGGGCTCTGCACACCCGTCTCCGAGATGCTGGAGACGCCGAAGAAATAATTGTCTATCACCACATTCTCCAGCGTGAATTCCTCGACATCCCCGACCGTTCGATAATTCGTCCACTGTGAGTCGGTGGTCAGGCGCCAGTGCAGTCGATAAGAAACTGCACCGGGCACCTTCTTCCAGCGCAGCGTGGTGTCGGGGCTGACTTGACCGCGGATGCTGACATCGAGCGGAGGGGCGGGGGCCCACGCCATCGAGGCGAGTGTGACCGCATTGAGCGCCGTGAGTTTCGCGGCATAGTCGAAGTCCACGTGCTCGATCACGTCGCCATAGGCGATGCCATCCTCAACGCGAATATCTTGGTGTTGCTGAGTGTAATTCTCGTTGGTCTCCATGATGCGCACGGCCGGCAAACCAACCTCATTGAAGGGGCGGTGATGGCCGCCGCGTCCGAAACGGTCGAGGCGGTATACCATCATCACGTCGAGGTTGGGCACGAAGCGGTCGGCCATGGTGTCGATGTAGCGCGCGAGGTTGCGCGAGGCCGAGTCGACCTCGCCGCCCTGGAAGCGACGCTGCTGCGCCTCCTCCGGCGTCTCGACGTCCCGCGTGCCCTCGGAGAAGACCCGCGCAGTGGCGTTATCGACCACTCCATTGACGCCGCGAATATTGCCGATCATGTCGTTGTTGATGACCGCCTGCATATGCCAGCCCTGCTCAAGGAGGTATTCGGCGAAGATGGCGCCGCCGTTCAAACCCTGTTCCTCTCCGGAGAGGCCGGTATAGACGATGGAGCCGGGGAATTGATACTGGCTTAACACGCGTGCGGTCTCGAGAACCCCCGCCATGCCCGAGGCATTGTCGTTCGCGCCGGGGGAGTCGGAGGTGAAGTTCATCGGGTCGCTCACGCGGGAGTCGATGTCGCCGCTCATCATCACATAGCGATTCGTGTCGCGGGTGCCCCTTTGCACGGCGATGACATTGACCACCTCGACGGGGTCTGGAATGCGGTTGGTGCCCGAGACGATGCCGCTGACATAGAAGACCTCTAGGCAGCCGCCACAGGCCTGCGAGATTGCCTCGAACTCGGCCTTGATCCAGCGCCGTGCGGCGCCGATGCCGCGGGTATCGGATTCGGTATCGGAGAGTGTGTGGCGAGTGCCGAAGCCCGCGAGTGTTTCGATATCGCGTTGGATGCGCGCGGCCTGGGGTGCTACCCCGATGTCGTAGAGGGCCATCTCATCGGCGACGGCCCCTAGTGGGAGTACGCTTCCGATAAGAAGGCTGCTGACTAGCGTTTTATGCATCAAGGTCATGTCTGGCTCCCGTTAATCCAAGCACTCGAAAATAGAAAGTGCTCAGACTAACAGTAGATAGAATAACTGCACAAATTAATCTAGGCCGAGGACTTGCCTGATGCGCGCTGTTGCCCACAGGGAAAGCTTAACAAGTTCCACCTGTGGGCATAGGGACTGCAAGTGCCTATTCGGTGCCCATCATCGGGTCCGAGAGGCCATGCTTGCCGGTCTCGACGCGGCCTGCGAAACGCCGTAAGAAACCGTCATTCACATCGCTACTCACGCTCAAGTCATACCAGCTCGCCGAGTCTTGCAGAGACCACGCGCGCTGCACCGTCTCGCCCGGCTCTAGCTCGACCAGCCAGGGGCCGCCGCTACGATAGGCATTGTCCTCGATCATGAGTTTGCAGGCTGCGCTGCCCGTGTTGTGGAACGAGATACGCACGTCGCCGTCGACGTAGTCGAGCTGGCATTCGGGTCTAGCCATCTGACTCGCGCCTGCATCGATATCGGCGATAACCCGCACGAAGCCATTGGGGCCATAGACCCAGAGTTCATGCCGCCCATCGTCCCCCGTGGTGTCCCAGACATCGGCCAGGGTCTTGCCGGCCTCTACCGTATAGCGTCGCGGGATGCGCTCCAGATGCAGCTTGTCGTAGACATGGAACACTACCCCCTTGCTGCCGGTGTTGCGAAACAGCAGGCTGACCTTCGCGTCGTCCTCCACTAGGGAGTCCACGTGTAACTCGTAAGGCAGCTTGCGCGAGAAGCGCGTGCCACGCTCTTGGTAGAGCGCCTCGTGTTGATCGGGCACGCTGTAACGGGCCATCGTCATCTGCTGGGCATCCGTCGTCGCATAATTACTCGTGTCGGGGAGCTGGGATAGATCGGCCTGCTCGCGGCCGCTGAAATCGAAGGCGGAGCTAAGGTCCCCACACACGGCGCGATGCCATGGGCTGATACCCGGCACGGTCACATCGAAGCGCTTCTCGATAAACATCGCGAGCGAGGTATGGTCGAACACTTCCGAGTTCACCCAGCCGCCTTTACTCCAAGGCGACACCACATACATCGGGACCCGCGCACTCAGGCCGAACGGGCGCACATTGCCCGATATCGTGTCGTCGTCCTTGAGATAGGCGCGGGCCACGTCATGGAAGTATTCGCCGTCCAGGGGCAGGGTAGAGGCACCCGCGAGCGTGCCGTCGAGATTGTAAGAGGGGACCGCGGGGGGAGGCAGGTGGTCGAACTGGCCATCGTTCTCATCGAAGGTGAGGAAGAACACCGTCTTACTCCACACCTCGGGGTTGCTGGTCAGGGCGTTGAGTACCTGCTCGGTGTAGTTGCTGCCTTTCTGCGGGCTGGACGGTCCGCCGGGATGTTCGGAGAAGGACTGCGGAGGCAGAACCCAAGATACCGCAGGCAGAGTGCCGTCCTTCGCCTGCGCGGCGAGATCATCCAGTGACCAATGTGACATGCCATTTTTATAGATGGGAGAACCCTTCTTGGCGGTGCGGAAGCTCTCGAAGGCTAGGCAGCCATGCATGGCGCCGGTCCAATTGTCGTTGGGATCCTGATAGATGCGCCAACTGACCCCTGCCTCCTCGAGCACGTCTGGAATGGTCGGCCACTTGAAGGCATTGCTCTTGTAGGTGTAACCAGGCTCTGGCCATATATCGACCTCGGGGTTCTGAATCCAGCAACGCAGATTATTGGGTTCGGAATCCGTGTCGGTACTATTGATGCCCTGCGCCCGCAGCTCGGGATTGAAGTTGCTGCCGCTGAAGAAGGTGATGCGGTTCGGATCTGTGCCCGAGGTGATGGAGCAATGGTAGGAGTCGCAGATGGTGAATGACTCCGCCAGCGCGAACTGAAACGGGATGTCGCCACGCTTGTAATAGCCCATCGAGTTGTCGTTCTTATACTTTGGCCAATGGCCAAACTTGCCTTGATTCCATGCTGCCTGTGAGTCGGAGAAGCTATGGGGGGTACTTGGCGCTAAGTAGGCATTGAACTTGGTGGGATCCATGTGAAACGGGGCAATTTCGCGCTCGCCGTTAGACTGAAACCACACCGGCTTGCCACTCTCTAGAGGCACTGGGAAGCGGTCGCCATAACCACGCACGCCCTTCATGGTGCCGAAGTAATGGTCGAAGCCGCGATTCTCTTGCATGAGGATCACGATGTGTTTGACATCGCTAATCGTGCCGGTATCGATGCTGGCCTGCACGGCTAGGGCTTTGCGAATGCTCAAGGGCAGGGCGGCGAGGGCGATCGTTGCACTCGTGCCGGCCGAGAGTGACAGAAACTTACGACGATCAATAGTCATGCTGAATTCCTATACAAGTACTGTTTGTTTGAAGTGGAAAGAGCGGTGCACCGATCAACGGTGCACCGCCCGCATACCGTCATGCGTCTTGCTTAGAAGCTGTATTCGTACTGCGCCCAGAACGAGCGCGGCTTACCGTTCCAGCCATAGTTGTAGTAGTAGCCGGAGTCGTTATCGGTGACCTCACCACGCACTCCCGCACGGCTGACTTGTTGGTTGCCCAAGCCGGCACGCTCGAAATAGTCTTCGTCGAGGAGGTTAACGGCGCGCAGCAAGAAGCGGTGCTGATTGTCGTCGCCCATGAAGTACTGAATGGAGCCGTTTACCACCATGTAATCGCCGAAGTTATTATCGGGATTGGTGCGATTGCCATTGGCGTCGACGATGCGGCTAGAGCGCCCGTTGCCATAGGCCCACTCGGGTCCCTGCCATTTGGTGTTCAACGCGAACACCCAGTCCGGGGTAGGGGTATAGGTCAACAGGAGAGACGCGGACCATTCGGCGCGCTCGCTCGACTGACGCAAGGCCTTGGAGCCCGCATCGCCCGGCACCACGAAGTTCAATGCACGCCCCGTCCCATCCTCCAGCGCCGCAAGGCCGTAGATTGGGTTAGGCTCCAATGACTCCATGTCGGTGAACGAGAAATCCGCCTGCACCTTGTCGAAATCGAAGGCGATATCGAGTGTATAGCCCTGGATATCCTGTTCGAGTTTGCGGTTGAAGCTGGCGACATCGAAGCGCGAGAAGTTGTTCGCGAGCGCGTAGTTACAGAAGCTGCTCGGCACCACGATATTCGGATTGATGTCTTCGGGCTTTACGTCTGGGTAGTTGATACAGACATTCTCGATGGCGGAGGTGCCGAAGATATTGTCGATGACCGTATCGAAGTAGCCAAACTCGACGTTGAACGTGCCGCCGAGCATATCGCCGTTGATACCGGCGCCGAAGCTATAGCTCTCCACGTGTTGGGTTTGCAGGGACGGGTTGGCGACGCGATTGCCGGTCATGCCCGCTTCGGTCAGTGTTGGTTGGCTATAGGAGGTGCCGCCGTTGGAGCGCACGTAGAAGCCGCCGGGGAGTTCTTGGCGCACGCCATACTTCCAGATGTCCTCGTCGTCGAAGGCATCGTTGAAGTCTTGACGGAAAGACAGCGACACATTGGTCTCGATAAAGGCCATCGAGTTGAAGCGCACCTCACCGTAAACGCCCGTGGAGCTGACCGTGTCTTGCTTCATGCCGTAGACCGAGTCCGAGCCGTCTTTGTAGCTGATGTTCTGCACGCCTACTACGGTCTCTAAGCTGTCTGTCCAGGTCATCTTCAAGCGATTGTTGATGCCCCAATCGTCATAACCCGCTTTGGCCTGGTCGGTCTCGCCGAAGCCTTTCACTGGCTGACCATTACCAAAGCCAGCGGTGCTCTGAATGACGTAGCCGATGGGGCTGCCGATAGGGAAGGGGTTGGCCAGAGTTCCGTAGGGGCGACCGTTGGCGTCTACGTAGTAACCAGTCTTGGAACCTGTGGCCGCGCCTTGGTTGGCGCCATAGGGGTCTGTCACACAGCCGGCGGGGAGACCCGGCACTGTTGCAGCGAAGCTCTCGAACTGTGATGCGGTTTTGAAGCTGCTAATGCCTTGCGCCGTGGCGATCGCTTGTATGTCGCCGGGCAGGTCTTGGAAGCGCGGAATATTGCAGACACGCGCATCGACCTCTGTGTTCCACAGGCGAGGATTGGTGAAGTAGGCCTCGGACTCTAGCGAGAGCCTGTCGCTGAAGTCGGTGTGGAACTTCGCGTCGAACATGGGAAATTCGGTGTAGTTCGGCTGGAAGACCGTGAAGGAGGGGAAGGAGTCACGGAAGTCGATAGTGGAGTACTGGTAGCCGAGGCGGAACTGCGTGTTGTCGTTGATATCCCACAGATACTTAGCCCCAATCAGATTATAGCTATAGGGGAAGTCGTGCTTGCCACCGAGGGCCAGCACGTTGTCAGTGTAGGCCTCTTCGCTGAAGATCTCGTGTGCTGCGGTCTCATAGGAGCGACCAAAGAACATCAGATAGTGGTCGGAGTTCTTGCCCAGTGGCACTGTCACGTTGCCGTACATCTCACGCGTGTTGAAGGCACCTGCGTAGACGCCGATCTCGCCATGCACCTCGTCGCCAGACTCTGGGCGTTTGTAGATTACATTGACCACACCCAGACCGCCGTTGCCGCCGAAATAGAGGCTCTGGCCGCCGCGGAAGATCTCGACGTTCTCGATCATGCGTGGGTCGATCGCGGTTGCGCCCCATAGGCTTTCCAGCGGAGTGCCGCGGTCGAAAGTCGGAACGCCATCTAGCAACAGCAATGTGTCGCGGTCCGTGCCACCGTCGATGCGGATGGTGAATTCACCTTCGTCTGGCGAGTAGCCGATGTTCGCGCCGCGGATAAGACCTGCGGACAGCTCTCCGAAGTTGGTGAAGCCGCCCGTGCTAATCTCGTCGGCGCTAATCAGCTGAACTTGGGTGCCGAACTTGGCGACATCGATGGCGAGCTCTGTGACGCCACCGCGGACCACCTGGCCCTCAACCACGATCTCTTGAATGGATTCGCTATCGTCATTCTGCGCGATGGCGGGTGAGCAGACGCCCATGCACAGCAGTATCGCCGCACTTAGCCTGCTGGTGTCTTTCTTGAAGGGGATATCTTGGAGCAACATACGCAACCTCTGCCTGAAGTAGTTTGGCTTTAGATAATGTTTTTTTAATCAACATAAGAAGATGAGACACGGTTATTGAAGCCAAGCAAATTGAGTCTCATTGGCTGTGCTTCGGGAAGGAACTGTAGCGGCGCAATGTTGCAGCTGGCGGGCAGAAAGTTGATATTTTTTGTGAATTTCGATGACACTGGCTTATCGAAAATACATAAAAATGACACATGCTGGGCTAGAACGCAGAATTATTGATTTAGCGCACGTTTGTTGAGAGTGACTTCTGAGAATATGATGGTGTGGAGTCACTTCTGGCTTTACAGCAAACCCAACCGAGAAGGAGATCAAGAAGATGTCTAGAGAAACTGGTGATCGTTATATTTGTGACTCTTGTAAAGCCGAGTTGGTTTACATCAAGGGTTGTCCTTGCCCAAGTACTATGCCGCACTCGGAGATCTGCTGTGGCAAGCAGATGAGCAAGATCGAGAAGTAACGCAAAGTTGATGCAGTAAGTAGATCTATAAGTGATGTGGCGTCTGCAAAGCCGCCACAGGGTACTGCTTTGTCTGTAAAGGTTTTAGCGCTTCCCGTTCTTAGCACTAAAATTGACATAAATAGCAATCGCATAGTCATTTATGGCGTAGGCGCGCTATCCCATCATTCCTGCTATCCTAATAATCCTAAGTAATTCATGAGTTGTGTCGTTTACAATTAAACGGCACACGCTTTGCAAAGGGATTGTTGTCTAATTGCTAGGTCCGCGGCACTGCAGCTATGCAGCCGAGCTAAGTAAGGAATCCACAATGACCTTCGACCCGTTTGTTTTGGCACGAATTCAGTTTGCCGCCAACATCAGCTTTCACATTCTGTTTCCTACCATCACCATCGGCCTGTGCTGGATTCTCTTGTACTTCCGTACCCGATTTACCCTGAGTGGAGACAAGGACTGGGAGTATGCCTATTTCTTCTGGGTGAAGGTCTTCGCGCTCACATTTGCGCTGGGTGTGGTGACTGGGATCACCATGAGTTTTCAGTTTGGTACTAATTGGCCGGGTTTTATGGAGACGGCGGGCAATATCGCCGGCCCGCTACTCGGTTACGAGGTGCTTACCGCATTCTTTCTTGAAGCCTCTTTCCTCGGCATCATGCTGTTCGGTAAAAACCGTGTGTCGAATCGCGTGCATCTGCTGTCCTCGGCTCTTGTGGCACTTGGCACTACCTTCTCCGCATTCTGGATTCTGAGCCTCAATTCCTGGATGCAAACCCCCACGGGCTACACTATAGAGAACGGCGTGATGATGGTAGAAAGCTGGTGGGCGATTATCTTCAACCCGTCTTTCCCGTATCGCTTCACCCATATGCTGATAGCTTGTTTGTTAACAAGTGCCTTCTTCGTCGCCGGCATTAGTGCTTTGCGTGTACGTCATAATGTCGATGGGCCCGCCACATGGAAGGTGCTCAGGACGGGCATCTATATGGCGGCGATTCTGGCGCCGCTGCAGATATTCGTCGGCGATTTGCATGGGGTCAACACTCTTGAGCATCAGCCAGCGAAACTTGCGGCTATCGAAGCAATTTGGGAGACCGAGCGCGGTGCGGAACTGACCCTGTTCGGTTTTCCCGATGAGGAGACGCGTACTACTCGATTTAAAATTGCGATTCCCAAGGCAGGCAGTTTGATTCTTAGCCATGACCTCAATGGTGAAATAAGGGGCTTGAACGAGTTCGAAGGTCTACATCCGCCGGTTAGCCCGGTGTTCTGGGCGTTCCGTGTCATGGTTGGCGTTGGTTTGTTAATGCTCTTTGTTGCATGGAGTGCCTCTTACATGCTGTGGCGAGGCAAGGCCGATAGGCCGTTGCCATTAAGGATGATTTCCTTGATGACTTACTCGGGTTGGATCGCGGTACTAGCGGGCTGGTATGTCACCGAGATAGGCCGGCAACCCTGGATTGTATATGGTGTGCTGCGCACAGAAGAGGTTGTGGCGGAACATGGCAGTGGCATGATGTTGACCACGCTGATTGCCTATCTCTGCCTATACGCCTTTTTATTCTTCTCCTACCTAAAGACCATTCACTATTTGGCATCGAAGCCAGCGCGCTCATTGTCGACACTGCAGCAACAGGCGCAGGAGTCACAAACAAGCGACGGCTCTTTCACCGCTAGTCCACAGGGAGGTGAGTAAAATGGAATATTGGCTACCATTGTTCTTCGTAGCGGTCATCGGTTTCGCCTTGTTGATCTATATTATTTTAGACGGCTACGACCTCGGTGTTGGCATATTGCTAGGGCTTGCCGACGAGGAAGAAAAGGATCAGATGATTGCCTCTATAGGCCCCTTCTGGGATGCCAATGAGACCTGGATAGTGTTGGGGGTTGGGGTGCTCATGATTGGCTTTCCAGCGGCCTATGGGCTTGTGCTTACTACGCTGTATCTTCCCGCCACCTTGATGCTGATGGGCTTGGTACTGAGAGGGGTCTCTTTCGATTTTCGCGCCAAGGCCAAGACACAGTCTCGTCGCATGTGGAACAGATTGTTTACAGTGGGTTCACTCCTTGCCGCGACTTGCCAGGGATGGATGTTAGGCGCCTATGTGATGGGGTTAGCGCCAGGTGTCCTAAGTATTGCGTTCTCGCTAGGAATCGCGCTAACACTGCCTGCCTTGTACGTTATGTTAGGTTGCGGGTGGTTGATCATGAAGACGAGCGACTCGCTCTATAATAAAGCCATTGGATGGGCGCGCTGGACAGTGCTACCCATGGGCGTCGGTATCTTTCTCATCTCTATCGCGACGCCGCTAATTAGTACTACTATCGCGGACAAGTGGTTTACTCTGCCGGCCGCAATCGGACTTCTTCCAATCCCTATTACGACTATGATCGCCTACGCGGTAATCGTGTGGGTGCTCTGGCACGAGCGGATACTGGAGGCTGGCTTCGGCTGGCTGATTTTCGTGTCGCTTATCATAATCTGTTTGATGTCGGCACTGGGACTGGCCTATAGCATCTATCCGGATATCGTAATCAATAAGATGACGATCTGGGATACTGGACTTCCCAGGGTTTACTAGA
>DIAM01000004.1:0-89047 GCA_002416505.1 Gammaproteobacteria bacterium UBA5078
CAGCCCTAAGGCTGTTTGGATTATTCCGCCTCGACAACGCAAACTCCATTCCCTATCGAAGCCACCACACTAAGCGGGGCTTTTTGCATTTGGTGGATACTAGATTCACTCGTGCATTCATGCGCTCGGGCTACGCCTAGCCTACGGCTATGTTAATTCGCTCCCGGCTAGTTAATCTGCCTCTTGGCACCATTTCTTATTGGGTCTATTTCCCCTCTAGGCTGGTTTGTCGCGCTGATCTGGATGCCGAGGATTTCATATTGCTTGTGGTCTATCACAGTCGAGCTGCGATTGTAGCGTCTATTGAATTAAACGCGAATCCGCTTACCGACTCAGAAATTTCATACATTGTGGAGTTACTTATTATGGGCTCGACAGACATGAGTTGTGTCGATCTCCGCCCCACGCCATTACAAGCATTTACATCTATAAGATGCACGAAGCCGGTCAAGTAGATGGAAAGCTGGAATTAGAATTAGTGAAAACTCAGGCGGTTAACTGGTCCTGAATCTCGAAGAGATTTCGCACACTTCTGAGCACACTTTGATTTCGAATTTGAACTACCTGACGCTCGCCCAATAACGCAACCGCCGCACCTGAAAGACGCGCATTGCGCCAATGTCATCAGCTTGATATTGTGAGACACCATACTCCTATAAACTCGTTGATATGCTGGCAAATCACAGCTATACACAGGCAAACCAATCCTCACGCCGAGTGCTGACTGCTCTGCTTCTACTTATACTCACGCTTGGATTTCTCCCATCGCATGAGTTCTCAAGTATTGTCGATTACCTCCCGGTGCATTCTATTCTAGAGGCAATCGCTATTGTCGTGGCGGCCTCCGTCTTCACTGTGGGTTGGCATACCTACCTAGGCAGGGCCGACTACCGCACAGTGTCAGTGGCTTGTCTTTTTCTAGGTGTTGCTGTGCTGGATTTCAGTCACTTGCTTTCCTACCAAGGGATGCCTGACTTTGTAACCCCCAGCGGCCCGGATAAGACCATTAACTTTTGGCTTGCTGCTCGCTGTCTGGCTGCGCTGGCCTTGATAGCTGCGTTAGTGATACCAGTGACTAGCGCGCCTGCTAAGTATCGTTACTTACTGCTTACTGCAGTGGCCATAGTCGTGGCGGGTTTACATGTGTTGTTCCTGTATTTTCCGCATTTGACGCCCAACAACTATGATGAGGACACAGGGCTAACTGGTTTCAAAATCGGTGTCGAGTATGTCCTGATTCTTATTTATGGCGTAGTGGGTTACCTGTTGTGGCAGCGAGGTATCAGAACCAAACGTACTCATACTATCTACCTAGGTGTAGCCGCCGCCATCATGGCATTAAGTGAGATATTGTTTACACTTTTCATCGACTTATTCGATATCTATAACGTCACAGGCCATCTGTACAAGGTGCTTGCGTATGCCTATCTGTATCAGGCCTTAGTGGTCTCTGGAATCAAGTCGCCATATAAGGCTTTAAAAGAGTCGAATTCGCGCATGCTGGCAACAATGGACGCGATCCCAGATCTTATGTTTGAAATAACCTCTGATGGCACAATAGTCGACTATCACTCCAGTGTTAATGAAACAATTTTACTGGCACCACCCAGCATTTTCATTGGTCGCAAGATTCAAGAGTTCATGTCAGCTCAGGCTTATGAGGTTTGCCAGGATGCGATTGCCGATATCGACCAACACGGCAGGACATCGGGCCGCATTTACTGGATTGAGCGTAAAGATGCGAGGCATTACTTTGAGATTTCCGGAGTCAGCCTCGTGAATGCTTACAGCGATACTCACTACCTGATGTTGGCAAGGGATATTACAGAGCGGCGCAACGCGGAAGACGAACTGCGCATTGCCGCCACTGCGTTCTTATCCCAGGAAGGCATCTTAATTACCGATGCCGATTTGCGCATCCTGCGGGTTAATGCTGCGTTTGAGAAAAGCACCGGCTATACGCAGGCTGAAATTGAAGGCCAGAGTCCCACGATCTTAAATTCAGGTGAGCACGACGCCGAGTTCTACAGACAAATGTGGGATGCCATTAAGGCCACTGGCTACTGGCACGGCGAGATCTACAATCGTCGCAAGAGCGGTGAGGTTTACCCCCAGTCCCTCACCATAACGGCCGTCCGTAATCTTGCTGGCGTGATTACTCATTATGTGGGTGACTACATCGATAGAAGCGCCATTAAAAAAGCTGAGGAAGAGATCAATAAACTGTCGAATTTCGACCCGCTTACTGGCCTAGCAAACAGGAGGCGCTTACTGTCCTTGCTGGAACAACATGTAGCGCGCAGTGTTGAGCTCAAACATTTCGGTGCACTGCTGATGATAGACCTAGATAAGTTCAGTGTTATTAACGACACACTGGGGCATCAGGCAGGTGATGAATTGCTAATAGAGATCGCGGAGCGACTACAGTGGTTGGCGTCACCACAGGATACCGTGGCGCGTTATGGCGGTGACGAGTTTGTTGTAGTGCTTGCTGTGCTGGGGAAAAATGCCGCTCAAGCTGCAAAAAAAGTGCAAGAAGCGGCGCAAACAATACTGACCGAGTTGGAAGGTAGCTATCAGCTAAAGGCATCTCAGTATTACTCCAGTTGCAGTATTGGGGTTACCCTGTTTGGCGATGGCTCTGCAGATACCGCGGAGCTGATCAAGCAGATTGATATCGCCTTGCTCCAGGCTAAGAACGATGATGGTAACGCCATCCGCTTTTTCGACCCGGCCTGGCAAACCGCAGTCAGTGAACGGGCATTGCTGCTAGTCGAATTGCGTGAGGCCATCCAGCAGCACCAGTTTGAACTGTATTATCAACCACAATGGGACGTGAGCGGCGTAGTGGTTGGCGCCGAAGCGCTGGTTCGTTGGAATCACCCAGTTCGTGGCGTGATTGCGCCACTGGAGTTCATTCCGTTTGCAGAGCAAAACGGCCTGATACTAGCGCTGAACCAAGAGGTGCTCGAGCTAGGTCTAGCCAAAGTCAAAGCATGGCAGCAGCTTCCTCAATGCCAAAACCTCAAGCTCAGCATCAACCTCGTGGCAAAACAGTTCTATGCGGATAACTTTACCGAAACACTAATATCTCGCTTGCAGGAGCTTGCGATTGACCCGCGCTTATTGATGTTTGAGTTTACAGAGTCAACCCTGATGGATAATCTGGAACTCGCTAAACTGAACATGCAGAAGCTCAACGAAATAGGTGTGCAGTTCGCCATCGATGATTTCGGTACCGGTTATTCGTCACTGACCTACCTATCGCAACTGCCTTTGAATTTATTGAAAATCGATCAATCCTTTGTGAGCAATATTCACCTCGAGGGCAAGGATGCCGCCATTGTGCGTACTATCATTAACATGGCTCTTACGCTAGGTATGGAAGTGATTGCGGAGGGCGTCGAAACCGAAAGGCAGCGCGATTTTTTGTCTAACAACGGCTGCACCTTGTATCAAGGCTATTTGCTTGGTCGCCCAGTGCCTGCCTCGCAGTTTGAAGCGGAACGAGCTGTCAGCAGCAAGGGTTTGGAATAACTGCCGCGCAGCGGCATTTACCCTCTTTTATCTGTTCCTCTGCCTTAACAAGGGAATTTATCTGATGGGCAAAAACCCAGGAAAAGCTACAAGCGAACATGCTCTGTGGGCCTCATTAATGCGCACCGCTGGTTTGGAGCGACAATTCAGGCGCACACTAGAGGATATAATATATTGATGTTATATGGCATATGGCGACACTGGCTATTGAATCTCCTCGTGTGGAGGATTCGGCCGATTGCGAAGCTATCTGCAACAAACGCCGCAACAACTCACAAACACTACCGAAACTCCTTCCCTTAAACCTATGAGTACCCTAGGATCAATCCTGATTTAGAAGCTTTAAGAAAAGGACGTTTTTAATGTTTGTGAATTTTCTTCGTCCAAGCAATTTATCCAAGAAGATGATGCGCGTAATCTTCACCATCTATTTGGCCGTTACGTGTGTGATTACAAGCCTTCAGTTCGCTACCGAATACCTGAAAACCCAAGATTCGATTGTCAGTGAGCTCAAGCAGCTGGAAGAGACCGTCCTCGGTCCTATATCTACTAGCTTATGGCAGTACGACCAGAATCAGATAGAGGTGCTCGTCGATGGGCTTATTAAAATGCCCATTATCGCGGGTGTCGACGTTCTCGATCAGCATGGTGAGAATATAATCTCTAGAAGGTCTTACCCTACCGGCTCTTCCCCCCTGTCAGTCTTCAATACCAAGTCAGACCTAAATTGGGAGCTAAATGGTGAGGAGATATTTCTAGGGTCTGTAACCCTGTATTCATCTTCAGAAGTAGTCCTAGATCGAGTCTTGTTCGGATTCGCCTTGATTGCGATTACAGCAATTATAAAGCTGACAATTCTTTTCTGGCTCTTCATCTGGGCTTTCAGCCGATACTTGGCGAGCCCTCTTAAGGAACTGATGACTCAAGTTGATGAGGTACAAGCCAACCAGAATATTAGCAAGCGGATTAATCTTACGAACATTGAGAATAATGAACTGCGTCAACTTCAAGAACATATGAACGACATGCTTTCCTCCATGGAGAGAGATCGAAATCGCCTGCTGGAAGATGAACAAAGCAAACGTGATGATCTAGAGCATGCAGTTGCGCAGCGTACAAAAGAGCTACAGGTTTTGAATGGAAAACTGAAAGATCTAGCCGCAAGAGATTCCTTAACTGGAGTTTTGAATAGAGGAAGCTTCTTCGAAACCGCTCAACACCTGCTCATACTTTCTCAGCGCCAAAAGTCTACAGCATCTTTTGTCCTAATGGATTTAGACCATTTCAAAATAGTCAACGACACCTATGGTCACTTCGTCGGTGACAAAATCCTCATTCATTTCACAAAGACGATTCGCAATTTCTTAAGAAAATCTGACCTCTTTGGAAGAGTTGGAGGAGAAGAGTTTGCGATATTTTTACCAGATACAGGCAGTGATATTGCATTCAAGCTTGCCGAGAAAATTAGGAAAGTGATTAGCGATTCAACTCCGGAGATTGATGGCATCGCCGTCACCTACACAGTCAGCCTCGGTATCGAATCGTCCGATACAACTGACGCTTCGATCATAGAGTTATTCAAACGCGCCGATGTGAAACTTTATGGTGCTAAAGACAAGGGTCGCGATCATGTCGAAAGATAAAAAACTGTATCGCCTATTTTTTCTCACCGCCCTTTTGACAGGCGCTAGTCTAACGAATACAAGCCAGGCCGAGACATTGAGAGTTTGCTACGACCAATGGGCGCCTATGACAATGTTTCCGACCGCTGAGTCCTCCGAACGGGGCGTCGTCATAGACATGCTGGAGCAGATATACACAGCAAAAGGCTACACCTTGGAATACTATGAGGTTCCTCTGGCTAGAGGCTTAGAGATGGTCGCCGATGGCCACTGCGATATGCTGCCAGAATACCTACTTTCAGAGAACACCGAGCAAGACTTTGTATTCGCGTCGCAAGAGACATTCGCCTACAGCACAGCGTTTGTCGTCCGGCGAGGCGATCCCTGGCGCTATAATGGCATTGAGTCTATAAACGGCAAACGCATGGCGACCGGCCCGGGCTGGGATTACAGCTCAATGAGTAGCGCTTATCAGAAATATATCGATGACCCGAAAAACTCTAGCCAAGTTGAGGTGATCGCCGGGCTCGACGATGTGATCGATCGAATCTTCCACATGATTAGCGAAGGTAGAGTCGACTTATATGCGGATAACGAACTCGTCCTGCAGCACGTATTGAACAAATTGGAGCTCCATGAAGAGCTTGAGATCGTGCGGCCCGGCTTAGAGAACAAGCTTCTGGAGCTGCCAATTTTCTCAAAAAATATAGCAGCAGAGAGAAGACAAGAACTTATCAAAATTTGGAATGAGGGACGCCTATCTCTCAAAGGCGAGAAAGAAAGCATGCTGCTTAGAAAATATAAGGTTACATTTGAACAATAGTGTTACCTTGATTCAATACCCCTAATGAATTCTCGGAGCAAGAATGAATAATAAAATTATTGGAATAGTGCTAGTCGTTGTAGGGGCTGCCTTAGCTATTTGGGGTTTCAATGTTTACGACTCAGCTGGCTCGCAGATTACTCGGGCAGTGAGTGGAGATACTCCTATCGAAGCGTGGGTTGGAATGGTTGGCGGTGTTATAGCTCTGCTGATTGGCATCACCAAGCTGAGATAGGTTTATACCGCCAAGACCATGACGCTCAATTACTGCGAAAAAACTGCTGGCCGGAGTTGTTATTGGTGCCTGTCGAGGTCAATTACAACTTCAAGTCGAATGACTCCTCGCCTGTCTTGAGAATCGTGAGCGTGCCAATAAGATCTGTGCCCGGCTAGGGACTACGCGTCCAGTTTCCAATCGCACTAGATGCGCCGATATTAGAGAGTAAAGTAACGAGCGAGCCCCTCTTGGCCAAGCGCGCGGCTGGCGTATTGACTACAGCCCAGCCAACTCTTGCAGCACTTCCCTATAGGAGGCTTGCGGGTGCGCGCCAGTCATCGCGCTAGTGCGGTTAAAGATCACGGTTGGCACTCCCGAGATGCCTTGTCTCTGCCACAGCAGCTCTTGATTCTCTACTCGGCGGCGACGCTCGCTGTCATTCAATGCCAATGTGGCAGCGCCGGCATCTAGCCCTACGCTGCGCGCCTCCGCCAGCAATACGGCGCGATCCGACACGTCCTTATGCTCCGTAAAGAAGGCCGCAAACAAACGCTGTTTTAGCCGATGCTGCAGGCCTTGCTCATGCGCAAGGTCTAGCAACACGTGCGCATCGCGGGTGTTAACAATTTTCATTCCATCGAAGTAATCGAACTCGAACCCATACTCCGCCCCGAGGGCGCTGATATTCGCTCGCGCCTTGTCGCTATCCTCGCGCTGGGCGCCGTATTTACGCAGCACATGGGCGCGCAACTCCTCGCCCTCCTCTGGCATATCGGGGTTCAGCTCGAAGGGCTGCCACTCGATCTCGACTCTATCTTGCAGGCCTAGCTCGTTGATGGCGGCCTCTAGGTGCTTATAGCCAACGATGCACCAGGGGCACACCACGTCGGATACGATATCCAGCTTAATCTTGTCGCTCATGGCGGGTTCCTCGTGAAGCCTTGCAATCGAGGGGCAGACAACTCGATTGAGTGGAAGAAAAGAAAATCAAACTACTCTGACCCCTTTGATCAGAAGGCGGTCATGCCGGACACCGGGATGAAGCTCGCAACCAGTATCAGATAGGCCAAGTTGAACCATAGCAGCCAGTAGTGCACGACTCGGTTATTAGTGAATAGCAGCCAGATAACCGACGCACTAACCAGCAGGCTGCCCGCCGAGCGGGCCATCCACGTCTCCGCGAAATCCGGCAGTAAGGGGTCCGATGCCCGCGACATCAGCAAGAAGATGATCACCATGCCGAAGAACCAATTCTTGGTCTGGAAGTAATGCTCCTCCAGATCCATTTTCTGGTAGTAGCGCAGATCCGGTGTTAGCACAAAGGTCAGCAGCACCATCATTACCGGCGCGGCTAGGAACAGGACCATCGGCGCTACCTTGGTAAAATCGTAGGCCTGATATTCCCAGAACCCTAAGTAGTGGTAGGTGATAATGATGAGGAGCCAGAACGACCAGCCCGCGAGCAACCAAGGATGCTTGACGCGGCTGCGCGCTCGGATGATCTTGCCCCAACCCATCAACAGCTCTGCCATGGCGAATGCGACCACGACCGAGACAAACATCATTATGAATTCAAATTTCGACACAAGCCTACTCCATGTCCTGTTCAGTGAGGCAAGCAGCCATACTTAGTAATCTATTCGACGGCACGCGTTACTGCGCGCAGATAGGCCGGCCTGCCTTGAGTGCGCGCCAGATATGCTGACAGGGTGGGCCAGGCTTCTAGTTGCCCCAGGCGCTGCGCTAGCGAGACCACATAGGCCACGCCAAAGTCGGCGGCGGTAAACTCAGCGCCGAGAATATAAGCCGAGTCCCCCAGTTGCTTCGCGATGTATTCGAAATGCAGCTGAATCTCTTTCTGGCTATAACCCTCGAAAATCGGCTGCGCTTGGTCGCTGCGCATGAGCAGCATCTTGACGAGCAGGGGCAAGAAGACGGAGCCCTCCGGATAATGCAGCCACTGCGTAAATCTCGCCCAATCTTGCAGGTCTGTGCGTGCTGGCGCCAGACGGTTCTCCGTATCGAACTTCTCCAATAGATAGGTTGTTATGGCACTGGATTCTGCGAGAACTAAGCCGTCATCGTCAATGACGGGAGACTTGCCTAGGGGATGAATTTGCTGCAAGGACTGCGGGGCGCGCATGGTTTTAGGGTCGCGGGTGTAAACCTCTAGCTCATACTCTGCACCCAGCTCTTCTAGCTGCCATACGGTAAATATAGAACGCCCAATACGCAGGTGATGTAGTTTTATCATCGGTCCCTCTCTCCAATTTAGTTCGCGTTCGCATCTTAGCAGTGCATCGGCTACAGTTCACTGTTTTCCACGTCCCCACTGCCCTTGCATATGACCAGCACACAATCCATCAGCTACGGCTTCATCCTGCGCAAGTCGTGGCCAATCATTCTGGCCAATGCGGCGGTTCCCCTGCTGGGATTAGTGGATACCGCCGTCATCGGCAACGTGGGAAGCGTTGCCGACCTCGGGGCCATTGCGCTGGGCGCGCTGATCTTCTCATTCGTGTATTGGAGTTTCGGCTTCTTGCGCATGGGCACTACGGGGTTCACCGCACAGGCAGTTGGGGCAGGTGATGAAGAGGAAGTGCGGGCGGTATTGGGCCGCTCCCTCTTACTCGGCGGTGCGCTCGGCATTCTCCTGATTCTGCTGCAATGGCCTATCTCGGCCATCGCGTTTTCACTGCTCAGTGGCGGCGAGCAGATGGAGTCTCTGGCCCAGCAGTACTTCTCGATCAGGATCTGGGGTGCGCCTGCCACATTGGCTAATTTCGCCCTGATGGGCCTATTGATAGGCATGGGCAACAGCAAGGCGCTATTGATCGTACAGCTGGCGATGAACGCACTGAACATCACCCTAGATGTGTTTTTCGCTGGAGTGCTGGGTTGGGGCGTCGAGGGCATCGCCCTGGGCACCGTCATCGCGGAGTGGAGCGCGCTGCTTTTCGCCGGCACGCTGATCTATCGCGAGCTAGCAAGGCGCAATACTCTTGGCAGCTTCTGGCCCAAAGCGCGCATACTCGATGTTGTTGCGCTGAACAAAACACTGGTGGCGAATGCCGACATCATGGTGCGCACATTACTGATGATTTTCTCGTTTAGTTTTTTCATCAATCAAAGCGCGCTCTATAGCGGGGTGATACTCGCGGCGAATCATATCCTGATGCAACTCATTTCCTTCGCGGCGTTTTTTCTCGACGGCTACGCCTTCGTCGTCGAGGCCTTGGTGGGCACGGCAGTTGGCGCTCGCAACCGGCTGTACTTCGATATGGCGATAAAACGCTCCACGGTGCTGGCGGGGATTTCGGCGACACTTCTCGCACTTCTGATCTGGCTGTTCGGAGAATATGCCGTGGCGCTCTTGACCGATCTCGAGAACGTGCGCGCGGCTGCCGGCGACATGCTGTTCCTCGCCGCCACCTATGTCTTCTTCTCCTTCGGAGCCTTTCAACTCGATGGCATCTTCATCGGTGTTTCGCGCACCGCACAGATGCGCAATGCCGCATTCATGTCGGTCGGGGTGTTCCTGTTTGCGTGGTGGTGGCTGGCGGAGCGCTACGGAGTGAGCGGCCTATGGTGGGCGATGATTATTTATGTGGTGGCCAGAGCCGGCGCGCTACTAATCTATTTCCCGGCACTAAGGGCATCTACCGCCGCACAATAATCTTACTGCAGGCGATCATTGTTGTCGGGCAGGATATGGGCTTGCACCTGAATGCTCTGCAATCGACGGCCACTCAGTTCGATCGAGCCCTGATAACGCTCCTCCCCCGTCGAGGTAAACTCGAATCCATAACGCCTGCGTAGCTGCAAGGAACCGTGATCATTACGGCGTGGCCACACCCCCTTGAGCACTATGGTCTGATCCAGTAATTGTAGATCCTGCTGTCGGCAATAGTCATAAAGATACTGCAGGGCAGTACTCTTGACCTTGTCACCCTGCCACCAGAAACTGACGAGCGCGACGGCGATAGCAGTCCAAAAGATAGATGAGAGAGTTAGCATAATATGCAGCTAAGATTGCTGCTCCTATATCAAGCGAATTGATGTCGTGGCCATTATTGCGTTATTTAGCCGCGCCGGCGCAACTATATTTGGATACGGACAAGTTAACGATTTCCAACTACAATATCCACTGCATTAGTGCCGCTCTAGAGAGGAACTACGGTTTTTAAGGCCCGCCGCCCACATAGAAACAAGAACGCAAAGGTGCAAACTCTAATGAAAAGCCGCTGCAGGAATTGCTTCAAGCAAGGCGCTATGCTGCTATCTATAATTGTGCTCGGTTTGTTCAACCTAGTTACCGTGGCACAGAATCCGGCGCAAGAAGATGTGCTACTCGAACATGCGCGTGTGATCGTCGGTGACGGTACCGTGCTCGACAATGCCGCGGTATTGCTGCGCGGCGGCACAATCGTCGGCGTGGGACAAACCGCGGATATGCTCATTCCTGCCAACACTCGACGTGTGGATCTCTCTGGGAAAACACTGTTGCCCGCCCTGATTGATACCCACGCCCATTTGGGATATGACGGATTCACAAGTTGGGGCGCGCACAATTACAGTCTAGAGAACCTTGTCGATCACTTGAATCGCTATGCGTACTACGGGTTTGGCGCGGTATTCTCCGCCGGCAGTGATCCTGACGCCCTTGCGCTGGCGTTACAGCGATCGCAGGCCAGTGGCGAGATCGGCGGTGCGCGCTTCGTATTTGCGGCAGGCATGGCACCTCCCGGACAAGGACCTAACAATCAGTTTCTGGTTGAGGCGCTGCAGGTTGAGCGGCAAACCGGTAACACTATCTTGCGCGGACTAGATAGTCCCGAGCAAGCCCGCGGTGCAGTGCAAGCCGTCGCCGCACTGCAAATCCCCTTTATCAAACTTTGGGTGGACGATCGCGGCGGTTCCCAGGAAAAATTGCAGCCACAGATCTATCGCTCCGCCATTGCCGAGGCCAACCGTTTAGGGTTGGCGGTGGTCGTGCACCAACAAGCTGCGGCGGATATGCTCGACCTGATCGACGCGGGAACTCGTGGTTTCCTGCATGGCCGATTGGAAGCGGGTTTCACGGAAGAGATCGCGACTGCCGCAAAGGCGAACAATGTGTTCATCGTGCCCAACTTAGGCTTATCCGAACTGCGCACTCAAGCGATCGGCGACGATGAATTTTTGGCGCAGAGCTTACCGACAAGCGTCGTGCAGCGACTCACCGTCTCCGCGCGACGCTTAGCCTCGCCACAGAGAGATCCGCAGCTGGAGCAAACCCTGCACGACAGCTTCGAGACGATGTTACGCGCGAAAGTAGACGTAGTTCTGGGCACCGATGCTGGCGCGGTTCCCGACCATCCCTTCGGTTATACGGGGCATAGAGAACTGGAAATATTCGTACGCCACGGGATGAGTCCTGCACAGGCCCTCATCGCCGCGACCAGTGTCGCTGCACGCGTGCTGGGCTTGAACGATGCTGGGCAAGTAAAGCCCGGATTGCGCGCAGACCTGTTGATACTCGACCAGAATCCACTCGATGATATCCGCAACACGCAGAAGATCTATCAGGTGTATCTGGGCGGAAGACTGCTCGATCGAGAGGCGCTGGCCGCAGGGTTTACTGCAGAGTGAATCAAGAGCTTAGAACACTTGATTTTACAACGGGTGGCTTTCATGTTTCGACTTCCGTAATCTTGCACTAAAACCAACATCATTCTAGAGAGAAAAGCACTGTGGGGTTTGTCATGACCAAGCAGACACTAATGCGAATACTCCGGGCTCCCCTTGGGGTCTTAGGCTTAGTCTCGGCCACCTTGCATGCCCAGACATTGGAAGTCTCGGAGCCAAGCGAGCTTGCCGGAATTAACCACTACTTCGACGCATTCGCGATCGTGCAGAGTGTGATCTTTGAAGAGGTGCTGTTTACCAACGCCTCGCCCGATTCGGTTGCCGGCAAGGACTTGCTGCGTGAATCCCTAGTCGAACTCGCTCGGGCACCGGCGTCACACTACCACTCCCCTGGCAATCACTTGGCAATGCTCGGCCCCTACCGAGTGTTCGAGAGCAGGGCAACACCGGGCCTGGTCGCCTCGCTGTATCGTGAGCAATTAGCGCAGACGAGCAATGGCGCACTGCAAAGTAGCGGTATCCTGCCACCCGTGGCAGTTGCTGTTCTGGAGAGGGGACGACAGTTCAATGAGCGCTTACTGGATATCTATACGAGCGCGGACGGCGCAGACAGAAGTGCAGAGATAGACAAGGCCGTCGAGGCTTACTTAAGCGTTGCCGAGCACTCCGTCGCCCCGCACCCCAAGTCGGCCGATCTGCTCTCGAAACACTCTTTCGCCTATGCGTTTCGTGTCGGCTTCCCACAGTTCAGCGGCTTGCTATGGTCCTCCCAATGGCTGTACCTGGCCACGCTGGAAACCCTCCTGCTCACCGACGCAGATTTACAGGAGCGGCAACGGGCACTGGCGAATCTGCAAGCGCGTTTCGCTGACAAGATACAGCGCGCCCACGGCAGTTTCGTGAACCTGCCTACCGACATCCCGACCATGCCGGCAATCGCCCCCACCGTGTTCGCGCGCCACCGCGCGGCGGCGATGATCGTGGACAATATTGCCATGCTAAAGATTGTCATCGGCGACATCCTAGCCCACCCGGATGTGCCCGATAGGACCGCGAGTATCGAGGCGATCACGGCGCGGTTTGTCGACAAGGAGAATCAGTTAGAGGAGCAGATGCGCTATACCATCTTTGCCCTGCGTGGTGGCATCTTCAATCAGGGTGGCCCGGCTATGTCCGAGATGGAGCAATCGGAGCGCTACCAGTCCAGAGAGTCGCTACAGGCTCCTCCTGCGGCTGGCCGCCCCATGATCGTTCGCTGAGGCAGACCGGACTAGGGGCTGCCGTGCAGTGCGAATGCCGTCAGCGTAGTGCCCGAGGCGATCAAGACATACTGCCTGCCCTCTAGCATATAGCTCATCGCCGCCGCTCCCCAGATTCTCCAGCCAGTCTGGTAATGCCAGAGGTTCTCACCCGTTGTAGCCCTGAAGGCCATGAAATTACCCTCATGGTCGCCGGCGAAGACCACGCCGGAGGCCGTGCTCATGACCCCGCCAAAGGTCGGCGAAGGGTAACGAAACTCCCATTGCGTCTCGCCGGTGCGCACATCTAACGCCCGCAACGCACCATACTCCTGATTCCGATCGATGGACACTATCCCGCCGAAGGAGGCCTGGCCGGGAACCAGTTCTGGTGCCTGTGGCACATAGGTGGCGCAGGTCTCTCGTGCGGTCAGGAATAACCATTCCAGTTTCGGGTCGAACGAGGGCGGGAAAAAATTCGTGCCGCCCCAGGGGTCGGGCACGCAGCCCTTACTGCCGTCGTTGAGCACAAGCGGACGACCATCGCTATCGAGCTCGCGGGCCCAGCTCGTGCCGGTAAAAGGCTTGCCGAGCAGCAGCTCGCCACTCACTCTATCGAGCACATAGAAGAAGCCATTCCGATTCGCCACCATGACGACCTTGCGCGGCGCACCCTGCCAGTCGATGTCCGCGAGCACGGGCACATGATTCGAGTCCCAGTCGTTGAGATCGTGGGGCGTAAATTGATAGTGCCAACGCAGCGTGCCGGTTTGCGCATCCAAGGCGACGATGGAGTTGGTGTAGAGATTGTCGCCGGGACGCTCGTCGCCGTAATAGTCTGGGTTGGGATTGCCGGTGCCCCAGTACAGCAAATCGAGGTCGGGATCATAGCTTCCGGTCATCCATGTACCGCCGCCGCCACGGGCCAACACATCCGGATCGTTGGGCCATGTCTCACTACCTGGCTCACCCGGGTTCGGCACCGTATTGAAGCGCCACAGCCGTTCTCCTGTCTCAGGGTGGTAGGCGTCGATGAAGCCTCGCGTCGCATACTCGCCGCCGGAGATACCGACGATCACCTTGCCATCGATGACTAGCGGGGCCAGGGTTGCCGAATAGCCGATGCGATAGTCGGCCAACTCGATATCCCATAGCACCTCGCCCGTGCGTCGATCCAAAGACAGCAGATGTGCGTCGAGCGTGACCATGAACAGGCTCTCACCGAGCATTCCGAAACCACGATTGACTGGCACCGTCGCGCCATAGGTGAGGTTGTCAGGCAAGTCGCGGCGATACTCCCAGAAGGAACGCCCAGTCTTCGCATCGATGGCCCACGCGTAGTTATTGGAGCCGGTGACATAGAGGATGCCGTCGATCAACATGGGGGTTGTCTCGAAGCCGCGGCCACGGGTGGTAGTGCCCGTCTGGAAGGTCCAGCTCGAGACCAGATCGTGGACGTTCTCTGGTGTTATCTGCGTGAGGGGGCTGTGGCGCTGGCCGCTGTAGTCGCCGGAGAAAGTCGGCCACTGGTCGGGCCTAGTCAAGCCCGCCATGATGTCTTGGTAAGTGACACCGCTGCCGGCATTCTGAGCAACGGAATTACCCGAGGTGAGGACGAGGAGCGATAGAGCCACCGATAGGGATCTTAGAAAAACAACTGACATAGAAAACCTCTTCCCTTTAGTTGGCTGTAAGCGTCGCGACATTCACTAGGTATCCCAATATATTATTCAAATCATTGTCACTAAGAGCGTTGGCGTCATACACAGGCATGAGCGATTCTGTGTCGCGAATAAGCTCCCGCAACTGCGACAGTCGGTAACCCCGCAGTTGTTGGTCGCTGTCCATGATCTGCACAGAGAAGGCGTCCTCACTCTTGAGGGTGCCGCGCACCCGTGTGCCGTCATGCAGGACCAAGGTGATGGGTTTGTAGCGCGCCGCTATCAGCGCACTCGGGTCGCGTAATGCACTCGTTAACAAGTCCTTGGAGCGAATCGCGGCAATGCGAGTGAGGTCGGGGCCCATGCTCCCCCCCTGCCCGTTAACACGATGGCAAGTGGCGCATGTCGATTCGAACAGTGTCTCGCCGCGCTGTAGGTCGGCATTGGCATCAACCACTAACTCTACCGTGCTGATGCTGCGCAGGTAGGCCACGATGGCCCATAGCTCATTGTCGGGGGCTGGGCTGGCCGGCATGATGCTGCCTGGCACACCCTCTCTCACAATCTGGAACACACGATAATCTTCTACGCCCGTTGCCCACAACCGGGTAAGGTCTGGTGCCACAATGCCTTGCGCGTCGGCGCCATGACAGGTGGCACAGCGAGCACCGAACAATGCTCCACCCACTCTAATAGAGCCGATATCGCCTATAAACGGATTAGTGGGCTGCGCGAACGCCGCGATGGACGCGAGGAGTGAGAAACTTAGAAAGAGCAGTTGTAAGCAGAGCGGTCGTAGTCGCATCATTATCGATTCTGGACTCTTATTATTTTAAAGATGACTGTAGCAGAAGTTCTAGGGAGCTGTCTAAGTTTTGGCGAATGCACTATTGCATCGATCTGTTCGCTTAAACGCTTAATGCCTAACGCGGGAATGAATAATGTATAGAACTATTGCTACAATAGTCTCGATTGCTGGGTTTCTAAAAATCTAAAATTTATAAAGGAAGGCACACGCAATGATTAGCAACAAACAGAGAGCTTCGAAACAAGAGATATTCACCGGCATTGCTGCGGCACTAGCCTTGGGCTGGCTCCTGCTCGGCGCGGACTCCGGTGACACGTTTGCACAGCAGCAGAGCCGCTTCATGGGCGGCAATCCACAGGTTCAAGATAGTGAGGCTGTGCAGACGGCACGCCTGTTGTTTCCAGCGGGAGTGAGATCGAACTGGCACTCCCATTCATGGGGTCAGCTGCTCATGATTGAAGAGGGTAGAGGCTTAGCTCAAGACAGGGACGGAGAGGTGCGCCTGTACGGGCCGGGCCAACCCTTCTGGACACCAGAGGGTGTGGAGCACTGGCACGGGGCCCACCCAGACGAAGCGGCAGTTCAACTAACCATCTACGAGGGCGAAGTGAATTGGCTGGAACCGGTCACGGACGCGGAGTACCGAGTTACTCCCGTTGCGCAGTAAGGCTACAGCGGAGAAATCCGTTTCGTTATGCTGCACAGTTGCCACTCTCGTGAGTGTGGCAACTGTGCTCTAGCGGCTAGTCGACTACCGTGATGTAGATATTCTCATACGTAAACATAGAGCCATCACTCGCGATGCCCCGCAGGACATACTCACCGGGGGCGTCAAAAGTTACCTGTGTAATCCAGCGATTATCCGCTGGCACCTCGGGTATCTGATAGGGCGGAGACCATGGAGAATTACTATAGACCCGGGTATCGGTCCAGGTCTTGAACTGCTCCGGCATGAAGCTCACCTGCTGTGCGGGGCCTCGATACACTGACCACGAAAAACGCAGGCCGGGACCACTGATGGCCACGATCGAAGACGGTGGCCTGTACAGCTGTTCCTGCGTGCGTGGCAGGCGATTTCCCCTACTGGCCGGCAGATTATCCGGATCATTGGCGATCGCCGCCAACTCCAGCGTTTGACCGGTGCGTATCGTGCGCCGCGTCTCCCCCTCCACCTTCAGCTCCGGCGAAATATTCGTCCTCAAAGAATCGGCGAGGCTGCCATAGTCGCCACCAACCTCGGTGGAGATGACCTGAGGGTCGATCATATAGTCGTACTTCAAAGTAGCGTAGGCGCGATGCACTTTGCCCCGGGTCGTCAATGTCCATACAAGGTCTTGGTCGCCGAAATCGGCCGGCACGTCGACGGTGAATAGGAAAGGGTTGCGACGCGGATAGAAGTGGGTCGGCTGTCCATAATCGGCGCTTGCGAAACTGTAGAAGTCTTCGCTCAGGTCATCTTGAACCCCGGGCGCCGACAGCGCGAAATAATTGTCGGGGCCAATCGGAATATCGATCTCCTGCTCCCAATTTGCATTCATATAACCGAAGAACAGTTTGTAGGATCCATCGGCGTTCTCCCACCAGCCTTCGAAGGCTGGTGAGATATGCTGGTCTCGTAACTGCATGAACACCACTTGCGCCTGTGCTACAGACGTGGCCAGCAGACTGCTCACGAGCATCACCACGGCGGACAAGGACGACACTTTACTAACAATACCTCTGACTTCCATAATTAGTTCGCCTCCTGTGCAACACTCTGGGCAGTTGGTGTGATGACAGGCGCCCAACACAGAGGGCAGGCGATGTCATAGTCATTGCGGTCTTTCAGGCGCGCGCGACGGGTGTCCATCTCCGCCTGAAATTGCTCTTCGGTTAGTGACACCGAATAGCCCAGATCGATGAACATATTGGACACGGAACGGCGCCCGCCACCGGCCCAGTTGCGCGGATCCGCGAGGTTGGGGTTGGCAGAGGTAGTGTCTAGATAGCCGATAGTGTGCAGGATCGTGCCCTTGGGCAGCAGAGGCGCGTAGTCGTCCTCGTACACGTATTGCTTCACCCAGTTATGGTCATAGCCAACACAGTTTAGCGTGAACTGATTGTGCCCCCAGATCGCCTCCATGCACATCCTGACGCCGGGCGCATGCAGGTGGGGCTCGAACGCAATTATCTTGGTGTGCTCTTGCAGCACGACATAGTTATGGACCTCCTGGTTAGCTTTGTTGGGCACCACATCGATATCGATGCCGTTACCTGTTCTAGGGCCACGTCGACTATATTGTGGCTCATAGTCGCGCGGGAAGAACACAATGCCAAACTCCAGATAGCCCGTGGTTTCGCGTCCGTTGGAATGCAAGTGCGCCGCCTCGAGATGCAGAGCAGAGTTGGCGTGCAATAAGCGGCCCGCCTTCTCTGGGAAGATGTCGGGATTACGCCCTACCTCGTGTATGGGCCAGCTGACCACGTCATCCGCCAGGATCGCCGTGCCCTCCTCACTCAATACACCGCTGGTATAAGTCAGGTGATGGAAAATATAACGACCGCCAACCGTGGTATTGCCAGCGTCGACAGGTATGTCATTCACTTCGCGCACCTGAATCGCCGCAACGTATCGATCCTCAGTTAGCCCTGTCGGTATCAGGCCGACATCGCCCCACCAGTCAGAGCCCACCGCGGGTCGCGTCAAGTCTGCGGAGCGCAACACCAGATCCGGCGTACCGATAGTCCAATCATTAGATTCGTTGAATACTAGCGCCGGAGGCGCGTCCGCACTGTCCCCCTCTACCGACTCGTTGTCCACCCAGGCTTGTATCAGGGCTAGGTCTAGATCCGTTAATGAATAGTCATTCTTGAATTGGGTGATGCCAATATCCTTCTCGGCGAAGAACGGCGGCATGGCACCAAGACGATCTCTAATGGCCGTGCGGTAACGAATCACTGGCGCCCAAGGCTTCACCTCATCATAGGAAATGAGTGACATGGGGCCGCCCCCGCCGGCGCGATGACAATTCTGACAACTCTTCTGCAGGATCGGCTGGATGTCCTTGTGGAAGGTCACGCTCTTTGGGTCAATCCCAAATTCCTGCGCGCTATAATAGTGAGGTTGATGGTTCGCGATACTGGCGTCGTGGGATTGCGCAAGCAACGACGCCGAATGCAGCAGCGCTGCGGTTGACACTGCGATCAGTAGATGACGGATGTTCATCTCGTACTCCTCTAGAATATTCTTGTTATTAGCTAAGAGTGTGCCGGCTTTGCAAGCAAGTTGTAACACTCTTCTCTTACCTTTACGCCTAGCGATCAAAAACCAAACATCATTGGGACAGTGCTTCTCATCCCATGTCTTACTGCGCCTCTACTGCCCCTGCCTCTGTCAACAAACGCCGCACGGATTCGTAGCGCCTAGTCTGCGCAGTACTCAGCGCACTTTGCTTAGAGGCATCGGTCAAATCTAGTGCCACACCGGCCTCTATGGCGAGCTTCGCGGCGCTGTAGACCAACGCCTCGACATCTTTATCGATGCGACCGGCCCTGCGCTGTTCGGTTCCCCAGCTAACGGTCAGGCGACGATTGCCCATGCCCAGCGCCGCCATCAAGATGGAAATATCCCCCTCCGCTATCACGGTGGGCTGCCCGTCGCGGGTCAGTGCCGGATAACGAACATTGTTCACTACCTTAGGGTCGGCCCCATGTGCCAGTAGAGTGGCCATGATGTCGGGCTCTTGGAAACGGGCAGCGAGCCAGAGCGGGGTAGCCCCGACAAAGGTCTCGTGAAAATGATAGTCCTCGGACTGTCGCCGCGTCGGTGATGCTCGTTCGACTTTCGTATTAACCGCAGCACCATGGTCGAGGAGCACCTTCACGGCGTCGTTATTGCCACGCAGCACCGCCACGTGCAAGGCGGTGTGACCACCGGCATCCGCATTCGGATCCGCGCCAGCCGCCAACAGCGCCGACAACGTTGCGGTGTTGCCAGAGTGTGTCGCCATGATGGTCGGGCTCGTGCCAAACGCAGACTCTGCATTCGCATCGGCACCTGCGTCGAGTAGCAATTGCACGGAGCGCAGATCGCCCGATCTTGCCGCGAATAGCAGCGGGGTGTTGCCCCCATCCTCCACCCAGACCTTGTAATCTGGCGGGCTGTCCTGGGGTTTTTCGGTCTTCACATAGTGGCTACGCGTCTCGGATCGGGCGTGGACATCGGCGCCATAGTCAATGAGTGCTGCCACTACATCACCATTACCGCGGCCAGCCGCCCACATCAACGCGGTTTGGCCACGCACCACACTGCGGTTTGGCTGCGCACCCGCGGCCAGTAACTGTCTTACTACCTCCGCGTTGCCCGCCAGCGTGGCAGTCATCAGGATCGTTTCACCGCTTAGCAGTGCCACGTTGGCGTTGGCGCCTGCGGCTAGCAACTTCGCAACAACCGCGGCATTGCCGTTCTCGGCGGCCAACCACAGCGGGGTGACGCCTAGATCGGTTGTCGCATCAACATTCGCACCGGCACTGAGCAAGAGCCCCACAATATCTGCGTTGTCGTGGTAGCTAGCCCAATGCAATGCCGCACTACCATCCCCATAAACCGAGTTCACGGGCGTGCTCTGCTCTAGCAGTTCGCCCAAGTGCGACCAATTCTCTTCCTTAGCCGCCTCTACCAATGCCGGCATACCGCGCTGCGCCGCCGCCCCGGTGCAAAGGGCTGCAGCACCGAGCAGTATAATTATGTGCCATCGCTTCAACATAGAGTCACCCCAGCTACGCCGTTGCGCCATCGAGAGCGAGACGACCGGAGCTGCCGCCTATTCGATCCAGTGGCAACTGGTACTGATCCATGAGCGTCAACAACAGATCGGCCATGGTCGGCTCCTTGTCGAAGCGCAGGTGCTGACCACCGGGCAGCCAACCCGCCCCTCCTCCTAGCAACAGGACTGGCAGATTATCGCCCGAATGATTGGTGCTGTTGGAGATGCCACTGCCATAGAGGATCGTCATATTGTCGAGCAGTGAACCCTCCCCGTCAGGAGTAGCGGCGAGTTTGCGCAGGTAATTAGCAAACAGCTGGGTATGGTAGGCGTTGATCCTCGACATTCTCTCGATCAGCTCGGGATTGTTGTTGTGATGGGACAGCGGGTGATGCGCGTCGGGCACGCCAATCTGTGGATACGGCCGCGCGCTCTGTTCCTTGCTCATCATGAAGGTAATCACCCGGGTGAGATCAGTCTGCAGCGCCAACACTTGGAGATCCTGCATCAGTGCCAGATGGTCTTCGAACACAGGCGGCACACCCGCTGGCTGCATCAGCTCGGGCAACTCCAGGTCGCTCTGCTCTTCCGCTTTTTGTATGCGTTGTTCGATACTGCGTATCGATTCGGTGTAGCCATCGATGAGGTGCCGATCCTGGGCGCCCAGTTTGTTCTGCAGGCCATTGAGCTTGCCTAAGACCGCGTCGAGGATGCTGGTTTGCTCACTAAAGCGCGCTTCTCTTGCCGCCTGCCCGGTACTGCCGCTGTCCCCGAAGAGCCGTTCGAACACGGCCCGCGGGTTGTGCTCCATGGGCAGCGGTTCTCTTTGCCCGCGCCAGGAGAGCGTATGGGTGTATACGCAGCTGAGATTGACCGTGCATGCCCCTGCTAAGGCTGGCGCATCCATGGACAGCTCCAGAGACGACAGCTGGGTCTGTCTACCCAACTGCCTAGCGAGCATTTGATCGACTGATACATCTGCCAGAATATCGACCTCGTTCTTACCGCCAGAGGTCACCCCCGTCAGGAATGATCCCCCTGCACCAGCGTGAGCGATGTTCCAATTTGCCTTCAGCCCCGAAAGCACCAACATTTGCTCCCTGAACTGGGCGAGGGGCTTGAGAATGGGAGTTAATTCGTAGTCTCTACCCACCGTAGAGGGGGTCCAGTACTCCATGGCCATGCCGTTTGGCACATAGAAAGTCTGGAAACGATGCACCGGAGCCTTAACCTGTGCAAACGCCGGCGTCATGGCATCCAGCAGGGGCAATGCCAGTGTGGCACCCAGGCCGCGCAACACGGCTCGCCGAGAGATAGACTTGCCAGTCACGATGTTGACCGTACGTTGCTGAATGTTCATAGCTCTGTTCTCCATGGCCTAAGCCATTGCTCTATTCTTCGCGTAGCCGCGAGCCTTCTTGCTTATGCTTACTGAACCCCGCCGGCGATCTCGGAAGAGTCAGCCGTTATACTCATTAGGAACGGTGGGCTCTCCACAATGCCTAGAATCAGTGACGACCAGCTATAATTTTGCGCTGCCGCCGTGCGCACAATCTGTCTTATTGCGGGCTGGTCGTAATACTCTACGCGACGGCCTAGCGCGTAAGTCATGAGCTTCTCAGTCAATGTGTGGGCGAAACGCTCGGGGCGCTCCAGCATCCACTCGCGCAGATCCGCGAATCCAGCGAATTCCACTCCCCCGGGGTAGGTGCCATTGGGGTCCACCGGGTTGCCCCCTTCGTCATACTCGCGCCATGCCCCGATGACGTCGAAATTTTCCAACGCGAAACCCAGCGGGTCGATCACGTTATGACACGACGAGCAGATGGGGTCTATGCGATGCTGAGCCAGCCGCTCTCTAATCGAGGTGGGTACCTGACCATCCTCTGCGTCGGGCAGGATAGGAACGTTGGCGGGCGGTGGCGGTGGCGGCGTGCCAAGAATATTATCCAGCAACCACTTGCCACGCAGTACCGGCGAGGTACGCCCAGGGTAGGAGGTCACCGTAAGAAGAGCTCCGTGGGCCAACAGGCCACCGCGTTGATTGGAGTCAGGCAGTTGTACTTTGCGGAAACGACTGCCATAGACACCAGATACACGGTAGTGGGTTGCTAGACGCTCGTTCAAATAGGTGTAGCGAGCGCCCAATAAATCCATCACGCTAGCATCCGTGCGCAGGGTCTGGGCTATAAACAGTTGCGTCTCCTGCTCGAAAGCCTCCATCAATGCAAGATCATAATCCGGAAACACTACCGTATTGATCTGCACCTCGTCTAAGCGCCGCAGGTTCAGCCACTGTGCCGCGAAATCATCAACCAAGGTCTCTACACCCCGAGGATCTTCGAGGAGGCGTCGCACCTGTTGGCGCAATACCCCCGGTTCCGATAGGCGGCCGGCATCTGCCAGATTCAATAGGGTTTCATCTGGCCCGCTACTCCATAGAAAAAACGCTAGGCGCGAGGCCAGCTCGAGGTCATTCAACGCGAATGTTTGGCGTGGGCCGAGTTGCTGAGGATCTTGATGAAAACGCACCAGAAAATCGGGATCGCTAAGCAAGAATTCGATCGCGAACTGAATGCCTGCATCAAAACTTCCCCCGCGCTCGCGCCCGTCGTTGAAGAAACCTGTGAGCAGCGCCAGATCATCCTCTGTCACTGGGCGCCGATAGGCCTCGCGGGCCATGGCAGTTAGAATGGATGTCGCGCAGGCATCCTCGGGGCTGCCCTGCTGCGGATGGCAGCTAAATATCTTTTCACGGCTGCTAGTGTTGCGGGCTGGGCTTACCGGACCGAATGGTCCGCCAATCTCGATAGAGTGCACCTTCTGGTAGCTCATATACGCCTCGTCGTTGGCGTAGAGCCGGCCCTGTTGCGCCGGTTGTGGGATGCTCTCGGGCTCTGTCAGCTGTCGTACATAGGTGACCGATACCACTGAGGGGCCCGCCGTCACGGGTACCCGCACCTCTAAACCCTCCTCTGCCGTGACCAGCATATAGGTTTCCCAGTCACTGCTGCCCAACTCGCCGGTACCGCTAAAGCTTAGTGGCGCCGGGGTGCCGGGGGCCTCGCCCCCTATGGTGAAGCGCTTCAACAACACGCCATCCAGTCTTATCTCTAGCTGCTGAGGCCACCCCATGCCCTTCAGATAATCTTGATAGTTGCGCTCTAGGCTGACCTTGATGACATATTCGCCATCGACCGGAAAATAGTGCGAGACACCCAGTCCGCCCCGGCTACCAAACGGTACGTTTTCACTCTGGCGCCAGTCTTGGGCCATATACAGGGGGATCTCGTAAATGCTGACGCTGGGATTCAATGGTGGCATGCCTACTGCCAAGCGCGTCAGTTGCCGCGCCACCGACATATAGCGCTCCATATGCGCCGTCGAGAAGGGTAGCGCGGATGCCATATTGTCGAAGCTGCCATCGGCAGTTGGGTCGCCTGGCAACAAGTCGGTGACATCCACATCCAGCCCCAGTAAATCATTGACCGTGTTGTTGTACTCGTAGCGATTCATCCGTTGTATTGGGCTTATTCGCCCAGGGTTCGGATTGGCCACCCACGCTCGGTCCAGCTCGGTTTCCAACCAATCGGTCATTACTTCATAGGTTTCAAAGTCTGGGCGGGGCAGGCCTGCGGGTGGCATCATGTGGGCGCGCAGCTTTTTGACAATCATTTCCAAAACTTCGGCATGATTACCCGGACTATTGAAATCCACGTGCTGCAGGGAAAGTCCCGAAGAGCTTAGTACGTCATTATGACAAGCGATGCAGTAGGTATTGACCACCTGCTGCATCTGCCCCGCCGAGAAACTCTGCGCACTAGCCGGCGCCGCGAGCGCTGATGACAACAATGGTCCCTGCACCGCCGCCGCCCAGAGCAATGCCAAGCCTAATAGATTTTTTCTAACAATAGAGGACAAAAAGAAGGGAAATACAACACAGGTATATAAAGTGCAGCGACACAAGCAGCTTGCAATTCGCATCGTTAATTACCGTTTTTGACTATTATTATTTTATCGTCTGAGACTACATTAATCTTCTACACAGCGCAATTTCCACTCTACGTCAGAGATGGGCCCCGCCTTGCCTTCGTATAGCCCCGATGAATTCTTCGAGGACACGGCATTCTGGCTTTTCAAATTACTCTGACCCCTTTGATCCAAGCGCCGAAAGAAGAGACTTGGCGTGCTAGATCGCCTATCATTCTAAGCACTGATGCCTCGGAGGCTGACACGTGAAGATTCTAAAGATTGTAGTGCAGGCGCTAGGTTTCGTGGTGCTGATAGGCGCGGTAACGATCGGCACGCTGCGTATTCAGCGCAGCGGCGCTGACGGCGCTACGGTAGTGTTTCCCGGTGGCGAGATGGTGTCCGGCGAATTGCATGTGGGGCCGGAGCCAGATTGGAGCTTCACCGATGACATCTTCACCATCGAGCTACAACTCAACGACCCCATGTCCACACGTCGGATATTCATCTTAGAGAGCGAGGGCAAGATCTATGTAGTCTCAGGCTATATGAAGTCCTTCCTCGGCAAGATATGGAAGCAATGGGCTTTCGACGCGGATGCTGGTAACGACCAAGGCGTGCTGCGCGTGAACAATGTGCGCTACCCCAGACAACTAGTGCGGGTTAAAGAGGGGGATGTACTCGACGGCGTGTCTGCGAAGTTACTCGCCAAATACAGCGGCGTGCCGACCCCGGTCTCTGCGCAGGCCATCGCCGCGGCGAGAGCGGACATCGAAGACGGCAATAGCTGGGTCTTCGAACTCGTCCCACGCTAGGGCTATCGCAATTCTATGCTACTTCGGGCCCCTGCATTGCTTCTAGGGGCTACACAAGGAACCCATCATGACACTACGAAATTATCTTATTCTGTGCGCCGCAGGCTCCGTCCTTACCGTGCTCGCCTTGCTGCTCTCACCGGGTCTCGGCGAGGCTATCGAGGGCGCCCTCATCGCCTTCCTCTCCGCCAACGCCACTTAAACCATCACAACAGCTCGCTCTCGCGAGCATTGTCCGACGCAATCGCGAGTGGCTAATTTGAACGCATAGATGTAATCATCCCGCGGCAAAGACAAGCATTCCATTATCGAGGGTCAAAGATAAGGCGGGCCTAGGGTGACAATCGCCTTAGCTTACGTTTAACTATGCTTTGACTCGCCCAAGCCCCAATGAAAAGAGAGCGCAAAGATGCCACAGAGACTTTCGAGTGCCCGCCTGCCACAGCAATCTGAATTAAGACAGCTGCTTACTTGCACGCTCTTGGCCTTTGCCTTGTCGCTAAGCGCCGCTAGCCTTGCACAGACAACCGCTAGCCCAGAGTCTGTAGGCCTCTCAGCGGAGCGTCTCAGGCGCATCGATGAGGTGATGAGCCGATATATGGACAACGACTATATAAGCGGCGCCATCACAGCGGTGGCCCGCCACGGCGAAACGGTGCATTTCTCTGCGCAGGGCTATATGGACCGGGAGAATGCGATCGACATGCGTGACGATGCCATTTTCCGCATGGCCTCTATGTCCAAGCCCGTCACCGGTGTCGCCATCTTGATGATGCTCGAAGAGGGAAAATTACGGCTAGAGGACCCCGTCTCCAAGTTTATTCCCGAGTTTAGCAACACCACCGTGGCCATGCTCACGGACCCCAACGCGGAGGACTCGCGCGACCCGGACATCTACAAGACCCCGGCGCTAAGGCAGATCACCATTCGCGACCTGCTCACCCACACCTCCGGGCTCGCCTCGAGCGGCATCGCCTCGCGCACCACGGCGCGGATGGCACCGCGCGATACCGCGGCAAACCTGGCTAGCTATATCCCAACGCTTGGCGCCGTGCCCCTAGACTTCCAGCCTGGAACGCGCTGGCAGTACAGCCTCCTCGCAGGCATAGAGACGCTGGGCCGGATAGTCGAGATCACCTCGGGCATGAGCTTCGATCAGTTCCTGCAGCAGCGTCTCTTCGGCCCCCTGCGCATGAATGACACGAGCTTCGTAGTGCCCGTCGACAAACTGCCTCGCCTCGTCACCCTGTACGAGCGCACGGAAGAAGAACAGCTGGTGCGCCAAGACGAAACACCCTCGTGGCTGGATACCGAGACTTTGTACTCCGGGGGCGGCGGCCTCTACTCCACCACCCAGGACTATATGCGTTTCGCGCAGATGCTGCTGAACCGTGGGGAACTAGATGGACAACGCATTCTGGGCACCCGCACTGTAGAGTTGATGGCCTCCAATCACGTCGGCGATCTTTACGGACCGGCGTCTAATCGCGCCGAAGGCCTAGGCTTTGGCCTAACCGTGGAGGTCGTGTTGGACCCAGTACTAGCTAACACGCGAAGAGGCGCAGGCAGTTTCAGCTGGGGCGGCGCCTTCGGCACCTATTTCTGGGTGGACCCTTACAACGACCTAGTCGGCGTTATGATGATCCAGACGCCCAACGGCGACCTGCGCACCGACTTCATCAACGCAGTGATTCAAGCGATCGTAGAAGATTGATTTCGAAATAGTAGGAGCGCATTCGGGTGAGCAAGATTATGACGAAGACAAGATTTAGGAATATTTTCCTAGCGCTCCTACTGCTCGGCACGACGGCATGCTCGGAGCCTTTTCTGTACTTCTCTGGCGGACGCCTAGGCGGGGAAGAGGCCGCCCTCGTCGAGCTGCCAAGCTCTAGCGGCGTGCTGCAAATAGAGACGCTGCCGTCCGCACCCTATTCGGTCAATATTGGCTTTGTCCTACTCGACGGCAAACTCTATATCGACCCGGCGTTAGACCGCCAGTGGTATCAGAACACCCTCGTCGACCCAGCGGTTCGAGTTCGATTCGGTGGCAGCGACCTAGTTCACCCTATGATGACCGTTAGAGAGGAAGACCCGGAAGTCATTGCGCAGTTCGATCCCACGAGAATCGTCCTACGTCTCGAGCCCCGCTGAGCTTATTTCAGAAGCAGGTCGAGTAGTTCGATATTGCCTCTGTGTCGATCTCTAATCTTTTTCAGCTCGTCGAATATCTGCGCATTGCCGACACGCGGCAATATTTCGCTAATATTCTGTATTACCTCGTCCTGGTCATTCCTGATGTATTGCATGCGTGCGATGAAGCCATTAATCGCCATGCATTTTGCGAAATCACTTCCTATTGCACTAGTGGTCTGCTTTCCCAGCATCTCTATACATTGCGCCAGTGCTTCGCAATTTTCCGTTGCATCGGAATGAATCCGCAGCAGTAGATCGTGCCTATAGCTGGTGCCCGCCTGGCCCATCGAGAATCCGCATACCTTGGCGACCGCGCGTTCGGCCTCTAACAGCTGCGCAATAAACCCAAAGAGTTCCTCGTCGTCACAGTGGCCGGAATAGTCTCCACTAAACTGATCTGCCATGCAGGGGCTAGAGCTGACTTCGCTTACTGACTCGGGATCCGCGGTTGGCGCCTGGTCTGTTGCTAAACGCTGCAGGGACTGCACGGTTTCCTTGACCAAGCGCTGTACGCGCTGGGCAGCGCTGCACAGCTCTTTTATTTCGCCACAGGAGCGGCCCGCGTATAGAGCCATTTTCTCTAACTCTCCGCTAGCCCCTCTCAAGGGAGAATCTGTGGCAAAGAGAAACACAGGCTGGCCATCTTGCTCCCCTATCTTTACACGCTGCGCACTATCGCATTGCTCCGCCGTGCTGGTCTCGGTAACGCTATTGCGCAACACCCTTACCGGGGCATCGTCCGGCCAGTTTATATGGAATTTTGTCGTGTACAGCGTGTCATCGGCACTCGCCTCTAGCACGCGTTGCTTGTGATAACTGTGCGCATTGGACTCGAATGTTGCGAGGAACGCCGTGCCGCAACTCACCCCTTGGGCACCAAGCAGCATAGCGGCGGCGATGGCCTGGCCTGTGGCGATGCCCCCTGCCGCAACCACTGGAACTTTGCTGTTGCGGCATATTTCGGGCAATAGACTGTACACGCTCTGCGTCGCCCATACGTGCCCCCCGGCATCTACGCCCTGTACTATCAGAATATCGACACCGGCAGCTAGAGCCTTGTCTGCGTCGGCAACACTGCCTACCTGATGAATGACTGTGATCCCTGCGCCCTTAAAGCGCTGCACGACCTCTGACTGCACATCCCAGAAGAGGCATACCGCCGTTACTTTCATCTCGATCAGTGTCGCGATCTGCTGCTCTAACAACTCGGGGGCAGTCGCGGCGGGCACTATGTTCACGGCAAAGGGCCTGGCACTAAGCGCACGATACTGCTCGATTTGCGCGCGTATGAACTGCGCGCTCTCCCGCACCATTCCCATACAACCGAAGCCGCCCGCCTCGCTGACCGCGGCAGCGAGTTCTGCGCGAGCCACCCCGCCCATGCCCGCACAGATAATAGGGTATTGACAGCCGAGCATAGCGACCAATGGCGTATGCAAGGAAAGGGGTACAGCAATAGGGGTAGAAGAGTCGGAGACGAGCATAGGCAGTGAACCGCGAGATCAGTTGCAAAATTGCGAATAGAGTATTGAGTCTTGCACGCAATCGTAAACTGATTCTTTGAACTTAGGAATTGGCAATGGGCTTAACACCTTGCTTCAAGCGAGTCATTTTACCCGCCGCCTTTTTAATAGCGCCCCCTATGAACCTTCGCCAAGTCGTGACGGACTGTTATTTCTTGTGACATCGCATTGACAGCAGACCTGTACACACTCATATTGCGTGCATATACACCTATTCCCGGTTTTTGACTTTGAGCGCACTCGAAATTCCTTGCTATTCATTCACCGCGCGACATGCCAGTCGGCATCTTACGCAGTTCTATGAGCACATGATGAGTAGCAGCGGCATTCATATTCAGCAGTTCACCATTCTGGCGCTCATCGAACACAAAGGGCCACTGACGATTATCGAGCTTGCCCAAGAGTTGGCGATGGATAGAACGACTCTGGCTCGCAGCCTTAGCCCTATCGAAAGAGATGGCTATATCTCGATAAGCAGCGGGAAGGAAGATCGCCGCAATAGGATCATTTCAATCACGACTCACGGCAAACAGAAACTGGAGATTGCCCTCAAATTGTGGCGAAAGGCACAGGCCGAGTTCGAGTCTCGCTTCGGAGTCGAAAGGGCTGCGAAGCTACGAGAAGAATTGCGGGCCGCGGCAGATGCCGTAGCCTCTTAGGGTTTCATTTTTATCACTATAAAACAATAAATCGGTATAACAGCATGCATAAAAAAGTCTTCAGACCTCTGTCTCTTCTCTGTATTTCAATTCTCTCTGCACAGGTCTTTGCGCAAAGCTCGGAAGAGAATTCTAACGTCACTTATCCTAGCGCCTATTTCGCTGAATACGCACCGATTACGGTGAACGACATGCTCAATAGAATTCCTGGCATCAACCTTGTACTCACGAATAGCAGCTCCAGCTCCTCTTCCGATCGCGGCCTGGGTTCTTCTGCGCAGATTCTGATCGATGGCAAGCGCCTGGCTGGAAAGTCTAACGAGGCTAGTAGTCAGCTCGACAGAATCGCCGCAAATGAAGTGGACTACATCGAGATCATCAGGGGCAGCTCCAGCGACCTTGACGTGCAGAACAGCGGCCAGTTAGTGAATATCGTACTGCGAGAGTCTCTATCGCGCTCGAATGTCTCCACCGAAGTGAACGCAACCCATTTCGCCGATGGGACCATGGAGCCAGGTGGCTCACTTGCCTGGAGCGGGCAATCGGGAAAACTGACCTATTTGCTCAGCGGCACTGTCGTATCGGCCTACGAGCATACCGAGAGTTTCGAGCACAGCATTAACGGTGATCTCTCTCCCAATGACACCGTCGCCTTCGATCGCTATAAAGAGCAGACCAACTACTCGATTAACTCCAACATCTCTTACGCCCTGACCGAGCGCGACCGCATAGCGTTCAACGTGCTTTACAACGAGAGCAACCCTCCCACGGAATTGTTTCGGGTCGTGACCAATCTTAACGGCCCCACCCCTGTGGCGAGCTATGAGAGAGAAGATATTCCCGCGACCTCTGACAACTGGGAATTCGGTGGCGATTACGAACACAGCTTTGCCGGCGGCAGTCGCTTCAAGGCGCTGTTCATCGTCAACGAAAAGAACACCGATACACTGCGCGAGCGTTTCGTCTCGACCTCTCTCGGTGGAGCGGAGACTAAGAATCTGTTCCTCTCCACTCTGAGTAGCTATAGCGAACGCATCGCGCGTAGCTCTTACACGATGAGCCTAGGCGACGGCCAAGGCCTGGAACTCGGGATCGAGGCCGCGCAAACCACACAGGAATCAGCTCTCAAGCAAGGCGTGCTGCGCGCCACGGCAGGCGACCCCGCCTTTGGTGGTCTCACACCGGTAGCGTTGCCCAACGCCAACTCCACAGTAGAGGAGATCCGCTACGAGCCCTTCGCGATTCACAACTGGCAGCTGTCCCCCCGCTTGTCACTAGAGAGCTCCGTTATCGCCGAGTTCTCCGAGATAGAGCAAAACGCGGACGGCCACATCAAGCGCGACTTTCAGTATCTGAAACCGAAGCTGGATATGCGTTTCAACATCAGCGGCTCCCTGCAATTGCGTACATCACTGGAACGCAATGTCTCACAGCTTAGTTTCGCCGACTTCTCCCGCGCCACCAATGAGCGTGATGATGATCAGGATACGGTCGCTGGTAATACTCAGCTTGAGCCCGAAGAGAGTCTGCGCGGCGAAGTTACACTGGACTATCGTCTTCCGAATGACGGCGGCGCACTCAATGTGAAATATTTCCACTACGAGTACGACAATAAGATCGGCAAGGTGGATATCTCCACCCCAACTGTTGTGCAGTCCACCAATGGCAATGTCGGCTCTGCCGCCGCCTACGGATTTACCCTCAACGGCAGCGTAAAGCTAGGCATGCTAGGTCTTCCACAGGCACTGCTGACCGCAGCGGCCACGATTCAGGAATCAGAGTTTCATAACGACCCGCTGATTAGGTCTGAGCATGGTTTCGCACCCTATGACAGGGGTAATTACCGCGTTAGCTACCGGCACGACTTGCCCCAGTACCAAATGAACTACGGCATGACCTATATTGGCCGCTGGCAGGGTGGGCGTATCCTCTACGACGTGGACAATCGCTACAACCTAGCACTCGCCCATGACCTGACCTTCTATGTCGAGAAACTCGGTTTCGCCGGCCTTACCTATCGCTTCGAGGCCGCCAACTTGACCGACCATGAGACCTGCCCTAAGCGTGTTCGTTACGATGGCAATATCCTCAACGAGATCGCCAAGGAATATGAGTTTACCTGCTCCACCACCGGACGACGCTTTGCGTTTAAAGTGCGGGGAAATTTCTAAGGGTGAAATATTATCGCCCCAGCCTATTGGGCTGGGGCGAACTCATTCAAGTTAAAATCTAATCGATCGAACGATAATAAGACAGTCTGCAGCGCCAAGTAGCAATCTCTCAATTCCTGTTAACTCCTCCTACGCTCGGTCCTCGAAGCCGTCACCTATCCTATTCCGTAGCGCTATTCACTCGGCCAATCGGAAGCTAGCAAGTGTGTGGCTTATAGCGGCAGATTGTCCTATCATCCCGAACTCCCTTAAATTAGTTCCAAATGAGTTTCAGCAGCCTCTATATCGCGTTCGCGCCCAATTGGCACTAACTTTTGGACTGATCCTGACCAATGTCCACTTAAGGTAGATACATGAATCACACACTCTGGTGGAAAAGATCGGCGCTACTCACCCTCGCTCTGGCTGGCCTACTAATTATTCTATGGGTTCAGATGAACCAATATCAACCGGAGAGTCAGCTTACTAGCAAGGCTGCCGTCGATGAATTTCTAGTTGAGAATTGGGTTGAGAAACATCCCCAGCAGAACGCGGACAGTTTCGTCGAGCTAAAGACGGGGATATTCATTCAATCCCTGCATTTCCTCGATTCAAGCCAGGTGCATGTCACAGGTTATATATGGCAGAAATATGCAAACACTCCCGAGCACATTGAGATTAAGAACGGCATCGGCATGGATAGAGCGGGCTTTATACTGCCGGAACAAGTCGATCAAACCACCCCGACTGAGATCTATAGAAAACGTTTCCTCTTAGGAAAAGAGGTCTGCGAGAACGTCATAAGAGGCTGCCAAGAGAGCCAGGCATGGGATGAGGAATTGATTGGCTGGTATTTCGAAGCCTCACTAAGACAACCCTTTGACTACGTTAATTATCCGTTTGACCATAAGACGGTCTGGGTGCGCATGTGGGCAAATGACTTTTCGAATAATATCGTGCTAGTCCCCGATTTCGACTCATACGATGCCACGGGGCTAAACGATATTTTCGGCATAGAGAACGATATTGTGCTTGGCACTTGGGATAGAGAAGACACATTCTTCGACTATTACCTGTCCAGCTATACCACTAATTTCGGGATTCAAAACTATATCGGTAGCAATGGATTTCCCGAGCTACGCTATAATTTTGTAGTTAAACGCAAATTCGCTAGCGCATTTATTGTCTATTTGCTGCCCCTATTCCTCGTATCCATTCTGCTTTTCTCGGCGCTGCTGACCGTTACCGCAGAAGAGGACACCTCGAGCCGACATGGCTTCAGCACATCGGACTTTATCGCGGCCGCATCGGCGCTGTTCTTTGTCGTCATGCTCGCCCATATTCAACTGCGGCAGGAGGTAGGCGGCACGAACATCGTCTATATCGAATATTTCTATATCTTGATGTACGCAATCCTAGTGCTGGCAACGGCGAATACCTACCTATTCTCCGCGCAGGCGGCAAGTAAAGCGAAGTGGCTTAGCACAATTCATGACAACGATGGACTGATCCCCAAGCTAGCCTATTGGCCGGTTGTGTTGAGCAGCCTAGTCATTATTACCTTGCTGCAAATTTTCGCTTGATGGTGAAGGCGCACTGCGCCATTGCGGCTTTGCATTGATCCCATTGTTGGCCCGATACGTAGTTACATTACAAACTCGATGACTAGAGAAAAATAGGGAAGGTCGCGATGGTGTTAGGCAAAGCCGTTCTAGGAATATCCGCACTGGCATTCATAGGCTACGGCCTACTTAGCCTTTTATCGCCGGCAATCCCTGCGGGGTTCGCCGGTCTACAAATGAGTAATGGCGACGCATTCGCAGAGGTCGGCGCGATGTATGGCGGCCTGCAAACCGGGATAGGACTGTTCTGTGCCCTGGCCTTGCTCAAACCAGAGTTCTACCGTTCGGGTCTGCTGCTTCTCGTTCTCGCCATTGGCGCCCTCACACTCGCACGCCTTGTCTCCATATTCGCGGCGCCGGATCCTGTGAGTATTTACAGCTACGGAGCATTCGCATACGAGGTTGCCACAACCCTAGCCGCACTAACGGCACTACTAAAAAAATAATATGACTCAACACGAATATATCTTCATCGCGGTCTCCATCATTCTCGGCCTAGCCATCACGCGCCTGTTGCACAATGCGGCGATGATCACGCGCGCCCACGACCGCCTCATTTTTCATTGGTCCTCTGCCATCTGGACCGGCAGCATCATGCTCTATATTTTGCAGCTTTGGTGGGTGGGGTGGGGCCTGCGTACGATTGAACAATGGTCCTTTCTAGATTTCATCATCTTAGTGTTCGGCTCCTCTTGCATCTACGGCGCGGCGGAGATGTCGTTGACGGTTCCCGAAGATGGAAAAGTGGATATGCTCAAGGAGAGCCAGCAATTGGGGCGCCTTTCTGCGCTATCGATGCTGCTGTATTTCCTCGTGGGCCCCTATGTCAACATCGTCATGTACAACAATGATGTATTGCCCTCCATCGCAGTGCCTGCCGTTGGCATGCTGCTAATGGTGCTGGTGATAAGCATCCCTGCACACTTCAAGCTGTGGTCGCTATTGTTTGCGATTTACTCTTTCGGAGTACTCTTAGTTACGGTTTAGCAAATGGAGGAAAAGCTATCGACCTAGACATGTAAAGTATCGGCATCAATTGCAATTTTTTGTCTCGATTACGGAAATTATCTGCCCCTTAGCGTATATTGCGCCCCTTTTGTCGTTTGCACCGTCGCCACTGTCCATACTCTTGGTGCAAGAAAAGAATCCGTAACGAGAGCCTGCCAATGAGTCTTTACTGCCACCGCTTCCTACGAGGCGCACTTACACTATTCCCCCTCTTGATAGTCGGCCTACTGGCCAACCCAAAACTGCAGGCTCAGGAAGTCGTTCCGCAGCTGACTCAGGCCGATGAGGAACGCATCGATTTCGTGCTCGACGGCAAACTCGATGAAGGGATATGGCAGCAAGTGCCCCACTTTGATGGCATGCGCGTCATCACACCAGACACCCTGGCTCAGGCGGGCTACGAGACCCATATCAAGCTTTTCTATACGGAGCGCGGCATCTATCTAGGCGTGATGAACTACCAGCCCGACGGCTCGATCGTGGCTCGGATGACCTCCCGGGATACGCAGATCGTGCGTGATGGCTTCGTATTGATGATCGACCCCTCCGGCGAGGGCCTATATGGCTATGGCATGCGCGTGAATGTCGGCGGCTCCATGAACGACATCACCATCCTGCCCGAGCGCCAATACAATACGCAATGGGACGGCGCCTGGGATGGCAAGGCGTCCGTCGTCGAGGGCGGCTGGGTCGCCGAGATGTTTATCCCATGGTCGATGATGGCCCTGCCGCAAGCCGCGGGGGAGACTCGTCGCATCGGCATCTACGCCGAACGCCAGATTGGCGCGACCGGCGAGACCTGGTCCTCTCCAGCACTTCCCGGCACCGGCTCTCAGTTTCTCTCGGCATTCGCTCTATACGAGCTGCGCGACATCGAGCCGCGCCGACAAATCACTTACTACCCCTATGTGTCCACTACGCACGACAGCGTGCGCGATGCATCGGAAATGCGTGCCGGGGCCGAAGTCTTCTGGCGCCCGTCTTCCAACACGCAAGTCTCCGCGAGCCTGAATCCCGATTTCGGCAATGTGGAGTCCGATGACGTCGTCGTCAATCTCACCGCCTTCGAGACCTTCTTCTCGGAGAAGCGCTCCTTCTTCCTAGAAGGCCAAGATGTGTTTATCACGACTCCGCGTGCGCGTGGCAGTAGCGGCCCCAACGGCCCCACGACTCTGCTCAACACGCGGCGTATCGGCGGCGCCCCGCGCTTCAGTGTTCCCACTGGTGTTAGCGTGGCAGCCACGGATCTCAGCCAGCCTAGCGACCTGCTCGGCGCCGTCAAGCTCACCGGTCAGAATGGAAACTGGCGCTATGGCACCCTGTTCGCCGCCGAGGACGACATGCAGCTGCGCGGCAAAGACGCCAATGGCAATCGCGTCGCTATTACCAGCGAGGGTCGCGACTATAGCGTTGGCCGGCTCCTGTATGAGGACACCTCCAGCGGCGGACGCCGCTCCATCGGCTGGATGGGGACAGATGTCTCTCATTCGGATATCGATGCGATCGTGAACGGCGTCGACATGCACTACTTCTCCGCGAACTCGCAGTGGTTGGTGGATGCGCAGCTGATCCACAGCGACGTCGATGGCATCACCGGCACTGGCGGCTTCGGTGACATTACTTACCAGCCAGAGCGCGGACGACAACACTCGCTTTCTCTTTCCTATCTAGACGATACCCTGGACATCAATGATCTGGGTTTCGTCAGCCGCAACGACTATGTTCAGGCCGACTACGATTTCTCCCTAAACCGCTCGGACGTGCCAGGCCTGCGCGCGCTAAGCACCAGCGTGCAGATCTTCAACCAGTGGAATACGGACTTGCAGCCCACTCGAGTTGGCGGCTTCCTGACCCGCAAATACACCTACTTAGATAACAGCTCGTTCAGTGCCAGCATGCGTTATTTCAATCCACGCATCGACGATCGCCTCGGACGTGGGAGTGGTACTTTCCGAATTCCAGAACGCTGGGGTGTCAATTTCAGCTGGAGCGATGACCCCAGCAAGAAGCTCTCGCTCGAGGCTGGGATCAATGCCGGGCAGGAAGACCTAGGCAGCAAGATACTGACCGTCTCGACGGGCTTCACCTATAGACCCATCGACAATTTCTCCATGCTATTCGATGTCAGCTACACAGATCGAGAATCACTATTGGTCTATCAGGGCGATGGCCGCTACACTAGCTTCGAGGCGACGCAGTGGGCACCGAAATTGAGTGTGGACTACTTCCTCTCTGCCAAGCAGCAATTGCGCTTTAGCATGCAGTGGACAGGGCTTAAGGCCTTCGAGGACCGTTTCTTAGAGGTGAACCCCAATAAGGTGGACTACCTCGAAGTCGTGGCGAAACCAGATGCGAGCCCGGATGACTTCGTAATCAGCCGCATGACGTTCCAGGCGCGCTATCGCTGGGAGATCGCGCCGTTGTCGGACCTGTTCGTGGTGTACACACGCGGCGGGAATCTGCCTGGTTCACAGTTCGATGACTACAGCGGCTTGCTTGTGGAGGCGTGGCAGGAGCCAGTCGTGGATACGATAGTCATTAAACTGCGCTATCGGTTCGGCTCTTAAATTTCGCTGCTGTACAAACGCGAAGGGGCGGGCTGATTCAAGCTGGAATCAACCCGCCCCACTGCCGCGTTCTTAGTTGTCGCGGTAGCTACTTACTGGCGGTAGCTGCGAACCAGACAGATCGGCTGGCACACTCGTCTCTCTGCGTACCGTATGGGTCAGCGTGCCGATCCCCTCGATGCTGGCGCGGATAACCTCGCCATCTTCTAGGTAGCCAGAGCCGGACGCACGCTCTACACGCCCGTCGCCAGTACCCCCAGAGGTACCACTCTGCATCACATCACCAGGGAAAACCGTGATGAGCGACGAGGCATACTCGATCAGTTCTGGGATGTTGTGGATCATGTCACCGGCGTGAGCCTCCTGCACCGTCACCCCGTCGATTACCAAGGTCTGGTGGAGACGCTGCATGGGGTCGCCATAGAACTCCTTAGGCACGATCCAAGGACCCTGCGGCGCGAAGGTATCGTGGCCCTTGCCGACGAACCAATCCGAGCCTGAGCCATAGCCACCTGGTGGACGGCCACCGCGGTCGGAGATGTCCATGGCTACCATATAGCCGAATACGTGGTCATAGGCGCGATCCGCGGAGATGTACTTACCGGTGCGACCGAAGACGATCGCCATTTCCACTTCCCACTCTATCCGGTCACGTCCGAAAGGCATGATGACGTCGTCGCCGTCACCGATAACGGCACCGCGAGTCGGCTTGAGGAATAGATAGGGTACGCCACGATTCTCTTGGCGCTCACGTACTCTGCGGGCCAATTCGTCGTCGTTGCAGCCCTCACAGGCGTGGGTGTAGAAGTTTACGGCGGCGTTCATGATCTTGCTGGGGTACTGAATCGGCGCCATGATGTCTACCGAGGCCACCGGATGCACGAAGCTGCGCAGATCATTAGCACCGAGCAGGTTCTTCTCCACAAGCCAGTTCACGACCTCGTAGATGCGGAACTTCAAGCCATACTCATACTGCTCGATGAGCCCGAGCATATCCGCGGGTATCGCAACATGGCTGTACTGGGGTAATAGTTCCATGGCGCGGTTAGCGGCGGCCAAGTCGACGATCAAAGTATCATCGCGCAGCACTAGGCCAACCGTGGGAACATCGTCGATTGCGAAGGTGCCGACCTTGAATGGCTCGGCAGACTCCATAGCTTGAGCGTAGAGGCTAGCGGGGCTGAGAATCATCAGCAGCGCCGCTAACATCAGGGTATACAGGGAATTTCTTATCATATTTCTCTCCCTTGCAGGGTACAAACAGGGTGGATAGGGTTTATTACTTTTGTTGGAATGACCTCACCAGCTTATAAGACACACAAAAGGTATCAGTTTTTAGGGGTCGGAGTAAAATTTCCTCTGCCTACGCCTTCAATAAACCGGAGATTCCAAAGATTAGGTGCAGCCGGTGCCGATTAATTGGACGGCTGTGCCACAAGTGGACAGGGGGAGGAGAGGCTAGGAGACTTTCTGGAAGCCCTGCAGCTTCATTGCTGCGCGGCGTTCTGTCCCGTGCAATCTAATTCATCCTGTGTGTGCCAGCAAACAGTCGGCGACAATCTTCCCCGCTATAGTCCTCTCGTCCTTCAAGAAGGCCGGCAACAGAGCACCGCCCAATAGCTGTGCGCCAAGCCTTCATCTGATCTTTCCTTTCAAGCGGAGTAACGCATGACAATTTTCCAAACCATCGTGAGACATAAGGCATGGCTAGCACTGTTTCTCATTGCTGCACTAACTGGCAACGCTCACGCCGCCTCAACCGCTAGTTTCTCTGCTGCAGGTGTCGGCACGACTCAGAGCTTGACCCTAAGCGCCACCGTCAATGTGGCCGATGCCGACTTAGGCAAAACCGGCAACTACTATGCGGGCTTCAGCTTCGAGAACTCTTGGTATTTCTTGACCCCCCAAGGCTGGACCACTTATAGCAGCGGGACTGTGCCCGTCCTCGCGACGACCGTTCTCTATAGCGGCTCTGCCGTGTTGTTTACCGATGGCGATCTATCCAGCTATGTGGGCGCACAGCTCTATATCGGCTACGGCCTTAGCGAAGCCGACATGCTGGACAACGCCAAGTACGCCATGGTCTACACCGTGACAGCAGATTCGGTGAAGTTGGGACCAGCCGCGGTACTCTTGGGCTCCTCTGGCAACTTCGCGATTCTCGCTAAGACCGCCGTTTCGACAGTGCCTGCCTCCGCAATCAATGGCGATGTAGGGGTGAGTCCTGCCGCTACGTCCTTCTTAACTGGCTTCTCACTGACGATGGTAGGGACTACTTCTGCAACCTCAACTCAGGTGACAGGCACACTGTATGGCGCCGATATGACGCCTCCTACTAACTCCAATCTGACCACCGCAGTGCTAGACATGCAGAATGCCTATACCGATGCGGCCGGCCGTCCAACGCCTGACTTCCTCAACCTGGGTACCGGCAATATCGGCGGCCGAACACTCACTGGCGGACTGTATAACTGGGGCACTTCGGTAACCATCCCAGGCGATCTTGCGATCTCGGGCGGAGCCAATGATGTCTGGATACTGCAGATATCTGGGGACCTGACCATCAGTGCCAACAAGCGCATTACACTCGCCGGTGGCGCACAGGCCAAGAATATTTTCTGGCAAGTGGCCGGTGAGGTGATCATCGAGGCCGGTGCTCATTTCGTAGGCAACATCCTGTCCCAGACGGCAATCACAATGCAGACCGGCGCCTCTTTGTCGGGCAGGGCGCTGTCACAGACGATGGTGGCTCTAGACAGCGCCACAGTGGTCAAGCCAGCTCCTTAAATTTTTACCGTTAGTAAACGAGGTGCCCGAACGCGACAGCGAACGGGCACCTCTGATTTATCGTGTTAGGCGGAGTGTTCATAGCCAATACATGGTACTCTGCCCACGCGTTTCACCTTCGTTGAAGACCTAGGTCATGCAGGCTTGCGTTGATACTTTACAACACGTCAAGACTCTCCTCCTCCGTACTTTCGAATCGCCACAACCACGTGTTATGAAAGGAAGTTGAAAGATGAATCAAGTCGATGTTCATGGTGCAAGCATACTGCTCGTAGACGATAAGCAAGCGAATTTAGATCTGCTAGAACAGAGTCTGTCAAAAGCTGGTTACTCGCATATTCAACAAACCAGCGACCCAGCCAAGGTCATAGAGTTGCATCTTAGTGGTCGCTGCGACCTAATACTGCTCGATATGGATTTCCTCGGCGCGGGTGGACTCACCTTGTTGAAGAGCTTGCGCAAACACATCGCCTCTCCTTATCTTTGCGTAATCGTCGTCACCGAGAATCTCGGTTTCAAATTGCACTCCCTGCAAACAGGCGCAAAAGATGCTCTCGGCAAGCCTTACGAGATGGAAGAACTCTTGGCGCGCGTACACAACGCTCTCGAGGCACGTCTGTCATATAGATCCCTCGAAGCAAATATTGGGAAATTGGAACAACAATTTATCGAGAGAACTTCTGAGTTGCAGTTAAGCGAAGCGCGTTTTCGCGGCTTCACCGATCTGGTATCGGATTGGTATTGGGAGCAAGACCCAACGGGCAGCTTCACCAAAGTCTCTGGCCCGGTTCCCGAGATACTCGGCATCGCAGTTGATTCTACCGCCGAGTCTACCAACACCTTGCTAGGGACTGGATGGAATGCTCAGGAACAGTCTATATTGCGTGGCAAAATTTCGGCTCGCGAACCATTCCTAGACTTCGAGTTTACTCGGAACACTCCAGAAGGTGGTCAACAGACCTATCTTGTTAGTGGACAGCCGATGTTCGATAGGACCTGCAATTTCTTAGGCTATCGCGGGATCGGAGTGGAAATTAGTGCGGTAAAAAACCATTAAATCCATCTCAGCCAGTACAATGAAAGATCAAGAGCCAGGGCACAACTATCTTCTCTCGGCATTGCAGGAAGAAGATTATGCGCGCCTCTCCCAGAATTTGCATCTTGAACTACTACCCATAGGCCAGCTGTTATATAGCCCCGGCGCCCAACTCTCTCATGCCTACTTTCCCACGACCGCGATAGTGTCCCTGCACTACGTTACCGAATCTGGCGCCGTTGCCGAGACTGCGGGAGTGGGCAACGAGGGAGTGGTTGGCGTTGCCTTATTCTTGGGCGGAGGCAGTATGCCTGGCTCTGCCATAGTGCAGACCGCCGGCTATGCTTATAGGATGGATGCGCGCATTCTACAGTCGGAGTTCGCCAAGGGCGGCAGAATGCAAGCGCTGCTATTGCGCTACACACAGGCGCTTATGACACAGATCGCGCAAACTGCGGTGTGCAATTGCCATCACTCTCTCGAACAGAGGCTCTGTCGCTGGCTCTTACTGACCCTAGATCGCTGCGCGTCTCAAGACCTAGTAATCACGCAGGAACTCGTCGCCAGTATTCTGGGCGTGCGCCGCGAGAGTATTACCGACGCCGCTGGCGGGCTAGAGCGCGCCGGGTATATCAATTCCCGCCGAGGGCATATGGCCGTCGTCAATCGCAAAGGCTTAGAGGCGACGGCTTGTGAATGCTACGCGATGGTGAAGAAGGAAGTATTAAGATTGCGCAAAAACGACTAGAGACTTCACTGCTCACTAGCGACTATCTTGCTTAGCGTCTCACGATAAGTAGCGCTGAACGCACCACCCAATTCGATGGCCTGTAGAACCGCTGTGCGCGCCTGCGCTGTATCGCCATTTTCCAACAATATCTGCGCAAGATTATTCCACGCGGGGGCGAAGCCGCTGTGATATGCAATGACACTCCTGAACATCGTCTCTGCCTTTGCAAAATCTCCTTGTAGATAGAGTAGATTCGCATAACCCATCAGCAGGTTCTGGTCGGTAGGCCAAGCCCTCAAGCCGCTGCGATACCCACCGGCAATGTTCGCCTGAGGCTGCGTCTCCTCCAGTGCGGCCAGCGCTAGGTAGTATGCTTCGGGCTCTGCACTAACAGGCATCGCGCCGGGTTCGAGCGACAACATGGCCCAATATTGAGCGCGCGCCCAGGTGAGTTCGAAGGTCGATAGTGACATCTCATAATTCTCGAAGGTGCCGGAATTCAAAATAATTCTCTGGCGACCAAGGTCAAAACCTTTGACGACGGCGAAGTGCCAACGTGGATACCAAGACAAACCGAGATTCTGCAACACCAGGACAGGCTGACCAGCGTCTACCTCTTCAAGTACGGCCTTGAGAGTCGGGGCAAGCTGATAGGCGAGACGCTCGTAGCTGCGCGTTGCCGCCACCATTTCGAATTGGAATGAACCTTTTCGCGCCGGCACATATACCAAAGGCACGAGATCGTCCGGACTTACTCTTACTCCGCTATAAAGCAACATAGTGGCTAGCGCCGCAGGCCCGCATTGAAATGCGGATTGCGAGAAAAAGGCGAGCGAGTCAAGGACTACCGGCTCGAGCGAATCGGGGTCAGCCTGCCGCACTAAGGCGGCAGACTGTGGAGCGGAAAGACAGGCACTCAGAAGCGAGGCAAACGCCAGCAGTAGTAGGAGCTTGAGTCTCATCGAGTGCTTATCCCTTAGATACGTGGAAACACGTCTGTCGCGCCGAGCACGTCGAGAAGTACGAAGATCAGGATGAGCGTCAGCACAACGCCAAGCACGCCATCAGCACCGGCAGGAAGTGCACCTAGCTGATTCTGAATCTGTAGCAATTCGCTCGTAGTCAGGTTGTCGATGCGCTTGTCGATATCCGCAGGATTGACGCCATAGCCCAATAGTCCAGCGCGGACGTCTTCACGAGCAATCAAGTCACGCACATCATTACGTTGAATTTGCAACTGGGCCTGCATAGTCAGCTCTTTGGTGCCAACAACATCTGCCATTGCGGGAGCCTGTACGCTCACAAACAACATCGAGGCTATAATCGAATAGGCGGCGGGAGTTCTTAAGATTTTAGTCATTCTCATAGCTCTGGTCTCTTATATAGATGATTCAAAGAAGCGCTAATTGCACAGAATATGCATTAATTCACTTCATTGGACAAAAATAACAGCATTGTAGAATCGTTCCGTACGGTGGCGCACCGAGCGTAGGATTACCGCTGATTTACAATCACTCTCAACAGTTACTGATGAAACTATCGGATGACTGTTCCAACCCTGCCGTGTCGGCAGCGGTGGCAATCAGTCAGAGTAGGGAAATATGAAAACAATATTCGTTCTTCGTGCAGTAAGTGTATCAATTTTATTCGCAGGCATTGCGGCCTGTTCACCGCCAGAGGCTGCCTCTTCCTCCTCAACCCCTGGTCCAGTCTCCACTACAATAATTGAGTCCTGTAGTTCTTGTGGCGTGGTTCGCTCGGTTACAGCAGTTACCCAACAAGGCACCTCTACTGGCACTGGCGCAGTGATCGGCGCAGTTGTCGGTGGCGTGGCAGGCAATCAAGTAGGGGGCGGCAATGGCAAGAAGGTAGCGACCGCTGCTGGAGTAATAGGCGGTGCATTGCTCGGTAACAATATAGAACAGAATCGTAGTGCATCTACTTGGTACAATATCGTTGTAGAGATGGATGACGGTGGGCACCAGACTATCGCAGTACAGAACCCAACGAATATCAGCCCAGGCGCTGAGGTTAATGTGTACGGCGACAACATCACGTTGCGCTAAAGCACTGCGAGGGCACGCGCCGTTCGCGCATGCCCTCGTTTTCTTATCCACCCCTGCTCACTACTATCATTCCTGCATCGAGTGCAACTCCAGCAATCCCAGCCAAAATCAGCACACGTCATTCCCTTAGAGTCTTCTACCCTGAATCACGCGGATTAGCACGACAACCACTGCGATCACTAAGAGGACATGAATGAATCCGCCTATACTGGTGGAAGTGACCAGCCCTAGCAGCCAGAGAATCAATAGAACCACTGCAATCGTTTCTAACATGTTTATTATCCTAATTAGTCAGCCTATGTAGACCTTACTATGGCGCAACTACCATCTGCGGTATGTGCGCAAACACACTTATAGCTACGCATTGAGCAACATAGAATCCGGGAATTGGTTTTGTTCGATAGCGCACAGAACACTTTTTCCATACCCACTACCTTATGCTTTATCTAGGTCCACGGGGTTCGTAAGATCGACTTGGCGATTTTGCTCTAGCGCAGCAAACTCTTCTGACGCTTTAAACATATATCAGGTCAAACCTCCTCGTAGTGCAGTAAGCAACACTAGATGCGTGCGGATATTTTAGTATTCCCACGTTCCGGATTCTTCGAGAAAATCATTTAGAGGTAATATTATGAACACCAAAGTCTCAATTAGCTGGCTCGCTGCGGCGCTCTCGATTCTCATGCTTAGCCTGCCACTGCATGCCTCCGAGTTAGACGACAAGATCGAATCGTCGGCTAAACAATCCTATGTTTTCAAAACCTATTTAGACGAGAGCATCGAAGTGGACTCTAACGAAGGAGTGGTGACTTTGTCTGGAATTGTAAACGACGCCTCATTTGTTGCCCTCGCCGAAGATACAGTGATTGGCTTGCCCGGCGTGCATAGCGTAAACAATCAGTTAACGGTTAGAGAGCTTACCCCAATACTCGATTCGGATGCATGGCTTGTTACAAAAGTGAAGTCAACATTATTGTTCCATCGCAACGTTAGTGCGCTGACTTCAGTATCCGCACAAGATGGCGTCATCACGCTAAACGGAGTCGCAAATAGTCTAGCGGAAAAAGATCTAACAGAGACCTATGCGATGGACATAGAGGGTGTAACGAAGGTCGTCAACGCTATGACCATCAACCCTTCTCCCATAGAAAAAAAATCGAGCTTAGGCGAGCAGATCGACGATGCCTCGATTACGGCCCAAGTCAAGATGGTGTTGCTGAGCCATCGCTCTACTAGCGCATTGCGTACCTCAGTGGAGACACGCGATGGCGTGGTAACTTTGTCCGGAGTGGCGAAGAACGGCGCAGAAGTGGACCTCGCCACCAATATCATTACTAGTACCAAGGGTGTGCTCCAAGTAATCAATATTATGACAGTAGAGAAGTAGTTCTAAGTAAAATTCCTAATGACTTAGTTCCGGTGCATACTGGCACCGGAGTATTCAATGTGTGGCAACATCAATTGTATACATGGCCACCCCCGTAAGAGAGAAACCACTATGCAAATGCGAATAGGATACGAGCTGACTTACTCCTGCCCGAACCCCACTCCCATGATACTGGCGCTAAACGTACACTACTCCCGCGCATCAGACCTCGTCCAACCCGATCATATTATTGCCAAGCCCTCCGTCCTGATCAGGGGCTATCGCGACGCCATGGGCAATTGGATCAGTCGCATTACCGCACCCCAAGGTGAGACTACTATCTCCACTCTCGCGATAATCAATGACAACGGCCTGCCCGATCCTCAGAACCTCTATGCACACCAGCACAGGGTAGAGGACCTGCCCGAGGAGACGCTCCAATATCTATTAGGCAGCCGCTACTGCGAGACCGATATCCTGTCAAGCACCGCGTGGGGCCTGTTCGGCAACACGGCGCTCGGCTGGGCCCGCGTGCAAGCTATCTGTGACTATGTCCACGATCATATCGAGTTCGGTTACGCCTACTCGCGCTCTACCAAGACGGCCGCCGAAGCCTTCAACGAAGGCAAGGGTGTGTGTCGCGACTACACTCATCTAGCCGTGGCGTTCTGCCGCTGCATGAACATCCCCGCGCGTTACTGCACTGGCTACCTGAGCGACATCGACACAGCACCGCCCTACGGCACTATGGATTTCGCGGCGTGGTTCGAGGCCTACCTAGACGGCAAGTGGTATATTTTCGACCCTCGCAACAATGAGCGTCGCGTCGGCAGGGTATTGATCGCCCAGGGCCGCGATGCGGCGGACGTCGCGATCAGCAATACCTTTGGCGAGAATCAACTGAAGAGCTTTAAGGTGATTGTGGATGAGATCGTATAGTAAAACGGCAACGGTAGGGCTCGCGAGCGATGAGCCCGCGGCGTTTGAGCTAGTCAATGCAAAAGGCGGTAATGGGCTCATCCTCATCGCGGACCATGCCTCTAATCGTGTGCCACGCTGCCTCGATCGATTAGGGCTTAGCGACGCGGAACTTGCGAGCCACATCGCCTGGGATGCAGGCACAGCCAGCGTGGCTCGGCATCTGGCAGAACTGCTCGATGCCCCCCTGCTACTGTCCAACTACTCCCGCCTCGTGATCGACTGCAATCGCGCCCCCAACAGCGCACAGTCTATCCTCGCGGCGAGTGATGGCAGCCAGATTCCGGGCAACCGCGACTTGAGCTACGAGCACGTCGCGAGCCGCATCGGCACTTTCTTCACCCCCTACCACGATGCGATTGGGGCGCTGCTCGATGCGTGCAGACACAAGGACACGGCCATCCTGTCGGTACACAGTTTTAGCCCCGTTTTGCAGGGCAACAAGCGCCCCTGGAGCATCGGCGTGTGTTACGGCGACGACCCTCGCCTCGCCCATGCCTTGCTACCGCACTTAAGCGAACTCGCGCCCGGCCCCGTCGGCGACAATGAACCCTACTCGATCGAAAACGATGTCGACTACTCTCTCCCACGGCATGCTAGCGGTGGCGGCCTACCCCACGTGATGCTAGAGATTCGGCGTGACTTGATCGAGTCAACCGAGGATGCCCAGCATTTCGCCAGGCTTATTCACCAAGCATGGCTGGCGATGGAGAATGCGAGCCAGGCAGGAAGCCCAGATCCCCGCTAGGCTAGCCATTGTGCATGCGTCTATAAAATAATTAGCAAGGCAGCCGATACCTAATATTGACGGTATAATTGGGCAACAGCTCTGTACGCAATATTCGAACGCACCTAAGGGGTCGATAAGTGATAGATCTACAACGCGCCACCGCTCCTGGCAGGGGCCTCGCCCTAGCTCTGCTGAGCTCTATTCTACTCGCCTGCGCCTCCCACCCCGATAAGATCGACGCCGCCTATGTCTCGAGTTTGAAGTATGAGGCCTATAGCTGTGCCCAGCTCGCCGCGGAGATGGAGACCGTTGAGTTGCGCACCGGCGAGCTCTACCAGCAGCTGCGCAGGACCCGTCGCGGCGACAACTGGCAGGCGGGCGTCGGTTTGTTGCTGCTGCCCACCTTGTTCGCACTCGAGGGCGGCGACGGCGTGGAGGCATCCGAGTACGCCTTCCTAAAGGGCGACTATGAGGCCCTGCGCCATGCCTCGCAGCAAAAGCTATGCGGCCAGCAATCGCGCTCCCCCGATGAGCAGATCGAAGACTCTCTCATCGCTGATACCCTGATAGTGCTGCCCAATAATATGCGGGTGTCGCTCTCCCAGATGATCGGCATGCTCGAGCGCGCTCACGCTCAGGGCATCATCACCGACGCGGAGTTGATCGAGGCGCAGGACACCGCGTTTAGGCTGCTAGGCAGTAACACACGGCAACCCACCGCGCAGGAGCTCGATAGCCTCTATGCGATCATCAATAAGACCGATCTGGGCATAATGGCGCGCGTCGCGAACACGGCTGAGACACCACCGAATCGCCCAGAAGCAAGGCAAGAGAGTCGATCCCAGCTTGCGGTAGCCGAACCCGCAGAAATGCCCGTCGCCCCTATTGGGGAGCAGACCCATGATCCAATGGCCGAGAGCGAGGCGAGTTCGATAGACCCTAGCGCAGCATCGCGCGCTGCCATCACACCGGCCAAGTCCGGCTCGGTCGAGTCGATTCTTCGGGATTTCCAGCACTTGGAAGGCCTCTTCACCGATGAGTTGCCACAGTGGAAACTCATTCGCTTTCTCGAGAAGGCAGGCCTGCCCAGCGATACGCCAGTGTGGGGATTTATCGATACCACGGTATGGAGAAGCGGCAAGAACGGCGTGCTGTTTGGCCAGGACGGCATCTATTACAGCAATGACTTCGTAGCCGGCGCCGGGGGCAACTACTTTGCCAGTTATGCCGACATCGTGATGCATGCCGCCCCAATCCATAAGCGACGTTACTTTTACTTAGGCCTCGACAAACTCCCCAATCGCGGCCTTATCGATTTCGTCGGCGCGGACACAGACCTCGAGGAGTTCTCCGACCTGATCCTAGCAATCAAGTCGAGATACCAAGAAGCTGAAGAGGCTATGGAAGAGAAAACAGAGTATATGTTCTAACAAGTTCTCTATTAGGCATCCTTCTAACTATGCAAATTTGAATGAACCCGAATTGGACGCTATCAGCACATCGTCATTAGCCGTGTAGGAATACACTCCGGCATCGGACCCATAAAACAGGGAGTTACACGATGCAATCAACTCAGCACTCTACCCCACGCCGCGCAATCGACTGGCCGCTGATAATTTTCTTCGTATCGAGTTATGCGATCGCGTGGGGAATTGCCTTGTACTTAGCGTCAATCGCCAAGCAGGCTGGCCTGCAGCATTGGACAGAACTCGCCGCCATGGCCGAAGTCATGGAATTCGATGCAACTCCACTGCCCCTGCCCGCTTGGTCCCTCTATGGGCTAACTCGAGTGCAGGATTTCTCTTTCTCTATCTGCGGTCTGATACTGATCGCCCACTTACACGGGAAAGCAGGGCTGAAAACGCTAGGCCAACGGCTACTGCAGTGGCGCATGCCGTGGATGTGGTGGATGCTTGCCCTTCTGCCTATGTTCCTCTATCTCCTTGCTACAGCCGTTGCCGGAGCTTCATCCAGCTTTACTTTTTCGGCACAGAACATTTACACAGGATTGTTTAGCCTAGAGGCCGGCTTAGTCGTGACATTTTTTTTACGCGGCCCTATGGGGGAGGAGCTCGGACTGCGAGGATTTGCCCTTCCGCGTCTACAGCAACGCATGTCGGCTTTCAAAGCAAGCGTGGTCATCGGAGCGCTATGGGCGCTTTGGCATTTGCCAGTTCTCATCGACAGGGATATCGTCTCAGTTATTATTTTCCTTTTGTTGGCATTTACTCTTAGCTTTCTGTTCACGCTGTTGTTCAATGGCAGCGCTGGCTCCTTGTTGCCCGGTTTAGTTTTCCATGCTTTTCAGAATAACGAGGAGACTTTCGAAATCCTGTTCCCAGCACTAGCCGGCACAAATTGGGAGCTTACCTCGAGCGTTTTAATTCTAGTCGCCGGTATTTTGGCTGGCATTTATCTATGGATGAAGCACCGCGGCACTGCAATAGAAAGCCCATTTCCCACCAAAACCTTGCGATAACGCAGAGAACTTATTACTACAGGCTGTGATAATAGCCAGCGCGGTGCGTTGTTGTGAGCTTCGGCTCTCTACCTTACACTCATCCTACTCACGAAGGCCTTCACCCGAATGGCGATGAATTCGGGCCTGCATTGGAAAACTCGCATGACAGAACACCCTTTTTACAACTACAAGGTAGTTCACCAATTCGCCATAATGACCGTGGTTTGGGGCATCGTCGGCATGCTGGTGGGCGTATTCATCGCGGCCCAGCTCGCCTGGCCAGCCTTGAACTTCGACACGGCCTGGCTCAGTTTCGGCAGGCTCCGCCCTCTGCATACCAACGCGGTCATTTTCGCATTCGGTGGCAGCGCGCTGATGTCGACCTCGCTGTTCATCGTGCAACGCACCTGTCATGCGCGCCTAATCTCCGACCGCCTCGCGGCATTCGTGTTCTGGGGCTGGCAGGCCGTGATCGTGGCCGCGGCGATCACCCTGCCGATGGGTTTTACTAGCTCTAAGGAGTACGCCGAGCTCGAGTGGCCAATCGACATCCTTATCGCAGTGGTGTGGATCTGCTATGCGATACTGTTCTTCGGCACCATCACCAAGCGCAAGGATAAGCACATATACGTCGCGAACTGGTTCTTCGGCGCGTTCATCATCGCCGTGGCCCTCCTGCACATCATCAACAGCTTGGCCCTTCCCGTGACCATGACGAAGTCCTACTCCGTCTACTCCGGGACTATCGATGCGATGGTGCAATGGTGGTACGGGCACAATGCGGTGGGCTTCTTCCTCACCGCCGGCTTTCTCGGCATCATGTATTACTTCGTGCCCAAACAGGCCGAGCGCCCCGTGTATTCATACCGCCTCTCGGTCGTGCACTTCTGGGCGCTAATCGCCATCTACGTATGGGCGGGCCCGCACCACCTGCACTACACCTCACTCCCGGACTGGACCCAGAGTGTCGGCATGGCGATGTCGCTGGTGCTCCTGGCGCCCTCTTGGGGTGGCATGATTAACGGCATCATGACCCTGTCTGGCGCATGGGACAAACTGCGTACCGACCCGATCCTAAAGTTCCTCGTGGTGTCCTTATCCTTCTATGGCATGTCGACCTTCGAAGGCCCGATGATGTCGATCAAGTCCGTGAACGCACTATCCCACTACACCGACTGGACGATCGGTCACGTGCACTCCGGCGCACTGGGCTGGGTGGCGATGATCTCCATCGGCGCCATCTACCACCTGATCCCCTTGATGTACGGACGCAAGGCGGGCGCGATGTATAGCGTGAAGCTGATCGACTTACACTTCTGGCTGTCCACCATCGGCACCGTGCTTTACATCGTCTCCATGTGGGTTAACGGCCTGATGCAAGGCCTCATGTGGCGCGCGGTCAACAGCGACGGCACCCTGACCTACAGCTTCATCGAGTCCGTAGAGGCGAGTTACGCCGGCTACGTGGTGCGCTTCATCGGCGGGGCGATCTTCTTCTCGGGCATGCTGGTCATGGCATGGAACATCTGGAAAACAAGACAGTTGGCGCTTGCTAATCCCACACAGGTCGAAGAAGAGCAGCACCTCGATGCACAGGAGGTGCTCGCATGAACCAGTTTATCGAGAAAAACATCGGCCTGATGATGGTCCTGATTCTGATAGCCGTGAGCTTTGGCGGCATCGTCGAGATCGTCCCGTTGATGTCCCAGAAAATGGTGACGGAGCCTATCGATGGCCTCGAACCGCTGACTCCTTTACAGTTGGAAGGACGCGACATCTATATCCGCGAGGGCTGCACAGTATGCCATTCGCAGATGATTCGGCCACTGCGCGCCGAGGTGGAGCGCTACGGACACTATTCCGTTGCGGGCGAGTTGGTTTATGACCATCCCTTCGTGTTCGGCTCCAAGCGCACCGGCCCAGACCTCGCGCGAGTGGGCGGGTTGTACAGTGACGACTGGCACCGTGCCCACTTACTGGATCCGCGCTCGGTGGTACCGGGCTCGATCATGCCTTCCTATCCTTGGTTGTTCGAAGAGAGCATCGACCTAGAGGTATTGGCCAAGAAAGTAGCGGCGCTGCAGAGATTGGGCGTGCCCTACTCCGACGAAGATATCGCCAACGCTGCAGATGGCCTAGAGAACAGCACCGAGGCAGATGCTGTTATCGCCTATCTACAGCAACTCGGCACATTGATTACGGAGCGACGTTAATTATGGATATTACGGACTTTCGCAGCTTGGCAACCGTGCTGTGCGCAATCGCCTTTACCGCGGTGGTGTGGTGGGCGTACGGACCGAGTCGTAAAGCGCAATTCGACGAGGCAGCTAAGCTCCCTTTTCTAGAAGACGATGAGACTGCGGGGCGACGCACGAGTGCAGAGCAAGCAGACACAAGGGGGAGCAATGAGTAACGCGTTTAGTTGGTTTGTCATCATAGGCACCCTTGGCTCCCTGTTGGCCTTCTTCTTGATTCTGTATATGAATCGCCACACCAGCAATCCAGGCAAGACCACTGGCCATAGCTATGACGGGATCGAAGAGTATGACAACCCGATGCCCGCATGGTGGTTCTGGGGCTTCGTGATCAGCATCCTCTTCGGCATTGGCTACCTACTCTACTTTCCCGGTTTAGGAAATTTTGCAGGCTTCGGCGGCTGGACTCAAGTGGGCGCCTTGGAGAGCGATCAGGACGATGCGGAAGAGCGTTACGGCCCGCTGTTCGCTCAGTATGCCGCGATTCCCATCGACGAGTTGCGTCAGGATGCCGCGGCTATGCGTATGGGACGCAGACTCTTCGCGACGAATTGCTCGGTGTGCCACGGCAGCGCGGGCACGGGCAGCGAGGGTTTCCCTAACCTGACCGACCATGAATGGCTATGGGGTAGCGACGCCGAGCAGATCCAAGCCACTATCCTGAATGGGCGCATGGCGATGATGCCCGCATGGGGTCCCGTCTTGCAGGAGCAGGGCGTGCAAGAGGTTGCCGAGTATGTGATGCAACTGTCGGGTCGCGAGGTGAATGCCGAACTCGCAAGCGCCGGCAAGACGCGCTATGACATGTTCTGCGTCGCCTGCCACGGACCGGAAGGAGCGGGTCAGCCGATGATGGGCGCGCCCGCACTCAATAATGAAATTTGGTTATACGGCAACTCTAGACTGCGTATCGAGGACGCAATTCGCAATGGGCGCAACGGGCAAATGCCAGCCTTTGCCGAACGCCTTGGCGAAGACAAAGTGCATATCCTTAGTGCGTACGTGAAGAGCCTGCAGCAGCAATAAGCCTATGGAGCGCATACCGGTTCAGCAGATCATTCCAGAGGACGCGGATTCCCGCGTCTTCAATCTCTATGAGAAAAAGGAAAAGATCTACATCCGCTCGATGGAAGGCGTCTTTCAACGCCTGCGCCTGTACACCGGCTGGCCGCTCTTGCTCGGTTATTTCCTACTGCCATGGCTCCAGATCGAAGGGCGCCAAGCCGTCTTCTTTAACTTACCCGAACAGCAGTTCAATATTTTCTGGCTCACACTATGGCCACAGGATTTTGTCCTATTAATGTGGACTCTGGCCATAGCCGCCTTCGCATTGTTTTTCGTCACCACACTGTGGGGGCGAGTATGGTGTGGGTACACCTGCCCCCAAACGGTATGGACGGCGATTTTTTCCTGGGTTGAACAGATCACTGAAGGCGAGCGACACCAGCGCATAAAGCTCGATAAGATCCCCTCGTTTTTCTCGCCCGGAGGACGCAATCGAGCAGGCGCGATGAAGGTCCTGAGAAGAGGGTTGAAGCATGGCATGTGGCTGGGCTTCGCCGCGCTCACGGGCATTACCTTCGTCGGCTATTTCTACGGAATACGCGACCTAGTAAGCGAGGCGCTGGTCTGGCAGCTTTCGCTGACCGCCGTCGCCTGGTCAGTGTTCTTTACCCTGGCCACCTATATCAACGCGGGCTGGTTGAGGGAGCACGTGTGCATCTATATGTGCCCCTATGCGCGCTTCCAGTCGGCAATGTTCGACAAAGACACGCTCATTATTTCCTACGATAAAAAGCGTGGCGAACAACGCGGGGCACGCAAACGCAACAGCGACTATAAAGACGCGGGGCTTGGCGATTGTATCGACTGCACCCTGTGCGTGCAGGTCTGCCCTACCGGCATCGACATCCGCGATGGTTTGCAATACGAGTGCATCGGCTGCGCGCATTGCATCGACGCCTGCGACTCGATCATGGAGAAGATGGACTACCCCAAGGGGCTGATCTCCTATACCACCGAACACAAGTTAGCCGGTGGCACGTGGACCTGGCGCCGCCCCAAACTCATCGGCTATGGCGTGGTGCTAATTGTCCTGTGTTTACTCTTCACTAGCATTTTATTTATTCGCACGCCCGTGCGCCTAGACGTATTGCGTGACCGCGGTCAACTCTACCAAGAAGTCGCAGGGGGGCTGATTGAGAATGTGTACATCCTTAAGATCATCAATATGTCGGACGACGTGCAACGCTATGCGCTTAGCCTCGATGGCCTCACGAATGTCCAAATATTGCCGCAGACAGTTTTCGAAGTAAGCCCGCGCGAGATGCAAGAGCAGATCGTGCGGGTCCGTGCGAACCCCGACGAACTAAAGGATTTCAACACCGAGTTCGATTTTACGATCGAAGCGGTAGGTGACGCCGGCAACGCAAGCATCCGAGCCAGCGCGGAGAGCCGATTCTTTGGCCCGCGCCCCTTAGTCCAATCTCGATAGCGTTAGGAATTATTATGAACAATGGGATTGAATCGAACACTACGCTGCCGTGGTATCACTACCGCTGGCCTTGGGTGCTTATGCTAATACCCTTTGCGGCCGTACTCTTTGGTATTTTCATGGTGACTACCGCACTGCTGTATCCCGACGATGTCGTCGTCGACACCTATTACAAGGACGGCCAAGGCATCAATCAGTTGCGCGATCTCGATGAGGCCGCGCTAGCGCTCAACATTATGGCGACTCTGCGTGTGGGAGATGGCAGCGGCCAGAGCCACATCCAACTCTCGGGTAGCGACGAGCCCTACTTACAGCTCTCGGTGTTCCATGTCACCGACAGCAAGCAAGACTTTAGCCTGCGCTTCACGGCGCAAGATGGCGAGTTCGTCAGCGCCCACGACAGCCTGAACAGCCTCTTTGCAAACAGCGGAGTCTGGTATTTGGAGTTACGTGGCGCCGACAACGACTGGCGACTTCGCCAGCGCATCGTCACTCCCTTAACGACTATGGAGTTCTAATGCTCGATCGCGTCCGCAATTGCACCTGCTACCACTGCCAGGACAGTATGCCTGCGGCGGCAGCGTATGTGGCAATTGTAGACGGGCAAGAGCGCCAGTTCTGCTGCAACGGCTGCGTGGCCGCGGCGCAGCTCATTAGCGCATTGGATCTCGAGAATTTCTACGCCTATCGCGAACAATGCGCTAGCGACACCCCTCGCCCACACAACAAGAAGCCGGCGCAGGCCGAGGATTTTACTAGCGCGACTACCGCACTGGATGAGGACCAGTGGGAACTGCGCCTGTTGATTCCCGATATTCGCTGCGTTGCCTGTGTGTGGCTCTTGGAACAAGTGCTCGCCAAGCAAGCCGGCATAGTCGAGGTGTCCGTGCATTTCGCCAAGCGGCGCCTGCGCGTGGTTTTTAACTCAGCTATTTCGAGCGGGCAGATCGCAGAGCTTGTGCAACGCTTGGGCTATACCGCACTCGCGGACAAGCCCGACCTTGTGCGACTCAATCTCGAGCAGCAGCGCCGCTCCTTCCTCATGCGCCTCGGGGTTGCCGGTATCGGCATGATGCCGGTGATGATGTTCGCCCTCGCCTCTTATTTCGCAGGCCCTGCCACCGCGCAGAACCCTGCCAGCGGAATGGACCCTTTATACGAGACGCTGCTGCGCTGGGGCGCGCTCGTCCTGAGCATCCCGGTCGTATTCTATAGCGCCATGCCATTTCATCGTGGCGCGTGGCTGGCCTTGCGGCATCGCAGCCTCAGCATGGACCTGCCCGTTTCCATCGCCATTCTCGCCGCTTGGTCGCTGAGCGTTTACAACACACTGCGCTTCGGCAGCACGGTGTACTTCGACACCGCCTGCATGTTCGCCTTCTTCCTTCTGCTGGGCCGCTACATCGAACTACTCTCGCGGCAGCGCTTCCATGACAACGAAGACTCCCTACTGCGGCTCCTGCCCGCCACCGTTACCCGCGTGCTCGGACAGGCGAACACCATAGAGAGCATTAGCAGCAAGGAGTGCGTCGCCTCCGAGCAGATACGCGAGGCGGACCTACTTCTGGTGCAAGCCCAAGAGGCGATCCCCGCCGACGGCATCGTAGTGGACGGCACGAGCAGCGTAAGCGACACCGCATTCACGGGCGAGCCACTGCCCAGTTTGCGCTGCGCAGGCGCAAGAGTATTAGCCGGCGCGATGAACCATGACGGCACACTGCTTATACGGGCCACGAGCAATCCACAGGATTTTTTAATCGCGCAGATCGGACGCCTCTTCGAACAGGCCAGTGCGTATCGACCACGCTGGTCTCTGTTCGCCGATCGTGCAGCCGCCTGGTTTATCGGCTTGGTCCTCGGCCTCTCCGCTGGCGCCGGAGCGTATTGGTATAGCGTGGGCTCGCCGGAGTTCATCGTCATCGCACTTACCGTGCTCGTCGTGGCCTGCCCCTGCGCATTGTCATTGGCGACCCCCGTGGCCAGCACGGTGGCCACTACCGCACTAAGAAAGCAAGGGCTGCTCATTCGCAACGGCGCCTTTCTGGAACGACTAGCCAAGACCAGCGCGGTAGTGTTCGATAAGACCGGCACGCTTACCGAGGCACAACTGACTCTTAACACCGTACAGACACTTGCGCAGCTAGACGACACTCAGGCCATTCATATCGCCACGGCTTTGGAGCGTAGCAGCACACACCCGATCGCCCATGCCTTTATGGCCGACACCGAGCTGCAGGCGGAACAAGTGCAAGTACTCGGCGCAGGCGTACAGGGCCTTATCGACGGCACGTTGTATCGACTCGGCAAACCCGAGTTTGCACTCCCCGGCTCCCCAAGCTTAGCGCCGCCTAACGCGGATGGCCTGTGGATACTGCTCGCCTCGGATCGAGCGCTGGCATGGTTTCAACTACAAGACACCGTGCGCCCGGACGCCAAGCAACTAATTCAAGCACTCAAGAGCGCGGGACTAAAGACGGCGATATTCACCGGGGATAATTCGCACTCGGGCAGGAGCCTCGCGCAGTCTCTACAAGTGGATATATTGCGCACGGGCATGAGCCCAGAGGACAAAATAGAGGCGCTAAGACAGCTCGCGCTGCACGAGACAGTGCTGATGATTGGCGATGGTGTGAACGACGCCGGCGCCATGGCCGCCGCATCCAGCTCCATCGCGATCGCCCCCAGAGACGTGCTCGTGCAGCACAGCGCCGATGCCACTCTGCTCTCCCCCACGCTCAGCACTCTGCCTACCACGCTGAATTTCGCCAAGCGCTGCAGGCGCGTGATCCGCCAGAATGTCGCCTGGTCTCTGCTTTATAATTTCACCGCGATCCCCCTCGCACTCGCGGGCATGTTGCCGCCATGGCTTGCCGCCATTGGCATGAGCCTCTCCTCGGTCCTCGTCGTACTCAATGCGAGTCGGCTGCGCAGAGTGAGGAGCTAGACGATGGAACTATTTCTTATCCTCATCCCCGTGACCATCGTCCTTGTAGGAATCTCCATTTGGGCTTTCCTATGGTCGGCACGCAACGACCAGTTCGAAGACCTCGACAAGCAGGCCTATAGCATCTTGTTCGACGAAGATGAGAAGGTCACGGCGCACAAATCTCCCGACGCAAGCGCTAAGGAGGATGCTCCTCGATGAGCGATCTGTTTATCGCCTTCAGCCTCGGCTTGCTAAGTGCCCCCCATTGCATCGGCATGTGCGGCAGCATTGCCACCGCATTGCTCATGAGCGCCCAGCGCAGCAAGCAGACACACGCGCGCGTCCAGCCCATGCGCATGGTCTCGGCAGGCGCACCGGTGCATAACAATGCGACCCCGGTGTCGATCGGCGCATTGAGCGATGCCTTCTTATTCGGTAGCGGTAAACTTTTTGCCTATGTCCTACTCGGGGCTAGCGCGGGAGGCCTTGGCCTGCTCATCACTGCCTTGGGTCCATGGCCAGGCGTTTTACTGCGCAGCATCAGCGCGGTGTTGATGATTGCGATCGGTCTGTACATCGCGGGCTGGTGGCGAGGCTTGGCACGCCTAGAGACCCTCGGGGCGCGCCTGTGGCATCCAGCTCTGCGCATGTTCGGACGCATCGATATGGGTAGCGGCCCGAATAAACTGTTCGCGGGAGCCTTATGGGGCTTCCTGCCCTGCGGCATCGTCTACAGCGTGCTCGGCCTAGCGCTCGCCTCTGGCAGCATCGGCAAGGCGGCGGCGATGATGGCGAGCTTCGGGCTCGGCACGATGCCATTCGTATTGAGCGCAGGCGGCTTGATGCAAGTTGCCGGGAAGGCTCTCGGTGGGCCGTTAGTGAAACAGGTCGCAGGCGCCGCGATGATACTGCTCGGACTGGCGACTCTGTATATGCTAGTGGGGGCCAACCCAGCGCAGCATGCTCATTGATATTCAGATGCGCGGGCAGACACCGGCGCATCGTTTTTAGACGTAAACAAAGGATTAAAAATCTCAGCTGAGTTTAGGAGAAAGCAATGAAACACATTCTCGGATTATTGAGCAAACCCCATCAAGAATGGGCACGGATTCGTGAGGAGACCCATTCGATCGCGGGGCAATATTTACGCTTTCTGATCTGGATCGCTATAATCCCACCGCTCGCATGGTGGTATGGTGCGTCGCAGATCGGCTGGGTGCTAGGCGGTCGCACGATCCTCTTAACCTCGAGTTCTGCGGCGCAGATCATGGGCCTTTTCTATGTCGCTATTCTCCTTAGCATCGGCTTCCTAGGCTATATGATCTACTGGATGGCAAAGACCTACGATGGCAAGAACAACGATATCTCCCGCGCGATAGGCGTTGCCGCCTATATGTGTACTCCCATGTTTCTGGTCGGGATCACCGGCCTCTATCCGGTGCTTTGGCTGGATATGATTCTCGGCACCGCCGCAGCGGCTTACACACTCTACTTGCTCTATATCGGCATCCCCATCGTCTATGATATGCCCAAAGAGAGAGGCTTCCTGTTCGCTAGCGCCACCGTGGCGGTAGGGCTAGTGCTGATGGTGGCCCTGCTAGGCGCTACGGTAATCCTGTGGGAGATGGGGGCGATGCCAGTGTTCACAGATGGCAACTAAAAGAGCGCCCGTATACAAGCTGTTTAAATTCGAATTAGTGGATGAACTTAGCCCTCTAATCTGGCAGATTAACGACTAAAACCCAACCATAGGCACGCTAACAAGGAAATATTATGAATCCGATCAGAAACACACTAGCAGCTAGCAGCGCCGTTTATGGCAAAGCATTGCGCACACTTTTCGTATCCGCTGTGTTTACGCTGCTGGCTTCAGCAGCCGCCGCGCAACAACTCGACAGCGCCGCTATTAACAATGCCGAGATACTCAATCTGAGCAACCCAGAGGCGAATGTCTTCGCAAGCGGACAGCCTAGCCAAGAACAGTTGCAGCTACTCGCCAGCTCAGGGGTTAAACACATCATTAATCTGCGCCCTACTAGTGAGCAAGACTGGGACGAAGGGGCCTATGTAAAATCTTTGGGCATGGAGTATCACAATATTCCGGTGGCCGGGGCCGAGGGCGTCAGCAGTGAGAACGCGCAGCAGCTCAACGAGTTGTTGAACAGCCTCAACGGTCAGCCACTGTTGGTCCATTGCGCCAGTAGCAATCGTGTCGGCGCATTGCGCGCACTTAGCGCCGGCGAGACGGATGGGGCAGCCCTAGAGTCTGCAATCGCCACTGGAAAATTGTGGGGACTAAGCAGCCTAGAGCCAGCAGTTCGCGCGAAACTAAGCGACTGATTAGCTCGCCTACCTAAGCTCAATAATTTTGGAGACCGACGATTATGAACACTTCACGCAAGGGATTTAGCAAGCATCTATACGTGGCCATTGCGTTGACCGCAGGCCTAGTGGGCAATGCCAGCCAAGCCGCCGACGCCAGTTGGGTCGACCTCGCTGTTCATAATTTCGGCGCCCCGATTAACACGATGTGGGCGGAAGGCGAACTGAGCTTCGCCGATGACGGCACCATGGTCTATTGCAGCGCAAGAGAGGACATGGCCGTCGCTCCCGGCGATCCCAAGGACTTGTACATCGCCACCTTCAATGCGGAGACTGGCGGCTGGAATACGCCAGTGAACATGGGGCTACCAGTAAACGCAGCGCCCGCCACGGACGTGGATCCCCTGCGCCTAGGAGATGATCGCGAACCATGGATCAGCGCCGACGGCAACACCATCTATTTCAAATCCGACCGCAGCGCCACGACGAGCCCGCGCAATAACAATGACCTGTTTATCACCCGCAAGGTCAATGGCAGTTGGACTACGCCGGAGTTGATCGGCTTCCCTATCAGCACCAACGAGGGGGATGAACACTGCCCCGCGATCCTGCAAGACGGGCAGACTCTGTGCTTCGCCTCTAAACGTGCCGGCGGCTATGGCGGCTCCGACATCTATTGTTCGAACCAAGACGCTAACGGCGAGTGGATGACCCCGGTCAACCAAGGCCCCAATATCAATACTGCGGCCGAGGAGTTTCACTTCTCCCAAGACAAGGACGGCATGGTGTACTTCTCCTCCGCCCGACCCGGTGGCTACGGCGGCATGGATATCTGGGGCGCCATGCAGCAGGGCAAGAACGCCTGGGGTGAGGCGCACAATCTCGGCCCTAAGATAAACACGGCAGGGGCCGACATGTGCCCGGCCCTCCCGCCAGGAGGAGACTCGATCACCTGGTTCTCTACGCGCAGCGATAATAGCCTTGGCAATATCGATATCTTCTGGACCAATAAAGCCAATCTGCCTAGCCGTTGAACCAAGCGTTACACGGGGTCTCGAGCTCTTCGAGTCTCACTAGTGCCGCCGCAACACCCCCAAACCAGCTTCTCGGCCGCGGCCGGGAAGCTGGTATTAATCTCACCCACGCAGATACAATACGCGCCCTCGAAACCAAGGGCCTAAGGAGAGAACTGGCGTGAAGGAAATTGTATTGATCAATATCACCGGGCCCGACCGCCCAGGGCTTACGGCAGCGATTACTGGCATTCTGTCCCGCGCGCAGGTCTCGATACTGGATATTGGTCAGGCGGTCATTCACGACACACTCTCATTTGGCATACTCGCCGAGATGAGTGGCGGCGTCGAAAAGACCGATGTGCTCAAGGATGTGCTGTTTCGCGCCTCCGAACTCGACCAGCAGGTCAAGTTCACTCCAATCAGCGCGCAAGACTATGCCCATTGGGTCAGCGGTCAGGGCAAGCCCCGTCATATCGTCACGCTGTTGGCACGACGAGTGACCGCCGAGCACATCGCCCGGGTCAGTACGATCACCGCACGCCATAATCTCAATATCGATCACATCGACCGCCTCTCCGGTCGCATTCCCGACGACCTGCCCGCAGACAAGGGCAAGGCCTGCATAGAATTCTCCGTGCGCGGCGAGCCCGCCGACACCGAGCAGTTGCGCGGCGACTTCCTCTCGATCGCGCAGGAGCTCAATGTCGACATCGCCTTTCAACTAGACACCCTCTACCGTCGCAATCGCCGACTAGTGGTCTTCGACATGGACTCTACCCTGATCGATGCCGAGGTGATCGACGAACTAGCGAAGGCCGCAGGAGTAGGCGCGCAAGTGGCAGAGATCACCGAGCGCGCGATGCGTGGCGAATTGGATTTCCAGAGCAGCTTTCGCGAACGCATCGCGCTACTCAAGGGCCTTCCCGAGGCTACCCTCGAGGAAGTCTCCCAGACCCTGCGCCTCACCGAGGGGGCGGAGACCCTGATCGTGCAACTGCGCCGCCTAGGTTATAAGACTGCCATCCTCTCGGGCGGCTTCACCTTCTTTGCCGAGCGTCTGCAGAAGCGGCTCGGCATCGACTACGTCTACGCGAACAGCCTCCCAATCGAGGACGGGCTGGTCACCGGCGAGGTCGAATTGCCCATCGTGGACGGCCAGCGTAAGGCGGACCTGCTGCGCGAGATCGCCGAGCGCGAAGGCATCAGCCTAGAACAGACGATTGCGGTAGGCGATGGGGCGAACGACTTGCCGATGCTGGCCATTGCGGGCCTCGGCATAGCCTTCCGGGCCAAGCCACTCGTGAAACAGTCCGCTAAGCAGGCTATCTCCAATCTCGGGCTAGACGGTATTCTCTATCTCTTAGGCTTCAGGGATCGCGAAGGCTATTAATCGCTATAGGCATTATTCATGAATAGACAACTTCACACTGCGGCGCTAGGCGCACTATTCCTACTGAGCACAACTACCCTTGCGCAAGACATTGCGCGCACCCCCGATGGCCGACCCGATTTTCAAGGCATCTGGACCAACGCGACACAGACTCCCCTCGAGCGTCCCGAGGCACTCGGCGACAAGCGCGCCTTCAGTGCCGAGGAGGCACAGCAGAGGGTGCAGGATTCTATCGACCGCTTCGCACAAGACTCCGCCGCCATAGATCCGAACCGGGCCGCGCCTGAAAAGGGTGCGCCGATCGGCCTAGAGGCGGACTGGCGCTTTCCAGATTCGAACGTCGTCACAGTCAATGGCGAGGCTCGCACCTCCCTGGTGATCGATCCGCCCAATGGCCGCATTCCCAGCATAGCGGGTCCCGCTCAGGATTGGCGCTCATTAATGCTGGCGCGTCCAGGGGTGGACGAGTTCGATGGCCCAGAGGTGCGCACGGTAGGCGAGCGCTGTCTATTGTCTGTACTCTCTACCGCTGGCCCGCCCATGATCCCCATGATCTACAACAGCGTCTATCAGATCGTGCAGACTGAGCAGTACCTCATGATCATGACCGAGATGGTCAATGATGTGCGCATCATCCGCATAGACGCAGAGCCGCTGCCTGCTAACATGGTGCGCTGGATGGGCGACTCCGTTGGCCACTGGGAGGGCGACACACTGGTGGTGAACACCGATAAGATTCATCCTCAGCAGAGCTTTCGCGGTTCCACCGGCGCGATGAAGACTACCGAGTGGTTCAGCATCGAATCGGACCAACAGATTAATTACCGAGTAACGATCGAGGATCCCAGTGCCTACACCCAGAGCTGGACTGCAGAGGTGCCACTGCGTGCCCTGCCACCGGGCAATAACATCTATGAATACGCCTGCCATGAAGGCAATCATTCCGTGACAGGCAGCCTAGGGGGCGCCAGGCGTCACGACTATGACGCCATGGTTGAGAAGGCACAGTCTAACGCTCCGGAATAGGGGCTATTTACGGCATACTTACTTGCGAGTTCGCGCGAGCATTTCGCGGCGATCGACTAGAGATCCACAATTATAAACTAGGGGAATGGGGCAGTGAATCAAACAACTGAAGGGACAGCTAGCCAGACGATAAAGGCCGAAGTAGATACCCTGCTATTACGCGCACACGCTTACGCGGCATTCATCGCGCTACTGATAGCGGTTACTTTCGGCATTATCATCTCGCTACAGTTCATCTACCCTAATTTCACCGCGGATTGGCTCCCCGGCTGGGGCCGCATGCGCTACGCCCATACCCAGGGCATCATGCTGGGCTGGTTAGGCAATGCCTTCCTCGCCTTTATGTACCACGCAGTGCCGGTGCTCAGTGGCCGCCCTGTCACCAGCCGCACACTCGGGCTATGGCTATTCGGTGTGTGGAATTTTGCAGTCATGATTCCGGGTTGGATACTGGTGCTGTCCGGTTTTAGTCAGCCACTGGAATGGGCCGAGTTCCCCATGGCGGTCGACATCTTCGTCATCGTCGGCTTGGCGCTCGCCGCCTATCAGTTCTTGCCCCCCTTCATCCGCCGCGGCGTCACCGATCTCTATGTATCGAGCTGGTATCTTATCGGGGGCTTGGTGTTCACCCTCCTGTCCTATCCTATGGGCAACTTCGCCCCTGAGTTCGTACCCGGCGCCGCCGGCGCCGCGTTCAGCGGCCTGTGGATTCATGATGCGGTTGGGCTGTTCGTAACGCCGATGGCACTTGCGATTCTGTATTTTGTTATCCCCGCCTCCACCGGCAAACCGATCTTCAGCCATTTCCTATCCATGCTGGGTTTCTGGGGGTTGTTCTTCCTCTACCCACTCAATGGCACCCATCACTATATCTTCTCCGTGATCCCCATGGAGGCGCAGATGACAGCAATCCTAGCCTCTTTCCTATTGGGCATCGTAGTGATCATCGTCGTCAGCAACCTCATGCTCTCCCAACGCGGGGCCGGCCTCATCCCTAAGGATATTGGCCTGCGTTTCGTGTCGATGGCCGTCGTATTTTATTTGATCGTGAGTATTCAGGGTTCCCTACAGGCCAATATGAGTTTGAACCAGGCGGTGCACTTCACCGACTGGGTTATCGGGCACTCCCACCTCGCAATGCTCGGCTTCGCCACCTTCGCCGCCATTGGCGGCATCCTCCACGCCTGGCAACGCATGCCTCAGGCGCGCTATAACGCGAAGGCGTTCGAGTGGGCCTACTGGCTGCTCGTAGTCGGCATAAGTGTCATGGTCATCGATCTTACGCTGGCCGGGATCGTGCAAGGGCAGCTCTGGCAAGATGGGTCGCCCTGGATCGAATCCCTGCAAGCCTCGCGCCCCTACTGGATCGTGCGTTCTATTTCGGCCATCCCCGTAGCCACCGGTTTCATCGTCTTATTGATCGGCATGGTGACAGGGGAGCGTGGCGCGGGTGCGAACGCCCTTGCTGCATCGCACACTGCGCAAACTACTGACTCTCTTGCCTCCCATTCCGAACTCCACGATGGCGCCCGCGGTCTGAAGATGTCCTATGTCGTCGCCTGCGCCGCGGGCATCGTATTCTTCGTACTCTCTGTGTCATTACTCGGCTTGTTGCCGAGACAGGTGTTGGAGCAGCAGAGTGTGGCAATGGCGCCAGGCAGCCCACTGCCCTATACCGCAGCCGAGGCTCGTGGCCGCGATGTCTATGCCCGCGAAGGCTGCTCCTACTGCCATAGTCAGCAGGTGCGCTATACCGAGGCCGATATCGCCCGCTTCGGCGCTCCTACCCTAGCCTGGGAGGGTCGCCTGGAGTTTCCCCATATGCTCGGTACGCGTCGCATTGGTCCCGATCTAAGCCGCGCAGGAAACACGCGCACGGCAGATTGGCAGTACGCACACCTTTACGACCCGCGCGCTCTAGTGCCCGCCTCGATCATGCCAAGCTATGCACAGCTATTCGACGGCGGCGCCACAAGCCCCAAGCGCGACGCACAGGATCTAGTGGCCTATATAGACTCACTAGGTCGCGCGCGTGAGCTGGCCTATCCCGAGGGCGACGCGGCCGCACGCACAGCCGCTGCGGACAATCGTTGGGCACAGATGTCACTCGACGCCCCGATGCTCAACGCACACCCCGCCCGCACCCAGGCCCGTGGCAACGCTCCCGCTCTGGAGGTCACAGCCGATGTGGCTCTGGGGCAGCGCCTCTGGTTGAACAATTGCGCAGGCTGCCATGGCGAACAGGCTCAAGGGGATGGCGTCGCAGCGCAGTGGTTGGAACCCCAGCCCAAGAATCTCGCAATACGTGAGTACTCGCGCAGCATGTTGGCCGATGTCCTGTGGAACGGGGTCCACGGCTCCGCGATGCCGGCGTGGCGTGACCTGTCCAGCGCCGAGCGCAGCGCACTTGCCAGCGCCGTACAGAGTTTCTCTGCAGTGGAGCAAGAAGCAGCGAATCCCGGTCTTCTAGCTAACGGAGCCGATGTCTATGCACGTCATTGCGCCGAATGCCACGGTGATAACGGCGCAGGAAATGGGTTCGCAGCCGCACAATTGCCGATCGCGCCCACCGACCTGCGCGGCGTTCGCGCGAGCCTAGCGGAGCGAGTGAGGGTGCTAGAGAACGGCGTAGCGGGGACCTCCATGGCACCCTGGACTGACCGCCTGAGTGGCGAGGAGATTATCGCCGTGGCACACTATGTTGGCGAATTCTTTACTGGCACTAGCAATAGGAGCGCACCATGATCACATCCATCATTGTTTGGGGTTCGCTGTTTGCCGCCGCCATATTCACTGTGGCGTATTTATTAAGCCCGCGCCTGCGCGCGCAAGTGGAACAGCCCAAGTATCAGTTTCAAAGACAGCTAGAAAACTTCGACAACAGCGCAACGCAAGAGACCAAGAGAGGCCAGCAATGAATAATCAACGGGGAAGTCTAATGATAGCCGTGCTGGCCAGCGGCGTTGTCGGCATCGGCATAGTGCTCGGCTCCATGTGGTTCTTGCAAGAGACGCCCGACCTAGATGCGAATGGTACCGAGGTCTCTGTAGAGTATGGCCGCGCATTGATACGGGAAACTTCTGTACTGATGGGTCCTAATCACGAGGACCCAGCGCGGCGCTTTAGCGGTAGCAATCTCGACTGCTCCTCCTGTCACCTAGATAGCGGCACCAAACCCGGCACACTGTCTCTGCTCGCCTCCGCTTCTCGTTACCCTCGCTTCTCTGGGCGCGACGGAGTCGAAGGCGACTTGCTAGACCGCATCAACGGTTGCATGGAGCGCAGCATGAATGGGATCAAGCTGTCCCGTGACAGCGCGGAGTTGCGCTCGATGGCGGCGTATGTCGAGAGCCTAGGCGATCAGTTTGCCGCGATGGGGGCAACACGCCGCGAGGCGAACGAACCCGAAGCCTTCAATGAGCCACCGCGAGCGGCCAGCGTAGAGGCCGGCCAAGTGGTTTATGAGCAGCGCTGCCAGGTTTGTCATGGCGATGATGGATTGGGCCTGCAGGCTACGCTAGACATCCGCGAAGGTTATTTATTCCCGCCACTATGGGGGCCGGATAGCTTCAATGATGGCGCGGGAATGCACAGGGTGCTCACCGCCGCCAACTTCATTAAGGCGCGCATGCCCCTAGGGCAAGCCGACCTGAGCGACGATCAAGCCTTCGATGTAGCGGCGTATATCAATTCCAAGGAGAGGCCGCACATGGAGAATCTAGAGATAGACTATCCGGACCGCGCCACTAAACCTGTGGATGGCCCTTACGGCCCTTATGCCGATAATTTTCCAATTGAGCAACACCGAATAGGCCCTTTCGGTCCTATTCGGGAGTTCTATCGTAACCTAGAGTAATGAGGATCAACCCGAATACAGGAGGCTATAACCATATTCTTGCGAACGGGTAACGGCCATTACGCCAGCGGGCACCATACGAGCATTCTCGGTGATATTCGCCACTAGCTCTGCATAGATGGCATCGGCATCGCCACCGCTCGCACGCGCAAGCATGCCCGAGATCCCGCGCGTGGCGCGATTACAAACCGCATAGCGCACGCCTCTGCCCGCCATCTCACTCAGAGTGCGACCACGGCTCGCGAAATCGGAACGAGTCATGTTCAAGGGATTTACCATGAAGGCCTGATCTGTTTTAGGGTCATTAAAGGACATGAAAGCGCTCAAAGACGCTCCGTATTTCGCCCACATCGCATCGTTATAGCCTAGCGGCGTGGAGACGTGTCGGAAGCATACGACCACTGCGAAGTCTGACTCACTGCCAGCATAGTCCTCCGCCTGAACTGACAGGAGATTGTTGGCATAATGCATTGCCGTGAGCCCACCCTCGGTCGAGGCGGAATCGAGGAACGCGCGGTGCTCTCCAGTTACCTCATCCAACCAGGCGTCCTGTACATGTTGAGCAGGCACGAAGCCCGCAGCCGGTGCTGACGATTGAGCCGCACTACTCGATGCAGACACAACTGCGGCACCTGCCGCCACCGCGCCGAGGCTACCGAGCAACCAACGACGACGTCCCTGTAGGGCCTTATCTTGTTCGTTCATACCATTCTCCTCTACTTTAAATCCCCAGACTGCCCTTGCGGTTGGAGTTATATTAGTCGAGCCCTGTAAACACTAGCCCGCATCTAGATAAAAATCACTCGCCTAGCTTACTACTACGCGCCCGTCAGTACGATCTGAACTAAGCCAATAAGGCTAAACAGAATCACGAAAGTCAGCGTTATTCCTGAAATCACGAATTTTTTGACATCGCCATGCTCGAAATCGCGCAGGCGATTCTTATGGCTCTGTACGCCGAACGCAGCGGCGACGCTACTCGCCATAGTGGCAGCCCAACCCACCTGAGCACATTCCTCAATTCTGTCCACGCCCTGCCTGTCTATGCCTTGCTTCGCCATGGGATAGCTCCTGTAAAACCAATAGTGGTGACAATATATTCATGTCGACTCTATGGATAGAGCAAGTGCCGCGCCAATATTAGCCGGGCCAAGAAGCAGACATAAGTGATTGTTTATATAGATCTTTACAATTATCCCATTCATCAAGCACCCCCAAATGCGCCAGATTTGGCAAACTTCTCGCCATAAATGACAGAGCCCAAGAGCCCCGAGGTCATAGCCTGCACTCAAAGCCCGACCCCCTTAGCGGTTTCGGTCACGCAACGTTACATACAACACCTTGCTTGTTGCAAACTCACGGCTCTATTATGCGCCATAACTTAAATAAATTTAAAAGGGGACCGAGCCATGCAACACCGATTACTTATCGCGATAGCGACTACAGCCGCACTCATAGGGTTTACCGCACCCGCTCTCGCTCAGCAGATACCGGATGCCATAATTAATAACGATGGCATTGGTTTCTCGCGCATGGCAGACGGGAATCTAGTCGCCTACGATCTGGTATCGGCCTACGACGAACACATGATAGTAGAGGCCAATTGCGGCGCCTTCAAAGCGAGCGCGCAGGGGGTTAGTTGGTGCTTCTCCAGCGCCGCGAACAAGACTAGCTTCGAGGCCGCCACGCAAGAGAACGGTCGCAACCACTACCTGCCTTTCGTGGGCGGGCACTGCTCCCTGGGTATGAGCTTTGGCAATCTAACGGCTCGTGGAGATCCCCGCACCGCTGTCCGTATCGGCAATCTCCTTGTCCTCAATGGTCGCTTCGATGTACGCACGACGTTTCTAGAGGACACGGCGCGCAATATAGACAACGCTCGCCTACGCTACGATCTAGCGATTGCCGCTGGCGATCTTAAAGTCAACGACTAATACAACACCAAGAGTACTGGCGCCTGCTATTTCCGATAGGCGCCAACTCGACCCGCGCTCGAGTCTTATCCAGATCTACTCAGCCTCGTCGAGACCCTGCACTATATCTTTAAGTTGTTGCTTAGACTTCGAACTAAGCAATTTCGAGTCGAGACTTAAGCTTAAGCCTTCTGCATCTAATAGAATTAACTCTTTCTCATCTTCGTCATTTATCACTCGATACAATTGCACAGGATCAGTTAGGTTTTTCGGCGTAACCGTGGCTACGGGTAAACAGCGAAATTTCTTCTTAACTAACAAATATGTATCTTCCGACATATAGATGTGCCCAGGAAGAGAGCTCGACTCGATTCGGCTAGCAAGATTTACAGAAGACCCAATGATCGTATATTCCATACGACTCTCTGTACCGAAGTTTCCCACTGTACAAAAACCGGTATGTATCCCGATACGAATCTTAAAGGGTTTGGTAAAGCCTGCCGCCTGCCATTCATCATGAAGCTCATGCACACGCCTCTGCATGGCGCTAGCCATTGCGACACATTTTTGCGCATCTTCCGCAACACCAGCACTCTGAGGATCACCAAAAAATATCATAATGGCATCGCCAATATACTTGTCCACGGTAGCACCGAACTCCAATGCAATCGTGGTCATCTCTTTCAAGTATTGATTCAGTAATTGCGTTAAATCCTCCGACTCCATCTTGTCTGTGGTGCCAGTAAAGTTAACGATATCAGAGAAAAATATAGTGAGCTTTTTTCGGGAGGAGGACAGCGTAACATCCTTCTCTCCCGAAAATATCGATTCGTATATCTGTGGAGACAAGTACTTCGACAATTTATTAGAAAGGGACTGCAACATTTCTGCTCGATTTTTTTCCTGCACGAGTTTCAAGCGATTCTCACCCTCGTTTTTCACTCGTTGGATCATGTCCTGCATACCTACAATCATATGATTGAACGCAATTGAAAGCTGGCCTATCTCATCTGATCTTTCTACATCTACACGCTGACTATAGTCTTGCGTCTTCGTAATTGAGCGCGCCGTTCTCGACAACTGTAGTATTGGATTCAAGATATAGTTAGCGATCACAAACGCTAGGGACGCAATTAATATGACCCCTATAAGCAATGCAATCATGAATACACTTGTGAGAGTGTTAAGCACGGATAACGCGAAGGCCGTGTCTTGCGCAAGAACAACAGTCCACTCCGGTCTCTGCCCCAATTCTTGCTCGACAACGATGTAGTCAGGACTTTGTAAAACCGCGGGGACTTGCTCACCAGATTGCAGCAGCTCATAACGCAGCTGCGCGCTACTGGCAAACAAGCGTGTAAGATTCTCTTGTTCGTAGCGCACTAGTAATAAACCAATCTGTTGATGATCGAACGTGGAATAAAGTGGTACTGAGTCGAAGCTCTCGCCAACATAGAGATTACCAAGCTGCGCTATGTCGCTAGAGGCCACCACGCGAGCATCGTTATCGAGCACATAGAAGTCTCCTGATAATTCGAGGTCCTGCTTTTTAAGCAACAAGAGGTTGAAGATACGTTGATCGAGGTCGTCGGTAAGTATGTCGTTCATCACATCCAAGGACGCGATAAAGTGCAGATCATTCTGGAGCGAGCGCAGGCTTTGGTCGAGGCGATCTACGGTAATAGCGAGTTGATTGCGCATATCAAAGCGCACACGCTCTTCGATATCTGTGCGATAAGCACTTCCCAAAATTCCCATTGTAATCACATAAGGTGCGAGGCTTAGGACAATAAGAATGAGAATGGTCTTCGCTCTAAAACTCATGAATTATCTTCAAATTTGAATCCACCATCTCGATAGGGAGATAACCGATTGCACCCTCAACAGATTCGATGAAGCGTTTGACGGACTGCAAAGAGGCCTGTGTAGTCGGCGGTGGCACACCCTGAAAGTGATTGTTCACCCAGTAGCGGTTAATCTCATCCCTGCCCATATTGAGAATTTGCATTTCGAACTCAATTCGAACCGGATCGCTACCGAGAGGATTTACCGGTACAACTCTACCCGACCCTTCGAAACTGCGCTTTTTCAAGAAAATATCGCGAATCTTGTCAGCACCCATCGTCTGTACCGCGCTAGTGCTAGACATCACTACAGCATAGTCGGCTGAGTGCGCGGTCAGCGACACTAGCAGCGAAACGTAGGCGAGTAGAATACGCATCAGAACAACACTGAAAAAGAGCCAACGAGGCGATTATTATCGGAGTCTGCATGCCACTGATATTCCAACTTTAGCGATATAGGAAATTGAGGACGATAGCTATAGCCTAATACACCAATCTTTTCGTGCAGCGAAATTCGATCGTCCCTGAAGCTCTCCGCCCTAGCGATCACTGCATGGCGTGGCCGAAACCGATATTCAAATTGTGTGTAGATTGAGGACGACTTCACTTTCGGCAGCAGCTTTGCTGTGTGATAGTCCACTATGCCTTCTAACAGCACCGTGTATGGGCCCTTGTCAAAACGAGAGTTCAACTGAAAATAGCGAGTACTACCTTGATTGATCTCCCGAAATCGGCCTGCGCTGCCACCTATACTCCACGACTCCGAAAGAGTTTTCTCAAGAGTAAAGCCATAGTGCTGATCGACGGCGATATTCACATACTTGGCATCCATATCACCGGTATTTTGAAGATAGACGCTGTAGCGAATGGACTCGTGAAGCGGGGTGAAACCTGAAACTTGCAGACCAGTGACGAACTTTGGGAACATCTCGCGGCTCAAGCGCGGGCTTGACGTAGTTTCTCTCAACACGTTAATCGGCTGTAGATTCCAATAACCGATGGGAGTGATCTGCTTGCCTACTCGAAAAGTCGCATAGTCAGAAAACTTGTAGTCGGCATAGAAACGCTCAATTGCAGGCCTAGTGTTAGTATCACTACTATTTGTTTCGAAATCGTAGCTATAGAAGCCGACTGATTCGATTTCAGCTAGAAACGAAATATTTTCTGAAAGATTGCCATAGGCCAACAGTGCAACGTCATCGAGTACGAACTCCTTAAGATCCTCACCTTGGGAGAACTCAGTAGAGAAATACCCACCAAGGGTAAATTTTTCATGGGCCTTGTAGCCTAAGCCAAGCTGGTAATCTCCTTCCTGAGCCTGAGCAAACTGCCCAATGAGGAGGCTCATAATAAAGAAAAGTGGGTGGCGTAACGATGTTTGCATACGGGGTGTCGACTATTTTCGATTCATTATAATTGGCCGTCAATCCTAGCATTACTCCAACTGTTCACAAATACCTATCGCTAGCTTGTATTGATCTTGGTCAAGCATCCACCCCTTTAAGTAACATCTCCGTTTCTTAATTACATAATCGAGACGAAATCTTTCAATTTGAGCGTGCATTTAAGGAATACTTAATATTATTCCTGTAGCAGAGTTGCCGAGCGGCCCCTGCCCACCATATCCAGGTTCTACACTTTGAATTCCCATGATTGCCACACGCCACTTACAAGCTTAAGAACGATTAAGTCCAAGCGACGGTCAAAAAAAAAGGGCCAAAGATTTTTAATTAAAATCTCATAGCCCTTTCTCAATTTCCTCCAAACCTTAATTTAGAGGAAACCATACGTCAAAAATTAAATAGGATCGCCTGAAGGCATCTCCAACGCTGGTCCCGGAATCGCGCCATCCGTGCGCCCTTGCCAACGGCGAATATCCGCCGCCGCACTAGCTTGATAGGGGCTGGCGTTGCGGACCCCTTCCAACTCACTCGCTAGCCTGTTCAGACGATCTGCCAGCACTGCTTTGACTTCACCGGAGCTGTCCTCGCTACTAGCTTGCACCATCATCTCATTCATCGTTACTCTTTGAGCAACGTGCAACACAGCAGTTTGATACTCGCTATCGGGGATATTAGCGCCCCACGTTACTTCTATTAGACGATCAACTACCTCTTCCAGACTTGGGTAGTCACCCATGCTGCCGTAGGCAATTAATCGTGCCATTCTTTCTGGGTGCAAAACCGATTGGACCGTTAGGTTCGCCGAGCCTTCTACAGCGCCCATCGCATCGAATAACAGGCCCGTGTTGCCAGGGAAAACTTCGCCTTGATTGTGCCGGAATGCCGATGGCGGCAACAATGCGAGAATGCTTTGCGGCAGCGTCAGGAACTCTACATCAAGAGTGGACAACACTGTCTCCAATGCGTCTCTTTGCTCCTCTCCATCGATAATCGTAAACGGCACTTGACCGTCCCCTCTCAACGAGTAGAGATAGTCTGCGCCGCCTATGCTCTGCGCAGCAGAATTGAGTTGAAAGCGATGATGCATATACAACGGCAGCAGCACGTACTCTAATTCGGAGATTGGTTCACCATTGCGAATCATCGCCTCGCTAAAGTTCGCCAAGCCGATGCGACGCACCTCTATTTCATGCTTGAGTTGGTCGACAAGATTATCGCCATTGTCCCAGACACCTGCGAACTGGTGGCCAGCGCCAACGAAACTATTATTGTTGTGATCCATGAACAGCAGGCCTCTATCCAGGCTCTCCTGCACAATCTTCCCTAACTCCTCGGCCTCGTCGGCTCCGGGTGCGAATTGCTCGTAGGCATAGCGGATAGCCAGCTTGTCGTACTCGCCAATTCTCTGGGGATAGGCATTGGAAAGATCCAGCTTGCCGTCATCTGTTATCTCGACTAAAGGTGCCGGGTAGTCCATTACACTCTCTCGACCGGTAGCGCTGCCTAGATAGTTATGGGGAAAACCCAGGGTATGCCCTACTTCATGCGCGGAGAGCTGACGAACTCTGTCCAGTGCCATGTTCACGGATGCGTCGTTATTGTCCGCAACTACCTCAAGATATTCGAACCCTGGGACTAGGCCCTGGCCATGAAGATAGTCTTGACGCAGACGCAGGCTGCCGAGATTCACATTGCCCTTGATGATCTCGCCGGTGCGTGGGTCCATCACTGAAGCGCCATAGGAGTAGCCGCGAGTCTGTCGATGCGTCCAATGAATCATATTGTAGCGGACGTCTTGAGGATCGGCGCCAGCGGGCAGCTCGCGAACTTGAAAGGCATCGATGAAACCGGCGGCCTCATAGGCCTGATTCCACCAGCTTGCCCCGGCGATCAATGCACTCTTGATCGGCTCCGGCGTGCCCGAGTCCACATAATAGACTATGGGTTCAACGGCCTCCGAGCGCGCAGCGCTTGGGTCTTTCTTCTCGAGACGATGGCGGCTAACTAGTCGCACCATCATATCGTCGCCGATCGCGGTGCTGTAGTCATAGACCGTAGGACCATTGGTACCGATGCGTGGGTCTGACACACGCATGTTGTAGTTACTGTCGGGCAGTTTCGTGATTGAATGATGCTGTCGTAGCGTGACCGACTCGCCCGAGGCGGCAACCTGATTTACCAAGTTGCCAGGATTGTTGCTGCCAAAGGTGAGCATCGTTTCGATCTCGATATTCTCCGGGAATGTCTTGGTGTTCTCGAGATAGAAAGCGCTGCGACTCTTGTCCAAGGTATAGTTGCCTTGGTTGCGGCGCGAGATATTGCCAATCACGTTGCGCGCATCGCGCAGGAAGAAGTCAGTTGCATCGACTAGAATACTGTCACCGCTTGCGGCGGCTATGTCGAAGCCCCAGAGCACGGAGGGTGCGAAGGCATCGACCACTGCTTGTCGCTCTAATGGATTTTCACTATCTGCCCGGTAGCGATAATTGGGCTCGACTAGAAGCACTCTAGGACCCACACGCTTAGCACTCAATATGTATGTACCGCCAAGCTGGCCGCGATCTATACCAACAGGGTTCGAGCCCAGGCCAGAGGCCATGGAGATAGCGTAGAGAAACTCGGTATCGAGCTTATCGATCTCCCAGTACATCTTGCCGTTGGCTTCGTCCCAAAAAATATTGAAGTAGCCTTCCATGCGCGTCGTATTCGCAACTTTGTCTGCGATCGAGGGCAAATTCTGTGCGCTGGCGAAAGATGTGAACAATAACAGTGCAAGAGCCACTAGGGCACGTGGGCAATTTAGGCGTGGAAAACGCAGTGCCCGTGCTAGAGAATTCCTAAAATTCATTCCAATTACCTCGGTCTGGTGGAGACCATCTTTGAAAAGAGTGGAGTTTGTTAGATTTATAGGGGAGCGCAAAGAGATTAACATCGCCTCTACAATTTTTGTAGGAGCATCTACGGCACGAAACCCAGCAACTTAACAGCAATCTTCACGCCAAGTGAGCGTGAAGTTGAAGGCAATTACGCTAAAGTCCCGCGCTAGCGCAATGCGCGGGTCATTGCGGCAAAGAAGTCCGCTTCGGCAATCACCGTCGTGGCCTCGGGCTTCGAGCGCGCACTCCACACCACGATTACGACGTTCTCTCGCGGGTTGACGTAGATGAATTGCCCGAAGATACCGACGGCCTCGTAGGCATCCTCATGGATGCTGCCCTGCGCATTCATCTCGGGCCATAGCATAAACCCGTACTCCACTTCCTCGCCGTTGATGACATTGGGTTGGGAGGATCGTTTCACCCATCCGTCCGGGAGCACTGCCTCCCCATTGACGACGCCTTCATCGAGAAGAAATTGTCCGAAGCGGCCGTAGTCTCGCAGCGTTGCGGAGAAACCACTGCCGCCGACCTCGATTCCACCAGGAGACTCCAGCCACCAATTTGCCTGGGACTCCATGCCCATATTCCCCCAGATTTTCTCTGTCAGGTATTCGGAGATAGGGCGCTCTATTGCGGCATGCAATAGTTCCGCAGCTACCTGGGTTTCACCGGTGCTGTAATTCCAGCGTGAGCCGGGTTCGGCCACTCGCGCAAGGTTCGCCATCACTCTGAGCATGCCTCCCTCTTCCTGTGCGATCTGCGCCTCTAGTAGCTCGCGCCTGTCGGAGCTGCGATCGGTGTAGGTCTCGTTCCAGCCTGCACCCGAGGTCATCTGCAGCACTTGTTGCACGGTGACTCCGTCATAGGCACTGCCTACTAACGCGGGAATATAGTCAATTAACTGGGAGTCTAGGCCCCCAATATAGCCATCCTTGATCGCCGCACCGATAAGTGTCGCGGTGATGGACTTAGCAATCGACATCGACATCCAACGCGTTCTCTGCGTATTTCCTAACTGATAGGTCTCATACGCCACCTCGCCATCTTTGATCGCGAGTAAGCCACTAACACGATTCACCGCTAAGTAGTCATAAAGATCGTAGCTACGACCATTAGACTCGATATTAATATTGCTGATGGTTCTATCGCCAGCGGGTAAAGGATAGACATGGCTCCCAGTCTCTACTATACGTGTGGAGAATAGGCGATCGATGTTGCGAAAGGTATTGGCGCCGATGTCTGGCAAGAATGTGCCATCGTAGACTTCCCGCACTGTAGCGATAGTCTCGTCAGAATGGGGATTATCGACCTGGGCTTGGGCTTGGGATACTTGCATTGAAAACGCAATAATAATCCAGAAAGCGGCCTGTATTTTCATGTTAACTCCTGCACATTGAGTGCCACGGAATGATCGGATATTAATTCTGTGAATAGACTAGCACAATTCGTATTGGCTCATGGCCAGGCTTAAAGCCCTCAGGTATAGAATGTCCTAAACTAGCGATTTGACGCCGCAATTTTGCAATGTTTTCATGATTTATGATTCGAAGTCTTGCTTATTATAGCTTCGAAATTTAGCAGACCGTGCCAGCGATTCACGGGCCTTCTGCTTACACAATTTATTTATCAACAACTGTAAAAGGAGCTCGATGATGAAATTTGAGGAATTATTGCAAGATCCACGTGCCAGTTTCGACTCCCCTGCACAGATAGTGAACTCTGAGGAACTCAGCAAGGCACAAAAGATAGAACTACTACGGCGCTGGGAATATGACGTGGAACAGTTGCAAGCGGCAGAGGGAGAAGGAATGGACAGTAATCGCAACGAAGGCGAGATGCTTCAAAAGCTTATAGACGCGCTGCACCGCCTAGGCGAACGGCCAGGGCCTAAGTAATAAGGGCCAAGGAGGTCTCGAGACCACGAAGTTCGTGGCCTAAGTCTAAAAGTACTCGGGGACATGGCTGTCCCAGATAATAATGACAAAAGTGCTTGCAAGGCTTGAAATCGAAGACTTTGCCAACGCGATTGTCGGGCACCCAATACAGCAGCCCTTGAAGGCCGGCGTAAAGCTACTTTTCGACACTAGCTGTGTGCAAACCTGCGACAATGCATGAACCTATTGGTCGCAAGTCGCACTCGTTGAGAAGCTAAAATTGCGCCTTAACCGCTTCAAATCGTCACTTTTGCCAACTAATTCATAGCAGTTTGTAACAAAGGCAGGGAAATCACGGTATTTACCAGTACAATTCGTGACCCATAATTGGCGGTTCGCATTCGGCGGCTCATTCTACAAAGGCTTCAGTTGATGGTTTTTCTCTCTACCCGACGTACTAAGGCATTCTTTCTTCAGACGGCGATAGCAGCCCTACTCATTACACCCAGCGTTGTGAACGCTCAACAGACCGATGGAGAGAACTCGACTGTAGTCTACCCAGCGGACTATTTTGTCGAATATGCACCCACCTCGGCACAGGACATGCTCGACCGCATCCCTGGCTTGTCTGGCGGCGGTGGCCCACCCGGTGGATTCGGCGGCGGCAATGCCGGTTCGGGCGGCCGTGGCTTTGGCGGTGGCAGTGGTGGCAACGAAGTCCTAATCAACGGCAAGCGCACTGCTGGCAAGAATAACCAAACCAGCGATGTGCTCCGACGCATCTCCGCCTCCCAGGTTAACGAGATTCAAATTATTCGCGGCACCTCTGGCGATCTCGACGTGCGCGGCAGCAGCCAAGTAATAAACGTCGTGCTCAGCGAAGAGCTCACGTCTAATAGTGTTTCCTATGAGCTAAATTTCAGCCGTGCCTTCGACGCTGAAGTTCGCCCCGGCGGCTCGGCGGCATTGAGTGGCCAGAGTGGCGACCTGAATTATCTTTTCAGCGCCAATGCCTCCTCTCGCTACGATCATTCATTGAGCCGCGAAGTCAGCACGCTTGGAGACTTTTCGCCCAATGACGCGATCAAGGAAAATCGCATTCGTGACCAGATGAGCTACGAGCTGAGCACCAATCTTAGCTACGACATCAACGCCAATAGCAGCGCCCGCGTCAATGCACTGATTGGCACCACCGAAGGCCCTACAGACGTGCGCCGCGCCATCACGGATCTGACGGTCAACCCCAACACTCTCTCCATCGAACTCGAGGATATTCCGAATGCGAATGATAACTGGGAGTTAGGCGGGGACTACGAGTACAGAACCGCGTCCGGCAGCCGCTTCAAACTACTCGCGATTGCGAACCAAGAGAACAACGACACAACTCGAGAGCGCTTCGTACTGCTTAACGATGACAGCGCGCAGAAAAATCTCTTCATCGACACTAAGGCCGTTACCGATGAACGCATCGTGCGCAGTTCCTACACGATGGGCTTTACGGAGACACAAGATTTCGAATTCGGCGTGGAACGTGCACAGACCATTTTGGATTCTGAACTGATTTATGGACTACTCAGTAGTACCGGCACGCCCTCGGCGGCGGCGGGCGGCCTCGTGCCACAGAAGGTGAGCAATGCGAACTCGCAAGTGGAAGAGCTGCGCTACGAGCCATTTGTCATTCACAATTGGCAAATCAATCCAAAGATGAGCCTCGAAACTACTCTATTGTACGAGACCTCAACCATTACACAGACCGGCGATGTGCAGAACGAGCGTGACTTCAGCTTCGTGAAACCTAAAGTTGATTTCCGTTATGACATGACCTCGAATCTACAGATACGTGGCACTATCGAGAAGGCCGTCAATCAACTCAGCTTCAGCGATTTCGTGGCGGCAAATGACGATCAGGACAACGATGCGGCGACACAGGCTGGAAACGAAGAGTTACAACAGGAATGGCTGTGGAAATACAATTTACGCACCGAGTATCGCATTCCTAATGACGTGGGGGTTTTGAGCTCAGACTTCTTCTACTTCAAGCACCACGATGTCATCGAGCGCATCGACGTTACGCGCGTTGAGACTAGCCTGCAGTCGGCCAATGGCAATGCCGGTGACGGCTGGCAGTACGGCATGAACCTGAGCGCAAGCGTGCGCATGGGCATGCTCAATCTACCCAACCTATTGCTTACTAGCACCCTGAACGTGCAAGACTCGGAGATCACCGATCCTTTCCTCGGCATTGATCGCCGCTTCCAGAATTATCAACGCGGTCGCTTCACACTGGAATTCAGGCATGACCTGCCTTCGATACGCGCCAATTGGGGCATGCAGTATTTCGATCGAATCGATGGCGGCATGTCCCGCTATGACATCGACGATATCGAGAAGTCTGTCGGTGAGCCTCGCGTGAATCTGTTCATGGAGCACGTCGATCGTCGCGGCATCACTTATCGCTTCGATGCGGGCGCCATAACTAATGGACAGCAGTTCCGCGAGCGTTTCCGCTATGTCGGAAGGATCTCGGACAATGTACTCGAGGAGTATGAAAGCTGGCATCAGGGCCAGGGCATACAATATAGCTTTAAGATTAACGGCAGCTTCTGACGCCTCGAGCGAGGCCTGGGGAAATCCTCAGGCCTCGCTCAGACTCAATGTAGGCGCATCTAGCGGTTGCCCGGAATACTCGAAATACTTCTGCATTACCTGCAAGCCGATCTGACGCTCTACAGCAGAGTCCTGGAACTGCGCGACCCAACGCTGCGCATTTTCTAGAATCACGAGGGCCGCCTCTGGGTTCTTACAATAGAAATCGATTTTCTCTTCGATATCGGAGAAGTCGTCTCTGAGTTGCACATAGTGCACACCCGCCTGCAATAGCCCCTCCATAAACCAAGTTTCATAGCGCGGCTTGCGCATCAGACAAAGCGAATTGGAAGACATGATCCACTTCAGGTTTGTGGCGACATCGTTGCCTTCGACTGACAAGATGAATTTGTAGCCAAGCTGTTCCTCTATCGTCATAAACTCTTTCTGCATGCGCGGATTGGCGCCATATGGCACTTTGTTCGACTGGCCGATATCGCAGCGCGGATGCGCATACCAGTTCTTTACCAACTGAGAACGACAATGCGCCGGCTTGGCCTTGCCACGCCATACCACCATGTCTTTCTTGTCCGCGAATGCTCGCCTGTCTGTCACAAACACATAGTGACGTACACGGTTGAGTTTGAGAATGACCGAGTTGCCATTGTCACCCGCTATGGGTCGACTCTTCACGATACATGGCTGGGGCGGCACCTCGATGACATCACCGAATTCGTGGTGAAATCCCATCGAAACTGGAAAGTAACGCAGCACCGCGCGCAGATCGTAGTAATAGGCCGATTGCCGCTGCGGGCTAAGCTGTTCGAGCGTATTGCTAGAGTTAGCAAGCTCGAAATAGGCATTGCGCTTGTTGTAGTAGCTGACGCGCGCCTCGATGGCGTCGCGATCAGACGCCGCGATCGCGTTGAGGTGAGCGTTACGACGCGCGCGATACAGACGCATCGGCACGAGCCGGCTCAACAGGCACTGCAAATAGAAAATAAACTTAGAGTTCTTCTGGGCACACTTCAAGATAGGATGTCTTCATTGGCTAGAGATTGCGCTAGCCTAATGTGCGGATATTGCCGTTTCGCGTCATTCACACTACAGATTGATGACAATGACTATTGGAACTGATCGACGCGAACTAAGCCGATTGGGTACAATGGCGCCATCAACTGCCATCTATATGAGCCCTCAATGTCCTCACGCAAACCGCTGTACATCGCCTACGCCGGACCTACTCTCCTCGAAACGCCTCTTTTGAACAAGGGCGCCGCCTTTACAGAGCGGGAGCGACGCACCTTCAATCTATTGGGCCTGCTGCCGCCTCGCTACGAGAGTATCGAGGGGCAAGTCGAACGCGCCTATATGCAATACCGCAGTTTCGACGAGCCTATCAATAAGCATATCTATCTGCGCGCGGTGCAGGACAACAACGAGACCCTATTCTATCGACTCATAAGCGAGCATCTTGTCGAGATGCTGCCGATCATCTACACCCCGACCGTGGGCGATGCCTGTGAGCATTTCTCCGACATCTACCGCAGCGCTCGCGGCATCTTCGTCTCCTACGAGGAGCGTGAGTACATGAATGACATCATGCACAGCGTGACTAAAGACAAGGTAAAGGTCATTGTGGTGACCGACGGCGAGCGCGTCCTGGGTCTCGGCGACCAGGGCATCGGCGGCATGGGCATCACCATCGGTAAGCTGTCGATCTATACCGCCGGTGGCGGCATCAGCCCAGCCTACACGCTGCCAGTAGCCTTAGATGTCGGCACGAATAACCAGACCCTACTCGACGACCCCATGTATATGGGCATGCGCCATCCGCGTATCGGGCGGGAAGAATATGACGCCTTCGTGGACCAGTTCATCGACGCCGCGCAGGAGCGTTGGCCGGGCGTGCTCATTCAGTTCGAGGATTTCGCACAGCCCAATGCCATGCCGATACTGCAGCGTCATCGCGACCGTGTATGCTGTTTCAACGACGATATTCAGGGCACGGCTGCCGTCACCCTGGGTACTCTGCTTGCCGCTTGTCGCAAGAAGGAAGAGAAACTTAGTGCACAGAGGATCGTCTTCGTCGGCGCAGGCTCGGCAGGCTGCGGTATTGCCGAGCTGATTATCAGCGCGATGATAGCCGAGGGCTTGAGCGATGCTCAGGCGCGCGCACAGATATTCATGGTAGACCGCTACGGGCTAGTTACGGTGGGCATGGAGAATCTCATGGACTTCCAAGAGAAGCTCATGCAGCCCGCGGCCGCACTCAGCGAATGGACCAGGGAGGACGACAGCCAATATGCGACCCTATTCGATGTCGTCAACAATGTTGAGCCTAGCGTACTCGTAGGGGTTTCGGGCAAGGCTGGCTTGTTCACAGAGCGCGTAGTGCGTCAGATGCATGCGCATTGCCCGCGCCCTATAATCCTACCCTTGAGCAATCCCTCGCGGCACGTCGAGGCGCATCCACAACAGGTGTTGGAATGGACCGAGGGGCGCGCCATTGTGGCCACCGGCAGTCCGTTCGGCAAAGTCGAGTTCAAAGGGAAAACCTATGCCATTGCCCAATGCAATAATAGCTATATTTTCCCCGGTATCGGGCTCGGCGTAATCGCCTGTAAGTCGGCGCGGGTTACCGACGAGATGCTCATGATCGCCAGCATCACCCTGTCGGAGAACTCTCCGCAGATCGAGGAGCCTTCGGCTTCGATTCTGCCACCCCTGACAGACCTGCCGCAGATCAGCCGGAAGATCGCCTTCGCGGTCGCGAAGATGGCGATGAGCCAGGGACACGCACGCGAGCTTCCGGACGAAGAACTGCTAGAGATCATCGAGCGGAACTTCTGGACTCCCGCCTACCGCGAGTATCGTCGCATTGCCACGCGGGCGCGGTAAGCGAGCGCTTGCCTAGGCTTTATCCTTAGGCAAGCAAAGAGGCTAGGACACGCCGCTCGCCCTCGAACGGACGCCGGCCGTGCATGACCAAGAAGTTATCTATAAAGGCCACATCCCCCGTCTGCCATGCCATGTCGAAAGACAAGGCATCGCCGATGCGTATGGCGCAGTCCATGTCCTGTGCCGCGATCGGCGAGTCGTCGCCGAAACGAATGGTTTTCTCTGGGCTGTTGCGCTTGTCCTGCCAGCCTCTGAATGCCGCGATCAACTGATTGAAGAATACCCGACGACCATCGTCCAAAGTGCGCACGGCGGGCAACACAGGGGTCGTGACCTTGAGTGAGTCGTCGTCTCTCCACTCCCAGCTATAGCCTAGGGATTGCAGCTTCGCCTCCGCGGTTTCCTTATCCTCGGCCTGTAGCGTGCTATGCCAGCTACGCCCCTGACCGGACTCCACGTCCTCCGCAGCCGGCATCACATTGGTGTAGCGCACGCCTAGCCTCTCGCAGGCCGCTACGAACTCGGGACGCTCTTGCTCCAGGGCGCGCAACAGAAGGTCCGAGCGGCACAGTGGGGTGGCACCACCGCTGTGCGCCGCTTTCTCACAGAAGAAGAACAGGCGCGATGGGTAGATCGGCGTCTGCGCCATCTCATGATGCAGGTAGATAGACACCGCGGGCGGCGCCTCATTGGCAGTAAACACTCTCGGCGTGCGGTTGCGCCGCACCGCATTAGACAGCGATTCTACATAGGCAAAATTCGGCAAGTCGAACGCCTGTATGAATCGATCGAAATCGAGATCGCTCACGATGGGGAAGCCGCGAAACAGGATCGCGCCGTGCCGCTCAAGACTGTCGAGCAACTCCTGCCTGTGCGCCGCGCACCAAGTGAGCAAGTCATCCAAGTTCGCCCCTTGCGAACTCGCCCCGTAGACTAAAGGGAATACGTCCGGAGTGTATTGCTGCCCCGTCACGTCTACCGACTCCATTTTCAACGCCGTCATCATTTTCCTCAATCGTAAATTGGATAGAATTTCCCAAACGCCAGCTCGCAAAATAGACCGGGATCGTTAAACCGGCGATTGCAGTTCAATGCCGATATCGCTTCCATCTCTTGAGTAGTCAACGTGAAATCGAACAAGGCGAGATTCTCCTGCAGGCGCTCTACGCGCGAAGTCTTGGGAATTATCGCCGTGCCGCGCTGCACACCCCAGCGCAGGAGCACCTGTGCTGGGCTGCGCTTGACACGCGCGGCGGCTGCCACTACAACCGGCTGCTCTAACAGAGACTCCTCTTCACGTGCCATATCCAAGGCGATGTAAGATAATGAACCCAGTGGCGAGAATGTCGTGACCGCGATCTCATAGTCTGCGGCCAATCTTAACAGTCGTTCTTGGGTAAGATAAGGATGCGACTCGACCTGAAGCACAGCGGGTTTTATCTTCGCGTATGCCATCAGGTCATGCAGCAGGCCGCTGCTGTAGTTGCACACCCCGATCTGCCTCACCTTCCCCTTCTCCACCAGTGCCTCCATCGCACGCCAGGTTTCGGACAATGGCACTGGCGCGATCTTCATCTCCGGCTGTTGCGCCTTCGGGTCGAAGATCCACTCCGGCGGATAGCGCGTGGCAATTGGCACGTATTCCAAGGAGATCGGGAAGTGGATGAGGTAGAGGTCGAGATAGTCCACGCCTAGATCCTGCAAGGTCTTGTCGCAGGCCTGCTCTACATGCTCTGCCCCATGAAAGGTATTCCAGAGCTTCGAGGTAATCCATAGGTCTTCACGCTTGCACAGGCCCGCGTCGAGCGCCTGCTTGATGCCCTGACCGACCTCGCGCTCGTTAGCATAATCCGCCGCGCTGTCCAGATGACGATACCCTATCTCTATCGCCCGCCTCACCACATTGGCGACCTGTTCACGCCCTATCTTCCAAAGCCCTAAGCCTACTGACGGCATCTTCGTGTCGCCCACTCTAATCGCATTCTCCATAATCATTCCTGTTTCCCCGCGAGCAAGCTCGCTAGTTTTTCGCGCGCAATTAGTGCGCTAATCTCGATCGCTTGGCCGCTGCGCATCGACTCTTGCGCGGCACTGGCCACAAGCATTGCCCACATGCCCTGCAGTGGGGTGGCGCAATCCGCCTCGTTGCCTTCCAGTTGATCGAAGAAGGCCTGGTGTTCGAAGAATGTAGCGCCATGATGCCCACTTTGTTCTATGAGCCTTGGATAAGCCAATTGACTCACGCGTGAGGCACCGTTCTCTCCGAGCTCAAGACTTATCGAGGCTGTTGCCGGTGCTTGCTGATGGAAGTCGAAGCGCTCCGTGGCCAGCAGTCTCCCGCGCTCTCCCGTCACAACCATCTCCTCGACGAAATCCGCGCAGAACATATTCAATGTGAAGCTGGCGCGCACGCCGTTGTCGTAGTCGATGATCACGAATGCGTGGTCATCGATATCGGCGCGTCTGCCCTCATGCTCGAACTCCAGGAAGTTTACCGCCTGCCCGCCGCTCGCGAAGACCCGTTGTGGCGCAGCCTGGGCCATGAGGTTGATGAGGTCGAAATAGTGACAGCACTTCTCCACCAAGGTGCCGCCCGAGTATTCGTTAAACTTGTTCCACTGCTTAACCTTGTCGAGGAAGGGAGGACGGTATTCGCTCATGCTGATCGTCTTCACTATACCCAGCGAGGCTCGCTCCAAGGCCTCGTGGAACGCCTCAACGTACTGCGCCTTATAGCGATACTGCAAACCAATCTGAATGAAGCTGCTATAGCTATTGGCGATCCGCACGATCGCAGCGGCATCGGCCAAGGTCGTCGCCATCGGTTTCTCTAGGAAGATCGGCTTGCCCGAGCAAACGGCCGTCTTCAATACCTCGTAGTGGGTGAAGTTGGGCGTGCAGATGAATAGCGCGTCCACCTCCGGGTCTTCACAAGCCTGCGCCAGAGACTCATAGCGCACCAGCACTCTTGTACTATAGCTACTGTATTCGACTTGCGCCGCGTCCATGCTATGTTGTTCTAGGTCGTAGATGCCATGGACATGGGCACGCCCCAACAGGGTCGCGACGCGCATATGCTCCTGCCCTATAGTGCCGGTACCAATGATCGCGATCTTGAACTTCGCCTCGGGCGTGCGATACAAATACTGATCATGGCTTGGAATATGACGCTGGCTAGAGGCCTGTGCGAAGAAACGCAGACGGGGTGGGTTCGACTTACTCATAGTGATCTCATATGAAAGAGGCATTCCTAGTGCGAAGATGTTAGCGCGGGCGCTCGCCAAATGGCTACAGCCCACACTGCAATATTGAGCAAAGCGATAACGCTTATCATGGGCACGAAAGCGGGGCTAATCCCTCCCACTAATCCTATGGGCGAGAACAATAGGTACAACGCCACAACGCAGGACATTAGTGTGAATCCGCAAGGTTTCGCATAGCGCCAAGGGGTCAGATCGACCTTGGCATTGACTTGGTAACTCCATTTCTGAGCTCGAGGTGCGACACGGGCGAAATACAGCATGATGAGCACTTCGAGCACAAACAATATGGCATAGAGATGGAGGAAGTGAATTCCGATCACATCGTCGAACACAAACTGTAAAAGCCCATAGGCAATCACATGGAACACGATGGCGACCTTTGCGCCACGCGCAGGCACTCGTGTGGTAAACAGGCCAACGATCACGACCGCAATGACAGGAATATTATAGAACCCAGTGAATATCCTGATGATCTGCCACAAGCCGTCTGGTGCGTACTGCAGTAGAGGTGCCACGATGAAAGAGAAAATGGCAATCACTACGCTCGCACGCTTGGCTACCTTTACCATCTGCGCGTCACTGACTTGGTCTTTCTTGAACGGGCCATAGACATCGAGACAGAATAATGTCGCCGCACTATTGAGCAGGGAATTGAACGAGCTAAACACGGCGCCTAGTAAGACGGCGAGGAAGAAGCCCGCGGCGTACACCGGCAGCACATCGCGAATCAGCCGCGGGTAGGCCAAGTCTATGGTCGTCAAGCCATCGCCATAGAGATGAAAGGCGATGACGCCCGGGATCATCATCATGAAGGGGACCATTACCTTGAAGAAGCCAGAGAAGAGCACGCCCTTCTGACCTTCCGCTAGGTTGCGCGCGGCGAGCGTGCGTTGAATGACATATTGGTTTGTGCACCAGTAAAACAGATTGGCGAAAATCATGCCCGTGAACAGCGTGCCGAACGGAGTCGGGTCCGTCGCAGCGCCGATGGCATTTAACTTTTCCGTATTGCTACTGCTTATTATCCTGAGCCCTTCGCCGATGCTGCCATCGCCTAACGCGGATAGCCCGAGAACGGGCACAGCGATGCCGATGATCAATAAGCCGACGCCGTTCAAGGTGTCCGAAATCGCCACGGCGCGCAAGCCGCCGAATACGGCATACAGAGCACCGACACAGCCGATGGTGACGATGGTCAGTAGCAAGGCCTGGCTATAGCTAAGCCCAAACAGAGTAGGCACATCGAACAATTGCATCACGGCGATGGAGCCGGAATAGAGCACGGAGGGGATGGTGACGAAGCCATAGCCCACCATGAACAGGACTACCGTCATGCGCCGCACGCCATCGTCGTAGCGACTGCTAAGAAATTGCGGAAGCGTCGTAAAAGCGCCCGCGAGATAGCGTGGCAAGAAAATGAACGCCATGCACAGCGTCGCGAAGGCCGCCGTCACCTCCCAGCCCATACTGCTCATATTGAATCCATAGGCCGAGCCATTGAGTCCAATCAATTGCTCTGCAGACAAATTCGTTAGCAGCATCGAACCGGCGATGAAGACAGCGCCAAGCCCACGACCCGCCAAGAAGTACCCGTCGCGAGTGCTGACCTCGCCGCGAGTCTTCACATAGGAAACCCACGCGACGAGCCCCATGAAGAACGCACAGCTCAATAGTGTTGAGACAATATAGCGGGAATCCAAACGACTTATCCTTTGCTAACGCAGGCAGCTTAGAAATTCGTGCTCTATGCGGCACGGCACAAAAGACTACCTCAAACCAATAGGGAAGACGACCCTCTAGATAAGCAAACAGGGAGCGAAAAGGGGCGTTGCACATGACAACTTTCGTGCCAAATCGACACAATTATGGCAGTATCGCAGACCTAGCCGTCTATTTATCGAGACCCCCGAAATTATGAAGCGAAGTTCCACTAGAGCGCTGCTCATCAGCCTTCTTCTAGCATCGACCCAAATCTCCGCCCAAGATAGCGAACTTGTCGCGCGCGCAGAGGCCGGTGCAGTCGTTGCACAGACCGAGCTTGGCTATATCTACGCCGTAGGCGAAGGCGTAACGCAGGATTTTGCGACGGCACTGCAATGGTTCAGACGCGCCGCCGACTTAGGCTATGCGGATGCACAATACAATTACGGCAATATGTACGCCAATGGCTTCGGTGTAGACCGAGACTACGCGGAGGCGATGCAGTGGTATCAGCGCGCTGCCGCGCAGGAACACATGCGCGCCCAGTACAATCTTGGCTTCATGTATGACAATGCCCAGGGCGTAGCGCAGGACTATATCCAAGCTGCAAAATGGTATCTTGCCGCGGCGCAGCAGGGGCACGAGGCCGCTCAGAACAATCTCGGCGTAATGTATAAGTATGGCTATGGCGTAGAGCAGAGCTACCCCAACGCCCTGCAGTGGCTGAAGCTCTCTGCAGAGGGTGGGTATCCCATCGGACAATTTAATTACGGCGCCATGTTCGTCAATGGCAACGGGGTGGACAGAGATTTTGCCGAGGCGGCGAAGTGGTATCAACTCGCCGCTGACAGCGGCAATGTCTCCGCTCAGTTCGGGCTCGCCGACATGTACATCGCGGGCGAAGGCGTCCCACAAGATTACGAGAAGGCGGGCAGCCTATACCTCTCTGCGGCTAAACAGGGCAATCCCGAAGCCCAATACAATATCGGCGAAATGTACGCCGCAGGCTATGGTGTGGAGCAGAACTTTATCTTGGCCTATCTGTGGAGCGATATCTCCGCACAGACCTCCACCGTATTCCATCGCGGCCGAGCGACACGCAATCGCGATCAAATTGCCAATCAGATGTCCGAACAACTGATCAATGAGGCCAAAGCCCTCGCTCAGCGTTGCCTCGATTCCAAATATAGCGATTGCGGCATCTAGCCATTAAGAACGCTTATTCACATTCCCGGAAGCGAGACTCTAAGCAGCGATCGGACAGGGCATTTGCCTCGGTCAATTGCTCCGCGCTCAGCAGCGCCTCGACCTGATTCCTGTTGCCCTGAAAACGCGCCCGCTCCTCGCCAGTGGCCAGTGTCGACGCGATTTTCAACCAGGCGTAAGCCCGAAGTGGATTCTCTGCGACGCCTTGGCCCGACTCGTACATCAGGCCCAGATTATTCTGGGAACTCGGATGACCTTGTCCCGCAGCAAGACGATACCAACGGAACGCCTCCTCATAGTCCTGCGCGATGCCCTCGCCCGTCTCATACATCGCCGCCATGCTGAACATCGCCGCGATATGGCCCTGCTCTGCGGCCATACGATAGAAGTTAGCCGCTGCCTCGTAATCTTGTTCTACCCCAAGACCATCGCGATACATCAGGGCCATGCTAAATTGCGCGGCCACCTCGCCCCTTTCCGCCGCTAAGAGATAATAACGCGCGGCTTGCTCATAATCCTGATCTACACCCTGTCCGCTGAGATACATCTCTGCGAGGGATAGCTGCGCGCCTACATCCCCCTGCTCGGCGGCCATCGCATAGTATTTAGCCGCCTGGGTATAGTCCGTCTGCACACCCTGGCCGCTGACATATAATGCCGCCAGAGATATCTGCGCCATCAGCTGCCCTTGCTCTGCGGCCAAGGCGAACCAATACGCGGCCTGCTCGAAATCTTGAGACACGCCCATGCCGAAGTTATACAGCACGCCGAGATTCAACTGTGCATTCGCGCGACCCTGCTCGGCGGCCAATGTGTACCACTTGATCGCCGCATCGATGTCTGGGGGGACGCCTTGGCCGGTGTGGTACATCACGCCCAGATTGTTCTGAGCCTCGGCGTCTCCAGCCTCGGCCAGCCGCGTAAGCTCCTCCACTCCGAAGTTCTGTGCGAAGACGCTCCCGCAGGCGAGCGATAGTAATACAATGGCGATTTGAATCTGCTTTACGAACATGGCGTTAATACCCTTCTTTGTTGTTACTAGGTGACAAATCCTAGTACCAATACAGCGAAAAGGAAAGTTTGGTCAAGCGCGCGCACTGGTTTATGATGTTTTCCCATGAAAACTACCTTTGCAGTCCTACTAATCGCGAGCGCTGTGCTTCTGCCACACTGCCAATCCTCGGCGGCGCCATCGGGCGATGCGGCAGGGCTTGTGGAGCGCTATTGGCGAGCCGATGGGGCGGCCGAGCAAG
>DIAM01000004.1:89172-234207 GCA_002416505.1 Gammaproteobacteria bacterium UBA5078
CCGATGGGGCGGCCGAGCAAGCCGCAGCGACCCAAGCGCTGGCTGGGGCAACGGACGATGTCGATGCCCTATATGGCTGGCTCAAGTCCGGCCCTGCCTATAGCGCGGATGTGCCTACCGGCCTAGTCGAGATGGCGCGCAGCAGCGAGGACGGCACCAGCTTTCCCTTCGTCCTATTGGTACCCGAGGACTACAACGCAAGCCGTGCCTATCCCGTCGAGTTCAATCTTCATGGCGGCGTCAATCGACCCAAGATTCAGCCTGGCGAAACCGCATGGCGCAATGGCTATGAGAGCCTCGCTGACGCCAATAAAATAGTTGTGCTGCCCATAGCCTGGGACGATGCGTTCTGGTGGCTCGACAACCAAGCAGACAATCTGCCTGCCATTCTTAGGCTAGTAAAACAGCGCTATAACGTAGACGACAACAGGGTCTACATGACTGGCGTTTCGGACGGTGGTACCGGTTCCTATTTCTTCGCCTTCATGCAACCCACCGAGTGGGCCGCATTCCTGCCCTATATCGGCCACCCCGGCGTCCTGCGCAACCCGCGCGCGCGCGTGAGCTATCCGCTGTCCTTCGACAACCTCAAGGGCAAGCGCCTGTTTATCGTCAATGGTGAGAACGACCGCCTGTATCCGGCGCGCGCCGTACAACCCTATATCGACATGATGAGCGAGGCCGGCGCCGATTTCGAGTTTACGATAATTCCAAATGGGGGGCACAACACCGAATGGATGCCTGAGCAGCGCCCGAGAATCGAGAAGTTTAAGCGCGACAATGTGCGCGATCCATTGCCCGATACTGTGCATTGGGTGACAAGCAGGACCGATCGCTATAATCGCAACCATTGGCTGCGCATCGATAAGCTCCGCAGCGAGGGCCAACCGGGCCGCATTGAGGTCTCCCGGGAGGGCAACCACTTCGAGGTCACGAACTTCTATGTCGATGGGTTCACTCTGCTGCTTAGCCCTGAGGAGGTAGACTTCTCCAAGCCCATTACCGTCACCCTCAACGGCACACCTGTATTCGCCGAGATCGTGCCGCAAAGCGCAACCACTCTCCTGAACTGGGCGAACAAAGACCGCGATCGCAGCATGTTATTCACCGCCGAGCTCTCACTGAGCGCCCCGCCACAGTAAGCCCCTACGCTTGTTCCGCCTCGAGTACGCGACGCCAGTCGATGCGCGCGTCCCCGACGGCGAGGAAATGCGGGTTGAGTATATCGTCCTTACTGTTATAGCCCAGCGTGCTGAAATCCGTCTTCATTACCTTGCCGCCAGCGGCCTCTAGCACTGCCTGAGCCGCCGCGGTGTCCCATTCACTGGTGGGGGCGAGGCGCGGATAGAAGTCCGCCTTCCCTTCCGCGAGCATGCAAAACTTCAAGGAGCTGCCCACATTGAGCATCTCCACCGCCGCGAAGCGTTTGCTCAGCTGTTCGAGCATGGCCTCGAGTGCCGCCGAACCATGGCGTCGGCTAGCCACCACTTTTAACGTGGACTGACTCAACTCGCCTTCGAAGGCGCGCGTCTTGATGTGCTCCAAGGTCTGGTTCTCGCCTCGTTTCCAAGCCCCTAAGCCTATGACGCCGAGCCAACTGGTTCCCGCAACCGGCGCGTGGACCACGCCAAGCACAGGCACGCCTTCGCGTATGAGCGCAATATTGACCGTGAACTCTCCGTTGCGATCGATAAACTCCTTGGTGCCATCTAGGGGATCGATGAGCCAATATTCCTGCCAGTGTCGGCGCTGCGCGAAGGCAGTGAGGGCGGCCTCCTCGGACAATATGGGGATATTGGGCGTCAATCTCTGCAGCTCGGTGCAGATCAACGCATTCGCTAGTGTGTCAGCCTCGGTCAGCGGCGAATGATCGACCTTGTGAGTGACTGCAACGCCAGCCGCGTTTGTATAGACTGCCATGATCTGATGACCCGCTAGGGTCGCGATATGACTGATCGCATCGACTAGCTCAGTGTCCTCTAACATCTACAAACTCCTAAATTATGCCAGCATGGCGCGGCTACGAGGACCAACAGGTTGATCGACGCGGGCTAAGGGCAAATGCTAGCATGTTTCACGCTCTTGCCCGTGAACTGCCCCGAGGGGTGGCACGGGACACTGCGCGGCAGCAACATCACAATAAAAACAATACGGAGAATCATCATGCGCGTTATTACCGGGCTCATTCTAATCCTGCTGACCATGGGCACCGCCCAGGCACAGCTGGCGGTTCCGAACGAGGCAGGGCTAACCTATGGCCATGTGCACCTGAATGTGAGCGATATCGAACTGCATAAGCGCCTGTGGGTCGAGCACTTCGGCGGCACAGTCGTCCAGAAGGGCTCCCTGACCGCGGTGCGCATGCCGAATATGGCCGTCATCCTTACCGAGCGTGTCCCAACTGGCGGCTCCCAAGGCACGGTGATGGATCACTTCGGATTCAAGGTGCGCAGTATCGCCACCTTCCTCGCAAAGTGGCGCGCCGCGGGCCTGCCGGTAGGACGCGAGTTCATAGGCGCGGAGGGGCAACGCAACGCCTATATTATGATGCCGGATGATGTCTACGTAGAGCTGCAAGAAGATCAGATGCTAGACCTTGAAGTTTCGCCCTATCACATCCATTTCTTTACCGCCGAGTATGAAAGCTTGCTGCAATGGTATTCGCAGCTGCTCAACATCGAGGTACGACCACGGGGTTCTATCGAGAGCACCACTAACGTGCCAGGCATGAACCTGAGTTTCGGCAACGCGAATGAGGAACGCCTCCCTACTAAGGGCCGTTCGATCGATCACATAGGCTTCGAGGTGGACGACTTAGAAGCCTTCTGTAAATTATTGGAAGAGAAAGGCATCGCCTTCGACGTGGCCTATAGAGACATACCCTCGATAGGTCTGAAAATCGCCTTCATCACCGACCCTACCGGGGTCTATATCGAATTTACTGAGGGCTTAGACGAGTATTGAATGGGCCAGCAATGACAGCATTGAATTGGACGCAAATCGACACCGTTCTGTTCGACATGGACGGAACGGTACTCGACCTGCACTTCGATAATTATTTTTGGGAAGAGTTTGTTCCGGCGCGCTATGGCGAGTTGAATCGCCTGACTCCTAAGCAGGCCTCGGCGTTTCTGATGAACCGCTACGCTAGCGTTAAGGGCACGCTGGACTGGTATTGCATGGACTTCTGGTCGGAGAGTCTCGCGATGGACATCAAGGCACTTAAGCACGAGGTGCGCCATAAGATCGCGCTGCGGCCCAATGCCCTAGCCTTCGTGCAGCAGTTGCGGGAGATTGGCAAGCAGGTGGTATTGGTAACCAATGCACACCCCCACAGCCTAGAGCTAAAGATGCAGCACACCGGAATCGCCGCACACTTCGACCACCGCATCAGCTCTCATTCATTGCAATTGGCGAAAGAGAATATTGGCTTCTGGCCAGCCCTGCGCGCACAGATCGATCATGATCCCCAGCGTTCCCTCTTGATCGACGACAGCCTAGCAGTTTTGCGCAGGGCCCAGTCCGAAGGCATCGGCCATCTGCGTGCCATAGCGCGCCCCGACAGCCAGCGACAGGCGCTAGGGCAGCAAGAGGAATTCATTCAGATCGATGATTTCGCCGACATCATGAAAGGTTTAGCCGGACAATGAGTAAAGACCACGAGGCTTCGGCCACAGTCATAAGACTCGACAAATGGTTGTGGGCGGCACGCCTATTCAAGACTCGCGCACTCGCTAAACAGGCTGTCGAGACCGGCAAGGTGCAGGGTGCAGGCAATAAACTCAAGCCAGGGCGCGACGTCGGCATAGGCCTAGAGCTCGAGGTTCGTCAGGGCTGGGACACACGCACAATCGTCGTCAAGGCTCTATCCGAACACAGGCGCGGAGCCCCGGAGGCCGCGCTGCTCTACGAGGAGACCCCGCAGAGTGTAGAGAAGCGCGCACAGCTCGCGGAACAGCGCCGCTTACACGCCCAACTGGAGCAGCCGATTGCCAAGCCCGACAAAAAAGATCGTCGCTTGCGTTCTCAGATGAAACATTACACCGAGTAGTCCCCTCTAGTCTTGGGTACCCTCACGGTTTACTTGGAGAGCCTGCACATAATTGGCGCGCTCCTTCGTGGCCGAGTTTCACTTTATTTGGCATAATCGCCGCTCTTAGAAAGACCACACGACAAGTCTCAAGATACCGACCTAGCCCCTGTGTTTTGAGCATGCTAAGCAAATCATGAGAACACAGAGGATGCAGCTTGACTAAGCCATTAGAAGAAAGTCTACGCCGGTTCGAACTTACCGAGTTTCGCACCGAGTGGGGACAGATCCACAGAGGGATCGAGAAAGAGAGCTTGCGTGTGACAAATGACGGCCACTTAGCGCAGACCCCTCACCCGGCCAGCCTGGGCAAGGCACTCACTCACCCGCATATTACGACCGATTATTCAGAAGCCCTGCTCGAACTAATTACCCCGGTGAACGATAGCATCGCCCAGACGCTCGACTTCCTCAGCGACCTGCACACCTACACCTATAGCGTATTGCCCAAAGACGAACGCCTATGGGTATCGAGCATGCCCTGCCTGATGGAGAGTGACGAGGATATCCCTCTGGCCCAGTACGGTGATTCCAACATCGGCAAACTCAAGACGCTATACCGAGAAGGCCTTGGCCATCGTTACGGTCGTGCCATGCAGACCATTGCTGGCATACACTATAATTTCTCGATGCCAGAGAATTTCTGGCCAGACTATCAAAAAATTAAGCGCTCGCCTTTGACGCTACAAGAGTTTCAAACCCAGCAGTACCTGCACCTGATTCGCAACTTCCATCGCAACTCCTGGCTGCTGCCCTATCTCTTCGGCGCCTCGCCCGCGGTATCCAAGTGTTTCACTCAGGGACGCCCCCACGAGCTGGAAGAGTTCGACCAGTACACTCTCTATAAACCTCATGCCACGGCCCTGCGCATGGGCAATCTGGGCTATAAGAGTGAGGCGCAGCAATCGCTATTCGTGTGCTATAACAAGCTCGATAATTATCTAGATAGCCTGCAAGAAGCCTTGTCGACCCCTTATGCCCCGTACCAGAAAATCGGCATGAAGGAAGACGGCAAATACCTGCAGATCAATACCAATCTATTGCAGTTAGAAAATGAGTTCTATGGCACCATTCGCCCGAAACGCGTAGGCCAATCCGGCGAGCGCCCCTTGACCTTATTGCGTGAGAGCGGCATTCAGTACATCGAAGTTCGCATCCTCGATCTGAACCCTTTCCTGCCTATTGGGCTCGATGCCGAACAGATTCGCTTCCTCGACTCCTTCCTAATCTATTGTTTGCTCGCGCCGAGTCCGGAGTGCACACAGGCTAGTTATGCAGAGATCGAAGAGAACTTATCGCGAGTGGTCAACCAAGGCAGAGCCCCAGGCTTGATGTTAGAGCGCGATGGCGAGGCGGTGGCTTTCAGCGAATGGGCGAACGAGTTAATGGTCGCTATCACTCACGCGGCCACGCTGCTGGACAATGTCCATGACACCGACGCCTACACCGCAGCTTGTGCGGCACAACAAAAGAAAATCGCCGACCCATCGCTAACGCCATCGGCACGGTTATTGGCGGCAATGCGGGAGTCTGGTCAGGCGTTCTGCCGCTTTACGATGTCCCAAGCGTCCGCCACGGACGCCCATTTCCGTGCACAGAGATTGTCACCGGAACGCTTACAGGAGTTTCAAGAGGCAAGCCGCCAGTCCGTTGCGAAACAGGCGGAGATCGAGGCGAGCGATGACATCGATTTCGATGAATTCCTGCGCCAGTTCAATGCTATTGCTGAATCACATACGACGTGAAGAATACTTCGAGGACATCGGCAGAGCCGCCGCCCTCGACATAGTCCAGTGAGGCTCGAATCGTGTCCAGTGCCTGCTCGCGCAAATGCTCTTTGCCTTGAGTCGAAGTCAAGTTCTCCTCTAGTTGGCTAGCGAAGAGCTCTATCAGCTTGCTGCGGATATAGGGCATATGATGCCGGAGCATTTCGTCAGCAGGACGCTTGGTACGGACGGTGACATCGACCTTGAGATAACGCAGCCGGCCGCCGCCATCGTAATTGGTGATGAAGCTAGGGCTCAGCTCAACATAGGGGAATTCGCTATTACTGCCAGGCGCGGCTGGCGCGGCAGACGAGGCCATCACCTGAGATGACAATGCAGCGATGCTCAATAGGCTCAACAGGCCAAGTAGCGACGAAATTTTTTTCAACATAGTAGTAACCCTTTGTACTTGTGCCGATTCAGTATGCCATATATCGGCAGCGGCGACGATTATCTGAGCGCGGCCCACAAGGCGCAGAACGAGCGCCGCCATATACATCGTCATAATATTGTTTAAAATGGGGCGCAAAGCATACGAGCGCCCCAAACAAAACTTTAAATATATAGAAAATTCATACAGTTAAGCCCGAAGTGGCAGTGAGTCAAACGATGGCAAATTCTCTGGACGCTATAATCCCTCGCACGCGCAGTCTCAATCTCATGATTTTTCTGGCCTGCACCTCTATCATCGCCGTCGCCCTGTATATGGAGCATGTAATGCTTCTGCAGCCCTGCGGGCTATGCATTACGCAGCGCGTGTTCGTAATCCTAGTCGGCCTGTTCTGCCTAGCCTCCGCTATTCACAACCCCTCCGACAAGGGCGTTAAGAACTATGCCTTGGCGGCGGCGGCGATGTGCGTTGCCGGTGGCTATTTCGCGGGCCGTCAGATCTGGTTGCAACACCTGCCTGCAGACTTAGTACCCGCCTGTGGCCCCGGCCTGAGCTATATCATGGATAACTTCCCCTTCATGGATATGCTCAACTTCCTACTCAAGGGCGACGGCAATTGCGCCGAGGTCTCCTGGCGCTTTCTTGGCCTGCTCTCCATCGCCGAACTCTCCATGCTAGGCTTCATCGGCCTAATTTGCCTGTGCCTGTTTCAGGCCTTTCGCAAGAATGAGGGCCCCTCTGCATAAGCCAGAGGGACTCTAGCCCCTGCGCCAGCGAAAGAAACGCTCGGCCCAGGGCAATAGCTTCTTCGGGATGCGTGCGCTACGCCACGCATTCGCGGTGAAGCGATTGGCCTCGGACAGCGTTGGATAGATATGGGTTGTCGCTGCGATCTTCTTCAGGCCCAGCCCATGGGTCATCGCCAGCACAAATTCGGTGAGCAATTCGCCGGCGTGATAGCCGACGATTGTCGCCCCTAGAATGCGATCGCCGCCGGGCGCCGTTAATACCTTAACGAAGCCGTGGGCCTCGCCATCGGCGATCGCACGATCGAGATCATCGATGCCATAACGGGTCAGGTCATATTTAATTCCTTGCTCCTGCGCTTCCTGCTCACTCAAGCCTACTCGAGCAACCTCGGGGTCTGTGAAAGTCGCCCAAGGCACTACCCTATAGTTGATGCGGAATCTCTTCAGGCCGCCCAACATCGCGTTCAATACCGCGAACCAGGCCTGGTACGAGGCCATATGGGTGAACTGATAGGGGCCCGCTACATCGCCACAGGCATAGATATTCGGATAGATCGTCTGCAGGTATTCGTTAACCTCTATAGTGCCACGCTGCGTCAAAGGCAACTTAAGCTCCTCTAAGCCGAAGCCCTCCACATTGGCCTTGCGCCCTATCGCGATGAGCACCTTGTCGAAGGGTAGCGCTAGAGTCTCGTCCTCGCCTTGCACATGCAATACGCCGCCCTGTGCGTCGCGCTCGAAAGAATCCGCCTTGAACCCCGTCAGAACTCGCACACCCTCGCGGGTGAAACGCTCCATTACTAACTCGGCAACGTCCTCATCCTCGCGTGGCATGATGCGCGGGGCCTGATCCACAATCGTGACCTGGGCGCCCAAGCGCGCGAAACTCTGCGCGAGTTCGCAGCCGATCGGGCCAGCCCCAAGCACGAGGAGACGCTTAGGTAATTCGCGTAAATCCCAGAGCGAATCGGAGGTCAGATAATCGACCTTGTCTAGACCGGGTATCGGGGGCACGAAGGGCCGCGCACCGGTGGCCAACACGATCGAGCGAGTCGTGATTGTGCGCTCGCCCACCCGCACCGTCCACGGTGAGGTGATCATCGCCTCTCCGGCTACGCACTCGACTCCGAGCGAGGTATAGCGCTCTACCGAGTCGTGTGGCTCGATCGCCTTCACGACAGACTGTATGCGCTCCATCACCTTCGGGAAATTCACTTGCCCCTGGGCGCCATCGATGCCGAACTGTTCGGCACGTTTAATATAGTCCGCGATGCGCGCACTGCGAATGATCGCCTTGCTGGGGACGCAGCCGGTATTGAGACAATCACCGCCCATGCGGTGCTTCTCGATGAGAATGACCTTGGCTTTTGCGCCCGCGGCGATAATCGAGGAGACCAGACCGGCAGAGCCCGCGCCTATCACGACGACATTGGCCTCAAACTGCTTGGGCTTGGTGAAACTCACAGGAACCTTCTGGCGACGCAAGAACCCGAGTATGCCCTTGGTGATCCAAGGCAATACGCCTAATAGAGCAAACGACAAGACGATTGGCAGACTGATCAGGCCAGACAGAGATTCGATCTGCCCTAGTTCCGCACCGGCGTTCACGTACACCGCCGTGCCCAGCAGCATTCCAATCTGCGAGACGAAAAAATAGGGAATGAGCTTGATAGGGGTGAGTCCCATCAGCAGATTCACAAGGAAAAACGGGAAAACTGGCACCATTCGCAGGCTAAACAAATAGAAGGCACCGTCTTTCTCGACCCCGGCATTGATGGCCTTTAAGGAATTACCGAAGCGGCTCTGCACCCAGTCGCGCAGCAATAGGCGCGAGGTCATAAATGCCAGTGTTGCCCCGATGGAGCTAGCATAGGAGACGATCAGCGTGCCCCATCCCAATCCGAAAATGGCGCCACCCACCAGAGTCGCCACGGCAGCGCCCGGTATAGACAGTGCCGTGATCGCTACGTAGACGAGGAAGTAGATGCCCGCGGCGCTCAGGAAGTTTTCGTCCGCATAAGTCTGAATGGCACTCAATTGCGATTGCACATAGCTCAGCGTCAGAAAGCGACCAAGGTCGAGGGTGAAATAGGCAGCTAGGGCGGCGGCGAAAACAAGAACCAATACTATCTTCAATTTACTCATGTCTATCTCTTTGTCTGAATACGTAGCTAGTGGACTCGCAATGCATGCCGTAGGTTACACCGCTAAAGGTTTATTCTTGCTATCAGTGCTTGGTATGCTATAACGCATTGAAATTCCGCTGACAGATCGAGAACTTAAAAAGTGCCGAACGATACCACAAAGCTCCCCAACAAGGCTGCCCGCCTCTTCCCTGGCACACGCATGCGCCGTATGCGTCGCGACGAATTTAGCCGTCGACTGATGCGGGAGAATCGCCTCAGCGCCGATGACCTGATCTTCCCGATGTTTATCGTGGAGGGGAGCGGACAGCGCCAAGAAATCCCCTCTATGCCCGACATTTACCGGCTAAGTATCGACGAACTGCTCAAAGAAGCTGCCGAGCTAGTGGCGCTCGACATCCCGGCAATCGCCTTATTCCCGTCTCCGCATGCAGATACCAAGTCCCTAGATGGACGCGAGGCATGGAATCCCGAAGGCCTAGTACAACGCGCAGTGCGCAGCCTAAAGCAGGCTTTTCCCGATCTCGGCATCATCACGGATGTCGCCCTTGACCCCTATACGACCCACGGTCAGGATGGGATTATCGACGAGCATGGCTATGTCGTGAACGATGTCACCGTCGAGGTGCTCATCAAACAAGCGCTCTCCCACGCTCAGGCCGGCGCCGACATCGTGGCACCCTCGGACATGATGGACGGGCGCATTGGCGCTATTCGCGACGCGCTGGAGCAGGCCGGCTATATCCATACGCGCATATTGGCCTATTCGGCGAAATTCGCCTCTAGCTACTATGGCCCCTTCCGCGACGCGGTAGGCTCCAGTGGCAACTTGGGCAAGGGCAATAAACACACTTATCAGATGGACGTGGCCAACTCCGACGAGGCGCTACACGAAGTCGCCCTAGACCTCGCCGAGGGTGCCGACATGGTCATGGTGAAGCCCGGCATGCCCTATCTGGACATCGTGCGCCGCGTTAAAGACGAGTTTGGCGCCCCTACTCTGGTCTATCAGGTCAGCGGCGAATACGCGATGCATATGGCTGCCGCGCGCAATGGTTGGCTCGACGAGTCGGCCGTAGCGCTCGAATCCCTTACCTGTATCAAGCGCGCCGGGGCAGATGCGATCCTGACCTATTTCGCGAAAAAGGTCGCTTTGCTTCTCAAATCCTAGGTGGTTTTAATTCGGCGTTGCAAATTCACACTTGAAACCAGCGAATCAGGCCTTATCATAGTCAGACCCTGCCTCAGCAGAACCGAACTCTATACGGACACCGTTTATCTAACTTAAAAGGAATGACTTTATGAGCGACAATATCGTTCAAATCTCCGATGCCAGTTTCGAGCAAGATGTATTGAAGGCTGCCGGCCCCGTACTTGTAGATTTCTGGGCGGAATGGTGTGGCCCGTGCAAAATGATTGCGCCTGTCCTGGAAGAGTTAGCTCAGGAATATGACGGTAAACTCACGATTGCCAAGCTGAATATTGATTCTAATATCGAAACGGCCCCTAGATACGGCGTTCGTGGCATTCCAACCTTGATTATATTCAAGAATGGCGAAGTAGCAGGGACCAAAGTAGGCGCGCTTTCTCGCACACAATTGGCCGCGTTTATCGACAGCGTAATCTGATTTGACACCGGCTGTCCCGACCTCAAACATCGGGGCAGCCAGTTTGTTCGATCCGGCAAGCATTCCCTCGATGTGCAACAATGCCCCCGTCAGTGCCACCAAGCGTCACAAATAAAGACAAAATTTTTCTGGACAGCACGTTTTACACGTTCTATATTGCGTCCATCGTCTCGTTCGACTGACGACCTTATCTCTTATCTACACTGCTCCAGAACTACGCTTTAAACTAAAACATTTAAACTAATACACATTACGAAAACAGCCAAACCACTCTGTTTAAAATCCTAACAAGCTCTCAGACCTATTTGCCGACCCATTGGCGTCGCGCTATGCGGGTGGTCTAAGTTTGTCCTTACCTCACAAACCTACGTATTAAATCATCATGAATCTAACCGACTTAAAGAAACAACCTATCGCCGAACTCTTGAACATGGCCCAGGAAATGGGGCTAGAGAACCTCTCAAGAACTCGCAAACAAGACATCATCTTCGCAATCCTGAAAAAACACGCTAAAAATGGAGAAGACATCTCCGGTGACGGCGTGCTGGAGATCCTCCAGGACGGGTTCGGCTTCCTAAGATCAGCCGACTCCTCCTATCTCGCAGGGCCCGATGATATCTATGTTTCCCCCAGTCAGATTCGACGCTTTAATCTGCGTACCGGCGATACGATCGAAGGTAAGATCAGACCCCCTAAGGACGGCGAGCGTTACTTCGCACTACTCAAGATCTCCGAAGTAAACTTCTCCAAGCCCGAAAATTCCAAGCAAAAAATCCTCTTCGAAAACCTCACTCCGCTGTTCCCTACCGAGCGTTTGCACCTGCAGATTGGCAACGGCAGTACAGAGGATCTGAGTGCGCGCACCATCGATCTATGCGCCCCAATCGGCAAGGGTCAGCGTGGCTTGATCGTCTCCCCACCTAAGGCGGGTAAGACATTTATTCTGCAGAACATCGCACAATCAATCGCCAAGAATAACCCCGAGTGTCGCCTCATCGTGCTACTAATCGACGAGCGTCCTGAGGAAGTGACCGAGATGCAGCGCTCCGTGCGCGGCGAAGTGGTCGCCAGTACATTCGACGAGCCACCCGCGCGTCACGTGCAAGTGGCAGAGATGGTCATCGAGAAGGCTAAGCGACTCGTCGAACATAAGGAAGACGTGGTAATTCTGCTCGACTCGATCACTCGTCTAGCCCGTGCCTATAACACCATAGTGCCCTCGTCAGGCAAAGTACTGACCGGCGGTGTGGACGCGCACGCCCTAGAGCGCCCTAAGCGTTTCTTCGGCGCCGCGCGTAATCTCGAAGAAGGCGGCAGCCTCACGATTATTGCCACCGCCCTAGTAGAGACTGGTTCGAAGATGGACGAAGTGATCTACGAAGAGTTCAAGGGTACCGGTAACATGGAACTGCATCTGGACCGTAAGATTGCCGAGAAACGCATCTACCCTGCTATCAATGTGCGCCGTTCCGGCACGCGTCGCGAAGAGTTGTTGACCACAGAAGAGGAGCTACAGCGCATGTGGATTCTGCGCAAGATTCTCAGCTCTATGGAAGACGTCCAAGCAACAGAGTTCATCCTCGACAAGCTCAAGGACACGAAGACCAACGACGAATTCTTCAATTCGATGAAGCGCAAATAAGCGTTAACTGCGTTTGGTGGGCGCACATGCCCTCACCAAACGCAGGACTCAATGGTCCCCACCCTGCGGAGCTTGCCCCATGCCGTGTAAAGACTTGCGTGAATTCATCGCACTCCTAGAGAAGGAAGGCGACCTAAAACGAATCACTGTGGAAGTCGACCCCCACCTCGAAGTTACTGAGATCAGCGATCGCACATTGCGAGCCGGTGGCCCCGCACTGCTATTCGAGAATCTGAAAGGCTCCACGACTCCCATGCTCGCTAATCTCTTCGGCCATCCACGCCGAGTGGCTTTGGCTATGGGCCAGAAAGATCTACAGGGCCTTCGTGATGTAGGCCACTTGCTCGCCTTCCTCAAGGAGCCCACTCCACCGAAAGGCTGGAAAGAGTTGTGGCAGAATCTGCCCGCCTATAAGCAAGTGCTCAATATTGCGCCCGATGTTAAAAAGAGCGCGCCATGCCGAGATGTCATCATCGACGAGGCCGACATCGACCTGCGTAAGCTACCTATTCAAACCTGCTGGCCTGGCGATGCGGCGCCACTGGTCACATGGCCGCTCGTGATTACCAAAGGGCCTGAGAAAGAACGCCAAAACCTCGGCATCTATCGCATGCAATTGCTCGGCCCTAACAAACTCATTATGCGCTGGCTCTCTCATCGTGGCGGCGCCCTCGATTTCCGCGAGTGGCAAATAAAGCATCCGGGCGAGCCCTTCCCCGTGGCGATTGCGATCGGCGCCGACCCGGCGACAATATTGGCGACCGTCACGCCGATCCCAGACACTCTCTCAGAGTATGCCTTCGCGGGATTATTGCGCGGGTCGAAGACCGAAGTGATCAAATGCTTAACGAACGATCTGCAAGTTCCCGCTAGCGCCGAGTACGTACTCGAGGGCGTGATCGAGGCCGACGAGATGGCCGACGAGGGTCCCTACGGCGATCACACGGGCTATTACAACGAGGTGGAACGCTTCCCCGTCTTCACGGTGAAGAAGATGACTCACCGCAAAGACCCTATCTATCACAGCACTTATACGGGACGCCCACCCGACGAACCCGCGATGCTTGGCGTGGCACTCAATGAAGTGTTTATCCCACTCATTCAGAAACAGTATCCGGAGATCGTCGACTTCTATCTTCCTCCGGAAGGCTGCTCTTATCGCATGGCGATCATTAGTATTAAGAAACAATATCCCGGGCATGCTAAGCGCATCATGATGGGCGCCTGGTCTTTCCTGCGCCAATTCATGTATACGAAATTCGTCGTGATAGTCGACGAGGACGTTAATTGCCGGGATTGGAACGATGTGATCTGGGCGATGACGACACGCATGGACCCTGCACGCGATACCGTGCTGATCGAGAACACCCCGATCGACTATCTCGACTTCGCCTCGCCAGTTTCGGGCCTAGGATCGAAGATGGGCATGGATGCGACGAGCAAGTGGCCCGGCGAGACTACGCGCGAATGGGGCACCCCAATCGCGATGGACGACAGCGTCAAGAAGCGCGTCGACGAGATCTGGGCAGAGCTTGGAATAGGCGAGTAATTACTTAGGGCTGTGGAAAATTCGGCAGTGACTGGCTAATCAATTTAATCTCGGCCTCTAAGAATCGCGAGCTACGCCCCTGCTCTTTCAGGTTATGCAGCAGACGCGCTAGCTCGGCAAACACCTCGGGATTGCCATGTTCGCGCAGGCTGCGTTCGAAATATTCCCGCGCCTTTCCCCACACTCGATTGCGTAGCGAGATGCGCCCGAGCGCTAAGAGCAATTGCGCATCCTTTGGACGCGAATCTAACCATGCCTCTGCTCTTTGCAACTGCTGTGCAGCATCAGTATCGTTCAAGCGCAGGCTCAACAAACTGTATTGGCGCACTAGGATTTCACTAGCGGCACCCTGCAGCGCGTTCTCCAAAACCTTCAAGGCCTCGTCTAGCGCATCGCATTGCACTAATGCTTCGACATAGACACTTATTAAGTCATCGTCTGGAGTGATCTGCTTAGCGCGCCTCTTCCAAACTTTGCGCAGCTCTGCGCCGCTAAGCACTCCTGTGCTCTCACCGCTGCGCTGACCGGATAGCTCTTCGTATAATGCATCTCTAATCGAGTCTCCGTTCGCAGCTTGCAAGCGGGCGGCCGACCATCTTCGGCTCGCGCTAAACAGACGCAGCGGATTGATCCAGTCGAAAATCAAGACGAGCAGGCGCAATAAAATTAGCACTGCAATAGAGGCGACGAACAACGCGAACAGGCTTGTCTCGAACGTAAACTCTGCGAAAGATACGAGTAGATAGCCGGGTTCTCGCGCGAGGAACAGTGTCGTCAATAGGCCTGTGACGATGGCGAGCAATGCGTAAATAAACAGTTTAATCATGCTTAACGGCCATCGTTCGTAAACGGCTTATTGCGGCCAGCATCGACTTGCCTCAGCAACTCAAGTGAGCCAGAAATATTGGGTCGGTTCGCGGTGATCTTGGCGCTAGCGAGACTCTCTAATTCTTCTTTAAGAGTGCGACCCGCCCCGGTATCGATCGCGAAATAACGATCCGCCCATTGCACACCCTTGGCGAGACTGTCCGCGTATACCTGTGGCTCAGCCATCAGCAGAGAAAGCTGTGCCTGCTCTAACATTAGGCGCAGGTTCTGTTTCAGCACGGCCTCCTGTGGCGGCGGCAGCAACGCCTCGGGCTCCACGTCCCAGTCCTGCCATACGAAAATGGACTGCAGCATCGCGAAGGCTTTGTCCACTACGCCCGCGTCGCTCTGGGCGATCTCGTCTCGGCTGTTTGCAAGCTGGGCATTGTAGTTATCGACCATCGCCTCGCGTAGCGACAACTGATCGATTAGCGGCGCCAGATTGTTAATGCGCATATACAGGCCGCTGACGTCGACATAGTCCATATTGCGCAAGGCGAGTATCTCGCTGCCGAGCATGTCGCGCACACCTAGCACCGAGATATCCCCAGAGTCGCGCAGCATTTCATCAACGGCGCTGAGAATTAAGAGCGCCGAATCGCCATCGCCTTCCAATTGCAGTTTTTGATTCGCGAGACGCAGAAGATACTCGGCCTCCGTCCACATCCAGTCCGCGTTCTCGCGTGCCTGCGGCAAGGCGCCGAGACGCTCCTGCATGCTGGCGGCGTTGCGCGTCAAGGCATCGATGCGCGAGTCTAAGTTTGTGCGAAGCTCATCGAGCATGCCGGTATCGGCGAGATTGTCGGGCAGAGTAAGCGGGGCCACTGGTGGCGCCGGTAGCGAGGTTGGGACCTGGGCAAGCGCCTCTTCCAGCGCCACACCCTTGTCCTGCAGCTCGGCCAGAATGGCATCGGTGCGAGACTGCTCATAGAGTAGAAACGAGATCGCAACGAGCACTGGAATCAACAGGATTAGCACGACGAGAAAACGACGCAGCCCGCTGCGCCTTGGCCGCGCCTTGGCCGAATTGCTCTTACTTAACTCTTCCAACACTCTCGAGGTATCGCCACGAACATTGCTGCTCGCATCTGCACTGGCTTGTTGCTCATTAGAGTCCGTCACATATCCTCCACTTGCACGCCGCTACGGGAAAGGCTGTCGAGTATCGATTGGTCATCCGCACCACCGGCCTGTATTACGCGGCTGAAACCGGCCTCTAGCGCCACCTCTTGCACGCGCGCAGAGGGCACCACTAGCCATAGGGTTTGCAGCAAGCTTAGCAGAGCGCCATCTGCCTTGTCCCGCGGCTCTAGTCCAGCCTCTTCGGCGGGGACGGGCAGGCCCAGCAGGCGCATGAAGCTCTCTAGAATCTGCAAGCTCGTGAGCACCACTATATTAATTCGATGATGGCGCATCTTCTCGAGAGTGTCCTCGCGTTCATAACGCGGTTCTCGGCGCCGGTACAGCTCGATGTAGTCCACGCGCGCGCCTCGCGCGCGCAGCGTCTCGGCCAGCAGTTCACGGCCACCTTGACCGCGGAATAATGCGACGCGCTTGCCCGCGATGTCCTGCAGGCCCGGCAGCTGGAGTAGGTGCTCGCTGGTTATGCCTGTCGGGGAGTAGTGCACGGACCACGGAAACTGTTGGAGAAGCTCTGCCGTACTGGGGCCTACTGCATAGGCGTCTAGGCCCACTGGCAACTGCGGCCAGTATCGCGCGATCCACTCCATGCCTAGGCTTGCGGCATTGGTGCTGATGAACAGCGCAATAGCGTATTGATCCAGCGCCATGATCTTAGTCTTCACGCGCTCGACGCTTGGCTTGTCTAGAACCGGCTCTATCTCCAGAAGGGGCAGGCTCATCACCGTACCTCCTAGGTCCTGTATGCGCTTACTTAGCGTTACCGCCTGTAATGCGGGACGAGTGAGTAATACATTAACGCCTTTGAGAGGATGTTCGGGCTCAGCGGACGATAATGTGTCATCAGCACTCATCGCGTTCACTCATAAAGGGCGCGAAGAATTTCATCGGCACCCTGCGCGAGCAGATTCTCTGCCACGGCGATGCCAAGCTGTTCCGCGTCGGCACGTGCGCCGCGCATCTCACAGCGCAACAAGCGCTTGCCGTCGGGCTCACCCACTAGGGCGCGCAGGAACAGCTGGTCGCCTTCTAACTCCGCGTAACAGGCGATCGGGACTTGGCAGCCGCCATTGAGGCGCGTATTCACGGCGCGCTCGGCGACTACGCGATCGGCGGTATCGGCATGGTGAAGCTCTTGGAGCAGGGCGATCAGGTCCGTGTCGTCGTTGCGGCACTCTATGCCTACCGCGCCCTGCCCACCGGCGGGCAACGATACTAGAGGACTCATGCGTTGCTGTATGCGCGAGGAAAGCTCCAGACGCAACAGGCCGGCAGTGGCGAGAATGATCGCGTCGAATTCGCCGCGATCCAGTTTCGACAGACGCGTCCCGACATTGCCACGCAGATCGCCAATCTCGAGATCCGGGCGCATGCTACGCAGCTGACATTGACGCCTGAGGCTAGAGGTTCCGACGCGCGCGCCGCGGGGCAATTCATCGACGCTGCCGTATAGGTTGGACACGAAGGCATCGGTTGGGTCTTCGCGCTCGCAGATCACGACGAGCCCTAGGCCTTGGGGAAACTCCATGGGGACATCCTTCATGGAGTGCACCGCGATATCGGCGCGGTTCTCCAACATTGCCACCTCTAACTCCTTGACGAACAAGGCCTTGCCGCCGATTTTCGCTAGGGGGGTGTCTAGAATGATATCGCCCTTCGTCGTCATTCCCACCAACTCGATCGTGATATCGGGGTGACGGCGCAATATCTCTGCCTTGACGAACTCGGCCTGCCATAGGGCTAATGGGCTTTGGCGTGTTGCGATGCGGATCAAATCAACTGGCATAGAGAGTCTCTTGCTTAACTAGTATTGTGGCGCGAATTCTACGTCAAACGGACTAAGATTTCCTGTTCTGCACAGCGTGTGGGGACAACAGTATTAGGGCACCGAATTATATTGCTATAATCGCCGACCCTGAATAGCCAGACGAAACAATGGAAGTGCCACTATGAGCGACAAGACACCCGATGCCATTAAGCCCTGGGGCGGACGTTTCAGCGAACCCACCGATGCCTTCGTGGAACGCTTCACCGCATCGGTGACTTTCGACAAGCGGCTCTATCACCACGACATCAATGGGTCTATTGCCCACGCTAGCATGCTCGGCAAAGTCGGCATCCTGAGCGAGGCCGAAGTCCAAGCCATCGTCGCAGGCCTCGAGGCGATTCGTGAAGACATCGTGGCGGGACGCTTCCAATGGTCCGTGGCGCTCGAAGACGTGCACATGAATATCGAGGCCGAGCTCACTAAACGCATCGGCATGACGGGCAAGAAGCTGCACACCGGCCGCTCGCGCAACGACCAGGTCGCCACGGACATTCGCCTCTATGTGCGCGATGAGATCGATTCGCTGTGCGGCACTCTCGCCCGCCTGCAGCTTGCCCTGCTCGATCTTGCAGAGCGCGAGGCCGATACCATCATGCCCGGTTTCACGCACCTACAGACTGCCCAGCCCATTACCTTCGGCCACCACATGATGGCCTGGTACGAAATGTTGGAGCGCGACTATAGCCGCCTGCAAGACTGTCGCACGCGCCTGAATGCCTGCCCACTCGGCGCCGCGGCGTTGGCCGGCACCAGCTACCCAATCGAGCGTGAGTACACAGCGCAGCTACTAGGCTTCGACGGCCCCACACGCAACTCGCTGGACTCGGTGAGCGACCGCGACTTCGCAATCGAGCTCGCGGCGGCCGGCAGTTTGATCATGACCCACCTGTCGCGCTTCTCGGAAGAGTTAGTGCTGTGGACCTCGGCTCAGTTCGATTTCGTCGAGCTGCCCGATCGCTTCTGCACCGGGTCCTCGATCATGCCGCAGAAGAAGAACCCCGACGTGCCGGAACTGGTGCGCGGCAAGACCGGCCGCGTTAACGGCCACTTAGTATCATTGCTAACCCTGATGAAGTCCCAGCCGCTGGCCTATAACAAGGACAATCAGGAAGACAAGGAGCCCTTGTTCGACATCATCGATACCCTGCGCGATTGCCTCAAGGCCTATGCGGATATGATGCCCGCCATCAAACCCAAGAAGGACAATCTCTACAAGGCGGCAAGCAAGGGCTATGCAACCGCCACTGACCTCGCGGACTACCTAGTACGCAAGGGCATTGCTTTCCGGGACGCACACGAGGTCGTAGGCAAATCGGTGGCCTATGGCATAGCGCAGAAGAAGGATCTTAGCGAGTTCACGCTTGGCGAGTTGCAGCAGTTCTCCGAACATATCGGCGACGATGTGTTCAAGGTGCTGACCCTCGAGGGTTCTGTACAGGCTCGCAACCATATCGGCGGCACCGCACCCGATCAGGTGCGCGCGGCAGTGGCAAATCGCCGCGCGGCGCTGGCGGCGCGCTAAGACATGGGCTGGCCGGGCGCGCGCCCGGCCAAATCCGACTCGGGCCTAGCGTGCTGGTGCGTTAGAGTCCTGCAACTCGATACGATAGCTGCGTTTCTCGTTCTCGCGCAGCGTATTGACGGTGACAACATCTCCCGCACGATGATTCTCCAGCGCGTTTAGCAGATCGTCCTCATTCAACACTACTTCTTCGTCTATCGCGACGATAACATCCCCCAACATGATGCCTCGTGCGGATTCGCGCAGCCCCCTCATGCCCTCTCGCTCGGGGCTACCGCCTTCGATGACATCCATCACGATGACCCCCTCGATGCGCGAGCTTTGGCGATAATAGTCGGCGTATTGCGGCGGTAACATCGCGATCCCAAGGGTCGGGGTCTGCACCTTGCCATAGGTGATGAGCTCGGGGACGATCTTCTTGACGATGTTTACTGGAATGGCGAAACCGATGCCGGAACTCGCGCCGGAGGGGCTATAGATGGCGGTGTTGACCCCCACCAGCTGGCCCAGCGAGTTTAGGAGGGGGCCGCCGGAGTTTCCGGGGTTGATCGCGGCGTCGGTTTGGATAACATCGCGAATCTTACGACGGCTTACCGAGTCGATCTCCCGCCCCAGGGCACTAACCACTCCCACGGTAAGTGTTGTATCTAGTCCGAACGGGTTGCCAATTGCGATGACCTTGCGGCCAACCTCTAGCAAAGACGAATCTCCTATTGCGAGCGGAGCCAATTTCTCACGCGGGGCCTGGATGCGCAGCACCGCGACGTCTTTGTCCGGCTCTACCCCCACTACCTCGGCCTCATAGGAGGTACCATCTTGCAAGGTGACGGTCAAACGCGAGGCCTGCTGAATGACATGAAAATTGGTCACGACATAGCCGTCACGGCTCCAGATGAACCCAGAGCCACTACCCTGCGGAATCTCTTGCGGGTTCAGGGAGTAGAAAGAGCGGCGCACTAGGCGGGAATTGGTAATGTAGACCACCGACGGGCTCGCCTGCTTGAAGATCTCGATGTTATTGGCCTCATCGTTCGTCTTGAAATTTTCATAAGACGGTTGTGCCGCTGCAATGGCAGCGACAAGATGAAAAAAAGCCATAGTAAACAACAGCAAGAGTGGGCGCGCGTACTTCATGAATCCTAACTCCAAATCGATTAGTTATTCCCTTATGTGGGAAACCTTCACCCATTATTCAAGGCATTGCGCTAAGAATTCGGGCAATTGTCATATTAGGACTCTATAATACCCCGCAATTCTTACTTGGGACCCCACATGAGCATCAAAATAGCGATCAATGGGTTTGGCCGCATGGGCCGCTTAGCCCTGCGTGCGGCCTGGCAGTGGCCGGAACTGGAGATTGTCCACATCAACGAGTGTGCAGGTAGCGCCCAGAGCGCGGCGCACCTGCTCAAGTTCGACTCCCAACATGGCACCTGGCCCGAGCAAGTGGAGGCGAGCGACGACGCGATCCTAATCGGCGCCAAACGCATCCCGTTTACCCGTAACCGTGAGCTCGCCGCGACGAACTGGGCGGCTAGTGGCGCGCAGGTGGTGGTGGAATGCACTGGCGCCTTCAAGAGCGCCGAGGCACTAGCTCCCTACTTCGCACAAGGCGTCGGCAAGGTGGTCGTCTCCGCGCCGCTCAAGGATGGCACCCTCAATATCGTCATGGGGGTGAACCAACACCTGTATGATCCACAGCGCCACGATATCGTCACCGCCGCCTCCTGCACCACCAATTGTCTCGCCCCCGTCGTGGACGTCATTCACAAGAGCTTCGGCATTCGGCACGGCAGTATTACGACCATACACGACATCACCAACACTCAGAGTGTACTGGACGAGTACCACAAGGACCTGCGCCGGGCACGTGCCTGCGGACTCTCCCTCATTCCCACTAGTACGGGCTCGGCCACCGCCATCACCGAGATTTTCCCCGAGCTAAAGGGACGGCTGGACGGTATCGCCGTGCGCGTGCCCATTAGCAATGCGTCGCTGACCGACTGCGTGTTCGAACTGGACAGCGCGGTGAGTGTGGCCCAGGTCAATGAGGCCTTGCGCAGCGCAGCGGACGGTCGCCTGCAAGGCATATTAGGCTATGAGGAGCGTCCACTGGTCTCGGTCGACTATCTGAACGATCCTCGCTCCAGCATTATCGATGCGCTCTCCACACGCGTAACCAATGGCACGCAGGTGAAGATTCTCGCATGGTATGACAATGAGATCGGCTATGTTCACCGCATGATGGAGCTCGCCCGCATGGTGGGACGGTCTCTCGCATAGGAAGGTATTCGTGAGCCCGACTCTGCGACACAACCCAATCGCCCAATATATCGTCGTCACCGCTAGCTATTGGGCATTCACCTTGAGCGACGGCGCGCTGCGCATGCTCGTGGTGCTATTCTTTCATGAACTAGGCTACAGCCCGCTCGAGGTCGCCTCGTTATTCCTGCTCTACGAATTCTTCGGCATGGTCACTAATCTGTTTGGGGGCTGGCTGGCGAGTCGGATCGGCCTGAATATGACGATGAGCGCGGGCTTATTGCTACAAGTATTGGCACTGGCGATGCTATTGGCGCAGCCCAGCATGCTCACGATCCCCTACGTGATGCTCGCCCAAGCCCTGTCCGGAATCGCGAAAGACCTCAACAAGATGAGCGCCAAGAGCAGTATCAAGGCATTGGTCAAAGACGATGGCGGGCTATACCGCTGGGTGGCTCTACTCACTGGCTCCAAGAATACCCTAAAAGGGGCGGGCTTCTTCCTTGGCGGAGCACTGCTCGCGGCCTGGGGTTTCCGCGGCGCAATCGCGACCTTATTGGTACTCCTTATAGCGGCACTCATATTCAGCGTCGTCCTCTTAGAACAGCGCGCCGGCGTCGCCAGCTTCAAACCCAAATTCCGCGACATCTTCTCGAAGAGTCCGGCCATCAATAGACTCTCCGCCGCCCGTTTCTCCCTCTTCGCCTCGCGCGATATCTGGTTTGTTGTGGCACTGCCGGTATACCTACAAAGCCAACTCGGCTGGACCTACCTCGCCGTCGGCAGCCTGCTGGCGAGCTGGCTGATCGCCTATGGTGCAGTGCAGGCTTTCGCCCCGCGCATTACCGGCACCAAACCCGACGGCAGGAGCGCGTATCTCTGGGCTGCCATTCTGACCGTCTTGCCTGCGGCTATCGGCACTGCCTTGCTACTCGATTGGCATGTGCAGACGGTGTTGGTGCTTGGGCTGCTCATCTTCGGCGCCGTATTCGCGATCAACTCTTCGGTGCACTCCTATCTCATCGTCGCTTGGGCCAGACAGGATGGTGTGTCATTGGATGTGGGTTTTTACTATATGGCCAATGCCGCCGGACGCCTCGTCGCGACGATACTATCGGGTTTAATCTATCAACAATGGGGACTGGCTGCCTGCCTGTTCGGCTCCGCCGCGCTCGTCTTAAGCTCAGCCTTGCTCGCGCGAAAATTATAGAGCGCGAGTATTGCGTGCTCGCTTTACAGTCGCGTCACTCGCCTGTGCAGGCCGCGCTGCTCACAACACTATTCTTGCCAGCCTCCTTCGCGCTATACATCGCTCTATCGGCGCGCTCTAACCATTGGCTCGCGGTCTCGCCCTGTTCAAACTCCGCCACTCCAATTGAAACAGTCAGCGTTTCCGAAATACTCGCCAGCTCCACAGCTAGCAACTCGCGAATGTCCTCTGCCAGTTTGCAGGCGGTCTGCTGCGTTGAACTCACTGCGAGAATAATAAACTCGTCGCCTCCGTAGCGGTAGAGATCATCGGTCGCTCGAATTCTCTCTGCGGTAGTGCCGACGACACGCTTCAATACGGTGTCGCCAGTGATATGACCCAACTGATCGTTTACGCGTTTGAAATTGTCCAGATCCAACAAAATCGCCGACATCGGCTCACCTGTGCGCCGGTGACTGGAGATTAATTGCTCGATGCGTTTGAACAATGCACGGCGATTGCCAGCACCGGTCAAGGGGTCTTCGGAGGAGAGTTGCAATAGCTGATCGCGCTGCTTATTGCGCTGATTGGCGAAAACGAAGGCGAATAATATGCAGGCGAGTAATGACAGAAATAACTTGCTGAACTCGAACAGACCCACAAACTGCACGAGCCCGATGGAGACGGCCAACAGCGCGACCGAGGTCAAGCCCAACGCCAAACGCGAAGAGGCGAGGAAGAAGGTAGCGATAATTACCGGATACAGGAAATACAGATCGGCAGGCCCCAATAAGAATACATTCGCCACCATGCCACACAGGGCTAGAGCGGCTAGGCACTGCCCGGCAATCAGCGCCTTGTGCGTGCGGTATACATAGGCGAGCACGGCACTAGAGGCAACAAAACCGCCAGTATCGATGATCGACACGATCAAATCCCCGCGCAGGAAACGCAAGATAGCGAAAGGAAACAGGCCGAGCATGCAGATGCCGCACAGCAGTAATACGATGATCTCTTCGTTCGATCTAGCTTTCATTCGTGTCCCTAAATTACTTAAGGCAACGACCCATCATAACAAAAGTCGAAGCAATGCTCGCGCTCATATGCCACTCACCTGAGCAGCATCTCACCTATCATGCCAAGCATGAAGCCTAGCACAGCCCCCATAGGGGGTCCCCAATGTTTTTCCAATTTAACCTTCGACGCAATATCTTGGAAGACCGATTAGAGTATGCCGCCAGCAGCGATCATGACCGCCGTTGTCGAGTCGGGGTGATAATCGTTAGGCCAATAATAGCCCCCCACGGCAGACAATTGCCCGAGAAAGACCATCGCGGTAAAACTAAGGATGATGGTACGGCGACGAAAATTCTCGGAGCAGGAAAGTTCTCGGTACGCCTTGAAGCCTTCAGGGAAATTCTGCAACGCGATGCGCACCGCTAATAGAAATGCCGGGCTATTGCCGATTGCGAATGCCGCACCCAAGGCCAGAGGATCGGGGATGAAGTCCAGCAACATGGCGCCTAGCGGCATAGCGAGCCCAGCGCCTAGAGTCAGAAGAAACAGCAACTCATTCATCGCCTTGTCGCTGACTCCATCGCAGTGCAAAACCGCGCACTACTAATTCACCGACTGGCGTTGCGAGAGCTTGAACAGCAAACCCTTGCGAACACTCGGCCATTCGCTGTCCAGTATTGAAAAAACCACAGTATCGCGATATGCGCCATCAGCTTCGATGCTGTGATTGCGCAACACGCCATCTTGTTTAGCGCCGAGACGAGCGATTGCCGCGCGGGACGCATGGTTGTGCCAATGCGTACGAAACTCTACGGCAATGGCACGCAACTGTACAAAGGCATGTTCTAGGAGAAGCCGTTTACATTCGGTATTGACGCTCGTTTTTTGGAACGATTGACTATACCAAGTGTAGCCGATCTCGACACGCCGATGCTGCACCACGGCATTGCAGTAGCGCGTACTGCCTATGATATTACCGCTGCGCTTATGCTCCACCACGAAAGGGATGCTGAGCCCTTGCGCCTGATCATTCAAGGCGGTGGCAATGTATTGATCGATTGTTTGCGCAGACGGCACGCTGGTGAACCAGAGACTCCAAAGCGCGCCATCTTGCGCTGCCTTGAGCAGAGCGTCGCGGTCCTCACTGCGCAGGGGCCGCAGGCGTACCGACTCACCCTCCAGTTGCACTTCTTGCAACCAAGTTTCCATTAAACCTCTTTACGACTCTTCATTCTTGACACATTAGATACCACTTCGCTCTCTACGCCTTAAAAAGGGGGCGCGCACGCCATAGAGCAACCGTTGGAATAACGAATAGCAAGCTAACCAGTACGCCAAGAAAGGACGGAGCCCCGTCACCTTGCACGAAGCCATATACCAACATAGCAATCACCACTTGTGCGCAGTACACCGCGGCCCAGGGCCACATCCACTTTTTCATCTTCCAAATGCCATAACTTCCTGCACCATAGATAAGCCAATGCAGAGGCTCTGTAAGCTTGGCTGGCCAGCCTGTTAGTTTATAGCCGAACCAAACCTCTTCCCAGTTGGCATAGGGCTTAGTGAACATATCGAATGGCATATATAGAAATGTCATATAGATGCAGAAGATCCAAATTAGACTTAACCACCAAGGACGCTTGTTGAGTTCCTGCTTGAGCTTCTTCACCACAATGTCTTCCTATCTTTTTAACTCAAAGTTTCGAAGAGACTAAATTAAAGGACCACCAATCGTCGGGGCGTTGCGCATCCGGCGGTGGTGCCGGGTTGAGATCGTCGGCGACTAGCTGAAGCTTGCTCACCCGTGCCGCCCAAGCCCGATCTAGCTCTGCATTGTCCAAGACTCTCTTAAACTTCACTGGGTACACCAATTGATTGAGCCGCAGCTGCCCCTCTTCATTGGGGCCGACAATTCCAGACCAATACTTGTCAGCGCAGAAGGAACAGCTTAAATAGAGTTTGCCATCAGGGACAGCCATGCAATTGAGATTGATCGAGTGTGGGCGAATACCCGCCCACATTTGCACTTGGCAAAGAGGCACCTCGTTCGCGAAGGACCAATCGCTAACGGGGGCCTCCACTCGTTCTCCAAACAAGAACCCCCCTGGCGTGCGATCGCAAGGACATATGGACGAGTACAAGATAAACCCGGCTACGGCAAAGACGCAGAGGGAGATCAGGAGTCCACCGACCACTAAACCGGTATACGATGGCGAGCTATTGGGCGCTTCTTGGGTCATTTCAGCCTCTTTTATTCTTGTAAATATGCTCAAAAACCTTACGGACCCGTTTTGGGGTTCGCTCATACTAACGACTTCACGGTGTAGGCGAAACAGCTATGTGCTACCAACCGCAATGCCTCTTTACGGCCTAGCCCATCGGGGCGCTCTTCTCAACATCAAGGCCTTGAGTCGCGGGTGCTGCGAATTAACACGCGTCATCTACAATATTCGTCCACACCGCCAGCTCATTGCCACTAGGTTCGGTGAACTGGAAACGACGCCCGCCGGGGAATTCGAAGGTGGCTTTAGTGATAGTCCCGCCGCTGTCCTGTACCTGAGCAATGGATGCCTCGATGGAATCGGTGAACAACACCACCAACACACCACCGCTCGCAGTCGTCGAGGCTAGCTCTGCGCGATAGAACCCCCCCTCGACGCCGGCGTTGTTGAACGCAATATAGTCAGGACCATAGTCCTGAAACTCCCAGTCGAATGCGTCTTCAAAAAATTTCTTTGTCGCAGCCAAGTCCGCTGCGGCGAATTCGATATAGTTTATGTGCTTTGCCGTCATCATGGTTTCAACCCTCCTTACAATGAGATTTCCTCCAGTGCTTTAGGTTAGCATAAGAACTCTCGACAAAAAAAAGGGGCGGGCTCTCGCCCACCCCCAAAACTTCATATCTGCGCCAATCGCGGCCTACTCGGTCACGCTGGCAAAATCCTTAACGCCGCATACGCGACATCATTTGCTCCATGCGCGCCGCCTCAAGCTCATTGTACTTGGCCAACTGAGCGCCACTTAGGACAGGAGCGAGTATTGCATTTGTCTTCTCTTCCATCTCCGCACGGCGCTGCGCCATCATCTCCATACCGCGGCCGGCGCCTCCAGCATTGGCTGTGGCATCATCGCCTCCCCCACCATGCCCACTATGAGCCGCATCGTCGTCGCCCCCGCCATGCCCGTCATGGGAGGCATCGGCGCCCTGACCCTGACCCTGACCCTGACCCTGACCCTGACCTTGCCCTTGCCCTTGACCACGCCCTTGGCCGCGCATCTGGCCCATGGACTCCATGCGCATTGCGTTGACCTTGCCCATCGCCTCGCGGAAAGCCGGCTCTTGCTCGGCAGTGATGTCGAGCTGAGCGATCAACTCTTTGACCTGTTGTTCGGGGTCCATATCCATGCCACGCCCCTGTTGGGCATAGGCGAACTGTGCACCCAGGGCGATAAACATAGTGGCTAATAATGCAAAAATTGAACGTGTCATATTGTTCTCCAGTGACGTTAGTTGATGCTTTTACGCAGGAGCAGAAGGAACCGGTTGCTGCATTGTGGAAAAGATTCAGGCTGCAAGTCTGCATTACTCCAATTTTACGCTTGCGCATTGCCTTGATTCCTTGCGCCAAGACAAACCTTCTCTGCTTAGGGGAGGCGTAGCGCCTCGAAGTGTAAGACTTCCGGGAAAGGATCATAGAAATGATGCAGCAGTGCTCGCCACTGCTGGTATTGGGCCGATGACCTAAAACCGACGGTATGAGCCTCCAACGTAGTCCAGCGCACCTGCAATAGGTAGTGCGAGGCGTCCTCTATGCAGCGCTGTAGGTCGTGAGAGATATAGCCGTCCATCGCGGCGATTATGAGCTGGGCTTTCTCGAAGGCCGACTCGAACTCGAGCTCGCGCCCAGAGATGACTTGCAGGTGTGCGACTTCGAGAATCATGCCTTTCCCCTCTTTAAGTGCGTATAGGGCGTTGCCCTCTACTGACTCAACTGCTCGAAGGCTTCGCTCTTCTCGAGCCACTGCTCTTCGAGTACCTCACTGCCCGACTTAAGCTTCGCCTGCTTGGACAATAACTCAGCGAGCTGCGCCTTTTGTGAGTCTTCGTAGAGCGTAGCATCCGCGAGGCAGTCCTCTACCTCGGCTAGCTGCTTGTGCGCCTTCTCCATTTGCTGCTCTAATTTTTTTATCTCATTGCGCAGTGGCGCGAGTTGCTGGCGTTGTGCGGCAGCCTGCTGGCGCTGCTCCTTACGATCGCCTTTTTTCTCATCGGACGGCGCCGCAACCGTTCCCGTTGAGGACTTACTATGTTCCTGCATCCACTTCTCATAGTCATGCAAGTCGCCCTCGAACTCTTCGCAGCGCCCGTTGTGAATCGAATAGAACTCGTCCACTGTATTGCTTAACAAATGACGATCGTGGGAGACGACCACTAAGGCCCCTTCGAAGCCCTGTAGTGCGACCGTCAGCGCGTGCCGCATCTCTAGATCGAGATGGTTGGTGGGCTCATCGAGAAGCAGCAGATTGGGCTTCTGCCACACCACTATCGCCAGCGCGAGGCGTGCCTTCTCACCACCGGAAAAGTTTGCGATCGTCTCGGTAATTCGGTCTCCCCTAAAATCGAAACCCCCGAGGAAATCTCGAACACTCTGCTCACGAGCTGCGGGGTCCATGCGCTGAATCAATAACATTGGGCTTGCGCTCTGATCGAGCACATCCACTTGATGCTGAGCGAAATAACCCACCTGCAGAAATTTCGAGCTGCGTATCTCGCCTCCTAAAGGGGCCAAATCGCCCGCAATAGTACGCAGCAGCGTGGATTTTCCGCAGCCATTGAAGCCGAGCAAGCCGATGCGCGTGGTATCACGTACGGTGAGCCGAATATTGCTCACCAGTGGATGATCATAGCCGACACTTACCTTGTCGAAGGCGATCAGTTCGGTGGGCAAGCGCTCCGGTTTTGGAAACTCGAAATAGAATGGCGAGTCTATATGCGCCGGCGCGATCAATTGCATGCGGTCGAGTTCTTTCAAGCGGCTCTGCGCCTGCCTAGCCTTTGTCGCCTTCGCGCGGAATCGTCTCACGAAGTCTTCGATCTCTGCGACGCGACGCTGCTGCTTCTCTAGCATGGCCTGTTCCTGCGCAAGGCGCTCCGCTCGTTGCGTCTCGAAACTGCTGTAGTTGCCGCGATAGAGAGTCAATTTCTGCTGCTCGACACTGACCACATAGGCGATCACGTGATCGAGAAAACTGCGGTCGTGGGAGATGATAAGCAGAGTGCCCTGATAGCGATTGAGCCACTGCTCCAACCAAAGCGTGGCCTCTAAGTCGAGGTGGTTAGTGGGCTCATCTAGCAGGAGCAGGTCGGAGGGCGCCATCAGCGCGGCGGCGAGATTGAGCCGGATGCGCCAGCCACCGGAGAAGCTCGCGACGGGTCGTTCAAACTGCTGCGCACTAAAGCCTAAACCCGAGAGCAATTGCATAGCGCGAAAACGGATGTCGTAGCCACCGATCTTGTCCATCTCGCTATGCCACTGTGCGATCCTTGCGCCATCCTCGGCTCGTTCCGCCTCTTCTAGTTGCGTTTCGATGTGACGGTATTGCTTGTCGCCATCGATCACGAAATCCAGGGCGCTCGCAGAGGAGGCCTCGGTCTCCTGTCGCATATGAGCGCAGCGTGTCCCTTCGGGCATCGACAGTTCGCCTTGATCCAGTGCCAGTTGCCCCAGAAGGGCCGCGAAAAGGCTAGATTTGCCACTCCCATTGCGCCCAATGACCCCGATCTTCTGGCCGTTGTGGATACTCAGGTTAGTATTGTTCAGTAGCACTAGCTCGCCGCGCATCAGCGTGGCATTGCTCAAGGAAATCATGACGTTCGCTCAATAAAGGGTCGTACCGGATGGTTCGGGCGCCATGATACTATCGCTACCGGTCACACTGCACTATTTGATCCCTGCGCTGAAGAGCGCGGGGCGGCTTTTCGCTTATATTGGCTCGAATGCCGTTGCGATTGATTTCCACGGCTCGAATTCGTAAACTCAATCCACCTTATATAGGCCTCTTTTAGGGATGCGCTAGCAAGACCTTATGAAACAAATTCTACTGATCGACGATGATGAAAAACTAGGTCAATTGCTGACCCAGTACCTAGAGCGCTATGACATGACCGTCACCGCGGCACATACTCCGTCGAAGGGATTTGAGCACCTCAAGCGCAATAAACCCGACCTACTCATCCTAGACGTCATGCTGCCTGAAAAAGACGGCTTCGAGATTTGCCGTGAAATTCGCGCTAAGTCATCGATCTACGGGCAATTACCCATTCTCATGCTCACCGCCCATGGCGAGGTCACCGACCGCATTGTCGGCCTAGAGCTAGGTGCCGACGACTATCTGCCCAAGCCCTTCGAGCCCCGAGAGTTGGTGGCCCGCATTAGTAACATCCTGCGTCGCACTAGCGATGAGGCCCGCAGCCAACAGGAAGTACCGAAGATTCAAGGCCTTGACGTGGACACCGTGCGCCGCACCGTGAAGCTCGACGATGAGCTGATCGAGTTGACCACGATGGAATACGAACTGCTGATCCTATTCATGCAGTCGCCGAATAAGACCTTTACGCGCGACGAACTGATGAATAGGCTACGCGGCATCGACGCCGAGCTGTTCTCGCGCGCAGTCGATACACTCGTCTCACGTCTGCGCCACAAGCTCAACGATACCTCCAAGACCCCGCGCTTTATTAAAACTGTGTGGGGGCGTGGCTATACCTTCGTTGGCGAACCCGTCTAGCCCTCCGCTTGATTGGCAGCCGTGCTAGCGCAGACGGCACGACAAAGGACGCAAGCAGCCCTATGACACTCGTCAACCGCATCAATAATTCGCTGTTCCTGCGCCTGTTCCTGATCTTCAGTGCAACAGTGATAGTGTTCTTCATCATCATTACGTTCTCTATCCGGCAGATCGATCGCAATTGGCGCTCGGAACGCTTGAGTCCCCTACCCGACTTCTATCTCGACAACATCACCCTGATCGTGGACAACATTGGCGTCCCGCCCGATCTCGAACGTGCCTCGCAACTCTCGCAGGAATTGTCGCTGACCATCATCATTCGCAGCCCGCATATTAATTGGCAGAGCGACGACCAAGACGACCTGGACATCTCCGAGGCCGCGTTCGTGCGGCGCCTATCCGATGAGGCGCAGATGATGGAGGTGGGCAATGAGGATGTGATTCGCGTCTCTCGCGGAGGCTACGAGTACTTTCTGAACCGACGCGTGCCCACCCTCAGCGAATACGACTATGTCGTCGTCTATCTCGGGCTAGCGATGGCCGCATTGGTCCTTTTGCTGAATTTCTGGTTAGTGCGACGCCTGCTGGCGCCGGTCCAGCAATTGCGCGAGGGTGCCGAACGAATCTGCGACGGCGACTTGAGCTACCGGGTGAAGTCCACCCGCACCGATGAGCTCGGCGAGCTGACCGATAGCGTAAACCACATGGCGGACTCACTGCAGTCAATGCTCGAGGCCAAACGCCAGCTCCTGCTCGCCATCAGCCACGAACTGCGCACGCCTATTACGCGCGCCAAACTGCAACTCGAGTTCCTCGATGACGGCATGGTCAAAGAGGCTCTAGGCGACGACATCAACGAGATCGACCTGCTGATCACCGATCTCATCGAGGCCGAGCGGCTCAGCAATCAGCACCAAGCCCTGCTGGCTGAACACGTCGATTTTGCCGACTATATCGGCCTGGTCCTACAGGCCTATCACGACTACAAGGGCGGCGTGATCTTCGAGCCACCAGAGCAGGACGCCTCCGTCTCGATCGATAAACTGCGCACCCGCTTGCTACTGACCAACATCGTGAACAATGCGATTCGCCATGGCCGCGACAAGCCAATCAGCGTGAGAGTGTCCTTCTCCCAGACTCATGTCTTGCTAGAGGTCGAGGATCAGGGCGAGGGGATTTCGGCGGAGCACATGCAGCACCTGAGCGAGCCCTTCTATCGCGCGGACAGCGCTAGGCAACGTAATACCGGGGGCTTTGGCTTAGGCTTATATCTGTGCCAGTTGATCGCCCAAGCCCATGGCGGGCGCATGGAGATAAGTAGTGAGCTAGGGGTTGGCACCCATGTGAAGGTCTACCTGCCCTATGAGCAGGAACAGCACGAGTATCGAGAAGACGAGTAAGCCATCGGCACTGCACAGAGCCGAGAGTATAGGAGAGACTCCACGCAGACTCGCCTGCCCCCCTGCGAGGGCAAGCGATAATGGGGTCTATACCACGCGGCGACGCCTACGCAGATAGCCCATCACTAGCACTAACAATACCAATAGGATTGGCACCAGCGCCGTGTTAATGAACTTCAAGGTCGCCCCTAAGCTTTCGATCTCGCGGTTTAGGGTCAGTTGTACCTCACGCAAACGACGTCGCGTCTCCAGTTGCTGATCATAGAAACGGTCGATCTCGGCCTGTTGCTCTGGGGACGGGCCGCTGCCCTCGCGGCTGGCATTCAGTGCGGTGATCTGCTGCTCGGTTTGACGCAGATTAGCCAACAACTCCGTCTCTTCCTGACGCAGGCGATCGTCCGCATCTCGCTGCAATTCGATGACAGCAAGGAAAGGACGCGCATAGCGGCCGCGACTACGAATCGTCACCAACTCGGAATTGCCCGCGAGGTTGTCGAGCGCGTTCATGATGAAGTCGCCGTTGCTCGCAAAGGGTTGCGGAATGCGTTGGCCGAGGAAGCTCTGGATCTGCACCCACAGGCGATCGCCCAACATATCGGTATCTGCCACTATCACCATGTTCGCAGTGCCGGTGGACTCGCTTAGGTGTGCGGGCAATTGTACCGGTGCCGCCGCGGGCTCATCGCTCGCCTCCTGTTCTGGCGCAGCCGGGGGAGGACCGTCTGGGAACGCTGTGCGCACACTGCCCGAGACGCGCGCAGCGATCGTGTAGCGCATGTCCGTGGGTGCAAACTCGTCTAAGAGAATCGTCGGGTCTGTAAGCGCCTTGAAGAAGCCTCCCTCCATCAACATCGAGTCGGCACTAGATTGCACCAAGGGCTCGAAGTTCGTCGTGGCACCTTCGCTCTTCGAGAGCGCGCCCACTGACGAGAAGTTCATGACCTGCAGACCATTGCTGATGATGTCATTGGCAAAACCTTCGCGCTGCACACCCACCATGCCATAGTGCTGCACGGGACGGGTCGCGTCCCCAACGTTCACCATTAGTGCGAACTGGCGGTCCGCCACAACGCGCTCAGGATCATAGTCCACTCCCCAAGCGGCGAACATTGCGGCAAGGTCGGAGGCCTGATTCTCACGCGCCACCGGCACGCCGTCTGGACCCGGTTGAGCCTGCGTGTCCGCATTCGGATCCACGAAGACCAAGGCCTTACCACCACGCAGAACGAATTGATCGACGGCATAGAGAGTCTGTTCGCTTAAGTTTTGCGGATGCACCAGAAGCAGGATGTCGATGTCGGCATCGATTACTTCTACCTCGGGGTTCACTCGACGCACATCATAGAGCTGCCGAATCGAGTCCATGATCATCCATGGCGAAGTCGGCTGCATAGTCTGCGTGTTAACGCCGCCATCGATTGGCAGGCGCGATAAGAAACCTAGTACCGGCGGCTCGGGATTCGCAACCTGGGTAATGAGTTTGGAGAATTCATACTCCAGAAACTCTTCTTGGTCGGGACGGATCAGCCCGATGGTCTTGAAAACGCTCGCCGCACCAGCCTCTTCCCCTTCGGCTGGCAGAGTAGTGGTATCCAAGGCCACCAGTCCAAAGAATACTTGGTCGCCGCCCTGACTCAATGGCACGCGCTGCACGCCATAGGCCACCGCCTCGTCTTCCTCCTCGGAGAAAGGCACGGGATCGATAACGCGCAGGCTTAATTGACCGGCGCTAGCGATGACCATCTCTTCGAGTAGCTCTTGCACGCGGATGCCGTAGCCGCGCAGCTGCGGCACATTTGCCGTGGCCTCTTCAGAGTAGAAGAACAATAGTTCCACCGGCCGCTCTAAGTCACTCACTATGTTGCGAGTACCCTGGGCCAGGGTATAGAGCTTATCTTCGGTGAGATCGATGCGCATGCGCGGAATCATGCTGATTACCGCCACACTCACTATTAGGAACAGACCGGTTAACACTAGGCCCGTCGCAGAGAATAAAGTCTTGCTATTCATCATCAGACCCCTTAGTTCGCTTTCTTAATTTCGATAACGATCGCCGAGGCGAACAACCATGAGGCGATAAACACCACGAAGAACAACACATCGCGCACATCGAGCACACCCTTACTAATGGAGTCGAAATGCGTCAAGAAGCTCAGCCCCGCGATCGCATCGATGAAGAGCTGCGGTGCCCAGGAAACCGTGTCGAGCACGATCTCGGTACCACAGGCTACGAACACGAAACAGATGGAGACCGTTAGGATAAAGGCCACGATCGAGTTACGTGTCATTGCCGACATGCAGGACCCGATCGACAGGAAGCCCCCCGCCATCAAGGCACTACCGAGATAGGCGGCGAAGATCACGCCGTTGTCGGGGTTGCCCAAATAATTCACGGTAATCCAAATCGGAAAAGTGAGGGCGAGTGCGAGGATGCACAACACCCATGCCGCTAGGAATTTACCGAATACGACGTCTGCCAATTTCACCGGTAGGGTCATGAGCAATTCTATCGTTCCCGTCTTGCGCTCATCCGCCCACAAACCCATGGCGATGGCGGGGATCATGAACAAATACAACCAGGGATGAAAATCGAAGAAAGGCATCAGATCGGCCTGACCGCGCTCAAAGAAGGAGCCCATGTCGAAGGTGAAGATGCCAGACATCACGAGGAAGATCACAATAAACACATAGGCCAGTGGCGTGGCGAAGTAACCCGCTAACTCGCGCTTAAAAATAATGAGCATTTTATTCATGGCTTCAAACCTGTTGCTGTGTCGTGGTGGCCGATGCTGCCTGTGGCGCATCGCGGCGCGTCAATGCGGAATCATGAGTGACGCTGCGGAAGTAATCCTCCAGCAGGCCTTCGACCAAGTGATATTCCGCCACCGGCCAATGGCCGTTCTGCGCCTTCTCTGACACTTTGTTGAAAATTTGCTTGTTCGCGCTCGGCAGCAAGATGAAGTGACGCGCATTGTCCTCGTCCTGTTCTATGCCGCGAATGTCCTCGTCGCCGACCAGCGCTGCGCGCAGATCGAACTCTTCGGTCAACTGCACGCTAATCGCGCCGGCGTATGCGGAGCGTCTTTCCAACTCTTTCGGCGTGCCATCGGCCAAGATGCGCCCGCCCGCGATGATGATCGCACGCGTGCACACGGCACTGACTTCTTCGAGAATATGGGTCGAGATGATCACGATCTTGTCTTTGGCGAGATTGCGGATTAGCTTGCGCACGTGATGCTTCTGATTCGGGTCTAGTCCATCGGTGGGCTCATCGAGAATCAACACCTTAGGGTCGTGAAGAATTGCCTGGGCGAGACCAACACGACGCTTAAAACCCTTGGAAAGGGTGTCGATCGTCTTGTGGCAGACAGAGCGCAGCTCAACATCGTTGATGACCTTCTCGATGCGCCGATGCTTCTCCTCACCGCTATAGCCGCGAATTTCGGCGATAAAGTCGAGGAACTCTAGTGTTGTCATGTCCGGATAGCTTGGGGCCCCTTCTGGCAGATAGCCAATCAGTGCCTTGACGGCGATGGGGTCGGTGGCGATGTCATGCCCATCGACGGTGACGCTGCCATGGGTTGCCGAGAGAAAACCGGTGATCACCTTCATGGTAGTAGACTTGCCGGCGCCATTGGGGCCTAGGAAACCTAATACCTCTCCTTCTACCACCTTAAAACTTAGATCATCTACTGCGGTAAAATTGTCGAACTTCTTCGTTAAGTGACTAATTTCAATCATATTTGCTTTTCCGAATGCATAGGCACGAAAGTCAAGATTTGCTGATAACGAGCACTCTTACCCTAAGAAGCGCATGTCTAGTGACTACACCCTAAAGTGTCGCCAAAAAGTCGAGGGGGAACTATAGGGCTGAGCACCGCGTTTTTCAAGGTCGGATCTTCGTAATCCCCGCACCTGTGACGTGGCTTTTGCGGGCCTAGTGCGGGTATAATCGGCGCATTACGAAACTCAATAATGCGACTATAAGTGACTGTTTTCATGCGCCTGATCCTGATTCTACTCCTAAGCTGCAGCCTACTGTGCTGTGGTCAAAAGGGCCCTCTCCAGCGGCCGGACCAGACCGCCTCATTGGTGACCGCCGCCTAGGCAACACCCTAACCCTTTCGACTCAGGTTAAATCATGGAACCCTTCCTCTACCGAGACAATGCCTTATTTGCTGAAAACCTGCCCATCGCGTCTATCGCGCAAGAGCATGGCACCCCCTGTTTTATCTACTCCCGCGCCGCCTTAGAGCACAATCTACTGGCCTATGAACAAGCGCTCCAAGGCGTCGAGCACCTGACTTGCTTCGCCGTCAAAGCCAACTCAAACCTCGCGGTGCTTGGGGTTTTGGCACGCCTAGGCGCCGGCTTCGACATCGTCTCAGGCGGCGAGTTAGAGCGCGTAATAAGGGCGGGCGGAGATGCCAGCAAGGTGATTTTCTCGGGCCTCGGCAAGACCGAGGGCGAGATCGCGAAGGCCCTGGAGTTAGGCATACGCTGCTTCAATATCGAATCCGAGCCTGAGCTGGACCGCATCAATAGCGTGGCTGCGCAGCTCGGCAAGCGAGCGCCGATCTCTCTGCGCGTCAATCCCGACGTCGATGCTGGCACTCACCCCTATATCTCCACGGGCTTGAAGGAGAATAAGTTCGGCATCGCCATCGAGAGTGCGGCCCAGGTCTATCTGCGCGCCGCGGCGATGAGCAATATCGATATCGTTGGCATCGACTGTCATATCGGCTCGCAGCTCACCACCATCGCGCCCTATCTCGATGCCATCGATCGCCTGTTGATGCTATTGGATGAGCTGAAGGCTCATGGCATCCACATCGAGCACTTCGACATCGGCGGCGGCCTCGGCGTGAACTATCGCGACGAAACCCCTCCCGCGACGGCGGATTTCATCGCCGCGGTACTAGCCAAGATCGAGGGCCGGGGCCTTGCCCTATTCCTCGAGCCTGGCCGCTCGATCTGCGCCAATGCCGGGATTTTCGTGACGAAGGTGGAGTATTTAAAGCACACCTCCCATAAGAATTTTGCTATTGTTGATGGCGCTATGAATGACCTGCTAAGACCCGCACTGTATGGCGCTTGGCAGGAAATTGTGCCCGTTAATAAGGGCGGCGCCGACAAACCGCTACTGAGCTTCGATGTGGTTGGTCCAGTCTGTGAATCGGCCGACTTCCTCGGCAAGGATCGTCCCTTGGCATTGACCCAAGGAGATTTGCTAGCAGTGCGCACGGCCGGCGCCTATGGCTTCGTGATGAGCTCCAATTACAACACCCGCAATCGGGCGGCGGAGATCATGGTCGACGGAGACACGGCGACCGTTGTGCGCGAGCGCGAGACATTGGATTACCAGCTGTCTTTAGAACGAACACTGTAGCCAAAGGCAAATCGATCGAGAAAATATGATTTTACCTTTTACAAAAATGCATGGCCTTGGCAACGACTTCATGGTGTTGGACCTTATCTCCCACCCCGTCAGCCTAACTGCCACTCAAATCCAGAGGCTTGCCGATCGCCATTTCGGCATCGGCTTCGACCAGCTATTGCTGATCGAAGCTCCTACGCAGCCCGATGTCGATTTCAACTATCGCATCTTCAACTGCGATGGCTCCGAGGTTGAACACTGCGGCAACGGCGCACGCTGCTTTGCCCGCTTCGTCCTGGATAAGGGCCTGACCACACTCAATACAATTCGCGTCAAGACTAGCCGCGGCATCATCGTATTGCACGTGGAAGAGGATGGCTTCGTCACCGTCGACATGGGACAGCCCGACTTCACTCCAAGCGCCTTACCCTTTAGCGCAACGCAGGCGGACAGCTATCAGCGCGAGATCACGCTGAACGGTCACACACAGACCGTGCATTTCTATGCCGTCTCTGTGGGCAATCCGCACGCGGTTATCTGCGTCGACGATGTCGCCAGCACCGCCGTGGGCGAGATTGGCGCAGCACTTGGGGCACATCCCGATTTTGCGCAGGGGGTCAACATAGGCTTTATGCAGGTCATCGCCCGCGGCCAGATCAAATTGCGCGTATTCGAGCGTGGCGTCGGGGAAACCCAAGCCTGTGGCACTGGCGCCTGCGCGGCCGTGGTGTGCGGTCATGCCGCCGGCCTACTCGATAACGACGTGGTCGCCCATCTTAGCGGCGGCGACCTGCGCCTAAGCTGGGCAGGCCCTGGCAGCCCGGTAATCATGCGCGGCCCCGCCACTAGCGTTTTCGAAGGCAGCATTGAATTAGACACCGTTTCATAATCATCGTGACGAAAAGTGAAGAGAGCGTATGAATAGCGACACCTCTGCAAAGCAAGGCTCCGACAAGAATGATGTAAGCGCCGACCAAGTCGCGGCCTACCTGCAAAAGCATCCCGATTTTTTTATCAATCGAGATAGCCTGTTGGAGCAGATCACCCTTCCCCATGAGAGCGGCAAAGCAATATCTCTGCTGGAGCGCCAGGTCAAGATACTGCGCGAGCGCAGCATCGAGTCTCGCCACACGCTCAACACCTTGATGGAGAATGCTAAGTATAATGATCAACTGTTCAGCGTCACCCGCGCATTGATCCTGGCGTTGCTTATCGAAGACGAAGTCTCCCAGATCGCCAGCGCCACCGAGGCCAACCTCAATACGCAACCGGGCATCGATGTTAGCAGCGTGATCCTGTTCGAAACCGAACACCTCAATAATGTCGGCAACACTCGGCTCGAGTCCACCGATTTCCTGCAAGAGAGCTTTCCAACGCTACTGCGTGATCGCAAGACTATCTGCAAGAGTATCGAGAAGGAGACAGCGAACTTCCTGTTCCCGCATCGCGGCGGTGGCATTCGTTCAGTGGCGCTATGCCCGATCGGGCGCGAGCGTATGCTAGGGGTGTTAGCGATTGGCAACAAGTCGCACGACTACTTCCATCCAGAGCTAGACACTCTCTTCCTTGACTTTATCGGCGAGGTGCTCGAGTCGATAATTATACGTAAGATCAATTGAGAGCTAGCCGATGGAATCGCGATTAACGCCCTATCAAGCCAGCGCCACAATACCCTGTACTAAGGCGCTCGTTTTTGCCCCGCATCCCGACGATGAGACCTTGGGCTGCGGTGGCTTGTTAGCGGCGTTTCAGGAAGCCAAGATTCCCACCCAAGCGATACTGGTTACGTCGGGAGACTTCGGCGAGCATGGCAAGCAAGGCAGTGCCGTGCGCGAGGACGAAACTCGGGCCGCCGCGCGCATTCTTGGCATCCAGAGCGTCGACTTCTGGCAGGTGAAAGATCGCAGCGTGCGCTGTGATGAACCCTCGATAGAGGCGGCGCGCTTAGCCATCATCGAAAGCGGTGCAGACCTAATACTTACAACCTCGTTCAACGAGATCCATCCCGACCATCGCGCTACTGCATGGCTCGTAATCGAGGCTACAAGGCGCCTTGTCAGCGAGGGAAAAGATTTGCGTGTCGCCATGTATGAGGTCGGCGCTCCGCTCGCGCGCGTCGACGTGCTGATCGACATCACCGCTTACGAGGCCAAGAAACGTGCCGCTATCGCCGTGTACCACTCGCAGCTGAACATCTCGCCCTTCGACGAATACATCTTCGCGCTGAATCATTTCCGGACCTATACACTGCCTGTTCAGGTGAAGTATGCAGAAGCCTTCTGCCTTCTAACACCCGAGTTACTGCGCCAACCTCATTTACTCAGCGAGGCCGAGCTGATGCGTCAAGAGCGCCTGCAGCTGACCGATGTGCCGATGCCAGAGGTGTATCGCCCTTTGCCGACAAAGAGCTTCTTGCACTCTCTGTTTAAAAAATTTTTAGGAGCCAATCATTAACAACCTCGATCCAATTTCAACAGTAGAGGTCAGCCCACGCGCTGAAGAGCCTCCATTGGTTTCAATACTGTGCCGAAGCATGAACCGGCCGGTGTTGATCGATGCGCTACTCTCGGTGGATAAACAGACTTATCCAAATCTGGAGATCGTGCTCATAGACAGCACTGGCGTTGGATTGGATGTATACAAGTCTACGACTATAAGAACAAGCTTACGCGAAGTAAGTAGCGGGACTCCATGGAATAGACCCGCCGCAGCGAATGTCGCCCTAGCCAATGCCAAGGGTGATTTTCTAATATTCTTAGACGAAGACGATCTTATCGCGCCTCGCCATATCGAAGAGTTGATGCAAGCGCTCTCTGAGAACCCCACTTATCTGCTTGCCTATAGTAATACCCAAGTAATCGATATCGATGGCTCACCTACCGATTTTATTTTCTCTCGATCTTTCGACGCGGCGCTGTTGAAACAAGACAATTATCTGCCGATTCACTCCGTCCTTTTTTCCAGCTCCCTCAGAGATTTTGGCTGCAAGTTCGACGAGCACTTAGATATCTACGAAGACTGGGATTTCTGGCTGCAATGCTCTACCCATTCCGACTTCTACCATCTTCCAGTATTAGGCGCTTTCTACAGGAAAGGCGGCACTTCTGGCACCTCTCTCAACTCTCAGCGAGAGAAATATCAGAAGGGCAGCAACTCTTATGAGGCGCGAGTGAAAATATTCGACAAATGGATGAGCAGCATCGACGGCGAGCAGTTCAATACCATTATCGGAGAACTCGATAGAAGCGACTATGTAAATAAGGTAGAGGAAGAATTAGCGTCGAAGCGCGAACATATCGAAGAACTAGATCGCTATATTGCAGATCTCTCTCGCACTATCACTGACAGAGATGCCGATATCAGTGCGATCAGCTCGCAAGTTAGCGCGCTAGAGGGTGAGTATAGAATTCTAGAAACCTACGCTATTTCACTGCGAAGTGCCCTGAGTGAGATTCAGTCCAGTCGGCTTTGGCAACTATGCTTGATCGCCCGAAAGCCATTCTCTTTACTCAAAAGAACTAAGCAACGCTTAGGCCTTAGCGTGACTAACACTGCGCTTGGCAAGCGTGTATACCAAGCCGTGAAGGGCTCGAAGAAGGCAGATACCACAGCGCTGGAGACAAACACAGACCCACTCGAGCTGAAGAGAATGTATTCGGAGAAAGCGAACAAGGCACTGTCCGAGTTTATCGCCGGTGAGGGCAAGATCGTTTTCCCACAATCGGATAGCCCAAAAGTCTCTATTATTATCATCCTTTTTAATCAAGCGCCACTGTCCTTGCTTTGTTTTCAGTCTTTGCTTGATACGATTAGCATTGCGACGGAGGTGATTATAATCGACAACGCCTCCTCCGATAACACTCAACAACTTTTGGAAAAATGCACCGGGGCGACGATTATCTACAACGAATCCAATGTCGGTTTTGTTGAGGCAGTCAATCAAGGCGCTGCCGCCTCGAGGGGCGAGCATATCCTCTTGCTCAACAACGACGCGATACTGCAAAAAGATGCCGTTGAGAACGCGGTTGAGACACTGGAATCCGATGAACAGATCGGCGCAGTTGGCGGAAAAATAGTCTTGCTGGACGGCTCCCTCCAAGAGGCGGGAAGTATTGTCTGGAACGATGCCAGCTGCCTTGGCTATGGTCGTGGTCGCAACCCAAATGATCCCGAGTTTATGTTTCAACGCGAGGTGGACTACTGCTCAGGAGCGTTCCTGCTGATAAAAAACCATCTCTTTAAGCAATTGAATGGTTTCGATCTCGATTACGCCCCTGCTTACTATGAAGAATCCGACTTCTGTTTCCGCCTAAAAAAACTTGGCTATAAAGTTATTTATGAACCCAGAGCCATAGTGATTCACTACGAGTTCGCGAGTTCCGGCGGATACTCTAATGCGAGCAAGCTACAGATTGCACACCGAGAGATATTTGCACAAAAACATGCGGACGCTTTGAAAGCCAAGTTAGCTCCCGCCGAGGGCAATATATTGTTGGCGAGGGAGATCTCACAGAAACCCCGCATCCTTGTTATCGACGATAGGGTGCCACACGTAGGCTTAGGGGCAGGATATCCACGCTGCAGACACATCCTTAAAGATTTGCACGGCTTAGGCCTACAGATCACTTTCTATCCACTACGCATGCCCTTTGAGCAATGGCAAGACACCTACGCAACTCTGCCAGCCGATATTGAGGTAATGCTCGACTCAGGCACGGACAAATTGGCGACTTTCCTTCTGGATCGCAAAGACTACTACGAGCACATTCTGGTAAGTCGCGATCACAATATGAAATTCCTCAATGAACTTCTTGTGACTCACGAGGGGCTGCTCGGTAGTAGTGAACTGATATATGATGCCGAGGCGATCGCGGCGAGTAGGGAGGTCTTGCGCTTACGCCTACTGGGCAGTGACGTTTCCGATGAGCAAGCCATAGACGCTTTGAACAAAGAGATTTCCGTCGCCCGTCTCGCCGACTCAGTCATTTGCGTCTCAGATTCCGAGGCAATGCAGTTCGAGCACGCCGGGCATAGCAGCGTCTATACTTTAGGGCACTCATGTGAAGTAAAGCAAACTCCCAATGCATTCGAGCACCGGAAAGATTTTCTATTCGTCGGCTCACTTCAAGACAATGGTTCGCCCAATGTGGACTCATTGATCTGGTTCGCCGAACAGATATTTCCTAAGATTCAACAGTCTGTACAGGACGATGTTCGAGTGATCGTCGTCGGCTTAAACGGTGCTAGCGAGCTTAACGGTATTAAGAACCCTGCCTTTAAATTCCTTGGCATGCAAGACGACCTTACGCAGTTTTACAATTCCTGCCGCGTCTTCATAGCACCCACCAGATTCGCGGCGGGAATACCTCATAAAATTCATGAGGCCGCCGCACATGGCATTCCTGTAGTCGCGACCGACTTACTAGTCAGTCAGCTTGGCTGGGAAAATGAAGTCGAAATTTTGTCTTCGGAAGGCGCGCAGAGCTTTGCAACAAACTGTATTCGACTCTATGGCGACAAGGATCTTTGGAATGGAATCCTCGAGAAGTCCCTCGAGGCCGTTGATCGTGATTGCAGCCCCGAATCGTTCCTAGAGAAACTTAAAAAGATTTTCGTTCGAAAAGCTAAGTAGTTCGTGCCGAGAGCTCTCCCTGGTGTGCGCATCGCGAGCGATCACAAACTATCGGTCGCACTAGCTAAACAGGAACAGGAAACCCTTCAAGACCAAATTTCGCAGCCAGCGATAAGGGCTACCCATCCACAAGGCGAAACTGAGCACAAAGACGTCGCGGTTCTTCAAGTTGGCATGATATCGCCCAGCGAACGTTTCCGCCTGTGTACTTAGCGCCATAGTGATGGCATCGAAACTCGGGTCATTGAGTTTGCGCAACTTGCGCAATGAGAAGCCAGAGGAGGTCAGTGGTTTAGCCCCTAGCGTATTATTCTCATGCTGCCGATAGTCGATTAGGGCTTCCGCGATAGGCCTCACTTGGCCGATTGAGGACGTCACCAATGCCAACCACCAGTCGTGCATGATGGCTTGAGCTGGGATCGGGCTTGCCAGCTGCGCGAGTTTCTCGTTGATTACGGCGGTACAGCCTGTGACCGAGTTGCTGACCAACATCCGCGCAAAGCTATTCTTCCGCGCACGTATACCTTGGTAGGCAAAAAACGATGGCGCGAGCTCTCGTCCCTGCGCGTCGACAACGCGCAGATCGCTGTGCACCAAGCAGGCTCGATACGGGTGTTCGCCCTCTAAGGCGAGCATCGCCTGCATCGACTTGCCTATCTTGTCGGGATGCCACACGTCGTCTTGGTCGCAGCACATGATATAGGCCTGCTCTAAACCGAGGGACTCCTTGTGCTCCAACACATAGGTGATGAGCGTCGAGAAGCTAGTGCTAGCGCCAAGGTTCTCGAAGCTCTCTAAGAGTCGAAATTTTCCCGGATGCGTGCGGGCATAATCCTGCACAATACTCGGCGTGCTGTCCGCGGAGCCGTCATCGCGCACGACAATCACAAAGTCTGTGTAATCCTGAGCCAGCAGGGAGTCGAGCTGGGGCCTGATAAAGTCCTCGCCATTGTAAGTGGCTAATACGATGGCAACTCTAGGCAACGCTGTGGGTGCTTCGCTCACTTAAGTTGCCTCGCTGAGTCCGCCAATCCTCGGCGAATATTTGCCCAGTATTGCGCGCGTTGGGAGGTGAACACTAGCAACCAGAGCGTCTTGAGTAGGAAGCGAGGAAAGTCGCGTAGCTTCCACGCCAGGGGCGCATACGCCTCCCGATACAGGCTGAAGCGATTGCGCGTAGAGTAGTAGCTGCGCAGTGGGCTATGACTCACGATCAGCCCCGCCTTGACCCAAGCGCTATCGTCTTGCACACCAATACTATGCTGTAGTTCTGTCTTGCCAGTCCCCACTACTACGAAGCCCTTAGCGATGGCGCGGAAACACCACTCGAGATCGATATTATCGATGAAGTAGGATTCGCGCATCGTGCCGATCTGCGCCAAATGGTCGAGGTTGATTAGGCACCCTGAGGAGATTAAAAACTCTGCGTAGAAGAGCTGCGTACTGCCCGGAATTACTCTATCGCTGCGCCCGAACATACGGCTGAATACTTTGAAGGGCGTGGCCTTATTATTGCGCGGGCTTCTGAGGCGCGGCCCAACTGCCGCGACTGGCGCATTGCAAAGCAACGCAGCCTCTTGGTAACTCGCCTGCATATCGGCAAAGAAAGAGACCGGCACCTGGCTATCCTGATCGAATAGAACTGCGAAGCCATAGCCGGCCGCAGCGGCCTCCTCGAGCCCGATATTCAGCGCCGCTGCGAGACCTATATTGCTCTCCAGACGATGGACAGCAAGGCAGCGTGACGCGCTGCCCGCGCGCTCAAGAAAATCGACGGCGTTGCTAGAGGCATTGTCTATAAGAACGAAATCGGCTTGAGCGCCCACTTGCTCCACGAGGGCGAGCAACACAGCGACATCAGGCTCGAAGCTGACGATGATGGCGCAAGGGCTACTCTGATTGGCTTGCTTGAACATTGTGCTGGCCCTTAAGCATGAAGAGTTTAGCCCTGCCTCACTCCGGCAAATCGATGGCTACTTGCAGGCGGTCCGGGAAGCGCAAACGCTGCATTAGGAAAAAAGCGATCGAGGCTATGCCCAAGATCAGACCAGTGACGACGCCGGCGTCAACAATGCCGCGCCACGGCTGTGGCAGCAGACGCACTATTAGCACAAAGCAAATAATCATGCTGGTCAGCCCAAACGAGAGCAGTTTGCGGCGTCGAGTGGCGTGGATATAACCCATGCAAAATACCGGAGCGAAGAGGATATGCAGTAGGCGTGGGTTAGCGCTTAGATAGCTAGCCCTGGCCACCACACGCGGGGCAAAGCCCAGATGAAAGCCCTTATAGCCTTCCGCATAGGCCATATAGAGGATACTGACGGCAAGCATGGACCAATGAACTATCTCTAGATCATAGGACGACAACTCGAAGGCCATCGGGGATAGGCGCAGCACTGCAAATAGCAGAAGTAACACCACGCCCCCAACGCCCCACGCGAACCCTAATGTTTTCAAAGTCTTGCTTACCCGAATGAATTACGAAGGCGGCATTATAACGACTTCGAGGCAATATCCCAACGCAGGCTTGCGCAGTCGACGCAGACACATACAACACTGCCGTCGGTCGCCTCACTCGCCAGTGCCAAAGCCCCCCCATGTGCCACGATCTGTTCTGTGACGCTGGCGACCTGGCTAGCGCTCAAACCTTCACCATCGTCCGTTAGAATCACCTCTAGCCTGGCGCCGGAGCGCTCTGCCCGAACCTGCAGGCTTGCGCTGTCGGACTTGCCTGCGTCTCGACGCCGCGGCACAGCCTCGACGCTGTGTTCGATCATCAGGCGCAACAGGCTTTGTAACGATACCTGCAATCGATCCACCAAGCCACGCGGGGCCTCGATGCCATCGAGATGCACCTGCAGCCGTACCGGCTTGCCACACTCATTGCTATGGCGCCCTACCGTGTAGGTCAACGAAGGCACCCATCGTGCGAGATCGACCATCGCGTTCGCGCTCAGATCCTCCTGCAAGCGACGCGTTGCACTCAGTAGCCCCTGCAGCTGGTCCTGCGCTAGTTGAGCGCGCGTTGCGCGACTAGGGTCGATGGCACTGACGAAGAGATCGGCGAATACGCGCATATCCGCCGCCAGAGAATTCACTGCTCGAAGAGCCGCTTGCACAGAATCGGGCGCGTGCGCGGGGGCACGATGCAGGCACTCTAGGAAGCGGTACAGGCCGATTATAGTTGGGCGGACTTCACAGACCGTTTGCCTCGCTGCCGCCTGATTTAACGCAAGGCGAAGACAACGATGTGCCTTGCGAAGATTGCACTGCAGGCTGCCTTGTTGCGGCAGCTGTGTCAGCGCATTCACAGAACGATAGATCTCTAGCAATACCTCGCTCAATGCCGCCAAACGGTCGACTCGCAACGCGAGCGCTCCTCGCGCTAACAAGTTTAGTTCTAGAATGGTCCCCCTACTAAGCTCCGCGAATTCCTGCACAGACTTACAGCGGTAGATTGCCTCCGGGTCCGTAATTACGCTACGGATGTTGTTCGCCAGATAACTGGGTAGCTGTGTAGTAGCAATGGAGTGGCCCTCGCGTTTGTCATTCTGCCCCTTAAGCGAGGGCATGTTTATCTGCCTATCCCGCACTGCGACTCTCGAGAGCATATTCTGTCTATGGGCCCTTAGCACCTCACTTAGTGCGCCGATCAGGCGTGTGTCATAGCCTAGCACCCGTCCCCCTTGCTTCAATGAGCGCAGGCAATACGCAGTGAGCCTAGGCAATAATCCGAACAGAGCCCTTGTCAGTATCAGCCTGCGCTCGATCGCCAAGACGACCATCTCGCGTAGATTGAATAGCACTTCATATAGAGCCATCTCTCCCATATAAACAGAGATCGACTTACAGCGTATCAACGCGTGAAAGAAGTCGTCTTCGACGGACATTCTCGATCCCGTTTTTTTATATAACTTTAAATTAGCGCAGAATACACGATGGATCTGCTGTACCTCCGTATAGGCAATCGCGCGCGCGCGCCTTACAGGCACCCCATACTCCGCCCGCAGCCTACGCCTATGAGTGCGAATAAAATGTTGAACCTTACGGCGCAGGCGTATATCGGCGCGATCTCGCGATTGCCGCCCTTGCTGGACTACGATTGCGATGTCGAGATGACGCTCGAGCGCGAGCGCACACAGGTATAAGAGCGTTTGCGCTTCGCGCTCCCGTATTGCCCAGCATCGAAGATGCAATGCGAGCTGCTGTGCGCTGACGCCGATCCTCTTCAATGCCATGGCCTGACGAGAATCGAGCAGCGTACAACACACATCGACCTTCTGAAAAACCCACAGGCTACGCGCTAAATGCATTCCTTCTTGCTGTGTTCCTGCCTTTATTAGCTCGCGTATCTGTCGGCGCAGTCCACTCAATAATTGCTGCTTTGAGACCTCCAAGAAGCGCACGCGCAAGTCGCCGAATGTCCGCGGCGGCGCACCCGCACTCGCCTCATGACAGCAAAGTTCCAAGCGCAGTATCTGCATGCACGTCTGTTGGAAGCGGCGTGAATTCTCGACATTCTCTAGCACGGTTTTGCCTAGCCATAGCGCGGCGACGCGATTCAAACTGAGAAAACTATTCGACTGACTGGGAGCCGAGTGTGGCTCAGCATACTCGGCACAATCCCCTAGCCTGTAGTGAGCACTGCGCAGTCGTTTACACAATAGAGCTTTTAGATTCGGAACCGCCCATGCCGTGCTATTTTCGTTGCGAGTTTGAGCCATCGCGCTAGCCCCTCTTGCGCGCCTTAGTTCATCGAGATTCGCTCTGTCGATCAGGCAAGACAGGGGACTCTCTAGGGACTGTGCCACACGCACTGCGGCAAGCAGTAACAGAGGCTCGAGAGTACGACGACGAGCACTGTGCTGTGCACACAGAGTCAGCAATTTACTGCACTCGCGACAATACAGCGACAAACGACAGGCCTGGGCAAGACTGGCCAATGCGCTCAGCTGGCGCAGACAAGCGTGCACGCGCTGACCCGCAAGCAACGCCTCGTCTTCGAACGCTTCTTGCATGAGCGCGGGAAGACAGCTCGCCCTGCTTTGCATGCCCTGCCATAGCGCAATACTAGGAAGCCCAACGCTGGTCATCTTCCTGCCCCTGAGCACCACTGTGCAAATAGCTATTCACGTGTTGCCGCAATAGCTGCGCAGGAGCGGGCAACTGCACTAGACCCTGCAGCCCTATAGCCCGCGCCCAGTCCTCATCCGTATCCTCTGGGCAATCGCTGTACAACACAATATTGCGATAGCCGAGTTCGCGCAGCGCAAGCCCGCATTCGAATCCGTTGTCGCGAGTTAGAATCAAGGCGATTAGGACTAGGTCGACCGGTTCGGGCACTAGCGGCCCCTGGTGCAGCGAAGCGCTGCTGCGGTGCAAGATGCGCGGCCCGCGCAGCAGTTCGCGCAGACACGCGACCTGTGTGGGAGAGTCGTCAATGACTAGGACTGTCGCCATGGTCAGCCTCCTCATGGGCATCCTGCTCAGGCACCAAGGCCTCGAGGGCCTCGAGCAGATCGCGCTTGCGAAAGGGTTTGCCGATCAGGCGTTGGGCGCCCGCCAGTGCGGCGCGCGCCCTCTCCAGTGGGCTATCGTTACTGCTCATAATGACGACTGGGATATGCGCATACTGGGGACTGGCTGTGATCAGCGCACAAGACGCAAAACCGTCTAGCTCGGGCATGGTGCTGTCCATGAACACGATATCGGGGGGCTGCGCTACCAGTTTGCACAGCGCTTCAAAGCCATTTTCGGCGACTTGCATCCGATACTGACGCTGATCGAGAAGCTCTAGCGCATTTTCGCGCGTACTGCGGCTATCATCGACGAGAAGAATCTGTAATGCGCCAGCATTGTCGAGAGTTTCCGCTTCCATGCTGCTCTCCTTATGTGAGTGTAATTGAGATTTAGCACAGATTTGTGCAATGCGCTTAGAAAGCTGCGTCGATACCCGCTTCGACTTGCGCTATGATCTGCGCAGCGAAGGGTCATCGCGAAGCGTTGGCCCGGTTCTTCCACTCTGATTTTAGGCTAATTTAAAATGAGCATTCGACTCGGCATCGTCATGGACCCTATCCAATCCATCAGCTATATGAAGGACACTAGCCTAGCTATGCTCATGGCCGCCCAGGAGCGCGGCTGGTCTATCTCCTATATGGAACAGAGCGACCTATACCTCAAAGACGGCGTGGCGATGGGCCTGATGCGCGAATTGACCGTCGCTTGGGACGAGAAAAATTGGTATAGCCTCGGGGCGGCAAGCGAGGAGCCACTGAGCAACTTAGACACCATCCTGATGCGCAAAGACCCACCCTTCGACAACGAATATATCTACTCGACCTATATGCTAGAGCAGGCCGAGAGCGCCGGCACGGTCGTAGTCAACAAGCCTCAGAGCCTAAGGGATTGCAATGAAAAACTCTTTGCGACTCAGTTCCCGCAATGCTGTCCGCCCCTAGTGGTTAGCAGTAAGGCCTCCGTACTCAAAGCCTTCCATAAGGCCCAGGAAGACGTGATCTTCAAACCACTCGATGGGATGGGGGGAGCCTCGATCTTCAGGCTAGGCAAAGGCGACCCCAATGTCAGTGTGATCATCGAGACACTCACTAACCACGGCCAGACGCCAATCATGGCGCAGCGCTTCATCCCGGAGATCGTTGCGGGAGACAAACGCATCCTCTTAATTGACGGGGAGCCCGTCCCCTATGCCCTCGCGCGCGTGCCCGCGCAAGGGGAGACCCGCGGCAACCTAGCCGCAGGCGGCAGCGGTGTCCCGCAGCTGTTGTCAGAGCGGGATCTATGGATCTGCGCCCAAGTCAAAGAGGCCGTGAAGGCGAAAGGCCTGCTCTTCGTTGGCCTCGATGTGATTGGCGATTATCTGACCGAAATCAATGTCACCAGCCCCACCTGTGTTCGCGAACTCAATAACGCGTATAATCTCGACATCGCTGGCGACCTTATGCGATGCATCGAAAGCAAGCTAGCCGCCCGCCTCTAGACACAGCGGGTCGGCATTACTCAGGGCCTATGACAGCAGACACCGATCTTTCTAAAGAGCGTTTTGGATTCACGATTTTCCTTTCCGCTTGCTTGCACATCATGCTCATCGCCGGGGTGGGCTTTAGCTACCTCGAAGAAAGCAATAGCGCACCGGCCATCGAGATTACGCTTGCCCAGTATCGTAGCGATGTGGCGCCCGACCAGGCCGATTTCATCGCGCAAGAGAATCAGACCGGCAGCGGCACGCTCGACGAAGCGGCGGCGCCGAGCACCCCGTTCGAGGCTCCATTTCACGACGAGGTGATCCAACAGGTCGATCCTATTCCACAGGCACCAGCGCCCAATCGTCAAACCGAGGCGAGCGATCTGGCGGTACTCAGTACGATCAACTCCGAGCAACAACTGGAGCAGCAATTAGAAGACGAAGCGCCCGAGACCGACACGCAACTTTCGGAACAGGCCACACCGGAAGAGTTAAGCCTCGCTATCGCTAGCCTGCAGGCACAGCTGGACATGCAGCAACAGGCCTACGCGAAGCGTCCACGCACCTACACGATCTCCTCCGCCTCCACACAGAAGCGCCATGACGCCCAATACTTGGATTCATGGCGGAAACGCATCGAGGTCGTGGGCAATATAAATTATCCCGAGCAGGCACGCTCCCAGCAGCTGTACGGTAGCCTTCGCATGCTCGTGGCCTTGCGGCCGAATGGCTCCGTGCAGGAGATTCGCATATTGCAGAGCTCCGGGCATCGAGTCCTAGACGAGGCGGCAATCAACATCGTGCGGCTAGCGGCCCCATTCGATCCGTTCCCGCCCGAGATGCTCAGCGATGTCGACATTCTCGAGATCATCCGTACCTGGCGTTTTCATCAGGGCAACTCTTTTACTAGCCAGTAATCAACTCACTCTTTAACTCGTGGAAGCACATGACGCACGACAGCTCAACAGGCACTCACTACGAGGCCACTCCAGGCTCACTCGCGAATCAGTTCTTAGTCGCGATGCCGCATCTTGAGGACCCATGGTTTAATCAGACCGTCACTTATCTATGGCGACATAGCGAAGAGGGCGCCTTAGGTATTGTCATCAACAAGCCATCCAATATGCGCTTAGCGGATCTCCTCGAAGAGCTGAAGATCAGCTTGGACCAACGCAAGGGCGATATCGATTTCCATAGTCAGCGTGTGATGACTGGCGGTCCGGTCGAGACCGGCAAGGGCTTTATCCTGCATAACAGTGGTCGCGAATGGGAGTACACCCTGCCCATTACTCCCGAGCTAAGCCTGTCGATGTCCAAAGATATTTTGGCGGATATCGCCATGGGGGTCGGGCCTGAGCGCTACCTCGTGGCACTCGGCTGCGCCGGCTGGGAGGCGGGGCAACTCGAGCAGGAGATTAGCGACAACGTATGGCTTACGGTACCGGCAGTGACAGAGTTAATTTTCTCCAGCGATCACGCCAAGAAGGCGGAAGCGGCCGCCTCCATACTCGGCATCAGCCTAGACCAACTCTCGTCCACGGCGGGGCATTCATGATCGAGACTCTTGACGAATTACGCCTTGGGGCTTTACCCAATGGATAGTTTCCCAGAGAAGAAACCGGAGGACTTGTCCTTACTCGGCTTCGACTTCGGTACGAAGCGTATCGGGTCGGCAGTGGGACAGAGCATAACTCACCGCGCCACAGCCCTTGATGCCATTCCTGCGCGCGATGGCATACCGAATTGGGAGTTACTTGACGCCTTAGTCGCGAAGTGGCAACCCGACGCCTTCGTGGTTGGCCTGCCCTACAATATGGACGATACCGAGAGTGAACTCCTGGTTCGCGCACGCAAGTTTGGCAACCGCCTCAATGGCCGTTACCACAAACCCGTCTATGGAATAGACGAGCGCTTAAGCTCTTTCGAGGCCCGTGGCCAGATCATGCGTGGCGAATCTTCAGCACAGCTAGACTGCCTTGCCGCACAATTGATTCTGGAGACATGGCTACAGTGTCTGGCGCAGAAATTCCCAGCGCAGCTCCCATAGGAATCTGCTGGCAATCTGTGCCACGTTCTTTTAAAGAAATACCGAGTTCACTAGAACGAATCGGGAGTCTTCGCCTTAGCCTTTGCGGCCTCCTTGGTGATCAAGCCCTTCTGCAGTAACTCTTTCAAACACTGATCCAGTGTCTTCATCCCAACCGAGGATCCGGTCTGAATCGCAGAGTACATCTGCGCTACCTTGTCTTCCCTAATCAAGTTTCGAATAGCTGGAGTCCCGATCATGATCTCGTGGGCGGCGATGCGACCGCCCCCAGTCTTCTTGAGCAGGGCTTGGGAGATGACAGCCTGCAACGACTCGGAGAGCATAGAGCGCACCATCGATTTCTCGGCAGCGGGGAACACATCGATAATACGGTCGATCGTCTTCGCCGCCGAGGTGGTGTGCAGGGTGCCGAAAACTAAGTGGCCCGTTTCCGCGGCGGTCAGAGCCAGACGGATTGTCTCCAAGTCACGCAATTCGCCCACCAGGATGATATCGGGGTCCTCGCGCAGCGCAGAGCGCAGTGCCTCGGCGAAGCCGAGAGTATCGCGATGCACCTCGCGCTGGTTGACCAAGCATTTCTTGCTCTCGTGCACGAATTCGATGGGATCTTCGATGGTGAGGATGTGCTCATAGCGAGTGTTATTCACATAGTCCATCATTGCCGCTAGTGTCGTACTCTTACCCGAACCTGTCGGGCCTGTCACCACCACCAAGCCTCTAGCAAGGTCGGAGACTTGTCTGAACACGGCCCCCATGCCCAGCTCCTCCATCGACAACACTTTACTCGGAATGGTGCGGAATACCGCCGCCGCGCCGCGATTCTGGTTGAAGGCGTTGACCCTGAAACGAGCCAGCCCTGGCACCTCGAAAGAGAAATCTGTTTCCAAGAACTGCTCATAGTCCTTGCGTTGCTTGTCTGTCATGATCTCGTAGACAAGGCTATGGACTTCCTTGTGGTCCATAGCGGGAATATTGATTTTGCGAATATCCCCATCTACCCGAATCAATGGCGGCATGCCCGCGGTCAGGTGCAAATCCGATGCGCCCTGTTTAACACTAAAACCGAGTAATTCCGTGATATCCATCGTGATACCTGCTTATGATCGAGAATGTTTACCGTGACAGCGCACAGTGTCGGGTTAGATAGGATTCTGCCTTGTCGCGGCACTCAACTTCGCAGGGCTTTGGGCTATGCTATAGTGCCGCCTTGAATTGCTTGCAGGCCGCGCCGGCGCGGCACTTGTGAGTAGAGCGTTAACTCGGTGAAACCATGGCAAGCATAGCAGAAAATATTTCCACTGTTCGAGATCAGATCACAAAAGCGGCAACCCGTAGTGGCCGTGCCGCCGACAGCGTCACACTGCTCGCGGTGACGAAAACGCAAACACCTCAGAAGCTGCGTGAGGCCTATTCGGCGGGTCAACGCGAATTCGGTGAGAACTATGTGCAAGAGGCACTTGCAAAGATTCAGTCACTAGACCTGCCCGACCTTGTCTGGCACTTCATCGGCCCTATTCAATCCAATAAAACGGCAGATATCGCCACCCATTTCGATTGGGTCCATAGCGTCGATCGCCTCAAGATTGCGAGCCGCCTCAGCAGTCAGCGCCCGGAGGGGCTCCCACCCCTGAACATCTGCGTGCAAGTAAACCTCTCCCACGAGGACAGCAAATCTGGGATGGCTCTCGAGGACACTGCGGCTCTATGTGAGCAAATCGCGAAACTCCCTAGGCTCAGGCTGCGCGGGCTGATGGCGATACCAGCCCCTTGTGTAGGCTATGCGCAGCAACGCGCGGTATTCGCACCGCTGGCACTTTTGTTCAGAGAGTTGCAGGGGCGCTTCGAAAAATTAGACAGCCTGTCGATCGGCATGAGCGCAGACTATGAGGCGGCTATCGCCGAGGGCTCTACCATCGTGCGCGTTGGATCCGCAATCTTCGGCGCTAGAGACTAAGCACCAAGCGACTCCTCGTGCTTGAGGGCTAAGGCGCAATGGGCGCATTGGGTCCGGAAGGGGTTCAGGAAGAAGGTCTTCACAAAATACTGTTGGTGGCACTGGGGACAACGTTTAGTCGCCAGATTCGCGCCGAAACCCGCGTATAGCGCCATATAGGCAAACATGATCAGCGTAGTCTCGTTGCCGGTCTCCAGCACCTGCATCACGGCAAGCACATAAACGGGAAAGGTCCAGAAACACACAAACAGTCGATTTCTAGCCCGTCTAAGCTCCTTCAACCGCTTGCGCTTGCGCATTTCCCCATCTAGCTCTGTATTGCCACCCTGATCCATACGACTCACTTTAAAAGACTCTACTGTGGATTTGCTGCACTCGCGTGCCATCAATCGAGAGTTTACACCTTGCCCTAGAGGAATTTGAGGTCAAAGTCGTTATTTTGCCGAAATCTTGTGAATTGACCCTGCAATCTAGGCTCGCTCTAGGTCCGGGGCGTGAATTTAGTATGCTAAACTCAGCGCAAATAGACATTGGGTCAACGCCGCCAATGGCGCTTGCGGCCCAATTAACGCTGCGCCTAGCCCCAGCAGTGTAAGGATTCAGATGGAACAGAATTCGACAATTAACGTGCTCATCGCTTCGGAACTCGTTTCCGACGGCACGCTATTGATAAATTCGCTGCGCAAGGACGGCTATAGCGTCCATGCCGAATCCGTAGCCGACGAGCCCCATCTGCGCGAACGCTTGCTGAGCGTGCGCTGGGATATTCTGTTTCTTTTCCCCGGCCCACAGGTATTGCCGATAGCACGCCTAATATCACTCATAGACGACCTTGCTCAGGACATCTGTTTTATCTCTCTAGGCAAGCTTTATGACGAGGACGAAGAGTTGCTGGCGCTACCGAGCAACGGCGTGGTCTGCACTAAACACGATTTAAACAAGCCAAAAGAGGCTGCGGTGTTGCTGCGCATGGTGCGACATGAATTGAGTGCCCTGCACACTCGGCGCGAGCTACGCAAGACCAACGCCGCATTGAACGAATTGCGAGAGCGCTACCAATTGCTTCTGATGAGCGCTTCGGACGCGGTAGCCTATCTGCACGAAGGTCTCTTCTTGTATGCCAACCACGCCTATCTAGACCTTTTCGGCTATGAGTCTGAAGCCCAGCTCAAGCAACATACCTTTCTCGATTTGGTAGATGAGCAAGATGTGGAGCGCATACGCAAGTTTCTAAGCGAGCCTTCATCTCATACACAATCGCGCTGTGTTTTCCTTGCGAAAACCGCTCCTAATTCTCTGACTCGTCTTAGCCTAGAAAGCGCGCAAGCGGTCTTCGAAGATGAGCCTAGTCTGCAAATAATCATACGTCCTGTTGCCGGCAATATCGCTTCGCAGCAACGGCTCAAGAATCAAGAGAGCCTCGACCTACTTACCAACCTTCTCAACCGAAGTGCGATTCAAGCCAAGATCGACCGCGCCATCGCCAGCGGGGTCTACGAGCAAGTCAATAGCGCGGCGGTCATGCTAAAGCTCGAGCAGTTTCAAGACTTCACCCTACTCAATGGCAAGTCTGCAAGTAATTTGCTATTAGCCGACGTCGCCAAACTGGTGAAAGACAACGCTCCGCTAGGCGCCGTAATCGGTCATCTCGGCGACGCTGAGTTCATGATCTTGATGAGCAATGAAACCGAATACGCACAAGATCAATTCCTAACAGAACTGCAGGCGACGCTCAATGCCGCACTACGAGACATTCCTGCGCAGGGCAGTAAGTTGCGCCTCAGTGCGGGAATCGCGATCGTGAACGAGCTTACCCCTTCGACTAGCGTCGTCATTGATCGTGCGCGACACAACCTCACCGTGCGCAGCAATAGAGATAACAGCAAGAAAGAAGAACCAAGCGATGCTTATGGGACTGCTGCGAAAATGTTTAAGAGACTGGAGCAGGCCTTCGAACACGAAGATTTCCTCCTCGTTTTTCAGCCAATCGTCAATCTCAAAGAGGATGGCGTAGAGCGCTACGAGGTCAGAATTCGCCTACAAGATCAGAACAATCTGATTTACCCTCCACGCTTCTTGGAGCTCGCGAATCAGCAAGGCCTTGGTGAGAGTATAGATCGATGGGTGTGCGAGAATTCCTTGGCCTTACTCACAGCGCGAAACAATCCCGCGCTAAAGCTCACCATCAACCTTACGCATAATTCAATTACCAGCGCGGAGTTCCTTCCGTGGTTACGCGACCTATTGCAGAAACAGCATATCGACGCAGATCGAATAAATCTGCAGATAAGCGAACTCGATATCGTGAGCTCGCCGAAACAAGTAGATCGCTTCTGTGGTCAAGTCAAAACCTTAGGTTTTACCCTCTCCATTACCCATTTTGGTTGCACCTATACTTCACTCAACTCTCTGCCCCTAGAAGAGGCGACCTTTATTAAGCTCGACAGATCACTTCTTTTCGATATCGATAAAGACCCCGAACAGCGCAACAAGCTTAATGCAGTGGTTAGCAGCCTACATGCGCGCGGCTTACTTGTAGTGGCACCGATGATCGACTCGATCGATCTACTGCCGTTACTTTATCAGGCTGACGTGAATTTCGTTCAGGGCAACTTTTTGCAGGAACCCAGCGCTAATCTCGATTTTAGTTTTGTTCGTGACGAAGAACTTACGCTGGACTCCTTCCAGTAATTCAAGACCAGTTATAAGAGAATCTCGCGTGTCACAAGACAGAATAACAGCACAAGCACTCGGCGATTCAGCGCCACAAAGAACTACCACTACGCGCATGAAGCTAGGCCACAAGTTTGCCTTTAGCACTGCGGTGCTCCTCATACTGTCTATGTGCGTCTTCTGGCTAGTGACCAATCAGACGACTGAAAACATACTGCGCCAACAAGCAGATAGTTTGGGCAATACACTCGCACGGCAGACCGCGATTCTAGTGACCGAACTGGTACTAGCCAATGATATGGTGAGTATGAATGTCTTATTGAACCAGTTGACTCGAGAGGAGGCCATCGCCCAGGTCGCCGTGCTGAGCATAGACGACCGCGTCATTGCCATCTCTGGCTCTTCGGTTTCTCCTGCAGGCAGTGAGTCCTTGCAGCGCAGTGATTTGTTCGGCAGCTACTTGGCGCCTATTGCGCTGCAAAACTCCCTAGCGGGCTATGTCCGCGTCAATCTCGATCAACGTTATATCGAGAGAGGGGTCACCCGTAACTTCCTGTTCATGCTCGCCGCCCTACTCCTGTTAGTCCTAACAGGCGTTAGCGTCATTATCGCTCTAACTCAGCATGTCGTTACCTTCCCACTGCGCTTACTCGCGGCCTCGATTCAAAGCGTCAGGCGCGGTGAAGCCGAGCCAAGCCCCTTCGGTGAGCGTGGTGACGAGGTGGGTGCGGTTATACGTCAGTACAACCGCCTAATATACGAGCTGAGCGACGATGAGAATCGGCACGCGATGTTTGGACCAGAGAAAATACTCAGCCCTAGTGAGCAGGCGGCAGCTCTGTATCGACGCCCCGGCAGTGCATTCGTGAGCATCTTGAATATCAATATCAGCAATTACCGGCTCGCGCTTCATCAACACGAGGCACAGGAGACTATTGAACTGCTCAATACCTACTACTTCTACGTGCACAAAGTGACACAGCTATACAACGGTAATATCGAAAAATGTGCGGGCGACGAGATTCTAATCACCTTCGGCGCTGCGCAAGTGGACGACGAGCACTGCTTCCATGCGGTATGCGCCGCGCTGTTGTTTCTTGAGATCACTGCAGCTTTGGCGCGAGAATTGGAGGCCAATGACCTGCCCACTCTACAATTTAAAGCGGGACTGCATTGCGGCGACTTGCTCACCGGCGTGCTCTCCTCCCTTGAGCAAAACACCTATACCGTGGCAGGAGAAAATCTTGCCCTAACACGCCAGATTTGTGAAGAGGCGCCGATCGATACACTCATTATCAGTGAGGCCGCATACGTGTTGGCCGACGCTGATAGCAGGCTCATTACAGAAGAGTTTATCGATGTGGTCGATAACCAGAATGGGGAGTTCATCAAGACCTGGCTAGTCGATGAGCCTATGGTGAACTATAAGACCTTGCTCGATCGCCAGGTAGAACACCTCCTTGCTCAGGAAGTGTCGATCTAACGCAGCCTTTGCTAGATTGGCAAGATGTCAGTAAGCTATCCTCATGCGCCCTGAACCTATAGGGAGTACAAGGAGTACGCTTTTGGATGTTTCGTTTCCAATTTGTCATCTTTTCTATTACCCCACACAGGTGGTACTGGTCGATGACGACCCAGACTTTCTCGATGCTGTCAGTTTGATATTACCGCGCGATCTTAGCTATCGTCTCTTCCAGTCCGCCCGCCAAGCCCTGACCCATATCAATGATGCCCAGCAGCACGCTGAACTCATCCGCCGCGTTTATTCCTCTTACAAGACCGGGCCATTCGATTCCGACACGCTGACGCACATCGAGATTAATGAACTGTATAAAGAAGTTTATAACGCACAGCGTTTCAGCACCCCGAGCGTGGTGGTGGTCGATTACTCGATGCCTTCGATGAACGGCCTCGAGTTCTGCGCCAGCCTTACCAACCCTTATGTAAAACGCATCCTACTGACAGGGCAGGCGGATACTGATCTCGCGGTACAGGCGTTTAACGCTGGCTTGATTGACCAGTTCATAAGCAAGAAAGACCAAGACTTAGAAGAGAAATTAAAGCGCTCTATCGCCACCCTACAGCAACAATACTTCAGCAAGAGCTTCAAACTCATTACCGATCCCGTGATAGCCAATAGCCAAAGTCGTTTCATCAGCAATCCCGATTTTATCGCCTATTTCAACGCATTGAGAGAACAGCATAAGATTATCGAATACTATCTTATCGACGAACCCTATTCGGGCTTCGCGCTCCTCAATGCAAAGGGCGAACTCTCTATCCTTCTGATACTGCCGGAGTTAGGCTTGGAGGAACACATTCGGCAATGCAACACCGTTGGTGCTCCGCGGCAATTAGTCGAAGCGCTGCGCAAAGGTGAGCTAGTGCCCCTGTTCAACATTTCCGATGACAACGAACATATTAAGAAATTGCTGACCGACGATTGGCATAAGTACTATGCTCCTGCCAAACAAGTCTGTGCACACGCGCCTTATTATTGCGCTCTCATCCCGCGAGAGCATGCTAGTCGCTTATTGCGCAAGTATCAGCCTCAGAATATTCACCCCTATAAGGCCCACATCGAAACGACTGCGTCGGGTGCCAAATTTTTACATTGAATTAGAGCAGTGGGAACTCTAGTGTGAAGCGCGTAAATTGGCCAAGCTTCGAGCTCACTCGAATATCGCCGCCAAAGCCGCGCATGGTGCGTTTACAGAACGCCAAACCAGCTCCAGTGCCGTTGCTGCGGGTCGTAAAGAAACCATCGAAGATCAAGGGCAAGACGCCCTCTTCTATTCCAAGCCCGGAGTCCTCAAAGACCAAACAATTGCGCTGCTCGTGTCTCTCCAGCTCGATATGAATCGCGCCTTTGCCTGCCGATTCCAGACTATATAAGGCGTTCTTGAGTAGATTGAAAAGCACATACACGAGCAAAGAGCTCTCACCTAGAAACTCGAACTCCTCATCTACTTTGACATGTACTTTCTCGCGCTCGAAACGCCTGAATGGATACTGCCCTATGGCCTCCTCTACGCAGGAACGCACGGAACACTTCGTGTGGTGCGCTTTATCGACACGCTGATCGTTTAGATTCACTAATAGCAGATCGATCACATGATTGGCCTGGTCTACCATCGACCTTATGCGCGGCCCCGTATCGGTGAGAGTCTCCAGCAGATCTTTACGTATCGCGGGAAAGCGCTCAGGGTCCTGTTGGTGGGCAAATTGGTAGGCGTTGATTAGATCTGGCAGATAAGAGTCAACTCCGCCGATGCTGGCACGTACTCCGGACAAGGGGGTTCTCATCTCATGAGCGACAGTCGCGCTCAACATCGCCAGAGCCGCTGTTTTCTCTGAGAATATTTGTTCCTGACGCACGCGGCGGCCCTGTTCATTGACGATCCGCTCCAAAGCGATTCCGAATTGACGGGCAAAGAATGCTATCAGTGTTTGCAACTCCGTTAGCACGCCGGTGGAATCGTTGATCAGTAGCAGAGCCTGCATCTTGGCACGACAGAAAATGGGAATGACGAAGTCTACTTCGAAAACCTGCAGATCTGCCGCGACTTCGCGAGGGCAGTCGGTGAGCAGAAACCCTTGTGGTGCGTTAATGGCATAGCGTAGTGCAGTGCAGTTCCCGCGCAGGACTTGAGGATGTTGCCCCCCCCACAGAATGAACTCTGCATTCTCAAAGGCGTCCGCTTCGAGATAATTTCTGGCAACCAGCAACTTAGCGCTTCCGCCACCTAGCAAGGTAGCGAGGCTAAACTGGGTATAACGCAGCAGTGCGTCCAGATCCGTATATTCATGGAGGTTGTCGATAAGCTCCGCAACCCCGCCTATCCGGCGTAGTGCTGAATCGACTCGCGAGCTGCCCAACGCTTGCAGGAATGCAGAGTATAGAGACTCATAGCTAAGCCCGATCAAGACAATGAATACAATGAAGAACATGGCTTGGAACAAGGGTTCCCAAACTGCGATGGGGAGGAGGAAGCCAATGAACAGGAACAGCAGTGAGTAGCTCAATATAAGCAGACTCTTGGCTAGATAGATCGATTTCTGCATATTTTGTCTGCGGCTTTGAACAGTTGTGTGGTGGCAAAGATACTCAACGCATTGAATAAGCGTGAACTACATACGCTATTCTTAAGAGTTTGCTAGTGTATACTAGTGACCAGTAAACCTAAAATCGGGCACAGTGGCTCGAGCTAAGTTGCCAAAAACTATCGTAAAATATAGGACGCGTGAAATATGAGCAGATCGAAGACAGTGATACTACTGCCCCCGGTGCTTATTTGGAGTTTATTTTACGGCATAGTTGGCGGCTTGTTTTTTAAACTCTTATCGGTTTACGAGATGTGGATGATGTCAAACCGACATCATATCCGGCAGTGGAAACGCTATCCGTCGCGCCACTACCGGCAATTTACCACTGCAATCTTGATCGGCCGCATGGGCGATAAGGCGTGGTCAAGCCTGCCCGTCACTCGCAATCAGATTACGCAAGAGTATACCCGCGCTCCATTCCCCTATCTCGTCATTATGTGCAACACACTCCTTGCCTTACTGTATCTACCCTTCGCATTGCTAAGTGGCGTATTCAATGGCCCGAGTTTCGTCTTTACACAGATTTGGCAGCGGCGCGTAGCCGCGCTCAGCGCAGGGACTGGTCTCAACTCGCAGTGAAATCTCCATCATGAAGAACAAACCATGCATTCTTGTGGTCGAGGACGATCGACAGCAATCGGACCTTGTCATAGAAGTCATCAACGAAACCCAACGCTATCACGCGATCCCCGCCTACGACGGAGAAGAGGCGCTGAAAATCCTCAAATCTCATCAGCGCGGTTTCAACTTCCTGAGCAATAGAATCGAGTGCATCTTGCTGGACTGGCAAATGCCGAAGATGAATGGCGAGCTATTCCTCAAGACCTTGCGCAACGAGGAAGGTAGCAGCCCTTTCAAACGTCATATTCCAATCGTGATTTTTACCGCGTACAACGACAAAGAGCGTCAAAACTTAGCGAAAGATCCAACGCTAGGACTCGCCTCTGGCTACATCCTAAAACCGTTCGAAGAGGAGGAGTTATTAGGTCTACTCGAGCGCATCGTGATACACAAAGAGGCGGAGATTCTGCGGGAGATATTAATCGAGCGCGACCAGCGTTGGGCGCGTGAATTAGATAGAGTCAGTCAACGCCGCGACAAAGACTAGTTAATAGGCATGCGCACAGTGAACTTACTCCCCTGCCCCAACACGCTCTCGCACTGAATGCTGCCCTTGTGCTCGGTCACTATCCTATTGCAAATGGTTAGGCCCCAGCCACGCCCAGCAGTTAGATTTCCCGCCGCCGTAACCTTGCCGCTAAAATAGGGCTCCCAGATTTTTTCACGCAGTTCGGGAGCAATACCACTTCCTGTATCACTCACACTCACTACTAGCTCCTGCAATTGTATGTCGCTGCGAATGTGTAAGCTGCCGCCGTCGGGCATAGACTCCAGCGCGTTCTTGATTAGATTGCTAAACAGCACTTGAATCTCTCCCGGAATTCCCACTACCTGTGGCGCACTCTCGTCGAGATCGAGAATGCGCTTCTGTGGCCCCTCGGCCTGCAATTTTACGCATCGGTGCAATAGCGAATTGATATCGATTCTCTGGAATCGTGCCTCATCATCGCCACCGCCATCGGTGATTACTAGCGTCTCATCTACAATCTCCATGGCCCGCTCTATCTGCTCGTCGATGATCTGCCGATACTTCGCGATAGTTTCGACACCTTTGATACGATGGGCCGCCATGCGAATGATATTCAGAGGCGTCCGGATCTCGTGGTGGGCCTGCCGCGTCGCGTGCGCAATAGCCAGAGTCTTATCGCTGCGCACCACTTGAATTTCTGCTTGGTGTTGACGACGCTGATTCTCGAAATAGGATTTCTCTAGCTTCTCGAAAGGCGTCAATCTATAGAGAATTGCCGCTACGTAACGCAGTAGTCTCAATAGGAATTGCCGATCACGCTTACTGAAGCCTTCCTGACTACTGCGCTCACCCAGTATCAGTATGCCCTCGAGATACTCGGGAGAGAAGAACGGGATAACGAGGGTATTATTTATATTGCTAAAACCGCTCGCAGCGAAGTCTTGCCGGATCGGCGCTGCGAACTCACTCAGGCTCAAGGGCTCTTCACAGACGTTACAAGCTAGAATGAAAGGGTCATCGACCGTTAGCGTCTTTGTCGGCCTCTCCTGCGCACCGTCAAACACCTGATAGGCCTGTAGGTTCTCCTGCTCATCTCGCACCGCGACGATGCGTTGCACATTCTCAAGCTCGAAAACCTCATCGATCTCCTTGGTCAAGGTAAAGAAGATGTCTGCCCGATTCTTGATGTCGTCTAGTTTCTCCGCCAGCCTGTTCAGGATGTCCTCGGGCTCGTACCAGTTACGCACAAAGCGCCGCCGCGCCGTGCTGACCAAGAATAGCTCCAGTCGCGCAGCATTGAAGGCCCACAGCAGGGCGATCAAGCATATGAGCGTTAGGCTGGCAGCCGGGTAGTTGAAGGAGAGCTGAAAGGCGAGATACAGGCTGAGTATTGCGAGCACCGCCACGATAATCTTGGCCGTATAGCGGTCGACCGCCATGCGGATATCCAGAAGATCGTGTTTACTGAAGGCATAGGCAAAGAATATCGATGGAAACACAGAGCCGAGATGCCCGAGCACCAACCAGTCATAGTTGCCCATGACCACTAGGACAAGGTCGAAGATAATCCCGAAGGCGATGAACAAGCCTAAACCCGTCAGCATATACGCGAGGCGCGTACGATACTCCGGGTAACGGCGATAGCTAATAATCAGATTACTGATGACCAGTATTCCGACCACGACTAGGTATAGCGCAAACACGGCATAACCCGGTCCATCTACAAACACTACGGCCTGATCTTCTAGGACGGCCCTAGAGACCACGTCAGTGAATAGCGTCAAAACACATAGCGTGGCAAGCACCGCATAGTTAAACCAGCGTAGCACGGGCCCAGGAAGCCTTTGCGGGTCTGGGTAGCGCAGGCTGATGTCCAAATGCCCATTTGCGAACACAAGGGCCGAAACCAGTTGAATCTGCGAGACCAGGTTCACGGGCACCCGTGTTTGGAACTCATGCAATAACATGAAGCACAACGCCCATATAGCGACAGAGACGTTAGTTAGCAAATAGGTAATCGACAATCTCCCCGGATTCTGGCGAGCCGTAAACAAGCCTAGAATCAATAGGGCGATAGCGTTGGGGATGAATATATAGTTCATGTCACCCCCCTATTTGGCGAAACATCTCTCAGCTCAAGCCTGCCGCGAGCGTGAGCTCGCAGCAGTGTGCCCCTCCCACAGAGTGGGAGAGTGCAGCGTTTGGGCTGGGATGTTTTCAGTTTCTTGCCTCCCCCTTCAACAGGTATTTATTGATGTTGTTAATCATATAGTACTGGCTCTGTTTACTAAAAGAGGCCTCTACGACGTTACGCATCGCTTTCAGAGAGCCCTGCACACTGCCATACATTAGCAACAGATTATTGGTTATGAAGAAGTGCACCGGCGAATAGCCAACACCTAACCCCCATTTAAAGGCCTTGCTGTTTACATTTGTCCATAAGAACCCGACATCATAGCCCATCTGTGCGGATCGCTCCAAAATCGGAATCGAAAGGAAGGGGGAAACTACCTGGCGATATTCCTTCAGCACCCCCAGTTCCTTGATGAACATGATGCGCTCCTTCTTCACCACCTCCTTGAGCCAGTACTTGGAGATGGTCATGCCCGACTCTTTCTCGACATCCGACAGCTCCCAGGGCATATCGTGCTCCTTGCTCATCGCACTCTTGTCCATCAATAACACCCAGCAGAAGCCGATGATCTTATCGTCCTTATAGAGTAGGGAAATCAATGGAATGCGCGCCGGGTCATTGCGCAGGCTGTTGGTGATCTCACTCCTGGCCGAACTAATCGTCCAAGACTCGCCCCAGCTTTCATTAAAGACCGTCATATAACACTCGGCGAGGTCGTTGAGAGTGCTCTCGCCCATACTCATCACCTCGTCGCCGAAATAGGTTTTCAGTTGATATTCTTCGCCCAATTTCTCCTTGAGTAGTTCATTCAACATCGGAGTGGACGAGCGCGGCTGGACCTTAGCGAGTCGCTTTGATTTGCGCAAAGGGATCGGTAAGGGATGCGAAGTTACTACTGTGCTTATCGCAGTTTGTGCAGTCATGATAATTCCTCTAATACGAGCTTTAGGTAAATGAATCCTCAAGCGTGCACAGGATTACGCACGCGATGGACCCAATAGGTCGAAATTGTTAACTCAAGATCGTGCGAATATTCGCAGAGCTTTGAGTAAACTTCGTCCAGCTTATAGTGGAGGGCAAATGATGTTCAACGATTGAAGCGAGGAAAACGTGAATAAGGGGCAGCTACATTTTTTTATTATTGACCGATCATGTCCGAATAAATAGTGAGTCCTTTCATTGTTCCTACAAATGTTCCTACAAAAATGTCACAAATCTAAACCGTCGGAAATACTAGAAAGCAAGTAAGCACGGAACTGATCCTCTGGCATTGGTCGGGCGATATAGTAACCCTGTGCGAAATCACAATTCAGAGTGCGCAGGAAGGCCAATTGCTCTCGGGTTTCCACGCCTTCTGCAACGGCGCGAATTTCCAACTTCTTCGCCATCAATAGCATCGTTTCGATGAGCGCTTCTTCGGTCTTTAGCTCACCGATCTTCGCGACGAATGAGCGATCGATCTTTAAGCCATCAACTGGGAAACGAGACAGATAGCTCAGGCCAGAGTAGCCCGTTCCGAAGTCATCGATCGAGATATGGATGCCTGCTGCACTCAAGTCGTTAAGCACTTGCAGGGCACGGGTGGCATCCTCGACCAAAACCCTCTCCGTAATTTCCACGATCATGGGCACATTGGTGGGCAGTTTTATCTCGTGAAACCATGCCTGCGCAGACTCGTCGCGCATATACAGAAGGCGTGTCGAGACGTTCACCGACAAGCCAATGTTGAGCTTGTGCTCGCTGTTTATCCTACTTATGAAATTGCGCGCAGAGCTCAGCACAAAGTGGTCGATTCGAATCACTAGCCCACTCTCTTCGGCCAGAGGAATGAAGAGGTCAGGAGGAACGAAGCTGCCGTCTGGCTTGCGCCAGCGCACGAGGGCTTCACACCCTACGATCCGGTTCTGTGGGAGGCTATAGATCGGCTGATAGTAGACGCTTAATTCTTTGTTCTTAATCGCGGCCACGAGTTCATTGAACAAACTATGTCGCTTCTCTGACTTGCGTTGCATCTCCTGTGTGTAGAACTGCCAGCCATTCCTGCCCGACTTCTTCACTTCATACATCGCCTGATCGGCCTTGATGATTAGGGTCTCCGAATCTAAGGCATCGTCGGGGAAGAAGGAGATGCCCAAGCTTGCGCCACAGTGGACTTGATTGCTGCCTAGCGCAAAGGGCTCGCTAACCGCGGCCACGATCTCGTCCACAATCCTGCACACTGCAGACTCGGAGAAGACGTCGCGCAGCACAACGATGAATTCATCGCCGCTATAGCGCGCGACCGTATCGACCTCGCGCACGCATTTCTTAATCCGCCGCGCAGACTCAACTAAGACCTCGTCGCCCACATCGTGGCCAAGATTGTCATTCACCGATTTGAAGTTATCCAGATCGATAAACAATACTGCGAGCTTGGTATTGGCGCGCTTGGACATCGCCAGCGCGCTGTCGAGACGATCGCGCAACAGGCTCCTATTCGCTAGACCCGTTAGCGCGTCGTAGTTGGCCTGATACTCAATCAGCTTGTCTGCGGCCTTGGCGGCAGTGACATCCTGAATGGCCCCTACTAGCTCCCGCCTTGCACTGGGCAGCATTATCATTTCGCCGCGAATATGCAACCAACTCTCACCCGCGCCGCTGCGCTCTAGCCGCAGCTCTGTATCGAAGCTGTCCCCGCTCTGTTTCGCTCGCTCGATTAAGCTGCGCAACATCTTTCCGGTATCGCCGGTGTACTGGGCGCAGACTTCATCGAGACTCAACACGCCAGCGCCGTTGCTGACCCCGAATATCTGCATACACTGCTCGGAGACCTCCGAGAACACGCCATCGCTATCTAATCGCCATCCCCCTACTTTTGACACCTTCTCGACTTCACGCAGGAATTGCTCGTTGCGAAAAATAAGCTGCTCATACGCCTCTTCCTTCGTCTTGGCGCGGTAGCGGAGGAAGATGCCCATCACGAATAGCGCGCAAAGTAAGGTGGCCACACTGCGCAATAACAGAATGCCTGGGTTGACCGCACTGGTATCCTGCAGAGAATAGGCGGCCAACTGCCAGGTGCCGCCACCTAGTACCACCGGCATCTTTACCGCGTTGAGATTCTCGAACACGCTCGCGGAGCCGAAGAAGACTTCTCCATCTGCGCCTAAGCCATCGCGGCCACGGATGGCGATCTCTAAACCGATACTTGGATCGAACAGACTACTCTCAGCATAGATACTCGACGTAGCGATGGGCGCCGATACCACTCCCCACAGACTACGACTGCCATCCTCGTTCGTTGTGTACACGGGGGCGCGCCCCACAAAGGCCGAGCCACCTTGTACCAGATCGAGCGGACCCGCGATCACCATGGAACCTGTCTGGATGGTTCTCTGGATGGCAAACATTTGCACCGGGGTGGTCAGGTAATTCAGACCCAATGCAGACTCGTTGCCTTCGAGGGGATAGATGTACTGAATGACCAAGTCGGGAGCTGCGGCTAAATTAATGAGCGCGGGCTCGCTGGCAAGGATGGTGGAGGCATAGGTATCAAACTCTTGTTGCGTAAAATCGGGTTTCGAGGAGATGAAGGCGGCCAGGCCATTAATCAAAGACAGATTATTCAATAATCTACTCTCCAATTGATAACGCACCGTGCTGAGCTGTTCGGATACGTGCAGGCGCTCCTGTTCCATCAACAAGACCCGGTAACGAATCTCTATGAGCTGTTGCAGGATCAGAAAAATGAATGGCACCGCCACCAATAAACGTAGATGCGGCACACGCACGAAGAGCCAAAGGGCAAGCAATATCGCAAAGGAGATTGCTATCAGTGCCCACTCCCTTAAGTCTCGCTCCTGTGTCAGCGGCAACTCAATGGGGCTTAGTAAGTCCTCGATAGGATATGGCTGCTCGATCAAACCCAGCTGTGAAAGCAGTGCATAGGCACTCTGCCAGCGCTCAAACTGATTGTGTCCGAGAGGGATTAGAGGGTAGAGCAGATACTGGTCGATGCGCTGCGCAAAGAATCGGTTATAGTCGAAGATGTTGTTATACAAATAACGATAGCGAGGCATCTCTGCCGATATACGGTCCGCGATCTCGTCTCTGTGCTCCAAGACATAGCGCCAACCCTCGATACTGGCCTCTACGAAGCGCTGCACTAATTGCGGATCGCGCTCGATTATTGCTTCTGAGGTATACAGGACGTCCCCATAGAAGTTAATCCCGTAGTCCACAGGGTAAAGTGAGTTTAACTCCACCCCTAACTCGCTAGCTCGATATAGCGCAGAGGTATCGTAAGTCACTATAGCCTCGGCGCGCCCATCGATGAGGCTGTCTACCGTTACATCCTCATCGATAAACGTGACGCTTTCCGGATCGATTCCCTGGGCCAGAAACATCGCCTTTATCTGCGTTAACAGATAGTCGTCGTCTATTGCGGCAATGCGCAGCTGGCTAAGTTGTTCAATAGTATCGAGGGGGCGACCACTGAGGCTAAACACCGCGACGGGTGAGCTCTGAAAGATCGGGCTTAAGACGACGAGCTTGTCACCACGCCCGCGCCTAACTATTGGGTCTAGCCCACCGATAGCGAAGTCGGCATTACCGTTCAGCAGTTCCACATCGGGCGCTAAGAAACGGCCATCTTCGCTTATCGAGGAGCGAATCTCGACGTTGAGACCGGCGTCTTGATAGAAGCCCTGCCACAGGGCGGCATAATATCCTGCGAACTGAAATTCGTGCTCCCATTTCAACTGGAGCACGATTTCATCTTCGTTCTGCGCCTGCAAAGGTGCTGGCAAACACAATGCCAAGAACAATGGGACTAGTAAAATGAGACTTCTAAACTGCAAGCGGCCCTCCCCAGTTCCCCTCTGCATAGTCGAGATATCGACATAAGCAGAGAGAATAGCAACTTGCGAGAGTAAGTCGCCAGCCTTATAGAGGGTATTTTGGGGTCACTAATGCTACGAGGCGCCCATAACCTCGATCCTATCCACGTTTTGGAAGCCCCGTGGAAGCTTATTACCTCGACGCCCGCGCTCCCCTTTATAGTGCTCAAGGTCTGTAGCTTTCATACTGAGGTGACGACGACCAGCGTGAATGGCGAGCGTCTCACCACTGCCAAGGACACATAGGGCGACGACAAATTCCACGCGGTCACTCGCGCGAGCGGTCGGAATGCTAATGATCTTATTGCCCTTGCCACGAGAGAGTTCCGGTAACTCGGATAGAGGGAAGGCCAACATACGCCCTTCGTTGCTAATCGCGACTACCACATCGCTTGTATAATCCTTAACCAGCAAGGGCGGCATTACCTTACTGCCTTTAGGCAGTTTTAATACGCTCTTTCCAGATTTATTCTTGCTCTGCAAATCTTCGATCTTGGCGACAAAACCATAACCGCCATCGCTGGCCAATAAGACTCTCTGCTTCTCCTCACCCATGAGCACACCCTCGAAGGTCGCGCCTGACTCCGGAGTCAGGCGGCCCGTCAACGGTTCTCCCTGTCCGCGCGAGGAGGGCAGGGTATGAGAGGCTAGTGAATAGGTGCGGCCGGTCGAGTCGATGAAGATCGCGTTCTGGTTGCTGCGCCCTAGGGCCGCAAACTTGAATCCATCGCCGGATTTATACTGCAGGGCCTCGGGCTCCACATCGTGTCCCTTCGCCGACCTTGCCCAGCCACGCTCGGAAAGCACCACGGTTATAGGCTCGGTAGACATCAGTTCGGTTTCGCTAAATGCCTGAGCCTCGACGCGCGCGACAATAGGGCAGCAACGCGCGTCGCCGAACTCTTCTGCGTCTTGCGTAATCTCTTTGCGGATGAGCGTCTTCAGTCGCGTAGCGGAGCCTAAGATCAACTCAAGGCGTTCACGCTCGGCGTCTAACTCGCTTTGTTCGCCACGGATCTTTACTTCCTCGAGCTTGGCTAGGTGCCGTAATTTCAGCTCAAGAATCGCCTCGGCCTGGATCTCGGATATGCCGAAACGCTCCATCAGCACGGGGCGCGGTTTGTCCTCGGTGCGAATGATTTGAATGACCTCATCGATATTGAGAAAGGCCACCAAGAGGCCTTCCAAGATATGCAGTCTTTGCAAGATCCGATCGAGACGATTCTGCAGGCGACGCTTCACTGTGTCGGTACGGAACTCTAACCATTCCTTCAGCAACGCGCGCAGATTCTTAACTTGGGGGCGCCCATTGGTCCCAATCATGTTGAAATTGACACGATAGGTACGTTCGAGATCCGTCGAGGCGAATAGGTGCAGCATCAAGGTATCGGTATCGACACGATTGGAGCGCGGCACGATCACGATTCGCGTTGGATTCTCATGATCGGATTCATCGCGCAGGTCCACCACCATCGGCAGCTTTTTCTTCTGCATTTGTGCGGCGATCTGCTCTAAGACTTTCGCGCCAGAGACCTGGTAGGGCAATGCCGTTATCACGATATCCCCGCTCTCGATGAGATAGACCGCACGCGACCTAATCGAACCCTTACCGGTCTCATAGAGCGCAACGATGTCCTCGCGCGGGCTGATGATCTCCGCAGCGGTCGGATAATCCGGCCCCTGAATATGCGTCATCAAGTCCGCGACTGTCGCGCTCGGGCTCTCTAACAGATGGATGCAGGCACTGGCGACTTCGCGCAGATTGTGTGGCGGGATGTCGGTCGCCATGCCCACCGCAATTCCACTCCCTCCATTGAGAAGAACATTAGGTAGTCGTGCTGGAAGAATCTGCGGCTCTTGTAGTGTGCCGTCGAAATTGAGCTTCCACTCCACCGTGCCCTGCTCTAGTTCGGCGAGCAATAGGTCGGCATATTTACGCAGCTTCGACTCGGTGTAACGCATCGCGGCGAAAGACTTAGGGTCATCTGGCGAGCCCCAGTTACCTTGCCCATCCACGAGCGGATAGCGATAACTAAAGGGTTGCGCCATGAGCACCATGGCCTCATAACAGGCCGAGTCGCCATGCGGGTGAAACTTGCCGATCACGTCGCCGATGGTGCGCGCGGATTTCTTAAATTTCGCAGTCGACTTGAGGCTCAGCTCGGACATCGCATAGATAATGCGCCGCTGCACTGGCTTCAAGCCGTCGCCGATATGGGGCAAGGCACGGTCGTTGATGACATACATGGAGTAGTTCAAATACGCCTGTTGCGAGTAGCTGCTCAGGGCGATTTGTTCTACACCATCTTCGTTCACTGTAATATTCTGAGTCATTGCTTCGTTCTGCTGTCAATTCGGTGAATTTGGATTGTGGCGCACTTATCCTGCGCTCTTACTCGGCGATATCGGCGAGATTGCCGTTCTCTTCGAGCCAAAACTTTCTATCCGGCGCACGCTTCTTGGCGAGCAACATATCGAGCATCTCGTCTGTTTCGCGCGCGGAGTTAACATCGTCCAGTGTCAATTGCACCAGCCTTCTAGTATCGCGATTCATCGTGGTTTCGCGCAGTTGTAGAGGGTTCATTTCCCCTAGACCCTTGAAGCGCTGCACGTTCGGTTTGGCATTCTTCTTCTCGGCAACCAAACGATCAAGAATGCCATCTTTATCTTGCTCGTCAAGAGCATAGAAGACGTCCTTGCCCACATCGATTCGATACAGGGGCGGCATCGCCACATAGATGTGGCCGGCGACAACCAAGGGTCGGAAATGACGCAGGAACAGCGCGCAAAGTAGCGTCGCGATGTGCAGCCCGTCGGAGTCCGCGTCGGCGAGAATGCAGATCTTGCCGTAACGCAGTCCCTCTAGATTATCCGAACCCGGGTCTACCCCGAGGGCGACGGCGATGTCGTGTACTTCCTGCGACCCTAGTATCTCATTGGAGTCGACTTCCCATGTATTCAGAATCTTGCCGCGCAACGGCATTATCGCCTGCGTCTCGCGGTCGCGCGCTTGTTTTGCAGAACCCCCGGCGGAGTCACCCTCCACTAGAAATAATTCCCCGGCCATGACATCTTGAGTGGAACAGTCGGCCAATTTCCCTGGCAGCGCTGGTCCCGCCGTCACCTTCTTGCGCTCAACCTTCTTGCTGGCCTTGAGTCGACTCTGGGCATTGTTGATACACAGCTCTGCGAGCAGCTCCGCCTCTGCAGTATGTTGATTGAGCCAGAGACTAAACGAGTCTTTCACCACGCCAGAGATAAACACCGCGCACTGCCGCGAGGAGAGACGCTCTTTAGTCTGACCCGAGAACTGCGGCTCTACTATCTTTGCCGACAAGACGAAGCAGCAGCGATCCCACACGTCTTCGGGCGTTAGTTTGATGCCGCGTGGCAGTAAGTTGCGGAACTCGCAGAACTCTCGTAGCGCATCGAGTAGGCCCGTGCGCAGGCCATTCACGTGTGTGCCACCCAGCGCGGTTGGAATTAGGTTGACGTAACTCTCCGCGGTTATCTCGCCGCCCTCTGGCAACCATTGCACCGCCCAGTCCACTGCCTCGGCATTGCCTTGCATCGAGCCAACAAAGGGTTGCTCCGGCAGCACCGGCCAATCGCGAGTGGACTGAGTAAGATAGTCGGTGAGGCCGTCTTCGAATAACCATTCTTCACTCTGGCTCTTGTCGGCATCGACGGTGTTATCAACGAACACTACACGCAAACCGGAACAGAGCACGGCTTTGGCACGCAACACATGTTTCAGTTTGCTAATCGATATCTTGCTCGAATCGAAATATTTTTCGTCGGGAATGAAACGCACCGTAGTGCCTGTCATGCGTTTCGGCGCAGTAGAGATAGGCGTCAGCTCTGATACTTTTTCGCCGTCACGAAATTTCATCTGGAATACGGTGCCGTCGCGGCGCACGAGCACCTCAAGATGTTTGGACAGCGCGTTTACGACCGATACCCCAACGCCGTGCAAGCCTCCAGAGTACTGATAGTTCTTGCCGGAGAACTTCCCCCCTGCGTGCAGGCGCGTCAAGATCAACTCTACGCCGCTTACCTTCTCTTCCTGATGAATATCGACGGGCATACCACGGCCATCGTCACTGACCTCGACATAGCCGTCTTTTTCCATCACCACGGTGATAGTCTTGGCGTGGCCTGCCAAGGCTTCGTCGACACTATTGTCGATAACCTCCTGTACCAAGTGGTTAGGGCGGCTAGTGTCTGTATACATGCCCGGACGTTTTCGAACCGGGTCTAGCCCGGTCAGGACTTCAATGGCATCTGCGTTATAAATATTACTCATTCAATGGACTTCTCTTAATTCTAGTTCGCGTAGGCAGGTGCTAGCATTTAAACGCCCCGCTGGATTTCAACGGCTGCGAAAAACTTAAATATTGTGGGCAACATCGCTTCGTAATTGTCGAAACTATGGCTGCCTCCTTCCTGAATTATACTCGGTGAAGACTTGTACTTGTCTACTGCGAGCCGGTAATCCAGCGTCTCATCGCCCGTCTGGACCAAGAGCAGGTAATTGTGCGCCTCGCGCAAATTTTCAGTGTCGATATCGCGCAATTGTTGTACATGTTCTTCAGTAATAGTGTAACGACGCCCCGAATAGTAATTGCGATTCTCCCCCAAGTGCTCGTGCCAAAGAGCGGCGGGATTGACCGCTGGGTTAATAAGGGCGGCCTTCAAACCATAGCGCTGCGCTAGATAGGTGGCGTAATAGCCTCCTAGAGAGCTGCCCATCAACACCACGGGCAGGGTTTGCGCCTCTATGATTTCGCACATCTGTGCGATCGCTAGGGCGGGGATGTGAGGCAATTCGGGAACCGCGATACGATCCGCCATGCCAAGTCCGGCACAGTAATCGAATGTGACCCTAGCTTTGGCGGAAAGAGGGGAGCTATTAAAGCCGTGTAGATACAGCAGATAGAAATCAGTAGTACTCATGATGTCTGGACGCTCTGCTATTGTTTCAGTGCCTCGCTGACTCACAAAAACGCCCTGCTCATCAATAACCCTTAGAGGTATGGTCGACTTCGAACTCATAGCCAGTGACACGGTCGATCGCGCTCTCTATACGTCCATCCTCGAACAGGTCGAACCAGCGATAGGCCGGGCTCATCTCGTCGAGCGCAAACTCCGTCACTTTAGGCTTGAATTGGATACAGGTCGAAGGTGTGCAGAAATAGCGCACATCGTTGCGCATGAAATCGAGCTCCTGATGGATATGCCCATAGACCACCGCGCGCACGAAATCGAAGCGGTCGATGATCGCCAAGAAGGCTTTGTCGTTGCGTAGGCCGATGCCATCCATCCATTGCGCACTGCCAGGTATAGGATTGTGGTGTAAGCAGACCATACAGTGTTCTATCTGTGGATTACCCTGCGCGGCCTGGAGGCTCTTCTCCAAATGGATGAGCTCTCTCTCGCTCAGGTGACCGTGTACCTCTCCAATGACGCTGGAGTCGAGCATGATTACCTGCCAATTAGCGAGACTGACGAGATTCGTGAATGCGTCTTGGTACTGGTCGAGACTTTCCATGACGCGACGGCGGTCATGATTGCCTGGAATCCAATAAAATGGGGCACTGAAGGCCTGCATCGCGGCGCCGAAGCGCAGATAGGCCTCTACAGAGGCATCCTGCGCGATATCACCAGTGGCCAGAATCAGGTCGATACTCGCCTCTTTGGCGGCCATTAATTCAACAACCTTCTCGAAGCTGAATTGGGTATTGAGTTTTAGAAGAGCGGCTCGAGGATCACGAAACAAATGTGTGTCCGTAATTTGCACGACTCTGACGGGCGCGCCCGTGGTTTCTCTAGTCATAATTTACGCAGCACAGATGAACGACGGTGGTTTGAGACTGTGGCCAGCCTGCAAACACAGACTTAACCACTCGCCCAGGAATTCATTGATCTGTCTTTTCTCGTCCTGGTGGTACATGGTTGGATTCGGAATCGCGTACTTAGCAAGGAAAGCCTTATGGCCCTGATAGGCAACTGCCTCCGCCGTGGTGGCATCATGGTATACCCGCACAAGTATGCCCGGAGGGTCAATCCACTGACTTACGCGCGTTAGCTGATTGATTGCTAACGTGCTGGTATAGGGGAACACTTCTATTACGCTAATGCGTACTCGTACCTCTTCTCCTACAAATGAGCTGATTACAAAGTCCCGTGCGTATTGCGAGCCACATTTGCCGATCTGTAGTGGTGCATTCTCATTTTTGGGAAAACGCTGTAGCGCAGGCTCTTCAATGCCTGCACCGGAAAGCTCTCGCGAGTCTCGCAAGTAGGCGTCTCTAAAGGATTCTAGTTCAGGCATTAGCTTTAGTAAACGAATAAAATTCGCATCACAATCCGCCATTTGCCTCATCAAATCTATGCTGTAACGCGGTGCTTTCATGCTACGCCGGACCCTTGACTACGCCATTGCTGTCGAAGCGAGACCCTATTGATATAGAGCCATTGCATCGCAATGATCGCCATCGCGTTATTCATACGCCCTTCCTGCAATGCAAGCCATGCCTCGTCGAAAGATAGCACAAGCGCGCGGATATCCTCATTCTCTTCTACCAGCCCATGGATTCCGCCAGCGCCGCTGGCATCTACACGACCACAATACAGGCTGATGTACTCGTTACTGCCACCCGGGCTATTGTAGTAATCGGTGATATGGACCAGATCCTGAATATCGCAACCGGCCTCTTCCTTAGCCTCGCGTTGTGCCAACTGCGCCGCGCCTTCCTGTGGCCCCAGAATGCCTGCCACCATCTCCAGCAGCCATGGGCTAGTACCCTTATTCTGGGCATTGGGCAGCGCGCCGATGCGGAACTGCTCTACCATCACCAGCTGATCTCGGTCGGGGTCATAGAGTAAAACCCCCGCTGCCGGGTCGCGTAGGAATAACTCGCGGGTAAAAGGAGGACTCCAACCACCTGCGTAGAGGCGGTGTTTTAGTACCACCTCGTCGATCGCAAAAAAGCCCCTATAACCTGGCGTTCTTTGCACGACCTCAAGGTCTTGTGCACTGAACTCAGGAAGGGGCTTGGTCATTGGCTAGGCCTCAGAAACTAGGCCGTACGGCTGGTTACTTCGAGTAGATGGTAGCCAAACTGCGTCTTTACGGGGCCTTGCACGGTATTAGGCTCGGCGCTGAACACGACTTGATCGAACTCCTTGACCATCTGGCCAGGACCGAAGCTACCAAGATCGCCGCCATTGGCACGCGAAGGGCAGGAAGAGAACTGTTTTGCGATGTCTGCGAAGTCTTCGCCTTTAGTAATACGCTCTTTAAGCTCTAGGCATTGGGCTTCGGTGTCTACGAGTATGTGTCTTGCGGTGGCGGCTGCCATAGAATAACTCCTGTATTGTTGAACCCGCATTATGCCCGAGGAGTGTTCGTAAATCGAACCAAACACCCCTCATCAGCGGGCTTAACATTCTATGGAGCGTCACGCCAGCAAACAGAGTGGGACAGATTCGGGCTAGATTCGGGCTAGAATGCCGTGCCACGGTTCAACTTATGCAGTCGATACTGCACCAAGGGCTCTAGTAGCCGGTAAAACAGGCCGCGTGGACGCACAGGACGCTCCAGGCAGACCAGACAGATACAGTCGGTATCCTGCGTGGCAGTGGGCTGGTGAGCCTCCCCCGCATTGCGGACCACGAAGTCACCACGCGAGTAGCTACCATCGGCATCGGAGAAACTGCCCTTGAGCAACACCGTAATCTCCTCGCCACGGTGTTCGTGCTCGGGCATGCGCCCACCTGCCTTAATATCGTATATCGCTGTCTCACGGGATTCGCCGAAAATCGGTAGCGGAGCTACGCGAAGGGCCTTACCCAGCTGTGCCCAGCTTAAATTTTGCAAGCCGCCGCGCGCGAGGCTGCGCACAGAGCGTGGCAGGAACATGTCGACGAGGGAGCGAGACGACTCCTTGCTACGGGCCGCATCATCTTGCTCGCGCTCATTCAGGGACAGTGCCGACTCCGGGGGAGTAAGCGGACTCGGGGTCGCATTGTCGGCACTACCGATTTTCGCCATGAGCCGTGTGAAGCTGTCGGCCTCCAGCTCCTCGGGCTCAAGCTGAACAAGCAAGTGTGCGCCGACATCCTTAAGTTGCTGCACATGACCGCGGCACTTGCCGCAGAACTCAAGGTGAGCAGAGACGCAAACGGCCTCTGCCAGTGACAAATTGGCTGACGCAAAATCTGTCAGAAATCTTGAGTCGGGATGATAAGAAATCATGCTGTTACCTTTAACTTTATCGATCAATGAGTATCTGGAGCTTACTTAACGCCAGCCTGATTCGAGACTTCACAGTGCCTAGGGGCAGCCCCAGCTCTATCGCGATCTCGTTATGAGACTTGCTCTCCATAAATGCTTTCTCTAATACCAGCGCCTGCTCGTCGGGCAAGCTCGACAGCGCATTGCGTACCTGCGCCTCTACCCGGCGCTGCTGCAGATCGATGATGGGCTCGGGCGAATCAGCCTCGTGCCATATATCTTCGATGTCGATCCTGCGCTCCGCCCGGCTATTGCGACGGATAAAATCGATACGGGTATTGCGAGCGATTGTGAATATCCACGTGTTCAGGCTAGCCTTGCTACTATTGAAGGACCCCGCCTTGTTCCACACCTTAATCATGACCTCTTGAGTCATTTCCTCGGCCTGGGAGCGATCGCCGTAGGAACCAATACCCTTCATCAAGAAGGCCTTGATCTGCGGAGCGAAATGCTCGAACAATTTCTTGAAGGCCAGGCGGTCTGCGCTCTGCGCAACTTTGCGCAACTCGCCTTCCCATGGGTCGGTGCCGGTTTGCGTGGCCCATGTCTGGGTCGGCTTCATTCCGCTTGTCTCGTCGCTGCTACCCACGTGACTCCTCTTTTTCGTGTTTTTTCGAGCCCTTACTGGGCCGTGCTGCCGTGAATTATGTCGTTGTGAAGACTTTTACGCTGCCGCAACAAGACTAGATCAATCGATGTATCTAAAAAGTGCACAAAACTAATCGCCTTCTGCCGGGCTTTGATCTGAACAAACTAGTACGACGTAATCTATGCAAGTTGCAAGGCGATTTCAATGCTAAGCAGACCCAAACACGGCAGTAAATCGACCGATAAGGCGAAGGTATATAATTGTGAAAGAGAGCCTCTACATGCCTGATAAGCAAAAAAACACGCTGCTTCAGGACTTTAAAGCCTTTTACCAAGAAGCGAATAGCTCCAACATCGAGCGGATGGATAGAATCTATACCCAAGATGTCGAGTTTCGCGACCCATTGCATACTATCCTGGGTATCTTGGCATTGAAGAGTTTTATTAAGAATCTATACGCCAACTCCAGCTATGTACAATTCGAATATACTGATGAACAGCGCGGTGAGAACTCCGCCACTATCACCTGGCATATGAAGTTTAGTAGCGCCGCACTCGCCGGCGGCAAGATGATTACGCTGCGCGGCATTACACAGGTTCGCTTTACCGACCGCATCTACTACCAAGAGGACTTCTACGACCTGGGCGCGATGCTCTATCAGCACATCCCAGTACTAGGCCCCATCATTCGTTTCGTCAACAACCGCGTTCGACCCTAGTCGCCAGCACGGAGCACTGACAAGTGGATAGTCACCGAGTCGAACATACTAGTCATGAACCGACAGCAGGGATGCTGCATAGCGGAATCTATGAGGGCTACGTGCGTCATCGCCGCATCCTTCCGAGGCCACACGAGTTCACCTATCAAGTCTTCATGATGTATCTCGATCTTGCCGAGCTCGACAGAGTCTTCGCGCTCTCTCCCTACTGGTCTAGCTCCAAACCCGCTCTCGCGCGTTTTCGACGCAGCGACTTCCTGGGACCGGAGGCACAACCACTGGATGAGGCGGTACGCGATCTCGTCTTCCGGGAGACAGGAGAGAGGCCGCTAGGCCCGATTCGCCTGCTCAGTAATCTGCGTTACTTTGGTTTCCTAATAAACCCCATAAGCTGCTATTACTGTTTCGATCAAGATGAGCAATTGCGTTATATCGTCGCCGAGGTCACGAGCACGCCATGGCGCGAGCGCGTGCATTATGTCATTCCCTGCGATTCGAGCCATCAATCGCATCGCTTCGCCAAACGGATGCACGTATCACCCTTCATGCCCATGAAAATGACTTATCACTGGCGTAGCCGTACCCCGAATCGTTCCCTCAGCATTCATTTACAGAACTGGCGCAATGGCGAAGAGTCTTTCAACGCAACCGTCGCGCTGCGACGCGTGGAGATATCGCCTACGACGCTGCGCTGGAGCCTAGTGCGCTACCCCTTTATGACCATGAAGGTCGCGGTAGCCATCTACTGGCAGGCTTTGAAGCTGTTTCTCAAACGCACGCCCATCTTTGGGCATCGCGACTTAATAAGTAGTCAGCACACAAAGGAGTAGGAAAACACTCATGAAATCCGTCATCTTGAAATCGAACAATCTTGTTGCGAAACGCAGCGTTCGTGCACGCGGTCGAAAATTTGTCGATCGTTGGGCCAAGGTCTTCGTCCTAAATGTTTTGGGCAAGCTCAATAAGGGCCGCATCATCTTAGAGGATGGTGAGAATAGCGTGGTCTATGGCGAACGCGACGAAGGAGCCCTCACTGCGCACATCAAAGTTTTGAACCAAGATTTCTATGTCGACCTTATTAGGGGCGGCAGTATTGGCTGTGGCGAATCCTTTATGTGGCACCACTGGACCTCCAACGATCTGGTAACGCTAGTGCGCGTAATCGTGCTCAACTTGCATATCCTCGACGGCGTCGATCGCGGACAATCATGGATCCGTCGACTTGCCACGCGCGTGTTGCACCGCATGAATGCCAATAACCCGGAGGGCTCGCGCCGCAATATCTCTGCGCACTACGATCTCAGCAACGATTTTTTCGTGAGCTTTCTCGACCCCAGCATGATGTATTCTTCTGCTATTTTCCCGCACGAGAAAAGCAGCCTACACGAGGCCTCGCTGCACAAGCTAAGCCATATCTGCGAACGCCTGCAACTTCGCGCCGAGGACCATCTGCTCGAGATCGGGACAGGCTGGGGATCTTTAGCAGTCCATGCGGCACAACACTATGGCTGCCGCGTAACCACCACGACACTGTCTCAACAGCAGTTCGATTTCGCGCAGGAGCGGATTCGCGAGGCGGGCCTTGAGGATCGCATTGAATTGCTACTGCGCGATTATAGAGACCTCGAGGGGAGCTACGACAAGCTGGTCTCTATCGAGATGATAGAGGCGGTAGGCCACGAATTCTATGCGAATTATTTCGAAAAATGCGCAAGCCTATTGACCGACGAGGGCTTGATGCTGATACAGGCAATCACCATCTCAGACCAACGTTATGATCAAGCGAAAAACTCGGTGGACTTCATCCAACGCTATATATTCCCTGGCGGATGCCTGCCGAGCAATCAGATTGTGGCCAAGCACGTCGCCGAGGATACCGACATGCAGATCATCGGCCTAGAGGATATCACGCGCGATTACGCCCTTACCCTCGCCCATTGGCGAGAACGGTTTCTTGCTCAGACTCAGGATTATCTTGCGCAGGGTTTATCTGGCGACTTCATTCGCATGTGGGACTATTACCTCGCTTACTGCCAGGGCGGTTTCATGGAGCGAGTCATTCACACCTCGCAGTTTTTGATCGCGAAGCCACTGTTTCGCGACACACCCAGAATCGGTTTACCTGCATCGCGCGAGGCCGAACTCGATGTCTAGCAAAAACCGCTTTTCCTGCCGCGTCGGGCAATGGCTTATCGCATCGATCGCAGCGCTGGCGATGCCTCTGCAAGCTCAGCCTTGGATCGTTGGTGACGCAGCATCGGCTGACAACGGGGAGCTACTCTATCGTGAGATACACTATCGAAGCGACGCATCTGCATCGCTAAGTGAGCGGGTTGAATACGTACTCCCTTCCGGCGAGCTAATAGTGGAGAAGACGTTAAACGGTGCGCGCTCCTCTATAACGCCGGAGGTAGAACAGAATGATCTGCGTAGTGGCACCAGATTCTCGATTAGCGATTCGGGTGATAGCTTAGATGCGCGTTATCGGCGCGGCGACCAAGGCTTCGAGAGCAGGCGTATAGAGAAAGAGGAGCGACTCGTTGTCGACGCTGGCTTCGACCCCTATGTGCGCGCCAACTGGCAGGCACTTAGGAATGGCGAGACCATTCGTGCCGAATTTTTCGTGCCAGCCCGTTTAGATACCATCAAGATTAGTATTCGCGAAACCGATGCCGAGCAGTGTGCTGCCTTGGAGTCCTCTGCTCTGTGTCTGGTCGTGCGGCCCGCGGGCATTCTGCGCTTGGTTGGCTGGCTGGTAGAGCCGCTCTATCTCGCCTATGAACAAGACTCGCAGCGACTGCTGATGTATCGCGGAATCAGCAATCTACTCGATGAAAACGGCCAATCGCAGAATGTGGTGATACGCTATCGATACTCCAATACCGCCGGCTAGGCACCCATAAATTACCACTGCCTGTAAAACCGGGATATAATCCGCGCTCCCCGAGCGTGGTGCTTAGAGACGCCACGTTGCCACGGTATTGTAAGCTGCAGGTCCACGGATTCGGCACTGCGCCTTGAGGTCTACGCTATGCCCCTTTCAGCACCCGCGCCACGGGCGCATATCCATACGCGCGCCATTAGTTTTACTGGCTTCGAGCGCGAAGATGGCCTGTTCGATATTGAAGCCCACATGACCGACACTAAGTCCTACCCCTTCGGCAACGACTGGCGCGGACAGATAAACCCTGGCGAGGCACTACACGAGATGCTCGTGCGTGTCACAGTCGACGCTCAGTTCGTTGTGCAGCAAGTTGAGGCAAGCACCGAGAACAGCCCGTTTCAGATGTGCCCCGACATCACACCTAATTATGCGGCACTAGTCGGTTTGAAAATGGGACGCGGTTGGCGAGAGGGTATTCGTGAGCGCGTGGGGGGCGTTGCTGGATGCACGCACATTACCGAGCTGCTCTATTCGATGGCGACGGTAGCATTTCAGACTATCACTCCGCTGCGCAAGCATCGTGACAATCGACCCGACTCTGACATGAGTCATCTGGGCAAGAAGCCCGTCGTCCTCAATACCTGCCACGCCTGGGCGGATGATTCACCCGTAGTAAAGGCCAATGTTCCTACGTTCTATACTGGCAAGTAGCCGCCTATTCCTCCAATAAGGGAATCGCCATAGTGATGGCGACTCCCTCGACATCGCGCAGATTCTCTGCGCGAATCTGCCCCTGGTGGAATTCAGCTACTAGGCGGGCAATGTGTAAGCCAATACCTAGATGGGGCTGCCTTTGTTTCTCTTGTGGCCGCACCGAGATCATGGAGTCGAATAACCTGCCCTTCATCTCCTCAGGCAGATACGGCCCAAAATTAGAGACTCTCACTACCGCCGTATCCCGCACTATTTTGCAGAAGATCGTGATCGGTTTATCGGCATAGGTAAACTCCACTGCGTTTGCGATCAGCTTGTCCATCAACTGCGCAATATACTCCGGAACGCCAGAGATGATCACCGGCCCTTCTATATCCGAGATAAGGCTTACCTCCGGATAGGCAAGTCGATAGCCCTCGACACAACCGTTGATTACCTTGGCCAGATCCATGCGCTCCTTCTCGGAGCTCTGCAGCATCTGCTCGAGGCGCGTCGCCTCACTCATATTCGTAAGGATTAGGTTGAGGCGGTTGATCCCCTCCTCTGCCCTTTGAATATAGATCTCCGACTCCTTGCCCTGAGACACCATGCCCAGATTCTCGAGCGAAGAACGCACCACCGTCACCGGTGTGCGCAGCTCGTGAGATAGGCGCGAAGACATGTGCTCCAGATAGGTGGTGTATTGAGACAGGCGTTCTACTATGCTCGAAAAACTGCGCGACAGATCGCCAATCTCATCCGAGCTGGTACTCGCAACTAGGTTATTCCTGAGCCGGCCATTGTCATCGATAATATTCTCGGCCTGATTGCGCAAGTCGCGGATGCGCGTGGAGATCCGCGAGGCGAACGCGAATAGCCCGAAGGAGATGACGAGCATGACCCCCAGTATGGTATTGAACAGCGTCTCGAGCGCTTGGTTGCGGAAAGTCCGTATGCCATTCATGTTCTGATCGACAATGACCGCTCCCATCACCTCGTCGTCGGCAACGATGGGATGTGCCGCCTCGAGAATCCGCGTCTGCGAATCGGGAATGGTGCGAAACTGTGTCTGTGGCGCACCTGCCAATGCCGAATCGATATGGGAACCCTCGGCGGTGCCACCTGCATAGAGCTCATCGATGAAGTCGTTGGAGGGCTTCGTGAGGAGCCTGTAGTAAAGGGGATGCAGCAGATTATCCTCAAAGAACAACCAATATTTGTTTACGGGCGAACTCAGGGGGTCGGAGCTCAACGCCAGCCCTGTTGCCGACTGAATGTCACCGACGCTGAGCAGAATGCGGCCCGCACGATCGATAACCTGAATGCGCGAATTGGTATGCCCCATGCCCTCTACGATGCGGTCGATCTCTGGCGTAGGGCGACGCAGGAAGCCGAGGCGCTCGCGGTCGTTCACGTCGGAGGTGGCGATCACCGAGCTTACCTCGCGACCCTCCGGGTCATCGACGTCGTACAGTGCAAACCCTATTTGGTCGCCCAACATCGTGAGGGGCAGGCGCAGCTCGATCTCATAGCCATCGGGCACCTCATACCATTGGCCCGCAATACGCTCTTCGTGCTGCAGCGCTGCGACATCGCGAAGATCGTCGCCCACCTCGTAGGCGTAGAGGAACTCTGGGCCACGCGGGGCGACCACATAGCGTTTGAACTCGCCTTCGCGCGTTACCAAGGAGATTTGCAGGAAGTCGCTGCGGTTGACGCTCAAGCTATCGGCGCTGCGATAAATGATCTTATCGTCCACCACTTTGACATAGGCGTAGAGGAAGCGGTTGAACTCGCCTACCAGCAGCTTGAAATTCAGGGAGTCGTCGTAGTGATAGTAACGTGCGAAGGGACTATGGGGATTGAGCTCGGTACCGATGGTGTCGTCTTTGCCGTAGGAGAGCTCGTAACGCTGATAGTCCTGCCAGTCCACCAGCGTGTTGTCGTCCAAAGCCAGGGGGTAGAACACCGGGTAGACATAGAGATCGTTAGTCTGCCGCGCCGGGCTGTAGCTGCCCTCGTCGAATAATTCGGGACGCTCGTTCAAGGCCGTCGCGAGGGCGCGCGCAGTGCCCAGCACGGTCTCTTCCTGACCTCGGCGCAGATACTCTTCCATCTCGAGGATATATTGATAGCCGAGCCAAGGGATAATAAGAAGAAAACTGGACAGAAATACCAGTTTGAAGCGGATGCCGAAGGGGTTTTTCAAATACCGATTCATTATGTGTCAGTAGCGCCTGCATTATTCTGGGTATTCCAACGGTAACCCATGCCATAGACGGTCTCGATGCAGTCGAAGGACTCGTCGACCATCATGAACTTCTTGCGGATTCGCTTCACATGGGACGTGATGGTGCTGCCGTCTACAAAGATCTTAGACTCTTGCATCAGGACCTGGCGGCTCTTTACATGACCCGGGAATTTGACCAAGGCATGCACCATCCAGAATTCGGTAACGGTCAGCGGCACTGGAATGCTGTCCCATTGAATGGTCAGACGGCCGATATCGAGCGTCAGCTTATCGCGCTGCAGCAGATTCTCTGGAGAGGTTGGCTGATCGAGCACATCTAGGCGTCTGAACAGCGCGGCTATGCGCGCCGAGAGATGGGGCAGGCTAATATCCTTGGTGAGATAGTCATCTGCGCCCATGCGCAGGCCACTGACGGTATCGAAGTCATTGTCCCGTGCGGTGAGGAAGATGATTGGCAGCGTCTCTGACATAGAGCGCAGCGACTGGCAGAGAGTGAAGCCGCCATCGATCTCGTTCTCCAAACCGATGTCGATGATGGCCAGATTGGGCAGACGAATGTCGAAGGAGCGCATGGCATCCTTGCGATTGGAGAAGGTCTGCACCTCGTAGCCTTGCTTGCGCAAGACATCGGCGTAATTTTCGCGGATTGCCGCCTCGTCCTCTACTATCGCAATTCGTCTCGCCATAATCTTCTTTACTCATCTCTGGTGGCTACGCCGTGACAGAAAAACCCCACGCCACGCGGCGCTAAGACACCGGAACTATACAGTATTTAGAGGGTAAACGTGAACGGCCCACGGCGGCTGGGTAGTAGGCAAACCCCTTGCCTTATTTTTGCCATATTCGGTCAGCGTCTAGCCCCAATTCACGCCTCTGAACGTAATAAAGACGGTGTTTAATCCTTGTATCCAATATGTTTTAAGAACAGCGGCAGTTTCGATAGGGACGTCTCGGAACTTTCTTCGAAAATACTTCACTAAATCAAGAAGGAACACAGAAGAGGCCCTCCTCTTCACGCGTAGTTGTTTATTCAGCGGAGAGTTTCTCATGAGTCACGCAAAATTAGTCATCGGCAATAAGAACTATTCCTCTTGGTCTATGCGGCCCTGGCTGCTCCTAAAGGCCTTCGATATCCCGTTCGACGAGATCAATATCGCGTTGTATCAAGACAACACGGCAGAAAAACTAGGCCCATACTCCCCGTCCCTGAAAGTGCCCGCGTTCCTGCACAGCGAAACAACCGTGTGGGACTCGCTCGCGATCTGCGAATATATCTCCGAGCAGCTGTTGGAAGGGCGAGGCTGGCCGATCAATCCGAAGAAGCGCGCTAGCGCACGATCGGTTTGCGCGGAAATGCATGCGGAGTTCCCCTTCCTGAAGAAAGAGTGGCCGATGAACTGCAAAGCCTCGGTCGATCTGTTCGTATCGGAAAAGCTGGAAGAGGAGATCGCGCGCATTGACGCAATCTGGAGCTGCTGTCGTCGTAAATACGGCGCGGGTGGGGACTATCTGTTCGGCAAATTCTCAATCGCGGACTGCATGTTCGCGCCAATGGCGATCTGCTTCCGCTCCTATGGTGCAAAACTGAGCATGGAAGCACAACGCTATGCCGACACCCTACTGGCCAACCCACACATCCAAGACTGGATAAAACAGGGCCGCGCCGAAGAAGAGTCCGTCTCGATGAGCAACGTCAGCAATATGTTCTGACGGTTGCGAACAATTTGAATTAGCAGATTGTGCGCTGTAATACGTGTCGGGGACCGAAGTGAGTTTCTGGACACGCCAAACAGCGATGGCATTTCTTTATCGAACGAAGCTAAATACACAGACGCTTACACAAAACGAGAGCCGCGGTGCGGGATGGGTAGTGCGGGAGCGTCGGGCGCCAGGACGGCGCACGTCGAGCCTTCACAAGGACGTGAGTAGTTTGGCGTCTCCAGCAATGCCCATCCCGCCACGTGGCTCGACTAACAGAGTGCAGAAAAACGCAAGACTACCCGCGGACAGAACAACGATTAGATCAAGACTTAGCGTTACGCGTCGGCAATACAGCGCGCAGCTTGTTTGCCATCTCCACTATGCTCTTCTCAGTCTCATCCCAATCGATACACGCATCGGTGACCGACACGCCATATTTCAATTGCGATAAATCTTTCGGGATACTCTGATTTCCGAAGTTGATATTACTCTCGAGCATCACTCCGATTATAGACTCATTGCCGTCCAAGATCTGATTCGAAACGTCTTTGAGTACTAGGGACTGAATAGTAGGATCCTTATTCGAATTCGCATGGCTGCAATCGATCATGATGTTGCTACTGACCTTGCCTTTCTGGAGAGCTGCTTCGCACTGAGCCACATGCACCGAATCGTAGTTGGGACCAGAGGCACCACCACGCAACACCACGTGCGCATAAGGGTTGCCCTTCGTCGTCACGACCGACACCTGCCCCTGCCCATTGATGCCCAGGAAGCGATGTGGACTACTCACTGACTGCATCGCGTTGATCGCCACAGTCAGGCCACCATCCGTGCCGTTCTTGAAGCCGACCGCGGACGATAAGCCGCTCGACATCTCACGGTGAGTTTGCGATTCGGTCGTGCGCGCGCCGATCGCCGACCACGCGATTATGTCTTGTAGATACTGTGGAGAGATAGGGTCGAGCGCCTCCGTAGAGGTGGGTAGGCCCATGGACGCGATATCCAATAGCAATTTGCGCCCCTTGAACAAGCCCTCTTCTATTTTGAACGTATCGTCCATATAGGGGTCATTGATCAAGCCCTTCCAACCTACCGAGGTACGAGGCTTCTCGAAATAGACGCGCATGACTAGGTACAGAGTGTCCTGCACTTTCTCGGCGAGTTTCTTGAGTCGGCCCGCATATTCCATGGCAGCATCCACATCGTGGATTGAGCAAGGCCCGATCACGACGAAAAGACGCGGGTCTTTTCGGTCGAGAATATTGAAGATGGTCTGTCGCGCATTCTGAACCGACTCTAAGGCCGCTCCCTCTAATGGCAGTTGTTTCTTCAACTGTTCCGGTGTCATCAAGGCCTCATTGGAGGCGATGTTTAAATCATCTAGGCGTGTGTTCGACATCATTTTCTCTCGCTACTGTGAGCGGGCGCAGTGGCCCTTCGATTCGTCAATATTAGACGTTGCGATAAAGTTCTCGACCGGTTTTATTATACGTGTCTGCCATCTCTTCCATGCCAGAGGTCAGCGCCTTATCTACGTCCGCTATCTCTTTGGCCGCCGCATACTCGCGCACTTCCTGACTAATCTTCATTGAACAGAATTTTGGCCCACACATCGAGCAAAAGTGTGCGACCTTGCCCGATTGCTTGGGCAGTGTCTCGTCGTGGAAGCTGCGCGCCGTATCTGGATCCAAGGCGAGATTGAACTGGTCGTCCCAACGGAACTCGAAACGAGCCTTCGAGAGCGCATTGTCGCGCAGCTGCGCACCAGGATGTCCCTTGGCAAGATCCGCCGCATGCGCGGCGATCTTATAGGCGATGAGGCCATCCTTGACGTCTTGCTTGTTCGGCAGCCCAAGGTGTTCCTTCGGCGTGACATAACACAGCATCGCACAGCCGAACCAGCCGATCATCGCCGCACCGATGCCGGAGGTGATGTGGTCATAGCCAGGCGCGATGTCCGTAGTCAGCGGACCAAGCGTATAGAAAGGCGCCTCACCGCACACTTCAAGCTGAAGATCCATATTCTCTTTGATCATGTGCATAGGCACGTGGCCAGGCCCTTCGATCATGCACTGCACGTCATGCTTCCACGCGATCTTGGTCAGCTCACCTAGGGTTTCGAGTTCGCCGAACTGTGCCGCATCGTTGGCATCCGCGATAGAGCCAGGACGCAGGCCATCGCCAAGCGAGAAAGACACATCATAGGCCTTCATGATCTCGCAGATATCTTCGAAATGCGTGTAGAGGAAGTTCTCCTTGTGATGAGCAAGACACCACTTCGCCATGATCGAGCCACCGCGTGACACGATACCCGTGACGCGCTTCGCCGTCATCGGCACATAGCGCAGCAACACGCCGGCATGAATCGTGAAATAGTCCACGCCCTGCTCAGCTTGCTCGATCAGGGTGTCACGGAAGATCTCCCACGTCAGGTCCTCGGCAACGCCGTCGACCTTCTCTAGCGCCTGATAGATCGGCACCGTGCCGATAGGCAGCATGGAGTTGCGAATGATCCACTCGCGGGTCTCATGAATATTCTTGCCGGTAGACAGGTCCATCACCGTGTCGGCGCCCCAATGGGCAGACCAGGTCAGCTTCTCAACCTCCTCGTCGATCGACGAGCTAAGAGCCGAGTTGCCGATGTTGGCATTGATCTTCACGAGGAAGTTGCGGCCGATGATCATCGGCTCGATCTCGGGGTGATTGATATTCAAGGGAATAATGGCACGGCCACGGGCAACCTCGGAGCGAACGAACTCCGGCGTGATCTCTTTAGGCAGTGAGGCGCCGAATGACTCGCCCGGATGTTGGCCGCTCAACTCGGCTTGCTCGCGAGCCTGCATATAGCTCATGTTCTCGCGGATAGCGATGTATTCCATCTCGGGTGTAATGATGCCCTGACGCGCATAATGTAGTTGCGTGACATTGCGGCCCGCCTTAGCGCGGCGCGGCACGCGAAGATGTTCGAAACGCAGGTGCTCGGTGCGCAGATCGGCCTGCCGCTGCTTGCCGAAGGTCGAGCTTACGCCGGGCAGTACTTCGGTGTCGTCGCGCTCTTCGATCCACGCGGCACGGATCGCAGGGAGCCCCGCACGCAGGTCGACCTTCGCGGATGTATCCGAGTAGAGGCCAGAGGTATCGTAGACTCGCAATGGCGCATTGGGCTCATTGCCTTTCTCGGTTAGCGTATCGGAAAGCTTGATTTCGCGCATTGGCACGAGCAGATCCGAACGGCTTCCCTGCACATAGACCTTGCTGGAATTGGTGAACTGGTACTTGGTGCTGTCATCCAGACGGGTGATCTTGTCGAGAAATTGTTCTGAATTAGTGCTCATTGGAACTTCCTATATTACCGGTGCCAGGCTGCTGAGAATGACGCCAAGGGCTCTAGGCGCGGGCCGGGCGCTGAGGGTTTTCGGGCTGGCCTGCATTATGCCTCAATCGAACATGAGTGTCACAAGCCCCAGACCACGGCGAGCGAAGAAAAATAAGCTCATTGAAACCGAATCCCACGACTTGAGCGTATAAGTCCGAGCCTGTTCGTAAAAAGACCAAATGAGGTGCCAACGGGTTGCTTGGTTTGTCACCAATAGTGACACTGTGTAGAATGCCGCTAGCCGAAGAACCACACACGATAGCGCTGCCTCGGCACTCGAGGGAAAACTGCATCTTCGAAGCGAGAGCGCAGCAGTACCTATCCTCATCTATATTGATATTGTTTTCAGCGAAGGTTTTTCATTATGGGACGAATTACGCAAGGTCTTGGGCTCGCAATCTGCGTGTCTATCGGCGCTACACCAGCTTTGGCAGACGATCTAGTATCCATCCTCGATCTCGCGATGCGCAACGATCCCACGCTGCGCCAAGCCGAGGCGCAGTATGAATCGCGCCATACCCTGCTCGATCAAGGCCGCGCGGCTTTATTACCTACCTTGGCGCTGCAAGGCTCCACTACCCGCCAGACCGCGGGCCCTGCCGGGGAGATGAGCTACAAGCCTGGCCAGAATTCCCATGGCTATCGCCTCAACCTCACTCAGGCTCTGTTCAACCTAACGGCCTGGTATAGCTACGAGGGCGCGAAGCTGCAGGACAAGGCCGCTGAAATCGGCTATGCCGCGCAGGAACAGGACCTGATTATTCGTGTCGCCAGCAGCTATTTCAATGTGCTCCGAGCACTGGACGACTTGGAGACACGCCGCCAGGAGGAAGAGTCTTCCCAGCGTCAGTTCGAGCAGACTCAGCAACGCGAAGAAGTGGGCCTTATCGCCATCACCGAGGTCTACGAGAGTCAGGCCGCTTACGATCTTTCTCGCAACAACACTATCATCGCCGAAGATACTCTGGCGACGGCCTACGAGGCTCTAGAGGCGATTACTGGTCAGCCCCATCCGAACATCGACGTCCTGCGTGAAGATTTCCCGATTGTTAGCGTCGATGGCACGGTGGAGTCTTGGACTCAACAGGCCTTGAGCAGCAACCTAGCCCTCATCGCCGCGCGCTACAATCTTGAGGCGCAGCAGGAGAACCTGAAGGCACGCAAATCAGACCATTTGCCAACCATATCCGCAAGCGCCGCCTTCAACCACAATGTGACTGCCGGCAGCCAATCTGCTGACGGCTCCGTGCGCGGCGTCGGCGCCATCGACGGCACGTCATTGTCAATGAGCATTAATATCCCCCTCTTCGCAGGTGGGGGAACTTCCGCGCGTCGCAGAGCGGCCGAGTATGATCTGATGGCGCAGCAGGAGGCGGTTAGCCTAACGCGTCGCCAGACCACGCAGAATGTGCGCAATGCGTTCCGTCGCGTGAATACTGACGCACTGGTGATCGCGCAGCGTCAGCAGGCAATCACGTCGGCGCGCAGCGCATTAGAGGCGATCGAGGTGGGCTACGAGGTGGGCACACGCAATATCGTCGACGTGCTCCAGGCGAGGCAGCAGCTATTCGTGGCGCTGCGCAACTACTCCGATGCGCGCTATAACTATGTAGTGGATACACTGACGCTTAAGCAGATCACGGGCCTGTTGACGCCACAGGACATCCTCGAGCTGAACGAGTGGCTAGAGACCGAGTCCGCCGCAGCCCCATAAGCTAGCGTTTCACGCACAAAAAAGGCGCCCACTTGTTCTAGTAGGCGCCTTTTTTATTCACTCGAAAAATACAGACGCGCACTTCGTAGCTCGCACTGGTCGCCGGGTATAGGGGTTCAGGACACGCCAAAAGGCGCACATCCCTGTGCAGGCTCAGCGGGCGCCATCCCTGGCGACCCGATGGTCCTGCCCCCCTACACCCGACACCCAGCGCTGACATAACGCTAGGTGGCTAGCTCATAGAAACTGCGCGAGTTTATTATTTGTCCGTGCCGCATAGCTAATGTCGACGTGCTACTTGAACCCGGCACCATCTCAGCATCCTGGGCTGGGGATAGGAGCTCAGGAACGTCGGGTCGCCAGGGATGGCGCCCGCCGAGCCTGCACACGGATGTGCGTCGTTTGGCGTTTCCGGAGATCCTATCTCCAGCCTGCGATTCGACCTACGCAGTGAAAATAACCGGCAGTGAATGCTCAGAGTTTCGCGCCGATTGCGCTCGCGCGGGCTTGGCGTTGGGGCTCTGGGGTGATGCTCCAGCCTTGTAGGTTCTCTAGGACTAGGGCTCCTAGTGCCTCGATGTGTTCGGGCCGTGCATTCAGGGCGCTGATGTATTCGTAGCGCTCGCCGCCGGCCTCTAAGAAGTAATGCTTATTCTCCTCGCCGATCTCCTCGATCGTCTCAAGGCAGTCTGCCGAGAAGCCCGGGCAGAAGACTTGCACCGACTTCACGCCCTGCTCGGGGAATGCCTTTAGGGTCGCGTCCGTATAGGGCTTTAGCCATTCCTCGCGCCCGAAACGAGACTGGAACGTCGTCACGTATTCGTCATCGCTTAGGCCAAGTCTCTGCGCGATTAGACGCGAAGTCTTATGGCACTCGCAATGGTATGGATCCCCTTTAATGAGGTAACTCTTCGGTACCCCGTGGTAGGAGAACATCAGTTTATCGGCACGCTCATGCTCTGCCCAATAAGTCTCGATGCGTTTCGCCGCTGCCTCGATGAACGGGCTGAAATCGTGGTAGTGCGACACGAAGCGGAAATCGGGAAGCCAGCGACGCTTAGCGAAATCTTGCGAGATCGCATCGAAGGTCGAGGCCGCAGTCGAGCCGGAGTATTGCGGGTACAGTGGCAGCACTAAGAGTTTGCGCACGCCCTTGTTGAACATCGATTCCAGCACGCTGGCCATGGAGGGATTGCCATAGCGCATCGCGAAATCGACGACGAGATTGTCGTGCCCGAGGCCTTGCAGGTGGGTCTCTAGCGCCTGCGCCTGTGCCTTGGTATGAAATAGCAATGGCGAGCCCTCGTCGGTGAACACCGTGGCATAGGATTTAGCCGAGCGTCGCGGGCGAATGCGCAGGATCACGCCGTTGAGCGCGAACCACCATATTAGTCTTGGCACCTCGACCACTCGAGGGTCCCACAGGAACTCTTTTAAATAGCGGTGCAACGCTTTGGGAGTGGGGGCGTCGGGCGTGCCTAGATTGGTGATCAATACCCCGATCTTATCCGCCTGCTGATGGGAAAATTCGGGACTACCTTGGTATTTCATGTCATTCCTTCAATTAATAATCGAGTCCCACCAAGTACGTCGTCATGCGCCTTAGCGGATCTCTTCAGTGGCGAATTAGCGGAACAGATTGAGATCAATCGCCTCTGCCATCGCTTTGTAGCCTGCATCGTTGGGGTGCAGATTGTCTGCCGTAAATGCGGGGATTAGGTGATTGTTGTTGCTCGGATCACGCACCGGAATCTCGAAATCGATGATGCCGTCGAACTCACCACTGCCTCGAATCCACGCGTTCACCGCCAGTCGCTTCGCCTCGCCATCCTCCGAGTAGTAAGCTGCGTCTTCAAAAGGGGTTAATGTGGCCCCTATAATTTTGATGCCGCGCGCGTGGGCGCGTGTGATGATCTGTCGATAGCCCGCAATAATCTCGTCTGGGCTGACGTCTTCGCCGGCGAACATCCGCGCCATGCCGATATCATTGATGCCCTCGAGCAGGACGATATGGCTCACGCCGCTAAGGGCCAATACATCGCGTTCGAAGCGTTGCTGTAGGTTCTCGCCGAAACGCGGAGAGTTCTCCTGTAATACTCGATTGCCACTGATCCCGGCATTGACGACGGCGAACTCGGGCTCATTGGAATCGTTTAAAAGACGGCGAGCGAGATAGTTCGGCCAACGATTGTTGCTGTTAGCGGTCGAACCCACCCCGTCCGTGATCGAGTCGCCTAGGGTCACGATCGCGGTGATCCCATCGCGACGCCCCACATCGATCGCGGTGAGGTAATTCCACACCGGTATCTCCTGCGCGGCGCCAAAAGTGTCGCTGCCTGAGAAATCCCCCGGCTCGGAGACATAATTAGTCTGCGCCGCCGCCAAGTGTGTCGTGACGGTGCCGCTGGGCTCGGGTAAGTATAGACTCACGCTCAGATTGCTAAGCGCGGGGACTGTAAACGCGACCGGATCGCTGAACACCAAGCCCCCGCGAGAGATTGCAATGCTGTCTTGCCCGCCGAAGGTGAGCTTAGTGAGGGTTGCCGGCACGATGTCACTGCCTTGCGCCTGCAGGGCGATGCTCGCCGCGCCAATCATCAGACGCTTATTGCCATGAGTATTCGAGATGCGAATGCGCACCACATCGCCGCCGATGCTGGTATGGGCGATCAGGCGCAGGGTCTGATTGGAGAACGCATCAGTGACCTGTTCGGGCGGCAGCAATCCTGGCGGCAGGGAGCTCGGGCTCGCCGACCAGGTGCTGACCCAATTCAGGCCAGTCTCGCTCTGCCCCAGTGCGGGGGTGATACTCGCTATGGCGAGAACGCAGACCAAGCAAAGCGCAGGAAAAACCGACAGGAGTTCTACCACACGAGTGTTCTGGTGCTTTTTATTGTTATTGGCAACAGGCATAGGGGCTTACCTTCAAAACGAATTGAGGGGCGCGAGAACGCGCGGCGTTTGGGTCAAATAGGAATACGGTGTCGGGAAAGTAAACTACCTGCTCAGAAGAATCAATTGGCTAGCGCTGCTTCGTGGCGCTAACCGGGGACTCGCGACTCACTAAGCCCTGCAAAAGCTCGGCAATACCGTCCAACATTGCCTGACGCTTGCCATCCCAAGACAGAGACTGACTCATGGAAGACCAAGCCGGATGCTCTCTTATCTCGCTAAGATGCCTCGACAAGCCCTCCTCCCAGAGCGCCGTCAGCGCCGTGTCGCCAAGGCGAATCTGTTCGATCGCGGCGTGGCCACGACCGTCCAGCGCCTGCAGAAGCACTAGCTGCCGCGTGACTAACACCTGTAATACCTTGTCGTCGATGCGCAGATAGCGACTCCCGGTTAGGCTGCCTAACAGGCTTTGTCCTATGCGGCGGCCGTAGTGGCGCATGGTTTGTGCACCCCCGCCAAGCAATGCGCCAATGGCTGCGCCGGCGCCAAGAGACGCGCCCCCCAACATCATATCGACACCGAGACCCGCTGCGGCGCCAGCGGCCGCGCCGCCACCGAGATTAATGCCTAGGGCGGTCAGGGTTTCGGGGTCGAAGAGATCGTTCTGCCAGCGCCCCGCGCTGAAGGGTAGATTGCTGGCTTCGACGTCTTCCCTAGTAAAGCGATAGAGGCTTAGGAGCGCGTCGACACAGGCCTGCTCCCTTTCACGCACCACACGATTGAATTGTGCGAGATCCTGTTCGGCGCTACCGCCGGACTCCGAGCTAGCTACCTGTGCGCGATACGCGGCGACGTCGATGAATAACTCTGCCAGAAGCTCGGCACCCGCCTTGCGCCTATTTAGGGAGTCTTGCTCGTGACTGGAGGAGAGTTTCTCAAGCACCTTGCCACGCGCGTCCAATAGCGTGGCCAGCTTCGCATAGAAAACCCGCTCGCCATCGCGCTGCGGTGCCACCGTGTCGAAACTCACCACCACGTGCAGGCCTAGCCTCGCTAAGGCATCGCGCCATGCGCGCTCCTGCGCCTGAGGCGCACTGACGAAATTCAGTAGCGGCAGCACGGGGATGCCGCAGCTATTAAGAATGGCCAACTCGTCACGATGCTTAGCCAAGACGGGATCACGGGCATCGATGACATAGCAGGCGGCATCGCAGCGCAGCATTTGCCGCAACACCTTTGCCTCTTGCTCGAAGCGTTGCGCCGCTGGCTCTGATTGCAGAAAAGCGGCAATACGCGCAGGGCCATCGGCGCGAAGCCCATCGGCCTGGGCATCAATTGTCTCCAGAAGCGCGATCGCGTCCTCGAGCCCCGGTGTGTCGTAGAGCTCTAGCACCGTGTCGCGCCCCAGACCCAGACTCACGGCCTCGACATGGCGTGTAGTGCTAGGCGCGGCGGAGACCTCGCCGAAATGCTTGTTACGCGTCAGTGTCCGCAGCAAGGAGGTCTTGCCCGTATTGGTGTGCCCCACAATGGCGACTTGCAACGCCTGCCTCCTATCTACCTTAGGCATCGTTGGTCACCCAGGCCAATGCGTCGGCCTCCACGGTCATAATTGCTGCGGGGGGCAGCCCGATTCTTGCTAGATTCTCTTGCCACAGCGCTAGGCGCACTGACGCCTCCTGCCCCTCGACCTGCAGCAGCCAAACGCGTATCTCGCTGGCGCAATTGGATAGCTCGACGAGGTAGTTCATGCTGCCGCGATCGGGGGATAGGCGCGCGTCACAGGCCACTAGTAGGACGCGCGGAGGGCGCTCCCGAAGCGCCTGCAAAGCCATCCGGCGCTGTTCGCGACTCTCGACTACCTCTGTGAATAATTTGCCCACAGAGCCCGGAGCCAAGCCTCGTGGCGGCCATTGCAGAGGCGCGCCCAATTCCAGCCCCAGTAGCGCACTGCCCTGACCTTGCAATTGGTGCTGTGCGGCGATCTGCAAAACTGGCGGCGGCATGTTTGCCGCGTCGACAACCCCGCGCGATTGCCCATTGCTACGCGTAAATTCGGCAAAACCGGGCTCACTCAGGTCTAGATGTAGGCGCGAGCGCAGAACAAGGAAACGCAGTAGTGATATGGCCCAGACGAGGAAGCGGGGCAAGATAGCGTAGACGATCAGGCCGCCACTGAGCCAAGAAGCCCACGCCCGTCGTGCTAACTCAGGTTGAGCAAGCGCATCACCAGACAATGCCGAGGCGATCATAGTGGAGTCCGGAACGGCGAATCCAAGCAGTGAGGGCAAGTAGGCAAAACCGACGACGAAATCACCGAATACGCCCTCACTCAAAATTGTGGTTTCCAGCACGAAGCTATAGCTGCGCAGGCTCAGCGCCAATAGCATAGTGCCGAGCGAGGCCAACAACGCGAGCAACCACGCGCTGTGGGTAATGCTGCTCAGGGTCCATTGACCAAGCCCGTTGGCTTGCATCAGCCTCGCCAGGGCCTTCGCGAGCTTGCCCTCGATACCGAAGTCACGCTGTTGCCTGCCCCGCGGCCAGTGCGCGATCCCCCAGAACCACAGGCGGCCCAATATGCCTCCGCTAAGACGCCCCCCGAACAACCACAGCAGCAATGCTAGGAAATGCACGCCAATCAAGCCGATGAGGGTCCAGATCACGTTTACCGAGCGAATATCACTGCCGAAGAAGCCAAACGCCGCGCCGGCGCCGCTGATGATGGCGAAGGCCAGTAGGATCAATAAAAGTAACCGAGCGCTGTGAGTCCAAGCCTGCATGCGCTCTCGCAAGCCCTGAGCCTGCGGTTGCTGCTGCGCTCGTTGCAAGAGCCATTGTTCGAGCTCTGCCTCCTGCAACGCGGCGGGTAATTGCTCAGAGGCGGACAGCGGGTATTGGCCGGAACGACTCTCCAGTTCCTGCAAGCGAATGGTCTCTGCAAGCCATAGCGCTTCGAAACGCGAGGCCGTTGTTGTGCGATTTATCAAACTGTTTCCCTTGCGAACAAAAACATCTGCACTCGATAGGGTGAGAGGAATATTATCGGAGATAATACCCTATCGCCTAGCATGTCCGCAGTCCTTTAGAAGGCCTCTGCGCACTAGCCGCTTACTCGAACTTGCGCCAGGAAAATTTGGCGACAACCCGCCCAGCGGAGTCTTTCGTAGCGAGAACGAGCAGGCCATCGACCCACTCGTAGTAGCGAACCATATCCACCCCAACCATCGCGCCGTTAATTGGAGAGCCAGTTACATGGTGTGTGACGGTTTGATTCTCGACGTCCCAGCTAACATTGCCGAAGTAACTGAAGCCTGAGTTCGCATTATCAACGGAGCCTATGACGCGCGCGGGCACGCCAATCGCCGACATATGGCCATGGCCATCATAGGTGATTCGGCCAGCATAATTATTCAGGACCTCCCCGCCCTCCGGGGGGAAGGAAACGAAACTACCCAGCTCGTAATTCCCGGCGAACTGCTGCTCTATGGTATCTAGGCCATTTTTATCGGCATTTCTATTGTTATTGACGCCCCATAAGATGGCCGACGAGAACAGGAATAAAACACTGGCAAAACGGACTAAATTACGCATGCTTGCTCACTTTTTAGAACTAAAAATCATTACTGTTCCACATGCTTTTGCGCTGTTTGAAAGACCTTTTGCTTTCTTAGATCAGGATTTACAAACATTGACCTAGGCAATGGAACAACAGTGGGAATTGGAATGGCATAGACCATCGTCTGATGATCATACGCGGGCACCCAGAACGGGTAAAGCAAGCGACTTAGCACGGTGTTATGTGGAGCAACACGCAAGCTGGTACAATTGCTGCCAACGCAAGGCTAATCACTGCGGTGATATTCAGGAACAGGTATGAACGAACAATTGCAGCAACTGCACGACCATCTCGATCTGAAAACGATCGACGAGAATAATTTCGAGACCAAACACCAGAACGAAGGCTGGCGTCAGATCTTCGGCGGCCAAGTGCTTGCGCAGGCGCTGCTCAGCGCTAGCCGCACGGTGCCAAGCGAGCGCCAGCCACACTCCTTGCACGCCTACTTCCTGCGCCCTGGGGACATGAAGGAGAAGATCAGTTTTCAGGTGGATCGACTTCGCGACGGCAAGAGCTTCAACACACGCCGCGTTACGGCGATGCAGCACGGGGCCGCCATTCTGAATCTCGCGACCTCGTTCCAAGTCAGCGAGCCGGGCCTGAACCATCAGATCGCGATGCCCGATGTGCCTGCGCCAGAGGACTGTCTAACACGCGCGCAGCTGGCCGAGAAATACAAAGACTCCATGTCCGCCGATATGCTCACACGGGCCTCACGCCCCTTCGCGATCGACATGCGCCCCGTGGAGGCGGAGAATTTCTTGCAGCCTGAGAAGCGCGAGCCGAGCAGAATGGTGTGGTTACGCTTGAATGAGACGCTGCACAAAGACTATCCATGGCATATCCACATGCTCGCCTACGCCTCGGACATGACGCTACTGGAGACCAGCCTGCGCCCACACGGCGTGAGTATGTTTACCCCGAACCTGCAGATCGCTAGCCTCGATCACTCCATGTGGTTTCATCGCCCCATGCGCATGGATGAGTGGCTGCTGTATGTGCAAGACAGCCCTTCGAGCTCGGCCGCGCGCGGCTTTAGTCGTGGCAGTATCTTTAGCCGTACGGGGGAGTTATTGGTTTCGGTCGCCCAAGAGGGGCTGATTCGGATGCGCGAGCCCAAGGCATAGGCCTCAGGCGCGATAGTCTTCGACAACATCCCCAAGCTCGAGACACATTTCATCGTGTGGCACGTCGCGCCACTCTTCCTGCAATGCCTGCTCGTACCAGCTTTGCATTGCGGGGAACTCTAGCATTCGTTTGGCATAGGCTTGCGCCTTATCGCCCATAACGAGCCCATAGGTCTGCATGCGAAATACCACCGGCGCGTAGAACGCATCTACCGCGCTGAAGCTCTCGCCGCCAAGGAATGGGCCGCCGAAGCGGTCTAGGCCCTCGGACCAGAGCTCATCGATGCGATCGAGATTCTTCTGCAAGGCGGGATTGATCTCGCGTAATTTAATACGCACCCCACAGCTCATCGAGCAGACATCACGCAGCGCAGCGAATCCCGAGTGCATCTCGGCCGCCGCACAGCGCGACCACGTGCGTGCCTCCTGATCTACGGGCCACACAGATTTGTACTGCTCGGCCAGAAACTCGATGATCGCCAACGAATCCCAGACGGTGCCCTGATCGCTAATCAGCGCCGGGACCGTGCCACTGGGGGAGAAGCTGCGAAACGCCTCCCAATTGGAACCGGGTATGAAAGGCACGAGCCTCTCCTCGAAGGGGATGTCCAGCGCCCGCATCAATACCCAGGGGCGTAAGGACCACGACGAATAGTTTTTATTGGCGATGTACAAAATCAACAAGCTGACACTCCCTCTATAGATCCACTTGGCGGTGCAGTGTGCCCTCGCCAGCGGTAATGAATATGACGGTACTTGGTGCATTCACGCGGGCTGTGTGCCACTGCCCCTTGGGCACCATCAGCCAATCGCCCTGCTGCTGCAGATGCACTATCTTATTGCCGGTTTTTTTCTCCAAGATCAGATCCAGATTCCCCGCCATGAGGATTATGATCTCCTCGCCTTTGGGGTGCATTTCCCAGACCGGCCAGTTCTGCGCGAAGCTCTGCGTGGTCACTAGGAATTCATTCTCGAAACTGCCGAACTTGCCAGTACTCAGGTCCTGCCAGAACGAATCGCTCACCGGTATTGCTTCGGCAGAGGCATCGGGCTTTAGTCGAGCATAGGTAGTGGCAATATTATAGGGGCCGGTGGCGCGACTCATGATGATCCTCACTTTTTATTGTTAACACTCTTGTGGAGAGTTCGCACTGCGCCCTGCTGGCCCGAGTTCTTGCTAGCTAGGGGCAGGTGGCACGTTCTATTTTTGATTCGATCCAGCACTTTGACTCTTAGTAAGCGGACCAAGATGGTCCTCATCATATAGCCAAGGACTAAGTAACTTCAACAAAGCCGACAACCCAGCGACGTCACTAACGAGCACATAGGCTCCAATAGCACAATCATGCTATTGTGCATAGGCACTTACGCCCCCTTTATCGAGGTAGAACTCATGCCCTTCGCGCAGCACTATGCAGAGCATATAGCCCATTTAAACGCTATTTACGAAACGGCGCTAAGCGCTAACGGCGCATTCGATGCCGTGCTGCTACACAGTGGCTCTGAGCATGTCTATTTCGCCGATGACCAACACCCACCGTTCCGTGCCAATGGCCATTTCAATCATTGGCTGCCCCTGAACCGACCCGAACAAATGGTGCTTGTGATCCCCGGCGAGCGGCCGCTGTATTTGCAAGTAATCGCTCCGGACTTCTGGTACGAACAGCATATTTCTCTCCCTGACTGGGTGATAGAGCAATTCGATCTCCGCTCACTTAGCAACAGCCGTGAAGTGAGTGACCAGCTCGCAGCCCTGCAGGTGCGCAAGGGTTTGACGCTTTCGCGCATCGCGTTCATCGGCGAGAACTGCGCCTTCGCAAGCGCCATCGGCATTGCGCCAGAGGCGCAGAATCCGAGTAAACTCGTGCAGCACCTAGACTTCCACCGCGCGCGCAAAACTGCTTACGAGGTCGCAAGCATCCGCAAGGCCAATCGTCTCGCGATGATCGGGCACACGGCGGCGCGCAAGGCCTTCGAAGCTGGCGCCAACGAGTACGAGATTCACATGGCCTATTTGCAGGCTTGCGAGATTCTCGAGGAGGAAACTCCCTACACTAATATCGTGGCATTGGATGAGAAGGCGGCGATTCTGCACTATCAGAATAAACGGCGTAGCTGCGGTGAACACAGTCAGGTTCTGCTGATCGATGCGGGCTGCCGAGTGAATGCCTATTGCTCGGACATCACCCGCACCTCGACCAGAGAGCACACCCTGCCGCTGTTCTGCGACCTCGTGGAGGCGATGGAAGCCTTGCAGACGCATCTAGTGCGCAGCGTACGTAGCGGCATACCCTATCCCGACATTCATAGCGCCGCACACGAAGGCATCACTAACATCCTGCTCGGCTCCGGGATCTGCAGTGGCAGTCGTGATGCCTTACTGGCACAGAAGGTCAGCACGCTCTTCATGCCCCACGGGGTCGGGCATTTGCTCGGCATACAGGTACACGATGTCGGTGGCCGCATGAAGAATGTCGAGGGGGAAACGCTAGCCCCGCATAGCGACTATCCGACTCTGCGCACCACGCGCATGACGGAGGTCGGACAGGTCTTTACGATAGAACCGGGTTTGTATTTCATTCCCGTGCTCTTGGACCCAGTGCGCGGCGCGGCGCGAGGCAAGCTCATCAATTGGGATCTTGTGGACACACTCAGTCCCCTTGGCGGCATCAGGATCGAGGACAATGTATTAGTCACCGAGAATGGCGTCGAGAACCTGACGCGCGTGTCGATCTAACGCGCGGCAGGATCGCGCACTCACTGCAGGGACGGCATCGTGCCGAGCTTGGCAAACATCTCCGTCGCGATCTGCAAGTCGAGCAGGAATTGCTCCACAGTCTTAAACTCGTTGGCATTGTGCCCGGTGTATTTCTCGGTCGCCAACGCCAGCCCAAACTGCACCCCATTGGGCAGATCGTGAATCGACGTCCCACCGGCAGAAGAGCCGAATTCGCGCGGTATGTCGAGATTCTCGACCGCGATATCCAACAACGCATTCACCCAAGCCCCCTCGGGGTTGCGAAACATCGGATCGCTAGCGCTGATGTCCAGCTGCATAGTGATGCCGTTCTCGGTTGCCCACGTATTGAGCGTGCTGCGCAGCTGCTCGACCAAGGCCGCTGGTTCGCGACCCACTGGCAAACGCAGATTTACCGCGGTGCGCAATTGTCCTGCGTCGATGGCTACGAACGTTTGCGCGGCGGTCAGTGGCCCCATGAAGGAATCCTCATAGCCGATCTGCAACTTAGTGCCCAGATAGTCCATGCCCCAATTCTCCGTCGCATAACGTGCCGCATCGGTAAAATGATTGCTCTGGAAAACGCCCTGCCCAGCTAACTGATCGATGAACGCAAACATGCGCGAGACAGGATTGACGCCGGATTCCGGCTCGGAGGAATGCGCGGAAACACCCAACACATCGAGGCGTACACGAGCGCCATCCTGTGCGGCGCGGATGGCGAAATTGCTGCCATTGCGTGCGGCGAAAATGGCGCCCTCCTCATTCAAGGTTTGCAGCAACGCTTCGGCCCGCTCACTGCGGATAAAAACCGTAGAACTAGCGGGAATCTGATTGGTCGCAAGACCCCCGGTAAGCTCCACGATCTGTGCGCCCTCACCGGTTGCGACTCGTGATGGGAAACTCGCCATCACAGTGCCATATCCCTTCTCGGCGATGATCACCGGATAGCTGCCATCTAGAGCGATGTTGTAATCGGGAATCGGATTACGCTCGAAATAATAGGGCATCGCATCGCCACCGGTCTCCTCTCGCGTGTCCACCAGAAGCTTGAAGTGCCGCAACAGGGGCAGCCCCTCGTCCTGGACGACACGCATCGCATACATCGAAACTACGATGCCATTCTTATCGTCTTGTGTGCCGCGGCCATACATGCGATCGCCAATCTGGGTCACTACGAATGGGTCTAACTGCGTGCCATCTTCCAATACCCACAAGGCGGGATTCACCGGCACCACATCGGCGTGTGCGTGAATTCCAATGCGCTCACCTGTCTCCTCACCCAAGGAGATTTCGTAGATACGATCACCAATATTGCGGAAGTTCAGGCCGAAGCTCTCGGCAACACTGCGAAGCTTCTGCGCGAAGCGCAGGAACTCGGGATTCTCGTGCTGCGCAACGCTCTCCACATTGAAGGTTGGAATCGCAACGAGTTCGCGCAGGGTCTGCAGGGCGGCATCGGTATACTTAACCCGCGCATACAGGCCCAAGAGTCGCAGCAGCATCGCGTCTTGCTCTGCATCGAGCTGCGCACCGCCTTGATACGCCTCGCGCAGCGCGGAGACTCCCGCGCCTTGCACGGCAGGGAGCTGTTGCACGTCGCCTAAGAATTCGATGAAGCTCGCGGGCTCTGAATCGTTTAGGCCGGCGACAATCGCCTTCGCCTGAACGCTATCTATGCTCGCACTCGCCACACCGGCAAAAGCCAGGCTGACACAGCAAAGCAATCCCTTGAGCCATGCTCCGTTTATCGACTGTGTAATTCTCATATCGCCCTTCCTATTCCCAATAGATTTACGTCTCAATCCGCGTGCGCCTGCGCAGCTAATGCGCTCTCACAGTATTGCCAAACGATCTCATAACTGCGCTGCAAGGCACCGCGATTCTCTTGGATGACAGCTCGCCCGGCCTCGCCCATTTTGCCCCGCAGGTTCGCGTCCTCAAACAGCTGTAATACGGCGCTAGCCAGCCCATCGGCATCGGCTACGCTGCGCAGCGCTCCGGCCTCCTCAAGCTGCTCGCAGATCGTCTGGAAATTATACTGCGAGGGACCTACGAGCACGGGTAATCCTAGTGCGGCAGGTTCAAGCACATTGTGACAGCCGGTGGGGACTAGACTTCCCCCCACGAAGGCAACATCGCTGATACTGAAAAAACTCAACATCTCGCCCATCGAGTCGCCGAGGAACACATTGCACAACTCTGATACTAGCGCATTGTCGCTGCGCCTGACCAAGGTCAAGCCGCGCTCCTGAACTAGTTTCGCGACTGCGCGAAATCTTTCGGGGTGACGTGGCACCAACACCAGTAGTAGATCGGGCATCTTACGCAGGCACGCCTTATAGGCGAGAAGGACTTTCTCCTCCTCCCCCTCCCGGGTGCTCGCCGCTATCAGGATGGGGCGTTCGCCGTCTATCAGGTCGGCCAGCACGGCTCTTCTGTGTTGAAGATCCTCTGGAACATCTATCTCGAATTTAATGCTGCCGGTGATGCGTAGCTGCTGCTGCGCCACACCCAAGCGCTGGAAACGCAGCGCGTCGTTCTGCGCCTGCACCGCTATGCAGTCAATCTGCTCCAGCATCGGTTTACCCAGTCTAGGGAATTTCTCATAGCCTCGTGCCGACTTCTCCGAGAGCCTAGCATTGGCCACAATCACTCGACCACCCGTCGCTTTCGTATAGTGAATAATATTGGGCCACAACTCCGTCTCCATGATCACGAGCGTATGGGGCCGGAAACGGCGCAGGAAATTCGTTACTGCTAGGGGATGGTCATAGGGTGCGTATACATGACAGACGTCGTCGCCGAACATCTCGCGCACACGCTCCGAACCGGTAGGGGTCATGGTCGTCACGACGATGGGCAGCTCGGGATGCTCTGCGCGCAGCTTGCGTATCAACGGGGCGGCCGCGATCGACTCTCCTACCGAGACTGCGTGGATCCAAAGCCAGCGGCCCTTCTGCTCGCGCTGTCCCGCATCCAGTTTGGCCAGGCCAAAGCGCTCGGCCCAACGTCTAGCGTAGGCGGGTGCCTTTAGGGAGCGCCACAGGAGGCGCACGATGATCAATGGCAAAATCAGCGTAAATAAGATGTTATAGGTCAGTCTATTCAAAACGGTTTGTCTGCTCCGCGGCGGTTGCATGCTACCATTGGCGCCCATTTGCGTAACGGCACTCGATGTTGCCGCACTTTAACAAACTTTCATCGGACACAGTTAGTAAGGCCGCAGCAAGATACTGGCCACACGTTCCCAAGTGAGCACGTATGACACAAGCACTACAGACCGATATAGTCATTTTAGGCGGTGGAATCGCCGGGCTCTGGCTTCTCAATCGACTTCGCCAAGAAGGCTATGACGTTGTTCTCATCGAGAAATCTGCCCTTGGTGCGGGGCAAACACTGGCCTCACAGGGCATCATCCATGGTGGTCTGAAGTATGCCCTCAGTGGCGTGCTAAGCCCGGCCAGTAGCGCTATCGCGGCGATGCCAGAGCTCTGGCGCAGCTGCCTGCGCGGCGAGGGCGACATCGACCTACGTGACTGCAAGGTCCTCTCGCCCAACTACTTCATGTGGTCTAGTGGCGGTTATCGATCGAGGCTCAAGACCTTCCTCGGCAGCAAGGCACTACGGGGTCGAATCGACGCCCTCAGCCCCTCGGCGTACCCAGATTTTCTTAGAGCGCAATCCCTGTCGGGCATGCTCTATCAGCTCACCGATTTTGTCGTCGACACCCCTTCTCTAGTAGAGGTACTGGCGGCCCCACACCGAGACCGAATTTTCCAGATTCCTCCCGAGCAACTGCGCCTAGTCGGCGATGCCGAGCGGGGGATGACGTCGCTGCAAATGCATACGGCGGATGGCCCGCTCACACTGCAAGCCCAGCGACTCGTGCTTAGCGCCGGGGAAGGCAACGACGCCTTATTGAGCCAGCTTGGCATAAATAATCCGCAGATGCAGACACGCCCGCTGCATATGCTAGCGGTACGCAGCCGCCACCCGCATCCCGTATATCTGCACTGTATCGGTGACAGTTTTGGCATGACACCGCGCCTAACCATCACCTCCCATCCAGGGCCGGACGGCTTCTGGGATTGGTATATCGGCGGCGAGATCGCCGAGGCAGGCACGCAACGCAGCGCCCACGAACAGATTGAGGAAGGTCGTACGCAGCTGCAGCAGATGTTTCCCTGGGTCGACCTCTCCGAGGCGCAATGGACGAGCTTCTTTGTTAATCGCGCGGAACCCAAACTCGCGAACTTGCAGAGGCCCGATACGGCCTATATCCATAGTGTGGCCAACACCGTCGTGGCCTGGCCGACCAAGTTAACCCTCACGCCCGAACTGGGCAACGGTGCCGTCAACTTGTTCAAAGAGCAAGGACTGCGCCCCTTGTCCAGCGAACAGAGCCCCGCGGCCAGCACCGCGATCTCGCAATACTTCGAGACTCCCCCGGTCGCAACTCCACGCTGGGAGGATTTACTGCGATGAACTCTGCCACCGTATTGCCAAAGCGCACCCTCGGAAAGACGGGAATCGACGTCTCATGCCTTGGGCTAGGCACCGTGAAATTCGGGCGCAATGAAGGCGTCAAATATCCGCAGGATTTCGCCTTGCCCGACGATCGCAGCGTCCAGAGTATCTTGCAGCAATGTGCCGAACGGGGGATGAATCTGATCGATACCGCGCCTGCCTATGGCAGTAGCGAGAAGCGCTTGGGGCAGCTACTCGAGAATCGACAGCAGTGGATAATCTGCTCGAAGGTGGGCGAAGAGTTCGACAAGGGCGAGTCCCATTTCGACTTCAGTGCACAGCACACGCGCAGGAGCATAGAGCGTAGCCTTAAGCGCCTGCGCACCGACTACCTAGACATCGTACTCGTGCACTCCGACGGCAGCGATGAGGCCATCATTCATCACAGCGATTGCCTGGAGACACTACAAAGAGCACGCGAGGATGGTTTGATTCGTGCTTACGGCATGTCTACGAAGACGGTCGCGGGCGGACTGCTCACCGTCGTTCATGCCGACATCGTGATGGTGACTCTGAATCCGGGCGCGACGGATGATCGCGTGGTGATCGAGGCCGCCCATAAACACGGCAAGGGCGTGTTGATTAAAAAGGCGCTCAATAGCGGCCATGTGGTGGCCGCTCAAACAAGGGCTGCGCAGCAAACTCAAGACTCAGTGCAGGAGTCTCTCGATTTCATTTTCGCCAATGCCGGTGTCGGCGCTGTCATTATCGGCAGCATTACCCCGCAGCATCTGCAACACAATATCGACTGCGCGATACGCGCAGCCTCGCAAGACTAGTGCAATAGCACACAGAACTCACACAAGGTGTATAGGTCGGCTGGGTCATTGAACTGCATCGGAGGCAATACCGTCTTCAGCATCGAATCCAAGAGCGTCCATGGCGCGGATGCACCGAGACCGGCTGACCCCGTTAGGCTCGACATGCTCGCAGACACATCGAAATTCTGAATCATGCTCTGCAGGATCTGTTCGCCAGGGCTAAGCGGTTTCTCGATATAACGCCATGTGTAATCATCGATGCTGGCGAGACGAGCAGCAGCCTCGATGGCATCATCCATAGTCCCGAGATTATCGACTAGGCCGCGATTGATCGCCTGCGTACCCGTCCACACCTGCCCCTGTGCAACGAGATCCACCTGCTCGATATCCATGCCACGGGCATCCGCCACTAGCTGCAAGAACTTGCGATACTGATTCTCTACACTGCTCTGCAATACCGTAGAAATGGCCTCGTTCAGGGGGCTCAGGACATCGGAGCGACTTAGTGGGGTAGTGCCAACCCCATCGGCATAGACGCCGATTCTCTCGAGGCTAGTCTCGAAGGTAGGCACTATGCTGAACACTCCAATAGAGCCCGTAACGGTGGCCGGAGAGGCCCAGATTTCATCCGCCGCGGTGGCGATCCAATAACCGCCCGATGCCGCAGTGCCCCCCATAGACACGACCAGCGGTTTGCCCGAACGCTGTAATTCCACCAGTTCTTGGCGTATGAGTTCCGAGGCGAACGCCGAGCCGCCGGGCGAGTCTACCCGCAGCACTAGCGCCTTTATGCCATCGTCGAGCCGCGCCTCGCGAATCAATTCATTTAGAGACTGTGCGCCAATAGTGCCCCTCGGCTGCTCGCCTATGTCGATAGTGCCTTGTGCCACTATTACGCCGACCTGATTGTCACGCGATGACGGGGCCGGCGCTGTCGCGGCGAGATAACGCTGAAAATCGATAGTCCGTGGCCGGCCAGATGCGTTGGCCGCGAGAGCGCTAAGGCGTGCCTGTAGCTGCGCGGGCGTGACTAACTCATCGACCAGATCGAAGCGCATGGCGAGTTGCGCGGTGTCACCGCTGCCTTCCAGCAAGTGCTGTGGATAGTTATTGGCATAGTCGCGCACCTCGTCCGCACTCAGCGCGCGGTTGGTGGCGATCTGATTGACATAGCGCTGCCATAACTCATCGACGAGCGACTGGTTGTTCTCCCGTGACAGGTCCGACATTCCAGAGAGCAGGAAGGGCTCGACTGCCGCCTTATGGGTGCCTACTCTAAAAACGTGTACCTTGACCCCTATCTTCTCGAGTAGCTCGGCATAATAGAGTTGATTGCCACCATAGCCTTGTAGCACAAGCTGCCCCATGGGGTGGAGGTAGACAGTCTCGGCATAGGAGGCTAAGAAGTACTGAGCCTGAGTGAAGAAATCGCCGTGGGCAACTAAGGCTTTGCCCTGCCCTTTAAAGTCTTCCAATGCACTGCCGATGCGCTCGAGATTGGCGGGACTAACCCCAGCCATCTCGCGTAGATCCAGGACCACACCGCGCACGCGATCGTCGCTTCGGGCACGGCCAAGAGTATCCAATACTTGTCTCAGAGGAGTATCGACAATTTCCTGTCCACCCATCAGTAAACTGGAGGCATCGAGGATACTCGGCTGCTCCACGATATTGCCTTTCGGCGCGAGCACTACCAGAGAGTTGTTCGGCACGTTGACCTGCTCCGGACCGTTGAACAAAACAATGCCCACCAGTAGGAGGATGAACAGGAAGATTAGTCGCCCTAGAAACACGCGCAGCGCATCGATGCTTCTGCCGAGGAAGCGGAAAAAACGACCTATTAGAGAGCCTTGTGACATAAGCCAACCATCGCCTTAAGAATGAATTAGAGAACCGTTGTAAGCATCCCAAGTAAAGCACAGGATCCCAGAATCACCAGCATGTGCAAACGTAATACGAACAACATCGCGAACGCGGTCAGGGTCAGGAGCAGATTAGGCAGTGCAATACTGCCGAGGATCGGCAGTAGCATGTCTAGCCCGAAGGCCTGCACTCGCTCGGTCTGCGTAAACAGTAAATTGAATGCAAACCAGAGCGCAAGATTGGCGATCACTCCCACCACGACCGCCGTGATCGCACTCAACGCCGAAGCGAGTGCCTGATGGCTGCGCAGCTTCTCGACATAAGGGGCTCCGGCGAAGATCCACACGAAGCACGGCAAGAATGTCACCCAAGTAGTGAGCAATGCCCCAGCACTGGCCAGCAATAGTGAGGAGCCTTGCCCCGCCTCGCGCCATGCGCCTAAGAAACCGACAAACTGCGTGACCAGTATGAGCGGCCCCGGAGTTGTCTCGGCTAAGCCTAGGCCGTCGAGCATCTCGCCCGGGGCCAGCCACTGATACTGCTCGACTGCTTGCTGCGCGACATAGCTAAGGACGGCGTAGGCGCCGCCGAAGGTCACGACCGCCATGCGCGAGAAAAAATCGGCGATCTGAGTAAAGGCATTGTCACTACCCAGGCTTAGGTGCAACAGTGCGACGCTGCCCAGCCATAGGGCTAAGCAAGTCAGCGCCGCGCGGCCCGTGCCCGGGCGCACATGCGTTAGGATCGGTTCAACACTCGGCGCCACAAGCCTAATCGGCTCGAAGCGCGCCTTTAGATAGGCGAGCAGGCCCGCACAGAAGATGACCAGAGGAAAGGGCAACGCAAAGACGAACAGGCCGACAAACCCAGCCAGTGCGAGCGCGATGTGGAAGCGGCCACGCAATGCCCGTTGCGCGATCCGCGCCATCGCCTGACACACTATCGCCAGTACCGCCGCCTTCATGCCGAAGAACAGGCCCGCAACGAGGCTCACGTCGCCGAACAGGACATACAGCCAAGAGAGCGCCAGAATCGCCACGGCCCCCGGCAGGATAAACAGCACGCCGGCGACGAGACCGCCGCGCACGCCGTGGAGCAGCCAGCCCACATAGGTAGCCAGCTGTTGCGCCTCCGGCCCGGGCAGCAACATGCAGTAGTTCAAGGCGTGCAGAAAACGGGCCTCGTCGAGCCAGCGTTTTTCGTCGACGATAATCCGATGCATCAGGGCGATCTGGCCTGCTGGCCCACCGAAGCTCAATATGCCGATCTGCCACCACACCGCGAGCGCCTCACGGAAGCTGACTGTGTTCGCTGCGGGCGCCTCGTGCATCCGCCTACCCTTTGAGTTTTTCGACGATCGCGGAGGTAGAACAATTGTCTAGGAACGCGAGCACCTTGACCTGACCCCCATAGCTCAACACATATTCTCCGCCGACGACCTCGTCGACACTATAGTCGCCGCCCTTCACTACGATATCCGGCTTTAACAACTCCAAGAGCGATTCTGGCGTGTCCTCGGAGAACGACACTACCCAGTCCACAGCCTCCAGGCCCGCGAGCACGGTCATCCGCCGCTCCACCGGATTGATGGGACGCCCAGAGCCCTTGAGGCGCTTCACCGAGGCATCGTCATTGATGGCGACGATCAGTCGCTGACCTAGCTTGCGGGCCTCGGCGAGATAGCCGACGTGGCCCGCATGGATAATATCGAAACAGCCATTGGTGAAGACGACCTTCTCGCCATGGGCGCGGGCATCCATTACGGCCAGGGCCAGTTGATCGGCGCTCATCACGCCGCGTCCTGTGCCCTCCTCGCGCGCTATGGCTCGTCGCAGCTCCGGGCCACTGATCGCCGCGGTGCCAAGCTTACCCACGGCAAGCCCGGCCGCGAGATTCGCCAGAGCAGTGCCGATGTCCAAGGCGCTGCCAGCGGCGAGCGCGGCGGCGAGCACCGCCACCACGGTATCTCCGGCGCCGGTCACATCGAAGACTTCTTGAGCGCGGGTGGGCATGTGTAGTTCGGGGAAATCCGGGCGCAGAAGCGTCATGCCATTCTCGCCACGGGTAATCAACAAGGCTTGCAGGTCGAGATCCGCTAGTAAGAGCAGGCCCTTACTCGCCAGTTCTTCTTCCGTAGCACAGTGGCCGACGATACTCTCGAACTCACTCAGATTAGGGGTGATCACGGTGGCGCCCCGATACTTACTGAAATCGCTGCCCTTGGGATCGACCACGACGGGCACTCCCAATCGTTTAGCGGCCTGAATGAGAGTCTGAGACTGCTGGAGCGCCCCTTTGCTGTAGTCGGATAAGACCAAGACCTGCGTGCCCTCAAGCAAGGCTAGGGCCTGGGCCTGGAAGGAGGCGACCGCCGCGGCGCTGAAGTCTTGCTCGAAATCTACGCGCAATAGCTGTTGATGTTGGCTGATCACGCGTAATTTGGTGATTGTCGGAGCCTCTAGGCAGGTCCCGAATTCGCAATACACGCCGGCGGCCTCTAGGCGGCTACGCAGTTCGGTCCCCGCCTCGTCGGCACCCACTATGCCCACCAAGGACGCGGCGGCGCCTAGGGCTGCTATGTTCAAGGCGACATTCCCTGCACCCCCAGGACGATCCTCCTGATTGCCGACCCTGACCACAGGCACTGGTGCCTCGGGAGAGATTCGCGTCGCCTTACCATGCCAATAGCGGTCGAGCATTACATCGCCAACCACGAGAACACGCGCCTGCTGAAAAGGGGGCATATCGAGCTTCATTACAGCGTCCTAAAGTCTTTAAAGAGGCGGCAATCTTAGCACAAGGACTCATTGAAGTTGATTGATGGCGTAGTTGTGATTTAGGCTTGGCGGAGACCGATCGCCGCCCGCGCAGCTGATCCCGCTATGGTTCGCAAAGAGAAGTGTCAATATGGACCTTAAATCGCTGGTGGAAGAACACGATACGCCAGAGGGGAAGATTTTCGACTCTGTTATTCAAGTCCTGATCATCATCTCCCTGTTTACGTTCTCCCTCGAGACCCTACCCAATCTTAGCGAAAAATCCCAGACTCTCTTAAATATCGCCGAGGTAATCATTGTTTTCTTGTTTACCCTCGAATACGCGCTGCGCGTCTACGTTGCCGACCGTAAGACCGGGTATATCTTCAGCTTCTACGGCATTGTGGACCTCCTCGCCATCCTGCCCTTCTATCTCGCCCTTGGCGTCGACATGCGCACCCTGCGGGCCTTGCGTCTTCTGCGCCTATTCCGTCTTTTCAAATTAGCGCGCTATAACAAAGCTATCGACAGGTTTGCGAACGCCTTCACCATCGCGCGCGAAGAGATCATCATCTTTGCGATGGTCACCATCATCATGCTGTACCTCTCCGCGACTGGCATCTACTACTTCGAGCACGAGGCACAGCCCGAATTATTCGCCAGCATCTTCCACAGCATGTGGTGGGCCGTGGTTACATTAACCACCGTAGGCTATGGGGATATGTACCCCATTACCGTAGGCGGCCGCATCTTTACCTTCATCATTCTGATCATCGGCATAGGCATCGTCGCGATCCCCGCCGGCCTGCTCGCCTCCGCCTTAAATAAGGTACGCAGAGACGAGGAGGACGATGCGGATGAGTGAACCTTGCTACAATCCCCACCTTCGCCGCATGCGGCCGCAACGAACCGGAAACCTGTGAGTAAGAAATCCCTAAAATCCGAGCGCCTGAGTGACTTCCTCAGCCCCCGCTATTGGCCGACTTGGCTGGGCTATGGGGTGATCTGGTTGGCCGCGCAGCTACCCTTCCCGGCGCAGATGCAGATTGGCAAGGCCTTAGGCTGGCTGAGCTTCTACCTCGCTCGGGAGCGCCGCCATATTTGTCAGACCAATATCGCCCTGTGCTTTCCCGAATTATCTCGGGAGCAGCAAGCGCGACTTGTGCGCGACACCTTTACCTCGAATGGGATCGGCGTAATGGAGGTTGGGCTAGCCTGGTGCCGCAAACCACAGTCGTTTCATAAGCGAGTCACGGTGACCGGCTTGGAAAATCTGCACAGTGCCGCCGCGCACGGTAAGGGCGTGTTACTGGTCTGCGCTCACTTCACTACCCTAGAGTTTGCGGGTAGCCTACTCAGTCTTTTCCATAAGATGGACGTCACCTATCGTCCGCACAAGAATCCGCTGTTCGAGTCCTTGATGTTCCGCGCGCGCCAGCGTTGGTATGGCGCAGTCATAGAGCGCGGCGATGTCCGCGCGGCGCTGCGTAGCCTGCAAAATGGGCACACTCTCTGGTACGCGCCGGACCAGGACTACGGGCGCAAGCATTCCGTGTTCGCGAAGTTTTTCGGCGTCGAAGCCGCCACCATCACCGCGACCAGTCGCTTCGCCTCGTTCAACGATTCGGCGGTTGTCTTCTTTAGTCATTACCGCAATGCGGATGACTCGGGCTATCATTTAGACTTCAGCCCAGCCTTAGAGAATTATCCGTGTGGCGACGAGACCCTCGACGCACAGCGCATTAACGATGTGATCGAGCAGGCCATTCGCAAACACCCCGAGCAATACCTATGGCTACACAAGCGCTTCAAGACACAGCCAGAGGGCATGTTGAGCCCCTATAAGAAGAGCGCGCAGAGACGACCGCCCCAATGAGAGAAGCAATGAGCAGACAATGGCGTGACATCGACATCCGCAACGCGGCGATTCTCATCAGCCTAGTGCTCTCAGTTTGGCATATCCTCGTCAACCCGGTTCCCAACACCGACGCCTTCGACTATGTACGCACCGCCCATGTCTACCTAGATCAAGGCGCCACAGCGGCATTCCAATGGTACCCATCCGCTAGCTACCCAGTCATGATGGGCATGCTTAGTCAGCTCACCGGTGTTGACCTCATACTCTCTGGACAGTTGATAAACGCCGTGCTGTTCGCCGTACTGGTGTACGCGTTTATTACTCTCTCGCTCGAGATGCGCAACACCCCGCGCGTAGCCCTGATCGCTGCCATCGTGGTACTGGCATTCCCGAGCGTGAACGAGTATCGCTACTATCTTATCCGTGATATCGGCTTCCTCGCATTAATGCTACTTGGCGCCATTCAACTGAGCCGCTATAGCAAGTACCCGACCAACTGGTCAGGCTTTGGCTTCATCGCGTGGACTCTGCTCGCCGCGCTGTTTCGCGCCGAGGCCCTCGTCTACCTACCCCTAGCGCCACTGGCCTTGCTAAGCCTGGGCGAAAACACCTGGGCATATAAGCTGCGCGCCTTGGTGAAACTCGAGGCCACGCTACTGGCATTGGCGCTAATCGCTTTCACGGCACTGAGCATAGCGGGCGCAGACGTCATCGGGACTCTGCAGGCAATGCTGACAATCTATCTGCCTTTCCTCACCGCCTCTGTCGAGGCATTGAGTGCGCAGAACTCGCCCTTAGGCATCGCTATCTTTGGCGAGTATGCCGCCAACTTCTCGGGGCAGTATCTGTGGGCCTTTATGTTCACGGGGCTGAGCACGATACTGCTGATCAAGTTAATCACAGGCTTCGGCGTGCCAAGCCTGCTGCTCTTCCTGTACGGGTATAAGGAGGACGCCATCACCTTGCGCGATCCAGCTCTGCGCATCACGATCGCCTATATGATCATCGCCTTCGCCATCTTGCTCGCCTTCCTCGCGCTGACTCGCTTCATCGCAACACGCTACACGCTCATGTTTTGCTTGGCCACGCTGCCGCTACTCGTGCTGACCATCGACAAGTTCATTGAGCCGATGCAACGTAGTGCGCGGCGCAAATTATTACAGGGAGTGCTCACCACTCTTGCGCTGTTCTCGGTAGTTGACGCGCATATAAGTTTCGTCGATTCGGGACGTTCTTTGGACGAGGCTGTGCAGTGGCTGCGTGACAACGGCGCACAGAGCGAGGGCGTATTCACGAATAGCACTTACGTGGCGTATTTCAGCGGTAGGGTCGAGGATTATAATCTTATCAATCGCTACATCAGCGCCGAGGACATCGGCAATACCCCTTTCGGCACCATCGTAGTTCTCACGACGAGCCGGAGCATCGACGCCGAGATTGCGCGCAGCACGCAGCGTCAGCAGCTCGAATTACTCGCCGCCTTTCCAGATCAGGAGGACCCCGAAATCCTGATCTTTAGACGCATAGACGACTAATTGTCCCAGTCCGGCTCGGGACGCTTGGTCACCAGCAGATCCTGCATGATCAAGTATTCTAGGTCCGATCCAAAGAATAAATTCAACGCATCCTCTGGCGAACACACCATCGCCTCTCCTGGGCGATTCAGGGAAGTGTTCAATAGCACGCCATAACCGCTGACCGCCTCGAACTCCTTCAGCAGCCGATAGAAGCGCGGGTTGGCCTCTTTCTTTACCACGTGGGCGCGGGACGTCCCGTCCTTATACACCAGGCCTGGGAGCTTCTCGCGCCACTGTGGTGCTACATCGAAACTCTTGGTCATATAGTCTGCGGGATGCTTGGAACCGAGCATTTCCTCGGCCAGAGTATCGATTATGCTCGGCGAGAATGATCGCCATTTCTCGCGGAACTTGATCTTCTTATTGACGGAATCTACTGCGGCAGCCTGCATGGGATTAGCCAAGATGCAGCGATTGCCCAATGCGCGCGAACCAAATTCCATGCGACTCTGGAACCACCCCACTAGGTGCCCCTGCCCGAGCAGTTGTGCGGCCCGGGCCGTCGGGTTCTCTAAGACTTCGAAGATCGGCTTATCGCGATGCTTCTCGCAGGCACGCAGACAGCGCTCGGTCGTATAGCGGGGCCCGAGGAAGGCATCACTGAGGCCCACAATGGGCACGTTCTGCTCCGAAAGCGTATAGGCGGCCGCGCCAATTGCAGTGCCGGCGTCTCCGGCTGCGGGGGGAACGAATAGCTCCTTCACCAATGGCAGCGCAGCTAGACGCTGATTCAACTTCACATTGAGCGCGCCGGTGCCGGCGAACGCGAGCTTACCGGTCTCTTTGAGAATAGGTCCTAAATAATGCTCGACTAGGGCCACGGCCGCGTCTTCGTAGAGCTTCTGAATGCTCGCCGCATAGTGTACGTAGGGGTCTTGAAACAGTTCGCCAGCACGACGAGGTCCGAGAAGGTCCACGAGTTTTTTGCTGAAAAAATGGCCTCTGGACTTATCCTTATAGCGCCGCAAACCCACCGTACTGATCAACTTGGTATTGACCTTAAAATGCTTGCCATCGAAGCTCGCTAGTGCGGAAAGATCGTATTTATTCGGGTCGCCGTAGGTTGCCATGCCCATCACCTTGGCGTCGCCGTCGAGCATGTCGAAGCCCAGATAATCTGTGATTGCTCCGAACATGCCCGACAGCGAGTCGGGATCGTAGAACTCCTTAATACGATGGATATGTCCGTTCTCACCATAGCCGAGAAACATGGAGGCATATTCGCCCTTCATGTCGATCGTCAAGATCGCCGTCTTCTCCGCAAAGCCGCTCATGTGGTAAGCGCTACTGGCATGAGCAAGCTGATGCTGAACTGGAACGAAACGTACTTTATGCCAAGGAATCTTCAACTCGTCGAGCAGCTCCTTTACTTCGTACATATAGCGGCGATAACGACGATTACCATTGAACAAGGCGTCTACACCGCGCTCTGGCGCATACCAATAGCGCCGCGCGTAATGCCAGCGCGCTCGACTAAATATGGAGATGGGGGCGTATGAGACCGACACCGTATTGATGTCACGCGGCTTTATTTTCGCCGAGCGAATGCAAAATTTTGCGGCCTCGCGCGGCATGCAGCCCTTGGCGTGCTTGCGCCTGACTAGGCGCTCCTCTTCAACGGCGGCGACGAGTTCGCCATCGACAAATAATGCGGCGGCCGCATCATGCCCAAGTGCACCGGATAGGCCCAGCGTGATTAGTGACATTATGACCCTTTCGTAAAGTAATCGGATTCTTCCTGCAACTGCGCAAGCATGGTCTGCACCATCTGCGCGCGCGCCGGATCATCTTCCCAGTTTTTAGCGAAACGTTGTAAATCCTGCGCACGGGCTTTGGCGAAACGCCCCGTGTCCAACTCCTGATACATGCCATCTAAGTCCAGCACTGCCAGGCCTTTGTCGGAGACTAGAAAATTCGTCGCCTTCATATCGCCATGTACGATGTTATAGTCGCGCAGGGTCGCGAAAAGCGCCTTAAACTGACTCAGTGCGCGCTCCCAGGCGGGCGAGTTTATAGGCTCTTTCTTCAGCAAATGCAAGGCATCCTCGCCCGACAAGTACTCGCACAGAAAATAGGCCTCGCGGCGCAGAGAGCCGAATCGCCACTCCATCATCAGCAAGGGTCTAGCAGTTGTGACACCCAACATTTCCAGCATATGGGCATTGCGCCAACACACCCACGCTCGGCTAGGTCGAAACTGGCGTCTTATCCTGTGCCACAGACTCTTGATATTGTAGCGTTTTAGAACGTATTGCTTGTCGTCGATAGTAATTATCGCGACCGTCGCGGTGCGCCCAGCTTTAATAATCTCGCCGCGTTCGATGAAGGCGTCGGGAGAGCGCAGGAAGGCTTGCAGGTCTGCCGACTCCAAACTGCGCTCATAGACAATGTAGTGATTCCAGTCACGCCGGTAAGCGTTCGCGCTGGTCTCCCTATACAATTTCTTTAGCACGAGCTTGAGACGCTGCGCGCGCTTTTTCCTTAGCAGGGCTGCGAATACAGCGATGTCTTCGCTCAGATCGGCACTAGGACGCTGCTGTCGATAAAATTCGTAGAGCTTTACCGCCAAGGCGTCATTGCTCACTGGAAACTGAGCGAGGAATAACGCGAGGTTGCGTAGCGAATTCACGCCATCGACGCCGTCTGAATTATTGGGATAGCGCTCTAGGTCGCCTGCATCGAGCAGGTATACCACGCTGTCCTTCAAGAGAAAATTGTCTAGATGGATATCCTTCTGGAGTAGGCCGCGCTCATGGCAATCGGCGATGAGCGAGACGACCTGCTGCAATAGCGCTACTCGTGCTGGCGGTGCGGCCCGCTCCCAGCGCTGGCCGAGGCTCTCCCCTCCATCGATATAGCGCAGCAGTAAGAATCCGCAGCGCCCATCGACGAGTTTACCGCTGCCCAGTAGTTGGGCACTCTTAATGCCCGCGCTGCACAGTGCGTTTACGCCCTGTATCTCGCGCTGTAGATGCTGCTCCCATCGCCCGCGCGCGAAGAACAATTTTGCCACTACCAACGATCCCCGCCAGCGTGCCAGAGCCACTACGCGTTTTTTCGGCAACACGCGAAACAACTCGATCAGTTCGAGCGTCTCAGTCTGTTGCGTCGTGCCGTTTTCCAGGCGCACCTGAACACTCACCGGGAACTGAAGTCGGCGTCCGCTCAAGAGCAATGTCGACGAATTAATGGCTCGCATCGAAACACTTCATACTGGGTTTATCTTCCTGTCCAATTGCAGCGCCCGGTGCTGTACTTGCTGCCAGAATTTCGCGTCTTGACTGAAGCACTCGCGCAGCGACTTGCCCGAATAGAGGCGCACGAAGCGTAAAAAATCATGACGATTCAGGCCGATATGCAGCGCGGAGAAGTATAGCCCCGCCACGTCCTTTACCACCCAGCGGCGCGACAGCTTGCGTCGAATTAGGGCGCGATGAAGATCGATCAATGACAGCTGCGGCGTAGCGATCTGCTGCGCACTAAACGCCGACTCGTCGTGTAGTAGGAAATGACATAGGTAATAGTCCCGATGGCAGACGCCGTTGCCATGCATAATCTTGCTGATGCGCGCTACCTCCGCAATCAGGCTGCGCTTGATCCGATAGGCGGGCTTGCACTGTGGCCACCTGCCACAGTAATCCTCGAGGCTAATGGTATTCTCTAAGGCCTCGGTCAGTATGAAGGATTGCCGAGTCGCGGGGTTCCAGCCACGGCTGCCGAAACCAACGGCCGTCATGGTCGCTAGCCCGAGACTGCGCAGTTTCTCGATCGCACACCATTCGTTCTCCGCACCTAAGACGGGCATCTTCAGGGTCAACAGGTTCTTAATAATTTCGCCCCAACCGACGCCGACGTGATTCTTCGCGAAGAAGCGCTGCTGTGCGAATTCGAAGCGCAGAGTGCGCCGCCCCTTCACATCACGGTATACGTCGCCCTCTAGCTCAGACACCTTGCCGAAGGGATCCTGCCCAGCCCATGCCGCCGCGAAGTCATCACGCAGATTCACGATCATGCGCCGCCCCCCTTGGTGTTTGCCTTGACGATATCCTCTATCAAAGTCGCCACTGTCTCGGGCATGCTATACAGGTCTTGCGAGCGGCCGTAGGCAATGCCGTTCGCCCGCCACTGCTCGCGCTCCGGAGAGGTCAACATCTCCAATAGCTGTTTATTCAGAAGTTGCTGATCGAATGGCGAGGCTGACACAATGCCCACTCGCGCCCGTTCGATGTGAAAGGCATAGCCGCAAGTGGCGGTAGTGAGCACTGGCAGGCCCGCGATGGTGGCCTCCAGTAGTGTATAGCCCGCACTCTCACTATAGGCCGGGTGCAACATTAGATCGGCGCCAAGCAGAAAGCGCGGCACGTCATCACGACCGCCAAGGAACTCACAGCGCTCTTCGATCCCGAGGCGTTTGGCGAGCCTGCGGAAGCGATCCGGTTTATCTTGCCCCACGACGAAGTAGCGGATGCTGTTACGAAGGCTCGCTGGCAGCGATGCAAGGGCTCGCAAGGAGCGGTCCACTCCCTTGACCACGAAGCCGGAGCCGATTTGTACTATCGCCAATTCGTGGTCTGCGATGTGAAATTGCCGGCGAAAATCCTTACGGAGCTCTTCCGCGTTCTCGGGCGGCTGACGATCGCGAGAGATCCCCGGTGGGATATCGTGAAAACGCTCTACGCTATGGGGATAATGTTGTTCGAACTGGCCCCTTTGCAGCGGAGACAATAGCAACACTGCAGTTTTCGCATTCGCCCCGAACACCGCCTCCTCATAGGCCATGAAGTGGCGATAACGCGGAGTGAAACGATAGTAGAAGCCCCGTTGCTTTTGCGCACGCTCGGCGAAGCAGGGATCGGCGGCGAAGTAGAGATCTAGGCCAGGCATCTTATTGAAACCGATGACGGCGTCCACGGGCCTTTCCTGCAACGCCGCAGTGACTCGTGTGGTGAAACGTCTGTAAAGAGCGTGGCGGCTCCAGGCCTTCACATCCACTAATACGACCTCCAATGCCTCGGGAATCTCGCCCTGCCACTTCATGGTGTACACCACAACCCTATGGCCATTGGCGACACAGGCGTTAGCGACTCTTAAGAAGTCGCGCTGTTGTCCGCCATAGGGGAAGTAACTGTAGATGAGGAAGGCCAGAGTCATGAGGGCTCCGCGATGCGCTCACGCGCGGCGATCAAACCCTCTAGGGCGGCCAGCACCTGCGTCGGCGCATGGCTGCTATAGCAGGGCGGATCGACGATGAAAGTTTGGCCCTCTACGCTCGCCTGCACGGGCTCGCCTTGATAGTGGCAGGTCTTGCTCATGCACGGCGCGCAGGCGAAGCTGGAGGACAGCTGTAACTGATTCTGCCCAAAGGTGCCCGATAACCCGGGATTGGTGGGACCATAGAGTGATACCGCGGGGACGGCGAGTGCGGCCGCCAAATGACCCAGGCCGGTATCGACCGACACGATGCCAGCGGCAGAGGCGATATGACGCGCCATGCCAGTTAGATTGTGTCGCTCCAACACCGTTACGCCGGGTATATTCGCAGCGATTGCCTTGGCACGCTCGAGTTCCACCGCATTGCCCCATGGCAGGCGCACACTATAGCCACGCGCGGTGGCCAGTAGCGCGAGTTCGCGCCAATAGGGCACCGGCCAGTGCTTACTTTGCCACGTAGTGCCATGCAGAAACAGGAGTGTCGAACTGGACGAGATCTTCTCGGTTAAGCCAATGCGCGCATAGTCGAGGCCGTAGTCGACATGCGCAACATCCTCCTCGGTGAGCGAGTAGTTCAGCGCCCGCGAGAATAGCTCGCGCACCCTCTGTACCGCATGTTCATCCCGAGGCACGGAGAACACCTTGTTGTAGAACAGGGTCGCCATTGGCTCCTTGATGGTGCTATCGCTCAGACCGATGGTCAGCCCCTTAGATAGCCGACTTATGAAGGCACTCTTGATAAGCCCTTGGGCATCGATCACGAGATCGTAGTGGTCGCGCTTGAGCTCTTTCTTAAAGGCAGCGAATTCGCCGTTGCGCAGCGTGCCCAAGATGTCTTTGCGCCAGCGCCTGAAGGCCACCGGAATCACCCTGTCGACCGCGGGGTGCCAAGCGGGAATTTCGACGAAATTCTCTTCCACGACCCAGTCGAATTGCAGGCGGCGATTCGCTCTCTTCGCATCCGTCACCGCAGGGAGCGTGTGGATCACATCCCCGAGCGAAGAGACCTTCACTATTAAGACTCGCAAAACGTGCCGTGCTCCCCTGCCGAGCGTTCATCCGCCGCGGATGAGCCCTTCTGTGTTGATGGTTCGATATCTACCAGCTGCGCCAACGCGGTCAATGCCAGTTCGGGGCTCAAGTCCACTAGGCAGCGCTTGTGCCCGAGGGGACAGACGCGCTCGAAACAGGGACGGCAGCCGATATCGATAGACAGCAATTGTACTTGATCTGTAAGCGGAGGAGTAAAATCCGCCGAGCTCGAGCCATACATCGCGACCACTGGCCTGCCTAGTGCCGCGGCGACATGCATCAGACCGGAGTCGTTACTCACCACCGCCTTGGCCACCGACATCAGGTCGATGGCTTGGGCCAAGGAAGTACGCCCGGTGAGGTCATGACAGGCTTCTCGCCCGGACTCGCTAAGCTCCCGTAGAATCTGGTTTGCAACGTCATTGTCCTTCTGGGAACCCATTATCCAGACCTGCCAACCTTTGGCGATCAGCTGGGCACTAATACTGGCGTAATGCTGGGCCGGCCATTGCTTGGCATCGCCGAACTCGGCACCTGGGCAGATCGCGAGGACGGGCCGGGCGAGGTCTAGCTGCAAGGCCTTTACGGCGCTCGCAACCGACTCTGGCTCTGTCACGAGACGAGGTCGTGGCAAGGGCTTAGGCAAGGCGTCGCCATCTGCACGGCCCAGTGCGACAAAGCGTTGCACCATCAGTGGCAGGGCCTCTTTATCGAGGTCGCGCACGTCATTGAGCAGCAATCCACGCGCCTCTCCGCGCCAACCCGTGCGCCGCGGCACCGCCGCGAACAACGGCAGCAGCGCCGACTTCAGGGAGTTAGGCAGTACGATGACCTGTTCATAGCCCTCCTTGCGCAGGGAGCGGCCGAGGCGGAAACGACCACCTAGATTTAATTCGCCGTGCTGAAACGGCAGGTCTATAGCGCTTCTCACCTGAGGCATCCGCTCCAGAAGAGGCCGGCTCCACACCGGGGCCAACACGTCGATAAGCAGACTCTGACCTTGCGCTCTAGCGTCGGCCTGCAGGCTGATGAACAAGGCCTGCGCCATCACCATGTCTCCGACCCATGACGGCCCCACTATTAGAATTTTTCGCGTCATGATGCAGCCACGCTTGGAAATAGGCGTTGCCACACGCGCCCCACGCCCGCTTGTAGCTGCGCGAGCTCTTCGGGCAAGTCGCCCTGCTCCATCTGTGCCAAGGCGAAGTGATGCAGCGCCGAGCGCAGGCCCAAATAAGCCTGAGTCAATAGCTCGTGCTCCTCGGCATTGAGTAGTCCAGCCTCCCGGGCAGCCTCGAGGATACGCATATTGTCCGGATATCTGAGCAGCTCCGGGTGCGCACTACAGTGGGCTAACACGAGGTATTGCACCATGAACTCTATGTCGACGATGCCACCCGCGGAATGCTTGATGATGAAAGAGAGCTTGCTGCGCTCGGTGGCGGGTTTCTTGGCGAACTCGTCACGCATCCGCGTGCGCATATTGCTGACATCCTTGATCAACTCTACGGGGTCACGTTCCGCACTTAGAATATTCGCGCGCAGAGCGCTGAACTCTAATTGCAGCTTGCTACTGCCCGCCACCGCTCGCGCTCTTACCAGTGCTTGATGTTCCCAGGTCCAGGCATCTTTGCGCTCGTAACTCTCGAACGCCTCCATCGAACTGACCAGCAATCCGGACTCCCCAGATGGGCGCAAGCGCATATCGATCTCATAGAGCCTGCCCGACAGGGTCTGGGTACCAAGCATCATGATCACGCGCTGCGCCAACCGCGTGTAGAGTTCGCGGCTATTGATACTGCGCTGGCCCTCGCTAACCACGGTATCCTCTGTCAACGCGCCACTATGCAGGAACACGAGATCGAGATCGGAAATATAGCTGAGCTCGATTCCCCCTAGTTTGCCGAAGCCGAGGACGACGAAGTCCATCTCGCCGTGCTCACCGCTGCTGTTAACCGGATAGCCAAATTTGCGGGTGAGATAATCCCAGCTTAGCGCAAGAACTTGCTCCAGCACCGCCTCGGCGGTAAAGCTCAGATAGTCACTCACCTTCATCACCGTAAGTCGGCCCGAGATCTGGGCGGCTGCAACCTGCAAGGTATGAGACTGTTTGAAATAGCGCAGCGTCTCCATCTGGTCTTCGAAATTATCCGGGTCGATACGCAACAATTGCTGCGCAAGCTCCTCCTGCAATACCGCCTTCTCCGGCGGCTCATCGATGCCACCGAGTAGCTCGTCGAGCAGCACCGGGTGCTGGCTGAGGAACTCGCTGACGAAAGGACTCGCGGTGCACAGGCGTACGACTGCGCTCAAGACATTGCGATTCTCGAGCATCAACACGAGATAGGCGGTGCGCCGACTCACTGCGCTTATCAACATCATCACGCGCGCTAGGGCTAGGCTAGGGGTTTCCACTTGGGACACCGCATCGAGTAGCACCGGCATGAAGCGCGTGAACCGCACGCGGCTCTCGCCTTCCAATACCACGAAGTTGCGGTCCTTGCGAAAATCGTGAATTAGTTTCGCGCTCGCGGGCGCATCCTCGAAACCCTTCTGTTCAAGAAATTTCTGCGCCGCGCTCTCTGTCATCTCTTCACGCCACAGCTGGCCCCACTCACGCTCCTGTGCACTGCTTACCGCTTGTGTATCCTCCTCGTCGGTGCGAATGACGTCGGCGAAGTGTTGAGCCACACGAAAACGATGCTGTTCGAGCGCGACGATCAAGGCATCCCAATCGGCATAGCGCATCGCTAACGCTACGCGCTGTTGATCGATGGCGTCTGACACCAGAGTCTGGGTCTGCTTATTCGCCAAGCCCTGCAGCTTATGCTCTAGGCTGCGCAGAAAGGCATAGGCCTCGCGCAGCTCATCGACTGTCTCTACGGGCAAGTAGTCATTCGCCTGCAACACCGCCATGGCCTTATAGAGCGATGGCTCTTGCAGACGCTTATCACGACCGCCATGTACTAATTGTAATGCTTGTACGATGAACTCGACCTCACGAATTCCGCCAGAGCCTAACTTAATATCTCTATTCAGGCCTTTGCGCCGCACCTGTTTGTTGATCTGCATCTTCATGCTGCGCAGCGCGTCGAAGGCTGAAAAATCTAGGTAACGCCTATAGATGAATGGGCTGAGTTGTTTCAGCAAGCCGCGCCCTTGTTGCAAGTCGCCCGCCACAATGCGGCCCTTGATCAAGGCATAACGCTCCCAGTCGCGCCCCTGGTTCTGGTAATAGGTTTCCATCGAGTCGAAGCTGCACACCAAGGCTCCCTCGCTACCATAGGGGCGCAGTCGCATATCTACTCTGAACACGAAGCCATCGGGTGTCACCGTGTCGAGCGCATCGATAAGGGCTTGGCCTAGACGCATGAAGAACTGTTGATTCGCGATAGGTTCGCCTTGTTCGGGTCGCGTCTCACCACTCTCGGGATAGGCGAATATAAGATCTATATCGGAGGAAAGATTGAGCTCATTCGCCCCAAGCTTGCCCATGCCAATCACAACCAACTGCATGGGCTTCCCAGTTCGCTCGCCTACTGGCTCTCCCCATTTATCAGATAAGGTGGCATGTAGCACACTCAACGCACAGTCTAGCGCGGCATCCGCTAAAGCCGATATGTCTGCGCAAATCTCTAAGACCTGCGCCTTGTTGCAGACATCGCGCCAAATTATGCGCAGCATCTGCTTCTGTTGGAAGAGGCGCAGCACACTCTTCAACGCCGCCTCCTGATCCGCCTCGCCTAGTGTCTTGTCCTCGCCTAGGGCTTGCGTCAGTTCACCCTTATAGTCTTGTTTATTGCAGCGCTCGAGTTCACCGCTGCGCACTAGCTCGACCAATAGGCTCGGGCGTTTTATGCACAACTGCGCCACATAGTCGCTCGCACTCCATACCGCACATAGTTCTTGAGCAAACTGCGCGTTCTCGGCGACAAGCGTGCTCAGTTTATCTACATCGGCTAAGCCACTGTCCTGCTCACTCTGAACAAGACGAAGCCAGTATCGTTCGACGATTTCGCGAACGGCTAAGGGAAGATTTTGAGTATCCAACATACAGTCTATTTTCTCTTTCTATGATGTTTATTTCTTATTGGCGACGAGGCGATAACATGGCGTTGCAATCTCTACTTAGTTTGCTCGGGGGTCACTCTTAACACCTCATTGATCGTCGTGATTCCGGTGGCGACCTTGAGCGCCCCACTCAGACGCAGGCTGTGCATGCCCTCCTTGTAGGCCTCTTGGCGCAGCTTGGGGAGATCTGACTTGTCGTCCACATACATTTGCAGCGCCTCACTCATTGGCATTACTTCGTAGATTCCCTGCCGGCCCTTGAAACCCGTCTCGCGACACTCGAGACAGCCAACGCTCTGGGAGATCGCCTTGGGCACGCGCATCTTGAAGGGATTGGTGATGATTTTCCATTCGCCCTCACTGATAGAGGTTTCGGTTTTGCAATGCGGGCACAGCACCCTCACGAGCCGCTGTGCCACGACCCCAACCACCGTGGCCTTGATCAGATAGGAGGGCACGCCGAGCTCTAGGAGTCGCGTAATTGCAGATGGCGCATCGTTGGTGTGTAGCGTGGTGAATACGAGATGGCCAGTAAGCGCCGCCTGAACCGCCATCTGCGCAGTATCTAAGTCGCGCACCTCGCCGATCATGATGATATCCGGGTCCTGACGCAGTAGTGCCTTAACGCCACTGGCGAAATCCAGATCGATATTGTCTTGGACCTGCATCTGATTGAAGCGCGGCTCCACCATCTCGATCGGGTCTTCGATAGTGCAGACATTGACCTCTTCGGTTGCCAGCATCTTGAGTGTCGAATACAGCGTTGTCGTCTTACCACTGCCCGTCGGTCCAGTGATGATAACGATGCCATGGTTGTGCCCGATGATGGACTTCCAGCGCTGCAGATCCTCGCCGACTAGACCGAGACTTTCGAATGGTCGCAGCAAGACCTCGGGATCGAAGATCCGCATTACCAGTTTCTCTCCGAACGCGGTAGGCAGGGTCGAGAGTCGCAATTCGATCTCTTCGCCACTGGGGCTCTTCGTCTTTAGTCGTCCGTCCTGCGGGCGACGCTTCTCGGCGACGTTCATTCGACCTAGAATCTTGATGCGACTCGTCACGGCGTTCATTACCTGCATGGGCAATGCGTAGACCGTATATAAGACACCGTCTATTCTAAAACGGACGTTGCCTTTCTCCCGGCGTGGTTCGATGTGTATATCGCTGGCGCGCTGATCGAAAGCATACTGAAGGAGCCAGTCCACAATACTAACGATATGCTGATCGTTGGCCTCGGGATCCTTTATATTTCCCAGCTCGAGCATCTGTTCGAGATTGCTCAATCCAGTCATCGTACGAGCCGGGCTTTTGTTCGCATGACTGATGGAGTTTGCGAGGCTATAGAATTCCGTAGTCAGGCGCTTAATCTCGACGGGATTGGCGACGACTCGGCGGATGCGTTTTTGTAAGACGTGTTCTAGGTCCACCTCCCAGGAGTTGATATAGGGTTCGGTGCTCGCTATCAAGACTTCTAGTGGACGCACTTCCACAGCAAGAATGTTATGGCGCTGAGTGAAGGCATAGGACATTACCTGTGTCACTTGCGCGACGTCAATCTTCAGGGGGTCGATGCGAAAATAGTCTTGTCCCGACTGCTCCGCGAGAAATCGCGTTAAGGCCTCGATGTCCAGCGCGCGATTACCAGGCCCCTGATCGACGAGGTCGCGTTCTGCCAGCCATGCCAGCAATGGCTTCTTGACATCGTCGCGGTCACGGCGCAGCGACAGTAGGGCATCTGCGTCTTGTTCGCTCAGCCGGCCCGCGCGGACAAGCGCGCGCACGAAACTGGCCAACTCCACCGGCTTACCCGTCACGCCATCCTGTATAGTAGAGCCATTAGCCGAGCTCATCCGAAATCTCCTGTGGGCGGTCCAACGCTGTCCTATGATTGCCAACAAGTTTATACTGCGCGCCACCAATTACAACGACTTAGGGAGCCCTAGAGCTCTGAATGCCGCTTTTGGCACCTGAATCAACCGATGGAAATCCTATGCTGCTTTACCGACTCTCCAATGTTTCTCTAGCCTATGGTGATAAGCCACTACTCGATGGCGTCGATCTAACCATTCACAAGGGCGAGCGCATCGGCATCCTCGGTCAGAACGGGGCCGGGAAGTCCAGCTTCATGAAACTGCTCTGCGGCCAGGCCCTGCAAGACGGCGGCGAACTATGGCGGGAGGCAGACTTGAAGGTAGCCTATCTCGACCAAAACCTGCCCGAGCTGAGCGATGAGACCGTCTACGACTACGTCGCGGGGGGGCTGGAGAAGCTAGGGGAGCTGCTGCGCCGCTATCATGCCATGACCCATAGCGAGGCCGATGAGATCGATTGGACAGATCCCCGCCAGCTAGACGAGATGGGACGCCTCCAGAAGGAGATCGAAGCGCGCGATGGCTGGGCCTTCCAGCACCGTATCGACAGCATCATCGATAGCCTCAAGCTTCCGGCAGACACCTTGATGCGCCATCTTTCGGGCGGTAGTCGACGCCGCGCGGCACTCGGCCGAGCATTGGTCTCGCAGCCCGATATGCTCCTGCTCGACGAGCCCACCAACCACCTCGATATTCCGACTATCGAGTGGCTAGAGAAGTTTCTCAACACCTTCAATGGCGCGGTCCTCGTCATCAGCCACGACAGGCAGTTCTTGCAACGCATCACTAACCGAATTATCGAGGTCGATCGCGGCAAATTGCGTTGCTGGGATTATGACTACGAGAGCTTCTTAGTATTCCGCGAGCAGCAATTGGACGCCGAAGACAAGTTCAATAGCGAGTTCGATAAGCGCCTTGCCGAGGAAGAGACTTGGATTCGACAGGGCATCAAGGCGCGTCGCACGCGCAATGAGGGACGCGTGCGTGCTCTAGAGAAGATGCGCGAGGAGCGCCAGCAAAGGCGTGAGCTCACTGGCAAGGCCCGTTTCGAATTAGAGTCGGCGAACGCCTCTGGGAAGATCGTCATCGAGGCGACTAACATCAGCCATGGCTACGGCGGCACTCAACTCATCAACAATTTCTCCACGCGAATCATGCGCGGCGATCGTATTGGCTTTATCGGGGTCAACGGTAGCGGCAAGACTACCCTGCTGAAAATCTTGCTCGGCAGCTTGCAGCCCGATTCCGGCGAGGTGAAGATCGGCACCAATCTCGAGCTACTCTATTTCGACCAGTTGCGTAATCAATTGGAACTAGACAAGACCGTTATCGACAATCTGTGTGAGGGTCGCGAGTTCATCGAGATCAATGGCAAACAGCGCCACGTGATCAGTTATTTGCAGGACTTTCTCTTCGCGCCAGCACGCACGAGACAGCCGGTAAAGTCTCTGTCTGGCGGAGAGCAGAATCGATTGATTCTTGCCAAGCTATTCAGCAAGCCAGCAAATCTTATCGTACTAGATGAGCCGACCAACGATCTCGATATGGAGACCCTCGAGCTACTCGAGGAGATCTTATTGGAGTTTAACGGCACTATTTTGCTAGTTAGTCACGACCGACGCTTCCTCGACAACGTCGTCACGAGCAGCATCGTGTTCGAAGGCGATGGCCAAGTGCGCGAGTACGTCGGTGGCTATCAGGACTGGATTGCACAGGGCGGGAAGCTCATCTCTTTCGCAGATCAAGAGAAAGAGAAGCAGAGTAAGGCGAACGCGAAACCAAGCGTCACTAGCACCGCGGTCAATGCCGAGCCGGTCAAAACGCCCGCAGCAAAGCTCTCGTATAAAGAGCAGCGCGAGCTAGATCAATTGCCGAAAAAGATCGAGACACTCGAGAATAAGGTAGCGGAGTTAGCGGAGAAGATTGCGGATGTCGGCTTCTATAAGCAGGCGCAAAAAGAGATCGATGCGACACTGGCCCAACTGGCGGCTCACCAGAAAGAGCTCGAGACCCACTATGCCCGCTGGGAAAGTTTGTTGGAATAATTATTCGACGATCTTGATCCAGTCGCCGAGGTTAGGCGTGCCGCTGGGGTAGTAGCCATTGATCAACCGCAGGGTCTCTTCGGGATAATTTCCAACGGGGCTTATGCGCGCCAACTCCGCGAAGGTGAAGCCCTCGCCTACTTGAACATAATGAATGCGGCTTTCGTTACCCGAGAAACGCTCGTTCGATTGAATAGCGCGGAAGGTGCGGATCGATGCGAGTAGCATCTGATCGGCGTCGCCCGCGCCCTCGCCTTCCTTGATGTCGCCGGTAAATATAAAGACACGCGGCCCCAAATAGATGACGGCGATGCGTTGCGCCTTACCAGAGGTGACGGTGGTGCCTGTAAATCCTATCAAACGAAATTGCTCTAGCGCCTCGGATTTCTGTAGGTTCTGAATGCCGAGCTTGTCGCGTATAAACAGTCGCGGCTCTATGGCCTCCTGCATGCGCTGCACTTCGACCCTCAGCCCAATGTCGCCCGCAGGACTACTAGCCGATACAGTGGTGGGAGTTTCACTCACCGTCCAGCTATCTGGGAAGACCATCGTATAGCCCAGCAGCGTCTGATAATAGCGATTGCGCGCCTCCGTGCCCGTAGTGCGCTGGCTCGCACCGACAACCAAGCCTTCCATCTCGTCGCGAAACTTTTGGTTGTCTATCAGGGTCGCTTGGTTCGCAGGCAGTGCGCCGACACTGGCGATCGCCTGCTGCAACCGCGTGTCATTGCGCGGATGCGTCGCGAATAGCCCGTGATAGCTTGGCTGCTGATTGGCAACCTTGGTATTGAAGTCTTCTTGGTTCTTCAATACCGTCACGACAGTGATGACTGCCTGCGGATTATAGCCCGCACGCAGTAAATATTCGGCGCCAAGTGTGTCCGCCTCTAATTCGTGTTCGCGACCGAAACCACTGAGGCCGGCCTGCGCCCATAGTGAGCCCACATCCATAATTTGTGAGCCGATATAGCCACTGCCCGTCGCGACCGCGGCGACGATGCCCCCCACACCGGAGGCCACCTTGGCAAGGCTACCGCGAGACTGCTGTTGCACCGCGTGACGGGCTGTAATATGCCCAATCTCATGGCCGAGCACCGCGGCAAGTTCTGCTTCGGAGTTAAGATAGGCGAGCAACCCACGGTTGATATAGACATAGCCACCAGGCAAGGCGAAAGCATTTATTTCGGGGCTGTCGATGATAGTGAACTTAAATGTTAGATCCGGACGATCACTGACGGCGGCTAGGCGCTGCCCAACCTCGTTCACATAGGCGTTGAGCTCATCGTCCGTCAGCAGGGCCATGGACTGCATCACCTTCTCGTGTTCTTCCGCGCCGATCTCTAGCTCACGCTTTTCACTCATCGTGACGATATTGGCCTGCCCAGTGGCCGGGTTTATGGCGCAGGCACTGAGTAACAAGGCGCAGCCTAGGAACAGGGCAATTAGTGGAAGATGACGTGAGGACAACAAGCTGCTCATAGTAATCAGGTCTCTCTAGTCGCCATTCACGAACTGCTGTAGCTGGCTTGCTAAGCTGTTACAGGCGTTGGCTTCGACGCGGGCGAGTAAGGGGATTGGCACAACCACTGCGGGGACATAGGACTGGCCAGTCGCATCGGTGCTGATAGTGCCGACATTGGCGAAGGAGGAGACATCCCAGACACGCGCATCGAAATTGGAGTCATCCTCCCAGGAGCCGAAGCCGAAACAACCACCGCCGCCAGGGCCTACCGCGCAGGATATGGAGCCGCTGCGGCTGGTAGTCTCGGTCTGTCCGTCGAGCCACACGATATAGCGAATGCCATATTCGGCGATCTTATCCGACACTAGGCTCTCTTCCATAAGGGCTTGCAGATCAGAGGTTCGCAGCGGCGCCGTGCGAGGCTCAAACCATGGAAACAAGGAGTCTATGAATTCTTTTTCGGGAATAACGCGAATGCCGCGTGACCCTCTCCCTACCTTGTCGCCGACGCAGTCGACGAACTCTTCGCGCGTCTCGTAGCTGCTGCCCTGCCGCCGCCCAAGAATGACGATGGATTCGTGTGACTCGATGCCGGTTGCGCCTTGGCGAAACTCATCCACGGTCGTCGTGGTGCAGGAAGCCAATATCAAGCCACACAAAATACCCATGCACGCGTGTATGGCGACTCGAGCTGTTCCCTTCATAGTGCTGTGTACGGAACTCATAAGTGCCTCGTGTTGAAACTTCTGCCCTGCTACAGGGACGGTACTGCGGTTTACGCCTCTACTGTTTGCTCGCTAACCAATCGCGCACCTCGGGCACCGAACTAAAGCTCAGTGTGAAGTTCGAGCCAAGGTCTCTGAGCGCCCCCACAGTGGCATCGTTGATGCCCGCATCTACCGAACGCAGCGTCTCTTGTGGGGTCTTTCCGTAAGAGGTCACTACCCAGTCTGCGATGTACTCACCATTAGGACCAAGCAGGCGCATATTATATTTTATCCATACCTCGTAGGCATCGAGACGGGTCTTCTGGGGCAAAGCGAGCTGGAACTCCTCGATGCGCGGGGCGAAGACGGCGTCGACCCCTTGGGCGGTGGCCGACTCTAGGCTATCTAGCACCACTACTTTCTCGAACATGGCAGGCAAAACGGAGCCAAACAGCTGCATATGAGTCTGACCGCTGGCGACACGATATTCTTCTTTACCAGTCTCACTATATTCGACATAAAGAAAATCGCGCAGTTCCGCATCATAGTAAACGCCTAGGGTTAGCGGTATCTGCCGAACATTGGGGCTAGGGTAGCTGCCCTGTACTACGAGTGAACTCGCGCCACAGGCGCTAAGTAAGAGCGCTAAGCACGGCATTGCGAGTCGTTGGAGCGCTTTTCGATATCCCACTAATCTTCTCTCCGCCTTAGGTTCTATAGTTTGAGTGTCACCTGCACTGCCTACTAGTTAAGAACAATACACCTTTTTCATTCAAAACTGTTGAGTCCTACGAAAGTCCCACCGTTTCTTTGGGTCAATTCCCGCATTAAGTTCGCAAATCGATAGGCACTTTGCCGATAACGCGGTTCCAATGCGAAGATTACGGGGAAACCGATGGCATGGATTCTTACCATCGGATTGCCGTTGGCATCTTTTGCGTTCAGCCTATCGACAGTCCTCAGCACTTGCGTAATCGACCCGCCAGGCTGGAAGTCATCGCCCATCACATAGATGCTGATCTTCTTGTCTGGGGCGTAATAGGTGTTGATCGCGGCGGTCACACCCTCTACGGGACTACTATTACTAAATGGGCTCCAATTGCGCAATGTATTGATGATAGTCGAACGCCGCGCGGGGGTGTCTGGAATCCACTGGCCGCGGAAGGAGTCGAACATATAGTCGCCCATATCATTCATGATTTGGATGCCCTTGACGTTTGGATAGACGTTCAGGGTATCGACAATCACATCGATCAGGCGCGGCCAGGCATTCTGAAACATACTGCCCGAGGTATCGATCACGAAAATAATATACTCGCTATCCACCGGTATGCCGCCCACTAGATTGTTCTTGCGCGTAAAGTCCTGCCCCAGCAGGCGTTCCATCTCGTCGGTAAGGGATTGCTTAGAACTGGCGAGGTTCTGTGCCTCGATAATGCGCTCGTCGGCGATGCTATTAGAGCTGTTGAACCGCCCCTGCACGGAGAACAACTGGCTGCGCAGATTGGCGATGCGCTGCTGGAACGCGGAGAGCTGCTCGCGCTTCGCATTCAAGTCGGCGTTGACGATACGCGTCTCGCCGCGAATCTCGAATAGCTGTTGCTGGAGATCGGTAATGGGCATCTGCAGCTGCACCGCGGAGGCCTCCAGGGTAATAGGGGGCGAACTCTCGGTGATCAACAACAACAGAATCATGGCGCCAAAGCCACAGGAAATCACGTCGAGAAACGCGATGCTAGAGGATTCCGAGTCGCCGCGTCGTTTACGCATTATGGCCAATCCTTCGCGGGGCTTAGGAAAGACCCCCGGGTAATTTGCGCCAGCTGCCAGTAGGCGGCGGAGGCATTAGGGTCTCCCTCCAAAGGCAGGAGAATAATATTGACGGGCGTGCGATTGGGCAGATATTCCACCGCGTCATCGAATAGCTCAAGCCTTTTCGCGGGCGAGACGAGCGTGGCATTCGAGGCCACTGAGGAGAGTGTCGGCAGGCCGTCGGTGATCAAATAGATATTATCGGGGGGTGGCGAGAGCTGCGCCGCAGCCTGGAACACTCTGGCCAGATTAGTGCCGTTCTGGGGGATCATCTGTTTCACACTAGCAACCGCGGCATTGAGTTGATCGCGATCGGCCACTTCCAGCCAGTCGCCATCGCTGCCATCCAGTGCGGCGGTGACGCCACTATTGAAACCGTAAATCTGGTACTGACTGGCTACGGGAAGCTGACTGCTGATCCACTCGACCGTGCGCACCGCACGCTGCCATTTCTGCGCGGCGCGTTTATTCTGGTCAGACATATTACGAGTACGAATGATATTGACTAGCGTCTCGTCCAACATACTCGCCGAAGTATCGACGAGAATCAAAACGCGATTACCGCCCAGGAACATGCCCGTGAGGTATTGCCTATCGCCTTCGCCGACAAAGGCGCGCGCATCGGACCCGGTTTGCTCGATAGCGCTGGACTGTAAGCGCAGCAATTCCTCTTCCAGAGACTGAATATCGGCGCGCAATTGTTCGAGGCTCTCGTCACTGGCGACAGTGGTATTTTCTAAGGCCGCTAGTTGTTGCAGGAAGCTATTGATCTGTTCCTCAATGCGCGAGGCCAAACCTTGGGCCTCCACGACTTCGAGGCTCACCTCATCGCGTGTATTGCGGATGCGCACGAGATTATCCTCACCCTCAAGAATCTCCTCTTCGAGCAAACGCGCCTCCGCCTGCTGATTGGGGTCTCCCACCTCGTTGCGTACCGAAACCTGATGGTCGAGAATCAAGAAAATGAGCACGACCGCGCCGAAGCCACAGGACATTACGTCCAGGAAGGCTAGGCTCATCGGATTAAATGCTCCTCGGCGTTTCTTACTCATGGTGATCCTGTACGCGAATTAACTCGATACACACGTCGAGCCCTGCTGCGCTTAGCCTATCGCCAAGCCTGAGTGCATGCCGCCCTTCTAGCGTACTGCCATTAATCAACAAGTGCTTACTGTGCACAGCAAAATTCCCATCATCGACCACTAGCTCTCCCACTACCTGCACGGCGGCGAGCGCCTGGGCCTGCTCGGGCTGCAACAAGGACAGACCCTGCTCATGCTTGGACACGCAGATCAACAAGCCATCGGTGAGTCGGCGCGCTTGATGCCCGAGTAGAAGATGGGTTGGCAGCGCTTCGGCGCGCGCGGCACTCGGAACACTGGCCGGGGTCGCAGCTCTATTCGCACTGATCTTGCTGACGAAATGTAGAGCATCGGGGGCACCAAGCAATGCATCTCGATAGTCGAAACAGGCCTGCGCTACACTGCTCTGACCCAACAGATGAGTCGAGCGCGGCACGCCCTGCACTGAGCTAGATAGCACCGACTCGAAGCCTGGTAGGCATTGCATATGATCGGAAACCAATAGCGGAGCGCTGCCTTCGGGATCTATCACGGCAAGCTGTTGCGCAATCTTCTGGAAGAAGGGCAGCAAGCGACTATGTAATGCGCTACGCGGCAAACTCGCCCGGTGCACGGTGTTGTTCTGCGTGAGCCTGACCTGCAGGCTGCTACGGCTGTCCTGAACACTGGCATCGTCATCTGCAGCGTCGATGCTCTCCTCGCTTAACCACTGCGGCAAGTTATCTAGGAGCATCTGCTCGGATGCCGCGTTGTGCTGCGGATTGAAACGACACTGCTGTATGAACGCACTCGTGAACAGATGCATGAGATTGTCGCTAATATTCATCCAACCCGCGCCAGGCACAAGCACTACGCTCTCACGCTTGAGCTCACTGCCAACGCGCTGCATTTTCGATAACACCACTTGGTGAAGTTGCAGATCGATGTGAATCACAGAGTCATGTTGAACCTGATCGATGCTGGCCATAAGGGCTGCATCGACTAGGCCAACCGGGCGCATCGGGCTCTGCTTCAACAGGCCAAGGAGTATGGCCATCTGCTCGCGACTGAAACTTCCGGGTACCGCCAGAACCACGTCGCCTTCGAGCTGGGCGTTGCGGGCAATGTCCTGTAAGTGGGAGAACGCGATATCGGCGTTGTGGCGAAAATTTCCGACCGGTTTAGAGAAGGGGTCCAGGCTTAGCTTATGCCAAAACTGATTATAGCTACTGAGGGGATATACCTTGCTGCGTTTACGGGCGCTCTCGCCGAACTCGATCTCTTTCGCATCCACATAGGCATAACCGGGGCTACTTAAGAGAATGCCGCTCGCGTCGCTTAGACGTAAGCCAGCATCGTTGAACTCGAGAACGTGCAGACTCATTCCAGTACATCCTTCTCAGGCACTTGCAGGTAGCGCAGCAGGTGCTCATCGCAATAAGCCTGCGTGTCCAATACTAAGCGGTCCTGTAATAGCAGTAATTGATGTAACAAGAACATTAGGAAAATGCTGGTAACAAGCGCTACGAAGGTCGAATTGAACGCTACCCCTAGGCTCACCGTAACACCGAGGATATCGCCACTCACCGCTTGATGCGCTTGGCTCAGTGCGGCACCGATTCCGCGCACTGTGCCGATGAAGCCAATCGAAGGTATGGCCCAGGCGATGTAGCGCACGATACTCAGCTCACTGTCGAGTCGGTCCGATTCGCCGTTGCAGATGTCTTTGATGGTGTCGGAGGCATCCTGAATGCTGCGCGTACTACCGAAGCGGTGTAGCCCGGCAAGTAACGCGCGCGGCAAAAGATAAAACCTTTCGTTGTCCGGTAGCGCTTGCACTGGCCGCGCGAATTGCCGCGCATCATCGGGCAATATGCTAATGCCATCGGAGACCTGCAGGAGCTCGCGATCCAGTAGTGCACGCTCCTGCAATGTGCGACGCGTCTTCATGCCAATTAGCGTCAGCGCCCATAGCATTAAGATGATACAGGTCTCTTGTTCGATGTCCCGTAGGATGATGTACAACGATCGCTCGGCCACATAGCTCTCGTCCGCTTCCTGCAGTGCCGTTTGCTGTTGCTGTATGAAATCGGCATTCGGCCTTATGACTGCGACATAAGTCGCATGCACTAGGATCACGACTACGATCAAGGCAAAGATCTGATAAATGACTTCCGAGAGGTAATTCTGCTTCATTCACTGGCCCTTATTTTTTCGAAAAGGTGTACACGGCACGTTTAGATATCGACTGGAAACGATGCCCCTAAATCCTGCGACAGTTGTTCGGTGGGAATAAAGCGACCCGCGGAGTCTTCCTCTTCTACCTCTGCTTGCGCAATATCCTGGCTCGACGAGTCTTGATCCTGTTGTGCCTGCGCATCGTCCGCAGCGTCTTCGGGTGCGGCGCCTGTGGCAGCATCACTATTCGCGCCTTGGTCCGCAGCCGCGTCGTTGGCCGACTGCGCCACCGTCAATGTGCTGGCAAACATAAGCATAAGTGCAAAGCAAAATTGGGTTAACGGCTTGTTCATCATTTTACTCCTCTAGGTATCGCGCAATTCGGAAACCGAGATCGTTGCGAGCGGTATCGCCAAAGTCGCGATAACTAAGTCGTAGTTCTGTTATTCCGCTATGCGCCCAGCTAGAACCCTTTATGGTGTGATAGGCGCCCTCTTCGGTTCCCATCGGATCTATTTCTACCGAAGTGCCAAGTGTAATCATTGTGCCATAGTAGTCGTGCACCCATTCCGAGACATTGCCCGACATGTCGTACATGCCATGACTATTGACGGGGAACTGGCCCACGGGAGCGGTGCCCATGAAGGTGTCGTCGTATCCTGAAATAAACGCCCCCATGAACCCTCGTACAGAGGCATCCGCGAAGTTGCCCGCGCCGGCCGGAGGTGGCATCTGATCCCCCCACGGATAGCGCAGCGTATTGCCATTGCCGTCGGTGCGCGCAGCCCATTCCCACTCGGCCTCGGTCGGCATGCGGTAGCCCGTCGACTCGGGGTTGAAACCCACGACCTCGTCGCCTTGGACTTCATAGAAAAGTGGCAGTCCTTCCTGTGCACTTAACCAGTTGCTGTACAGTGCTGCGTCCGTCCATGTCACCTGAATGACTGGCTGATTGTCCAGATCCAGAGTACGGCCCTGCAGCACGCCCGAGGAGTGATCCGGGCGAAAGCGTTTGAACTGAGCATTACTGACTTCATGCGCGGATAGATAGAAGGGTCGCTCCAAGCGCACCTCACGCAGATCCTCATTGGCGCGTCGGCCAGGTTCGCGGCGCGAAGCCCCCATCGTGAACTGACCAGGATAGAGCAGAGTCAGTGACTGCCCCGCTACCGTCGTGATCACGGGCTGTATGGCCTCTAGACGCGCCGCCTCCAAAGACTGCAGATCGACCCGAAGCTCCTGCTCCAAACCCGGTCGCGAGGTGAAGCTGCCGGTATAGGGAACATAGCCTTCTTGCCGTATCTCGATAATCTGGCTTGCTGCGATCAATTCCAACGTCTGGTTGGCGACACCTTTGAACTCACCGTCGACATAGAGTTCCGCATCGTTAGGGGACGCAATTATCTTGACGGTCGAGGTAATGGGAACGAGGGGCACGGTAATGTCCTGCTCCTCATTCGGGCGCGTCTCGATACGACGGCTGGCTGAGTTAAATCCGCTGCGGAACAGGGTAATCTCATGGGCACGCCCAGGTGCTAAGGCCACCTCGACTGGCGTCTGCCCGCGGAATTCTCCGTTGATGGTGACATTGGCACCACTGGGCTGCGAACGAATGAACACCAGGCCGTCGGCGCGCTCTAGCGGCACCGAGGGAATCTGCATGTCGCGACCCGCCACAACTAGAAGATCATCTTGCCAAGCCTTGTGTGACGCAAGCTTTAAGGTTAGTTCGTGCTCACCTTCAAGAATCTCCGCTGTATAAGGGGTAAGCCCGATTACCTGCCCGTCAACCATAACTTCCGCGCCCGGCGGCGTGCTGGCAAAGCTAATCTCGGCCCAGGCTGGTGACAAGCTAAGCTCGAACTCGCTCTCGACCTGCCGGCCTGCAACGCTAATCGTTTGAGTATCGGGTTGATAGCGATCCGCCGTAACCGTGAGCACATACTGCCCCGGATCGATCTCGATATCGCGCAGTGGCGTGCGCCCAATAGCGACGTCGTCCAAACTGATCGTCGCGCCACTGAGCTCGCCCGAGGCGCCGGTGACGGAGAAACTCACTATCCCGGGCAACTCCTGCAAATCGATGGTGAAATCCTGCGCCTGGACGTCGGTGACCGTTAGAGTCCGTGCATCGTCATAGTAACCTTCATGACTGACGCGAATCTCGAACTCGCCGGGGCGCATGAGATAACGCTGGCCTAGTCGCACATGAAAACCCGAGAGCACTTCCACAGTCGCGCTGATCGGGTTCGCCTGCACCGACACCGACTTGGCGGTTAGCACGAACCAGCCCGACATGCCGGCCATCAACAAGAAGCCGGCGATTAGGAAATGCGGCCAGCGCGGTTTAAACCCAAGCCTTTTCTGCTTTGCATCTGGGGGCGAGAAATCGATGGGAATGATCGGGTCGAACTGCGAGCTGGCGGCGATGCTCTCGCCATGTTCCGGGGTATTGCCTGACTTTTTTTCCTGCATGAGCTCAGCGCCTATTTGCTGCAACAATTTCGTCCGTACACGCGACCGTGACGGGAGCGCTGCTATTTCCGAATCCGACTTCAAACTCTTCTCTCACATCGCGATAACCAGCCCTAGTGCCCACGGCGACATACTTGCCGGGTTTAAGGCTGAGCACCTGTTGATTGAATTTGCCGAGCTCCCCAACTTGGTAGAGCGTAACGACAGTCTGGTTGTCGGAGACCAATTGCACCTGTACTGGGACCTGCGCCTTATTCAGCAGCGCCTCCAGCTCATCCAGCTGCCCCTGCAGGCGTGCACCCTCAACACCTAGATTGCGGCCGGTGTAGTAGACCTGCACTACTTGCTCGTAGACAGCGGTATCTGCTAAACGCTCGGGTTGGTCTAAGGCGCTGCTCAATAGGCTATCGAGCTGCGCGCGTTTCTGCGCGTAGTCTTTGCCTTCGATGGCGAACACCAGATTGGCGTCGATGCCAAGCGCTTGCTCATACTCACGCACTGCTGCCGCCCATTGCTCCTGCGTCTCGAAACGCTCCGCGGCGCCGCGATGCACATTGATCTGCGTCACCGCTAACTGATCTCTGGTCTGGGTAATGGCCTCTAGCGCCTGCGTAGAGTTAGGACGCATCGCCAAGGCGCGCTCAAAGGCAGCAATTGCCGACTCGGATTCGCCGGCTTGCAATGCATTGAAACCATCGGACATCACGCGAGTGAAGGCATTGTCCGCGATTTGCGTGCGGATACTGCTCACGACAGAACGCGCCTGTTCGTGTGCGCCGTCTAGGGTCACCGCGCGCTGCGCGCTGGCCAGAGCCTCCTCGAGTCGATTCGCATCACGCAGGTCCTCGGTCTCGCTCAGCAGCTGCATCACCTCTTCGAGGTTTTCTGCGCGGCGCAAGCCCGTGCGTGCATCTGTATCCTCTGGCGCTAGGATTAACGCGAGAGTGAAGCGTTCGGTCGCAAGCTGCGCGTTACCCTCTACGAGTGCTTGCTGCCCTTGTGCTAATGCGTTTGCCAACACCTGGGGCGCCATCGCCTGCAGCTGCTCGAGCGCACTATCGGCATTCTCATACTGAGCTGTAGCATCTAGGAAGTCTTGACCGCGATAAGATTCGTCGCCTAACTTGGCAAACTCCAGCGCCGCGCCATATTCTTGCTCAGCCCAAACTGCAACCTCCCGCTCTTCAAGCGCAGCCTGCCGCTCCAGCAAACTCGCCAACACGGCTTGTGCCTCTTGGCGTTGCTTAGCGCGTTGCGCCTCCTCGAATGGGGAGATCGCGGCGGTCGGGAGCCTTCCCGGATTGGGGATATTTACGTCGACAATTTCTGCGCGAGGGGTAAAGGGCAGCTCGTAGTCCTCGACAACGCCGGGAAGCACGAAAATGACCGCTAGGGCTATGACGCCCAAAACCCCCAGCATCAGCCATACCACCGGAGAGGGTCCGGTAGGGGCCGCTATCGCCTTACCACTAGGATTGTTTTGCGCCGACCAAGGCTCTACCGGCGCTTGGTCCTTTCTTTTCAATTCGTTCTCGTCCATAACTCCTACCTCAGCATCGAAGGTTATTGCACAAGAGCCACGCTGCCGCGGCTCCGCTCACCCTCACTCAGATGCCGCCAGTTTCTTCCTCATACAATTCGACGAGAATCTCACGCCATTGGCTGTATTGCTCCTCCACCGTCCCTGTAAGCATAACGGTACGATCGTCGAGATCGATCATTTTGGGTGCAACTTCCGATTCGAGAGACTCGCCAAGCTCTTGCAGCGCCGCGATATGAATTTCGGCCTCCGCGCGCTTGTCGAAACCGCTCTTTATCATATAGGCACCGGCGCCCACTCCGACCAAGCTACCCGTGCGCACCGCGCCATTACTACTCGTGGCTGCGGCGATACCACCCACGATGGCCATAGTGCCTGCCAACATGCGTCGTCGCGCCGAGGCCTCGAGTTGATCTAATTCCATGGTGGCCTCATAACTCTGCTCGCGCCACGAGTCATAGGGCACCCGCATTTGGCGTGCGTAGTTGGCGTAGTACTCCTGCACGGTATCCACGAAAAGATTATCGCGCTGTCGAATCTCGCGTATGCGGGTCAGAGAGGGATCATTATCCGCCGGTAATCTTACAATTTCGGTGATGCCGCAATTATTGACGCGCAAATATTCGTTGAATATCTCGGGCGCAAAATTACGCGCAAATTGTAGCTCAGAGACCGTGCGTATACGCGCGATCCGTTGATCCGTCAGATTGGCCTTACGCCACGCCAAAAGATCGTTGGCGATATTATTGTAGATGACTTGGAAGGGATCGTTGGCTTGGCGCTGCGTGGCCTCATAGCTGAACTTGCTAATGTGCTCCTCGTACTCTTTTGTGTACCAGAGCAAACCGGTCGAGTCGCGCACCGTGACCTTGATGACCATGCCTTCGCCGTCGGACTGCAGGATCTGACCATGTAGGTAGACATCCATCGTGGTGGTCTCGTTAGGCAATACCCGCACCACTCCCCAGTTGCCGGAACGCTGCAGCGTTTCGGCCAGCATGAAGGGCGCATAACGCGCCTCCGCATTGCGGATCTCGGGGCTGACACGCTCCTCTTCCTTGCGGCCGATTTCATCGATGCCGGGATCGAACACGGTGACGCCTAAGTCCATCAAGAGATCTTCTGAGATTGGCGTTGTGTCTTGCACGATTTGGACATATTCCGTCGATTTTACGGAAGTTGTGGCGCACGCAAGCACGGCGACACTCAGCCCTGCCACTAGCGCTATTTTCACTGCTTTAAGAAACATAATTAATTGCCTGTACCTGTGTAGTTGCGATATTCATCCCAGAGTGCCTCGCGCAGCTCTGGGTCGGGCTCACGCATAGCGGCTTCGCGTAACTGACGGGCGACGATGTCGTCGTCTCGGCCGCTAGGGATGTCCTCAGGTGGTGGAAATGTTTGTTCTTCTTGTCTGGATGAAGCCCCGCCGCCTACGCCAGGAGAGCCTTGCTGCGCTCCGGCTGGCCCACTGTCGCGGCTAGAAATAATTATTGGCTGCCCAGCGCTGCCGCTGCCCGAGGACGCGCCACCGCCCGAATCACCGGGAATCTCTGTATTTCGCGCTGCATTGGCCTGCGCCTGAGCGCGCGCGCGTTCGGCTAGGATAACGCCGTCGAAATCCTCATAGCCGCGAGTTAATGCGCCATTGAGAACCGCCGTGCGTTCGGCCGTGGTCTGCGGACCCGTGCCACCATCGCCTAAGCCGCCAGGAAGGTTGTCGAGGCTGTAATTACCCGACCCAGCTGCGCCTCCGGCTTGGCTGCCCTGGCTGCTGCCGGCCTGTCCTGCGCCTGCGCTCTGAGAGCCACTGCCTTGGGTCGTGCTGGCTCCACTTGTGCCGGCATCTTGACCGGTGCTGCCTGCTGATGAGCCTCCCGTTGACGGCGTAGCTGCAGTGCTGCCTTGTGATTGCTGACCACTCTGGCTGCCACTGTCTCGCCCCGATTGCGGCGCAGGGGCTGCAGGGGTCGAAGATGCTCTAGAGCTGCTCGATCCCGAGGCGGCAGAGGTACTGCCTGCGCTGCTCGACGAAGAGGAACTTGACGAGGAGCTTGAGGAGGAACTAGACGAGGACGAGCTGGAAGGCATAGCCGGGCTCGGCGAAGAGGACGAGCTCGAAGACGGGCTTGGAATAGAGGGCGAGCTAGAACTCGAAGACGACGAAGAGCTAGACGGCATAGAGGGCATAGAGCTCTGTGAGGATTGTTGGCTCGTAGACTCACAGGCTGCCAAAAGCAGTGATGCCGCACCTATCAGGAATATATTTGTGACCGGTGACTTGTTCATTTGGCTTCATCCTATTACTTAAAGTCGCACCATTACAGTGCTAGGCCTTGCGTCGACCTCGATAAAGAAGTGGTCGATTAGTATGTCTGTTAGACCGTGGAATCGAAAGATTTATTAATACCAGAAATTAAATCGATAACGCTCTAACTCCGAGCTTACTGCACCATTGCCGTCTATCTTGGGTCGCACTAGTCTAGAGCGCACGGAGGAGATCACTTGTATGTCTGCGCGGGTCATTTCCTCTGGCTCGATGGCAAGCACTTCGAAATTACTTAAGCGGCCATACTGGTTTACATCGAAAGCCAGATCAACATAGCCCATGCGCGCTCCGGTGTCCGGCCCGACCCCATTGGCCTCCTTACGCTGCTCGTCAAAAGCGGAGAAGGCAGGCAGAAAGACTATCTCACCAAAGACTTGTGACAGTAAATCGGCACTATTTTCCGCTTGCGCTAATTGTTCGTACGCATCTTCATACGTGCGCGTGGCGGCTTGCCGTCGGTCACGCAGTAAATACCAATCGCCAAGCTCTGCGATGGCGCGGGATCGCGCTAGCAGATTCTCTTCTGTATTGGGCAACTTGGGATCTTCGTAGTAGGCTATTATGGCCTCTAGCGCCTCAATACCACTATCTCCTCGTCCCTGTGGCCGCAGGGAGTTGCCAACGAACTGAGTGCTGATACGCAGATTCGGATTCATGTGCGAACCAATCGATTCCCCTTCTAGCGAAAAGCGCCCCATCAGATCGGCAGCGCCGGCCACCTTATGCAGCAATGGTAAATAACGCGGGTCCTGGGTGCCAAAATGTCTGGACACCGATTCGGATGCGGCGCGGTACAGCATATAGGTCTGCACTAAACGCGGATTCGGGTCTTCATCGATACCCCGATAGAACGCGGCAATATTCCACCGCGCCAGATTATCGAACACGTCTATCATACGCGGGTCGCTAATGCTGTACGCCCTTGTCTGGACATAGAACGCATACTGTTGCCGATCGTCTGCCTCGCTCCATTGCCCTAGTGCAACATGTGCATCTACGACTTTTCTAACCAATGGCACTTGATTAGGACTGAACAGACCGCTGTTGACGCGATTGATATGAACCGCCCGGTCGAACACGTCTATCGATTCTGCAAATTTGCCCTGTGCCTGTAGGAGTTCACCCAGCTCGGCGAGCTCTTGGGCGATCTGTACGCTCCATGCGCCTCCCTCAATCTCGAGATCCTCTAGAATCTGATCGAAGTCTCCTATCTCTTCGAGACGCTGCAGATAGGCTTGCTGTGTGGGGCTTAGGTCGGAGAAGACACTCGCCTCTGGCTCGGGTGCCTGCGAAGCTGCGGAGGCAAACTGCGCACTGAAATCCTCCTGCTGCGCGTTTTCGATAGTAGAGAGTGGGATTGGCCGTTCGATATGCAAGATGCGGGTGTACTGATACCCAGTCTCTTCTGTACTTTGCTCTTGAGTGTTGACGTTCTCGGCTAGCGCCGGTTCTTCTGAGGATGTGCTGTCGTCTATCTGCGCGTAAGTCAGATGAAACACACACATCAGGCTGACGATGAATAACGCTTTCTCTTTGCCTGAAAGTTTCACGAGTCGATCCCGAAGTTTCAATGGAGTATTGGCTGGTTCTCGATAATCTTACTTCCTAATTACGCCCTCGTTGGGCCAGTGGTTCAACAACGCGGTTTTTGCGCTCGTAAAACAGTAGACCCGTGTATGCGCAACTGCTTTCAAGCGGCGCTCGCAACGTCGGGCGCTTGCCCCTACTATGGCTTACAATTTTAAGCTTACAATCGCGGGCAATAAGGGGCGCGTTTTTATGAGCGACATCAACTCTTATACACCCGGCCAAGCGTGCTGTAAACACGGCCTAGCTCAGCGCTAGCTCAACAATTACGCCATTTTTCCCGTAAATTGAGAATTATTGAATGCCCGAATTGCCAGAAGTAGAAACGACCCGTCTAGGAATTCAAACTCACATCGTCGGCCAGAAAGTCAAAAGTGTGCGTGTACGAGACGCTCGATTACGCTGGCCGGTTCCAGATTCTTTAACGCAGGAGTTACCCACGAGAGAGATAGATCGCGTTGAGCGGCGTGGCAAATACCTGCTCGTGTTTGCGCAGGATTGCTGCCTATTAATTCATCTTGGCATGTCGGGCAGTCTGCGCATCACGACACCAAGCGATCCCATTCTGAAACACGATCACATCGATATCGAATTCGAACACGGGCCGATCTTACGCTACTCAGACCCACGTCGTTTCGGCTGTATGCTGTGGCTGAAGGAGTCTCCACTACTTCACCCCCTGCTTAACAAACTCGGCCCGGAACCGCTCACAGAACACTTTAGTGGCCGCGCATTGCACGCCTTGTCGCGAGGGCGACGGGTGCCAATTAAGACCTTCATCATGGACAGTCATGTGGTGGTTGGGGTGGGCAACATCTATGCGAACGAGGCGCTGTATATGGCGGGGATCAAACCCG
>DIAM01000004.1:234300-244860 GCA_002416505.1 Gammaproteobacteria bacterium UBA5078
CTCGCGCCGCGGGCACCGTATCGGTCAAGCGCTATGAAAAGCTGGTGGCGTGCACTAAGGAGATTCTGCAGCGTGCGATCACGCAAGGCGGTACCACCCTACGCGACTTTGTAGGCGGTGACGGTAAACCCGGCTATTTCAAGCAGTCGCTACTGGTGTATGGTCGGGCTGGCCAGCCCTGTCTTGCCTGCGGCGAGCCATTGCGTGAGTTACGCCTAGCGCAGCGTAGCAGTGTCTTCTGCCCGCACTGTCAGAAATAGTAGGGCCGACTTACAAACCCCTGCCCCCGTCTTTCATCATCGCCTTCGCCACCACCGGGTGGACAAATTTCGAGATGTCTCCGCCGTATGAGGCGATCTCGCGCACCAGAGTGGAGGAGATATAGGAAAGATGTTCTGCCGGAGCTAAGAATACTGTTTCGATGCTGGGCTCCAAAACGCGGTTCATTCCCACCAACTGAAATTCGTATTCGAAGTCGGCGACCGTGCGCAAGCCGCGCAGGATGATATTGGCACCACGCTGCTTCACGTACTCGGTCAGTAGCGTGTCAAATGAGCAAACTTCTACATTCGGCAAATGGCTCAGCACCTCTGAGGCAAGGTCAACGCGAATCTGGGCGGCGAGGTCCGTCGACTTCTGTCGATTGACTCCCACTGCGACGATGATGTGGTCGAATAGGCGCGAGGCTCTTTCCACAAGATCGGTATGCCCATTGGTAATGGGGTTGAACGTACCTGGATAAACAGCGGTTCTCATGTACTCTCCCCGTGGCCTTAGGCCTGGGTTATGGGCGTTGTCTTGGCGTGCCGCCAGTGGCGCGAATAATGCCGTGCAGCGCTGGTGTCGCGGTCATTCTAATCAATGCGCCTGCGCACCTCAATCTACGAAACAGCCGTTGCTTCATTCATCTTACTCAAAGCCGCGAAAACACGCTCTTCGAGCCAATTGGCGTCGCCGGCACACGTGAATCCTACATGCCCCCCAGCGGCCTCAAGATGCAGGCTGATATGGGGCTGCAAGCTCGCCTCACTTGGCAGCGATAGCGCAGGAATAATAGGGTCATTCGCGCTCTGAATCAGCGTCACCCTACATTTAATGTCACCCAGAAGCGGCCCACTACTGCAGCGCCCGTAGTAATCCTCTGCGCCGCTGAAACCGTGCAGAGGCGCAGTGACTTGGTCATCGAACTCCCACAGCGTCTTTAGGCGCCGCAAGTCGCCCAGCGCTTCGAGCCTCTCCAACTCCTGTTGCCATCCCGTTTGTCCGGCCTGCGCACGGAAAAATTCCCGCTTACGCTCTACATCGTCGATGAGTTTACGCCTGAAGTAGTGCCCATAGAGTCTGCTCATGCCGGTGTTCAAGGCCTCCGAGCAATAGCTTAGGGAGAACGGCGTGGACACCGCCACCGCCCCTAGTACGCCCTCACGCTGGCCTATCTCCGCGAGCCATTTCAACAAGACATTGCCGCCCAGGGAGAATCCGGCGAAAGCGAAATTACGGTGCGGGTTTTGCGCGCGCAGGCATTGATAGACCTCTTCTAGGTCTTCCGTACAACCGGAATGATAGGCGCGCGCCCTGCGATTAATGTGGCCGCTACACCCCCTGAAATTCATTGCGGCGCTGCTAATGCCGCGCTCTTGAAGCAATCTTTGCAAGGACTGTATATAGGGAGAGCGCGCGCTGCCACACAGCCCGTGTAGCAGCACTACGATTGGCTGTTCGGGCCGGCTATTCGACTGCGCTGCGTCTACCCAATCCACATCGATGAAGTCGCCATCACGCAACTCGACCCTCTGGCGGCGTTGCCCTACGGGGACCGGGGGCGCGAAACGACGCCATAGCGTCTGCGAGTGGCCTTCGGGAAGCCACCAGGGCGAGCGATAACGATTAACTACGGGCGATTGCGCGGTCATTGCGAGTCACTTTCCGGATCATGGCGCTGATAGAGATAGTAATACACCGTCCCCGCGCGTTTGGATTTGCTCAGCCGCCAATTCGCAGGCACTTGGGTCGTTGCGATCTCTTGTGCGGATTCCATGTAGATCAAGGCCTCTTGACGCAATAGACCGCTGCGCTCAAGCGCCATAGCGGCTCGCCCTAGCAGGCTGGAGGCAAAGGGAGGGTCTATGAAAGCGATGTCGAAACACGGCCCCCCAGCTTGTCTTGTAGTGGGAATCCAAGTTAGCGAGTCCTTGCATACCAACTCAAAGTCCGCGGCCTGAAGCAGGCCAAGATTACTGCGGATCGCGCCTATGGCAACTGGGGAAACATCGACGAAAGTCACGTGGCGAGCCCCGCGCGATAGGGCCTCGATGCCACAGGCTCCACTGCCCGCGAACAGATCGAGACAGTCTGCCCGCACGATTCGCTCTTGCAGCCAGTTAAAGAGAGTCTCGCGGACGCGATCGGCCGTTGGTCGCAGGCCCTCTAGATCGGGAAAGCTCAGCTTCCTGCTACGCCACTTACCCGCGATAATACGGAGGCTATTCGATGACTTGCCCTTAGCTTGTTTCATTATGGACTACCGAGGATGCGCGCTGTCGCATTGGACGCGGGGTTGATGTCTTACGGACGCGGGAAATGGTAGCATAGCGAGCTTAGACAGTGCCTCGGAAGATTCCCATTCATGTTCAGTTTCATCAAGAAGAAGCCAAAAGAGACCGCCTCCGTCGAGCCAGAAGTGGTGCCGGAAGAGCCGCCAGCCATTGTCCCTGAGGACATTGCCGAGGACTCTGCCGGTGGTAGCCTGTTTGCACGGCTGAGGCAGAGCCTGAGTAAGACCCGCACTGCGCTTTCGGACTCACTCAGCACACTAATCCTTGGTCGCAAGACTATCGATCAAGGCTTGTTAGACGACATCGAGACCCAGCTCCTCACCTCCGATGTCGGCATCGAGGCGACGGATCACATCATCCAGGCACTCACCAAGAAGCTGGGTCGCAAGCAATTAGCAGACCCCCAGGCCCTGTTAGACAGCCTCAAGGCGGAGTTAACTGCCTTGCTAGAGCCCTGCGATGTGCCCCTCGTGATCGATACCAGCAGCAAGCCCTATGTCATCCTCGTAGTAGGTGTAAACGGCGCCGGTAAGACCACCACCATAGGCAAACTCGCGAAACGCCTGCAGAAGGACGGCCACAAGATCATGCTTGCCGCAGGGGATACCTTCCGCGCCGCCGCCGTCGAGCAGTTGCAAGTCTGGGGTGAGCGCAACGCGGTGCCCGTCGTTGCGCAGCCGACCGGCTCCGATAGCGCCTCGGTTATTTTCGATGCCTATCAATCCGCGCAGGCCAAGGGCGTCGACGTGTTGATCGCCGATACGGCCGGACGCCTGCACAACAAGGACAATCTGATGCAAGAGCTGGAGAAGATCGTTCGCGTACTCAAGAAACTCAACCCGGCAGTGCCCCAGGAAACCCTGTTGGTGCTGGACTCAACGACGGGTCAGAACTCACTCAATCAGGCGCGCAGCTTCCACAAGTCCGTGCAGGTGACAGGCATAGCGCTCACTAAATTGGATGGCACCGCGAAGGGGGGCATGGTGTTCGCTATTGCGAAGGAGCTGCGCCTGCCAATCCGCTACATCGGCGTCGGCGAGAAAGTCGACGACTTGCGACCCTTCGCCGCGCAGCAGTTTGTGGACGCCCTATTCGCACAGGGCTAGTGCGTGACACATCTTATTAAGGTCTCGCAATGATTAAATTCGACAACGTCAGCAAGCGCTACCCCGGTGGTCATCAGGCATTGAATCAAGTCAATTTCGAGCTCGTTGACGGAGAGATGGCGTTTCTCACAGGCAGGTCCGGCGCTGGTAAAAGCACGCTCCTGAAGCTCATCATGCTGATGGAGAAGGCCCAGCAGGGTCAGGTCTTCGTCAACGGTAAGAACCTCAACCGCATGAGCCCCGCGCAGATCCCCTTCTACCGCCGTCGAATAGGAGTTGTGTTTCAAGACCATCAGTTGCTATTCGATCGCAATGTCTTCGACAATGTCGCCTTGCCGCTGCAGATTGAAGGCTACCCCAAGCACGAGGCAGACCGCCGGGTCCGTGCGGCACTGGATAAGGTCGGCCTCCTGAAGAAAGAGAAAATGCTACCCATCACGCTTTCCGGCGGCGAGCAGCAACGCATCGGCATCGCCCGCGCCGTGGTGAATCGCCCAAAGATCCTCCTCGCCGACGAGCCGACGGGTAATCTCGACCCCGAACTGGCTGCCGAGATCATGCACTTGTTCGAGCAGTTCAATCAGGTTGGAGTGAGCATGCTGATCGCCAGCCACGATCTGTCGCTAATCACGCGACTCAAGCACCGCATATTGACTCTAGACAAGGGTCGCCTGATCCAAGACGCCTACCACACGGCAACCGTCCCCGGAGCGGGCCGATGAATACGCGCAAGCGCGAATCCGGCGCGAAACAAAGCCAAAGGACAGCACGCGGCGCCCTGCAATCTCATTGGCAGCAGCACCTGAAGACTGCGCGCGAGAGCCTGAAACGCCTGCTTAGCACACCAACCGCCTCGTTGATGACAGTGGCAGTAATCGGCATCGCGCTGCTCCTGCCGAGCGCCGTTTATGTCAGTATGAACAATCTTCAGGCACTCAGTGGCGGCATCAATGTCGGCAGCCAGATCAGCCTCTATTTGAACGAAGATATCACAGATGAAGAGGCCTTTCAGATTAGTGAGCGACTACTTCAGCGCGAACAAATAGCCTCAAGTGAATATATTTCGCCGGCGCAGGCGGCGGCGGAGTTCAACGCCCATTCGGGTCTTGGCGATGTCATCGACGCACTCGAGAACAACCCACTGCCCGGCGTTATAGTGCTTAGCCCCAGTAGCATCGACAGCGCTGCGGCCAGCACATTGCTAGAGGAGCTTAGCCACCTGCCCGAAGTACAGTCGGCGCAATTAGACCTGCAATGGGTAGAGCGCCTGCAGGCATTCCTCCAGCTCACCCAACGCGCCTCGACCGGGCTAATGTTGATATTAGCCCTCGCCGTGTTGTTTGTAGTGGGCAATACCATTCGGCTAGCGATCGAGGGCAGACGCGCCGAAATAGTCGTCATCAAACTCGTCGGAGGCACTAATAGCTATGTGGCGAGGCCTTTCCTCTATGCCGGCGCTCTCTACGGCTTCGCTGGCGGCGTTCTAGCCTGGCTACTGCTGTCCATCATCCTGCTGAGCCTGCGCGGGCCTGCGAACGAGTTGCTGGCGCTGTATAGCAGCGACTATCAACTGCAAGGCCTCGGCGCTGCCAATAGCCTCATCCTCCTTACCCTTGGCGCCTTCCTAGGCTGGCTGGGTGCGTTTATCTCTGTGCGCCAACATTTATCCGCCATAGAGCCTCGCTAAGCTTAGGCGACCATCGATTTTGTGCATTAAGGCCATTTACAGAAACAAATGGAGGCCTAGGCGAAAAAAGTGCACATTGGGACTTGAAATCGCCTTGCAGCGCCTCAATTAGACTCCGAACCTGCAGCGATACGCGGTTTTAGCATCCATAGCATGATAAAATGAGCAGTGTTAGAATGGACAAGTCTAGATTGAAAGGGTGATTTTAGTGCCTTGGTTATACTGCCTAAGCACGAGAATCGAATACCTATCAACATGCAAGTTTAAAGAGATTTAAAGGCTGATTATGAGTATAGGAACAAGTTTACAAGTTAACGGCCCCATAGTTCCGGGTCGTGATTTGACGGCTTATATATCTTCGGTTAACAGCATCGCTGTATTAACGCCGGAGCAAGAAAAGGAATTAGCCAACCAGTATTACTACGAAGATAACGTGGACGCCGCGCGCCAATTAGTACTCGCGCACCTACGTTTCGTCGTGCACCTTGCAAAAAGTTATTCGGGCTATGGCCTGTCTCAGGCTGATCTCATTCAGGAAGGCAATGTCGGCCTAATGAAAGCCGTGAAGCGCTTCAACCCAGAGGTGGGTGTGCGCCTAGTCTCATTCGCCGTGCATTGGATCAAAGCCGAGATGCATGAGTTCATCCTGCGCAACTGGCGCATCGTGAAGATCGCCACCACCAAGGCCCAGCGCAAGCTGTTCTTCAATCTGCGTAGCTCCAAGAAGTCTCTTGGCTGGTTGAGCAACGACGAGGCTGAGGCGATGGCCGTAGACTTGGGCGTCGACGCCAAGGTCGTTCGACAGATGGAAGGCCGCATGAGCAACTATGATATGGCTTTCGATGCAGACACCGATGCGGATGACGATGTCGCCTATCGCTCTCCTGCTTATTATCTGCAAGACACCTCCTCGGACATGGCCGCAACGATCGAAGCCGAAGAGTGGGAAGAGACCAAGAACGATAGCCTCTACCTAGCGATGGACGGACTAGACGAGCGCAGCAAGGACATCATCAAGAGCCGCTGGCTCAGCGATGAGAAGGCGACGCTGCATGAGTTGGCCGCCAAGTACCAGGTATCGGCAGAGCGAATTCGTCAGCTCGAGAAGAATGCCATGGAAAAAGTGAAGGGCATGATTCAGGCGTAAACGCGTCGCGTTCGAAGAAGCCGCTAAGTGAATCACTTTGGCGGCTTTTTTATTTGGGCCAGCAAAATAGCCGATCAAGACTTAGAATTCGCCAAGCGCTGGCGGGAGAAAAATCCATGCAAAATTTGTTTCTGGTGGCAGCCGGGGTCAACGGCTTTATCGCCGTGGCGTTGGGTGCATTCGCGGCTCACGGCCTTAAAAACATTCTCAGCCCAGACTTATTGGTGACCTTTCAAACTGGCGTGCAATACCATATGTATCACGCGCTAGCACTGTTCGGCATAGGTCTTCTGACCCTCCAGTTCCCGAATCAGACCCTACTCAAGAGCGCTGGCTACCTGTTCTTACTCGGCATCGTCTTATTCTCCGGCAGCCTCTACGTTTTAGCGCTTAGCGGAATCCGTTGGTTGGGTGCCATTACGCCACTTGGCGGAGTCGCGTTTCTCGCGGCGTGGGCACTACTGGCTTGGTCGATGCTGCGCGCGTGAGGGAACTATGCAAATATTCGTGAATGGCGATTCGGTTGAGTTAAAAGAGGGTGCCACGCTAATCGACCTCTTAGAGCATTTGTCCTTGCAAGATGCCAAGGTCGCTATCGAGCGCAACCAAAGCATCGTGCCACGCAGTCAGCATGCGCAGCAAGGCCTTGCTGATCAAGACCAAATCGAGATCGTGCACGCTATAGGCGGCGGCTAGCCTGCCCTTACTATGCGCTCCCTTTCATCGCAAACAACCCAAACAGGTATGTTATGACAGCAACGGAAACACCGCTTATTATCGCCGGCAAACAGTATCAATCTCGACTAATAGTAGGCAGCGGCAAATACCAGAGTTTTGAACAGAACCTTGAGGCCTTGGTCGCCAGCGGCGCCGAGATGATCACCGTGGCCATTCGCCGCGTCAATCTTGGTCAGAACAAGGGCGAGCCTAGCCTGCTCGAGGTGATCTCTGCGCAGCAATACACCATCTTACCGAACACGGCCGGCTGTTATAACGCGGCGGATGCAGTACGCACCTGTCGCATGGCCAGAGAATTACTCGATGGCCATAAACTCGTGAAACTAGAAGTTCTGGGTGATCAGAAGACGCTTTATCCCAATGTTACCGAGACGCTAATCGCGGCGCAGGAACTCGTCAAAGACGGTTTCGACGTAATGGTCTACACCAGTGACGACCCCCTGATCGCGAAACGACTCGAGGAGATGGGCTGCGTCGCCGTGATGCCGCTGGGAGCGCCCATAGGCTCTGGCCTAGGGATTCGTAACCCCTACAATATTCGCATGATTCTGGAGAACGCCAAGGTCCCCATCATTGTGGACGCGGGTGTGGGCACGGCCTCGGATGCTGCGATCGCGATGGAACTCGGTTGCGACGGCGTACTCATGAACACCGCTATCGCCGAGGCTAAGAACCCTATCCTCATGGCCTCGGCCATGAAGAAGGCTGTAGAGAGTGGCCGCGAGGCATTCCGCGCCGGGCGCATGCCACGACGCCTCTACGCTAGCGCCTCCTCTCCTATCGATGGCACTTTCTTCTAATTCAATAAAGCGATCGCACCCCTATGTCCGAGAATAAAACGACACCCGCACCCTCTGCGCAGGACGCGACGGAGCACCCACGCACTATCCGCAGTTTCGTTATTCGCGGCGGTAGGCTCACCAGCTCCCAGGAGAATGCCCTCGCGACACAGTGGCCCCATTTTGGTCTAGACGCCGAGAATGGACTTCTCGATCCAGTGAAGGTATTTGGTAGACACGCCCCCTTGACCATGGAGATAGGCTTCGGCATGGGGGACTCCTTGCTCACTATGGCCAGCGAGAACGCGGAACGAGACTTCATTGGAGTCGAGGTACACAAACCCGGTGTCGGTCGCCTTCTCCACGAGATCGCGGACAAAGAGCTGCGCAATCTGCGCATCTATCGCGACGATGCTAAAGAGATCCTGCGCGACTGCATCGCGGCTGACACGCTCGATTGCATCCAGATTTTTTTTCCAGATCCTTGGCATAAGAAGCGCCACAATAAACGCCGCCTCGTGCAGAGCGAATTTGTTGATCAGCTGCGCCTTAAACTAAAGATAGGCGGTACCTTGCATATGGCAACCGACTGGGTGCCCTACGCCGAGCACATGATGGAAGTCATGAGCGCCGCGCCGGGATTTCGCAACGCGGCTGGGCCAGGCCAATATAGCAGCGCTAGCGAGCGCCCCCTCACTAAGTTCGAGAAACGTGGCCAGCGCCTAGGTCATGTGGTGAACGATCTGATCTTCGTGCGCGAATCCTAACGCCCAACACTCCTATCGAACGAGCGTTCCGAGTCTGGATAGCAATGGCCAGAAAGCTGGGGTATGCTCTTTAGACTCACTTCAGAGTCCGGGGGGATAGGATGATTTCGAGAGCGCTGGCCTTGGGCCGCACGCTGAGTAAAACCACACTGGCACTGAGCTTAGCAATAGGCATTGGCGTATCGCTATCGGCGGCCGAGAATCCTGGACTGCCCCGCACTATCGCGTGGTCCGCCTACCCTACCGGTACTGGCGGCTATAGCCAGGCCGTCGCCATCGGCAGCATTATGCGCCGCGAGTATGGCGTGAATCTTCGTGTGATACCTGGCCGCAATGACGTATCGCGCCTCGCCACACTCCTGACCGGACGAGTACACTTCTCAGCAGGCGGTTCCGAAGCGGTCTATGCCCAAGAGGCGGTCCTCAATTTTTCCTCACGCATCTGGGGGCCTCAGCCACTGCGGGCACTCCTATCGAATTTTTCCGAGAGCTGCTCCTTTACCCTAGCAACTGCCGCCGACGCCAATATCGATTCGATCGCGGACATCCGCGGCAAGCGTGTCACCTGGGTGCAGGGCTCGCCGTCATTGAACAATGCTCTGACCGCTCTACTAGCCTACGGTAATCTAACGTGGGATGACGTGGAGCGCGTGGAAGTTGGCGGCTATAACGCCTCCATCGAAGCGGTCATCAATGACCGCGCCGACGTCGTGGGCGGGGCCTGTAATTCGCCGCCTTTCCTGCGCCTCGAAGCCTCACCTAGAGGCTTGAAATTTCTCACTTTCCCTCATTCCGACCTCGAAGCCGTGCAAAGAACCCGCTCGCTATTGCCGTGGTATGTCACCCACATCGCCACCGAAGGCCCTACGCTTCCGCCTGAGGGAATCGAAGTATTCACCTCGGCCTACCCGCTTTTAGTTGGCATGGATAGCGCCGACGACACCTTGGTCTATAACCTCGTCAAGGTCATGCATGAGCAATTCGATGACTATAAAGACGCAGCGCCCGGGGCCGGGGGCTGGCTGATTACGCGCCAGAAATTTGAGTCGGCATTCATCCCCTACCACCCGGCGGCGATTCGCTATTTCAAGGAGATTGGGGTTTGGAACGACGCCGCAGAGCAGAACCAGCAGGCGAATCTGTTTCGACAACAGGTCCTCCACGATGCCTGGCAGGCCTACAGCACATTAGCGCCAAAAGACCCACAAGAGTTCGAGGCTGGCTGGCTAGCGGCGAGAGCGAAAGCACTGGCCGATGAAGGCCTGCTGACACTAGCTGAGAATATCTAAGCCGGCTTAGCGCCCCAATGTAATTAGAATAAGAAGAGTCCAGATGAGTGTTGATCTTAGTAAGCCGCTAGCAGAGAGTGAAAACGATGCCCCTATTCTAGGGCGTTACCGCGAATTGTCCTCGCGTTGGCGCACCATCATGGCCCTTTTGACCGGTGCCGCGACACTGCTGGCCATCAATCAGATTTTCGCCTTCGGTTTCTTCGTCGGCAGCGTCATGCTCGACAGCCGCTACCTCTATCTCATTACCGGCATCATGCTATCGATGGTATTCATCACTTTCCCTGGCAATCGTTCCAGCCGAGAAAATGTGCCCTGGTATGACATCGCCATCATCTTAGTCATCGCGGTAATCTTCGGCTATTTCGCTTGGAATGCCGAGCGCATCGTTCTAGAGGCCTGGGAATTCGTTGCGCCGCCAATAGGCGTTGCCCTAGCGCTCGTTACTTGGATGATCATTCTGGAAGCGGGCAGGCGCGCCGGCGGCCTGCC
>DIAM01000004.1:245019-325368 GCA_002416505.1 Gammaproteobacteria bacterium UBA5078
CCTGCCGATCTTTATTATAGTGACGGTCCTATCCTTCTACCCCATGTATTCCCACCTGCTGCCCGATGTAGTGGCCGGCATAGGGCTGCCGATCGACGATGTGGCTATTTTTCACATCCTTGGCGAGGAGAGCCTCTTCGGTTTGCCGATGCAGGCGTTCGCGATGCTGGTGTTCGGCTTCTTGCTGTTCGGGGTAGCACTTCAGTTTACCGGCGGCGGCCCCTTCTTCATCAACTTCGCCTTCGCCTTGTTAGGCAATATGCGCGGCGGTCCGGCGAAGGTCGCAATTTTCTCTAGCGGCCTTCTCGGCTCGATGAGCGGCGGCCCCGTCACCAATGTTCTAACCACTGGCCCCTTAACTATTCCCGCCATGCGTCGCACCGGTTTTAGTCGGCACTATGCCGCCGGGGTAGAGGCCTGCGCCTCCACCGGCGGAGTGTTGATGCCGCCGATCATGGGCGCGACGGCCTTCGTTATGGCCAGTTTCTTAGGGGTGAGCTATGTCACCGTGGCGGTTGCCGCGATAGTGCCCTCCTTATTGTATTTCTTTGGACTATTTGTGCAGATCGATGCCTACGCGGCGAAGCACGAACTTAAAGGCCTACCGAAAGAAGAGTTGCCGAAGGTAGGACAGGTGTTTCGAGAGGGTTGGTATTTCCTCGCGGTATTTTTCCTCCTCCTGTGGATGCTGGTGTACTTGCAACAAGAGGCCACTGCCCCCTTCTACGCGACCGCGTTATTACTGATCATCAATCAGTTTACGTCGCACAAACTTAACCTCGACAAGGCCCTGCTATTGGTCGCCTCTACGGGAAAGTTAATGGCAGAGCTCGCGGGGATATTGGCGGCAATCGGCCTGATAGTAGGCGCGCTGGCCGTAACTGGGATGGCGGGCACCTTAGCCAATGACCTAGTGTATATCGCTGGCGATAATGTCGTCGTCCTATTGATCATGGGCGCGGTCACCAGCTTCGTGCTTGGCATAGGCATGACGGTCACCGCTGCCTATATCTTCCTCGCCATCATATTAGCGCCCGCATTGATAAATGCGGGACTCGACCCCCTCGCCTCACACATGTTCATTATGTACTGGGGCATGCTCAGCTTCATAACGCCACCAGTGGCACTCTCTGCGTTCGCGGCGGCCACGGTCGCCCAAACCTCCCCAATGCGCGTGGGCGTTGAATCGATGCGCCTAGGCGCAATCATTTACTTCATTCCCTTCTTCTTCGTCTTCAACCCTGCCATGTTGCTGCAAGGCAGTTTCATGGATATCGCGCCAGTACTTGTGACCGCCGTTATTGGCGTCACGCTAGTCTCCGGCGCACTACAGGGCTATTTGATAGGCTTTGGCTTATTAGGTAGTGGCGCGAGCGGCTTATTGGTCCGGACGCTACTTGTACTGGCAGGCTTAGTTTTCGCAATTCCAGGCGGAGGCATCCTAGGCTTGAACCAGTGGTGGCTCGCACTCTCTGCCTTCCTTATCGCGGTTTGCGCGCTGGGCACTAGCGTGATGCTCAGGCGCAAAACCGTGTTGGCCTGAGCACGCGCGATTTAACGACGTTCGGTGATAGCGGAATAGACGCCGTTCTTGAACTCTTCGCGGAAGCCCTGGCCGCCGGATGGAGAAATCTGCGCCATGATCACGGTGACGATGCCCTGTACCGGGTCTATCCAGAAGCGCGTGCCGGCAGAGCCATCCCACCATACCTCACCAGGACTAACGGTATGGTCATAGCCATCCGGGTTTAGGGCGTAGGCGAAGCCGCCGATCGTCCAACCCGAGGCCGCCATATAGCCACCTCTTCCTATGGGCATTAGTGCATCGGCGATGCTGTTCTCTAGCATCAGCGCTATCGTGTCCGCTTGCAGTAGACGCTGCCCAAATAACTCACCGCCACTGAGATAGAGCTGGGAGAAGCGCGCGAAATCCAACGTCGACGAGACCAGTCCGACGCCCCCTTCGATCAATGGCACTCGTTCCGTGAAGTCGATCTCCTCCATCGCGACTTCCTGGAGGCTACCGTCTGGGCTGGGTCGATAGACCGTGGCTAACCGCGAAACACGGCTTGGATCCACCCAGAACACGGTGTCGGCCATGCCCAGAGGCTCGAAAATTCTCTCCTGCATAAACTCATCGAGAGGCTGCCCCGACCAGACTTCGATCAAGCGCCCTAGAATGGTCGCCGATAGGCCATAGCGAAAACTCGTACCGGGGTCCTCGAATAAGGGCACCCGTGCCGCGTTGTCTGTGAGCTGCTCGAGACTAATCGTGCGCAGGCGCACGCCTTGCTCGACATAGATACGCGAACTACGACTGCCCAGCCCGGAGGTATGCCGCATCAGGTCTGCGACTTTAATATCGCCGCGGCGCTCTCGAGTCTGTTCCATGCTGGGCTCGGAGCCATCGATAAATACGCGCTGCTGCGCGAATTGAGGCAGATATTTCGAGATCGGATCGTCGAGCTGAAACTTGCCCTCTTCCCAGAGAATCATTGCCGCGAGACTAGTCACCGGGCGCGTCATCGAATAGACGCGAAACAGGGCGTCGTCTAGCATCGGACTATCCGTTGCGAGGTCGCGCTTGCCGACCGACTCTAGATACACCAGCTTCCCATCGCGCAATACCGCGGCCACGGCCCCGGCGATGTGGCCCGCATCGACATGATTTTGCAAATTCTGGGTCACTTGAGCCAGACCAGCGCTCGAAAGGCCGGCTTGCTCTGGGTTAACTCGATCAAAATCCTGACCGAACGCGGGTAGGGCGTTGAATGTGAGGCTCGCAACAAGCATTAGGGGGCGCAGGCCCATAAGTTTTCTCCAAATGAGGTTCATCGCCATGATGAACCTATAGCCATAATCGATGTTCGTGTTTACGTAGCCATTTCACATAGCTACGGTAGTCTGGGCAAACGGTTTCAACGAGCGACCAAAACTTCGCAGAATGATTCATGACCAGTAAATGGCTCACTTCATGACAAATCATATAGTCGATAATCGCATCGGGGGCCAGCATGATCAGCCAGTTATATTGAATACGACCAGAAGACGTACAATGTCCCCACTTAGTCTTGGTTTTACGAAACACTACCTCTTTGAGTCGCGAGTCAGCCTTGAAGTGAGCCGCCAGGGCACGGGTCCGAGCCGGCAGAACTGCCTTGGCCTGAGTAATTAGCCAGCGTTGCAGGGTCTTGCCTGCGCTCGCCGCATTGGCGATGCGTGTCGCAATACGGAACTCGGTGTCGGTTGTGACGATGGACTCTGTGCCGGATTGCACGATGCAAACCCGCAGCGAACGGCCCTTGTAGAAAATACGGCCGCCGTCACGCAGGTCTAGGCGTTGCGCGTCTTGGCCAGCTTTGTGCTCCAACTTGCTCAAGATCCACTGCTGGTGCCTGACGACAAATTCTCGGATGTCCTTATCGCTTACAAACTTCGGCGCGCGCACCTGCACGTGTTGATGGCGTACATGCACCACCATCGTCTTGCGCTTGCTGCGCAACACCTCGTACTCGAAGGGTGGGACCATAGCGGCCACTTTGGCACTCGCCGCGTCGGGGTGTGCTTGAAGGGCGATGGCTGTATTATTTGAATGTGTCATGAATTAACGCATAATACGCAAAACCCGATCTTGCCGATACCTTCGCAAGGATTCCTCCTTCCGCCGTCAGCACCACTCACTAGGCTCTCACTTTGCCAGAGCCCTAGAGCCTTAAAATGGATAACAGCAAGCAGGACCAGATCTACGCCAGTACGCGACCCCGTCAGGATTTCGTGTTCGATGCGAGTGTCGCCGACGTCTTTACGGACATGATCAATCGGTCGGTGCCAGGCTATGCGACGATCATCTCGATGATCGGCGTTCTCGCCAATCGCTATTGCACGCCCGGGTCGACAATTTATGATCTTGGCTGCTCACTGGGCGGGGCGACTCTGTCCATGGCGCACCACATCGAGCAGCCCGATTACAATATCGTCGCCATCGATAATTCCGAGGCAATGATCACTCGTTTCGAAAAATCATTGCAAGGCAGCACGAAGAAACAACATATCGAGCTGGTTTGTGCGGACATCGCCGATGTGGAGATTCGTGACGCCTCGGTTGTGGTACTTAACTTCACATTGCAGTTCATCGCGCAGGAGCGCCGCGAGCAATTAATGAGAAGAATCTACTCAGGCATGAAGCCCGGCGGCATCCTAATCCTATCGGAGAAAATTCGACTCGCCGACGCGGATCTCAACGCCTTATTGATCGACATGTACCATCAGTTCAAGCAAGCGCAAGGCTACTCGGAACTGGAGATCAGTCAGAAGCGCTCCGCATTGGAGAACGTCTTGATCCCCGAAACGATTGCGCAGCACAAAACCAGGCTATTAGATGCGGGTTTCGCGAGCGTAGATTCCTGGTTCCAGTGCTTCAATTTTGCCTCCATGATTGCCTTTAAATAGTGAGCCCTATGCCCTATTCTAATCTTCCCGCCCTCCTCGCGGGGACAGTCCTCGCGCCATGGCTTAATCTTAGCGAACGCGCCTGGTTCGACAGCCGCAATAATGGCGACTATCCAAAATGGCGCCGCGCGCTCGATGCCATGCCCGAGCTAAGCCCTAGTAGTGTCGACCTCGGCGAAGCTGTGCGCATAGGCACTTCGCAGGACTGCACAGACGCCGACCAAGCTCAGCTTCGGGAGGCGCTGCAGGTATTGATTCCTTGGCGCAAGGGCCCGTTTTCACTCTTCGGGATCGATATCGATACCGAATGGCGGTCTGATTGGAAATGGGAGCGACTGCGCTCTCAGATCAGTTCATTGCGCGGTCGCACCATACTCGACGTCGGTTGCGGCAATGGCTATCACTGCTTCCGCATGGCGGGTGAAGGCGCACGCTTAGCGATTGGGATAGATGCCCAACTCGCCTACTCGATGCAGTTTCAGGCAATCAAGCGCTATGTCCCACAGGCGCCCGTATTCGTCTTGCCTAACACCTTCGAAAACGCCTTAGCGATGCTTGAGGACAAGCCCGAAGCGTTCGACACAGTGTTCTCTATGGGGGTGCTCTATCATCGCCGCTCCCCCATAGATCATCTGCTGCAATTGCAGGACTGTCTGCGCCCTGGCGGTGAGTTGGTACTCGAAACGCTAATTGTTGATGGAGATCAAGGTTTTTGCTTAACCCCAGAGGATCGCTATAGCCGTATGCCCAACGTCTGGTTTATTCCCTCCTGTGACACTACACTGCGCTGGCTGGAGCGCTGCGGTTTCGTGGACTGCCGTGTGATAGACGTGAGCGTTACCTCTACGCATGAGCAGCGCAGCACCGACTGGATGCGCTTCCAGTCCCTCAATGACAGCCTCGACCCGGCGGACAAAACACTCACTGTGGAAGGCCTGCCAGCGCCAAAACGCGCGGTCTTTGTGGCCACAAAACGCTAGCGGCAGCGAGGCGAAGGTGCCTCGGCTAGCTTTAAGCTACCAATGGAATAAGCAGTAAAGAACAGGGCGAAACATCGACCTCTGGTGGGGCTAGTGTGCCCACAGTCCCCTTCGCTGCGTTTTTTCTTAGCCCAATCTTGCTTGATCAAGCTCGATTCGCCGGCTGTCCGCCCTTTTAGGTTGACTGCAACTTCTATTTCAGTTATCACTATAGCAATGATTTTAGGGTCATCTCTAACTCAATAACCAGTTGTATAATAAAACTAAAAACACAAACCGGGACAATAATAATGGCCAGACCATTGCGCATAGAATACCCAGACGCCTTTTATCACGTTTCCAACGTTGGTTTAGACAAGCAAAAGATCTTCCCCTCCCCCAAATATTACGAAGCCTTTTTAGCCGGTTTAGAAGAAACCTGTTTTCGTCTCAACGTTCAGGTTCACGCCTATTGCCTGCAGAAGGATCAGTACCATCTCCTGATCAAGACGCCAGAGGCGAACCTAAGTCGTTTCATGCGTCAGGTGGACGGCCTCTATACCCAGCACTATCAGCGCCTAAAGAAGTCCGAAGGCTCCTTGTTTAAGGGGCGCTACAAGGCCGTGTTGGTCCAGGCGGACAAATACCTCCTGCCCTTAACGCGTTATATCCACCTAGGGGTTCGCAAGGCCGATCTGGAGACTTGGCAATGGTCAAGCTACCCGGCCTATATCAACAAGGCTAAGGCGCCGGCTTGGCTTAGCCGTGAAGGTGTCTTCGAGCAGATAGGCGCGACGGGTGCGAAACGCACGGCGCAGATTAAGGAATACACGGCGGCGGGAGTGGACGACGAACTAGCCCACTTCTATGGCAAGAAAAACCTGTCCTCTATCATGGGCGATGAAAAGTTCAAGAAATCCGCCAAGACCAAGCGTAGCGCATCGAAAGTGCGCGGCGTCTCACGTGGCGCACACGCTAAATGGCGCCCTTCCTGCAAGGACATCATCACGGCGGTCGCGAAACAGTTCAAGGTTAGCGAGGAGAGCATCTATACGGCCGCTAGAGGCCCAGGCTCGAAGAATGTGCCACGCTGGGTAGCGATGTACCTGTGTCAGGAGCTTTCCGCCGTGACACTGCAGGCCATCGCCAAGCTGTTCAAGCTTAAGCGCTACGGCACGGTGTCCACCACGGTGGGCAAACTCAAGAAGGAATTCTTGGAAGATCCGAAGCTGCTAAACACGACCACCAAGCTCATGAAGTCACTGAGCAAGGAAAAATAGCACTGCAAAACTAAACCCAGAACCAAAAACGCCGTCTCTTTTTAGAAAAGAGGCGGCGTTTTGGTTTAGCGAATCGCTACAATCGGCTGATCGAGGCATGCCCGAGCCCTAAGGCCCAGCAAATTACTTAATCTTGGCTTCTTTATAGATTACGTGCTTACGGACAACGGGATCGAACTTCTTGATCTCCATTTTGTCAGGCATCGTTCGCTTGTTCTTGTCTGTCGTGTAGAAATGACCTGTGTCTGCTGTAGACACTAATTTAATTTTATCGCGCATCGCTGCTCACCACCTGAATCAGGATTTAGATATTAGACTTTGCCACCATTGGCACGGATATCAGAAAGTACGGCATCGATACCGTTCTTGTCGATGATACGCATACCTTTTGTAGAAACCTTCAGTTTCACAAACCGATTTTCAGACTCCACCCAAAAACGATGGGTATGGATGTTCGGTGAAAAACGGCGTCTGGTTTTGTTGTTCGCGTGAGAAACATTATTGCCTGTAATCGGTTTTTTACCGGTTACGATACATACGTTAGCCATTGCCTTGCCTCGTTACAGAACCCGGATTATTTGGCAAAAGACCGCTTCTGGGGCTTTAACCTGAATATCACTGCTGTCTTGCCAAAAAAAGAGCTGCGTTTTATACCAAAACGGCCAATCAATAGCAACAAAAAAGCGGTGCCTGCGTAAAAGTGTAGTGCTTAAGGCGCCTATTTTCCTATAGAAGGCCTCGCTCGGCAAAACTCACCGCCTCACAGCGACCCACCACGATATGGTCGAGCACGCGCACATCGATGGTATTCAGGGCCGCCTTGAGCCGGGCAGTGATGCCGATGTCGGCCTGACTCGGCTCCGCAATACCCGAAGGGTGATTATGGGCGAAGATCACGGCCGCAGCATTGTTGTGTAGGCAACGCTTGACGACCTCGCGGGGGTAGACGGCAGCGCCATCGATAGTGCCGCTGAACAGCTCCTCAAGCTTCACCACGCGATGTTGGTTGTCTAGGTAGAGACAGGCGAACACCTCATGCTCGTAGTGACGCAGGCGAGCGCGTAGGTATTGCCGCGTAAGCTCCGAGCTCGTCAAGGCATCGCGCTCCTCTAGCTGCTCATACATATGTCGCTGCGATAACTCCAACATCGCGCGTAGCTGCACGAAGCTTACTTGACCCAGGCCCGCATTTCGGCAGAAATCCTCTTCACTCGCGGTGAGTATCAGGTTCAAGTTGCCAAACTGCAGCAACAGCGCCCTGGCGATGTCTAAGGCAGAACGGCCCTTGCCCCCGGCACGCACGATGAGGGCGAGCAGTTCGGCATCCGATAGCTTGCTCGCCCCTAAGCGCAGCAATTTCTCCCGAGGGCGCTCTCCCTCTGGCCAGTCCTTGATTCGCATAGACCCTCCTTGGCCTCGTCTCGTGGTCACCCCTGCAATAGTGGCTGCATTGATAGTAGCAAAGGATTCTGGAAGCGCCCGGCGTGTGCAAATTGAATCAGCGCTGGCTTGCTGCTAGTCTTTGCCCCCTATGTTCCTTGCTGACGCCTGTGCGTCTAGGCCCTACATGAATAGCCTCAGTACCCGACGCGTCCTCCTTGGCATAACCGGTGGCATAGCCGCCTATAAGAGCGCGGAGCTCACGCGCTTGCTCATTAAGGCTGGCGCCGAAGTGCGGGTAGTAATGACTCAGGCGGCCACACAGTTCATCACGCCGCTGACCCTGCAAGCCTTGTCCGGAAATCGTGTACACACCGCACTATTGGATGCCGAGGCCGAGGCGGGAATGGGGCATATCGAACTGGCGCGCTGGCCAGATCTCATCCTCATCGCCCCCGCCAGTGCCAACTTCATTGCCAAACTCGCCGACGGCAAGGCCGACGACATCCTCAGCACCCTACTGCTGGCCACCAAGGCGCCGATCGCTGTAGCGCCCGCCATGAATCAAGCGATGTGGGCGAATGTGGCGACGCAAGAGAATCTTGGCGTGCTCGCCGCGCGCGGAGTAAAAGTCTTAGGCCCAGCCTCCGGGGAACAAGCCTGCGGCGACGTCGGCCTTGGTCGCATGCTGGAGCCGCCCGAGATCGCCACTCTCTGCGCTGCCATGTTTGGCGCTGGGCTACTGGCCGGGTTGCGAGTCACCATTACTGCCGGCCCTACCCAAGAAGCGATCGACCCTGTTCGCTATATCAGCAATCGCAGCTCTGGAAAGATGGCCTATGCCCTGGCCACCGAAGCCGCAGCGGCGGGCGCTCAGGTCACGCTTATTAGCGGTCCCGTGGCGCTCGCTACGCCAGAGCGCGTCAAACGCATCGATGTCATTAGCGCGCAGCAGATGTTGGCCGCCAGCCTAGAGGCGGCGGCGCAATGCGACATTTTCATCGGCGTGGCCGCAGTCGCCGACTATCGCCCTGAGCAGATCGCGACACAGAAGATTAAGAAAGGCGCCGCGACGATGACTCTCGAATTAGTGAAAAATCCCGATATCATCAGCACCATCGCGGCACTGGACAGGCGCCCCTTTACGGTGGGTTTTGCTGCCGAGACCATCGATGTGGAGCGTCACGGCGCAGAGAAATTGCAACGCAAGAGCCTAGACCTATTGTTCGCCAATGATGCCAACGCGACACTGGGCAGCGACAACATCAGCGCCACGGCGCTTTGGCCACAAGGCTCCATGGCACTGGGCCCGGCCTCGAAACGACGCGTCGCCGTCCAGATGTTGGAGCTGCTGCGCCAACAGTACGACCTCAAACACAGCCAAGCCTAAGTTATCGCGCTTGCCCGGCTGGGGACGCCGCCAAAATTTAGGCATAGCCAAGAGCGGGGCTTGTGTTGGATACTCTTAACGCATCGAAATATGGCAGAAGCTGCGCAATGAAACCTCAGGTTAATAATAATATTAATTGCCGCCCCATGGCGCTAGAGCCCAGCATCTTCAGGGCCTATGATATCCGCGGCATCGTCGATGAACAGCTCGATGAACAGCGTATCGAGCTCATCGGCAAGGCGCTCGCCAGCCTAGCCTTAGAGGCCGGCGAGCATACCGTCTTATTCGGCAGTGATGCCCGCCTATCGAGTCCGAAATTGCGCACCCCCCTATTGCGCGGCATGCTCTCAACCGGCATGAACGTCGTCGATATGGGCACTATCCCCACGCCATTATTGTACTTCGCAACCTACAACTCGCAGTGGCAATCGGGGCTTATGCTCACCGCCAGCCACAATCCCGCCGTCTATAACGGCATCAAGATCGTCCGCCAACGCACCTGTCTTACACCGGAACAGATTCAACAGATTCGCGTACGTGCGGAGCTTGGCGAGTTCCGTCAGGGTGCCGGCAGCTTGGTGCAAGAGGACTTTCGCAACGCCTATCTGGCGCGGCTACAACACGATATTACGCTAGCGCGGCCCTTGAAAGTCGTAGTCGACTGCGCCAACGCCGTGCCCGCGCTATTCGCTCCCGCCCTGTTCGAGCGCCTGGGCTGCACCGTCATCCCCTTATTCTGCGAGCTGGACGGGAGTTTCCCTCACCATCCGCCAGACCCGACCATTGCCAAGAATTTGCAGGCTCTCATTGCCCAGGTGCGCAGCAGCGCAGCGGATCTAGGCATCGCCTTCGACGGCGATGGCGATCGCGTGGTAGTCGTCACGAACGCGGGCAATATTATCGACACCGATCGCCTGTTGATGCTCTTCATCAAAGACATCCTACCCCGTTACGAACAGCCCAACGTCGTGTTCGACGTCAAATGCAGCGCCCTGTTAAGCCAAATAATCACTGATTTCGGTGGCAAGCCGATCATGAGCCGTAGCGGCCACTCCTTCATGAAAGAGGCCATGCAGCGCAGCGAGGCCGTTGTGGGCGCCGAACTCTCTGCCCATATCTTTATCAAGGATCGTTGGTATGGCTATGACGACGGCATCTATGCCGCGGCGCGCTTCTTGGAGCTGCTAAGCAAGCAGCCGATGAGCGCTGAGGACCTGCTCCAGGGTCTGCCCGAGAGCGTGGTGACGCCTGAGCTGCGCATCGATGTCGAGGACGAGCGCAAGTTCCAGCTCATCGAGCGCATCAAGACACTGGCGCGCTTCCCTCAGGGCAAGATCAATATTTTGGACGGCATACGGGTTGACTTCCCCGATGGCTGGGGGCTGATTCGTGCATCCAACACCACCCCCGCGCTGCTATTGCGCTTCGAGGCGAACAGCCGTAAGTCTTTGCGGATTATTCAGTCGCTATTTAGCGAACTCCTATTAGAAGTAGACAAACGCCTTGTCTTCGACTTTTAGAACTGTTGCCGCCCAGGCGCGAGCATTTATGAAAATCTGCGCGCGGCAGAGTATACTTTGCGCCAGTATTGCGCGGCATACCAAATTCGGCCTGCGCGAAAAACCCAAATCAACCATAGCGGATTTCTTATGCCATTAGATTTTGCAGCTGCGAAGAATATCGCCAACGTACTTACCGAGGCACTTCCCTACATCCAGAAATTCACCGGCAGCACCATCGTGGTCAAGTATGGCGGCAACGCCATGACCGATGAGGTACTAAAGAATAGTTTCGCGCGCGACATCGTGTTGATGAAACTGGTCGGCATGAACCCCGTAGTCGTGCATGGCGGCGGCCCGCAGATCGGCTCCCTGCTTACCCAGCTCAATATCCAATCCGAGTTCATCGACGGCATACGGGTCACCGACAGCAAGACTATGGACGTAGTCGAGATGGTCTTGGGCGGACTAGTCAATAAAGAGATTGTGAGCCTGCTCAACAAGAATCAGGGCAAGGCGATCGGCATAACCGGCAAGGACGGCAATCTGATTCAGGCGAAGAAATTGCTCAAGAAGAGCCTCATCGGCGCCAAGATGATGGATATGGGTCAAGTCGGCAGCATAGAGAAGATCAATCGCGAAGTGCTCGACATTCTCAAGGACAGTAATTTTATCCCCGTCATCGCCCCTATCGGTACGGATCGAACAGGCGCCACGTACAATATTAATGCCGATACCGTCGCTGGCGAGATCGCGAAAGTATTGGACGCAGAGAAACTAATGCTGCTGACCAATATTGCGGGTGTGATGGATAAGTCGGGTAAGGTAGTCACGGGTCTTAGTACTGCCCAAGTCGACGCCATGATCGCCGACGGAACCATTCATGGCGGTATGCTGCCGAAGATCGAGTGCGCATTGGATGCGGTCAATAGCGGCGTGCGCAGCGCCCACATCATCGATGGCCGCGTCGAGCATGCCGTGCTGCTGGAGATATTTACCAACACCGGTGTAGGAACACTCATTAGCAATATTCGCAGCGTAGATGACGAGTAACATCAAGCATTTAGAAAAGGAAGACTGCAGCATGCCGTCAGAAGCAAAAATTTCCCGTAAAGAACACATCCTTCAATGTCTAGCACGCATGCTCGAGACTGGCCCTGGAGAGCGCATCACGACCGCCGCACTCGCCAAGGAAGTGGGCGTATCCGAGGCCGCGCTGTACAGACACTTTCCTAGCAAGGCGAAGATGTTCGAGGGGCTTATCGTGTTCATCGAAGAGACGCTATTCTCGCGCATTACCCGCATCCTCGATGACGAGCCATCCGCACACAAACGCTGCGAGAAGATCCTCACCCTAGTGCTGACCTTCGCGGAGAAAAACCCCGGCATGACGCGCCTTATGACCGGAGATGCACTCGCCGGGGAGACCGAACGACTGCGCGTGCGCATCAGTCAACTCTTCGACCGCTTGGAGGCGCAACTGAAACAGATACTGCGTGAGGCACAGATTCGCGAGAATCTGCGTTGCGTGGTGTCACCCAGCATCTTGTCTAATCTGTTGATGGCTAGCGCAGAAGGAAGATTGATGCAGTTTGTGCGTAGCGAGTTTAAGAAACTGCCCACCGCACATTGGGAGGAACAGTGGCAGTATCTGTCGCGGGATATGCTCGTACCATTCGGTCAGGAACCCCTCTGATCGAGCTAGGGAATTGCGTGAGCCGGCGTTAGTCTGCGCTAACGCCGTATTCATCACGATAGCGCTTGACCGCTTCCAGATTCGACGCCAAGGCGGGGTCGTCTTGGCGACCTAAGTACTCGATGATCTGCGCCAGCGAGATAATGCTTAGCACCGGTATCTTATACTCCTCTTCGATCTCTTGTATGGCCGATTTACTGCCAGTTCCGCGCTCCTGTCTATCCAATGCCACGATGATGCCCGCAGGCTGCGTGCCAGTGCGCTCGAACAAATCCATGACCTCGCGCACTGCCGTACCGGCAGTGATCACATCGTCCACGATAAGTGCGCGCCCCTGCAGAGGTGCGCCGACCGTTAGCCCACCCTCGCCATGGTCCTTAGCCTCCTTGCGATTGAAACAATAAGGCTTGTTGATGCCATGGCGGTTGCTCAGCGCGGCCGCCGTCACAGAGACCAAGGGGATGCCCTTATAGGCGGGACCGAACAGTAAGTCGTAGTCGAAATCCGCCTGCGCCAACGCGGCAGCATAGGTACTGCCGATGAAGTCCAGAGCAGCCCCGGTATTGAACAGACCTGCGTTGAAAAAGTAGGGGCTGGTACGACCCGATTTCAGCGTAAAACTTCCAAAGCGCAAGATCTCTTGTTCGATAACAAACTCGATAAACGCCTGCTGAAACTTCTGCATAACACTCCCCTTCAAGATAGTCCGTAACGATAGTCCGTGAGATTTAGATCCCTAGCGCCTGCTTCTGTTTCTCGAGAAGTTCCGCGATGCCTTTCTGTGCCAGTGCGATCATCGATTGCAACTCGGTGTTATCGAAGTCGTTCTCCTCGCCAGTGCCTTGCAGCTCGATGAAACGCAGCTTCTCAGTCATCACCACGTTCATGTCGGTCTCCGCTTTGGAATCCTCGGCATAGTCGAGGTCGAGAACTGGCACGCCCTTGTAGATGCCAACCGACACAGAGGCGATAAGTTGCTTCATCGGATTCTTCTTCACTCGGCCGCTCTTGAGCAGCACACCGATCGCGTCGTGGAGTGCCACACAGGCACCGGTAACCGATGCCGTGCGCGTGCCTCCGTCGGCCTGGATAACGTCGCAGTCGATCTTGATCGTGTTCTCACCTAGCAGCTTCATATCTAAAGCCGCACGCAGAGAACGGCCGATCAGGCGCGAAATTTCCATGGTGCGTCCACCCTGCTTGCCACGCACCGACTCACGATCCATGCGCGACCCAGTGGAGCGCGGCAGCATGCCGTACTCTGCGGTGACCCAACCGTTACCCGAACCCTTCAGAAAGCGTGGCACAGAGTCCTCGACACTCGCGGTGCAGATCACTTTCGTATCGCCAAACTCTACCAACACGGAGCCTTCGGCGTGTTTAGTGTAGTGACGGGTGATGCGAATATCGCGCAGTTGATCGTTCTCGCGCTTACTGGGTCGGATGGTGTCTTGCATACTGCCTCACTTAGTGTTGCTGATAATTGACTCGCGATTATCCTTGATCTGTTCTTTGATGGCGAGTAAGAAGGACGATATTGGAGTAAGATACGGATTCGAGCTAACAGCTTAGAAGTGAAGCTGTTGAAATTCTTGACGTTTCCAAGCAGAGCACACTATGGTCTTAAGCATGACTGCTTTCGCAAGAAAGCAAAGTAGTATCGGACAAACTCTCCTCGTCTGGGAGATCCGCTCCGTCAACCACCGCTACCTAGAAACCGGTTTTCGCTTTCCCGAAGCGCTACGCTCGCTTGAGCCCGCGGTTCGCGATGCGCTGCGCAAAACGCTCGCCCGCGGCAAAGTAGACTGCCAGCTGCGCATCGAAACCGAGGGTGCACAAGACAATAACTTGCAGATCGACGAGGCGCTGGTCGTCAAACTCAATAACGCGAGCGGCGAGGTCTTGCATCTGACCGGCGGCGGTAACGCCCTTTCGGTCCATGAGATCCTCAAATGGCCAGGCGTGCTGCTAGAGAGCCAGGCCCTGCCCGAGGATTTGGAGACACATGCCCTCGCCCTCTTCAAACAGACGCTTACAGAGCTTATCGACACTCGCAAACGCGAGGGCGAGGAGCTGTACGGCTTTGTGAGCAAGCGTCTCGCCGCCATCCGCGAGATAGTGGCCTCTATTGGGGCCCGCATGCCCGAGATCATCGCCGCCCAGCAGCAGTCACTGCGCGACCGCCTCGAGGCGCTCAAAGTCGAGCTGGACGGCCCACGCCTAGAGCAAGAGATCGTGATGTATGCGCAGAAATGGGATATCGACGAAGAGCTAGACCGCCTAGAGGCACATCTGAACGAAGTAGAGCGAGTACTGGAATTGAAGGAGCCCTCTGGGCGTCGCCTCGACTTCCTGATGCAGGAGCTCAACCGCGAGGCCAATACACTCTCCTCCAAGTCCATCGTGTCCGAAACCACCCACAATGCGGTAGACCTGAAGGTGTTGATCGAACAGATGCGGGAGCAGATTCAGAACATCGAGTGATTGTTTTGCTATTCGCTCTCCGCCTCGTTTAGCACGGTATGTTTTAATTGATCAACCGCATCGCAAAGGCGCCGCGAGATATCGCATGCCTAGAGCACGAGGAGACTATGCTCACTCTTGTTAGAGCGCCTAGGCTTTACCTTCCCCTCTCCCCGTTCAGCTGACAGTAAGCTGTACTAGGCTAAATTACCCTCAAACACACTCTGTGCGTGGCTACATGCCACCATCCCTTTTCTCAGAGTGTGCACAGAGGATGCACCATGATCGGGAATCAAAGGTTCAGCGCGCTTGTGCTGGGTTTATCTCTTATCGTCGGCTTGTCAGGCCTAGGCTATCTGCTGGGTAGCTATGCAATCGCCGTCAAAGAGTATGAGCGCACAGTCACCGTGCGCGGTCTGGCAGAACATGAAGTAGACGCCGACATAGTAATCTGGCCGATTCAATTCACCTTAGCTGGGAACGAGCTCGAAGCCTTGTATAGCCTCATCGATAGTAGCAACAATAAGATTTTTACATTTCTACAGGCCAACGGAATCGAGGCGGCGGCAGTCACTCTAGCTCCTCCGGCCATCACGGATAGACTCGCGCAGCTCTATGGCAATAGCGCCCCGGTTGAGCTGCGCTATAGCGCTCAACAAAATCTGACGGTGTACTCTTCCGACATCGCAGGGGTGAGAGAGTTGATGAGTTCTATGTCTGAACTCGGCAGGGAGGGCATTGTGTTCTCAGGTAGCGAGTACAATTTGCAGCCGGAGTATATTTTCAATCGCCTCAATGATATTAAGCCCGCCATGATCGAGGAGGCAACGCGCGAGGCTCGCGCGGCCGCGCAAAAATTTGCGTTAGACTCACAGAGTGAGTTGGGCAATATTCGCAAGGCCTCTCAGGGCCAGTTTAGTATTAGCGATCGTGATCGCAACAATCCCCATATCAAGAATGTCCGTGTAGTCGTAACGGTAGAGTACTATCTGAAATAGAGGGGCCAGAGTAATACTCATGGCCCCTGTTAAAGGTTGTGCTTAACCCACTTTCTTGTTCATCAACGCGTCATCGAGCTCGTTGGCCCGCTTAGCTGCGGGCCGGGCCTCGCAGCGGTTCACGTATTCCATGAACACAGGCTTTGCTTCAAAGGTCTTCTGGAACATTGCCCATCCAAGAGTACTAGCGAGTAGTATGTCGGCCGCCGTGAATTGCTCACCGCAAATATAGGGTCCTTTCCGAAGAGCAGACTCCAAAACGTTTATGGTGTCTGCAATATTGCCACACCCCAGCGACATCGCATTATCTTGGTCGACCTTCCAATTATTGCTTATAGCGCTCATCGCCATCTCTAGCGGGCCTGCGCAGAAGAACAGCCAGCGATAGTAATCGCCACGTAGTGGATCATTGCGGCCGGGGGCGAGATTCTCTTCAGGAAATTGATCTGCTAGGTAGGCACAGATCGCTGCCACTTCGGTCACAATCGTATCGCGATGCTTAATCGCCGGAACTTTCCCCATAGGATTGATCGCCAGAAACTGCGCAGACTTAATGTGCTCGCCGAACTCCATGACTTCAATCTCGTAATCCACGCCGATCTCTTCAAGCATCCAACGTACTATTCGACCGCGTGACTGAGGGTTCGAATACAAAGTTAGTGTTCTCATGTTCATATCCTTTGCTCTTTTTTTGGTATTAGTGGTGTGTTTTTGTCGACGCAGGCACAATACAAAATATATAGGACATTTTATGTCCTGTTTGCTTTGTAGCATCACATTTTTGCTCGCCTATACGCTATCAAGAGCCACTAGGACCTCATCATGTCGAAACCACTTACTCGTGTACTGTCGCTGCTTGAATTGCTGCAGACACATGGACTGTTGTCCGGCGCACAGATCGCTACGCGATTGGACGTAGACATTCGCACCGTGCGTCGTTATATCGCCGCTCTAGAGGAGCTAGGGATTCCAGTGCTCACAGAACAAGGGCGCTATGGAGGCTATCGCTTAGTGGCTGGTTTTAAGCTGCCACCGATGATGTTTACCGAAGAGGAAACGTTGGCCATATCACTCGGTCTCCTTGCCGCTAATCAACTTGGCCTTGCCGAAACCACGCCCTCCATTACAAGCGTCCAGGCGAAGCTTGAGCGCGTAATGCCGAAGAATCTGAAGCGCCGCGTTCGGGCGATTAGCCAGAGCGCAAGCCTCATATTGCCTAAGGCTCATGGCGCAGAGAATAAGGAGGATCTACTATTGCTGACCGATGCCGCCCATGGGCAGCAACGCGTGCGCTTCGTATATGAAGCAGAGAACAATGTTGCTCAGGTTCGCGATGTCGACCCCTATGGGATCGTGTTCCGGCGTGGTCATTGGTATTTGGTGGGGCATTGTCACCTACGCGATGCGCTGCGCACCTTCCGCTTAGATCGGCTCTGCAAGGTAGAGCTTTTAATGCACAGCTTCTTGCGACCAGCACAGTTCGATGCAGCGAGCTATCTCAATAGGAGTATGCAGAATGTGCCACGTCAACATCCCGTCAGCGTCTTATTGCATACCGATATGGCGTCGGCTTCATATTATCTTCATGGCTTAGAGGGGATATTGCGCGAATGCGATGAGGGTTTACTCATGGAAACGAGTACGGATAGTTTAGATTGGTTCGCGCGCTGGCTAGTACAAATGCCAATTGCGGTGACCGTAATTAAACCCACTTCCCTGTGGGACGCTATCTGCGAGCATGTGCAACATGTGCAGGGCAATTTTAAACTCGTGTAAACAAAGTTTTGGCTGCACTTTTCTTATGTCTTCCATGAGGCACTAACGCTAATGCCACATGGAGAACTTTTATATGCTGCGCCGCTCTTAGAAAGAGTAACGTAAATCCTAAAGAAACTGCACAGCGAAATCATTTCGACTTTTTTTCGAAGATGAGCAGAGCCATAGCCTGAAGGGAATTGATGGACACGAGGCGCGCAGCGCGCCTCGTGTAGAGGTGAGTTACTGTTGCTGCATCTCCGCGATGAAACGATCGGATTCCGCGATCGCTATTTCCATTGCGTCAATCAAGCGATCGACATCGGTATTGATGGTATCGAGTTCGCCACGCAGTGAGGCGACGGCCCGCGCGTTGAGATTATGTTTCAAATACAATACATTGTCGCGCAGGCTATTCAGGACGGGGTCGAGCGTGGCCTCGGCGCGTTGCATGGCGCCAATGAGTCGCGTGTAACGCGTGCGAGTATCACGCAGCTGCTGTTCACTGTCCCGACGCAATGCCTGATTGGTGTATAGGTCTAGCTCGTCTGACCATTCGTCGAACAGCGCGTCGGCCACAGACTCCACGGCTTTTATGCGATCCCGTATCCGCTCTGCCGATTCTTCTGTGTCCTCGAATTCCGCATTCAGGCGATCATAGACTTGTTGCAGTTCACCGCCATCGAAGTTCACCACACTGCGAAACTGTTCTAAGGCATCGCGAAACTGTTCCTGGCCTTCCTGCTGCGCGCTTTGCGCCTCGCCGATGCGATCGACGAGAATCTCGCGCTTGTGTACGCCAAGTTGTTCCATCGTGCCGTAGTAGGCCGATTCACACGCGGTGAGCAGAAAAATAGCGGCCGCAGAAAATAGGACTTGTCTCATTTGCTATTCCTTTTTATGGCGTCCACTACGCGATCGGTACGCTTGTCCGCGAGATGACTGTTCACAACTAAAAGCGCATGAATAACACCTGGCACCCAAAAGCAGAGTGTTAGCAGAATATTGATCAAGGCTTGAAACGGTTTTCCACACAAGAACACGGCCAAGGGTGGCAGAAAAATCGCAATGATATAACGCACAAGATATCTCCAATTATCAGTAAGGCGAGTCCTAATTGACGAAATTAGTAGGCAGCCACGATTCTTTTGCTTACTTTAAGCGCTTTTGCCACCATTGCAAAACCTAATATCGCTACTTTCGAGTACCTCTCTTGGCTGTACTAACATCTTCATCTGCGAATTCATTGCCCATAGACAAGCTTCTATCCGAACTTATCGATGCGGTCGAATCACAGAATCGCGTATTGCTTATAGCCCAACCCGGTGCCGGCAAGACCACACGAGCTCCGCTTGCGCTACTTGAGCATTTCCCTATTCGGGCGGGCCGCTGGTTGCTATTAGAACCGCGGCGAGTCGCCGCGCGCTTAGCCTCCGCCTATATGGCGCAATCACTTGGGGAAGCCTTAGGCCACACCGTCGGCTATCGAGTGCGCGGAGAATCCAAAATAGGCCCAAACACGCGTCTCGAAGTAGTAACCCAAGGTATATTGACAAGGATGTTGCAGGACGATCCTGCCTTGGAAGGCGTCGCAGGCATCATATTCGACGAATTTCACGAGCGTAGCCTCGATGCCGATCTCGGCCTCGCGTTCGCCCTCGATGCGCAGAAGGGGCTGCGCGAGGACTTGCGCATCCTAGTGATGTCCGCGACCCTCGACGTCGAGGCACTGCTCGGAGTATTGGGGTCAGACACTCCGGTGATCGACTGCCTAGGCCGGGCATGGCCGGTGCAAACTTATTATCGCAGCGCGCCACTGCGCGAGCGAGTGGAACGCCATCAAGCCAGCGTTATCCGTGAGGCGCTCTTGGCCCACGAAGGCAATCTACTAGCCTTCCTACCCGGCCAAGGCGAGATCCGTCGCCTGCATGGGATTTTGCAGGATGTGCTGCCCAGCGACATCGAGATTTGCGATCTACATGGACAGCTACCCCTAGCGCAGCAACAGGCAGTGCTGAGGATGCCCGAACATCGACAGCGTCGAGTGATACTCGCGACCTCTATCGCCGAGTCCAGCATCACCGTACCGGGGGTGCGTATCGTCGTGGATGCGGGGCTCGAGCGCACGCCGATATTCCAGGCGCGTACCGGCATGAGCAGCCTCGAAACGCGACGCCTCAATCGCGCCAGCGCCGACCAGCGCCGCGGGCGCGCGGGGCGTGAGGCGGCAGGGTTTTGCTATCGACTATGGCCCCAGGAGCAGATGCTGGCTGCCCACCGCGAGCCGGAGATCCTGCAATCGGACTTAGCGGCACTCGCCTTCGAACTACTGCGCTGGGGTGTTAAGGATCCGGGCCAACTTAGCTGGGTGACACCCCCACCCGCCCCGGCTTTCGCGGCGGGTGTAGCGCTACTGCAGCGCCTAGGCATCGTAGAAGAAACGGGCGCGCTAACCGACTTAGGACGGCGCTGTGTGCGCTGGCCCACCCACCCTCGCTTTGCCGCTCTTTTGGCCCGAGCAGTGCAAGATGGATCGCAGTCACTAGCCTGCTGGTGCTTAGCATGGCTAGAGGAGGCGACTCAAGATGCCGAGGTCGATATCGCCAGAGTTTTCAGCAAGCGCCCCCACCGCGCCGATAAGACTCAGGGCCGATGGTGGCAAGGCGCGCAGCAATGGGCGAAACGGCTAGGGGTGGACCTCGAGCCCGTGGATCTAGAGCAGCTCCCAACGCTTATCGTGACAGCCTTCCCAGACCGAATCGCGCAGAACCTAAGACTCGCCAATGACCGCAGCCAGGCGCGCTTCAAACTACCCAGCGGCGGCCAAGCACTACTCGCGACGCAGGAGGCCCTCAGTCAAAAAGACTTCCTCGTTGCCGTCGAACTGGACGGAGCTAGCGCTGGGGCGAGAATCTACAAGGCGCTTGCGATTAGCCAGGAGCAAATAGAGAGACTTTTCAGCGAGGCAAGGCTATGGCGCCAAGAGATTCGCTGGGTCGAGGCAACGGGACGGCTCGCCGGAGAGGAGACCCGCGTCCTAGGTGCGGTAGTGTTGGAGAGGCGGCCGATGGCGAAGTTGCCAACCGAGGCGATTCGCAGCGGGATTTTAGCGGGCCTGCGTCAGCGTGGTTTCCGCTGGACCGATGAGGACCAGCAGACACTGGGCAGATTACGCCTGCTACGGCGCTGCCTCGGCGAGCCATGGCCCCAAATAAGTGACTCTGTGCTACTGGATACGCTCGAACATTGGTTAGTCGCGAGGCTGGATGGCATCAGCAGACTCGAGCAGTTAGACCGCCTTGCCTTGGGCCAAATCTTTGTCGAATCGCTGGATTGGACGCTGCAACAATCTTTATCGAAGTTGGCGCCCACTCACTTGGATGTCCCTAGCGGCAGTAGAATTCGGCTTGACTACAGCGGAGAAGAACCGGTGCTGGCCGTGAAGCTACAAGAACTCTTCGGGCAGACCCACACCCCTACGGTGGCAGATGGCAAGATTCCAGTGCTACTCCATCTGCTCTCTCCTGCGCGGCGCCCAGTGCAGGTGACTCGCGACCTCGCCGGTTTCTGGCAAGGCTCTTATTTCGAAGTGCGCAAGGACCTTAAGGGTCGCTACCCGCGCCACCCCTGGCCCGATGATCCACTCAATGCCCCAGCCAGCGCGAAGGCGAAGAAAAAAGGCACCTAGCTCATAGCCTCGGGCAGCGTAGAGGCGAGCGTTGATGATATAGTAAGTACGGTTTTCGACTAGGGATTTGAACTATGGCCAGAGGGACCCTCTACACCATTTCCGCGCCGTCCGGCGCGGGCAAGACTAGCTTGGTACACGCATTGTTGAAAGACAAGCAGGATCCCTTGCTGTGTGTTTCTGTGTCTCACACTACGCGCCCTCGGCGCCCGGGCGAGGTCGATGGCGTCAATTATCACTTCGTGAGCAAGGACGTCTTTACCGCGATGCAGGCGCAGAACAAGTTTCTCGAGTCGGCCCAGGTGTTCGGCAACCTCTATGGGACCTCTCAGGACTGGGTGCAGAATCAACTAGATCAGGGCATAGACGTCATACTCGAGATCGACTGGCAGGGAGCGGAGCAAGTGCGCGGCCGCATCGCCCCCAACAAGAGCATCTTCATCCTCCCGCCCTCGCTGCAGTGTCTGCTAGAGCGGCTTACCAATCGCGCACAGGACGATGTCGACACCATCAATCGACGCATGCGCGAGGCCAAGGACGAGATCTCCCATTACGAGGCCGCCGACTACCTGGTCATCAACGATAACTTCGATATCGCGCTCGAGGACTTACGGGCGATCATTCGTGCCTCACGCTTAGAGCGACGCCAGCAATTCGAAAACAATACCGCTTTGCTGCAGGCGCTACTGGAAAACCCTTGAAAAAGACTAAAAATGCCCATAAATAAAGGCTTAGGCGAGAATAAATTAGGCATTGCGGCGCGTATTTAGTAGAATCGCCGGTCTCCTCAACAGTACAGCTTTATAAACAGGTGTTTTTATGGCCCGAATTACCGTCGAAGATTGTCTAGACAAGGTAGACAATCGCTTCCAGTTGGTGATGATCTCCAGCAAGCGTGCTCGCCAAATACAAACTGGCGGCAAAGACCCATTGGTCCCTGCTGACAACGACAAACCCACTGTAATCGCCTTGCGTGAAATCGCCGCTGGCCTAGTGGATTCCAGCATTCTCACAGCCCGCAGCGCTAACCCAGTGGTGATGCTGTCCCGTGACGAACTGAAGACGCCGCCTCCCGCAAATCAAGGGGATGACGACGAATCTTTCGGCGAAGACCTCTAGCAGAGGGAGGAGTCGGCTTGTGCCTACAATCGACTCTCTAGCCACCAGCCTTTCAAGCTACTTGGAAGGCGAGCAGATCAATCTCGTTCGACGCGCCTACTACTACGCGGAACAGGCCCATGACGGCCAGTTCCGTCGCAGTGGCGACCCCTATGTGACACACCCCCTCGCCGTTGCGGGCATACTGAGCGAAATGCATATGGACCCCCAGTCTCTGGTGGCCGCCATGTTGCATGACGTGATCGAAGACACCGGCATCAGCAAGGCCGCAGTGAAGAGCCAGTTCGGTGATGCGATCGCCGAGATGGTGGACGGGGTGAGCAAGCTCAACAAGATCACCTTCAGCAGCCACGCCGAAGCCCAGGCCGAGAATTTCCAGAAGATGGCCCTGGCCATGGCCAAAGACATCCGCGTGATCCTCGTGAAGCTCGCGGACCGGCTGCACAATATGCGCACGCTGGACGTGTTGAGCCCCGAGAAGCGCCGCCGCGTCGCCCGTGAAACCCTCGATATCTATGCCCCCATCGCCAATCGTCTGGGCATGAACGCTATCCGCATCGAATTCGAAGAGCTGGGGTTCGACGCGCTATATCCGATGCGCGCGCGCCGCATCAACGCGGCAGTAAAGAGCATCCGCGGCAATCGCAAAGAGATCGTCAAGCAGATTCAAGGCTCCCTCGAGGCCTGCCTACAACGCGAGGGCATGCCCGGCCGCATCTTCGGCCGCGAGAAACACTTATTCAGCATCTACGAGAAGATGCGCGCCAAGCGTAGATCCTTCTCCGAGATCATGGACGTATACGCCTTCCGCATCGTAGTCGACAAGGTCGACACCTGTTACCGCGTTTTAGGCGCAGTTCACAATCTTTACAAGCCTGTTCCCGGCCGTTTCAAAGACTATATCGCCATCCCCAAGGCCAACGGCTATCAGTCGCTGCACACCACCCTATTCGGCATGCACGGCGTCCCCATCGAGATTCAGATTCGCACCGAAGAGATGGAAGCCATGGCCAACAACGGCATCGCCGCCCACTGGCTGTATAAGTCTCACGACGATACCCCGAGCAACGCTCACATCCGCGCACGGCAGTGGGTCAACGGCCTACTGGAGATGCAGCAGCATGCCGGCAACTCTTTAGAGTTCATCGAGAACGTGAAGATCGATCTGTTCCCGGACGAGATCTATGTATTCACGCCCAAGGGCACCATCATGGAGCTGCCGGCGGGATCGACCGCGGTGGACTTCGCCTATGCCGTGCATACAGACGTGGGCAACTCCTGCGTGGCCTGCCGAATTAGCCGCCGCCTAGCGCCATTGAGCGAGACCTTGGAGAGCGGGCAGACCGTCGAGATCATCACCGCCCCCGGCACTCAACCCAACCCGGCCTGGCTCAGCTTCGCAGTCACCGGCAAGGCGCGCAGCAATATTCGTCACTTCCTCAAGAATCAGCGCCATTCGGAATCCGTGGCTCTCGGCCGTCGCCTGCTCAATAAGGTGCTGGGTAGCTTCGGCACACAGCTGGAAAAAATTTCACCAGAACAGATTCAACTGACCTTGCAGCACCTGAATAGCCCGGAGCTAGACAATGTGTTGGAGGATATCGGCCTGGGCAATCGCATGTCCCACGTTGTGGCGCGCCTGATGATGCCCGGGCAGGACGATGCGGACCTATTGCCCGAAGTGGGCAAGGAGAGCAAGGGCTCGCCGCTGGCGATTCGCGGCTCCGAGGGCATGGTCATGAATTTTGCCCGTTGCTGCCACCCGATACCCGGCGATCCTATCATCGGCCATATCAGCAGTGGCCGTGGCATGGTTATCCATACTGAGAGCTGCAATAACATTGCCGAGATTCGAGACAACCCCGATAAGTGCATCTCGGTGCGTTGGGATCCTAACGTCGAGGGTGAATTCTCCGTCGAGATCCGCGTAGAGTTGGAGAACGAGCGCGGCATTATCGCCAAGCTTGCGACCACCATTACCGGTGCGGAAGCCAATATCGAGAAGATCAGCACCGTGGAGCGCGACGCCCGTTTCAGCATCGTCAACCTCTCTCTCAACGTGCGCAATCGCATACATTTGGCTAGAGTAATGAAGCGCATTAGGCTTATAAAGCCGGTAAGCAAGGTAACCCGCGTGAAGAGCCGCAAGATCGTCAAAACGCTCAAAGTATAAAATCAAATTAACGAACTGCACCGGCTAGCTCAGCGCTGGGCCAGCGCAGCATGAGGATGTCTTTGTGACTAATAAGAAGATTATCAGCACCGCCAAAGCCCCAGCCGCTATCGGCCCCTACTCGCAAGCAGTTAAGACCGGCAACCTCGTGTTTTGCTCGGGCCAAATCCCTCTGGATCCCGCAAGCATGGAGATCGTGAGCGGAGGCATAGAGGCACAAGCCGTGCGGGTGTTGGAGAATATGCGCGCGGTCGCGACCGCCGCGGGTGCGCAACTCCAAGACGCCGTGAAGTTGACAATCTTCCTGACGGATCTGGCGGATTTCGGCATCGTGAACGAGACCATGAAGCGCTATTTCGACGCCCCCTATCCCGCGCGCTCCACAGTGCAGGTGTCCGCTCTACCTAAGGGTGCGAATATCGAGATTGAGGCGATACTAGCGCTTCCTCCCCAAGCCTGAGTCAGCCAATGCTGCCCGAGCAAACCCCACTGACGGTGCTCAAAGGCGTTGGCCCAAGTGTCGCTGCGCGTCTAGCTTCGATGCAGCTAAACAGCGTCCAAGACCTATTGTTTCACCTGCCACTGCGTTATCAGGACCGGACTCGCATAAGCCCCATTGCCGCATGCCGCATCGGCGCAGAGTTGCAGATCGAAGGCGAAGTGTTGGCAACCGAGGTGGCATTCGGTCGACGCCGCAGCCTCATTTGCCGCCTCAAAGATTCAAGCGGCATCATCAGTCTGCGTTTCTTTCATTTTAGTGCTGCACAGAAGAACGCCCTACAAGCAGGCACACTACTACGCTGCTATGGTGAGGTGCGTGGGGGCAAGACTGGCCTCGAGCTCTATCACCCCGAGTATCAGTTCCTTAATACGGCACAGCCCCAGGCGCTCGCCGCCACGCTCACGCCCATCTACCCGAGTACCGAGGGCATGCAGCAGACGCGACTTAGAGCCCTGATTGCCCAGGCCTTAGAACTACTCGACACGCAGGTGCTGCTCACCGACTGGCTACCCGAATCGATGCGCAATGCCCTCGGCTTCCGCCCCCTTTCCGAGTCGATTCGCTACCTGCACCGCCCGCCCGTCGGCGAGGCCTTGTACAGCAACCTGCAGGCCCTTGCCCTCGGTCAACACCCTAGCCAGCGCCGCCTAGCCTTCGAGGAATTGCTCAGTCACCGCCTCTGCCTGCGACGCCTGCGGGCACAAGCGGAACAAATGCAGGCTCCAGCGCTGCGCCCCACGGGCAAGCTGCGCTCGGCATTTCTCAACGAACTCCCCTTTCAGTTAACCGCAGCGCAGGCTCGTGTTAGTCAGGAGATCGCTAAGGACTTAGCACAGGCATCGCCGATGCTGCGCCTACTGCAGGGCGACGTTGGTTCTGGCAAGACCATCGTCGCGGCGCTAGCGGCGCTGCAGGCGGTGGAGAACGGATTCCAGGCAGCGGTTATGGCGCCGACCGAGATCCTTGCCGAGCAGCATTTCTTGAATTTTACTCGGTGGCTAGAGCCCCTAGGCCTGCGCGTGGGCTGGCTCAGCGGCAAGGTCAAAGGCAAGAAGCGCGAGGCCCAGTTGCAGACCATCCTCGACGGCAGCGCGCAGATCATCGTGGGCACTCACGCGCTCTTCCAGGAGGGGGTCAACTTCTCCAGGCTCGGCCTCATCGTGATCGACGAGCAGCACCGCTTCGGCGTCCATCAACGCCTCGCGCTGCGCGAGAAAGGCGCTACGGCCGCGCATATCCCTCATCAACTCGTTATGACAGCCACACCGATCCCACGCACGCTCGCGATGAGCGCCTATGCCGACCTAGACTGCAGCATCATCGACGAGCTGCCCCCCGGACGCACCGCCGTCAGCACCATTATCGTCTCCAACAGTAGGCGCGCGGATGTGATCGAGCGTATTCATCTTGCCTGCAATAAGGGCAGCCAGGCCTATTGGGTATGCACGCTGATAGAAGAGTCCGAGGCCTTGCAGGCTCAGGCTGCGCAGGTAAGCGCCGAGGCCTTGCGCGCGCAGTTGCCGGATCTTGCCATAGGCCTGATTCATGGCCGTATGAAGGCCGTGGAAAAGTCACAGGTGATGGACGCGTTCAAGCGCGGCGAGCTACAGCTACTAGTGGCCACCACGGTAATCGAGGTGGGAGTCGATGTGCCCAACGCAAGTCTTATGGTCATCGAGAACCCGGAGCGCCTTGGCCTGGCCCAGCTTCACCAATTAAGGGGCCGGGTCGGCAGAGGCGCTGTTGCCAGCCATTGCGTGCTGCTCTATCAAGGACCGCTTACGAAAGTAGCGCAAGAGCGCCTCGGCATCATGCGCGATAGTAACGATGGCTTCTTCATTGCGGAGAAAGACCTCGCCATTCGCGGGCCCGGACAAGTACTGGGTACGGAGCAAACGGGGCTAATGAGTTTTCGAATCGCCGATATCAGTCGAGATGCGGGCATGCTCGATCAGGTTAAGGAGCAAGCGGAGCTGATTCAGTTACGCTACCCGACGCACATAGACCCCCTCATTCGACGGTGGTTGGGTGAGCGCGAACTCTATGGCAATGTTTAGCGGTTAGGCTGCCCATATGGGAGATAGTCCCACCGAGCAACAACCGATATACTACGACCCATCGATTCGACTTATTCAAATATAGTCATGCGCACGCAAATGGTGCATAACTGCAGGGATATTATGCAAAGTGTAGGCTCAGGACAAATAGCAGCGGGAATAGAAAATCTGGTAAGGGTGGTACTCTTGCAAGATGGCAAAGGCAAAGGGCAGATACTCCTTGCCAATGATTCCTTGTTAGATTTGAAAGCCCTCAACTCTCTTGTAGAACGCAATCTTACCGCGATCTCACAATTGGAGATCGCCGATCTCACTGCCAAAGATTCACTAGTGCAGATCGAGTCCGCGCCCGCTTTGTTCTTGCTGCCGACTATCATCGACGAGAACATCGCGTCTGCAACGTATTGCCATATCGAGATTCTCGGTGTCGATGGCATGGAGCTTGAGAAGATCGACTTGACACAAATGCGTGTGAGTTTGCGCGAGGCTAACTTCCGCGTTCGCGCTATACACTGCACAATCCCTGCCGAAAAGCTTTATCAAGGCTCTCCGAACGATAGCGCAGACCTAGATCTAATTTTCAATTCCATTCGCAATTTCACTACACTGCGAATTAAGCAAAGACTGGAAGAGACATTAGAGATTCCACCTCTGCCGCAAACAGCTCAGAAAATTTTGGCGTTACGCTCTAACCCAAACGCCAATATCGGCGACCTTGCAGGGATTGTCGAGATGGATGCGAGTCTCGCCGCGCAGATAGTAAGCTGGGCCTCTTCACCCTATTACGCAGCGCCTGCCAAGATACGCTCCGTGAACGATGCCATTTCACGAGTGTTAGGCTTTGAGTTAGTGAGCAATTTGGCTGTGGGCATGGCGCTGGGCAATACCTTGTCCCTGCCTAAAGATTTTCCGGACGGCTTTACACCCTATTGGCTACAGTCCGTGTACTGCTCCACTGTCATCGAGGCTATCGTTAAGTTGATTCCCGCAGAGAAGAGGCCGAGCCAAGGCTTAGCGTGTCTAGCTGGCCTGCTGCATAACTTTGGCTACTTGGTGCTTGCTCACATATTCCCGCCTCACTTCTCGGCCATCTGCCGCCACGTTGAGGCGAATCCTGCAATCAGCCACGTGGCTATCGACCATCATCTTCTCGGCGTAACGCGCGAGCAGATCAGCGCCTGGCTCTTACAGCTGTGGAATATGCCCAAGGAAGTCTGTGTCGGCATTCGTTTTCAACACGAGTCCGATTACCAGGGTGAGCACTGCGTCTATGCGAACTTGATTCTCATAGCGATGCGTCAACTACGCCAGCACGGCATCGGCGATGCGCCGCCCGTGGAGGTGCCAATCGAGATTTACCAACGCTTCGATCTTGATCCTCTTGAAGTTTCAGAGGTGGTGCAAAATATCGTCGCCTCCGATGAAGAGCTAAAACAGATAGCCGCTAACTTCAAAACTTGAGGTCGCCTTGAAACGTCTGCACTACATCACTAACAAGTGCGAAAACTGGTTGCGTGTGTATACACCCAGACTGCATCAACGCGCGCCCGCCTTTGTGCAACTGACAAGGCTCGACAAACCGATCGGGGTTTTCTTACTACTGTGGCCAACGCTCGGTGCTTTGTGGATCGCGGCGCAGGGCATTCCCGATCTTAAACTACTAGCGATTTTCCTATTAGGCACTTGGCTGATGCGCTCTGCGGGATGCGCAATTAACGACTATGCCGATGCAGATTTCGATGGCGATGTGCTGCGGACGCATGCTCGGCCCATCGTCACCGGCAGAGTCTCGCGTAAGGAGGCCTTGCTCACCTTCGCATTGCTCAGTGCCCTGGGCTTCGTTTTACTCTTGTTCACGAACCTGCTTACCATACAGATGTCGTTCTTCGCTGTTTTCGTAGCGGCGCTTTATCCCTTTATGAAACGCTACACGCATCTTCCGCAACTGGTGTTGGGCATCGCGTTCTCTTGTGGGATTTTGATGGCATTCACGGCAGCGCGTGGCGAGTTACCCGCGCAGGCATGGTTGCTGTTCGTCGCCAACTGTCTGTGGACCGTTGCCTACGACACTCAGTATGCAATGGTGGATCGCGAGTATGATTTGAAAATTGGGGTCAAGTCGACCGCAATATTATTTGGCAGCGCTGACCGCGTTATTATCGCGACACTACAGGGGATGTATCTGCTCGCCATGGCGCTGGCGGCGGCGCAGTTTGAGCTAGGGTTATGGGTTTATCTGGGACTAGCGCTTGCGCTCGGTCTTTTCGTTTGGCAATGGCGACTGACCGAGACCCGCAGCCCCGAAGATTGTTTTAAAGCCTTTCTCAACAATCATCGGGTTGGTGCTGCGGTGTTTGCCGGCATCTTCATGCACTATCTAACGGCCTAATCAGCTGAACGCTTGAATGCCAGTTTGCGCGCGTCCGAGAATCAATGCGTGGATGTCCTGCGTACCCTCATAGGTGTTCACCACCTCTAGATTCTGCAAGTGTCGCATCACCGGATATTCATCGGAGATGCCATTGCCCCCCAACATATCTCGTGCCTCGCGTGCAGTATCCAGAGCCTTGAGACAGGAGTTGCGCTTGAGCAAGGAGATCAATGGTGGCGCCAACTTGTTCTCGTCGCGTAGGCGCGAGCCTTGCAAGCAACCGAGCAGACCGATCGAAATATCCGTCTGCATGATCGCCAGTTTCTTCTGAATAATCTGATTCGCGGCTAGGGGGCGACCAAACTGCTTGCGCTCCATGGTGTAGTTCAATGCCGCCTTCCAGCAAGTTTCCGCTGCCCCAAGGGCGCCCCAGGCTATGCCTAGGCGCGCGGAGTTTAGGCAGCTGAACGGCCCCTTTAGGCCTTGCACATGCGGCAGCATGTTCTCTGCTGGTACGAATACCTCTTCCATCACTATCTCGCCCGTGATCGAGGCGCGTAGGGCTAGCTTGCCTTCTATCTTCGGAGCACTAAGGCCTTTCATGCCTTTCTCCAGAATGAAGCCGCGAATCAATCCCTCGTCGTCCTTGCCCCAAACGACGAATACGTCCGCGATTGGCGAATTACTGATCCAGTTCTTCGCGCCGCTAACGCTGAAGCCACCCTCAACGGAGCGCGCACGCGTCAACATGCCACCTGGGTCTGAGCCATGGTCCGGCTCGGTGAGCCCGAAACACCCAATCCACTCACCAGTGGCGAGCTTGGGCAAATATTTCTGTCGCTGTTCTTCCGAACCGAATGCGTAGATGGGGTGCATCACCAGACTAGACTGCACGCTCATCATGGAGCGATAGCCTGAGTCTACGGCCTCCACCTCGCGCGCAGCCAATCCATAGCAGACATAGTTCACGCCCGCGCAACCGTAGCCGTCGATAGTGGAGCCCAGCAGGCCGAGTGCACCCATCTCCCGAAAAATTTCTGGATCGGTGTATTCGCGGCGATAGGCATCACGCACTCGCGGCAGGAGTTTCTCTTGCGCGTACTGTCGTGCTGTGTCGCGCACGAGGCGCTCTTCTTCGCTCAACATATCATTCATGAGGAACGGGTCCTGCCAACTGAATTTGGCAGCGTCTGAACTTGCAGACATAGGGTACTCCTTGGGTTTTCGGCTGTGGACTCTATGTGCTCAATTGCCATCACACGAGTTGTGGCGGGGCTGTCATAGAGCGATCGTTCAGTATGTCGCCTCATCTTATCAACATGCCGTGTTTTTAAAAAGCGACGATTATGATTATCCGCTTTGGCATTCGCGCGGATTTAGGGGTGTACTGGTTATTTATTCAGGCTAGAATACCGCGCCATGGACGTCTCTTATCTTCTCGATTCTCTCAATGAGCCACAACGGCAAGCGGTTGCGGCACCTGCCAACAATGTTCTCGTGCTCGCCGGTGCCGGCAGCGGCAAGACGCGTGTGCTGGTGCATCGTATCGCCTGGCTTATGCAGTGTGAAGGCGCATCGCCATTTAGCATCCTCGCCGTGACCTTTACCAACAAGGCCGCCCGTGAGATGCGTCATCGCATCGAAGACCTACTGGGTCAGGCCATCGGCGGCATGTGGGTTGGCACCTTTCACGGCCTCGCACACCGCCTGCTGCGCACCCATTGGCGCGAGGCGAACCTGCCAGAGAACTTCCACATCCTCGACAGCGACGACCAACTGCGCCTAATCAAACGCCTGTGCAAGAACATGGGCCTCGATGATGAACGCTGGCCGCCCAGACAGTGCCAGTGGTATATCAACTCCCAGAAGGACGAGGGTCTGCGTGCCGCCAATATCGAGCATTTCGGAGACGAATATACTCGCAATATGGTCAGCCTCTACACCGCCTATGAAGATGCCTGCAACAGAGGCGGTATGGTCGACTTCGGTGAGATATTGCTGCGTGCACACGAGCTTTGGCTCAACAATCCGCAGATTCTCGACCACTACCAACGCCGTTTCCAGCACATCTTAGTCGACGAGTTTCAAGACACCAACACCGTGCAATACGCCTGGTTGCAGGTCTTGGCCGGAGCCAATAGCCACCTCATGGTAGTGGGCGACGACGATCAGTCTATCTACGGTTGGCGCGGCGCGAAGATCGAGAATATCCAACGCTTCAACCAAGACTTCCCCGGTGCCGACATGGTGAAGCTGGAGCAAAATTATCGCTCCACCTCGACCATCTTGAAGGCCGCCAATAAGTTAATCGCAAACAATCAGGGCCGGCTTGGCAAAGAGTTATGGACCCAGGACAGCGAGGGCGAGGCCATCTCCCTCTACGAGGCCTTCAATGAACAGGACGAGGCGCGCTTCATCGTCGAACGCCTACAGAGCTGGCTCAACACCGGCAACCGCCTGAGCGATTCGGCGATCCTGTATCGCTCTAATGCCCAATCCCGCGAGATGGAAGACGCCCTTTTGCGTGTCGGGCTGCCCTACCGCATCTATGGTGGGCACCGTTTCTACGAGCGCCTCGAGATCAAGAATGCACTGGCCTATCTGCGCCTGATGCTCAACCGCAACGACGACACCGCGGTAGAGCGCATTGTGAATGTGCCAACCCGCGGGATAGGGGATCAGACCCTCGAGATCTTGCGTGGCGTTGCCCGCGCCGAGGAGATCTCCCTATGGGCCGCCGCACAGAAATGCCTGTCTCACGGCCTCATGGCCGCGAGGGCCGCCACAGCGGTGTCGCGCTTCGTCGAGCTCATAGACGCCTTGGACGAGGGCTGCGAGGCCCTGGCTCTGGCCAAGAAAGTGGAACACATCATTACCCATAGCGGCCTCGTGCCCCATCACGAGAAAGAGGGCGGCGAGAAGGCGGCGGCGCGCATCGAGAACCTTCAGGAGCTCGTCAATGCTGCTGGCAGTTTCGATGAGCTAGACCCAGACGCAGAGGCCATGGATGTGGAGTCGCGTGAATTCCTCGCTGCCTTCTTAGATCAGGCATCCCTGGATGCGGGTGAAGGGCAGGCCAGCGAATCCGATGACGCCGTGCAATTGATGACACTGCATTCCGCTAAGGGCTTGGAGTTCAAACAGGTGTTCCTCGCCGGTATGGAGGAAGGGCTCTTCCCGCACAAGATGTCAATGGACGGACTGGCTGGTCTGGAGGAGGAGCGCAGGCTTTGCTATGTCGGCATTACCCGTGCCATGTCTAAACTGTATCTTACCCACGCCGAATCACGTCGCCTGCACGGCGAGGTCAATATTACGCGGCCATCCAGATTCATTCGCGAGATCCCCGCCGAGCTCATAGAGCACGTCCGCATCAAGTCGAGCATTTCACGCCCTAGCGCCTATTATGGGCGCCCCTCGGCGAACCTCGTGCAGGAAGACATTCCCGATACCAATATCGCCCTCGGTTCACGAGTGCGTCACGGCAAGTTTGGCGAAGGAGTCGTTCTCAATTGTGAGGGACATGGCGCTAATGCAAGGGTGCAGGTCAACTTCTACGACTGTGGCAGTAAGTGGCTAGTACTCTCCTATGCTAAGCTCGAAGTGTTATAAGCAAGCAGCCCCACGAAATCACAACCCTAATTGCGGCGTGTATGGGAGGAAGCGATTGTGTTAAAAATATCTCTAAATGTTTCCATCCCCGATGAAGAGATAGAGCTAAGCGCGATCAGAGCTCAAGGTGCGGGTGGGCAGAATGTCAACAAAGTGTCCTCGGCCATCCACTTACGCTTCGATATCAACGCGTCGTCCCTGCCGTACTTCTATAAACATAGCCTCTTAAATCTGAAAGACTCCCGCATCACGAAAGAGGGCGTAATCGTTATTAAGGCGCAGCAGTTTAGGCATCAAGAACAGAACCGCGATGATGCACTAAAACGCTTGCAGGAGATGATTAGCGCCGCTGCGGTGGTGCCCAAAGCGCGCCGGCCTACGAAACCGAGTATCTCTGCGAAAAGAAAAAGAGTAGAGAAAAAAGTACAGCGTGGCCGCACCAAGGCGCTACGCAGTTCGGTTCGAGACGAGTAAGGTCAATAGTGCAGATAAAAAAAGGGACCGACGAGTCAGGACGCCGGCCCCCAAAAGGCACATACCACTAAAGCTAAACGAAGCTAAGCACTAAATACAATGCAAGTAATACCGTAACAGTTTTAACCATCGCACCGACTGGATGAGTACTGGCAAAAATTCCCTCCGCACTAAATTGACGTGCCACTAGCGGCGACAGAGTACTGAGCTTAGCAGCAAGGGTCTTATTCAACTCTGTGATCACATTTAGTCGAGCAAAGAGCCTCTGCAGCGCGGTTGGTACGAGGCGGCGATAAACCCAATCGACGTCCAAGTTAGTTGAGCGCAACTCTGGCGGATACAACCCGCGTCGATTCAACCACACGAATGCGAGAGCAGAGAAGAATAGCAATTGCGTCTGCGCTAGCACATGGGTAGCGTCGTAAGGGCTATAGCCAGTGTCATAGGGTAGCAATGCATAAAGAATTGATGGGTTTACACCGATCGTGACACAAAGTACTGCCGCTATGAACATTGCGAGTTGCATATTCAAAGGGGGATCGCTGACGCGTATTCCCGAATCGTGAGCAAAGAAGGCGAAATAGGGAATCTTAATTCCTGCATGATGGAATACCCCAGCAGAGGCGAACAGCAGCATTAACCAGATCCAGCCATAGCCTTCCTCGATTGCCGCACTCATCACCATAGACTTACTGACAAAACCGCTGAAGAGCGGGAAGGCGGAGATAGAGGCAGCCCCGACGATACACAAAATGGTCGTACGCGGCATGGTCTTATAAAGACCGCCTAGATCGGATCCGTTGATCCGCCCTGTCATATGCAGCACTGCGCCCATGGACATGAATAACAAGCCCTTGAAGATGATGTCGTTGAACGCGTGTGACACGGCGCCATTGATAGACAGGGCAGTACCTATCCCGATCCCTACCACCATGAAACCAACCTGATTGATTAAGCTATAGGCCAACACCCTACGCAAATCATTTTCGATCACCGCGAAAAAGATTGGGAAACAGGCCATCGCCGCCCCCACGTAGATCAATAACTCGGTCCCCGGATAGCTCCTGGCAAGCGCATAAACTGCTACCTTTGTTGTAAAGGCACTTAAGAATACGGTTCCAGTAGGAGTTGCCTCAGGGTAGGCATCCGTTAACCAATTGTGTAGAAATGGGAACGCGCACTTCACTCCAAAAGCAAACAGAATCAACCATCCCGCTAGACTCCCTATGCCAATCTCAGCGAAAGCCAGTGAGCCCGTCTCGGAGGCATGAAAGAGTATGCCGACGAGTAGCACCACACCCGACAGGACTTGGACGATCAAATAGCGAATGCCTGCAAAGAAGGAACGCGTCGATCTACGCGCCCAGATTAGGAATACTGAGCTTAGGGCGAGCAGTTCCCAGAACACAAAAAGCGTTAAGAGGTCGCCTGCGAACACAGCCCCTAGAGCACTGCCCGCATAGAGGATGCCCGCGAGCTGTTGCACCGTATCCTTAATATGCAAGGCATAGAGGATTGCGATGAATGCAGCAATATGGAATGCAAAGCCAAATATTAGACTCAGTTTGTCAACTCGATATGGCGTAAGTTCATAGTCAAGGAAACTCATCTGCAGGTGAATCCCTTCTGGCACAGCCAGTAGGTGCAAACCGCCCAGAACCGGCGCGGCTAACATAATCACGTTGCGCAGTTGTCCCCGCGTCACCAGCGCCAGTGCTGCCGCGACAAAGAATGGCACAAAAGGAGGCAACTCAATCGCCCACATGATCACTCTCCTTTTCCATCTGCATCAGTGCCAATTTTTTTTCTTCCTCCACGTCGTAATAGTCCTCGTCGCGCATCAGGAACAGGCGCATCCATTTAGCGATAATTACCAACACTACGCAGCCTATGAATCCATAAATAGGATAGAAACCCCAGATACTCTCCAATGGATGATAGGTGTAACGGTCAATCACAAAATCTAGCACTACTAGCAGTGCGCAACAGCCATAGAATATTCTCAGCATCAAGCTGACATTCTCTGCCTTGTCGAAGAAATCGGGCTTGTCTATCTTCTTCATATTCTCTCTCCGATCAGTTCACTATCGCTGCAGCTAGCTCAAAGAGTGGCTGTGGATATAGGAACAACACAATGCTCATCAATGCAGTGAATGTCAGAGCCAGTAGCGATGGCCATGGCGCTTCGTGCAATGGGGGTTTGACCTCCCCCTGTTTCGCAACCGGTAAGAACGCTAGGACAGGAATAGGCATCAGATACGCAATGTTCAGGAGTGAGCTAATCATTAGCACTCCCATAATGGCGATGTGATCTGCCTCGAGCGCCCCCGTGAGCAAGTACCACTTGCTCCATGTTCCCCCCCCCGGAGGTAATCCGATAATGCTTATCGTGCCTATCAAAAATGCCAGCATCGTTATTGGCATCTGCCATCCGATTCCACGTAGCTCACTGACGCGAGTCTTGTGAAGGGCGACAAGAATCGCGCCCGCACAGAAGAATAAGGTTATCTTGCCAAAGGCATGCATGGCGATGTGCATGGCGCCACCGATGACACCTGCCTCAGTCGCTAGTAGCACGCCCGCCGTTATATAACTCAACTGACTTACAGTGGAGTAGGCCAAACGCTTCTTGAGATTGTCTTGTCGCATCGCGATCAAGGAGGCGATTAACACCGAGGCGCCAGCCAGATACAAGAGAATATCGGTAGTCGCTAGCGTGCTCATGAAATCCAAACCAAAAATGTAGACACCGATTTTGAGCAATGTGAAAACACCTGCCTTTACGACGGCGACGGCATGGAGAAGAGCGCTTACCGGGGTCGGCGCAACCATCGCGGCTGGCAACCAGCGATGAAACGGCATGATCGCGGCTTTACCCACGCCAAATACAAACAGGAGCAATAGAAGCGATGGAATTGCGGTGGGTGTCCCTTCGGGGAAGATGCCACCGGCTTTAAAATCTAGGCTACCCGCAATGACCGCCGTGCCGATGATGGCGAACAGGAAAAACACGATCGAAGTGCCTAACAGTATTCCCAAGTAGGTGCGCCCGCCACGCTTAGCCTCTGCCGTTCCCGCGTGTGTAACCAGTGGATAGGTTGATAAGGTCAACACCTCATAGAACACGAATAGAGTAAATAGATTCGCGGAATAGGCGATGCCAAGGACACTCCCGATGGCTATCGCAAAGCAGGCGTAGAACCGTGTTTGATTCTCTTCGTGGTGTGAACGCATATAGCCAATTGCGTAGACGATGGTGACTAACCAAAGCCCCGCGGCCACCAGCGCAAACAACATGCCTAAAGCTTCTAGCTTAAAGGCAATCGCGAAGCCTGGCAGAATCTCGAATAGGCTAAGCTCGACAGCGACGCCGGCCTTGAATTGACGATAGAGGTTAAACACCAGGACTATCACAATAATGCTGGTGCCAATGGATACCGCTTCGCGAAGATTGGGGCGACGGTCTAGGACGATAATTCCGATCACTGCCAGCAAAGGCAGAAGCATACTAATCAGCAACGAATGCGTAGGAGCGAATAGAATATCCATCACAGCCCCCCAAAAATGCTGACGGCGGCCATTCGGGTGATACCCACTGTTAGCTCGGTATTAATGCCAAAATAGAGGTTTGCGGCAACTAACACCCAAGTAGGAGCCAGAATCGAAAGAGGCGCCTCGCGAACCTCGGCGGTGCGCTCGTTCGCCGCCTTGAAGTACACAACCTCGACTACTTTCCATACATAGATCACGGAGACAACGGAGCCAAGCAGTATGAGGCCAGCCACTGGCCACCAGTCATGTTCGAGTGCGGCAGTAACCAAGTACCACTTACTCACGAAGCCGACCGTCAAAGGTACCCCTATAAGACTCAAACCCCCTATTAGGAAGGCCGCCATCGTCCACGGCATACGTGACGCCAAACCATGCATCTCGCTTAGCTTAGCTTCACCCAGGCGATATACGATAGCCGCTAAGGCAAGGAACAATGCACCTTTCATCAATCCATGATTGAGCATGTGCAACAGTGTCGCCATTAATCCCGTTTCGTTAGCGAGACCGAGCCCCACGATTAAATAACCGATCTGGGCAACGCTTGAATACGCCAATAATTTCTTGAGATTGTCCTGAAAAATTGCCGCTATAGACGCTACGAAAATCCCTGCCAACCCTAGTGTTAGGAAAATGCTCTGCAAAGGCAAGCTGCTGAAGGCGAAGTCGAAACCAAATATCCCATACTTGAAGCGTATGAGGATATACACGGCCACCTTTGTTGCGGTTGCCGCGAGAAACGCCGTTACTACCGAAGGTGCGTATGCGTAAGCGTTTGGCAACCACACATGTAAAGGGAACAATGCCAACTTTAAGCAAACTCCCACAATAAAGAATGCGAAGGCCGTAAACACGGTTCTAGAGGAAGACACCTCGGGTAAACGCTCCGACAGATCTGCCATATTTAGCGTTCCCGTCATCATGTACATCAAGCCAATTCCGATCAGGATAAATGTCGCGCCAATAGTGCCCGCGATTAGGTACTGATAGGAGGCCCACAATGCTTTGCGGTTCTTACCAAGGGCTATCAATGTGTAAGCCGATAGAGAAGAAATCTCTAGAAAGACAAATACATTGAAGGCATCGCCAGTGGCCAGTATGCCGAGCAAACCTGCCATACACAGCAGCCACGCGATATAGAATAATGCGTGTCTATCTTTCGGGATCTCGGCCTCTATGCTTTTTCTCGCCGCAAAGAGCGCCACAGCACTGATACCAGAGACCAACAGCAACAAAGGGGCATTGAGTAGGTCAATTCTATATTCGATTCCCCAAGGAGCCTCCCATCCACCGAACTCATAACTAATCGGTCCGCTCTCAAGTACTTGCAATAGCAAGCCAATTGACACGGCGAAGCTCATTAGGGTTGCGGCTAGTGCCACAAACCAAACTAGATCACGGCGACGCAGAATCAGGCAGGCCGGTGCCGCCATCATCGGAATGATGACATGAAGGACAGGAAGGTGTGCTAGCATTCTTGGTCCTTCCTATTAATTTCATCTTCCTCGATTGAATCATAGCTCTCCTTGATGCGGACAACTAAAGCGAGCCCTAGTGCCGTCGTAGCAATGCCTACGACGATCGCGGTTAGAATCAAAACGTGTGGCAAAGGATTTGAGTAAAGAGCCTCCCCTTCGACCAATATGGGTGCTGTGGCGCCCTCTATTTTTCCCATAGTGATATACATTATAAAAACTGAGGTCTGAAACAAGGTTAAGCCAACAAGTTTCTTTACGAGATTGCCCTGCGCGATGACGATATAGAAACCAATCATCATCAAGACCATCACGATCCAATAATTAAACAAGCCTACAAAATTCATTAGTCCCGCTCCCCTTCAACCTGGCTTCGCCCGGAAAACGTGAAAAAGATAATGATCATCACGGTCGCGACAGTTAGACCCACGCCAAGCTCAATAAACAATATTCCTAGGTGCTGGGCATGAACGGGATCTTCTGAAAACACGCTGTAGTCGAGAAAATTCTTACCGCTAAGCATCGCGACGACACCGGTGGTGCCGTAGATCAATACACCCAGTGCCGCCAGTACCTGCACCAAACTACTGTCAATTACTTTTCTAGCTGCGTTCATTCCATAAAGCATTGCATATAGGAAGAAAGCCGATGCGAAGATGACACCGGCCTGAAAGCCACCCCCTGGACCATATTCGCCATGAAACTGTACGTATAATCCGAACAGGAGAATCAGGGGAATCAACATTTTTGCAACGATGCGAAGTACCATATGCTCTTCCATGGAGGCCGTATTTTTAACGCTGCTAATAGGCGGAAGATCTGTGCGCATCAATAGCGCCAACACGCCCACGCCGGCAGTGAAGATAACAATGACTTCACCGAAGGTATCGAATGCGCGATAGCTTGCGAGCACCGAAGTCACGACATTCGGAATACCTATCTCCTGCGCAGAGTCATTAAGATAACGGGGCGCAACATGCTCTTGCACTGGCGAATCGGCCGCGCCGAAAGACGGCATGTCCAAAGTCCCGTAAATCAATAGAGCACCGGTTAACAACACCAATGGCAATGCAAATCGCGTTCTACTTTTCTTATCTGCTTTCTCAAAGCGGCCAGTAATCGCTAGAGTCGTAAGCATTAAAAGCGTGGAAATGCCTGCTCCCACAGAAGCCTCTGTAAATGCAACATCAACTGCGTCCATCATGACAAAGAAGCTCGCGGAGATAAGCCCATAGATTCCGGCGAGCATTGCGACAGCAAAGAGATCCTTAATCCTTACGATCGCAATAGCAGTCATGGCCAGCATGCTCAGTAGCCCCATGTTTATGATCAACTCCATGATTATCTCCCTGCCTCCACTGACGCTTGTTTCTGCTTTGGTAGCACCGGTTCTAAACCTGCATGTAAGGCTGCCATAACCAACGCATGCCCAGCAGTTGGACTGGTAAGTAATACAAAGAGCAAAACCATCACCAACTTTACCTGTACTAACCACGACTCGGCCTGAATAAATAGACCTATCAAGATCATGGCGGTAGCAAGAGTGTCGGTCACGCTTGCCGCATGCATCCGAGTGAAGAAGTCTGGAAAACGCAACAAACCTACTGCACCTGAGATACAGAGAAAGCCGCCAAAGACGAGCAAAAACCAACTAACGATATTCAAGATCCCTTCCATCACTCCTCCCGCACCTCGACATTCTTTGCCGTATATTCAAAGAACCTCAGAATCCCGATTACCGAAATAAAGTTCATTAATGCGTATACCATTACGATGTCGAGGAAGTCGGGCCTCCCCATCATGAAGCCCACAACCGCGATCAAGAGAACCGTTTTAGTTCCAAAAACATTGACTGCGAGAATGCGGTCGTAAAGTGTTGGCCCTGCGAAGGCTCTAAAGAGGGCCAACAGCATAGCGACCAACACTGCAAAAGCAGCTGCTGTATACATCAGCGTGTAAGCCTCCTGATCCGAGCACCCATATCGCCATTTTTCAACGCTGCGATACTGCTGCGATCCAACGCATGAACCGTGATGCTTTCGGCTGTGATTGAGGTGGTGATAGTGCCTGGCGTCAAGGAGATAGAGTTCGCCAAGATTACACGCCCCATATCACTATCCTGGGTGATATCGATGCTTTCAATAGCTGGATTAAGCTTGAGGCCAAATTGCCAAATTCGTCTAACGACTTGGTAGTTTGAAATCACCAGCTCTTTAAGCAACCACAAATAGTAGGCTGGCAGTTCCCGGGAAAGGTGAAACGGAATTGACTCCTCGTCTACTACATTCATTCGTCTCGCAACGAGGACAACAAGCCCTATAGACGCCACACCTAGCCCTAGAATAAGGGGGGTGTAATGTCCAGAGTTCACTAGCCAAAAGATGACTAATAATATTACGAGCCCGAGAGTTTGAGTTTTCACAATTATTCCTGCACATTCAGTTTCAAAAAAACTGAAATCCTAAGTAGATTTGTTGAATTATTATAACGCGATATGTAAGAAGTTCTTTTATTCACGCGCTCATGATAGAGCCTGTGTAAAAAAGTGTTGCTACTGAGGTTCCGGGTCAGCCCGTTCGGCTAACTCAGGGGCGCGAGTTCTTACAGCCCGCTCAACGATAGTTTCTGCTGACTCTGTCACCTCGTCGCGGCTGATGTCTGTATTGAGGCGAGTGCGTGCGGCGCGGTCAACGAAAGTTTCGTCTACCGACTCTGTAGCACTGTTTTCTGGACCGCCCGGCTCGCTAAAGACTACGAGCAGAAGTGCAAGCGCAGCCATGAGCGTCATAGCGATTAACACTTTTGTCTTCATTGAAACCTCCTCATTCTCGAGACCACAATATTGTCACCAATGTTGAGGAGAAGTTTGTCAAAAGTGTAAATAAGTGTGGAATTGGCTAGAGCCTCTACTTGTTAAATGTGGACTATGCTATGTTCCAAGTCGCACATCTGCGTTGTTGTAGAGGAAAGGTAATGACGACGAGTTCTAGCATTCTGATAGTAGATGACGATAAAGATATTCGGGATCTGCTACAAAAATTACTGAGCGCGGAGGGTTATCACTGCCGTGTGGCTAGGGATGGCGATGATATGTTTATGAAGCTAAAGCAGAACCTTAGCGATCTGATTCTATTAGATGTCATGATGCCGGGGCGCGACGGGTTTGAGCTATGCCGTATGCTACAGGCAGATCCCACTATGCCCCCCGTCATCATGTTAACGGCCAAGGACGATGAAATCGATCGAGTGGTCGGTTTGGAGCTCGGCGCTGATGACTATATAGTCAAGCCGTTCGGCAAGCGGGAATTGATTGCACGAATCAAGGTCGTTTTGAGGCGCATGCATGGGGGGCGGCGTCGTGTACCCGGCAACAAGGGTAATTATTTGTTTGCAGACTGGTGCTTCAAACCAGCACAAATGGAATTGGTCGATGGCACCGCCACAGTAACCCCTCTGTCCTCCAGCGAGTCGGAATTACTATTAGCATTTGTACAAAATCCTCAAGTACCCTTGTCTCGTGATCGCTTACTAGATATGACGAAAGGCCGCAATAGCGCACCGTTCGATCGAAGCGTCGACTCTCATATCAGCAGGCTACGCCGCAAATTAGGGGACGACGCCAAGAGCCCTGAGATCATCAAGACCTCTTGGGGAAAAGGCTATGTGTTCACCTATCCCGTGGAGTCAGTCTAGTGACACCGTGGCTGGCGAATTTCGTGCCCACTCTGAGAGCGAGGGCCCTACTCGTATTAACTTCCCTGTTTATTTTTTCACAAGTCTTGAGCCTCATAATCTACGAAGAAAATCGTCACGAAACAGTCATCCTAACAGAAGCTACCGACTTGGCAGATCGAATTATCGGTATTGTAGATTTGGCAGAACAGTTTCCGGATGCAGACCGCGCGCAGATATTAGCTGCCGCACAGACCCAGTTTCTATCCATGTATCGCGGCATAGAGATCCCCGCGCAACAACAGTGCGCACAGAATGAGTTCTCTGAGCGCATCAGTTCTCGTCTAAACGAGTGGTTTAGGGAAATCAATGACCTAAGTGCATCGGTCTGTGTTCGTGATATGCACGACTCGCCTATTGGCTCGCCAAGTGCCAACGCGCAAGGTTTTGAAGCACTGGTAGCGATTACCTTTCTTGATGGCGGGCAGGCCATCTTTCAGGCCCGATTACCCGATGCGCCCTCCTTGTTTCTCGATTCGGCAATTGTCTATATTCTCGTTGTCGGTTTGTTCTCCTTGTTTATCGCTTGGTATCTAATCAGTCGAGTTCTCACGCCCTTAGGGCAACTGGCCATAGCCGCGGATGAAATTGGGACTAATCTCGACTCCCCAGCGCTTTCCGAAAAGGGCCCTGCGGAGGTGACTAGCGCTGCGCGTGCGTTCAATCGTATGCAATCGCGACTGCGGCGACTCGTGCACGGGCAAACGGAAATGCTTGCGGCGATATCACATGACCTAAGGTCTACTGCTACAAGACTACAATTGCGATCGGAGCTTTTGGAGAACGAACAAGAAAGGGAGGGAATGTTACGGGTAGTAAGTGATATGCGATCGATGATCGAGTCGGTGTTGGATTTCGTTCGAGGCGTAGAACCGAATGAAAAACCCCGCAAAACAAACCTTATAGCGCTACTCGAGAGCCTTTGTGAAGACTTGAAAGAGGAGGGTTATCCCATTGAGTATGAGTTCGCGGCTTTCAACGCCAATCTTCAATGCCATCCGGCGGCGCTGCGCCGTTGCTTCCAAAACATTATCGACAATGCTATAAAATATGGCGTCAATACGCACATTCGCTGTTATTTAACCGAGAGGCACATTGTCGTACGCTTCGATGATGAAGGCCCAGGGGTAGCGGAGGAGGAGTTGCCAAATCTTACCCAACCCTTCTATCGCCTAGAACATTCAAGAAATCGAGATAATGGCGGCGTGGGTCTAGGCCTTGCTATTGCCCAAAATATCGCACAGAGCCACGGTGGCACACTACAAATCAGTAATCGCAAACCGAATGGCTTGCGGGTCGAAATATTGCTACCTAAGGCTGTCGACTAAGGACTTACGCCTGTAAATCGATTCTTCTGGTACGGCCATTTTCGTCTATCGCGACGAAGACGAAGTGCCCCTCGGCAACCTTGCGTTGACCATGCTGGGTTATTGAGTTCGAGATCCACACCTCGATATTAATATGCATGGAACTACGGCCAATCTCTACGATGTCTGCATAGCAGCTGACGATGGAGCCTACGCTTACGGGAAAAAGGAAAGAGACGTTCTTTATGGCGACAGTAGCGCTACGCCCACGTGTCACTTGCTTGGTTGCGATGCCCGCTGCAAGGTCCATCTGTGAGACTAGCCAGCCACCAAAGATATCGCCATTGGCATTGGTATCGCGCGGCATCGCAAGGGTTTGCAGTGCCAGCTCACCCACCGGTTGTGGCTCGAGATCTACGTCGTCCTTCTTCAATGCCATTTACACAGTCCTCTCTAAAATCCCGCGCTTAAACTCACCAACGCACAGACTAGCACAGTTGCCTGAAATCAATACATCATTCGCCATGCACTGGACAGTTGCCAGCTCGTCAGTAGTAGAAAGCCGGTGGCGATGACAAACAGGACTAAGAAACAATAGTAGGGGAATCGCGACAGGCGTGTCCTAATCCTCAGCGCAAACTTCATCTCGTTTTGCACTCGCGCAGGTACATGGGCGAACAGGTTAATGAACGAGTGCGCCATCGTGGCCCATGTAAAGAGGATTAGCGCCGGAATGAGACCCAGGTCTTCGGCCTGTGAGCTCGAGGCGAGTAAGACATAGATTCCATAGCCCAACGCCAGTGTCGCCAGGATAAGAAACACTGGGCTAAGAGGCCTTAAGAGCTTAGCGATTCTTTGAAGTTTATCTAACATAGGTATTCTGCGTTTCGCATTGCGCCGCGCTGCGGGTTAAAATACTCGGACTAAAAGCCGACTGGAAACACGCATGAGCATGCCCCCTTTCGAAAATTCTCACGCTAGTAATCACGATAGCGTTGCACCGACCCTCCACATCCCTCTGATCGCGGGCTATCGGCCAGATGGCGAGGGCATCGTCGAGCAAGTCGCAGTTACCCCACTTGGCGACGACGACAAGTCGCAGTCAACGAAATCCGTCGCCGCACAGTATCGTCTCCTGCGCTCACCCGCTTTTGTGCGCGGCCTGGCAGCTGGCGATAAAATCAGCTTCCCAGCCGATACTGCAGAGGGCTATGAGCTGCTCCAACGCAGCGGAAACCTGTGCCTGCGCGTGTTGAGTAAGAGTAACATAGACGAGGTATTACTGGCTCTGACGCCGGAGATAGAACTTCTCGACGGCGTCCTCGACATAGAGACCCCGCGTTTGCTGGTCTACAGCATCCACGTCTCCATCGGATTTCAGGCGATAGAGATATTACTCGATCGGATCAGCGGGCAATTCGCCGGTACGCTCTGGTACTATGGCAACGTATACGACCCCGCCGATGGCGTCACTCCCTTAGACTGGTGGCAAGCGTTTCTCGCCCCGGTGTGAATACACGAAATTGAATCTCTTTGAGGCAAGACCATGTTAGTGGTGATATCTCCAGCCAAGTCTCTGGACTATGAGACGCCCGTAAAAATTCGCAAGTTCACACAAGCAGACTTTCTCGATGACTCTGCACAATTGATATCCCAACTCAAAGGCTTATCGCCCGCGCAAGTGTCCTCGTTAATGTCCATTAGCCCAAAGCTCGGCGAGCTCAATCGAGAGCGCTTCGCGCAATGGCATACGCCTTTTACTAAGGACAATGCGCGTCAGGCGCTGTTCGCATTCAAGGGGGATGTCTATATCGGCCTAGATGCCTATGCGCTCTCCAGTGCCGACATAAGTTTCGCACAGAATCATCTGCGCATTTTATCGGGTTTATACGGCTTGCTGCGCCCACTCGATCTAGTACAGCCCTACCGCCTCGAGATGGGAACATCGCTTAAGAACGACAATGGATCCTCCCTGTACCAATTTTGGGGCAGCAAGATTACGGACGCATTGAATCAGGAGATGGGCGGACAGAAAAACCCAATACTTGTGAACCTAGCATCGAACGAATACTTTAAGGCAGTAAAGCCAGCGCAGCTACGCGCGCAGATTGTCTCCCCCGTATTCAAAGATTATAGTAATGGGCAGTACAAAATAGTCAGCTTCTTTGCCAAGAAAGCCAGAGGCTTGATGAGCGCTTACATCATTAAGAATCGACTAAAGAGGACAGAGGACCTACTCGGCTTCGATGTGGACGGTTATCGCTATAGCGAGAAAGACTCCAAACCCCATGCACCAGTATTCTTACGTAAGGAGGCCTGAGCGATGTCGTTGCCTTTCAGCCAGTCATGCGAAAATAACAAAGACTATATTCTGGCGCAGCTACGCAGGCACTTCACCAAGCCCTTCGGTAGAGTATTAGAGATAGCCGGAGGCACCGGGCAACACGCTGAATATTTCGCCCAACACATGCCTCATTTGCATTGGCAGAGCACGGACGTGCCTGAGAATGTCGAGATGCTCAACCTGCGCTTGGAGGCGGCCACTCTGCCTAATCTGCCAAGCGCGCGCCCCTTCGACGTTACGCAAGACAAGCTCGCCCACAGCCCCTTGGACTATATTTTCAGTGCTAACAGCCTGCATATTATGCCTGCCGAGGCCGTGACCCATTTCTTCCGACACATGCGCTACCTACTCGCTAACTCCGGCGTGCTCTGTGTGTATGGACCATTCAAATACGAGGGCGAATACACAACTTCAAGCAATGCCGAGTTTGATAACTGGTTAAAGGGAAGAAACTCTGCCAGTGGAATACGAGATTTTGAAACAGTGCAGTTACTGGCCGAAGAGGCAGGCTTGAGTTTGCTGGAAGACAATGCGATGCCCGCGAACAATCGACTCTTGGTTTGGACTAAGTCCTAGTGAGACTATTTTAGGGAACCCACAACTCGATACGCAGTCAAAGCACAACAACTAATAATGCAGACTCGAATCGATGTGAAAGATGGATGATTTCACCGCAAGCTTAGCAGACGACTCACTACCCCTCGTGGGAGACATGACATTTCCAGAGGAGTCCAGCGAACCGACGCAGGCCTCATCGCGTCGATACGCGGCTGGCCCGATACTAGTGAGCGCTCTACTACACGCTATCGGACTCTACGCCTTAGTCGAGTTCCCCATAGACGCGCCGAAGCAGACGAGCACGGAACGTGTCGTGATCACTATGCAGCTTGCGCCGCCGACGCAGGCCCGCGGTTCCGAACCAAGCCCAATGGTCCCGTCCGTAGACGCAGGGGCGCGGGAGCCCAAAAACTCTGCGCCGCGACCTCCAGAGCCTCGATCCCTTCCCCCGCCTGTTGTCGATCTACCCCAGCAGCCCGAGCCCCTCGTCTCTATCGACCCGACTCCCGCGCCATTGCCCGCTCCGGATTCACCCGCCCCTACACGCCTTGCAGTTCGGCAGATGGTGGAGCGATTGCGTAGTGAGCAGGAGCAGCAAGCCGTCATTCGAGCGTGTACACCCCAGCAGAAACTCAATCCTATGTTGCTCTGCGCCGATGGGGCAGCCACGGCATTCGATAACGCCCTGCCCGACGCAGGCGATGGCTTTTTCGCCGCCAACCCGAGGCATACGGATTTCGCCGCAAGCCAGGCAAGGAACCGGCGCCTCGCCAATAGTCTGCGCGACTCTGGAATGTCTCGCAGTGATATAGACCGCTATATCAAGGACTTTGACGTTAACTCCCAGCAGAGGAGTACGTCTGGAGATGCCCGCGCGAACGCGGTGCGAGATCAGATGTTTCGCAACGATTCGACCTATCAACAGATGAAGCGTGCACTGAATCCCTAGTCTCTTGCTAGCACGCTAGTGAGTGCCGTGTTCGTATTGCGCCTCATGCTCCATCAACACTTCTCTGATCGCGGCAGCCCAAATATCGTAGCCCTTCTCGTTCAGATGCAGGTCGTCATCGCGAAAAATATCCCTCATCACCGTGCCATCGGGCTGCATGAACGGCGTGGCGACATCGATGTAGTGGATCAGGGGGTCCGCTGCGGCTAGCGCTTGATAGCGCTCATTGACTTCGAGCGCCGCAGGCCAAGTAGCCTCTCTGGCGACACTTGGCTTAACCGCAAGCAGGTAAATACGTGCCTGCGGTAGTTGCGCATGTATGCGCGCGACGATCTGCTCAAGCTGACTGATAATCGTCTGAGTTGGAATATTATTGCGGCCGGTATCGTTGTCACCCTCATAGAGCAGAATCGCGCGAGGCTTATAGGCCAGCGCGACGCGATCGAGATAGTGCAGCACGTCATTCATCACACTACCGCCGAAGCCGCGCGGGATGACCGTGAGTGGCGCGAGGTCTGCGGGCGCATCCTCGTTCCAAAAATAGATGCTGGAACTACCCGTTAAGACAATAGCATTGGCTGGCGGTGGCGAGATCTTATCTTTCGCCTCGAAGGCCTCGATAGCCTGTTCGAAGCGCGTCGGATCAGGCAGCTCTTGCGCGACGATTTGCGCACCCAGAGCAGTAAACAGAAACGCCGTAAGAAGGCAGCTAAACAGATGACGAGTAGATAAAGACATGGCGCTTTCCTATTTATTATTGTCGAGACTTTGAGCCTAATCTGCCACAGTTGATGAGCTTAGGAAAGCGCTCCCTAGCCAAAGCTGCGCCGTAGGCACCTAATGCGCACATCGATACTGAGACTGAGGCGCTCCAGCGCGGCGGCATTTTCTCGGCCGGCTTGGCTCGCACGGTAAAGATGCGGTGTCATCGCGAGTAGATCCGCAATCGCCTCGCGGGATTCCAGGACGATGTTAAAACACAGCGCTCTTTCATCGATTAGGCTAAAGCCCTCGGGCAGCGGCGCCTCGCCTTCGCGTGGCGGTTTCAAGCTTGGATAAATCACCTCGCGTAATTCGCGTAGATGCTGCTCTCCCGTGTCGACCTGAATTAGCAGGCCATCTGTTTTCATAACCCGTGCGAATTCCGCATAGACTGGGAAGCCGAACAGACACAGCACACAGTCGAGCGTGCCAGAGACCACGGGCAGATTGGCGTTGCTGCCCACCACCCAGGTAGATGATTTGTCTGACTTCGCAGCGGCCTGCACCGCCCATTTCGATATATCGAGACCGAGGATAGACAATGACATGCCTGTGCTTTGTACCTCGCGCAGGTAGTAGCCCTCACCGCAGCCCGCGTCTAAGCAACTCAATGGCCCATGGCTATGAGCGCGGAGCGTCTCGGCCAGGGCTTGTGCGATAGGCGCATAGTAGCCCGCGCTCAGGAAGTGGCGCCGCGCCGCAACCATCTCTTTGCTATCGCCGGGGTCCTTGGAGCGCTTATTCTGCACGGGGAGCAGATGCACATAGCCTTCACGGGCCACGTCATAGCTATGTCCCGCCTCGCATCTCCAGCTCATGTCGCGACGCGTAAGGGCGCTGCCATCTAGTGGGCAACGCAGTGCTTGGAAGGGAAGGCTCGGCATAGTGGCAGACGCTATAGAGCGTAGATGGCCCCGTATTTCTCGCGCACATAGTCTACAAACGGTTGCGCGCTTAGGGCGCTGCCTGTGGCGCGCTCGCACAGTGCCGCCGGATCGAACTTACTGCCGTGTTGATGCACATTCTGATGCAGCCACGCTAGTAGACGCGTGCTATCTCCTCTCGCCAGTTCCGCCTCGATTAGGGAGTCCTGCTGTTTCGCAGCCGCGACGAATTGTGCGGAATACAGATTGCCGAGTGTGTAGGTTGGGAAATAGCCAAATGCCGCCAGCGACCAATGTACGTCTTGCAACACACCCTCGGTGTCGGTTTTTGGAGCCACGCCTAGCAGCTCTTGCATCTTCGTGCGCCACGCCTCTGGCAGGTCCGCTACGCGCAGCTCGCCATTGATCAGCATCTGCTCTAACTCGAAGCGCAGCATGATGTGCATATTATAGGTGAGCTCGTCTGCCTCAACGCGAATGAGAGAGGGCTGGACTTTATTGATGGCACGGTAAAACTGCTCAACACTAGTGCCGGTGAGCTGATTTGGGAAGTGACGCGCCAGCTCGGGAAAATGCACCTGCCAATAGCCGAGGCTGCGACCCACCTGATTCTCGATGAGGCGCGACTGGCTTTCGTGTATACCCGAGGACGTCCCCCTGCCGAGCGGTGTACGGTCCAGGTCCTCTGCGATGCCTTGTTCATACATGGCATGGCCGGTTTCATGCAACACGGCAAAAATCGACGAGACTGCATACTCGGGTGCAAAGCGCGTAGTTATACGCACGTCATTGCGACCGAAACTGGTGCTAAACGGATGATGCACCTCGCCTAGGTGGCCGCGCTTGAAATCATAGCCCACGGACTCCGCGGCGTAATGACACATCGCTCTCTGCGCCGCTATGGGAAAATCCTGTTTCAACATGCGATCATCGACAGCATCGAGCTTCTCGCCGATGGCCATTACTAAGGGTACTGTCTCACTCTTTAACGTTGCGAAAATACGGCGCACGTCGGCTGTCTTCATGCCACGCTCGTGCTGGCCTAAGAGCGCGTCATATCTCTCGTCTTCATAGCCATAGATCTCGGCGCTCTCTTGAGCCAAGGCCACGGCGGCCTCTAGATGGGGCTGAAAACTCGCAAAATCGTTGTCTTGGCGGGCCTTTGCCCACGCCGCCCCAGCTGCGCCCGTGATCGAACTACTGCGCTTCACGAACTCGGAACTAAAGCGGCGCTGTTCATCATAAGTACGGCGCACGGAACGCAGCATGCTCGCCTTAGTACTATCATAGTCTGCACCGGCCTGTTCTAGTTCGGAGGCGGCGAGTAAGTCGCCCAGCTCACTACTTGTAGAGAGCTCATGGGCGATGGCGCTCAGCGTCGACACTTGTGCCGTTCGCCCCGCATTGCCCTCTATCGGCATATAGGTTTCACGGTCCCAGTGCAATACCGCGATGGACTTCTCCACATCCGCAATGGTGTGAAGTTTCTCTAGAAACTGGGCGTATTTTTGACTCATAGTTTTTCTCGACTTCAAATGACTGCGGGGGCTATTTGCTGCCCCAGATTTTGGCTACCGCGCGGTCGCTGCCTAGGGCTCCAACGACAAGACAGAAGACACTGACCAACGCGAAGACAACCGTCGGTATATAGGCACCCGCACCGCCGGCGACGCTACCGAAATACAGGGAGACAATGCACAGGAGTAAGAACAAAGAACCCACCGCCAGCAAGATATTGCGATGGGATGGTCGATAGTTAAAGGGCTCTTCCCCGCCCTCGAAGAGATTGAGTATTGGGGCGAATATTTTTCTTAGCGTGTCTTTCATATAGTCTGTCTACTCCACTTTGCGTCGCGAGTTAGCGATGTTGATCGACCAATATCTGATTGCCATCGGGGTCCACCAGCGTGAAAAAATCTGGCCCACTGCCATTCTCGTCGGCCTCCTTTGTCGGGGCCAAGCCTTCGGCCTTGAGCTGACTCTGCAATTGTCGAACATCCGTGAAGGGGTCCACGTTGTGCCCATCGGCATCCCAGCCCGGATTGAAGGTAAGGATGTTCTGATCGAACATGCCCTGGAACAAACCTATCTTGCAGGAGGCGTTGCGTAGAACTAACCAATGCTCGTCGATGTTGCCGGCTACGACTACGAAGCCTAATCTCTCGTAGAACTGCTTAGACTTGTGGATATCCTTAACCGTTAAACTAATTGAAAAGTTTCCTAGTTGCATATCTGGCTCCTCAATAGCTATTTTCTGGGATGTTTAGCGAAATACTCCCCTGCACTAAGTTCATAGTGCTTCAGGACTCTATTATGACCGCTTAAGGTCACAGTCACATCCCCAATATAATGCAATCCGTTCTTGACGATGACCCGCGCCGACGCCACATTCTCCGGCAAGTGTCGTGCAAACTGCTTAGTCAGGCCGAGTGTATTGAAGCCGAAGTCGATCAAGGCCGCCGCAGCCTCCGTACAATAGCCGCAACCCCAGTAGGGCACGCCTATCCAGTAGCCGAACTCTGCCTCGCTCTGGCGTATCGCAACAAAGCTAATGGCGCCAATGAGTGTCTGTGTCTCTCTCAGGATGATGGCATAGGAGAGCGATGTTCTCTCGCTCCATGCCGCGACGTGACCGCCGATCCACTCCTCGGCCATGCCATCGAGGTAGGGGTGGGGCAAGGCCGCCGTCATGTCCGCGATCCGCTTGTCGCCAGCGAGGCCCTGCACGCGCTTCGCATCACCAAATGTGAAGGGCCGAAGAAGTAGTCGCGGGCTTTTTAGGAGAGGCTGTTCCATGTAAATCTCTCAAGGAAGCAGGAGTAGGGTCAAGGCTACAGGAATAAGCTGCTGTGCAATAAACGCCCTGGAGCGAAGGTGAACGAACCTGCGCTCAATAAGCCTCCCACATAGAGGCCTATCATATTGCCTTTATGTTGCTTTATATCGCCTCTGCGCGCTGCAAGATAGGCGAATTGCAAATAACTCATTGCTAGACCACCTTGACGTAGAAAAATAGGTCCGTCGTTTCCGCACTATCTTCTTGAACATAGGTTTTGCGTTCCAGCTCAAGTATTTCGAACCCATTTCGGATTAGAAGATCTTGCAGAAATTCTTCCCTGTAGAAGTAGGTGTAGACGCGATCCTCTCGGTCTGGTTCTCGGCAGCCAGAATCCGCGTAGTCGCCTGACATAGTACTGAGATAAAAGATTCCGCCTGCTCGCAACATGGAGCGTGCATCGCTCACAAATTTTTCTACTTCGCCTTTGTCCAAATAGGGCACACAGAAGCCCGCAATAAGCGCGTCGAAGCACTTGCCAATCGATACTATGTCACGGCTATCGCGAAGCTCGAAAAAACCAGAAGGAACTGCCGCTCGCGCAAGGGACAGCATTGCAGGGGCGAGATCTGTGCCATGGACTCGCAGCCTAGGATGACGGCCGAGCAAATAGTGGCTAATGTTTGCTGGGCCACAGGCAACATCAAGAATACTCGCCCTATCTTCGATTAGTGCACTTAGTTTCTCGTAGGTCTTTACATAGGGCTCGAAGGCCGCGAATTTTTCTTGATAAGGCTTGGCGTATTTGTCGAAAGTGTTGACAGTCTCCGTTAGCTTGTTCATGGAAGTTTTCTCATCATTGCCGAATCAGGTGTCACTTAGTTGTGCCATTTTTAATATCCTATTCCAGTTACGCACTCCCATAGCCTCTAGAATGGAGACGAGCTCTTTCATTGCCAGAATATCTTTCCCCCTACGTTGATGCCACGCAACAGCGCTAAGAGTTTATCCATCTTCTCATTCGTTCTTCGTGGGCATTGCCACATAGGATGGGAGCTTCTCTATGTCCCTAAACCAACGCAGGATGTGGGGATAGCCGGCGAGATCGAAGCCACCCTCGTGCGCTACCTGTGTATAGGCATAGAGAGCGATATCGGCGATCGTAATGCTCTCTCCGACTAGATAGTCTTGCCGAGATAGCTGTTCGTTCATGATCCCTAAGGCCTTATGACCGCCGGCTTGCTTGCCGTGGTACTCCGCCTCGCGCTCCTTTGGCAGACCTAGGTATTTTTTGATGTAACGGGCCGTGGCAATATAGGGTTCGTGGCTGTACTGCTCGAAGAACATCCATTGCAATACCTTAGCCCTGTCCCATCGCGATTCCGGTAGAAAGGGCGTGCCGTCGGCTAGGTAGTTGAGAATCGCATTAGACTCCCATAGTGTTTTACCGTCTCCAAAATCTATCACCGGAATGCGCGCGTTCGGATTCAAGCGTTTGAATGACTCGGTATGGGTTTCCTGCGCAAGAATATTCACGTGCACCCATTCAAACTCGGTACCCAAGAATTCCAATAGCATTTTAATCTTGTAGCAGTTCCCGGACAGGATATCGCCGTACACCTTGATCATCTCATCTCTCCACTAATTCTTGCGCGCTCAGTTAAATTTCTAAGTGTACTGAATCATTGCCGGCCCTGGTCGAAGGCGACAAAGGCTCCGAGGCCGATCATGATGCTTCCCGCACCTCTATTCATATTGCGGGCCGCCCGCGGACTGTCGTCTAGGAATGGCAGCAGCCGTGTAGTACCGAATACGACAGTGAAGTCTGCCAGCATATTGAAGAGCACACAGATCAGACCTAGTAATAGAAATTGCGGCATCAACGCTGCGCTCTGATCCACAAACTGCGGGATGAAGGCTAGAAAGAACAGCGCCGTCTTCACATTGAAGATCTCCGTTAAGGCTCCCTCCACGAATACTCGTCTGCCCCCCGAGGCCTGGATGGGTAGAGGACGCAAAGAGAACTGCGCCTGTTGCAATGTGCGCACCCCAAGATAAACAAGATACGCGGCACCTAAATACTTAATCAATGTAAACGCCTCTGCCGAGGCGAACAATATGGCAGAGAGGCCTATCGCCGATATCGCCACATGCACCAAGCCTCCCGATGCCGCTCCTAGTGTCGAGGCGATGCCATCGATTCTGCCGCCCGCCACAGTACGTGCCATGACGTATAGAATACTCGGCCCGGGTGTGAAGGCTAAGACCACGGCGGCGATGAAGAAGGGTATGAGATTAATGGGCTCCGGCATGTTTTGCGTCCTTTTCAACTAGGGGTCTATTGTTGCGTGCTTAACAGTTTTATAGCCAGTGCCGCGAACACCGCGCCCGCGACACGGTTTAAGTTGCGTTGGGCTGTTTCCGAGCGACTAAACCCCATCCCTATGGTGCCGGCTAGCGCGGCGATAGCGCCAAACACTAGCAGGGTTGCGAGAATAAATAGTGCACCGAGCAGCATTATCTGGATGGCGATAGAGCCTCTCTCGGGTGAGGCGAATTGCGGGAGAAAGGCTAGAAAAAATATCGAGACTTTAGGATTGCTGATGTTCATGAAAATGCCGCGACGGTATAGGGCCCAATGTGAGCGGCTCGTGCTTGTCACGTCGCTTAAAGACTCTGGTGCGGCTCGCCACGCCAGCCAAGCAAGATAGAGCAGATAACCAGCCCCAAGCAACTTTAAAGCCGTGAAGGCCACTGCCGAGGTCTGAAAGATCACCGCGATGCCCAATGCCACCGCTGCGGTATGAACGAGCAATCCTGTGCACAGGCCCAAAGTGACCAGCAGACCCGAAACACGTCCGTACAATGCGGACTGGGTAAGCACGAACACATTGTCAGGGCCGGGCGCGAGGCTAAGCAGTACCGCTGCGATTAAAAAAGTTATCAAGGAATCGGTGGGTATCATAGGGTCGATCTTGTGTATGCAAGCAGATGTTGCGGATTAAATACCGCGGACTAGTCGTTCTCCATGTCTCTATTCACTGTCAATGCGCTCCAGGCTTGGCACACCGGCATCACTTCTAGGGTATTTACATTGACGTGGGAAGGTACCGAGTTCACCCAATAAATGATGTCGGCGATGTCCTCGGCCGTCAACGGCTTCGTGTCGGCGTAGACCTTATCGGCTCGCTCGGCATCCCCCTTGAAACGCACATTCGAGAAATTGGTCTGTGCCATGCCAGGCTCGATATTACTCACCCGCACATGCTTACCGAGCAAATCTGCCCGCAGTGCGCGGGAGAAATTCTGCACGAAGGCTTTAGTCGCGCCATAGGTGTTGCCACCGGGATATGGCCAATTGCCTGCGGTGGAACCGATGTTGATGATGTGGCCCGTGTCGCGCTTAACCATCGCTGGAAGCACGGCACGGGTAACTCGCAGCAGGCCGGTGACATTGGTATCGATCATGGTTTCCCAGTTTGCGAAATCGGCCTCGAAGGCTGGCTCTACACCTAGGGCGAGGCCTGCGCTGTTGACTAGGACATCGATCTGTTGAAACTGCTCGGGGAGTTGCGCGAAGAACGCGGCGACAGAATCTGCACTACTCACATCCATTGCGGCGTAATGCACGGGGCATAGTGAGCCGAGCTCCTGTGCCAGATCGCGCAGCTTGTCTAGGCTTCTTGCCGCCAGCACTAGCGCACATTGCTCCTTGGCGAATCTGCGCGCTGTGGCCTCACCAAAACCAGACGAAGCACCGGTAATCATTACGGTCTTTGCCATTGCTGCCCCTGCCCTGTCGACTAATCTCGTCGCCTAGATCTTCGCGCCGAAATTAACGGTCTTAGTGGGTACCCAACCTAGCTGACCCGCACTGGTCTCGAGTAGATACCATTCGTTTAGCTCGCGAATGACCTTGAGTTTCTGGCCCATCGTCGTGCTTAGCTCGAAGGCGTTGTAATCCATGTTCGCGACACCGGTATTGCTGCCCTGTTCGCGATCGAAATACTGTACGGGCGCCCAGCCTTCTTTGCCATCTTTGGCTTTGGCGAGAATCCATCCTGGGTATTCGGTATCCATCTCGCCTAATTCTATGACCTCCCCTTTCTTGAATTTGATTGGGTTAGGGTAATGGGACGTATAGGGCTCGATCACAATAACGTTCATGCTTTCCTCTTTCGATTAGATGTTCAGTGTGTGGATGTGTCGCTTTTATTGACACTCAACGCGCCGTGAACAGACTCGGCCTGCCGGGCAGCTATATGGAAAGCCCTTAAACACAGTGCCAAAGCTGATTCCATGACTGCTCCTTGACTAAGGTCAATCATGACACAATCTCGTGCTGCAAGGCCCAATAAGTCGCGCGCATATTGAAAAATTTCTTGCCTAGTTCGTAGTTGCCACAATCCCTTGGCGCTTCAAGCGATCGTTTGTGCGCTAAGCACTAGTACTGGAAGCCACACCAAGCAGGCTAGTGCCACCGAACAGCAAAAGACGAGGAGCGCACCGCTGAGCGTCGCATGACCCAAATAAACACGTGTCTGGAAAACCGGCAGGCGCGCCAACAACCATAGGACTGCTGCTATATCTTGCCCCATCTGCTGTACGCGCATCCGCAGCGTTAAAAACGTGGCTTTCGAGAAGGCAAACACGATTAAAATTAGCGCTTCAAGGCCCGCCAAGTCTGCCAGTATCACGAAATCAATCGCAAAGGGCGCCACATAGGGCGCGACTAGGATGAGTCCAAGAATGATGGCTAGCTTAGTTGCCGCACTGGGACTTAGCTTCCATTTCATGTGCATGCCTCGATAACGATGAGTTCGAGTGGTTCACTGCGAAGGCGCCCTAAAAGGCAGCATCGCACTGGCCTGGTCGCGGTACTGGTGAATATAGTCACGCTCTTCTTCTAAGTAGTTGGCAATCGCCACATCGAACTGCGGGTCCGCTATCCAGTGATTCGAATAGGTCGTGATCGGCTCGAAACCACGCTGTATCTTATGCTCGCCTTGGGCCCCGGAGTCGAAGGACTGTAGGCCATGGTCTATGCAATATTCGATGCCCTGATAGTAACAAGTCTCAAAGTGTAGAAACTGATACTCCTGCTGGCAACCCCAATAGCGTCCATAGAGTTTGTTTTCATCGCGAAGGCTCAGGGCGGCGGCGATGGGCTGCCCATCGCGCAGCGCGAGTACAAGTAGTAATCGCCCCGGCAGCGTTTCCCCTAACTGTGTGAAGAAAGACAGGTCGAGATAGGCCTGCTGACCACGCACGTGGTAGGTATTTTGGTAAAAGCCGTAGAATACCTTCCACAGTGACGCACTGATTTGCGCACCCGAATAACGTTCGAACTGGATATTCGCGTCTTGGACGACGCGGCGCTCCTTGCGCAGATTCTTGCGCTTGCGCGAGTTGAAGGACTCTAGATAGTGCTCGAAGGATGTGTAGCCGCGGTTGAACCAATGGAATTGCGTGGCGATGCGCTGGTGTGCGCCCTGCGTGGCGAGCAGCTCACTCTCGGCTCTAGTCGGAAATAGGACGTGCCAACTGCTCGCGCCGAGGCGTTTCGCCTCTGCGATCACTGCAAGACTAATCACCTTAGCCATGCCGTCGAAGTCCTCCTCGGCTGCGATGAGGAGCCTAGTGGCATAACTTGGTGTAAAGGGCACGGCGCTTAGCAGTTTAGGATAATAACGCCGCCCGTTCTGGCGATAGGCATCGGCCCAAGACCAGTCGAAGACGTATTCGCCATAGGAGTGTTCCTTGATATAGAGAGGCAGTGCGGCGATAGCCCGATTGCCGCGCAATACCAGTAGATGATGAGGCTGCCATCCCGTGTGCGCACTAACGCTGCCGCTGTTCTCCAAGGCTAGTAGAAACTCGTGCTGTAGAAACGGGCTGGCATCGTTCGCCAACCCATTCCAGGTTGCACTCGGGATATCGGCTATACGCGGATGGAACTGGAACTCTAAGCTTACTGCCAATGCGGTTTCCCTAGCGTCATCTGGACGCGTTCGTGGTAGTTAGATGCCTGTATTTCCTGCTATATTGCGGGCTGATTCGTGCCAAAGGATATCGCGTGGAATCGCTAAACCCAATCAATAAGATCAAGGAACACAGAGACGCTCTGCGTAAATCCGAGCGCAAGGTTGCCGACTTCATTCTGGACAACAGTGCCGCGTTGATCAATATGCGGATAGTTGATGTGGCCTCGAGTGCCCAGGTCAGTGAGCCGACCGTACTGCGTTTCTGTCGCGCCCTAGGCTACGACGGCTTCCAATCCTTTAAATTGCAATTGGCCCAACACATAGGCACCAGCAGTAGCTATTCGCAGTTCTCCGTGGACGATGCCGATACCGCCGCCGATCTGTGCAATAAAGTATTTGATTCCACGATCGGCTCGCTCCTAACGGTGCGCGACCAACTCGATGCCACGATACTCGAGACTGCGATAAACAAGCTTAGCCATGCCAACCGGGTCGAATTCTATGGCTTCGGGGCATCCGGTTCAGTGGCAGCCGATGCGCAACACAAGTTCTTCCGCCTACAAGTCTCCACGGCGGCCTACACCGACCCGCATATTCAGCTGATGTCGGCGATCTCTCTAGGGGAGAAAGACGTAGTGGTCGCGATTTCGCAGTCGGGCCGTACCAAGGCCTTGATTCAGAGTGTGAATCTCGCGATGGAGGCTGGGGCAACGGTGATTGGGCTAGCGCCGGCAGACACTCCGCTGAGCGAGCTATGTAGCATCGCCATCCATGTCAATGTCGAAGAGGATCAACACGAGTTTACCCCGGTTTCTTCTCGAATCGCCCATCTGCTAGTGATCGATGTGCTTGCGATGGGAGTAGCGCGCTATCGCAAGGCCCTACTGAAGGATCATCTCAAGCGTATGAATAAGAATTTGCGTACGCTGCGGACCTATAAGAGTTAGATTGAGCTGGCCGTGCATAGCCTAAATTCTAATCGTTGTAGAGGCGCCTGGCCTCGCAATGGGGCAAGCGCTCCTACAAAGCAGAAACCTACATATTCTTCATGCGGTGTTCCCAGCGGCGGCGCGCGAAGCGACGCATATTGGGTATGTCGTCGGTCTCGTCCATAATCGGCTGACCGAGAATCGTCTCGATGATGTCTTCCATCGTTAACAAGCCTAGCCAAGTGCCATAGTCATCATAGACTAGACTCATATGCTGGTGCTCTTTGAGCAGGCTGGTCAGCACATTCTCGGCGCTCTCGTTATCCGTTATCACCTTAAGAGGCTTCATTAGTTCACTGACGAGCTGGGTCGGCTCTGCCTCTACTAGGTCGGAGCGGAAAACCACGCCGTGAGGATGCCCCTCGTCATCTAGGACTGGATAGCGAGAGAACTGGTCCTTACGCGACTGTTCGATTAGCTCCGCTACGGTCGTGCTGGTCGTGACATATTCACAAACGGTACGAGGGGTCATGATGTCCCGCGCCTTGATATCGTGAAGATCGAGGATATTCGCGATTACGCGCTGCTCGTCTTGGTCGAGCTCGTCCAGTTCGCGCCCAAGGCTCGTCATGGCCTTGATCTCTGCGCGCAGATTCGAGATAGGCTTGCGCTCTCCCATCCATGAGTTGATATGGTCTGAGAGCCAAATGAAGGGCTTAAGAATCACGATCATGGGATTCAGGATAACGGGCAGGTAGGCTGCGAAATTGCGCCAATATCGCGCGCCAAGTGTCTTGGGGATGATTTCCGAGAAAATCAGGATGATCAGAGTCATCACTGCAGAGGCAATGCCGAGATAGCCATCGCCCATAAGCACAGTTACTTGGGAACCTACTCCGGCAGCCCCGCCCGTATGGGCGATGGTATTGAGGGTGAGAATCGCCGCTAAGGGCTGGTCAATTCGATCTTTTAATTTCCTAAGGCCCTCGTAGCGATGGGAGCCTTCTTCCTTAAGGTGAGCGATAAAGCTAGGCGTAATGCTTAGCAATGCAGCCTCTAGCAGGGAACATAGAAAAGAGATCGAGACGGAAATCAGGACAAACGCGATGAGCAAACTCATACAGGGGGGTGATGCACTCCAAAATCAGGGAGACCAATACTACACCATCGCCCAGAGCAGCCTCAACCGCTTTGACAACTGTCTGCCACTTTAAGCTGTGGGGCTGTGTCGGCTTGGATGAATGCGACGATACGGTCTAACACTTCGGGTGTACGTAGGATGCGAAAATGGCCCGTTCCCTCAACTTCGACAAACTGTGCTTGCGGCCAGTTCGTGTGCACGTTTTTTGACTGATGAATTGGGATAACCCGATCATCTTTGTCGTGCAATATCAGCGCGCTTTCGACGTTGATGGTCTTAACGAAATCGCTCACATTAAACCCCGCAACGTCTATATTCGCCGCCCGCAGACGCTCGATTAGGCGCTGCTGCACTTTATCCGACACGCCGACCCTGTCCGCCACGTCGCTAATTCGATCCGCGAAGCGGTCTGGGGTGGTCACCAACACCGCCTTCTTCAGTGACAGCAAGGGGTTCTGAAATAGCGCATAGCTTATCGCCACGCCACCGAAAGAGTGGCTAATAATCGATTCCACCTGTAACTCTTCCAATAGCTTCCCAACTAGCTCGGAGAACTCGATTGGATTAGTCGTCCCCCTACTACTAAAGCCATGCGCCGGGGCATCGAACGCGTGTATGTTAAAACCTTTCGCAATGAGCCGCTCGATCAGGTCCGAAAAATTTCCCGCCTGCCCCTCCCAGCCATGAATTAGCAGCACCGCTGCGCCCGCTCCTGACCAATGATAGGTGCGGATACGAAAATCACGAAACTCGATATCGGACTGCTTTGCTAGATTGAGCACGCCCTGCTCACTCTCGCGCAGCTTGATTAGCTGCGGATTGGTCAGCTTGTCGAAGGCGATGTTCGTGAAGGTCTCTGGGAACAGGTTCGACAATATAGAGATCAGCCTGCGCTTGAGTGTAGGCGAAGGATAGAATTTTAGTTTGAAAGTCTTGAAAACCGACATGACGTGTACCTAGCTCAGGAAGCGCGGGCTCTAAACTCTCGGGGAGTCATACCATGAGTCTCTCTAAAAGCCTTATTGAATGCGGAGAGCGAATTGTAGCCTACATCCATCGCAATTTTCGCAATCGAATCTTCCGAATCGGCAATCAACTGGGTCGCCTCATTTATTCGATAGTAGTTTAGAAATTGATTGAAATTCCGAAAGCCCATAGCCTGATTGATTGTAGTGCGCAGCCTCTGTTCCGAGACAGACAGCGTGTCGCTGAGCCTACTAAGAGTTAAGCCGGTTTCTCTATAAGATTTTTGTACGCTCATCAGCTCATCGATTCTTAGTTTTAGCTTTTCATCCTTGTTAGAAGCCTTTTCGCCAATCTTGTCATTAGAAATGCCGATATCGACGTGAGATGCATTCTCTAGCAATAGCTCCGGATCTCTGTCGAATCTGAAGATGGCAAAGTTCAGGGATAGGGTCCACATAAATACCGCACCGTAGATCAACGGACTCGCTATTCCAATAACGGAAATATTGCTGTGCGCAGGCAGCAATGATTGCAACAGAGGAAATAGTGCATCCACGGACAGCGTAAAAACGATGACAAGGCTCATGCTGATTACGAAGGGGAGTCGCAATCGTCGCCGTTCTTCCAGTAAATCCCCTCGACGTCCTTTAACTCCCAAGTAAATCACATCAAAGCTCAGACCCACCATAATCAGCAATGGGAATAGCTCGCCTATATAGTAGCCCGTCATTCCGGTATCCAGATTCAGATAGTCCAGTACAAAATAGAGTGTCTGCAGCGTGAAATAGAGCGCTATTAGCCCCAGCCCATAGGCGGGGACTCTCTTCTCATCGGTGAAGAAGGTGACCGAGAACAGCCACAGTGCGGCGGGCGTGAGGATAGCTAGGCTCGAGAGCAAGAAGTCGAGCGGAGCGATTGTGTCGATCACCGGAATGGCGCCAAGCAGGAACGAGGCGAGGCAGATCGTGAAAAATATCAGAAAACGGCCCAGACGCTGGCCTCGTGCCCGCGAATAGGTGTAACTGCCAAGCAGGAGCAGCTGTGAAATAGCTAGCCCCGATAAAAGGATATTGAGATCATCCATAAAAATATTGAAGCCCGTTTACGTCAATAACGCTATTTGTGAACTGGAGTGAACGGCATATTGCTCCCTGACCTAGGCAATGAGGCGGGTAAACGATTGCTAATCTTTGAAAAAGTGCCAATTCTCAGAAAACGCTCAGCATTAGCAACTTATCAGGAAGTATTCTTTGTCGAAAAAGGAGTAACCTGACAGCCGAAACACGATTATACAGTTTTCTGTGTGTTTTACACACTCGGGCTGTAACAACCCCTGCGATAAGAAGATTGAAGGAGAAATACATGCGAATTTCGTCATTAATAAACAAAGGCTTGCTGCTGGCATTTTCGGGGCTAGCTTTCTCGCCTCTATTGGCCGCTCAGGAAGTGACATTCCATAAAGATATCGAGCCGATACTACAACGTAGTTGTCAGACTTGTCACCGGGACGGCGGCGTTGCCCCAATGCCATTGGTAACCTATGACGAGACGGCTCCATTTGCCGGGCTCATTGAGTATAAAACGAGTCTACGCGACCGCGCCGGCGCTATGCCGCCTTTCTATGCAGAGAAGAATATCGGCATTCAACACATCAAGGATGACCCTTCACTGACTGACGCGGAGCTTGCCGCGATCTCCACTTGGGCGCGTTCAGGCGCACCACAGGGCGATGCTGCCGACGCTCCGGCGCCGCTGGTGTTCGACAATAATGCCAAGTGGAAGCTCGGCGAGCCTGATCAGATTGTGCGACTCAAGGATTTCCTCATGGAAGGGGGGCGACCCGACTGGTGGGGCGAGCTTCCTAGTGTGAGCACTGGCATGACGGAAGACCGCTACGTGAAGTCCGTTGAAATCATTGAAGTAAACGACGTGAATGAAGGTGTGGCCGCGTCCGATACCGTGGGTGGTTTGTATATATTCCACCACATGATCTGGCGTACGGAAGTTGTAGACGAGAATGGCAAAATCATTCCTGGTCAGTCTGTTTCCTTCCCCGTTCACGAAGTGGGTCGCAATGGCGACGTCTTCGACCCGGAAGCGGGCCCATTACTGGCAGCGAACACCGCTTTCTTCACCGATTCGGTGCATATGCACTCCAATGGGCGTGATACGGTTGGTCACTTGGAGATAGGCTTCAGGTTCCACCCGAGAGGCTATGAGCCCAAGTACAAATCTGCCATTAGTATCCTAGGCAATGGTGTGGATATCAGCGTTGAAGGTGATGCTAAGGATCAGGAATTACATGCCTATCAAGTACTAACGCAAAATACCAAAGTCATCACCTTTGAGCCTCACCTGCACGCCCCTGGCGAGCGTATGTGTCTGGAGGCTATCTGGGGTTATTCTGTGGAGACTATTTCCTGCGTGGGCTATGACCACAACTGGGTGAGAGGATACGGCTTCGAAGATAACTACACGCCACTGCTGCCTAAGGGCACTATTCTTCACATCACTGGCTATTTCGACAACACCAAGGCCAATCCCAATGTGCCGGATCCACGCAACTGGCAGGGTTCGGGTAACCGCTCGGTAACCAATATGTTTATCGACTTAGGCATCCGCGTGACCATGACTGACGAGCAGTTCGATGAAGAGATGGAGAAGCGCCGCAACAATCTGAACCTTGGTCCAAACGATCACGTGATTGGTTGCCCTCTATGTCTAGCACCGCTGGTATGGCCTCTCGAGTCAGATTCAGCCAATGCTAACGAGCAACTGGATGACAAGGTAGCCGGTAACTAACACAAGTTGGATTAGCTACCCCTCGTTTATGCAATGTCGCAGAGGGGCTCAGAATTGAGCCCCTCTGTGGCCCAAAATATTCACTTATCGGAGATCTTGCTGGAAAGGCAAGAAACTAGATATGAAAATTAAGTTCAAAGATTTATCGAAATCAGCACTTGTTATATTGTTCAGTTCACTGGCGCTAACGTCGACCACTGTGTTTGCACAGCAGGATTACGAGTATGCCAAGAACACATATTTGAGCGGTCAGCATGCAGAAGTGGCTTATGAGGGCTGGGAAGAAAACGAAGACGGCACGATCACCATGACCTTTGGCTACTTCAACCACAACTGGGAAGAAGAGCTCGATATACCAATTGGCGAAAACAACCGCTTCACTACAGGCGAGGCAGACCGGGGTCAGCCTACTCATTTCCTGCCCCGCCGTAACCGCTTCACCTTCGGGGTCATCGTGCCCGGAGATTTCGGAGATAAAGAGCTGGTTTGGGAACTCACTTCTCCGAATGGGGTGACTCGCGCAGCCTATGGCACTCTGCGTGCGGACTACAAAATAAACAACATCACCATCATGTCTGAAACCGGTTCTCTGGGTTCAGGCACGTCAGATGAAGCGACTAGGGCTAATATCCCCCCGTCTTCAGAGTTAATCGGAGACGGGTTTAGAACCGTCAGTGTAGGTGAAACACTCACTTTCCAGACTCAATTGAGCGACGATGGTGTGCCAGAGCCCTTCGATCCGATGCGACGCGTTAGACTTCTGGGTGGCGCGGCAGCGGCCTTCACAACGCCTGAAATGGTTCGCGACATGATGATGAAGATGCCGCCACCGAAGCCAACGGTAGCCAAAAACAATGGCCTATACCTGTCTTGGAATGTCTACCGTGCGCCAGAAGGCTTAAGCAACGTTCAAGAATCCGTGCATTTCTATCCAGCGCAGGTTAAGCCATGGGAAGATACCCGACCATCGGCTAACTCTCCGTGGAGTTGGTTGTGGTTGCCACCGAAGTTGCCTGAGGATGGGATTATAGAAGTAAGCGTCACTTTCGACGAGCCGGGCACCTATGTGCTCTGGGGACGGGCGGATGATGGCGGCCTCTTCACGGATCAGTATCTAACTGTCAACGTAAGAGAATAACGGCTCCTAGGAGCTGGGCTTAAACAAAAAAACCAGAGCAAGGGTTCCCCTTCTCTGGTTTTTTTGTATCCGCAGCAACGCGTAACTAGCAACTACCCACAAGAACTACTGTGCATGTTGGCGGACAATAAAGTTTTAAATTGAAACTCCCTAGAACCCGCATAATAAATGCCAACGGACAATATAGTTTTAAAATATGTTAACACATTGCGTAACTAGACAAGGAACTAACTGGACAATAGAGATTTAAAGTAAAGTTTATTATTTATAATAAACAAAAGGTTACTGAGAGATCAACATTAGCTAATTTAGTCAACCAGCGTGTAGACTCTAATCCCCCCACTTATAACCGACCTTCTAGATAGAGGGTTACGCTGCTAGTCGTAATCGTCTTGGAGGCACTACCCAATCGCAGTGCTGGGTCTTTCGTTGATGTATTTCCACTGCTAATTCGTGTTGACTATATATCCTTAAAGTGTCTATGACTCTAGGGCCTTACCAACCCCACCAATTCCTTCAAGTTCTACTCGATATAGTCTGCATGAACTACGAACCAGAACCCTTAGGTACCACACGGCTCAACTCAAATATTTGCTTTCTATACGACGCAATACCTAACCAACCATTTAAGCTGGTTTACTTATCAATAGTTAGTGAGTCCGGTGAGGGTTTTGGAAGCTTTGGGAAGAGAGCTATAGAACCCTATGCCAGAACTCTTGGCCATCACCTAAATCGCGCACAGTCGCTGTTCGTCGTTTGCTCAACTGGAGAAGAACGTTACCTGATAAGCCAGGTAACAGAAACAAATGAAACATTGCACTGTGTGCTAACAGTTGAAGAGTTCTTATCCAACTCAGTCTCTGTAATTTCTGACTAGCCAAGTTTAGATAATAGGGAAAATTGCTGCGCGGGGTTTTGTTTGGAGAACGCGTTAAGTAGCAGATTGAGGATTTCACTTTGGGCGTACTTTCTAATCTAAATTAGCCGTTTCCTATAAAAGACTCAATCAATATTACGAGAAATTTTTACTTATGAGCACCCTGTTTTTAAGGGAGGATTACCCGTTGCGAGATTTTGCACTATACAGCACAACAATACACAACCAACCCCGCAAAAGTCCCGCAGAGTTTTATTCAAATTAAACACCTATTAGGTAGCGCACCCTCCCAACAGGTCGATGTAACTGTGTCTTCTTAATTAGCAGGCCCTGACTTTTTACTATACCCATAACAACGGTTAAATCGTTGGCGAGTCTATGTGGTGATCTTCAATCATTTGCACTGGGTCAGCGCACACGGAAAATACCACCTCAAATGGCTTCCGGCTTCATTAGACCAATACATGACGTGTATATGGCGTAAAGGGGACGGACGAATTTAGCGAGATAAACTCCTCCACCCCCTTTAAACGTTACGTCATCAAAAATCGACGGTAAGCCCGACCTTGACAGTGCGCCCCAGCCCCATGGTGTTGTAACCATTGTAGGTAAATGCCTGGGCACGCGCGGGAAAGTAGGCTTCGTTGAACAGATTTTCAACACCCAGCGACACCTGCCAGTTATCCCGGCGGTAGCTACCGCTGGCATTGACCACATCGTAGCTCTCCACCGGCGCTTCGGCGCCCGAGTAACGGCCGGTGATCGGATCAATCGGGTCAAAGCGGTCACGGTTCATCACCTTCAGCCACTGCACACTGGCAACCAGACCATTGCCCAGCCGGTAATCCGCCCATGCCGTGAACTTCGGTGGCGCTATTTTGCGCGCATCCAGATAAATGCCGGTATCCGGATCCCGTCCTTCAACATAGCTGTAGGTCGTGCCCAGCTCCAGGTGCTCGCTGGCCTGGAGACCCAACGCCACTTCCCAGCCTTCGATTTTCTGCGGCGCACGCACCGGCACATACAGACCGCTGCCTGGAGGGCTCTCCACCGTCGCTGTGCCCAACTCGGATTCACTCTCATAGACGGCTAGCTCATAGTTGAACACACCGTAGCGGCCCGACACACCGATTTCGTAATGGTCAATTACTGAGGCTTCGGTCTGCACCTGATCCAAGTTGGGCACCGAGGCGGCGCGCAGCAACAGGCCCAGATCTGACACATCAAAACCCTGCGAATAACTGATGAACGGGCTGAACGCATCGCTGACGTTGTAACGCACGCCTACATTGTAGGTCGTGTCACTGTAAGACAGCTTGCCCCCGGCTATCGGGTTGCCACCCCGGCAGACATTGTCGGTACCGCACATGCGCAGCGTCGTGTAATCAGGCACATCAATATCCACCTGTTCATCACGCAGCCCCGCTTTGAACACCCAGTCACCGGCCACCCATTTGGACTGCAAGTACAGCGCCTCATTGCTCATGTCCATTTCCGGCACCCAGATACGTCCATCGGCCAGTGGTTGCGAAGTGACATCATTGAGCAAGTCTGCCCCGTAGATAAACGTGGCCTCAATGCCGTCAAAATCGAACACACTTTCCAAGTTCACTCGGACACCGTACTTTTCTGACAGTATCACCGAATTGCCGCCACTAAGGCCGGCCGTCGCATCGGCGAAAAACGATGAATAGAAAAAGACGTTTTGAATCTCCTGGGTATACGCATCCACCGTCAGGCTGGTGTTGGCCAGTAGCTGGGCATCGCGATACTGCAACACGACATTTGTGTTGCCATCCACGCCCTGAGCCTCACCCAGAATCGTCTGCCCGGCAGTCGGTTTCACCGCATAGGTCTTGGTACCATCATTGATACTGCTGGTAACATCAATCAGCCGCTCAACCTGCTCAGAATCATAGTAGTTGGCGGTCAAACTCAGCGACTTGTCTACATCAATCTGAAAGCCGAGCTTGCCAAACAGGCTCTGCGCCCGAACCCCGGACAGGCCGTACAGCGCCTGACCAATGATGTCGCCATCGGCATCGCGCTGCAAGCCATTGTCATCACGGGTGGCATTGAATACGTAATTGAAGCGATCGAGGGTGCCGTCCACCGTGACGCTGCTGCGCGAACCAGCAGTGTCGTCAGATTCGACCTGGTTGAGGCTGACTTGCTGGTTCAGTTCGACATTAAACGACTGTTCACCCGCCTCTCGCGTAATGTAGTTGATGATACCGCCGGCGGCACCATTACCATAGATTGACGTGGCACCCTTGACCACTTCAATGCGCTGCAGAGCTGCCGGATCAATGGTGCGCACATCCAGCGCGCCATTGCGCAGCGGTGTTGACTGCGGCACACCGTCAATCATCACCAACGTGCTGCGCCCGCGCAGAGTCTGGCCAAAATTGCTGGTGCTGTTGGTGGCCGGCGCCATGCCAGATACCCGAAAGCTCAGGATGTTCTGCAATTCTGCCGTCAACTTCAGGTCCTGCTGCAGCGCGTCGCTATCAATCACCGTCACTGATGCCGTGACCTCATCTAGCCGCTCCGGGCTGCGGCTGCCGGTGACAATCAACTCCTCAATCTGTCCGTCCTGCTCGGGCGGAGATTGCCCGACAGTCTGGGCCAATGCCGCGTTGCCCGGTAACACGACAGTGCCAAAACTAGCAATCGCGCTGACCAATAACAATTTTTTCATGCTAACCACCTTTCCAAACAGGAATCATTCTTAAGTGGCGAGCATTCTAATGGGAGAAATTAGTGTAATGCAAACGATTCTCATTTATAATCGCATTCTATCTTGCTGAGACATATGGGTCTGACCAAAAGCCATGCCACTGCTTCGAAAACTCCACCTGTATTCCGGATTGATTCTGTCACTGGCGCTGGTGCTGCTCGCGCTCTCCGGCGTCGCACTGCTGTACAAAAACGAATACTGGGCCCTGCGCTACCAGCAGATTGACGAGCAGGATGTGGTGCCCGAAGCTGCCAATTTGGCCACAGCCATCGAACGAGCCTACCAGCACTACGGTGCACGTTTGGGCAGCCTGAAAATGCCCGAACCTGACCTGGCCGCTTACCATGTCTATCTGCCGGATCACGAAGAAGCACTACTGGACATCAACAATCACGGCATCATTGACGAATGGCAGCCCAGCCAGCGACTGATGGGACTACTATTCGATATCCATGCTCATCTGATGGCCGGCGATCGCGGCGAAATTGTCGTCGGTATCATCGGTCTGATTGCCGGACTCATGGCCATCTCCGGCCTTATTCTGTGGTGGCCCACACGAAAAACTTTCAGCTGGAAGCGCCTGTGGCCCAAGGATCTGAGCCGTCGCAGCCTGCTGTCCTGGCACCGCGATGCCGGCATGGTGCTCAGCCCCTTGTTGCTACTATTCATGCTCAGCGGCAGCGCCATGGTCTTTTACACCAGCGTGCAAAAAGGCTTGAACGCGCTGTTTGGCGATCCGGTGCCTCAGATTGTGCTGCCGTCAGGAACCGCAGTCGACGTCGAGTCGCTGCTGTTGCCGTTATCTACCGGCGCCTCGGCCCAAACTGCTGAACGCACACTCCGGTTTTCTACGGCCGCCCTGCCACTGCCTGACGCAGATACCCTGGCACGAGTGCAGCAGGCTCTGCATGGTGCACGGCTGACCTTCTACTACGCCGACGCCCTGCCGCAAGGATTCCATCGCTTCCGCCTGAAGCGCGACTGCGAGCTGCACCCCAACGGCCTGAGTTTTGTCTACACCGATGCCCACAATGGCGATATTGTTCATGTCAAGGACGCCTGCGCCATGCCCACCGGTGAGCGCATCACCAATATGATCTACCCGCTGCACGCTGCCAAAACGGGCGGTGAACTCTACCGGGTGCTGGCGTTGATGACTGCGCTGGTGCTCGCCGGCCTATCAGTGACAGGGGTGGTGACCTATGTGCAACAATTGCGTCGTCAGCGTCAGCGCCAGATCATGCTGGAACAGAAGTCCCTGGCCGAATCGATTGGCGATCGGAGATAGATAAAGAGTCGGAGATGATCTACGTCAAACATTTAGTGCAAATTAAGAGCAGTGGACTTACCGAAAGAGAAGCGAGAGGTGGTTCTGGGTCATCGTAACGGCAGTATCCCATTGTCACCTCAGAACCTCCCGAACTGACTCTGACTGTAATACATGTTAACCCAGTCACTGTGTTTCGCTTTTTGCGGCTGAACGCGAGGTAAGTTCGATGAATTATATAAACAGCGAGAGCGAATAGCGGGAATGAAATATCCATTCCCACTTATTTCAGCGTCCCAGAAAGGTTGTAAAATTAAGGCAAAGTCAGCGCTACTAGATGGGCAGAGGTGCCAGGAGCGCTGACGCTCATCACTAGATATTGCTTACCTTCAAACATATAGGTAATTGGCAGGCCAGTCACGGCACCAGGCATCTCAAGCTTAGCGACTATCTGACCTGTGGCCTTATCGTGTGCCCAAAGCACAGCATCTCCGCCCACGCCCTCGCCATCAAACAGCAACGACTTGGTCAGAAGTAAACCGGAACGAGTTGGTTTTCCGGTACGCGGGATATCGACGCCTTTGAGCAGTGGGTGATTGGTAATGGACGCGGGTGTGTCACCATTTGGGATCATCCAGACGTGATCCGCTGTATCCATATTAATTGCAGTTATACGACCATATGGTGGTTTGACTAAGGGGATCCCTTCAACGGATGGGGTACGACTGCCACCGTGAATGTAACGTGCGCTGGAGACTTTCTCGTCATGAACCAGTGACAGAACGCTTGTGGCAGTTCTGGAGGGCACATAAATCAGACCGGTCTCGGGATCATAGGCAGCCCCCTCCCAATTGGAACCACCAGTAGAGGAGGGTAGGTGCAATGTACCCTGCGTTCCGTCCGGGCCTTCAAACAAGGAAGGTGGTGTGAACACAGACGTACTGAAACGGAATTTTGATGCAGCCTCTTTGGCCATAGCAAGAATCTGTGGCGTAAAATCAACTAGATCGTCTTCTTGGAAGCCTTGCCGATCATATGGCGCAGGCATAGTCGGATACGGTTGGGTTAATGCTGTCCATTCACCCGGTACATCAGAGCTTGGCACTTCACGCTCTTCAATCGGAAATAAAGGTTCTCCAGTCGCACGATTGAAAGTGAACAGATGTGACTGCTTCAAAGTCTGAATTACCGCGGGTGTGCCATCAGGTAGATCAATAACTAACGGAGCGGCAGGCGTGTCCCAGTCCCACAAATCGTGGTGAGTTGTTTGGAAATGCCAGACTTTCTTACCGGTTTTATAGTCCAGCGCTACCGTCGAGCTCGAAAACAGATTATTGCCTGGGCGAGCCCCGCCGTAGCGATCTCCGGTCGCGGATTCAACTGGCAGATAGACTAGACCAAGTTCTTCGTCAGCTGACATGGTCGACCACACACCAGCATTGCCAGTAATATCGGCGCCTGAAAGCCAAGTTTCTGAGCCTTCTTCGCCTGACTCTGGAATTGTTTTAAATGTCCAAAGCAGATCGCCTGTGGTGGCATCAAATCCCCTAATGTCACCTTTCACATTGCTTGAAGATACAGGTCGCATACCCACACTGTGGGCGGCACCAGCAATGACCACGCCATCGACAGCTAACGGCATGAATGACATGCCTATGTCGAGATCCTTTCGGTCAGCGGCGCGTCGCAGGCCCTTCTGTAGATCAACCTTGCCAAAATCACCAAAGGATTCAATTTCACGGCCAGTCGTTGCATCCAAAGCGATAAGAAAATAACCTGGCGTAATGAGGTAAATAGTCTCCTGCCCATTGTTATCGTAATAGGTTAGGCCTTTCCCCGAACCTTTTCGCGGCGCATCATCGAATCGCTGTCCCTCATCAGGGCGCCACATCCATTCGATTTGGCCGCTCGCTGCATTTAATGCCACCACATTGCGGGTCGCTCCAGCAGTAAAAAACACGCGACCATTTATCATTAAGGGGGTTGTAACACTTATTGACTCGGGTGCTGGACCATATGGACCCATATCAAACTCCCAAGCGATTTTAAGATCATTCACGTTATCGGCATTGATTTGATCCAGTGGAGCATATCGTGTTCCGTGAAGATCGCCATTGTAACTCGTCCACTCGAACGCCTCTTGAGCAAAAATTGCTTCGTCTTCTGGAACGATAGGCAATGAGGTCAATGCTTCGACACTGATCGCGCCATTGGCGATAGGAACGTTGCCGGACTTCAGAACAAAGGAAGTTACATCCAAATATTCATCATTGGTCAGAGACCCGGGAGTCTCAGCAGGCATTGTAGTGCGAATCAAATTGTAGAGGTCCCCGCCAGTACGAGTAAGCCAACGGGCACGTAAACGCGCATCAAATTCGACCGGGACGTGACAACGTGCACATTCAGCTTGAAATACGGCTTCACCACGCTCGACGCTGGCATCTTGCGCGCTGGCAGTTGATATGCTCAAAAGGGTGGTTAAGACAAGCGCTATATACCTGTTCATACAAATTTTCCTTACCAATTATTTCTTGAAAATTACAACTTGGCACTTGCGCGTACTGTGCTGTATTCATCGCCTCACTATATTAATGTCTATGTTCCCCGCTAGAGTCCAACGCTGGATTCTTTCTGGACATCTAGCGCGGAACGGACGCCCCGCGCTAAAGTTACAGGATCACCGTTGCCCCAGTAGTGTAGAAAGTAGTAAGGAGGTGTCTCATTTACCATGTGATTATGAAATGCAACTATATGAATGCCGGCCCGACGTAGGGCATGCATCACCGGCTGAACTTCTTCTGCAGTCATAGCAAAATCCCCGTCAACGATGGCTTGTTTTTCATTTCCCGAGAAAGCGGCCCAGGTAGACAACCCCATCGATGCTCCAATTTCCGTACCGTGCATTGTCGCGCTTCGGCCAAAAGTAAATTTCAATACCTGCCCATTGAGACTGCCTTCGGCATCTAACACTAGCTCAAGCGACGCGATGTCATATTCACCGGTAATTTCAGGGGCGGTTCCTGGAAATCGCCCCTTCGGCAAGAGGTTTTCGTTACGTACTTCCTTGATCGCGTCCCACATAGCTTTAATCCCGAGGGCTAGTTTTTCGGCGCTCTTCCCATGTCCTCCAACGTGCATAAAATAAGCAGGCGGACTGTCGAACACGAAATGGTTGTGCAGAGCTGTTATTTCCAGACCATTGGCAAAGGCAGCATCCATCGCTGGTGTGATTTCATCCTCGAAAACTACTGTGTCTCCCATCAGCATCACGCCGCCACCAGTTACTGCTTTGAACGCAGCCCAACTACCAAGGCCTGCTGCCGTCGGGAGCTTTACTCCGTCCACCATAACTGGAACATCTTCGCGTTGCCATCCGATACGTACGACATCATCTGGTCCGAGTGTCGCTAGAGTGCCTGCAGCTTTACTAATGACATCAGCATTGAGCTCAAGGTTTCTATCTGCCATTGTCATTGGTGCTTGCAGCAGGAAAGCGGCCACAATGATGAGTATTTTTATAGTATTTTTTTTCATATCTATCCTCATTTTTTCGACTTGAATTTTGAACGAATTATAAATAAGTCAGGTTGAGGTAAAATCCTTTACGGCATCCCCGTTTTGAAGCGCACATGGAAACGCGAATGTCTCTTGTCGGAACACACTACCGCATGGCGCGGCAGCCCGCAACCTACTGTGTAATATTTCCCTTAACGGCTGATGCTGGTCGAATGTCGTTGACATTACCAACCGCCGTTTGTTCTATATTTCGATTGCTCTTACGCAATCATTTCTCCTTTTTATAGGTTATGTACAGGCTGTCAAATACTTGGTTGGCAGCCTGCAAAAGTTCATCATCATTATGGTAGGTCTCGCGAAGCCCCATCAATACACACTCAATACCAGATGCCTCCGCTGGCTGATAGCCTCCTACATCGAGGTAATGCACCAACCCTCCGATCCATTGCAAAGCCGCTTGGCGTAGATCAAAGCTTTCCATCAGTGTTTCAAAGGTGACTTTTTCGCCCACGTGGGTAAAGGTCGCCCCGTCGAAGTCAAACCCCAACGCTTCATCTGGACAGTCATTTGGAGAGTCCAACCACAAAAATCGCGCTTTCGAATCGATAAAACGTTGAATAAGCCAGGCACTGGCTAAACGATCCACCCAGAGGCGGCGGCGCGTTGCCCAAACCCTGCCCTGAAAATCTGCATGTTTAAGAAGCTGGATGCTAGTCGAGGTAGCTCGAGGTTCATTAGGTGACAAAACTCGATTTGAATCGATCTCGAGCTCTTGCAACTCCCTGTCGACCCGATCACGGGCGGCGCCGGGGAAAAAATCTATGTTTGCCAATTGTGAAGAACGTTTGCGTAGTTTTCTCGTCTCCTTCATGACCTCCATTGCCGATTCTAATGAAAGCCTTCTTCTTAGCTTTGTAATTTCCGAGAGCAGCTCCTCAAAATCTTGCGAGCGATCGAACAAAGCAGGGAAATCATCTCCTTCTGGGCAATCGGTGAGCAGCACATGAGCGACCCCCCCTGTCTCTCGGACATTACTCGCAATTTCTTCAAATTTTTCCACATGATCGGGATTTGCAGGCAATAGATAGACCCCGTCGCGGAGCGAAGCGGCTCCCCATGCCTTAATAGAGCGCCAGGACCGCATCCGCACAGTGGCGTTCTCAGTGGGAAGCGAAAGAATTAGTATTAACCATGACATCTTGTAGAGCTTATATCTATATTGTAGCTAGCGCTACAGAAAAATAAGGTGTAGCATAAATGTTGATTAGAGCTTTCTCTAGATTCCTAACTCTTAATCGGCAGAATTAACCAAGTGTCCCAAGCTAAGGAATCTACAAAACCAGTTTTACTAAGTGATGGCTACTTCTAGGCAGAAAAGAGAACTAAGACACTCGATCCAAGTTCAAGTCGCAGCCTAGCGCAAAGGGAGTGCTCCAGAATGCTTAAACTGACCTGGAGAGTATGAGGCTGTTCCTTGATTGCGATTTCTTAACCGGAAAATTACATATTGAACCGAAATTGATTGTGTTAACTCTCGAAATTTTTCCCGTCCTGTACTGGCGTCTACGTAGATTGTAAACACATACGCTATTGGAAGTTACCCACTAAAGACTAATGCACACAGCCTCTTGGTCGGCCTAGGAACTTCCGGAATTGCACCTCGAACCAAGAGGTAGGCCTAGAGGATTCAATTGTTTGAGAGCTGAATTTACCGTGTTCGTAATAACCAAAGTCAATACACTAAATATTGGATAAACAATCAATATTTGTTGTCTGCAGCTACCGAAGGAAAGGGTATGAATGATAATAAACGATTAGCTAGGACTCAATCTGGTTCTGCTCTTTTTGTCAATATTCTGGGTGTTACGTTCATTGCCTTAACTATTTTGGCGATAGTGTTCTACTTTAAGATATTACCCGGAATATCGAGCGCTAGGTCAGAGCCACCGGTGCTAGAGGTAACGGTCGCGCAATGGATGTTGAATCATAGTGTCCCCGAAGAATCGAAGCAGATGCAAAACCCCATTAGTGACGACAAGGCAGATATTTCAGCAGGGCAAGCCTTGTATCAGTCCAACTGCGAAACCTGTCACGCCTTTGACGGCAGCGGAAAAACCAGAGTCGGCATCGTCCTCTTCCCGCGTGCACCCAATCTTAAAGAATCTATAATTGGTAAGACAGATGGTGAAGTTTTTTACCATATTCGAAATGGTATTCGTAATACCGGCATGCCAGCATGGGACTTACCGGAGCGTCAGGTCTGGCAAATAGTCTCCTTTATTCGCCAACTTCCCACTAGCAATCCGCCGGCCCCTGCAGACGCACTTGAGGTTGCCACTAATGCAACTCTGAACGCTGAGTATGTTGGTTCAGCTGCTTGTCAAAGCTGCCATGAAGACACGTACGCCCGCTGGAAAGAAACCAAGATGGCAAATGTCGTACGCGATCCGAAACTTTTCCCCAATGCCGTACTACCTGATTTCTCTGTACCTGACCCATTGCTGACTTTTAGTTTGGACGATGTAGCATTGGTCTACGGAAGTGGTTGGAAACAGCGTTACTTTCAGAAGATTGGAGATGACTATTTCCCGTTTCCAGCACAATGGGATGTAGTTAATAAGACTTGGCGTCGCTACCACGTTGGAGAGAATACAGACTGGTGGGTTCCCCACTACCCAGATTCTGGCGATAACTTACAGCGCCCTACAGGGCCACTTTGCGATGGCTGTCACTCAGTTAGCTATAACATTGAAACCAAAACCCCAGTTGAATGGAATGTTGGTTGCGAAAGCTGCCATGGCGCTGGGTCTGAACATGTTAATAACCCAATTCTAAGCAACATTTTGAATCCGGCACACATGAGCGCGACACAGGCAAATGACACTTGTATGCAATGCCATTCGCAAGGGCAGCCTATAGAGAAACCTATTGCGGGTGTGTACTACGATTGGCCTGTTGGTTTTAAAGTTGGTTTGGATTTAGCTGATTTTTGGGAAATGGAAGAACACAAGCTTGGCGAGCAGACCTTCACTCATTTTGCGGACGGGACCGCGCATAAGAATCGAATGCAGGGAAACGATTATATACAAAGTGCGATGTACCAACGAGGCGTCACATGTGGGTCTTGCCATGATTCGCACGGGACAGAGAATACAGCACTGTTAAGAGAGCCAGTTGAGAAGCTATGCTTAACTTGTCATGCCCCGAAATCGCAGAATGGGCCTCGTGAAAACACCTTGCAGGCTCATACCCATCATGCAGAAGGTAGTGCGGGGAGCGAATGTGTCGCATGTCATATGCCCAAGATTGCACAGACTATTAGCAACATCAACGTCAGGAGCCATACCTTCAAATTCGTAACACCTGCTCAATCAGAAGCCATCGACATTCCTAACGCTTGTAATCTTTGTCATACGGAAGAGACAACAGTTTGGGCAACATCTGCTCTTGAGTCGTGGGGGAATTTTTCACCTTGGAGAATGAGTCGATAATTATATGAATATTATCAACAGGTCTTATTCGCGCTTGTCGAAGAATCGAGTTCTTACCATTGAAGTCTTCATTGCAAGCTTAGCTTTATTTTTCCAAGCACCACAAGTTTTTGCTGGTAGGCCATTTGATGGAACAGATCCTGCGTTAGTTGGCGTTAATGAATTTGAGATTAAATTAGGCCCTCTGGATTTCAAACGAGATGCTAGTAAATTGAACTGGCATACACCAATGTTTGGCCTCAATTATGGATTAACTGAAAATTGGGAACTAAATTTTGGAGTAGAGGCGGAAAGAGCTGATCATCACGAGAACCGCTTTAGAGAGAATGCCTCAGAGATTGGAGTGAAGCATCTTCTGAGAAAGGGAAGTATCCAGGGTTATTCAGGCTTAAGCGTTGCAATGGAGTTGTCGTTCGAAAAAAGTAGCGAGGTTGCAACGAAAACTGGGTCTAGCCTAGCAGCAATAATAGGGAACCAATGGGATTGGGGGTCGCTATACCTGAATGTTGCAACGGAACGAACTCCTGAACAAGAAAATGAGGTATTCACTGGAATTATCTTCGAGGGAAATAGCGATAATCGATTGCGTCCGGTAGTGGAGTTCACTAGGGTGTCTTCAAACCATGCTTCGCCTGAGTACGCGGGGTTGTTGGGTTTTATCTATGAGCCATTCGAGAACATCGCATTCGATTTCGCAGTCAAGAGAACTCACGGGAATGAAGGAAGCGAGTCTGTTTTGCGATTTGGGGCAACGTTCGTTATTGGTGGCAGTTGATTTGAATTATGAACAGAGTTAAAGATGTTCAACTCTGTCAGGGCTTGAAAAGAAAATGTGAACTCAAACTCGTTTAGATCAATTCACCCTGAATCTTCACGAACACCTCGTCAATGTAGAACGTGTCTCCGTATCCGCCGTGCTTTCTTCTCAGTCGTCGCGCAAATTGAGGCCCGAACTTATTGCACCAATGTTGAACAGATTCGTAGCTAGCCTAGATACCCCGTTGCGCCAACAGGTCTTCGATATCGCGATGACTCAGACTGCATCGATGGTAGAGCCAGACGGCATACTGGATAATTTCAGGCGGGAATCGGTGACGTTTATGCATTTTCGATTGAATCATGCTCCGGATTCAGGCAGATTGGGAGTTAACTTGTCAGTACCTACAACTTGGTTGCTGGACAAGGCTTGCAGCTCAGAATGAAACTAAATGGGCGGTTTCAAGTACAAAGTACAATTTCATTATTGCTCAACCTTCAATTAAATTTAACAGATAGGCTATGGCCAATCTTTGATGGAAATTAGGTGATATGGGATTTAACTTGAAAATACAAGCCGTGTTGTATTGGCTAGAGAAGAATCGCCGGGCTTTGCAAGTCTCCATGATCCCCCTAATATCGTTAATGATGTTTGGGGTGTATATTTTTGTAATGGAGACCGGGGGTGGTCAATACGCAGTCTCCGATTTAGTCTTTATACCTATAGTTCTATCCGGATTACTTTACGGGGCTGTTGGCGGTGCGATTTCAGCGATCATCTGCGGTATCATACTAGGCCCTTTTGGCCCAATTGACACTTCCATTTTTGGAGCTCAGCTGGCAGCCAATTGGGTCTATCGAATGGCCTACTTTCTATTAGTTGGTTTGTTAATTGGAGGTTACAGGGATATTCTTCGGCACTATGTATCGCAATTAAGATGGCAATCCCTTCACGACAGTGGTACCAAACTTCCTAACAGTTATGCACTTGCAGAGACTATTGCACAGAAAAGAAGTCAGCCAAAACATAATCAGAACCATTTTTTAGTAGCTTTCTCACTTGCCAATGCTAATGAGCTGGCCTGTCATTTCGGTGGCGGATCGGTAGAGGCTTTAATTTCTCAGATTGCACAGAAAATACAAACCACTCTAAAGGCTGGAACTGAGGTTTACAGAGTGCAAGAGAACATGGTCTGTGTGCTATTAGAAGATACTGGAACATTTGAATTACAGGAAAGGATAAGTTTAGCGCACGCTTACCTCCAAGAATCATTGGTCTTCAAAAAAGTTAATTTACATGGGGACATTAATATTGGGATTTTGAAGTTCGAAAAAGCAAGGAAACCTTATAATTATTATATTCAACGAATTAATCAGGTCGTTTTGCATTCAATTGAGTCACATCAGCCAATATTGACAGCAACTGCAGAGGAAGAAGATTTAGAGGGGGCAAAAAACCTAGAGTTATTAGGTAATCTAAAAGCCGCATTAGAATCTCAAAAGCTGGAAATGCATTTCCAACCAAAAATTAATCTAATTGATGGCAGTATTATATCTGCTGAAGCATTAATACGCTGGCATCACCCTAAGTCGGGATTTATACCTCCAAATAAATTTATACCGCGAGCCGAGCAAAGCACTTTGATTAATGAAATTACAATGTTCGCACTAGATCAATCATTAGCACAAGCAAGCAAGTGGAAAAAAGAAGGGTTGTATATCAAAGTTGCTGTTAATGTTTCGGCACGAAATATTTCGCAACCTAATTTTGTACACAACGTACTTCAACATCTAGATAAGTATGAACTAAGCGGTAGTCACCTTGAGCTAGAGCTTACCGAGAGTGTTATAATGCATAATGAATCTAATGTTCTAAAAGTTTTAAATTTATTAGTTAATAATGGAATAGAAATATCTATTGATGACTTTGGTACTGGTTATACGTCACTGCATTATTTGCATAGATTCCCTTTTTCCAAAATTAAGATAGATCAATCCTTTGTGTTTGAGCTGCTTAATCAAGAATCTGATATTTCATTTAACATCATAGAAAGCACTATTAATTTAGCTCATAAAATGGATTTGCTGGTAGTTGCTGAAGGTGTGGAAGATAGCGCTACTTTGCTTCGACTTCAAAGTATGGGGTGCGATATGGCACAGGGATATTACATTGCACGCCCTGCTAGTGCAGATAACTTTCAAGTTTGGCACAAAGGTATAAATGGGCATTTTGCTATCGCTTGAGTTAAATAGTAAAAAACAACTCCGAAAATAAGAATTCTATGTAGTCTCCCCATTACTAACCGACCTTTTAAGTAGTGGGTTAAGCCGCTAGCAGTAATCGCCTTGGATGCACTCCACCAATCGAAGTGTTGGGTCTTGCGTTATTGTAACGGGACCGCCACTTTTTGCTGATCATATATTGCAATCCCACCAATTACTAACTGGCTTTTATAGTAGAGGGCTAAACTGCTAGCAGTAATTTCCTTGGACGCACTCCCCCGATCGCGGTGTTGGGTTGACCTTTCCCCCGCTTTAGTA